>NZ_JAARRM010000009.1:0-7316 GCF_014223975.1 Listeria aquatica | reverse complement strand
CGAACACGGTAGTTAAGCTTCTCCGCGCCGATGGTAGTTGGGGGCTTCCCCCTGTGAGAGTAGGTCGCCGCCGGGCACATGTAAAGCGCTTGAAGTCTTTAAGATTTCAAGCGCTTTTTTATGCAATCAGTCTACTTGCGCAACTTGCGCATCATCATGTATAATTAAAGTCAACTATAGTCAAAGTCAAGTGATGGTTTCTCGATTGTGCAAGAAAGGAGTATTCAAATGAGAAATATATCTGATATAATTGAAGCCTATTTAAAACAGGTATTAGAAGCAAATGAAGCAGTTGAAATAAAGCGAAGCGAAATAGCAGATAAATTTGAGTGTGTGCCTTCTCAAATTAATTATGTAATCAATACACGATTTACTATGGAACGTGGCTACATTGTTGAAAGTAAGCGAGGCGGTGGTGGTTACATTCGAATTATTAAAGTGAAAATGAATGACCAATTACAACTACTTGATGCTATTATTGCGATGGTACATGAAAAAAAAGTATCGCAAGCTTTTGCTGAAGATGTAGTGTTAAGACTTTTAGAAGAAGAAGTTGTGACAAAGAAGGAAGCAAGAATGATGGTGTCAGCTTTAGACCGTCAAGTTTTAATCATTCCTTTGCCAGATCGGGATATTTTAAGAAGTCGTATTTTGGAAGCAATGCTTACAGCTTTAAAGTATGACTGATTGGAGTGAGAAGATGCTTTGTGAACGTTGTGGGGAAAATGAAGCGATAACTAGGATTCAGCATTTGCACTCGGATGGAACACTTGAAGAAGTGTATCTATGTGAAAGCTGCGCCAATCAGGAAGAAGAGAATAAAATCCAAGCTTTTAACGAATTGGCTCTTAGCTTTTTGTCAATGCTTGATGGAAATAAAGTTGCAAAAAACAGAACTTCGGAGAAAAAGCAGCTTGTGTGTGATAACTGTGGGCTTGATTTTGATACTTTTCGTAAGACAAATCGGGCAGGGTGTCCACATTGCTACGATGCTTTTTATGAACAGATTTTGCAAGCTGCGAAACAGGTGCAAGGTGGTAATACAAAGCATGTAGGGAAAGTTCCGGATGCTTTTGTGGCTGAATCGGAGCGCGAGGAACGTATTTTGGCACTCAGAGAACAAATCCAAAAAATGGTTGAAATGGAGAACTTTGAGGAAGCAGCTCGGTTGCGCGATGAAATTCGTTCACTGGAAGGGAAGGCGGGTGAAGAGGAATGACGGAACAAAATCGTGTTTTGGCTCCCGTGCTAAGCTCGTGGCTGTCGAAAGATGGTGATGATGCAGATATTGTTCTTAGCTCGCGTGTTCGGATTGCAAGAAACTTTGAGGATGAGCTTTTCCCATTTTATGAGCAACGGGATGCGGTTGTAGAACGGGTTAGAAGAGTAGTGGATAATTCTTTTCTTTTGTTTAAGATGGAGGAGCTTGGGATACTTGACCGAGCGCTTCTAGTAGAGAAACATTTGATTAGTCCGTATTTGATGAACGAAAGTGAACACGGGGCTGTGTTTATTAGTCCTACTGAGAACTTGAGTATTATGACAAATGAAGAGGATCACTTGCGCGTGCAATGCCTTGAACCTGGCCTTGGGCTGTTCACAGCGCTCGAAAATGCGCTTCGGATGACTGAACAAATTGAGCAAGCCTACCCCTTCGCTTTTCACAAAGAGTTCGGTTATCTTACAAGTTGTATTACGAACTTAGGGACAGGATTGCGTGCTTCGGTGATGGTTCATTTGCCGGGACTTGTTGCAACCAAACGGCTGAAAAAAGTAGTTGACGCGCTTAGAAGCATTGGCTTTGTCATTCGTGGGATTTACGGCGAAGGGAGCCGGTCAGAAAGCAATATTTTTCAAATTTCTAATCAGATAACACTTGGAAAGACAGAAGAAGAAATTGTTAGTGATTTAACACAAATTATGGAACAGGTGATCATGCAAGAGCGTGTTAGTCGGACAAATTTGAAACAAAAATTTCATATTTCCCTTGAAGATCGTGTTTATAGGGCTTATGGAGTTTTAAAAAATAGCCGTGTGATTTCAATGCGAGAAAGTGGAGAAGCGATTTCGGACTTACGTCTCGGAATTGAATTAGGTTATTTTGAGCATATCTCTCGCCAAAAAATTAATGAACTGCTAATATTTTCGCAACCAGCCTTTTTACGAAAAGCCAGGGGGCAAGATATGAATGAATCAGAGGAAAAAGTAATTCGAGCATCGGTTATTCGTGATATTCTTGAAGAAGTTTAATGGATGGCCGCAAAGGAGGAAAACGATATGATGTTTGGACGTTTTACACAAAGAGCCCAGAAAGTTCTTGCCCTATCCCAGGAAGAGGCAATGCGACTCAATCATAGCAATCTTGGAACAGAACATATTTTACTTGGTTTAGTACGTGAAGGGGAAGGGATTGCCGCAAAGGCACTTTATGAACTTGGAATCAGCTCAGAAAAAGTTCAACAAGAAGTAGAAGAATTAATTGGTCAAGGTGAAAAAACCGTTACGACGATTCAATATACACCGCGTGCAAAAAAAGTTATTGAGCTTTCTATGGATGAAGCACGCAAACTCGGACACAGCTATGTGGGAACAGAACATATTTTACTTGGTTTGATTCGTGAAGGTGAAGGCGTGGCAGCTCGGGTGCTCAGCAATTTAGGGGTTAGCCTAAACAAAGCGCGTCAACAAGTACTTCAGCTTCTTGGCGGCGGGGATAATGGAACTGCCGGAAGACAAACAAATACGCAAGCAACACCGACACTTGACAGTTTAGCGCGTGATTTGACGGTCATTGCACGAGAAGATAACCTCGACCCTGTGATTGGTCGTGCAAAAGAAATTCAGCGTGTAATTGAAGTATTGAGTCGACGCACGAAAAATAACCCCGTTTTAATCGGGGAACCTGGGGTTGGGAAGACAGCGATTGCGGAAGGCTTAGCGCAACAAATTGTTCGTAATGAAGTCCCAGAAACGCTACGTGGAAAACGTGTGATGACGCTTGACATGGGAACGGTCGTTGCTGGAACGAAATATCGTGGTGAGTTTGAAGACAGACTGAAGAAAGTGATGGATGAAATTCGTCAAGCTGGCAATGTCATTCTGTTTATTGATGAACTCCATACCTTGATTGGGGCTGGTGGAGCTGAAGGTGCCATTGATGCTTCCAATATTTTAAAGCCACCTCTAGCACGTGGTGAATTGCAATGCATCGGTGCAACAACGCTTGATGAGTACCGAAAGTATATCGAAAAAGATGCGGCTTTAGAGCGTCGTTTCCAACCGATTAAAGTTGGGGAACCAACTATTGATGAATCCATTCAAATTCTTAATGGGTTGCGAGATCGCTATGAAGCACATCACCGAGTAGCGATTACAGATGAAGCTCTGGAAGCTGCTGTAAGGCTTTCTGATCGCTATATCTCAGATCGTTTCTTGCCAGATAAGGCCATTGATGTTATTGATGAAGCGGGTTCTAAAGTTCGTTTGAAAGCTTATACGACTCCTTCAAATTTGAAAGACCTTGAAGCGGAGTTAAGCGAACTTAAGAAAGAAAAAGATGCAGCTGTACAAGGACAGGAATTTGAAAAAGCTGCTGCTTTCCGTGATAAGGAAAAGAAAATTAGGCAGCAATTAGAAGAGAAAAAAACAAATTGGAAAGAGAAACAAGGGCGTGACAATAGCCAAGTTACGGAAGAAATAGTCGCAGAAGTTGTTTCTAGCTGGACAGGTATTCCGGTTACCAAAATTGCTGAAACGGAAACGGATAAACTGCTCAACATGGAAAAAGTGCTTCATCAGCGTGTTATTGGTCAGGATGAAGCGGTGAAAGCTGTTGCACTCGCAGTACGTCGTGCGAGAGCGGGACTAAAAGATCCGAAGCGTCCAATTGGTTCATTTATCTTTCTCGGTCCAACAGGGGTGGGGAAAACGGAACTTGCTAAAGCCCTCGCGGAGTCGATGTTTGGTGATGAAAGTGCAATGATCCGTGTTGATATGTCGGAGTATATGGAAAAATTCTCGACTGCGCGTCTAGTCGGTTCTCCTCCAGGCTATGTAGGTTATGAAGAAGGTGGACAGCTTACTGAGAAAATTCGTCAAAATCCGTATTCTGTTGTTTTGCTTGATGAAATTGAAAAAGCACACCCAGATGTGTTTAATATGTTACTTCAAGTTCTTGATGATGGACGCTTGACGGATTCTAAGGGTCGCGTGGTTGACTTTAGAAATACGGTCATTATCATGACATCAAATATTGGGGCACAAGAAATGAAAGAAGACAAGTCTGTTGGATTTAATGTCACAGATTTGACGCAGGACTATAAAGCGATGGAACACCGAGTGATGCAAGAATTGAAACGTGCATTCCGTCCTGAATTCATTAACCGAATTGATGAAACGATTGTTTTCCATTCGTTGACAGAAAAAGAACTCAAACAAATTGTTACTTTGCTGACTTCGCAGCTTACAAAACGGCTCGCTGAACGAGATATTCATGTGAAACTCACAGAAGGAGCAAAAGCGAAAATTGCAAAAGAGGGGTATGATCCGGAATACGGTGCTCGTCCACTTAAACGTGCGATTCAGAAAAATATTGAAGATCGCCTTTCTGAAGAACTGTTACGCAAAAACATCGAGCCAGGAGATATTGTTGAAATTGGTGTGAAAGATGGCGAGCTTGAGGTCCGGAAGAAAGATAAGGTAGCAAATGCAACTAAAAAGACCAACCGAAAAGCTAAAACTAAAGCCAAATCTTAATGGTATTTTGGAAAACCGAAACCTTTTGGGGTTTCGGTTTTTTTATGAAAAAGGTTGCTTGTATTATGTGTATATGCTAATATTGACATATAAAGAAATTGGGAGGAATAGCGATGGGACAACATCATTCACATGATCATCATGGACATGGGCACCATCACACTCATAGTGCCAATAAAAAAGCACTTTTTATCAGTTTTATCTTGATTGCCGGCTTCATGGTAGCTGAAGTGATCGGGGGAATATTAACTAATAGTTTAGCGCTTTTATCAGATGCTGGACATATGCTAAGTGATGCAGTTGCGCTGGGGCTTAGTTTGCTAGCGTTTAAGTTTGGGGAAAAAGCAGCGAGCGATTCCAAAACTTATGGCTATCGGAGATTTGAGATTTTAGCTGCTTTTTTTAATGGATTAACTTTAATCATCATTTCTTTATTTATTTTTTATGAGGCCTATCATCGCTTTTTTGAACCGAAACAAGTTATTGGTTCTGGCATGATGACAATCTCTGTTTTAGGGTTGTTAGTGAATATTTTAGTGGCTTATATTCTTGCAAAAGGGGACACAAGTGGTAATTTAAATATGCGAAGTGCTTTTTTGCATGTATTAGGTGATCTGCTTGGCTCTGTTGGGGCAATTGCGGCCGCACTACTTATTATTTTCTTCGGATGGAATATCGCGGATCCGATTGCAAGTGTATTAGTATCCATTTTTGTTTTGATCAGCGGCATTCGAGTCTTTCGTGAATCTATTCAAATATTGATGGAGGGAAAGCCAGCGAATGTTGAAATTGAGGGGATTCGAAATTACCTGCTTGAACAACCTGAAATTGAAAGTGTTCATGATTTACACGTCTGGTCAATTTCATCTGATTTTCCTTCGCTTACGGTTCATCTGCAAGTAGCTGAAGATGTTGATAGGGATGTGTTACTAGAAAGAATTCGCTCCAAGATTGAAAATCAGTTCCATGTTTCACATATTACAATTCAGATGGAACGGTCTATCACTCATGAACATTGTAATTAAGAAATAACTTGAAGTAGAGCTACTTTCACAATAAGTAAACGAAAAAAGATGGGGCGATGGAGACTCATCTTTTTTTGTTAGTAAAGCTTGTTTGTGAAAAAATGAGAGGGCTATGCTATAATGGGGAAACCGAATTCGATAATTTCATGGAGGGGAAATCATGTTAAATGAACAACAAGTTGGGAAACTAATTAACCGCCTAGTAGACCCAGTATTAGAGGCGACGCTTGAAGAAACGAATGGTGTCTTAGGAATAGAAGTAATTAAGCCTGACAAAGTTATTCTTCAGTTAGCTCTTGCCGATCCTGAAGTTGATAAAGTGGCTTTTTCAGAAAATATACAGGAGATGCTAGGACAATTTGGATTTGAAGACATTGTGCTGGATCTGCATTATTTAGCTTCAGATGTCATCAATTCGATTTTAGAACAACGTGAGGGCATTTTAAGTGAATCAAGTAAAACTAAGTTTATAGCTGTTGCAAGTGGAAAAGGCGGCGTTGGAAAGTCCACAATTGCAGCTAATCTAGCTGTTGCACTTGCTAGTCGGGGTAAAAAAGTTGGGGTGCTTGATGCGGATATTTACGGATTTAGTTTACCTGTACTTTTTGGGGAGATGACTGCACCAAAAAAAGAGGGAAACTTCATTGTTCCTGTTGAAACACACGGCGTGAAAATGATTTCGATGGATTTCTTTGTTGAGTCGGGAGAACCGGTTATTTGGCGTGGACCGATGCTTGGGAAAATGGTGAAAATGTTCTTAGAAGAAGTGAAATGGGGAGAATTGGATTATTTAATTATTGATTTACCACCTGGAACGGGGGATGTCGCACTGGATATCCATACGCTCCTTCCGAGTTGTTATGAACTAATCGTAACAACACCTCACTATGCTGCCGCACAAGTAGCTTCTCGCGCAGGATATATGGCTAGAAAAAATGGACATCACATTCTAGGAGTGGTGGAAAATATGACTGCGATAAATATTGATGGACATTTAGTAGAGCTATTTGGAGTAGGCGGAGGGAAAAAGGTGGCTGCTGATTTAGATGTTGATCTTCTGACTCAACTTTGGATGGAACAGCCTAATAAAAATACAAATGGATATGTAGACGGGATATACAATCCAGAAGATCTATTAAATGAGTCTTTTTTGAATTTGGCAGATGAAGTTATCGTCAAGTCTGATGTATCAGCAGGTTTAAAGTGATTCAATTGAGAAAAATTGTTGCGTGCATATGCAAAAATTGCATGTGTGCAAAATAAAATGAAAAAAGTTTTGGAAATCTATTGACGAGAGGCTTAAAAATTGGTATATTAATAAACGTTGCTGATGCGCTAAACGCGCAACGTCAACTCAAAAAATCGACCTTTGAAAACTGAACAAAAAGAAGACGAAAAAGCGATGAGACAATATGTTTCACCAATCAATTCGCAGGACAGGAAATCGAGAGCGATTTCCAAAAAACAAGCAAGAAAGCTAGCAAAGTCAATTTTGGCGCTAAGGAGACTTATTCACGGTGTTGGATAAGTATTCAA
>NZ_JAARRM010000008.1:0-76327 GCF_014223975.1 Listeria aquatica | reverse complement strand
TGAGCCAGGATCAAACTCTCTTTAAAATAAATGGAATTTGAATACTTATCCAACACCGTGAATAAGTCTCCTTAGCGCCAAAATTGACTTTGCTAGCTTTCTTACTTGTTTTTTGGAAATCGCTCTCGATTTCCTGTCCTGCGAATTAATTGGTGAAACATACTGTCTCATCGCTTTTTCGTCTTCTTTTTGTTCAGTTTTCAAAGGTCATTCTTTCTTCGCCGCCTTTTTATCAGCAACTCTTACATACTACACTAGCCAGACGTGAAAGTCAACAATTTCCCCAAAAAATTTCGAAGGAATTTTGTTCTTTTACTATTATCTCTCGCTGGCACGTTTATTAATATATCATGTTTTATAGGGGTTTGCAAGTAAATTTCTAAAAAAGTTTTCATTTGTACAAAATTGTTTGTAACAGAAAATAATTGTATCTAAATTACTTATGAATAAAGTTTATTTCCTTTGAAAGTTGTAGTTTTTTTGTATACTATATATTAATTTATGCAAAGTAGGATAATGTTAATGACGGCAATCATTAACTTGATAAGCAGGTAAATAAACAGTTCTCCTCTGCAATTATCGAAAAAGAACTTCTTCATACTTTTTCCGAGCTTTAATCCGTGATATCAAAATATTGAAGAAAAACTTACTGTTTCTATCATTATTGGTAGCGTTTTTTGGATGAAAAACTTTTTAATCTTCTATTTTATCTATACAACCAGATAAATTGAGTTTATATTACCTCTTTGATATTATATTTTGGAGGTTCATCTGTTGTTGGTAACTAAATAAGAAAGCCAAGGTTTATCTCAAACCTTGGCTTTTTCATTGATAAAGCTTTACTCTTTGTTTCCCGAATAAAGAGAGAACCTTTCCGCTCGGTAACTCCATGCTGATGAAGGGAAATCTGAAAGGCGTAGTTCATAAACTACTTTACCATTTTTATCAACTTCAACAATCCTACTTTCCTTTCCCTCTGCTAAATAACCGAAGTTCACCAATCTATTGCCCGTCGTCGGCATATACCTTGCGCTACCGATGATATTCGTAAAATATCCCTCACCTCGCTCTTTCCCATAAGACCAAACTTCTTCGATAGTTTTATTTTTTTCATTAATCCTATACTGAATGGCTTGACTATATTTTTTCGACTCTTGTGCGTCTCCGCGACTTACTACAACATTATTGTCATACAGAAGAATATCCACAGTTTCATCATTATTATCTTGATCCGGTAAGATAATCGGTGCATGTTGTCCTGTCGGGAATTTCATAACATTATCGACGCTTTTTAACAAATATTTTTGATAGTTTACGGGCCAGCCTTCATCATCCGCTAATATCCATTTAATTTGACTGGTCTCATAATCGAGTTTCATGACTGTATCTTGATTTCTCCCAGAAATGATAATACTATCATCGCTTGTGTCATAAACAACTGCATTTTGATGGAACCAATCTATTTTCCCGTCCCCTCTCGCTGAAAAACTCTTATAAAATTTAGCTGGCAATATATTCTTCAAATCAATTTCTTTTACAACCTCTCCAGTGTTTCGATTGATTTCAATCATTGTATCTTCCATATATTTTGTTTCATCATTAATAGTTAGTAGTAAATTCCCTGACGGAAGCTCAATCGCATCATGATGGATCGCAGACTTCTGAGAAGAACCAGATGTTTCACTTTCAGCATCACTTTTCATTTTATAAGCACGATAGATTTTACCAACATAATCCGTTTCAAGTAATAATGAGTATGTATCATCGCTATTTTCATATTTTGTTAAATATAAAAGATGACCATTTTTCAATTCTTTAAATACATGACTGTTATACTTGGTTGAATAATAACGAACTTCCCCCGCAGAATCGACCCCATATGCCCATTTTGTACTTGGCACAACAAAAGTAAGTGAACTATCCGTCTGCTCCATTTTTGTTGTATTTGCTTTTGTAACATCTAGTTTTGTAAAATCTTTCGGAAGTGCTTTCGTTCGAACGGAAACCACCTTCGTTGCTTTCATCCCATCTTTCGTTTCTGCAGTTATAGTTACAGTATTATTTTTATCCGCATATAAACCTAAAATAGAAAGATGGTGTTTTGTTTTATATGACGAATTAGAAGTTTTAATGGTTGTTTCTGCTGTTTCACCCTTTACTTCAAGCGAAATTTTAGTCGGCTCCTCCGTTTCAAAAATCGCAACTGCAGATAATGGTGCTGTTCCATAAGGATTAAGTTTTGTGTAAGGGTTTTTGAATGTCGCTTCTTTACTATCTTCGGTCATTTTTTCATCAATTTTTTCCTGCTCTGAAATGAGCGTTTTATCTAACAGATAATTATTACTTGCCGCCTCTTCTTTATTTATACTAACCGTTAAAAGGATTCCACCAAATAGCACAATAATAATCAGATACATCCAGTTCTTTCGAATAAATTGCATTGAATCCCCCCGTACATTCATTTGCCTCCCATTTTACAAAATAATTATGAATAAATTATGACAAAACATGAAAATAATTACTTTTTCAAGAAACTAAAAGGTTATTTTTGCCTATTTCACGAAAAATCACCAGCTGATTTTTTCTTGCTGATATAATAATTTACAAATACCCTGTGTGCTACTGCTAAAAACGCATTCCGTCCTTTTTTTACATAGATAAAAAGAAAAGGGGGGAATCTCCTCAAATAAAGCTTCTTTATTTCTGTTATAGCCCTCTCTTTATTTATTGACAATAAATAAAAAACTAAGATATGCAAGAAGCATATCTTAGTTTTTAACCTAATGAAATTCAGCGAAGTCCCGCCGCTCGTTTTACAAATATTTACGTTGTGATTTCTTCGGCCTTACGTATAAGCCCAACTTTTCCTGTTCTTTTGTGAGCGATATATAAAGCGAAACTATCATCAGTAAAATCACGATGGAAAACGGAAAAGCGACAATTATCGCAGCATTTTGCAAGCCTTGTAATCCACCAGCAAATAGCAATGTGCTCGCAATGCCTGCTTGGAGAATCCCCCAGACGATCTTGATTTGGAAACTCGGGTTCATTACTCCATTCGTCGTTTGAATTCCTAGAACAAATGTTGCTGAATCTGCCGACGTCACGAAGAATACTGCAATTAAAATGATCGCCACAACAGATAGCAATGTGCTCCATGGCAATTCATTAAAGGCGCCAAAAAGAACTTGTTCTGTTGGTAAGTTTTTCAGTGCCGAATTTGCCGTTTCCTGTACATCAATTGCCGTCCCGCCGAAAACAGCAAACCAAAGTGTGCTCACAATCGTCGGGAGAACGATAACACCCATTAAAAATTCGCGGATCGTCCGTCCTTTTGAAATTCGTGCGATGAAAAAGCCAACAAATGGTGACCAGGACATCCACCAAGCCCAGTAAAAGATGGTCCAACTATTTATCCATTCACGACCAGCTGCATCTCCTGGCGTGGTTCGAAAACTCATTTGAATAAAATTCTGTAAGTAAGCACCAAAACCATTTGTAAATTCATTCATAATTTTTACAGTTGGCCCTAAAAACAAAGTGAGGACAAGTAAAATAGCTGCAATGTACAAATTGACATTACTCAAAAGTTGAATGCCTTTATTTAATCCAGTTGAAGCAGAAATCATAAATAAAATGGTTACGATAATAATGATGATCATTTGAACGGTGAAATTAACTGGAACACCTGCTAGATAAGCAAGTCCCCCATTAATTTGCTGTGCTCCTAGCCCGAGAGTTGTAGCTACACCAATAACTGTCGCAAAAACAGCAATGATATCGACCACATGCGCGAGCCAGCCATGAGATTGTTTACCTAATACCGGGTAAAGCGTCGCACTGATTAAACCAGGCGCTTTTTTTCTAAATTTAAAATACGCAAGCGCGAGCGCTACAACCGCATAAATCGCCCACGCAGAAATCCCCCAGTGGAAAAAGGTATAGCGCAGAGATTGTGTTAGCGCGGTTTGAGTTCCAGTATCTCCTCCTGGTGCGTTTATCGCAAAGTGTGAAAGTGGTTCTGCAGCTCCCCAGAACACAAGACCAATCCCCATTCCAGCACTAAACAACATCGCAAACCATGAGCGATTACTATATTCTGGTACATCATCTGGTTGTCCTAAACGAATTGCACCTATTGGACTTAAAATAAGGAAAATACAAAAGGCTACGATCACAACAACAACCAGTAAATAATACCAGCCAAATGTCGAGGTTAAAAAGCTTTGAATATTGGCGGTAATTTTTTCAAATCCTTTTGGGAAAACGGTTCCCAGTAAAACTGCAGATAGTACTAGAAAAAAGGAAACCCAAAAAACTACTCCTGTCTTCTTCATAAGCAACTCCTTTATTTTTCTTTTCCCTATAACTTTTCAAACAAAAAAGGTGTTGACTTTCCATGACTAAATCTTAGTATTTTTTCTTTTTGTGTAATTGCGCTCTGCTGTCCCATTGCGCGCCTCCTTCCCAAATACACTCTGTTTTTCTATCAGTCACTCCAGTACAAGGGAATTAATAATTCTATTTTATCATAACATAGATTCCACCTCACGTCTGACCAATTTTTTCGCAAGAAACGTGGAAGAGACTTCAAACATTTGATAGGCGAAAACCGTCTATGTACCTACTTGTAACGCAAAACTGCCTACGCGCTTTTTGCGCGTAGGCAGTTCATTTTCTTATTTATTCTTTTCTAGCCAATTATGCAATCGATTCAAAACTTTTTCGCGTCCGAGTACTTCGATCGCAAGCGGAAGTTCTGGTCCGTGCATTTCTCCTGTCGTTACAATCCGAATTGGCATGAACAAACCTTTTCCTTTCACACCCATTTCTTTTTGCACTCGTTTAATCGCTGCTTTCACTTCGTCTGCTTCAAATGGTTCCAGTGTTTCTGCTTCTTTCGCAAAAGCTTCAATCACTGTCGGCACCGTTTCAGCGGCAAGAACTTCTTTTTCTTCATCATCAAATGTCATTTCACTTGCATCCGCAAAAAACATTTCCGACAAACCAACAATTTCCGCGCCATAACTCATTTGTTCGTGGTAAAGTGACACAAGTTTATGCACCCAATCGCGTTCTTCATTAGTCATCTCTTTCGAAACAACACCTGCTTCTTGAAGATGCGGTAAAGCTAGCTCCACTACATCGTTTAATGGTAGTTTCTTCACATATTGGTTATTTACCCAAGTCAACTTTTGCTTATCAAACAGCGCAGGTGATTTCGATAAACGTTTTGGATCGAAAATTTTGATGAATTCTTCTTTAGAAAAGATTTCTTCTTCCCCTTCTGGAGACCAACCCAGCATGGCAATGAAGTTAAATAATGCTTCCGGCAAATAGCCTAAGTCGCGATACTGCTCGATAAATTGAATAATCGAACCATCACGCTTACTTAATTTACGGCGACTTTCATTGACAATCAACGTCATATGACCAAAAGTTGGCGGTTCCCATCCAAATGCATTATAAATCATAATTTGTTTCGGTGTATTTGAAATGTGGTCATCACCACGCAAGACATGCGTCATTTCCATCAAATGGTCATCCACTGCCACCGCAAAATTATAAGTTGGCATGCCATCTTTTTTCGCGATAACAAAATCGCCAATTCCATTTGTATCAAAGGAAACTTCATCTTTCACCATGTCGTTAAAAGTGATCGTTTCATTTTCCGGAACAAGAAAACGAATACTCGGCTTCAAACCTTGCGCTTCTTTTTCCGCACGTTCTGCTTCTGTCAAATGACGACATTTCCCGCTATAACGAGGCATTTCACCGCGTGCTTTTTGCGCTTCACGTTCTGCTTCTAGTTCTTCTTCCGTACAATAACATTTATAAGCTTTTCCTTCATCTAAAAGTTGTTCAATTAGCGGATCATAAATATGCGTTCTTTCCGATTGACGGTATGGACCAAAATTTCCTGGTTTATCGACGCCTTCATCCCAGTCAATTCCAAGCCACTTCAAATTCCGCATTTGGCTTTCTTCGCCGCCTTCAACGTTTCGTTTTGCATCGGTATCTTCAATCCGAATGACAAAATCTCCACCATTATGACGTGCAAATAAATAATTGAAAAGAGCGGTTCGCGCATTCCCAATATGCAAATAACCGGTTGGACTAGGCGCATAACGCACTCGTACTTTTTTATTGTCTGACAAAATCCTTCACTCCTCGTTTTTATTTTTCAAGCAAAACAACTGCTAAACTTATAATCCCTTCACCCCGGCCAGCAAAGCCGAGTTTTTCAGAAGTCGTCGCCTTCACATTCACTTGATCAATCTCTGCATCCAGTAATTCAGCAATCCGGTTTCGCATCGCATCAATGTATGGCGCCATTTTAGGTTGCTCCGCTATAATCGTGCAGTCTAGATTGGAAAGCAGGTAACCTTCTTCTTTCACCTCTCGAAAGACTTCGCGAAGCAATTCAGCAGAATCAGCATCTTTATAAGCCGCATCTGTATCAGGAAAAAAGTGGCCAATATCTCGCTTCGCAACCGCGCCAATAACGGCATCTGTTATCGCATGAAGCAATACATCCGCATCGCTATGACCAAGTAGTCCTTTTTCATGCGGAATCTCAATACCACCAATTACCAGCTTTCTTCCCTCGACCAGTTGATGCACATCATAACCTTGCCCAATTCGAATCAATGCTAATTCCCCTCTCGTTCTCCTAAAATCGCCCGTGCTAACGGCAGATCTTCAGGTGTCGTTATTTTAATATTGTAGTAGCTTCCTTCAACTATTTGGATGGGTACACCAAGGCGTTCGACAAGACTCGCCTCATCTGTCCCGAGAAAGTCATCAATCGCAGCTTGTGCGTGAGCCTTTTTTAACGTTTCTTGCTTAAACGCTTGTGGGGTTTGGACTTGCCAAAGCTTTTCCCGATCAAGGGTTTCTTGCACAATCCCTTGTTCCACTCGCTTCACAGTATCTTTTACTTTCACAGCACAAATTGCAGCTCCTTCACAGCTAGCCGTCTCACATAAGCGATCGATCATATCTAGTGAAACAAATGGACGTGCTCCGTCGTGTACAAGCACAAGCTCAGCTGTTCCACACTTGGCAAGACCATTTTTAACACTATACTGTCGCTCAGCTCCGCCAGAAACCAGTTCAATTCGCGCAAGTTCAGATGCGGAAAGTGTCATTCTTTCTAGAAAATGCTCTACAATATGCTTTTCATCCGCCTGGCAAACAACAATTACATGTTTACAGCGAGAATCGGCAAGAAAAGGCTTAAGCGCATGAACAAAAATCGGTTCACTAGCTAGCTCAAGCCACATTTTATTTTGATTTGTGTTCATGCGCTTTCCTTGCCCAGCAGCAAGAAAAATTAGTTCATAGTCCATTTCTTTAGCTCCTGAATCCTGTTTTAATTCGGTTTCGCGAAAATCATTCTTCCAGCAGAAGTTTGAAGCACACTCGTAACCACCACATCAATGGCTTCATTAATGAAGCGATGTCCGTCTTCAACGACAATCATCGTCCCATCGTCTAAGTAAGCAACGCCTTGATTGTGTTCCTTCCCGTCTTTCACGACAAGAACGTTCATTGATTCTCCCGGCAAAACAACAGGTTTCACGGCATTAGCCAGATCATTGATATTTAACACAGGAACATTTTGAAACTCACAAACTTTATTCAAGTTGTAGTCGTTCGTAACAACCGTTCCATTCATATTCTTGGCTAATTTTACCAGCTTCGCATCTACTTCAGGAATATCTTCGAAATCACCTTCATACATTTCAACTCGAATATTTCCCTCTTTTTGAATACGATTTAAAATATCAAGCCCTCTTCGCCCACGCGTTCTTTTAAGCGTGTCCGATGAATCCGCGATATGCTGCAGTTCGGCTAGCACAAAGAGCGGGATGACAATCGTTCCATTTAAAAAACCGGTCATCAGAATATCCGCGATTCTCCCGTCAATTATAACACTCGTATCGAGAATTTTATAGTCCTCTGTAGCAGATTGATTGGCATTAGCTTGGCCAGCAACCAGTTTTTTACGTGCATTTTTCCCAGCAAATAATGTCCCGAGTTCATTTCTGCGACTCACGCCAACTCGAAAACCCAGATAACTAAGTAAAAGTGTTAAAACAACTGGAACAACAGAATCTACAATCGGAATCTTCGTTTGGCTAAATGCATTTCCAGCAAAAAATGCAATGACTAGCCCAATAATCAGACCTAGCCCCCCGTATGCAATTGTTGCACCAGAAATACGTGTTAATCGTTCCTCAAGCCAATTAAGCGCGGATTCTATATATTTCACCGCCCAAAAAGTAATAAGATAAAATATAAGTGCACCAACTAGAGCATTGGAATAAGGATTGTTTAGCCATAACTGATGGCCAATTCCGATTTTCTCATAAACACCCGGCAATATAAAAACACCCGATGTTCCTCCGAGCAAAATAAAACACACTCGAATAATCCATTTTAGCATCTTCACGCCTCCTTTCAGTTTCATTGTAAAAAGCGTAACATGTTTCCTACCCATTTTACACTAAATCTCAGACGAACAGCAACCATTCTCTTTGCAAAAAAGAAGCAGAATAAGATCTGCTTCTAATCATTTCGGAAGAGCTTGCTGCAAAGCTTCGGCAATCGTTGCCACACGGACAATTTCAACGGATTTTGGAACTTTAAATTCACCGCCGTTATTTGTCGGAATAAAGATTCGCTTAAAGCCTAGTTTGCTCGCTTCTTTTACGCGTTCTTCAATCCGAGCTACACTTCTTACTTCTCCTGTAAGCCCGAGTTCACCAATAAAACAATCCGTGCTTTTCGTTGGGCGATCATGGTAGCTTGATGCGACACTTACCGCAATCGCTAAATCGACTGCTGGCTCATCGAGACGAACACCGCCCGCCGCTTTTAAATAAGCATCTTGATTTTGCAGAAGCAAACCCACACGTTTCTCGAGCACCGCCATAATAAGAGAAACTTTGTTATAATCAAGCCCTGTTGCCATCCGTTTCGCATTTCCGAACATCGTTGGAGAAACAAGCGCCTGAATTTCCACAAGGACAGGGCGCGTTCCTTCCATAGACGCTACAACCGTTGAGCCGGACGCGTTATCCAAACGCTCTTCAAGGAATACTTCAGACGGATTAGCCACTTCCACTAAACCGACATCTCTCATTTCAAAAATCCCGATTTCATTGGTTGAACCAAAGCGGTTTTTAACCGCACGCAAAATACGGTAAGCATGATGACGTTCACCTTCAAAATAAAGTACCGTATCCACCATATGCTCAAGCAAACGCGGTCCAGCGATCGCCCCTTCTTTCGTTACGTGACCAACGATAAACACCGTAATATTTTGCATTTTCGCAATTCGCATCAGTGCTGCTGTTGACTCTCGTACTTGCGAGACACTCCCCGCCGCACTTGTCACATCTGGATGGTAAACCGTTTGAATCGAATCAATAATCACGAAATCTGGCTTAATAAAATCAATCGTCGCTTGGATGGCTTCAAGATTCGTTTCCGCATATAAATACAAGTTGTCACCAGAAACCTGAAGGCGCTCCGCACGAAGTTTCGTTTGTTTAACCGATTCTTCCCCAGAAATATATAGCACTTTTTTATCCGCTAGCGTAAGCTCCGCAGAAACTTGAAGAAGTAAAGTTGATTTCCCGATCCCAGGGTCCCCGCCGACAAGTACCATAGAGCCTTCGACAACACCACCACCGAGCACCCGGTTCAGTTCAGGCATCTTCGTTTGTACGCGTTTTTCAGACTCACTCATCACATCCGTGATTCGCATAGCTTTCGAAGGCTCACCTGTATGTTGAAAAGAGCTACGCGAAGCCTTTTTAGAAGGTTCGAGTGCCTCTACCATTTGATTCCACTCGCCACAATTCGGACATTTACCCATCCATTTAGGCGATTCATAACCGCAGGAACTGCAGACAAATTTTGTAGTTCGTTTTGCTTTTGCCATGTGTCATCCCCCATTCTTGCTTATTGTACCACAGAATGTTTGTTCGTGGTTTAGTTTTTGCCAAACTTCTATTTTAACAAGAAAAAACAGCTAGAAATGGCATTTTGAGCCAGGCCTTGCTTTTTCAATTGAATACAAAAATGGCAGACTTTTCGTCTGCCATTTTCTAAACTCTATCCACTTATCGTGCCATAAATCAATATTTATTTCTCATTTCACAATAAAATCGGTTATAGCGATCTTTAACTCTAAATTGGTAGTATTTTATCCTTGAGAAACAAAAAAGTATTAACTCAAAGAAACATATCGACACTAAGTTTATTCGAAAATAAACAATCGAGTTTTAGATATTACCACACCCTATACTTCGCTACAAATCTATATTTAAAAGTCAATGGGCCTAATTGATTAAGCCTAATTTTATTATAACCTGTTTTTCGATATCCGTGAGCTACAGATAAATATTTACTTACTTCCCCAAATTTTGGTCCCCAATATGGCCCATAGCCATAATAAATTTTATGATGATAATTTTCCACTTGTCCCATGACCCTTGCCTCTGCTGAATTTGACAATGGAGCGAGAATAAGCATTACTGCTAAAGTAAACAAAATAATTACCTTTTTATACTTCATGTTGAAATCCACCTCTCTGATGTTTTTTGAATCTCTATTAGATTACCACAATCCGAGACCGTTGAATAGTAAATATATTACAAAAAACAAAAAATATTGTTTATATTGATTTATCTGTTAATTTGTTGATTTTATAATAAGACACCATTATAATTAAGAGCGATATAAATAAAACTTCAAGAGGTGTTCATCTATGATAACAATTGAAAATTTATCCGTTAAAATTGGGAAAAACCTCATTTTGGACCACTTATCCCTTAAAATCCGGCCTAGTGAAATCATCGGACTTGTTGCTCCAAATGGAACAGGCAAGACAACCCTTTTACGTTCCATCTCTGGTTTGCAAAAAATAACATCCGGAAAAATTTCCATCGAATCTTACGAAATGAAAGAAGCAACCACGCACTATTGTCGTTCCTTCTTCTACTTACAAAATATCGATTTACTTTATCCAGAGTTAACAGTTATTGAACATTTGCGCTTTGTTAAATACACTTGGAAATCTGATCAGCAGATTGAGCAAATATTAGATTTACTCCAAATGACAGCTTATCAACATAAAAAAATATCTAAACTATCATTCGGAATGAAACAACACCTTTTGATTGCAATGGCTATTATAAGTGATGCCCCCAATATTTTAATGGATGAACCTTTTAACGGACTCGATCCTACAAGCATTCATATTGTGACAAGAGCTATTCATTCCCTTGCTCAAACTGGAAAAGCTTTTCTTTTTTCTTCCCATATTTTGAATCATATTGATCAAACTTGTAGCAAAGTCCTGTTTCTTCAAAATAAAAAAATCGAATATATCCTAGATTTCTCTAAATTTCCTGATAAAAAAGCGGAAGAGATTTACCATAACTTGTATGAAGGGGATGACAACTTTGAATCTACTACATTTTGAAACCTTGAAATTTATACGTAAAAAAAAGCCACTTATCTTACTACTTCTTGCCGTTTTCCTCCCCATTGCTAATTATATATTAAGTGGCCTCTTTGATACTCATGAAACAGAACGTGCAGATTTTGCTATTCAAGCATCTGAAGCCGAAAATTCAGCACAACAAATTGATGATATTTCACAAAATGAACCTGCCGCAAAGCAAGCGGCAAAGCAGACTAAAAAAGAAGCTACAATACTCGAACAGCTTACTTCCGATGTTTCCAGTAACGACTGGTCTGCTTTTTTAAAACATCAAATCGCATACGATCAGTTGCAACTTAGAGGAATCGAAGAAGGAAGCATACCTATGGATATTGAGGATCTTTCCCGCATTCATAAACAAATAAAGCTCAATACTTATTTAGAAAAACATCATTTAGAACCAGAAATCAGCGGAGCTGATCGCTACGGAATCAATTACGCACATCAATTCTTGTCGGTAACAACACCATTTCTCATATTTGTTTTAGTCCTTTTTGCTGTCATTGATATTCTAAACAATGAAAAAAAATTAAAAACACGCGATTTCATGAATATAATTCCAGTCAGTAAAAGCAATTTGATTCAAATCAAACTCATACTGAATGCCCTTTTTGCATTTTTTCTTGTCATCATCACAACTATTACGAGTTTTCTCACCGGATTAATTGGAAAAGGTTTGGGCACATTTCGCTACCCGGTATTATTTCACAACCCTGCCACAGATCAAATTCATATCGATACCATTGGCGTGTGGTTCTTAAAATATTTCAGCTTAGTATCGTTATTCATTTTATTGATCACACTCACCGCTCTTTTAATTAGTAAAATTTCTACGGGTGATGTTGTGAATGCCTTGATCCTTCTAGCCATTTTGTTCCTGCCATCAGCACTCGGAAAATACAACAACGGATTCGATAAAATTATGCCTTTCCTACCGTCATCCTACCTTAATATCCCGAACCTCCTTTCTGGTGAAGCCCTTTCGCAGAATGCTCAGTTAACTTTTACAAACGGCATCTGGTCATGCATCGTATTCATTCTTTTACTTTACATTGCCATCTTCGTTATAACTAAGATTCAGAAAAAAATCTGATGAATTTGATCGGCATGCAAGCTGCAAAAAAACAGCTCCTATTTTTGAGATCCGTACCGCAAAATGTTTGCTCGTGGTTTAGAATTTGCTAAATTTCTATCTCGATAAGAAAAAACACTTATAAATAGCGGTTTTAAGCCGTAATACACCTTTTTAGTTGCATGAAAAATGGCAGACTTTTCGTCTGCCATTTTCTAAAACCTATTCATTAAAAGTTTTTTTCGCTAGCGTAAAAGCAGACCAAGCTTTCGGCCACCCCGTATAAAAAGCTAAATGCGTAATCAATTCTACGATTTCTGTTTTTGTCACACCATTTTGTCTAGCTATCTTAAAATGCGCTTCCAACTGGGGCACACCTTGCGTAAGCAAGCTTGCACAAGTAATTAAACTTCTATCACGTGCTGAAAGCTCTGCCTCCCGAGACCAAACTTCGCCAAACAAAACATCATCATTAAGCGCTGCAAATTGCGGCGCAAACTCACCAAGTTGTTCACGCCCCGCCGTTTGTTTTTCCACAAAAAACCCCTCTTTCGTTTTAAAGTTTATCGTATATCTCATCCGAAACTGGTTCAAGCCATTCGGGTGTTCCAGACGTAATCGCGATATGCTCAAACCAGCTATCACGAGTAGCCCCGTGCCAGTGCTTGACACCATCATGTGTGACAACAACGTCCCCAACCTGCAAAAATTGCGCTTCTTTTCCCTCTTCCTGGTACCAGCCTTCACCGCCCGTTACAAGCAAAAGTTGAAAGCCATCGCGATGAATATGCCAGTTATTGCGGCAACCCGGCTCGAAAGTAACATTTCCAACACCCACATTCACTGCTGGATCTGCCACAAGAGTCTTTAAATAACTTTGCCCAACAAAATACTGTGCAAAAGCTTCATTTTTCTCACCTACAGGGAAGATAACCCCATTTTTCACCTGTTCAAACTTCGCCATAAATTCATTCCTCCATTCTACTTTGCTATTCGAACAAAATTCACAGCCATAAAAAAACTGCAACAAAACTTTTTCTAAGTTCATGTTACAGCCAACAAATTTATTTGTCTAATACTTTCTAACTAGCCCATCTATGCCTCAAAAGCATCCTTGAAATATTGTAGCAAAACAGCAACCGACGGCGAGTGCTCCCGGTGCTTCTTCCAGACAAGCACACATTTCGTTTTCACTTCTGGTACGAGTGGTAAAAATTTCAAACGATCTAAATTCCAAGCTGACAACGCACCTTCAATACCAATTGCCGATCCAACATGATTTTCAACCAGTGGAATTACATTAAAAATCAAATTAAATGTCCCCACAATCTGAAATGATACCCCGCTTTCTTTCGCCCAAGATTCAATCATAGCCGCTACTTCCGTACGCGATGAACTGAGCAAGGGTATTCTAGCTAAATCTGCAATTTCGATCTCATCTTGAACCGCCAGAAACGACTCTTTCGAAACAAGCAACCCCCAACGTTCGTCATGTGGGAGAACTAATTTCTCAAACTGTTTCGTATCCACTGGTTCGATAAGCACTGCCAAATCGAGCAAACCTTTCTCTAGTCTTTCAACAATCATATCACTCGTTCCACTAAAAATTGTAAACGTTACCTGCGGATATTCATTCACAAGCTCTTCAAGCATCATCGCAACTGTATCCGAGTTATCTGCCTCAACACAACCGATCGAAACATGCCCGCTAAAAAGCGCTTTTTTCTGATCTTGAAACTCCTGTTCAGTACGCTCCGTAAGCTCCAAAATTTCCTCCGCACGGCTTTTCAGAAGCAGTCCTGCTTCCGTTAAAACAAGTTCTTTATTTTGCCGAACGAATAGTTCTGTCCCAAGACTCGACTCAAATTCCTTTAACTGTCGGCTGAGCGTTGGCTGTGTAATATGAAGAACCTTGGCTGCTCTTGACACATTTCGCTCCTCTGCTACCGTCAAAAAATAACGCAACAATCTGATCTCCAATTTCTACTCATCCTTCCGGTTTTTACAAGCAGCAAGCATTAAAATGGTGACAAGTAACAGTGGCCTTCACCATCTTTTTTCTCCCATCCACCTCATTTGCATAGTCTCTTGATGCCCTTTAGATCATCTACTTGTTAAATTATTTTACTACAAAGCAAGTCTATCATATTTATTTGTGACAATTGAAGTTAAAAAAGGAACACTAAATTACTTTAAAGAAACCAAATAAAAAACCCACTCCCTATATTCGGGAGCAGGTCCAAAAATGTGGTATTAACGTTTCGAGAATTGAGGTGCACGACGAGCAGCTTTAAGACCGTATTTCTTACGTTCCTTCATACGAGAATCACGAGTAAGAAGACCAGCTGATTTAAGAGCTGAACGGTATTCAGGTGCTACTTGAAGAAGTGCACGTGCCACGCCATGACGGATTGCACCAGCTTGACCAGTGTATCCACCACCGTGTACGTTTACTAGTACATCGTAGCTTCCTAAAGTTTCTGTTGCAACTAGTGGTTGCTTGATTACTTCGCGTAGTGCTGCAAATGGGATATAATCTTCCCAGTCACGATTATTGATAACAACTTTGCCATCGCCCGGTACTAAACGCACACGTGCTACTGAGCTTTTACGACGACCAGTTCCGTAATATTGTACTTCTGCCACTATTATTTCCCTCCTTTGATATTAACCGCGTAGTTCGTATGCTTCTGGTTTTTGTGCTGCATGTTCATGCACATCACCTGCATATACGTGTAATTTTTTGAATTGTTGACGTCCTAGAGAAGTTTTTGGAAGCATTCCTTTTACAGAAAGCTCGATTAGTTTCTCAGGATAGTTCGCACGCATTTCGCCTGCTGTACGAGATTTCAATCCGCCTGGATATTGCGAGTGACGGTAATAAATTTTATCTGTTGCTTTTTTACCAGTAAGACCTACCTTACCTGCATTAATTACAATTACAAAATCTCCAGTATCAACGTGTGGAGTAAATTGCGGTTTGTTTTTGCCACGAAGAATAGATGCTACTTCGCTCGACAAACGACCTAGAGAAACATCAGTAGCGTCGATCACGTACCATTTACGTTCTACTTCGCCTTGTTTCGCCATATAAGTTGTACGCATGAGTTACCCTCCTAATAAATTAAAAATTGCGCCCGGAACCGTTCCTTGTTCCGAAACATCTTTATCTTACTTCTATTGTTTTTTCAACACAACAACCTTCCGGGGCTTATTGTGGGGTAAACAATACCATAGTCCATAATACAATTTCTGCCTTTAAAAGTCAATGAATTTCAGGAAAAAAGTCGGATGGGGAAACAAATTAAACTCCGCTTTCGCAGTACGCTATTTTCCGAATTCATCATAAAATACGTTCATCAAATACAAACCTTCTGGAGGTGCCGTTTTGCTTCGCAGCGCTTCTCTATTCTTAGCATCCAACGCTTTTTTTAAATCAATTAGCGAAAGCTTCCCCTGCCCCACATCCATAAGCGCTCCCGTTAGAATCCGCACCATGTTATACAAAAAGCCATCGCCACGATAAGTAATCGCAAAAAGTTCGTCATTCACTTGTTTCATTTCAATCTGATAAAGCGTTCGAACCTTATTCTCCATCTCCGTTCTCGCGCTACAAAATGTTGTGAAATCATGTTCCCCAAGCAGAATCGTGACCGCCTCTTCCATCTTCTGAAGATCAATCGGATAAGGAAAATGCCAAGCAAAGTGGCGCATAAACGGATCAAAAAGTCTTCCACACTGAATCAGGTAACGATATTCTTTTCCAGTCGTATCAAAGCGAGCATGAAAATCCGAGTCCACGGCTTTAACCGACCGAAAACTAATATCCCGAGGCGTTCTCGTCTCAAGTGCCATTCGAAAAGAACCCCCAGGAATCTCAAGCGGAGAATCGAAATGAATAACCTGTCCTTTTGCGTGTACCCCAGCATCAGTCCGTCCTGAAGCCGTTACTCGAATAAATTCTCCTTTATGCATTTTTTGAAGAGCCTGTTCAATTTCGCTTTGCACTGTCCGCTTTTCTGGTTGAACTTGATAGCCAAAAAAGCCGCTTCCATCATAAGCGATAATCGCCTTATAGCGTGTCATGAATTGTTTTTCCTCCTAATTTCTAAAGAACCATAAAAGTACCGTTAAAATAACCAATGATACTAGTAAAAACGTATCTCGCCAGCGCCATTTTAACAATCTAAATTTTGTTCGTCCCTGGCCACCTCGATAGCCTCTCGCTTCCATCGCAATCGCCAAATCTTCCGCACGCTTAAACGCACTAATGAAAAGTGGAATCAAAAGTGGAACAATCGCCTTGATTCGTTCCGTAATTTTCCCACTTGTAAAGTCCACGCCGCGCGCCTTTTGTGCCTTCAAAATCTTCTCCGTTTCATCCATTAGCGTCGGAATGAACCGAAGTGAAATGCTCAGCATTAACGCCAGTTCATGAACTGGCAAGCGTAAAACGCGGAAAGGCATTAGAATCTTCTCCAGTCCATCTGTCAGCTCAATCGGGCTTGTTGTGAGCGTTAGTAACGTCGTCATGAAAACAATCAATACAAAGCGACAAAAGATTTTAATACCGTTCAATAGCCCGAGTGTCGTAACTTTGATCGGGCCAAGCGCGAGCAAAGTATCTCCACCTTGTGTGAAAAAAACTTGCAATAATAACGTAAGTAAAATCAAAATCATAATGGGCTGCAGTCCTTTTACAAAAAACATAAAAGGAACCTTTGAACTAAAAACTAAATAAAGCACATAGGCAAATAAAAATAAGTAAGTTAGCCAGTTGTTGGCCATAAAGACAATGACAATAAAGTACATCACCGCCGTGATCTTAGCCCGCGGATCAATACTATGAAGCCAAGAATCCCCTGGGATATAACGTCCCAAAATCATTTTATCCATCATAGTGGATTCCTGCCTTCAGGTAAAAACCGCATCATTTCTTCCAAAAGCTCATCCATGTTTAGGCAAACTTTAGAAAAAGAAACCGAAAATTTCTTTTCAAAGTCTCGTTGAAAACGAACAACCTCAGGAACAAGCAGTCCAAGTTCAGATAAGCGTTCAGACTCCTGGAAAATTTCACGAGGTGTGCCAATCCGGTCCACTGTTCCCTCTTTCATCAACACGATTTTTTCAGCATACTGAGCGGCATCCTCCATGCTGTGAGTCACAAGCACAGTAGTCAAATTTTTTCGTTCATGAAGCGCGTAAAACATTTCCATGATTTCTCTTCGACCACTTGGATCTAATCCTGCTGTGGGTTCATCCAAAACTAAAACTTCTGGTTCCATCGCAAGCACGCCTGCAATTGCAACGCGGCGCATCTGTCCTCCTGAAAGTTCAAATGGTGAGCGTTCCAAGATATCTTCTGTAAGTCCAACCTCGTGAATGGCTTCCCGAGCACGCTTTTCCGCTTCTTCTAGCGGGACACCGAAATTTAACGGGCCAAAACAAATATCTTTTTGTACCGTTTCTTCAAATAACTGCGCTTCTGGAAACTGAAAGACAATCCCCACTTTCTTGCGAATGTTTTTCAATTTTTTCTGCTTTTCACCAGCTAAAATTTCCCGGTCGAATATTGTGATTTTTCCTTCTGTGGGAAGCAGGAGCGCATTCAAATGTTGCAAAAGCGTTGATTTTCCGGATCCAGTGTGCCCAACGATCGCGGTATAACTCCCATCTTCAAACGAAACGGTAACGTCTTCTAAAGCCCGTTTTTCAAAAGGACTATTCTTTTGATAACAAAAACCTAATTGTTCGAGTTTAATCGCCATAATAATTCAAGCAACGCTCCTTCCGAAAGAATCGGCTCATCAATTTGAATGCCGCGTTCCGAGAGTTTTTCTTCCAGTTCAACGATAAACGGGACGCCAAGACCGATTCGCTTCATCTCTTCAGGTGCTTCAAAAATTTCCTGTGGCGTTCCTTCTTTGAATCGTTTTCCTTCATTCATCACAATTACACGATCCGCATAAAGTACTTCATCAAGGTCATGCGTAATTGAAATAACAGTAATTTCTTCGCGCTCGCGCAAATTTCGTATCGTTGCCATTACTTCTGCTCGTCCACGCGGATCAAGCATCGAAGTCGCCTCATCCAAAATAATCACATCAGGCTGGAGGGCAAGCACACCCGCAATCGCAACACGTTGCTTTTGACCGCCAGAAAGTCTTGCTGGTTCATGCAGGGCATAATCCGTCATCCCGACTTCACGAAGTGCCTCTTCCACTCGCTTGACCATTTCTTCATGCGGTACCCCATGATTTTCCAATCCAAAAGCTACATCATCCTGGACCGTTGCACCCACAAATTGATTATCTGGATTTTGAAAAACCATTCCCACTTGTTTGCGAATTTCCCATATCGTCGTTTCACTTAACGCAAAGTGACCAATCTTGATTAAGCCGCTTTCAGGGAAGAGCAACCCGTTAAGTAGCTTAGCAAGTGTTGATTTTCCCGAACCGTTATGGCCGACAAGTGCAAGCCATTCACCTTTTCTTACAGAGAAAGTCACATCCTCTACCGCAAAATTATCTTCTTCTTCATATTTATAAAAAACGTGCTCTAAACGCACAAAATCTTCTGACAAGCCTCGCACCCCATTTCAAATGGTTAACACCTATTTATTATAGTATAAAGCCAATTCTTAAGCAAAGCTTGTTTTTTTCTTTTGAAAGCGGGAAAATAGAAGGAGATGAGGAGTGATTTTATGTGGCTTGAATTTTTATTACGCTTAACTGTCGCAGGAATTTTAGGGGGTATCATCGGGCTCGATCGTGAACTTCGAGCAAAAGAAGCCGGCTTCAGGACGCATTTTCTAGTTTCGCTCGGCAGCGCTCTAATCATGATTGTTTCTCAATATGGCTTTTTCGGTGTAACTGGTCATGCCAACGTTTCCTTTGACCCTAGCCGTGTAGCGGCTCAAGTCGTTAGCGGAATTGGTTTTATCGGCGCCGGAACTATTATTATTCAAAAGCAATTTGTTCGTGGTTTAACCACCGCTGCTGGTCTTTGGGCAACTTCTGGCATCGGCCTTGCCACTGGAGCTGGTCTATATACACTTGGCGTCGGTGCAACGGTACTCACATTAATTGGACTTGAAGCACTAAGTTTCTTTAGTAAATCTGTTGGTTTTCACACCGTTCTCTTAATCTATTCAACGAACGATAAAAGTAACTTGGCTGCTATTACGAATTATCTGCATGAGCACGACTACTTAATCTCTACATATGAGACAAAACGCGAGCCTTTCGGTGATGTCGATGCTTATCAAGTAACCATGCAAATTAAGTCAAAATCCATTCAAGAAGAAAGAGAAATCTTTCAATATATCCAAAATTTGCCCCATGTGACAATCGAACGAATGGAATGAAAAGCAAATAGCCACTAGGAATAGTTAAAATTATCCTAGTGGCTATTTACATAAAAAAACTCAAAGCACATACACACTTTGAGCGAATCGAAAACAAAAAAAGCCTGCGCTCCCCGCGAGATACTCGCAGGGAACACACAGAGCTAGACAAGACAAAGAATGGTGCTTTCGCTTATCATCACACTCTACTTGCTTTAAAGTTCATTATTAAACTAGTTCAATGATAACCATTGGCGCTCCGTCACCACGACGAGGGCCTTTTTTATAGATACGAGTGTATCCACCTTGACGTTCTGCATAACGTGGTGCAACATCGTCAAATAGTTTTTGAAGTGCATAAACAGCTTGGTTTTTCTTACCGCCGTCTTTTGCATCAACTTGTTTAACACTAGCTACTTCATGACGAATGAATGCCGCAGCCTGACGACGAGCGTGCAAGTCACCTTTTTTACCAGAAGTAATAAGACGATCTACAACTTTACGAACTTCTTTAGCACGTGTTTCAGTTGTTTCGATACGTTCATGAACGATTAAATCCGTTGCAAGATCACGAAGCAATGCTTTACGTTGTGCACTTGTACGGCCTAATTTTCTGTAACCCATGGAATTCCCTCCTTACATTTCTAATCAGTTTTCGTTGCGAAGACCTAAGCCAAGATCAGCCAGTTTCACTTTTACTTCTTCTAAAGATTTACGACCCAAGTTACGAACTTTCATCATATCATCTTCAGATTTGTCAGCGAGTTCTTGAACTGTATTGATTCCAGCACGTTTTAGACAGTTATAAGAACGAACCGATAAGTCAAGTTCTTCAATTGTCATTTCAAGTACTTTTTCTTTATGGCTTTCTTCTTTTTCAATCATGATCTCAGCTTTTTGTGCTTCATCTGTTAAGTTAACGAAAATGCTCAAGTGCTCAGAAAGAATTTTTGCGCCAAGTGACACAGCTTCTTCTGGACTGATACTTCCGTCAGTTAGAACATCAAAAGTCAGCTTATCATAATTTGTAGATTGACCAACACGTGTATTCTCAACTTGGTAGTTCACACGAATTACCGGCGAGAAAATTGAATCTATCGGAAGGACACCGATAGGCATGCTTTCACGTTTGTTTTGATCAGCCGGCGTATAACCGCGGCCACGAGCAGCGTTAAGGCGAACATGAAATTTCGCGTTGTCGCTCAACGTTGCAATGTGAAGATCTGGATTCAAAATTTCGACATCACTATCATAATTAATATCTCCAGCTGCTACAACACCAGGTCCTTGTATATCAATCTCTAATGTTTTTTCTTCATCAGAGTAAACTTTAAGTGCCAGTTTTTTGATATTCAAAATTATGGTTGTCACATCTTCAACTACACCTTCAATTACAGAAAACTCATGTAAAGCTCCATCAATTTGAATGGACGTTACAGCAGCGCCTGGAAGTGAAGATAATAGAATACGACGTAAGGAGTTACCCAAAGTTGTACCATATCCACGCTCAAGTGGTTCTACAACAAACTTTCCATATTTGGCATCATCGCTGATCTCAATCGTCTCGATTTTTGGCTTTTCAATTTCGATCATTCAAATATACCCTCCTTCAAAACGTCTTATTTCAGAAACCTAGTCGAACCTCAATTGTGCTTCAAAATATCGCTGTTTTAAAAGTTGCGCACAAAGACGACTACTTATACACGACGACGTTTTGGAGGACGACATCCATTGTGAGGAACTGGAGTAACATCTTTAATTGCAGTAACTTCAAGACCTGCGGCTTGAAGAGCACGAATAGCTGCTTCACGACCTGCACCAGGACCTTTAACTGTTACTTCAAGAGATTTAAGACCATGTTCCATCGCTGCTTTTGCTGAAGTTTCTGCTGCCATTTGAGCTGCAAAAGGAGTAGATTTACGAGAACCTTTAAAACCTAAAGCACCAGCACTAGACCACGATAAAGCATTACCATGTGTATCAGTAATCGTTACAATTGTATTATTAAATGTAGAACGAATGTGTGCAATACCATTTTCGATATTCTTTTTCACACGACGTTTACGAGTGTTTGTTTTACGTGCCATTCACTAATTACCTCCTTTACTATTCGTTTATTTCTTCTTACCTGCGACAGTCTTAGAAGGACCTTTACGAGTACGCGCATTATTTTTCGTATTTTGTCCGCGAACAGGAAGTCCACGACGGTGACGCATACCGCGGTAAGAACCGATTTCGATTAGACGTTTAATGTTTAAGTTCACTTCACGACGAAGATCCCCCTCAACTTTAATACGGTCTACGATTTCACGGATTTTACCTAATTCTTCTTCACTTAAATCTCTCGTACGTACATCTTCAGAAACGCCTGCTTCTTCCAAGACTTTAGCAGCTGTTGCTTTTCCGATACCGTAGATGTAAGTTAGTGAGATCACGATACGTTTTTCACGTGGAACATCCACACCTGCAATACGTGCCATCTAATCAAGCACCTCCTTATTTTCTATAATCAACCTTGTTTTTGTTTATGCTTAGGGTTTTCACAGATTACCATAACTTTACCTTTACGACGAATAACTTTACATTTTTCGCACATAGGTTTAACAGATGGTCTTACTTTCATTCCATATACCTCCTTGTTTACTAGAGAAAATGTCTCTATAAACCGATAACTACTAAGCTGGCGAACCAGACCGGTATATAAATTCAATTTCGGAGTGCAAATTATTTAAAACGATAAGTGATTCTTCCACGAGTCAGATCGTATGGGGAAAGTTCAACAGTTACTTTATCCCCTGGTAAAATACGGATGTAGTGCATACGAATTTTACCTGAAACAGTGGCAAGCACTTCATGCCCATTTTCGAGTTCAACTTTAAACATTGCGTTAGGCAAAGTTTCTTGTACTACGCCTTCAACTTCTATTACATCTTCTTTAGCCATATGTTCGCTACCTCCTTCTCGGTTACTAGACCACTTGGTTCCGATTTTATCAGTGTAAAACTTGATTACATGAAAAAACGTGAAAAGAGATCTGCTTCTATCATTTCAAAAAGCCGACCTGCCTTTAGACAACCTGAAAAGTGAAATCCGTAATCCGGAAAACTTGAGTGCAAAGACTAAAGTTCGGTTTAGCAAATGTTTCGGATAATCCTCAAATGGTTCTCTCGTTCATCATGATTTGCAAAAATGCTTATATTCCACTGCCAATTATCCATTATACTACAAATCAACAGGATTTGCACGTTTAAATTCTCAGCAGTGTTCAAGCCTTTCTCCTTTAAAAAGAAGCAAGAATTTGATCTACATCAAGAAAAACTTTATTAATCTCTTGTTCGCCATTAATACTATGAAGTTTACCTGTTTTCGTGTAAAAATCAAGCAAAGGTTTCGTCTGTTTCAAATTCACATTTAATCGATTTTCAACGGTTTCCTTTTTATCGTCTTCACGTTGATAAAGTTCAGAACCATCGACGTCGCATTTTCCAGCTACTTTTGGCGGGTTATAGAGCTCATGATATGTTCTGCCACAAGTTGGACAGATCCAGCGTCCCGTAAGACGTTTCATCAGAGATTCTTTTGGTACATCAATATTGATGACCGCATCGAGTTCAGTCCCAAAGTCACTTAAAATACGTTCAAGCTCTTCAGCTTGGGCAACAGTTCTTGGAAAACCATCTAGGAGAAAACCACTTTTTGCATCATCTTGAGCTAGACGTTCGCGAACAATACCATTTGTCACTTCATCAGGAACTAAGTCGCCTTTATCCATATAAGATTTAGCTTCAAGTCCTAGTTCAGTTTCATCTTTCATTGCTTGACGAAACATATCTCCTGTTGAGATGTGGGGAATATGATATTTTTCAACAATTTTCTCGGCTTGTGTACCTTTACCGGCACCAGGAAGGCCCATTAATACTAGTTTCAATTGATTCGCTCCTTGTACCCGCAAGGCAGACCTGCTAGGAAAACCATAGCAAGTGCCCGCGCGTTATTTGATGAATCCTCGATAATTCCGTTTAACCAGTTGCCCTTCCAATTGTTTCGTTGTATCAAGTGCTACCCCGATAACGATTAGAAGACTCGTGCCACCGATTGCGAGCGTTTGAGGTAATCCAAATGCTGTCGTTCCGATTGTCGGAATGATTGCAACTGCGGCAAGGAATAAGGCTCCGATGAAGGTCAAGCGATAAAGTACCGAAGTAAGATAAGCTTGTGTTTCCCTTCCCGGACGTTTACTTGGAATATATCCACCTTGCTTTTTCAAGTTATCTGCCACTTTTTCAGGGTTAACTTGGATAAAAGCATAAAAATAAGTGAATGCGATGATCAGAGCTACATACAAGACCATGCCAATCGGTTTTGTATAATCAAATACGTTTTTGAGTACAGATACAACACCGTTACTACTATCAAAGAACGTCAAGATCGTTTGCGGTGTGATAATAAAAGCACTCGCAAAGATTACTGGAATAACCCCAGCAGAGTTCAATTTTAGTGGTAAGTGAGTAGCTTGCGCACCCGCTTGTTTATTTCCAGCTACACGTTTTGAATACTGGATCGGAATTTTACGTAGCGCTTGTTGGAAGTAAATAACTACAACAACAATTAGAAGTGCAGCAAGTGCAATTCCAGCAAGAACTAAGATGTGAAGGAAAAGTTGATCACCAGCATCTTCAATTTGTTGAACGTAAACTTGACGAATTCCATCTGGAATACGAGCTACGATCCCCGCGAAGATGATAATGGAAATCCCGTTTCCGACACCTTTAACCGTAATTTGTTCACCAAGCCACATTAAAAACATTGTTCCTGTTGTAAGCACAATCGCAACAACGATGTACTGCGCTACAGAAGCGTTGAAGATAAGTGTGGACCCTGACAAACGGTTAAATCCGTAAGCCATACCGAAGGCTTCAATAAGTCCCAAACCAATTGTCAAATAACGCGTCAATTGATTGAGTTTTTTACGTCCCATTTCACCTTGTTTAGACCACTCAGTGAGTTTTGGAACAACATCCATTTGTAAAAGTTGTACAATGATGGACGCAGTGATGTAAGGCATAACCCCCATCGCAAGAACGGAGAAATTTTTAAGTGCCCCACCATTAAAGGTGTTTAAGAACCCAAAAATACCGCCTTCCATTGTTTGTTGCAATGCCGCTGCATTCACCCCAGGCACAGGTATGAATGTTCCAATACGGAAAATGATAAGCATCGCAAGGGTGAAGAAAATCTTATTCCGAATATCTTTTACACGGAAAAAGTTTACTAACGTTTGAAACATTAGATCACCTCAGCTTTTCCGCCGGCAGCTTCGATTGCTTCCTTAGCTGCTGCAGAAAACTTATTAGCTTTCACTGTAAGTTTCTTCTCAATAGATCCATTCGAAAGGATTTTAATACCAGATTTAGCATTGTTCACAACACCTGTTTCAATTAGAAGTTCAGGTGTTACTTCAGTGCCGTCTTCAAAACGGTTTAAAACATCTAAATTCACAATCGCGAATTCTTTACGGTTGATGTTTGTAAAACCACGTTTAGGCAAACGACGGAAAAGTGGAAGTTGTCCACCTTCAAATCCTAAACGTACGCCACCGCCTGAACGAGCTTTTTGCCCTTTATGTCCACGGCCGGCAGTTTTTCCGTTACCAGAGCCTGTTCCACGACCAACACGATTGCGCTCTTTGCGCGAACCTTCTGCAGGTTTTAATTCGTGAAGTTTCATGTTCAAGCACCTCCTCCTATTTCTTCTTTATTTCATTAAATATACTAGCTTAAACTTCTTTTACGTCTAGAAGATGACTAACTTTGTTAATCATCCCACGAATTGCAGGATTATCTTCTTTAACGACAACGGAATGTGTCTTGCGAAGGCCTAATGCCTTTACAGTTTCACGTTGATCTCCGGGACGACCGATTAAGCTACGTTTTAGAGTAAGTTCTAATTTAGCCATAATGATAATTCCCTCCTTATCCTAACAATTCTTCAACTGTTTTACCGCGAAGTTTAGCTACTTCTTCAGCTTTTTTAAGTTGTTTAATTCCATCAATTGTCGCACGAACCATGTTGATTGGCGTGTTTGATCCAAGTGATTTAGAAGACACATCCGCAACCCCAGCAAGCTCAAGTACGGCACGAACTGGACCACCAGCCGTTACCCCAGAACCGGCATTTGCTGGTTTAAGTAGGATTTCTCCACCACCAAAGTGACCAACTACTGTGTGAGGAATTGTAGTTCCAACAGTTGGTACAAACACCATGTTTTTCTTAGCGTCTTCGACAGCTTTGCGGATCGCATCTGGAACTTCTTGTGCTTTACCAGTACCGAATCCAACATGACCGTTTTTATCGCCAACAACCACAAGTGCTGTAAAACGGAATCGACGTCCACCTTTTACAACTTTAGCAACACGGTTGATTGTAACAACGCGTTCTTCTACATCTAATTTGTTTCCATCAATAATTTCAGCCATCTAAGTTTTCCCTCCTTCTTTATTAGAATTCTAATCCATTTTCGCGAGCTGCATCAGCGAGCGCTTTAACACGGCCATGGTACAAGTACCCTCCGCGGTCGAAAACAACTGCAGAAATTCCTTTTTCAGAAGCACGTTTTGCAACTAATTCGCCAACCTTGCTAGCAGCGTCAACTTTTGATTCAGCAGAACCAAAGTCTTTATCTAAATTCGAAGCACTTACAAGTGTTACGCCATTTACGTCATCAACTAGTTGAGCGTAGATATTTTTATTAGAACGGAAAACGTTTAGACGAGGACGGCTTTCAGTTCCAGTAATTTTAGAGCGAACACGAGCATGTCTTTTTTTACGAACTTTATTTTTATCGATTTTAGTAATCACACGACTCACCTCTTCTCTTATCGCTTACGCGGCATTATTTACCAGTTTTACCTTCTTTGCGGCGTACATATTCGCCTTCATAGCGGATACCTTTACCTTTATATGGTTCAGGCGGACGTACAGCACGAATATTAGCAGCAAGTTCACCAACGTGTTCTTTGTTGAAGCCTTTTACGATTACTTTAGTATTCGCAGGCACTTCAATTTCGACACCTTTTGGCGCTTCAAATTCGACTGGATGGGAATACCCTACGTTAAGAACAAGTTTTGAACCTTGTTTTTGAGCACGGTAACCGACACCGACTAATTCAAGTGATTTTTCGTAGCCCTCTGAGACCCCAACAACCATGTTATTTAGGACTGCACGAGTCGTACCATGAAGAGCACGGTGATTTTTATTGTCAGATGGACGTGAAACGTTAATTTCACTTCCTTCGATTTCAATTTTAATCTCAGGATTAAACTCTCTTACAAGTTCACCCTTAGGACCTTTAACTGTTGCCTTATTTCCATCAAGTGTAACTGTTACACCAGCAGGAATTGTAATAGGCTTTTTACCGATACGGGACATTGTCGCACCTCCTTATGAATAAAATTTTACCAAACGTATGCAAGTACTTCTCCGCCCACTTGTTTAGCGCGAGCTTCTTTGTCAGTTAGGACACCTTGAGAAGTAGATACGATTGCAATACCCAAGCCGTTAAGAACTTTTGGTACCTCGTTCGATTTAGCATAAACACGAAGCCCTGGCTTACTGATACGTTTAAGACCAGTGATTACGCGTTCGCCAGATGGACTATATTTCAAGAAAACACGAATTGTGCCTTGCTTTTCATCTTCAATATACTCAACGTCACGGATAAAACCTTCACGTTTTAAGATTTCAGCAATTTCTTTTTTGATTTTCGATGCAGGCAATTCTAATTTGTCATGTTTCACCATGTTCGCATTACGGATACGAGTTAGAAAATCTGCAATTGGATCTGTCATCACCATGTGTTATTATCCTCCTTCCTTAAACTTAGGTTTACCAGCTTGCTTTTTTAACGCCAGGAATTTGACCTTTATAGGCAAGTTCGCGGAAACAAATACGGCATAATTTAAATTTGCGAATAACGGAATGTGGACGTCCACAACGTTCGCAACGAGTATAACCTTGAACTGCGAATTTTGGTTCGCGTTTTTGCTTAGCGATCATTGATTTTTTAGCCACGTTTTCGCCTCCCTACTTTAATTATTGATTATTTTTGAAACGGCATTCCAACTTGAGTTAATAACTCACGGGATTCTTCGTCAGTTTTTGCAGTTGTAACAATAACAACATCCATACCACGAACTTTAGAAACTTTATCATAATCAATTTCAGGGAAAATCAATTGTTCTCTCACACCCAGCGTGTAGTTACCGCGGCCGTCGAAAGCTTTTTTCGAAACCCCACGGAAGTCACGAACACGTGGAAGTGAAACATTAATTAATTTGTCTAAGAAATCATACATACGGTCACCACGAAGCGTTACTTTCGCACCGATTGGCATTCCTTCACGAAGACGGAATCCAGCGATCGAATTTTTAGCTTTTGTGATAACTGGTTTTTGACCAGTGATTAATGCAAGTTCTTCAACAGCACTGTCAAGAACTTTAGCGTTTGCTACTGCATCACCAACACCAGTGTTGATTACGATTTTTTCAATTTTAGGTACTTCCATAACAGAAGAATAGTTAAACTTGCTCATCATACCAGGAACAATTTCCTTAAGATAGCGATCTTTAAGGCGATTCATGTAATGTTGCCTCCTTCCTCAATTACTTAAATTATTTATCGATGACTTCACCGGATTTTTTAGCTACACGTACTTTTTTATCGCCTTTTACTTCATAGCTCACACGTGTTGGCTCGCCTGATTTAGGATCGATAAGCATTACGTTAGATACGTGAATTGGTGCTTCAACATTCAAGATTCCACCTTGTGGATTGATATTGGAAGGTTTCGTATGTTTTTTCACCATGTTGATTCCTTCAACAATTACACGATCTTTTTTTGGGAATGCAGCAAGAACTTTGCCGGATTTGCCTTTATCTTTACCAGTAATAACTTGTACTTTATCACCTTTTTTGACATGCATTAGTCTTAGCACCTCCTTGGTTTGAAACTTGTTTATTAAAGAACTTCTGGAGCTAAAGAAACGATTTTCATGAAGTTGTTTTCACGAAGTTCGCGAGCAACAGGTCCAAAAATACGTGTTCCACGAGGACTTTTATCATCACGGATAATGACACATGCATTTTCATCAAATTTGATGTAAGAACCATCTTGACGACGTGCTCCACTCTTAGTACGAACGATTACTGCTTTAACGACTTCGCCTTTTTTGACAACGCCACCTGGTGTTGCTTGTTTAACAGTACATACAACAACATCACCAATGTTAGCAGTTTTGCGTCCTGATCCACCTAGCACTTTAATTGTTAGTACTTCACGTGCGCCAGAGTTATCAGCCACTTTCATACGACTTTCTTGTTGAATCATTAGGACACCCTCCTTCCAGAATAACAGGTAAGAGAAACATCTTGATCTCTCACTATTTTATAAAACCATTAAATAATTACTGCTTCTTCTACTACTTCTAGTAAACGGAAATGTTTAGTTGAAGATAGAGGGCGAGTTTCCATGATACGAACGATATCGCCAGTTTTTGCAGTGTTATTTTCATCATGAGCTTTGAATTTCTTCGAATACTTCACGCGTTTACCATACAAACCATGCTTTTTGTATGTTTCAACAACTACAGTAATCGTTTTATCCATTTTGTCGGATACAACGCGACCTGTATAGACTTTACGTTGATTACGGTCAGCCATGTATTAAAACCTCCTTATTAATTTCGTCTTAAGCAAGTTCTCTTTCTTTCACAATTGTTTTCATACGAGCAATGGATTTACGTACTTCTTTAATGCGAGCAGTATTTTCCAATTGTCCTGTAGCTAATTGAAAGCGCAAGTTGAAAAGCTCTTCCTTTAGCGCTTTTTCTTGATCTTGGATTTCGGTAGTGGATAGTTCACGGATATCTTTAGCTTTCATTTGCTTCACCACCAATTTCTTCACGTTTTACGATCTTTGTTTTGACCGGCAGTTTGTGTGATGCAAGGCGCAACGCTTCACGCGCAACTTCCTCAGGCACACCTGCGATTTCAAACATAATTTTGCCACGTTTAACTGGACTTACCCAGCCTTCCGGAGCACCTTTACCTTTACCCATCCGAACTCCGATTGGTTTAGATGTGTAAGATTTATGAGGGAAAATTTTAATCCAAACTTTACCGCCACGTTTCATGTAACGAGTCATTGCGATACGAGCAGCTTCGATTTGACGGTTTGTGATCCAAGAAGCTTCAACAGCTTGGAGACCATATTCACCAAATGCAACTTCTGTGCCGCCTTTAGCACGACCGCGCATATTTCCACGGAATTCACGACGGTATTTTACACGTTTAGGGACTAACATAATTATTTTCCTCCTTCCACATTGTTTTTCTTCGTTGGAAGGACTTCACCACGGTAGATCCAAACTTTAACGCCTAGTTTACCATAAGTTGTATCTGCTTCTTCCCATGCATAATCGATATCAGCACGAAGAGTATGAAGCGGTACAGTTCCTTCGCTATAGTGTTCAGCACGAGCAATATCAGCTCCGCCAAGACGACCAGATACTTGAGTTTTAATTCCTTTCGCACCAGCACGCATTGTACGTTGGATAGCTTGTTTTTGTGCACGACGGAAAGAAACACGTCCTTCAAGTTGTCTTGCAATGTTTTCAGCAACAAGTTTTGCGTCTAGATCAGCACGTTTGATTTCAACGATATTGATGTGGACACGTTTACCAGTTAAATCGTTTAGGGATTTACGAAGCGCTTCAACTTCTGAACCACCTTTACCGATTACCATACCAGGTTTAGCTGTATGAATAGTGATATTCACACGGTTAGCAGCACGTTCGATCTCAACACGCGAAACGGAAGCATCAGCCAAGCGTTTAGCAATGTAATCACGAATGCGCAAATCTTCATGTAAGAAATTAGCGTAATCTTTTTCAGCGTACCATTTTGAATCCCAGTCCCGAATGACACCGATACGCATACCAATTGGATGTATTTTTTGACCCAACGTTTATCCCTCCTTCACTTCAGATACCACAACAGTGATGTGGCTTGTACGTTTATTGATTGCACTTGCACGACCTTGTGCACGTGGACGGAAACGTTTAAGTGTCGGGCCTTCATCAACGAAAGCTTCCGAAACCACTAGGTTGTTTACGTCTAAATCATAGTTATGTTCAGCGTTTGCCATAGCAGATTTCAATACTTTTTCAATAACTGGTGAAGCTGCTTTTGGAGTAAACTTCAAAATTGCAATTGCTTCGCCAACTTGCTTGCCTCGGATTAAATCAATAACGATTCTCGCTTTACGAGGAGCAATACGTACCGTTTTGGCAACGGCTTTTGCACTTGTAATTTCACTTGCCATTTAGATATCCTCCTCTCGAAATTATCGTTTTGTTTTTTTGTCGTCTCCCGCGTGTCCACGGTAAGTACGAGTTGGTGCAAATTCACCTAATTTGTGTCCAACCATATCTTCTTGAACATAAACAGGAACATGTTTGCGTCCATCATATACAGCAATTGTTTGACCTACGAATACTGGAAAAATAGTGGAACGACGCGACCAAGTCTTAATTACTTGTTTCTTGTCACTTTCATTTGCTGCTTCCACTTTCTTCATCAAATGTTCATCGACAAAAGGTCCTTTCTTTAAGCTACGACCCATGACGGAACCTCCCTTCGTATAGCTAGGAAGCCGGAGTTTAGCCTCCGCAAACTCCCTGCTATCAAAATTAACGTAATTTTATCCCAAATCTTATTTACCTTTACGACGACGTACGATAAATTTATCGGAGTTGTTGTTTTTCTTACGAGTTTTGTATCCAAGTGTTGGTTTGCCCCAAGGAGACATTGGAGATTTACGTCCGATTGGTGCTTTACCTTCACCACCACCATGTGGGTGATCGTTAGGGTTCATAACCGAACCACGAACAGTTGGGCGTTTACCCATCCAGCGCGAACGTCCAGCTTTACCAATGTTGATAAGTTCATGTTGCTCATTACCAACTTGACCGATTGTAGCACGGCAAGTAGCAAGAATCATACGAACTTCACCAGATTTAAGACGTACAAGAACGTATTTACCTTCTTTACCTAGAATTTGAGCGCTTGCTCCAGCAGAACGAACAAGTTGTCCGCCTTTCCCAGGTTTAAGTTCGATATTGTGAACAACAGTACCCACTGGAATATCTTTAAGTTCTAAAGCATTTCCGATTTTGATATCAGCTTCTGCTCCAGAATGAATTGTTTGGCCAACTTCTAGGCCTTTCGCTGCGATGATGTAGCGTTTTTCTCCATCAGCGTAGTGAACGAGTGCAATATTAGCCGAGCGGTTTGGATCGTATTCGATTGTAGCGATACGTCCAGGAACGCCGTCTTTATTACGTTTAAAATCGATCACACGGTATTGACGTTTATGACCGCCACCGTGATGACGAACAGTTAACTTACCTTGGTTGTTACGACCAGCTTTCTTTTTCATAGGACGTAGCAAAGATTTTTCTGGAGTACTTGTCGTAATCTCAGCAAAATCAGAACTTGTCATATGACGGCGGCCGTTTGTGGTAGGTTTGTACTTTTTAATCGCCATTTTTTTCCCTCCTCGTTAGATTTTATTCAAAAACGTTCATATTAAACTTCAAAGAATTGAATTTCTTTACTATCATTACTCAAAGTTACGATTGCTTTACGACGCTTGTTCGTATAACCAACATAACGACCCATGCGTTTTTTCTTCCCTTTGTAATTCATAACGTTTACTTTCGTTACTTCAACTTCAAAGATTTCTTCAATTGCATGTTTGATTTGAGTTTTTGTAGCACGAGTGTCTACTTCAAAAGTATATTTCTTGTTATCAAGAACACTAGTAGATTCCTCAGTTACAACCGGGCGCTTAATGATGTCGCGTGCATCCATTATGCAAGCACCTCCTCTATCTTTTGAACAGCTGCTTGTGTGACAATGAGTTTATCATGTCCAGCAACTTCTAGTACTGAGATACTTTCAGCCGGAATAACAGTAATGCCTTGGATGTTGCGTGCAGAAAGTTCGATATTTTCGCTTTCAGAAGCAACGACAACAAGAGCTTTAGTATCTACAGAGATATTTTTAAGGAAAGCCGCAAATTCTTTTGTTTTTGGCGTTTCAAATGCTAGATCTTCAAGTACTACGATATCATTATCAAGTACTTTTGAAGATAAGATCGATTTGATCGCTAAACGGCGAACTTTCTTCGGCAATTTGTATGCGTATGAACGAGGAGTTGGTCCAAATACAGTACCACCACCACGCCATTGCGGCGAACGGATCGAACCTTGACGAGCACGACCAGTACCTTTTTGACGCCATGGTTTACGACCACCACCACGTACTTCAGAACGATTTTTTACTTTATGAGTCCCTTGACGTAAGGAAGCTCTTTGGCTCAAAATAACGTCGACAACAACTTTTTCGTTTGGTTCAACACCGAAAACAGCATCGTTCAACGTGATTTCGCCAGCTTGTGATCCATCTTGTTTAAGTAAGCTTAGTTTTGGCATTCGTTAGTCCTCCTTTCCAACTTTTTATTTTGCTTTAATAGCAGTTTTAATTTGAACTAATGATTTTTTTGCACCAGGAACATTACCTTTTACTAAAAGTAAGTTCTTTTCTGCGTCTACTTTAACGATTTCCAAGTTTTGGATAGTGATTTGATCTCCACCCATACGACCTGGAAGAAGTTTATTTTTGAAAACACGGTTAGGTGCTACAGGACCCATTGAACCAGGACGACGGTGGTAACGAGAACCGTGAGCCATTGGCCCGCGAGCTTGTCCGTGGCGTTTAATAACACCTTGGAACCCTTTACCTTTCGATACGCCTGTCACGTCCACGACGTCACCTTCTGCGAATACATCTACTTTGATTTCTGAACCAATTTCATACTCGTCTAAGTTTACATCGCGGAATTCGCGAATGAAGCGCTTAGGAGTAGTATTGGCTTTTGCTACATGACCTTTTTCGGGTTTGTTCGCTAAAACTTCACGTTTGTTTTCGAAGCCGATTTGAACCGCTTCGTAACCGTCAGTTTCAACTGTTTTCTTTTGAAGTACAACGTTATCCGCTGCTTCGATTACTGTAACTGGAATAAGTTCCCCGTTTTCAGTGAAAACTTGAGTCATCCCTACTTTTCTACCTAAGATTCCTTTGGTCATGAGTCACACCTCCTGTTAATTGTTATTTTTGCGGGCATTTCGCCCAATTTATTAAAGTTTGATTTCGATATCTACACCACTCGGCAGATCCAAACGCATCAAGCTGTCAACCGTTTGTGGTGTTGGGTTAACGATGTCGATTAAACGTTTGTGCGTACGCATTTCGAATTGTTCGCGCGAATCTTTATATTTATGAACCGCACGTAAAACCGTATAAACAGATTTTTCTGTTGGAAGCGGAATCGGACCAGACACAGAAGCGCCAGAACGTTTCGCAGTTTCAACGATTTTTTCAGCTGATTGATCTAAAATACGATGATCATAAGCTTTTAAACGAATACGAATTTTTTGTTTTGCCATTATTTTCCCTCCTTCTCGCCTATTTTTAAAATAGACATTCTCCATGGAAATTACCTGAGTACCCGCCATGGCAAAGCGGCCGGGTGTGTCAGCAACCTTCCACTTCATCACATCTACAACCTCGCCAAATAGGGGGGTTGTGGGCACAAAAGGGCAGACGAGTGCCTATCCATTTGCACTTTATCTATTATACACGGGTTACCCTTACGAATCAACCGTTTTTTGAAAAAGTTTCAGATTCGATTAGGGAATTTCATTTTTGAAATTCTAACGTAAAATAAACGTTGTATATTATAGAAGAAAAAATTAGTATTTATTTTTCTTTAGGAAAACAGACGACCCACTTGTCTTTACTACACTGATAAAAAGCAAAAAGATTAAAACCCAATTCTTCCGACAGCAAAAAACTGCGCCAACCCCTTTATTCACCGGTTAGTCGCAGTCCAAATATTGTCTATATTTGTGTACTCATTCATCTTTTCATTGTTTTACCGGAACCAATCCTCAATTTTAACTACTAGGTCATCATAAGTCATATTGGCAATGACAGCATAAAGCGCTAGCAAGAAGACAATAATAGCAGCTATAAAAAGTTTTTTAATAAGCAGGATTTTGTTGTAAAACCTATAGTTCCATGAGGGAACCCACCATTATTTTACAAGTACTATTTTTTTACTTAACCTATAGCATTTTGTGTTGTTATAATTTGAGTCATGAGCATACGAACAACAAAAAGAACCAAGCACCCTTAGCTATCTATAGGTAGCACAATTGGAGTAAAACGCGCCAAAACAAATCCCGCCCAAAAACAAGTCAAGAACTTGTTTTTGGGCGGGATAGTTTAAATTAATAACCTCTTAAATAGATAAGTGAAGCTGTCAGTAGCACAATTACAATCAAAGCGATTAAGTCGATCCAACGCCAGTGCAGCAATCTGAATTTTGTACGCCCTTCTCCGCCATCGTAACCACGGACTTCCATTGCATCCGCCAAATCTTCCGCTCGATTGAACGAACTGACGAATAGCGGAATGAAGATCGGTACGACTACTTTCATTTGCTCAAACAAATTCCCTTCTCCAAACTCGACACCTCGCGCTCGTTGGGCTTTCATGATTTTATCCGTCTCTTCCATGAGTGTTGGAATAAAGCGAAGCGCAACGGTGATCATTAAAGCAATGTCTGCGACCGGAACCTTGAGATACTTAAGTGGGCGTAGTAAGTATTCAATGGCATCAGTCAAATCCATCGGCGTTGTTGTGAGTGTAATGACTGTAGATAGGATGATGATGAGTGTAAAACGGATGAATACGTAGATGCCATTTATGACTCCGAAAGATGAAATCGTGAAAGGACCGAACTCAAAATAAATGATTCCGCCACTTGTAAATAGCATTTGCATGATCACCGTGAACAAAATCAACCAAAGCAGCGGCCGAACGCCTTTGATGAATACTTTAACTTTAATCCCTGTTAGGAAGATTACGCCGAAAGTGAAAGCAATCATCAAAGCATAGGCGTATGGGTTATTGGCTAAAAATAAGATGGCAATGAAGTAGAATCCGCCAAGTAATTTCGTGCGGGCATCCAACGCATGTATCCAAGACTCTCCTGGAACAAAGCGGCCAAATATGAGCTTATCAATCATCCAAATTGCCTTCCTTCCATTTAAAATAGATATTTAATGAGAATACTGATCGCAAGTAACACGGCAAGCGATGCATTGATGAGCACAAAGTTTTTGATGGCTACAACGAAAGTTTTTGACTTCACTTGCTCTTGATTGAATTTTTTAAGATTACGATATACAAGCGGGGTCGCAAGTAACACGAGGAGCATAATCGGACTTAAGTAACGCAAAATGACTGCAGCGACCACGGCGGCAAAAGAGGCGTAATAAAGCGCATTGAAAAGTAGCACTCCCATTTTCCTGCCAATATAATATGGTAGCGTGTAACGGTGATTACGAATATCTTCGTCCAGGTCACAAAGATTATTTGCTAACATGATATTCGCGATGGTGAAGATGCACGGTAGCGATACGACACCAATTTCAATGATTCGTAGCAGATTGAAACGAATGTCAATCCATTCCCCTTGCCACAATAAGTTAGCGACTCCTGCATCATACGCACTCATGTAAACTGCCAAAAAGAAAATCCCAAATCCCATTGTTACGCCTGAAAACACTTCGCCAAGCGGCATGCGCGATAATGGAACTGGTCCAAATGTATATAAAATGCCAATACAAAAACATACAAAGCCAATTAAAAGTACCAATAAATCTGTTCGAACTACAAGCCATACACCAAGAGCCGTAGCTATGAGAAACATCGTAAAAATCAATAAAATGACGTTTTTTTGTGGGATGTTCATTTTCCCAATCACATTACTTTCCACTCGAAAATCGTAATCGTGATTGTCCGTTGCTTTTCGGTAGTCCATATAATTGTTGATAGCTGTTGTTGTTAAATCAAAAATCAGCATTGCAACAAAGAAAATAAGTGTATTTCCAAGGTTAATCGTTTGTAGTTTGTAAAAGACAAACAATGTACCAAGAACAAATGGGTAGACACTTGCAATTTTTGTTCTGATTTCCACCAGCTCTAAAAATGCCTTGATAGACACTGGGTTCCCTCCCCTTTAACTCCTTAAAATATATCTTTTTATTCAATGTTTACACTATAACTTAAAAGCCGCTAAAATGCTATCCCTTCCAAATGAAAAACCCCTAGAGTTAGACGCCTAACTCTAGGGGTTTTTGTTAATTCCAACTCGGAAAGAATCTTATTCTTCTACTTTGTTGTAAACTTTGATTGTACTTGTGTTCCCGTTTTGTGCCGCATTGATAAGTTGTGCAGCGTAAATCTTGAATTGATCGGAAGAATGAGTAGCTCCAGAAACTGTATCCACTTCTCCTGCTTCTTGCTTGTCAACTAAAGATTCATTAAGTGCTGGGATATATTCTTTTGGACCAGTGCCAGCTTTTTCTTTCATTGTTTTTTCGTAGTCAGCATCATCCGTTTTCTTTTGACCATCTTTATTTACATAGTTGTAATCAGATTCAGAGATTTTACCATCTTTAACAGTCATCGAGAACACTGTGCGGTAGCCGTTCGAGTAGTTTTGTTCTTCTAGTTTGTAAGTTCCGTCTTGCATTTTTTCACCGTTATTGATCTTGATTGTTGTTGTGTCGCCACGTTGTGCAGCTTGGATCAATTGGTTTGCATAGTTGATAAATGTATCAGAAGAATGCGTAGCACCAGAAACAACTTCTACTGCTCCAGCCGCTTGGTTTTTCACAAGAGAATCGTTAAGTTCTTTCAAGTATTCTTTGGGACCAGTACCAGCTTTAGCTTTCATTGCTTTTTCGTAGTCTGCATCTTCAGATTTTAACTTGCCATCTTTATTTTTATAGTCATAGTTTGCGTCTGTAATTTTGCCATCTTTTACTTTGATAGACATAAAGCCTTTCCAGCCTTTATCATCATAGTTTTGTTCTTCTAGTTTGTATGTTCCATCAGTCATTGTTCCGTCTGTTTTAGCATCTGCGGATTTTTTTTGTTCTTGTTTTGCATCGCTACCTGATTTCTTGTCAGAAGAACTATTATCATTCCCACAAGCTACTAACAACATGCTTGATGCTACTATAGCAGTAAGCCCCATCGCAACTTTTTTCAATTCCATAATTCGCTCCCACCTTAACTAATAAAGTTTGTGATAACGCGAGCAAGAAAACCTAATTTGAAAGCGTCTATCACGATTACATTCAAATCATACCATCACGACCGGACTTTGTCTATACACAACAAAATAATCTAATTTATAGAATTTTATGAATAAAAGACTAAACGATAGAGGAAAGCCCTTGTTTCTTGCAAAATTTGATAAATAGCAAACAAAACAGTCATTATACCTACTGACTCCAAGGTATTTACACCCATAAAAAATGACTTGTTTCCAATAAAGCACTATTTTTTTACTTTTGTAGTTTTTTACTCAAAACAGTCTAGACAAGGGTCTATAGAATCTGTTACACTATGTTAGGTTATTATTATACTTTTTACTTTGCACTAATTTATTTGTTTGTGAATAAAATAACAAGGAGTTGAGAACGCATATGCCTGAAAAAAATATTGTTCTGATAGGGGCAGGGTATGCAGGGGTACACGCAGCAAAGAAGCTTGCGAAAAAGTACAAAAGAGATCAAGATGTGAAAATCACTTTGATCGACCGTCATTCATATCATACAATGATGACGGAACTTCATGAAGTCGCTGGTGGACGCGTTGAACCGACAGCTATTCAATATGATTTGCGTCGTTTGTTCAATCGTACAAAAGTAAATCTGGTGACGGATAATGTCACAAACGTAGATCACGACAAAAAGGTTGTAACAACCGAACATGGAAGCTATCCCTATGACTATCTTGTACTTGGTATGGGTGGAGAGCCGAATGACTTCGGTACGCCGGGCGTACAAGAAAACGGATTCACGCTTTGGTCTTGGGAAGATGCTGTTCGTTTGAGAAAACATATTGAAGCGACCGTTACAAAAGCTAGCCGCGAACAAGACGTTGAAAAGCGTAAAGCCATGCTACGCTTCGTTGTCTGCGGTTCTGGTTTTACTGGAATTGAAATGGTTGGCGAATTGCTTGAATGGAAAGATCGTCTTGCAAAAGATAACAAAATCGACAAAGCTGAAATTGAATTGATCGTCGTTGAAGCGGCTCCAACAATTCTAAACATGTTAGAACGCCGCGATGCCGACAAAGCTGAAAAATACATGGTGAAAAAAGGTATTAAAATCCTTAAAAGTGCTGCGATCGTTGAAGTCAAACCTGAAAGCATTGTCTTAAAATCTGGCGAAGAACTTCCGACACACACGTTAATTTGGACTGCTGGTGTTCGTGCAAACTCAGATACAAAAGATTACGGAATGGAATCAGCACGTGCTGGTCGTCTTAAAGTCAACCAATATATGGAAGCTGAAAAATACGAAAACACTTATGTTATCGGGGATTTAGCTTACTTTGAGGAAGAAGAAGGCAAACCAACTCCACAAATCGTTGAAGCGGCCGAACAAACTGGGATGACTGCTGCCAAAAGCATCATTGCTGAAATTAGTGGCGGAGACAAAACACCTTTCCAAGGGAAATATCACGGTGTTATGGTTTCGATTGGTGCTAAGTATGGGGTTGCAAACCTTTCTGGGATGCATCTTTCTGGCTGGTTTGCGATCTTTATGAAACACATCGTTAACTTGTACTACTTCTTCGGAATCCGAAGCGGTTACTACATGTGGCAATATATTATGCACGAATTCTTCCATATCAAAGACCATCGCAACATTTTCCGCGGCTGGACTTCTCGTTACGGAAATGTTATTTGGAGCTTACCACTACGTGTTTATCTAGGTTGGTTTTGGATTGATGAAGCACTTGCGAAGATTTACGGTGAAGGGACTTGGGATAAAGTCAGTCTGACAAATCTTAAGCCGATGTTCCAAGGGCTTGGACCTGATTCTTGGTTAACTGCAACGACTTCGAAAATGCCATTTGACTGGTTGCAAGCTGCTGCTACATCCGGCGCGAGCCAAGCTGCTGGAGACGCTGCCGGAGATGCTGCTCAAAATGTGACAACACCTATTTTAAGTCACATGTGGGGCTGGTTTGAATGGATCATGAAAATCGTAATGCCAAATCAAGATGTGGCTGTTTTCATGCAAAAGGTTGTTCCTTTCATTGAACTTGCCATTGGTCTTGCACTTGTAGTTGGACTATTCACTTGGCTTGCAAGCGTTGGAAGCATGGGCTTCCTAGTAATGTTTACACTGAGCGCTATGCTTGGATGGGACAAATTCTGGGCTCTTCCTGCTTCGTTCGCAATGCTAAATGGTGCTGGTCGCACATTTGGTTTAGATTATTGGGTTGTTCCTTGGTTCCAAAAACACCTTGGCAACTTCTGGTACGGTAAACCTCGTGCTGTTTACCGGGATTCAGACAGGAAATAACGGATAACTTTGAACAAGGAGCGAAGTCCCATTTGTGGATTTCGCTCCTCTTATTTTCAATCAGTTTATTTATACATTCAGAAGAAAAACGGTATATTTTTTCACTTAAATCCTATACAATAAAAGGGATAGGAAAATGATCGGAGGGGAAAGTAAGTGAAGCCATATTTAAAAATGATTCGTCGCTTCGATATCATTCTTGTCGTTTTGCTAACATTGCTTTCTTTTTTGCCTCTAGCTATTTTCTCTTATGTTAAAGCGAATGAACCGAAAACCGCAGAAAATCAAGGGTTGACTGCCGTTATTACGGTAGATGGCAAAGAATATAAAAAAGTTGCTTTAACTGGACACACCGGTACAGAATCCTTCACTATTACACAAGATGATGGCGATTCCAATACGATTGAAGTGAAAGATGAACAAATTCGAATCTCTAAAGCTACATGTGGTGACCAAGTTTGTGTTCGAACAGGTGCCATTACAAAACGCGGTGAAACGATTGTTTGTCTCCCACATAAACTCGTTATCGAAGTGAAGGCAACTGATGGCAGTTCAAACAACACTGATGATGACGATATGATTATTTCTTCTTGATTCTTCAGGAAGAAAAAAGGAAAGTGAAATTTTATGACGAAAAATAAACGTCTGGTTTATATCGCTCTGCTCGCGGCGCAAGCTGTGGTGATTAGCTTGTTAGAGCGAGCTATCCCCTTCCCCTTTGCATTCGCACCTGGAGCAAAACTTGGACTCGCTAATATCATTACCTGCATCTCGCTTTATACGCTCTCGACTAAAGATACTTTTATGATTATCATCATCCGCCTTGTCCTTTCGACTTTACTTGGCGGAACTATTTCTACATTTTTGTACAGCGCAGCCGGTGCTTTACTAAGTTTTATCGGAATGTGGGCAGTGCAAAAGTTAGGACCTAAAAATGTTAGTATCATTGGCGTCAGCACAACCGGGGGAATTCTGCATAACGTTGGTCAACTAGTTGTAGCAAGCTGGATCGCGGGTTCTTGGAGCGTAATGCTTTATCTACCTGTCCTTTCCTTTATCGGTATTCTTTCAGGAATCGCAGTAGGAATCGCAGCTAATTATTTACTGAAAAACGTTGAAACCCTACGTGTGTTTTTTAACGCCAAACAAGAACAGCGCACACTCGAATAAATAGAAAAAAAGGAGTTTCGCTATGCAACTTCATTCCATGTGGGAACATTATCCTGAACTAAAAACTGATCTTGCTGATGTGCTTCAAACCATTGAAGAAAATATTCAAATTCGCGATAAACGTGTTGAAGAAAACATTAAAATGTTGATTCACGCTGGCGGTAAGTTACTTCGGCCGGCATTTGCCTTACTTTCGGCGAACCTTGGTCCGGATTACGACCGAGATCGTGCCATATCTGTTGCAGCAGCGCTTGAAGTCCTACATATGGCGACGCTGATTCACGATGACGTTGTGGATGAATCTTCTATCAGACGAGGTAAACCAACGATCAATTCGAAATACGGAAATCACTATGCGGTCTATACTGGTGACTATTTATTCACCATTTGTTTTAAGATTTTGTCCAAGCATTCGGATTCGATTTCGAACATTGAATTCAGCAGTAAAAACATCGAGAAAATTTTGATGGGTGAACTTGATCAAATGCGCACGCGTTACGATTTAAATGTGTCTGTAAAGTCCTACCTCGCACGCATTTCAGGGAAAACGGCGCAGCTGTTTGCCTTGAGTTGCTATTCTGGCGCAGTCTCTAGCAAAGCTCCTCGTGCACTTGCCATTAAAGCTTGGAATATCGGGCATTATCTCGGCATGGCGTTTCAAATCATTGACGATGTACTTGATTACACGAGTACGGATGACGGGCTCGGAAAACCGGTGTTAAACGATGTCCTCCAAGGGGTTTACTCGCTTCCGCTCATCTACGCGATGCGTGGCCATAAGCGAGATTTTGAACCTCTTCTTAGCAAGAAAGAGGAGATGACAGACGCGGATCTCCGCGAGCTAACGACGCTTATCAACCGCTATCAGGGTACGGCGCAAGCATTTGAACTTGCAGGAAAATACACGAAGAAAGCCCAAAAAGAAATCGCTAAGCTGCCGAAAGGTGCTTACCGTGACCAGCTTTCGGCTCTTACAAATGAAATTTTGACCCGCCAAATTTAGGCGTAACAAAAAGGAACTTGGTAGTTGCCAAGTTCCTTTTTGTTATTCTTCTATTTCCTTCAAACGCTTGAAACGTTCAGCAAGCATCAGATGCGCGTCTACTTTTTTCACAACGTTCGCTTTCGCAGCAAAACTTGCAAAATTGAGCCCTGCTCCGAATAGTTGTAAGGCCGCATTCCCAAGATCCCCTGCTTTTAGCGCTTTTATGCCGTCATCTAGAAAATGATTACTTTCATCCAGATGGCAATCCGGTAGATATTTCTCTCCTTTTGCATAGAGTTCAATATTCAAAAGCACCTGACTTGCCGTTTCTTGCGAAATATCTGCATCTAGTGCAAGTAACATATCATTAATGGGTTCGACTAGCTGAGCATATCCACCACCAAACTCCGCACATTTTGCTTTTATTTGTAATCTTCTTTCTTTTGCTGTCATTCTTTATCCCTACCTTTCCTTTTCCATATCAAGCATACGCCTATCAGGGTCAGAAAAACAACAAAAAAAGCCGGGAAGCATAAATGCTTCACCGACTTTTATAGAACAAATAAATTTATTATTTGTCGATTTTAGATACAACGCCAGCGCCTACTGTACGTCCACCTTCACGGATTGAGAATTTAGTACCATCTTCAATCGCGATTGGAGCGATAAGTTCAACTGTAATTGTAATGTTGTCTCCAGGCATAACCATTTCAGTACCTGCTGGAAGTTCAACAACACCAGTTACGTCAGTTGTACGGAAGTAGAATTGTGGGCGGTAGTTTGTGAAGAATGGAGTATGACGTCCACCTTCTTCTTTAGTTAGAACATAAACTTCAGCTTCGAATTTAGTGTGTGGAGTGATCGATCCTGGTTGAGCAAGAACTTGTCCACGTTCGATATCTTCACGAGCAACCCCACGAAGAAGCGCACCAATGTTATCTCCAGCTTCTGCATAGTCAAGAAGCTTACGGAACATTTCCACACCAGTAACAGTTGATTTAGCAGTATCTTTGATACCGATGATTTCAACTTCGTCACCAACTTTGATTTGTCCACGTTCAACACGTCCAGTTGCAACAGTACCACGACCAGTGATCGAGAATACGTCTTCGACTGGCATCATGAATGGTTTGTCATGATCACGTTCTGGAGTTGGAATGTAAGAATCAACAGCATCCATTAATTCATGGATTTTGCCTTCCCATTCAGCGTCTCCTTCAAGAGCTTTAAGTGCAGAACCTTTGATTACAGGAATGTCGTCGCCAGGGAAGTCATATTCGCTTAGAAGTTCACGAACTTCCATTTCAACTAGTTCAAGTAGTTCTTCGTCGTCAACCATGTCGCATTTGTTTAGGAATACAACGATGTAAGGAACACCTACTTGACGAGAAAGAAGAATGTGTTCACGAGTTTGTGGCATTGGGCCATCAGCAGCAGATACTACTAGGATAGCTCCGTCCATTTGTGCAGCACCAGTGATCATGTTTTTAACATAGTCAGCGTGTCCTGGGCAGTCAACGTGTGCATAGTGACGGTTAGCAGTTTCATACTCTACGTGTGCAGTAGAGATAGTGATACCACGTTCACGTTCTTCTGGTGCACCATCGATTTGGTCATAAGCAGATGCTTGTGCCATTCCGTCTTTAGATAGAACTGTAGTGATAGCTGCAGTTAGTGTAGTTTTACCATGGTCGACGTGTCCAATTGTTCCAACGTTTACATGGGGTTTTGAGCGGTCAAATTTTTCTTTTGCCATTTTAATAAAATCCTCCTTAATGTTTAAAAAAATGATATTTAATAGCTGCCAAGTGAAATTCACTCGGCAAGTACTTCCTTAATTAAAGTTATACTTGATGTGAGTCAGAAATGCAACGATTATTCTTCGCCTTTATTTCCGCCATTTTTCTTGATGATTTCTTCAGTGATTGATTTTGGTGTTTCTTCATAGTGGTCAAATTGCATTGTGTAAGTTCCGCGACCTTGAGTTGAAGAACGAAGGTCGGTTGCGTAACCAAACATTTCAGCAAGTGGAACAAAAGCACGAACAACTTGTGCGTTACCGCGAGCTTCCATACCATCTACACGACCACGACGGCTAGTAATGTTCCCCATGATATCCCCAAGATATTCTTCTGGGATAACAACTTCCACACCCATAATTGGTTCAAGAAGAACTGGGTTACATTTCTTAGCAGCATTACGAAGCGCCATACTAGCAGCTACTTTGAAGGCCATTTCGTTAGAGTCAACGTCATGGTAAGAACCATCAAATAGTTTTGCTTTAATGTCGATTAGTGGATAGCCTGCAAGGACACCATTTTCAAGTGCACCCTCAAGACCTGCTTGAACAGCTGGAATATATTCACGTGGAACAACCCCACCAACAATCGCATTTTCAAATTCGAAGCCTTTTCCTTCTTCGTTAGGCTCAAAGTGAATCACAACGTGACCATATTGTCCACGACCACCTGATTGACGAACGAATTTACCTTCGACATCAGCAGCAGAACGAAATGTTTCACGATAGGATACTTGAGGAGCACCAACGTTTGCTTCAACACGGAATTCACGTTTCATACGGTCAACTAAGATGTCAAGGTGAAGTTCACCCATACCAGAGATGATCGTTTGACCCGTTTCCGTATTTGTTTCAGTACGGAATGTTGGATCTTCTTCTGCAAGTTTCGCAAGAGCTTGACCCATTTTATCTTGGTCTGCTTTCGATTTAGGCTCGATTGCAACCGAGATAACTGGTTCTGGGAATTCCATGGATTCCAAGATAATTTGGTTCTTTTCATCACATAGTGTGTCCCCAGTAGTCGTGTCTTTAAGACCTACAGCTGCAGCAATATCACCAGCGTAAACAATATCAATTTCTTCACGGTGGTTAGCGTGCATTTGCAGGATACGACCTACACGTTCACGTTTACCTTTTGTTGAGTTTTGTACGTAAGAACCAGAGTTCAAAGTACCAGAGTAAACGCGGAAGAAAGTTAGACGGCCAACATAAGGGTCAGTCATAACTTTAAATGCAAGAGATGAGAAGGGTTCTTCATCACTTGCGTGGCGTTCAGATTCTTCACCATCAGGCAAAGTACCTTTAATAGCTGGAACATCAGTTGGTGCTGGAAGGTAATCGATAACTGCATCAAGCATCGGTTGAACACCTTTGTTTTTAAACGCAGTACCACAAACGACTGGATAAAACTCAACAGCAAGTGTTCCTTTACGGATCGCCGCTTTAAGTTCATCTTTTGTGATTTCTTCACCTTCTAGATATTTCATCATAAGCTCTTCATCAAGCTCAGCAACAGCTTCGATAAGTTTACCATGATATTCTTCAGCAAGATCTTTCATATCTTCAGGAATTTCTCTAACATGTGGATCGTTTCCAAGATCATCTTCATAATACAATGCATGCATTTCAATCAAGTCGATGATACCAGTGAAAGTATCTTCAGCACCGATTGGAAGTTGAATTGGATGAGCATTAGCTTGTAAACGGTCATGCAAAGTTCCTACAGAATATAAGAAATCTGCGCCAATTTTGTCCATTTTGTTGACGAATACTACACGAGGAACCCCGTAAGTAGTAGCTTGACGCCAAACAGTTTCAGTTTGCGGTTCAACACCAGATTGTGCATCTAGAACGGCAACTGCACCATCGAGTACACGAAGCGAACGTTCAACTTCAACAGTGAAGTCTACGTGTCCTGGTGTATCAATGATATTTACGCGGTACCCTTTCCACTGAGCTGTTGTTGCAGCAGAAGTGATCGTGATACCACGCTCTTGTTCCTGCTCCATCCAGTCCATTTGGGAGGCACCTTCATGCGTTTCACCAATTTTGTGAATACGCCCTGTATAGAAAAGAATACGTTCCGTAGTAGTGGTTTTACCAGCATCAATATGCGCCATAATCCCAATATTACGTGTCTTTTCTAAGGAGAACTCTCTTGCCATGTTGTCTTTCTCCTTCCATAAAACATTTTTTTAAGCGGCTCGCCTAATTTCAAAAAAGAAAGCGGCAGCCAATTCTTTATTACCAGCGATAGTGAGCGAATGCACGGTTTGCTTCCGCCATTTTATGTGTATCTTCACGTTTCTTAACAGATGCACCAGTATTGTTCGCTGCATCCATGATTTCGCGAGCAAGACGAAGTTCCATTGTTCTTTCTCCACGAAGACGCGCATAATTTACTAACCAACGAAGACCAAGAGTAGTACGACGATCAGCACGTACTTCAACTGGAACTTGATAGTTCGCACCGCCGACACGACGAGCTTTTACTTCAAGAACCGGCATGATGTTTTTGATCGCTTGATCGAAAACTTCCATTGGATCGTTTCCAGTTTCTTCTTTAATGATATCGAAAGCAGCGTATAGAATCGCTTGGGATTTTCCACGTTTACCGTCAATCATCATTTTATTGATTAAACGAGTTACAAGTTTAGAATTGTAAATCGGATCTGGCAAAACGTCACGTTTAGCAACAGGACCTTTACGAGGCATTGGATATCCTCCTTTCATAAATTGGATTTAAAATAAATCGCTTATTTTTTAGGTTTTTTTGTACCGTATTTAGAACGGCTTTGAGCTCTATTTTCAACACCAGCTGTATCAAGAGCACCACGTACGATATGGTAACGTACCCCTGGCAAGTCTTTTACACGTCCACCACGAATAAGAACAACGCTGTGCTCTTGCAAGTTGTGTCCGATACCTGGGATATAAGCTGTAACTTCGATTCCGTTACTAAGACGCACACGAGCATATTTACGAAGCGCGGAGTTCGGTTTTTTCGGAGTCATTGTACCAACACGAGTACAAACACCACGTTTTTGCGGAGAATTTACATCAGTAAGTTCACGCTTGAAAGTGTTTAGTCCCTTGTTAAGTGCTGGAGAGTCAGATTTTTTCGATTTAGATTGACGCGGTTTGCGAACTAATTGGTTAATAGTAGGCATTGGATGGGTTCCTCCTTTCCTTTAGTAGTTCCACACATCCAGGTGGTTCATTTTTTCGGAAAAATAAAAGTGCTGTAGACAACCCTACAACAATTTCCATTTTCAAGACCTCTATAGAAGAGGCACCTTGATTATGATAGCACTTTGAGTTGTGTGTGTCAAGAGGCAGTCATGATCTCTCCTCCTACAAATAAATTTTTTGGGTAGTTGTAAAATTCACTTTTAACTTTCAGTAGCTTCTTAATTAAATTTACTTTAATCATTCAATTTATAGACAAATTTAAATAAAGTTTAGATACTAAGTCTCTCCTTTTTTATCCCTATCAAAATTTTTTTACTAATAAATTTTTAAACACGTACTTATATCTACTTCCCTAAAAATTAACATCTATTTTTATACATTTTCGGAAAATTTGCAATTTTTTATGATGTAAGCTAGTATGTTGAGGTAAGCAAATTATTATAAGAAGTTCCTCTTAGCATTAATACAATCATGAACAAACTACAAATAGGAGGATTTATATGAATTTTAAGAAAATAATACCGTTTTCAGCACTTTCCTTATCACTTATCGGTTTCGGATTTGCTACAGATGCTTTAGCCAGTAATCATGGTGATACTTCGTGGGGAAATGAATATAGAATATGGAGTCCGAATGATCATACCCCTGCTCGTAAAAAAGACAACCGCACTGCTTACTATAACAAAACAACTTCTGGATCAACCTACATCAACATTTGGGCAGCTTTATATGACGGTCGAGATGTTTCAGGAGGACGAACCTATCGAAGCTACCCAGGAGGACAAGCGACCTTCCTTTATAATTTAGCTGTCGAAAGGTATGGTTCTGGGGTCTCTGTAAGAATTGATTCGCGCCGATTTGCTAACGCTCATGCTCGAGGAGTATGGAGTCCTGATTCTGTCAGATAAGCGTCGCTAGAGGCCATGACATATAATAATTTGCTTGCATAATAAACGAAAGAAGTGAAACCATGTTCAAATTCATCTTTAGACGAATTAACAGACGTTATTTTTTTGCTTTATTGTTACTCATTTTGCTTATTCCTCTTTTTCAAATTTACCCTTCTATTTCCTTAGCAACAGAAAACCATTTCTTAGATTCACCTTATACCAGATGGATGTCAATTGATCCTTTCAATACGATGTCTGCCATCTTTTTCATCCTACTTCCATTAATAGCAGCTCTTCCAGCAGGATCACTTTTACGAAAAGATATTGATTCTGGTTTTATCTATCAAAGCCTCATTAAATCCAATGTTCGACAAGTATTAGGAAGCTATCTCAGCATCTCTTTTGGCTTAGGATTTATAGTAGTTCTTATTTCATTAGCTGTTAATTTTGGCTTGTATTTCTTCCTATTTCCAAATATCGTTCCAGATAATTTGCTTAATTCAAATCTCTTAATTATTCATCAAAACACCCTGTTTGTAACACTTTATTATTCGCATCCGTTTCTCCATGCAGTGCTTTCTATCTTGTGGTCAGCTTTTTGGGGCGGGCTATTTTCTTTATTTGTCACTGCAAGTTCTTTGTGGATTAAAAACACCTTTATAGCACTTATGTCAGGACTTGTCTTGCAGATCATATTATTGATTATTTCTTCATTTTTACCAACACTCAAAACTGGAAGTCTTGCTCCTTTTGAATTTACAAGAGAGACAGCCCTAACTACAAATATCAAGTGGCTCCCTATTTTAGTCATTCTTTTCGCTCTCCTTTGCTACAGTGCCTATTTCATTTTTCGAGGGGTGAAGAAACGTGTCTTTTGGTAAGCTTTGGAAACAGCAAATGAAAAAGTCTAAACTCTTTGTTCCACTCTATATCAGTCTAGCCATTTTGGTTATCCTATATTCTTTTTCATTTATCCCCATCTATCTAGACGCAGACAATTTTAGTTCAGCATTTGAATCAATATTCAATCGTTTTTTGTTGTTCATCGTTTATTTTAATGTGTGTATAATCGCCAATCTATCTGTATTACATTTTCAAATCCACGATATTCCTTTTACACAAAGCAGAAAAATTTGGTTGAAGCAAGCTTGTTTGCAAACCCTTCTAATAAATTTATTTATCTGGCTTAGTTGGCTGTTTTCAACTATATTAAGCTTTATTTTTTCAAACCGATTCTCTGTTCTTACTAGTTTTATCACTAGCTTCATTTTAAAAAGTCTTACACTTTTTCTAAGCCAACTAGTCTTGGCAAGCTTGTGTATCCTATTATATTTCTTATTTCGCTCCAAGCTATTTACTTTTATCATAGCTTTTATTTTCAATATTATTTGTTTTGCTTTATCGCTTAAGCAACTCCCCTCGGTGATTTATGAATATATCGGCAAGAAATACTTGCTACAGGAGATTGCTACTTTATTCATTACAGCTGGCTTTATGGTTAGCATTTTACTTTGCGCATACGTCATATTAATGAAAAAGGATATTTTATGAAGGCATTGATAAAAGTGCAATTCTATTATTTTAGGCAACTTGTTCAAAAACGCTTCTTATACTTAATGATGGTTATCATTCTTACAGAGATTATTCTAGCCATCCAGTTAAAGGACAACCCACAAACGTCTATGTTCAGTTTGTTTTTTTATGGAACTTCATTTCATGATGTTGCTTCAAATCGAGTCCAAATCCCCGTCCTTTGGTTTTGTTTTTTTACAATTCCTTTATTCATAATCGGTAACAGCTTACAAGCACTCTGGGAAAAATATTCCATTCAACTAAGAGGAAAAGGGTTTAGTCAATTCCAGTTTGGAATAATAAATACATTTTTTCTTTATTTAATCGCTTTTGCCTATACAAGTATCGCATTTGCCATTGCTAGTTTTTGTCAAAAACTGATAACTGGAACGCATACTTGGTTACAAATTTCTGAAACCCATCACCCTTTTTTGTTTTTCGCGATTCTCTTAGGAAGCGTGTTAGTTCTCTTATTTATCCAGCAAATATGCGCGCTATTTAGCCCTATTGCTGGCATTGTTATCCCAATAATCATTTTGATTGTTTCTATTTATACAAGCGTCAAATGGAATTTATTAAATTTAGCTATGCTGGCTCGGTTTTCTTATTATTCCAATTTTGATTGTTTCTATATTTACATTACGCTAATTATTTTGAGCGCTAGCTATTTGATCGTTTATAAAAAAAAGAGTCTATAAGGAGGCAGTCAGTTGAGCTATATCACACTAAATCACGTCTCAAAAACGCTAAAAGGAACACCTTTATTACAAGACATCTCTGTTTCTATTAATAAAGGAGATATTGTGGCCTTAGAAGGAATTAACGGTTCCGGTAAAACCTTGATTATTCGTGCAATACTTGGATTAATTAAAACATCTGGGGAAATTAAAGTAGACAGTCAGATGGTTCGTGTTGGTGAAAAATACCCTGTAAAAGCTGGGATTCTCATCGAAAATCCGAGTCTTATTGAAGAATTTACTGCTTTTACCAATTTGGAGCTATTAGCGGAACTGCAAGAGAATGTTACAGAGGAAGACATTATTTCGCTTTTAAAAGAATTTAATCTCCCTTTCCAAGGAAAACAAAAAGTTAAGAAGTTCTCCCTCGGAATGAAACAGAAACTTGGCATCGCACAGGCATTAATTGGAAATAGCGAACTTATTATTCTAGATGAGCCTACTAATGCTCTTGACCAGACAAGCATTCAAAATTTAATTCACTATATAAAAAAATTAAATCAAGAATTGAATATTACTTTTATTATAGCTTCCCACGATTTGCCATTTATTGAATCCTTAGCTACGAAACATTTTATTGTGAAAGAAGGAACTGTGAGTGAAAAATAAAAAAAGACTTCTTTTTACTTCCATTCTTCTTATTTTGATCATTTTAAGCTTAGCTGTTTATCGCTACCATGTAGTTAATCAGGCTTACAAAAGCCGGCATTTAGTGACAGAAAAAATCATTCCCATCCAGCAAGAAGTTCAGGACAAATCTGTTCAGTTTAAAGTACTAAATACGAGCAAAAAACAATTAGGCGATCAAATTAATGTTAATGTTCTTTTATCTATTAAGCTTCTGGGGTTAAATGATTATGGTTTTAAGAAAAACAATAAAAATTTCGTTGAAAATATTTGGCTAAATATTCCTTATTTCGAGCCCGGAATAGCAGCAGACGTATATACAGAAGACGGAAAACGGTTTGTTAGTAAAGAGTTGCGCCTTTCTAAAGAAACAAAGCTTGAATTTCACTTTAATGTAGCTAAACAAGAAGTTAGTCATCAAGACAAGCCTATGCGCTTCAGTTTTCTTGTTCCAAAACCAGGTAGAATCTTTACAAAATACTCCATTCTTATCCCCTAAGCTAGCATTCACGGCATAAAAATCAAAATATCTATCTGCATTCCCTGAAAAAAGGAGCTTTCTATGTATGAAGTCATACATAGAAAGCTCCTTTTTCGCCAAATTAGAATACTTTTAACCAGTTATTTTTCCTCTTTCAACTTCTAGTACATGATTAAAAACAAAATGACAAGGCCCACTGCAAGCAAAATGTGTCCTAGGCCGGCTATTCCGGAAACCGCAGCTCCTGTTTCTTGCCCAAGTACGGTCATTGTTCCATGGAAAGTTAGTAAGCCAACTGTGAGAAGCAAGCCCGCATTGTAAATGTAATAGAAGGCGTTGAACTTTTTGCTCGACATGATACCAAAATTTTTCTCAAGTAGTAGTACGATCAAAAACATGAACATCCCAAGCATTAGCAAGTGTGTGTGCAAAACGGAGAGTTGTGTTTTTCCCGTAAAATCTGCATATTTCGTGATTTCTCGGTAGTAGATTCCTGAGATAAGCCCCAAGATACAATAAAAAAGTGATGTTGTTAGCAGTTTTTTCATGAATAGTAGCTCCTTTGTGTTTAGCGTAGTCCTCTTAGTTTTTGGTATAAATCTTTGGCGTAATTATCCGTCATTCCGCAAATAAAGTCTGTCACAAGTAGCAAACGTAGATAGAGTTTTACGGTTTCATCTTGTTCCGCTGCATTTTTACGATAACACCCCAGATAATTATCCGAAATAAGCGACATGAGTCGTTTATCTTTGGCCGTTTGTTTTCCTTCTTCACTATCAAAATATAAAACGGCTGGAATGTAGCTGTCAAGTAATGCTGAGATGATTTCACTTCCGGCAATTTCTGATTCGACCACACCTTGATTCGTATAAATATAAGTGCGTGATAAATATTGCAGAATCTGAACGAGCTGTGAAGCTTCGGATGCGTCTAGTAACGAATCATCAAACTCACCTTTCATGATTAACTCGTAGTTTTCATAAAAGACTTCAAGCGAGCGGTTGATGAGTTGCCCACGCACGTTTGATGCCAACCATTGTTGAGCAATAAAAGCCTCTTCCTGACCTTCATAGCGATCTGCTTTTTTCTTAAGTTCATTGAAGCAGGCCGATGTGACCCAGTTATGCTCGTCGAATTCCTCGAAGCCACGTAAAATTTGCTGAATCGTCACCGTCCCTTTTTTCACACCATCTTCTAAATCAGCGTTCAAGTAGGCGATATCGTCGGCTACTTCTAGCAAGAACGTGAGCGGGTGGCGTTTGTTAAAGGCGCCTGTTGCGGCTGTCACCTCTTTAAAAATGGCTTCGTCTGCATAAAAGTATCCCAGCTTTTTACTGCGAGTTCGTTTTTTATTGATTTCAAGCGAAGAAACCGGATATTTGATCACACCGTTTAATGTCGCGTGTGTCAAATTCAGTCCATACTCGTCAAATAAGTAGTGGAGCTTGGAAACGACGCGTAAAACTTGCGCATTCCCTTCAAAATGGTAAAAGTCTTCTTTCATTTGTTTTGTTAAAATATCTGTTAATTTTTTTCCGCCATATTCGAGGCGTTCCAAATTTTCCTTGAACCATTCGCGGATGGATTCTTCACCAAAGTGCCCAAACGGCGGGTTTCCCATGTCATGCAGCAAGCCTGTACAAGCTAGGATATCCGCAATTTTTTCAGCGTGTTCGGGTTTAAAACTCGGATCAAGACCGTCTTCTACAATTTTATGCGAAACCATGTTACCCATTGATTTAGCAATCGTCGCAACTTCAATAGAATGCGTTAAACGCGTGCGCACAAAATCACTTTTTTCAAGTGGAAAAATTTGTGTTTTATCTTGCAAACGTCTGAATGAAGCACTCATTACGATTCGCTGATAATCATTTTCAAAAGCGCTTCGGATATCCGTACTTTTACTGCGGGTGACAGCAGATTCACGTCGACGCTTATCATTTAAAAGTGTATTCCAATCCATTTCACATTCCTCACTTTTCAAGGTTTCTTTAAAATGATTTTCTATTAATATTGCAATAGCTATCGAATCGATTTTTCAAGATGGAAACTAAAAATCGGGTCTATTCCAACGATAGCATGCACTTCTTATGAAACTTTCTCTCCTTAACTATAACAGAAAACACAGGATTTTGCGCTTTACACAAGACAAATTCTTAACGGCTCAAACTTTATTTTCCCCATAAAAATTTTAATCACTCACCGTTTTTTATATAATAAAGTTAAAAACATGAGGTGATTTTGTGGCTAATTCTTTAAAAGTTATTATCGGCGCTGGTGAAACCCGCTACCCGGGCTGGATTCCCACTCAAGAAAACGAACTTGATTTACTGGATCGCACAAGCTGGAACCGGCAGTTTTCTGCAAGTAGTATTGATGCCCTTCTGGCCGAGCATGTCTTTGAACATCTGGATTTTGAAGAAGGGATTCTCGCTGCCAAAAACTGTTTTCACTTTTTAAAACCCGGCGGTTACATTCGTGTGGCTGTTCCCGATCGTCATTTTCGAAATCAAGCTTACCAAGAGCTTGTGCAAATTGGTGGACCTGGACCTGTGGATCACCCTGCCGCTAGTCATAAAATCGTTTACGATGCCAAACAACTAGCAACTGTTTTCGAAACGGCAGGATTTGTCACAAATTTACTAGAATACTGCGATTCGGATGGGCATTTTCATTTTCATTACTGGAATCCAGATGATGGTTCAATTGGCCGCTCTTTTCGTTATGACACGCGGAATAGCAGCGAAAAACTCGGAATGGTATCTATCATTTTGGATGCTTATAAACCTCTTATTCTATAACCCTAAAATTTTACAAATCCATCGCGTCTATAACCACCAAAAGCGGGTATAGGAAATAAAAAGGCACATCTGAAAGGGTGAGAAAAATGACGACTTATAGCCGCATTTTAGTTGGCGTTGATGGTTCCAACGAGGCTGAAGCTGCTTTCCGCCGTGCAGCAAAAATGGCTGCTAGCGACGGAGCCGTACTTGGAATTGCTTTTGTTGCAGATATTCGCCGCATCGTCCCGTTGATCGATTACGAACAAACCTTTATTCACAAGGCGAGGAGCTACGGGGAAGAACTTGTAGGCATTTATGAAAACGAAGCGAAGAAAGCCAGCGTCCAAAATATTGAAACTTTCATCCAATTTGGTACTCCGAAGAGCACTTTTGTAAAAAAAATCCTAGTTGATTTTCAAGCTGACCTTGTACTCGTTGGCGCAACTGGGCTGAGCTCGACGGAACGAATGTTACTTGGCAGCGTCACTGAATATGTTGCCCAAAATGCTCCTTGCGATGTTATTGTGGTTCGCAGTGAAGCTTGGAATCAAAAAAAGAAAACTCTATGAAAAATACTGAGTGAATAAGTAAGTTCTAGAGAAACGCCTCTTAAAATTTACTTAGATCACTCAGTATTTTTTATGGGTATAAAATGTTGTAAGCCCTCTCCCCATTTCTTGTGGAAAAGGTTATAATAGAAATGGAAATAAGATTACGCGAGGAGGCTTTTGTGTTATGTCTGCTTTAACGGTTGCTATTGCTTCGGATCATGGTGGTATTGAGCTTCGCAAATCACTTGTTCAACTGCTAGAAACACTTGGAATTACTTATCAAGAATTTGGACCGGAAACACCGGAATCTGTGGATTACCCTGAACTCGCTTTCACGGTTTCTAAAAAAGTGACTAATGGCGAAGTGAATCGTGGTATCCTGATCTGCGGAACAGGTGTCGGTATGAGCATCGCCGCTAACAAGGTACCTGGTATTCGGTGCGCTTTAGTTGGGGATACATTTACAGCACATGCGACCCGTGAACACAATGATTCAAACGTGATTGCTCTTGGCGCCCGTGTTGTTGGGTCTGGCCTTGCTTCTGATATTGTAAAAGTTTGGCTAAATGCTGAGTATGAAGGCGGTAGGCACGCAAATCGAATTGATCAAATTACGGCATTTGAACGGGAGCATCTTTAAGTTATTTAAGATATCCACAAGTTATTCACAGGATAAATGTCTGTGAATAACTTGTGGACATTTCCTTTTTATACATATTAAAAAAGGAAGAATGGCTTTAAAAAGCCGTTCTCCCCTGCATATTTTTGTATAAAAATACCTATTAGCCCGCTAAAAAGCCAATCGTTCACTCACAAGTTATCCACAATTTCCACAGCTGCCTTCCAAAATTCCTTTCTCATCCATCTTTCAGGTTGTGGATAAATTCCTAAATTTCCATTTTCAACTATGTCCGCAGATAAATTTATCATAACATCCAAATAAGGCTCGCAAAAAGACACAGTATAAATAGGGATCCTCAACGGTACTCTGTGCATTCCTTTTATCTTAATTAAAATATCAATCTCTCTCTGGTTCTAGCATCCGATAGCCTACCCCTACTTCTGTTCGAATATAATGGGGTTCTGCCGGATTTGCTTCAATTTTCCGGCGTATGTTGCTCATATTAACCCTCAGTGCCTGATTTTCATTTGCATAGGGGCCCCAAATTTCATGCATGATGAAGTCATGTGTCAACACTTTGCCTGCATGACTGGCAAGCAGTGCCACAATTTTATATTCGATTGGTGTAAAATGAATTTCTACACCATTTAAAGTGACTTGTCGTTTTAAAAAATTAACTTGCAAATCATCAAACTGAAAAATCGTCATTTCTTGTCCCTGTTCATTCGTTAAGTTGTTATTCCGGTGACGAAGAGCTGTCCGAATTCGTGCGAGCAGTTCAGAAGTTCCAAAAGGTTTCGTAATGTAGTCATCAGCACCTAAATCAAGTGCTTCTACTTTTTCGCGCTCATGAAGCCGCGCTGACACTACAATTACAGGGATACTCGACCAGTGGCGAAGTGATTTTAGTAACTCTAACCCATCCATATCTGGCAATCCTAAATCGAGCAAAATGAGGTCTGGTGTATAGGAAGCAGCCACGCGCAATGCTTCTTTTCCTGTTTTCGCACTGAGAACTTTATAGTCACTTGCCTCTAATACAGCCTGAATAAATCGACCAATTCCTTCTTCGTCTTCAACCACGAGTACAAATTGATTAATTCCCATCCTCATTTCCTCCTAAGGGTAGTGTAAATCGGAAAATGGTTCCACCGCCTGGATTTTCTAACGCCTCCATTTTACCACCGTGCGCCTTAATAATCGACATACAAAGCGAAAGCCCGATTCCTAAACCGCGCGACTGATCTACGCGACTCGTTTCTAACGCTGAAATCCCATCAAATAGATGGCTCATTTTTTCGCGCGGAATCCCCGTTCCATCATCTTTTACCGTAAATTGCACCTCATTTTGAGCAAGTTTCGCTGTGACCCAAATACGTGCATTTGCTCCACCATGTCGCAGTGCATTTTCCATTAAATTGATTAAAACTTGTTCAATTAGGGTCCCGTCCATTGGCGCAAAAACCACTTCATTTGGAACTTGGACGGCAATTTCTCTTCCTGGGAATCGTGCTCGTACACGCTGAACAGCTTCACCTATGATTTCTTCAATGGCTTCATTTTCAGGCTTCAACGCGAACTCCTTATCACTAATCCGTGTCACTGATAGCAAGTTTTCTATCATCCGAATTAGCCACTCAGAATCTTCTTTAATATCTCGAACCAGTTTCGTTTTCGTATCATGGTCTAACTTCACTTCGCTTTCAAGCAGAACAGAGCTAGCTCCTAAGATTCCTGTAAGCGGTGTACGCAAATCATGTGATACAGCTCGCAACAAATTGCCGCGCATTTTTTCTTTTTCAGCAACGACTAAGATTTCATTTTGTTCATCAGAAAGTTTCTGTTTCAAAAGTGCCAACGCAATTTGCGACCCTATCATCCGCAAAAAATTCCGTTCCTCCTGCGAAATCAACTCTTTTTCACGACTCGCATATAAGCCCACAACACCCAGCACTTGCCCTTGAGCGATGACGGGCATATAATATCCAGCCGCGCCACTTAGTGTATCCGTTGTTTTCCCAGCTGCTTTTCCATTATGAAATACCCAGTGCACAACTGCCTGCTCCGCTTTTGAGAGCAGCACCTCAGATTTTGTTTCATCCTCAGCCTGTAGGAATACAGCACTTGACTCTTTTTCTGGATCTTTTGGATAAAAAACAACTGAACGTGCAAACAATCGCAACATATAATTAGTCGACAGCTCGAGGATGGCTTGGAGATTTTGTGCCGCTAACAACTTGCGATTTAATTCATATAAAATTTCAGTATGCTTTTCTCTGATTACGGCTTGTTTGGCAAAGTTTTTAATCCGGACGGTAAGTGCACTTGTCGTGAGCGCTACAATTAACATGATACCGTATGTGATCGGATAACCTGCTTGAATTGTATCAAAGGTGTAAAGCGGGTCCATGAAGAAAAAATTGAACATTAAAACGGCAAAAAAAGAACCAATGATGCCATAAAGATAGCCTGTCGTTATACGTGAAAGGATAACAATAGCCAAAATATACACCATGATGATATTTTGGTCACCGATTCCAAGGTGCAGCAAGACTTCTGACACTAATGTCGCAAGAATAAGTGCAACTAACATCTTGAAAGTATCATTCCAGCTAATTGTGTCACGCAAAGAAAAACGCAACCTCCTTTTTGCTTTTTCAGGCGCAGTTTTCACCATATGAATTTCGGTTTTATCTAACAAATGAAATAATGTGTCTTCTAGGTCTTCACCAAAAATCCAATTATGTTTTTTTGATTTGCCAATCACAATATTTGTAACACCGGACAATTTAGCATATTCAGAGATCGCCGTCGCAAGTTCACTTCCCGTTATTGTAACGGTTTCTGCCGAAAGTTCTTCTGCAAGCTCCATATTTTCGCGCAGCCGCTCTGTCTCGTCTTTTGAAAGTGGCTTACCACTCGAAACATGTAATGCTGTAAAAGTACCGTGAAAAGCTTCTGCCGCGCGCGCTGTCCATCGAATGAGCTTTTTTGCGGATAAAGATGTATCAACACATACAAGCCAGTTTGTATTGCTAGTTCTAGCTTCTTTTTGATTAGAAGAACTAATCCGGTCAGCCGCTTTGCGCGTCGCCATTTCCCGTAGAACGCGAAGATTTGACTTCGTAAAAAAGTGGCTCAGCGCCACTTGGATGCTATCACTGGAATAAATTTTCCCTTCTTCAAGTCGCTTAATAAGCTCATCTGGCTCAACGTCAATCAAGCGGATTTGATCTGCTTGGTCAAAAAACCAATCCGGAATGGTCTCTGCAAGATCGCTCTCCATCATACTTGAAACAAGATCGTTTAAGCTTTCAATATGTTGTACATTGACGGTTGTATAGACACTAATGCCAGCATCCAAAAGTTCACTGACATCTTGATATCGCTTACGATTTCGCATACCTGCAGGGTTCGTATGCGCCAGCTCATCCACGAGCACAACATCCGGATGCGCATCCAAAATCCCATCTAGATCTAGCTCCGTTAAATCGATTTCGCGGTAGCGAATCGACTTAAGTGGAATTTGGGGAAGCCCAGCTGCGAGTTCCGCCGTTTCTTTCCGCATGTGAGGCTCCAAGTAGCCAATCCGGATGTCCACACCGCGCGCGAGTTCCTCGCGCGCATCGCTGAGCATCGCGTAAGTCTTTCCAACACCTGCTGCATAACCAAAATAAATTTTCAGCTTTCCGCGTTTCTTATTTTGCTCATCCCTATTCACCGGTTCCACAGCAAGTTCCCCCTTCTCTATAAGCTTTTATCGAGTTCTAAATTTACAGCTAGCACATTCACAACTGGTTCCCCCATAAAACCGAGCAGTCGCTTTGTTGTATGCTTTTGGATAATTTTTTCAACTTGTTCTGCCGAAACTCCTCGTTCACTTGCAATCCGCTTCGCCTGATAATCGGCCGCCGCAACGGAAATGTGTGGATCGACACCACTTGCAGAACCCATAACGAGATCAGCTGGAACTGGTGTATCTTGATTCGGATCAAGCTTTTTAAGGGCTTTTGCACGCTCCTCTCGCTCCTGTTTCGCTTCTTTGCTAGCAGGATTCAAATTCGAAGCGGCGTCATTTGGCCGACCAAGCAAGTATTTAGGTTCCGTAAACGTCTGACCAATTAATGTTGAGCCTTTATTTTCTTCTATTATACTGCCATTTGCTTGATCATGGAAAGCAGCTTGCGCAATTAAAGTTACAACTGCGGGATAAGCCACACCACAAACCAGTGTCAAAAAAAGGAATGCCAGTAAAGCTTGCTTTATCAAAACCTTCATTTTCTCGCCTCCTAAGAAATCCCCATCACTGTGAGTAGCATATCAATCGCTTTGATCGCAATAAACGGCGCGATAATGCCGCCGAGCCCATAGATCAAAATATTCCGTCCTAATAATTTTTGTGCGGGAAGTTCACGATATTTCACGCCTCTAAGTGACAATGGAATCAAGCAGACGATAACAAACGCATTGTAAATAACTGCCGATAAGAGCGCCGTGACAGGACTCGTTAATTGCATCAAATTGAGCACTTCAAGTTCAGGGTAAATCCCATAAAAAAGTACGGGAATAATCGCAAAATATTTAGCAATATCATTTGCAACGCTAAATGTCGTCAGCGCGCCTCTTGTCATGAGTAGCTGCTTCCCAATTCTTACAATATCAATCAGCTTCGTTGGGCTAGAATCAAGATCAACCATGTTTCCAGCTTCTTTTGCCGCTTGCGTCCCTGAATTCATCGCAACAGCTACATCTGCTTGCGCAAGCGCCGGCGCATCATTTGTACCATCGCCCGTCATCGCAACAAGGTGCCCTTCTTTTTGATACGAGCGAATCAAATCCAGTTTCGCTTCTGGAGTTGCTTCCGCCAAAAAGTCATCAACACCCGCTTCTGCCGCGATAGCCGCTGCTGTCATCGGATTATCCCCTGTAATCATAATCGTTTTAATCCCCATCGCCCGTAAATCTTGAAACTTCTCCTTTACACCATTTTTTACGATATCTTTTAAATAAACAACGCCAAGCACTTGCTTATTCTTCACGACAACAAGTGGCGTACCACCAGCCTGTGCTACTTTGGCGACAAGCTCCTCACATTCAGCCGGATAAGTCGACCCAACCGATTCCACAAATTGCTTTACCGCATCCGCGGCACCTTTTCTAACTTCATCTCCACCAAAATTCGTACCGCTCATCCGCGTTTTCGCCGTAAAAGGAATGAACTCCGCTTCCGCACTCGAAAGCTCCCGACCTCGAATGTCAAAGCGCTCCTTGGCAAGCACCACGATACTTCTCCCCTCAGCCGTTTCATCAGCTAATGAGGAAAGCTGCGCCGCATCAGCTAATTCGCGCTCCGAAACACCCGCTACGGGCAAAAATTCACTTGCTCGCCGGTTTCCAAGTGTAATCGTGCCCGTTTTATCTAGCAAAAGGACATCCACATCTCCAGCCGCTTCAATCGCCCGACCACTCATCGCGAGTACGTTTGCTTCATTTAAACGGCTCATTCCCGCAATCCCAATGGAAGAAAGTAACGCACCAATCGTCGTTGGAGCTAAGCAAACAAGGAGCGCAATCACATTAGTAAGTGAAATAGCTTCCCCTTTTCCAGCCAGATGACTTGAAAACTCGGTAAATGGAATTAATGTCGCCGATACCGCCAGAAAAATAATCGTCAGTGTCACAAGCAAAATTTGCAAAGCAATTTCATTCGGCGTTTTCTTTCTTGCCGCACCTTCCACCATCGCGATCATCTTATCGAGAAAACTTTCACCCGCCTCTGCTGTCACGCGAATCACAAGCCAATCCGAGACAAGTGTTGTTCCGCCAGTCACGGCGCTTCTATCTCCACCTGATTCGCGAATGACTGGTGCTGATTCCCCGGTAATCGCACTTTCATCTACAGAAGCTGCTCCCGTAATGACCTCTCCGTCCATCGGAATTTGTTCGCCCATCTGAACTAAAACCACATCATTTTTTTTAAGTTCATTGGAAAGCACTTCCGTGTAAAGTTCGTGATTTTCTGGATCTTGCAATTTTCTCGCTGAAACGTCTTTCCTTGCACCGCGCAAGCTTCCTGCCTGCGCTCTGCCACGTCCTTCTGCTATCGCCTCTGCAAAATTTGCAAAAAGAACAGTAAACCACAAAAGAATTGCAATCACAAATGTGTACCAGCGCGCCTCATCTTGAATCCCGAAAAAGCCAAGGAAGTAAAGGACAGTCGTTAGGACTGCTCCCAAATACACCACAAACATAACTGGATTTTTTATTTGAATTTTCGGTGACAACTTAAAGAACGACTGTGCCGCCGCGTCCGCATAAATTTCTTTTTTCTTCATTTTTAAGTCCTCCTACTTACCAGCCGTGAAAAAATCGGCAATCGGTCCAAGTGCTAAACTTGGCAAGAAACTAAGGGCTCCCACTAGCAAAATAACGCCAATCAAAAGTCCCGCAAACATCCCGTTTTTCGTCGAAAGCGTCCCACTACTTTCAGGAACAACTTTTTTCTGCGCCAAATTTCCAGCTAAGAACAAAGTCGCGACTAGCGGCAAGAACCTTGCAAGAATCATAATGATTCCGCCAATCCAATTGGTAAAAGCGGTATCCGCTGAAAATCCCGCAAAAGCACTACCATTATTGTTCCCCATGGATGTAAACGCATAAAGAATTTCAGAAAAGCCATGCGCACCTGAATTGGTTAGCCAGCTCGTTGCGGCTGGTAAAAGCACCGCTATAGCTGTTCCAAATAAAGTAAGAAGAGGCGGTCCTAAAATGATCAGACAAACCATTTTCATATCAAACGGCTCGATTTTTTTGCCTAGGTATTCCGGCGTTCGCCCAATTAAGAGCCCCGCAATAAAGACCGTTAAAATAACAAAGGCGATCATGCCATAAAGTCCACTTCCAACGCCTCCGAAGACAATTTCTCCAAGTTGCATCATGAAAAGTGGCACGGCTCCGCCAAGCGGTGTTAAGCTGTCATGCATGGCGTTCACTGAACCATTTGAAGCGGCGGTTGTCGCTACGCCAAATAGTGTCGAGCCCGAGACACCAAAGCGAGCTTCTTTTCCTTCCATATTACCGGCTGAATCTGCTACACCTGTAGTACTTGGCAAACTAAATTGCTCAGCAGCTGTCATCGCGACGAGACCCACTGAAAATAAAACAAGCATCACTGTAAGGATTACGCGCCCCTGCTTGGCATCTTTCACCGCACGTCCAAATGCCACAACAAGCGCCGCCGGAATCAAAAGAATCGCAAGGATTTCTAATAAATTGCTAAAAGCTGTTGGATTTTCAAACGGAAAAGCTGAGTTTGCCCCAAAAAAGCCTCCACCATTTGTTCCAAGTTGTTTTATCGCAATTTGGCTAGCTGCTGGGCCAAGCGGAATCAACTGTTTCGCACCTTCTTGGAGCGTTTCCGTTGTCACGTATGGCGCGAAGCTTTGCACAACCCCTTGCGAAACAAGGAGAATCGCCATGACAAGCGAAAGTGGCACGAGCAAGTATAACGTAACGCGAATCAAGTCCTGCCAAAAGTTCCCGACCGAATGTGTTTTCTTCAAAACAAAGCCGCGCACAAGCGCAAACAGCACGGCAATCCCTGTTCCTGCCGACACGAAGTTTTGCACCGTAAGTCCGATCGTCTGCGAAAGATAAGAAAGTGCGCTTTCCCCCGAATAAGCTTGCCAGTTTGTGTTCGTGACAAAGCTTGCTGCCGTGTTAAACGCTAGCCCGAGCGACATGCCTTTTTGATGTTCTGGATTAAGCGGCAACACACCTTGAAGCATGAGTACTGCCATTAAAAAAATCAAACCTACTCCGCTGAATAAAACGACGGATGCGGCGTATCTTTTTGCGCTCATTTCTTCTTCCGCATTTTTCCCAATCATTTTATAAGCCAATTTTTCAAGAGGAGCGATGACTTTCGTTAAAAAAACGGGCTTAAATGTTAGAATTCGGTAAATATAAATTCCAACTGGTATCGCAAGTGCTATTAATAGTAGAAGAAAAACAATATCTTGCATCACAATCCTGCTCATAGGTCTTCACCTCGAAACAGGATATAAAATAAATAAATCATTAAACCTACAGTGATGCAGATCATGATTCCAATTAAAATAGCCACTTTTCCCACTCCTTTAAATCCTCACTTTTTCTACACTCCCCCATCCTAACAAAAAGCATATAAAGACAGTGTTAAGGTCTTATCCTGTGGCATAAAGATTTCGTTAAGATATCCGTGTAATTTTTACACGGATGTTTTTGTATGTGTAACGCAAAAATATTTTTGAAAACGCTATTATGAAGCCCTTTCATGATTTTTAAAAGTTGGCACGGAATTTGCATATATAGTTAATATAAAATGAAACTTTAGGAGGTTTTGATTTTGAAAACCATAATGCTCGTTTGTTCCGCTGGAATGTCAACAAGCCTTTTAGTAACCAAAATGCAAAAAGCAGCTGAGGCAGAAGGACTTGAAGCAAATATTTTTGCTGTCGCTGAAGCTGAGGCAGATAGTCACTTTGATGAAATTGATGTCTTAATGCTTGGACCACAAGTTCGTTTCCTTGAAGGAAAAATGAAAGAAAAGCTAGAACCCAAAGGCGTACCTGTTGGCGTTATTGATATGACAGATTACGGTACGATGAATGGGGAAAAAGTTCTTGCAACAGCGAAAGAATTGATGAAGTAACTTTTGTTAGCGAACAACGTCTTTTGACAAGTTGTTTCTATAAATATTAAATAAAGATCCAAACTGGATCAAAAAAAGGAGAGTATTAAAATGAATGGTTTTATCGCTTTTATGGAAAAACACTTTATTCCATACGCAGCTAAAATCGGAGGACAACGCCATCTCGTTGCTGTCCGTGATGGATTCATCGCGACAATGCCGCTAATGATTCTAGGATCATTCGCAGTACTAATTAACAATTTACCAATTCCTGGTTATCTAGATTTCATGAATAACATTTTCGGCGAAGGAAAATGGCAAAACTTCGGCGGAAACATCTGGAATGGTACATTTGCGATTCTTGCACTTTTAATTGCTTTTACTGTAGCTTATAACCTTGCCAAATCTTACGATAAAGACGCACTATCTTCTGGTGTCATCTCAGTTGCCACTTTCTTCACGATTGGCGCAATTGCTCCTGATGATAAAGGGATTCCAGGAGTTGGCGGACTTGGTTCCGTTGGTCTTTTCTTAGCTCTTATCGTTGCAATTTTATCTACTGAAATTTTCACGCGTTTAAGCGGAAATCCAAAACTAATCATCAAAATGCCTGACGGTGTTCCGCCAGCAGTGTCTCGTTCATTCGCAGCACTATTCCCATCGATGATTACAGTTTCAATCTTTGCACTTATTACAGCTCTTTTCCAAGCATTTGGAATTACAAACCTTGTTAATGAATTCTATAAACTTATCCAAGAACCGTTCATGGGACTTGCTAACTCATGGGGCGTAGCACTTCTACTTGCATTCATCTCTGCATTCCTATGGTTCTTCGGTTTACACGGTGCGAACATCATCGACCCGTTCATGCAAACAATCAATGCTCCAGCAATTACAGCTAACCAAGAAGCACTTAAAGCTGGTAAAGAACTTCCATATATCGTTAACAAACCTTTCTTCGATTCATTTGTGAACATGGGAGGAACTGGGGCAACAATCGGACTGATCATTGCGATCTTTATCGTTGCTCGTAAGCACAAAGCTTACATGACAGTATCTAAACTTTCAGCAGCACCAGGTGTGTTCAATATCAATGAACCAATGATGTTCGGTCTTCCAATTGTACTGAACCCAATCATGTTCATTCCATATATCTTAACACCAATGGTTCTTGTAACAATCGCTTACTTTGCAACAAAACTTGGACTTGTTCCAGCAGCAACAATCATCACTCCTTGGACAATGCCTCCAGTTATCGGTGGCGCACTTGCAACACAAAGTATCGCAGGTGGTATTCTTGCAGCCGTTAACTTGATTATCGCTGTCTTGATCTATCTTCCATTCGCGAAAATGGCTCAAATTCAAGAGCTTCGTCGTGAAAAAGGAGAAGCAGAAGCTTAATCACCTTGTATATAGTATTAAAGAATTAAGGACGTGTTAAAATGGATACAGAAAATCTAGAACAAACAATCATGGGACTCATTGTCAATGGCGGAAACGCAAAAAGTAATGCAATGCTTGCTATTCAAGCCGCTAAAGAAGGTAATTTTGAAGAAGCGGATAAGTATCTTGAAGAAGCGGACAAAGCGCTTCTTGAAGCTCACCATTCGCAAACAGCCCTTATCCAAGGTGAAGCTCGCGGTGAAAAAACACCTGTATCATTGTTATTAGTTCACGCGCAAGATCACTTGATGAACGGTATCACTTTCAAAGATTTAGCAAAAGAAATCGTTGAATTGTATCGCGTTCGTTAAAACAAAAATCCCGTTTGGTTCAGTGGGCTGAACCAAACGGGATTTTTTTATATTATTTGACTCCCTTGCTTGTATTTCGCTTTTCAAGCGGCAGCATCCCATATTTTTTCTTATAAAGCGTGTAGAAGTAGGTTTTATTTTGAAAGCCAACTTGTTCTATAACTTCACTGATCGGCAGGCTTGTTGATTCAATCAAAAGATCCGCCGCGAGCAATTTTTGTTTGTTCACAAGCTCAGTAAAAGTTTCCCCGGTTTTTTTCTTGATCACATTGCTTAAATAATTTTTATTATACCCGAGCGAAGCTGCAGCCCCGCTTAAAGTCAGTTCACGGTATTCTTTTTCAATCAATTGTAGCGTATTTAATGCAATATTATTCGTTTCCGAATATAAATTTTTCACTTCATCAGATAGATACGTATCACATTTCCTTACAAGTTCAGTAAATAATATTGGCAAATAAAGCGTTATCATTTTAGTTGAAAACTCTTCATCTAAAAAATACTCGACAATAATTTGTTCCAAAACCCTTTTGATATGGGGAATGTTGGCGCTTTTGAAGATAATATATTTTTTCATCCGCTGGCCATCAACTGCTGAATTCAATAAAAAGTCATAAACTAAACTGTTTTTCTTCTTAATCCCCGTAAGCCACTCTAAATTGATACTTTGATCGCGAAAAAGAATGTTGATCAAAATGTCGTTCTCGCCCGTCGCTTTAATCGAGTGATGGCAATCAATGTCGAGTAGCAATAACTCCCCCTCTTGCAACGTTTCTTCTTTTCCTTCGATCACTTGTTTACACTCACCACGAAGCATGTAATTCAGTTCCAAAAACTGGTGCGAATGCGCCGGATAATCTGCAAAACGGTTGTGTTTACTAACATAGATATCTTTATTTCGGAAAAAATATTCATTTAACAAATTCATTGTTCCATCTTTTTCAGAAAAGGATTTTTTCGGGTAATCCATCGAAAATTGTCCAGTTTCTTTTTGCCATTTTTCCTTGGCATTCAAACGATATAACTGCTTTTCAACGCGTTCTTCCATGTAATCTCCACCTGTATATTTGATACTATTATCATAACTCTTCGATATTGTAAGCGCAACCATTAAAACATATATTATAAGTAAGCGCTTAACAAAATACGTAGGAGGGTTAATTGTGAGTAATGTGTCAAATGGTAGTAGTAAAAAAGGAACTATCGCAGTATCATTAACGAATTATCTAGACTCAGGTTGTATTGTTGCAGGTGCTAGTGGTCTTACTCTGTGGGCACAACAATTTGGACTCAGCAGTTTTGCTGTTGGGCTCCTTGGAGCAGTCAGTGCCAACGCATTTGGATCGGCTTTTGGTGCCCTTATCGGCGGACATTTAGCTGATAAATATGGACGTAAATTTATTTACACATATAACATGCTTGTTTACATTCTCGGCGTTGCTATTATCATGTTCTCGATGAACTTTGCAATGCTTTTAGCAGGATTTTTAATTACTGGCCTCTCAGTCGGCGCGGGCGTTCCCGCTTCTTGGACTTATATCTCGGAAATGGCAGACCCTAAAACTCGGGCAAGAAACATTGGAATTTCCCAGTTCGCCTGGTCTTGCGGTCCGGCAATCATTTTTACCCTTGGTATTTTAGTTTCACCGCTTGGTCTCTTTGGAAACCGTTTACTTTTCTTATCTCTTTTAATCGTCGCAGTTGTCGCTTGGAACTTACAACGCAAACTCGATGAATCGAAAGACTGGGAAGCAGAGCAAGCAAAATTAAAAGCATCTGGAGCAAAAACAGCTCATCCGATGAAAAATGCTTTTTCAAACTTAGTAAATATCAAATCGATTTTATTCCTTGTCGGGGTTTATATGTTCTGGAATCTTGTTGCCGGAGCAATGGGCTTTTTCATGCCATTTGTTTATGAAACCGTTGGTGGCCTTACCAACACACAAGCCAATTTGCTACAAGCGGTACTTTGGATACTAACTGCTGCTGGAACTTATTTCGGCTTCGCCAAATTTGGCGACCGCGTAAGCCATCGCCTCTTATTCTTTGTCGGCGCAGCAATGGCCGTTGCTTCTTGGGTCGTTCTTACTTACGTTGGCATGAGCTGGCTTGGTCTTTGGACATTCGTTGTTCTTTGGGGCGTTTCTGCTGGAATCGGTGCACAAGCTTTTTATGCACTTTGGTCAACGGAACTCTTCCCAACTCAATATCGTGGCGGGGTTCAAGGAATCATGTTCTTCCTCGTTCGTGGTAGTGCAGGAATTTGGTCCATCATCTTCCCTGTGATTCTTGCAAATCTCGGCTTTACAGTTGCAGGAACGATTATGATTGCTCTCCTTGCGATCTCACTCTTAATCGGTGTTATTTGGGCACCAAATACACGCGGTCGAACTCTTAATGAAATTACAAAAGAACGTTATGGAAACTTAGAGCCTAATCTTGTAAGAAAAGAAACGACAGGCGTTTTAAAGGAAAGTGATTAATGATGAAAAATTATGTTGCCATTGACATTGGGGCATCAAGCGGACGGCTCCTACTCGGAAATATCCGAGATGGGAAACTTGTACTTAGCGAAATCCATCGTTTTAAAAACGGATTTACCTTTCGCGATGGGCACGACCGCTGGGACATGGATTCTCTGATTCACGAAATATTTACCGGCCTTGAAAAGGTCAAACAAATGGGTATTTCCGCGTGTACGCTTGGAATCGACACATGGGGCGTAGACTATGTCCTCGTTGATTCGGCGGGTAACAAACTGGGCGATCCAGTGAGCTACCGTGATAGTCGAACAGCAGGCAAAATTAGCGTGCTAACAAGTGAATACCCGAAAGATTATATTTACAAGAAAACGGGGATTCAATTTCTCGAATTAAATACGCTTTATCAGCTTTATGTGGAAGATAAGAATTTAATTGCGGCTGCTGACAAAATCCTACTGATTCCTGATTATATTGGATTCATCCTTACCGACAAGCAAGTTGCTGAAACCACCAACTCATCCACAACACAAATGCTCAATTTGCGGGAGCAGCTGTTTGATTCGGACTTGCTGGAGCACCTCGGGATTGATCCTTGCAAATTTGCAGAACTTCGTGATGCCGGAACACACCTTGGCAAATTAAAACCCGAATGGCATGAAAAATTCGACTTGCCAGAAACGGATGTCATCACGGTTGCGACACATGATACGGCTTCTGCGGTTGTCGGGACACCCGCAAAAGGCGAAAACTGGGCTTTCTTAAGCAGCGGCACTTGGTCACTTCTTGGGATGGAACTTCGGATGCCTGTCACAAGTGAGCTTGCCTTTCAGGAAAACTATACAAATGAATGGGGCGCATACGGCACTTACCGGTTCCTAAAAAATATCATGGGGCTTTGGATCGTACAGGAAATCGCGCGCCTGACAGGTTATAAGTATAGCTTTTCCGAGATGGCCCAACTGGCCGAAAAAGAAGAATTCTTTGTATCCATCATTGATGTAAACGACGACCGGTTTAACAATCCAGATAACATGATTGAGGAAATTCAAGCTTACTGCCGGGAAACGGGGCAGTCGGTTCCAGAATCAATTGGGGAACTAACCAATTGTGTGTATGGTAGCTTGGCACTTTGTTACGCGCAGGCGCTTCAAAAAATGAAAGAGATCACTTCGAAGGAAATTGGTGCGCTTTATATTGTTGGCGGCGGAAGTAATGTAGCGACACTGAATCAGCTTACGGCGAATCTAGCAGGTATCAAGGTCTATGCCGGCCCACAAGAGGCAACAGCTATCGGGAACTTAAGTGTACAACTAATTACAGAAGGCGAAATCGGAAGCGTGCAAGATGCACGCGATTTAATCCGCGAGTCTTTTGAAATAAAAGAATTTATTCCTGAACAAATGAAGGAAACGAAGGCGCTTGAAAGCTATGCGGCGCTAATTCGTAACTAATCAGAGGAGGCTTTTACAATGAGTGAAGTAGAAAAACGTTATTTGGCGGCTAAAGAACGCTATGCAAAAATTGGTGTCGATACAGATGAGGCACTGAAAAAATTGCAAGAGGTCAAAATTTCGATGCACTGCTGGCAAGGCGACGATGTGAAGGGATTTTTAAATCCAGATGGCGAATTAACGGGCGGTATTATGGCAACAGGAAATTATCCGGGCGCCGCACATACGCCAGAACAACTTCGTTCTGACTTGGAAAAAGCATTTGCGATGATTCCCGGGAAGCATAAAGTGAACTTGCATGCGATTTATGTCGATACCGATGAAAAAGTGGATCTCAATACGATTGAACCAAAACACTTTTCAAAATGGGTAGACTGGGCAAAGGAACAAGGATTGGGACTTGATTTCAACCCCACTTTCTTCTCGCACCCGATGTTTAAGGACAATTACACACTAGCGTCTCCTGATAAAGAAGTGCGTGACTTCTGGATCGAGCACGGCAAACGTTCCCGGAAAATTGCGGAATACTTTGGAAAAGAACTCGGTCAAACTTGTATCAACAACTTCTGGATGCCAGATGGAATGAAAGATAACCCGATTGATCGCCTTTCTCCGCGCAAACGTTTGATGGAAGCACTCGATGAAATTTTTGAAGAAAAACTAGATGAAAACTATACGCAAGAAGCGGTAGAAAGCAAATTGTTCGGACTGGGTGCAGAAGCCTATACAGTCGGCTCCCACGAATTTTATATGGGCTACGGCTTAACTCGCGACAAATTGATTTGCTTAGACGCAGGCCACTTCCACCCAACTGAATTTATTTCCAACAAACTTTCTTCGTTAGCTTTGTTTTCTAAGGGTGTTATGTTGCATGTTAGCCGTCCTGTGCGCTGGGATAGCGACCATGTGGTCTTAATGGATGATGAATTAACTGAAATCGGCCGTGAGCTCGTTCGTAACGATTTACTACCGATCACAAATATTGGACTCGATTTCTTCGACGCGACCATCAACCGTATCGCTGCTTGGGTTGTAGGCACACGAAACACGCAAAAGGCTTTGCTTAAAGCATTTCTTGAACCAACGGACGACCTGAAGAAAATCGAACTTGAAAATGACTTTACAACGCGAATGGTTCTTACGGAAGAATTAAAGGATTTTCCATTCGGCGATATCTGGAACCAATTCTGTGAACTAAATGGGGTTCCAGTTGGTCTTGACTGGCTAAAAGAAGTTCGCGAATATGAAAAAAATGTACTTTTAAATAGATAGGAGTCCTCTTTGATGGAAAATATTGAAAACGCCCCTTTTCTTCGGGAAATGATTGAAACTACTTCCAATTTATATCGCTTAGGTTGGGATGAAAGAAATGGCGGCAATATTAGTTATTTGCTAGAAGAAAGTGAAATTACGCCTTATCTTGATCCCACCAATGCGCTTAGGTTGATACCGATGGACTTTGACGGAAAAGCCCTCGCTGGGAAATACTTTCTTGTCACAGGTTCTGGGAAATATTTTAAAAATGTGGCTAAAGCGCCTGCTGAAAACTTGGGTATTATTCGAATTGCGGCGGATGGTGCTGGGGTTGAAGTGCTATGGGGCTACACGGATGGCGGAACGCCAACAAGCGAACTACCTTCTCACTTGATGAGTCACATCGCTAGGCTTTCTGTCAATTCTAAAAACCGGATTGTGATGCACTGCCACGCGACTCATTTGCTAGCCATGACGTTTACGCACGAATTAGATGAGCGCCTCTTTACGCGGACGCTTTGGCAGATGTGCACGGAATGCCTCGTTGTATTTCCAGACGGCGTCGGCATCGTTCCTTGGCTAATTCCAGGAACGAATGAAATTGGAATCGCGACTTCTGAAAAAATGAAGGAAACACGACTTGTTGTTTGGCCTCACCACGGTATTTATGGTTCTGGAGAAACGATGGATGAAACGTTCGGTTTAATTGAAACGGCTGAAAAAGCAGCACAGGTTTATACGATTGTTTGCGCACAAGGCGGCGCCAAACAAACGATTACTGATGAAGAGCTAACTCAGCTAGGTGAAAGATTTGGCGTTATCCCAAAAGAAGGCTATTTGAAGGAGGATTAACTCACATGGAACGGATTGCTTCAATCATGTATTTATATGAAGGACAGCAAGAGGAATATAAAAAGCGGCATGATGAACTTTGGCCTGAGATGGAGCAAGCACTAAAAGAACACGGTGCATCCAATTATTCAATCTTTCTAGATCCTGCAACAGATATTTTATTTGCTTATTTGGAAGTGGCTGACAAGGCAACCTACGATAAGATTTCAAAAACTGAAATCTGCCAAAAATGGTGGGCTTATATGGCTCCCATCATGAAATCCAATGAAGATAATAGTCCTGTTTCAAAGGACTTGGTGCAAGTTTTCTACCTTGCTTAGCGAATTGGAGCTGCTCGCTTGTAGCTCCAATTCTATGTTATTTATTGTGAAAAAACTAACAAAGGAGCTGTTTAATGTGGTAAACCGAATGATTTTAAATGAAACTTCTTATTTTGGTAAAGGTGCAATTTCTAAAATTGCAGAGGAAGTAGAAAAACGTGCTTTTCAAAAAGGCTTGGTTGTTACTGACCAAGGAATTGTGAAGTCGGGGCTTCTGGATAAAATTACGGTGATTTTAGAGCAAAATCAATTGAATTTTGAGGTGTTTGATGGGATTAAACCGAATCCTTCTATGCAAGATGTAACGGAAGGGGTTCATATGCTTAAGACCTCTGGTGCGGATTATATTTTGGCGGTGGGCGGAGGCTCCCCAATTGATACAGCGAAGGCAATGGGCATTATCCACACAAATCCGCAACACGCCGATATTTTGAGCCTTGAAGGGGAACCGGGGACGAAAAAACCCAGCTTGCCGATTCTTGCAGTCCCAACGACTTCAGGAACTGCGGCCGAGGTTACGATCAATTACGTCATCACTGATGCGGCGAATAATCGTAAATTCGTTTGTGTAGATCCGCACGACATCCCGGTTTGCGCATTTGTCGACAGCGATATGATGCTCGGAATGCCAAAAGGTCTTGCGGCGGCAACAGGGATGGATGCCCTAACTCACGCCATTGAAGGTTATATCACAAAAGGCGCTTGGGCACTCACTGATTCGCTTCATTTAAAGGCGATTGAAATTATCAGCCACGCGCTTGAAGCATCTGTTTCTGGTAGCGAAAAGGCGCGCGAAGAAATGGCACTTGGACAATACATGGCGGGAATGGGATTTTCAAATGTGGGGCTTGGACTCGTTCATGGCATGGCTCATCCGTTAAGTGCTTGGTATGATGTGCCACATGGCGTTGCTTGTGCTTCGCTTCTTCCGATTGTGATGGATTATAATAAAGCGGAAACGGGCGAAAAATACCGGGATATTGCGATCGCAATGAGTGTTCCTGATGCAGCAACACTTCCGCTTGAAGAAGTCCGCGAAAAAGCGGTAGAAGCAGTGAAAAGCCTTGGAATAGCGGTGGGGATTCCACAAAACATTAGTGAACTAGGCGTTCAGGAAGCAGATCTTGAGGCCATTGCAAGTGACGCGTTAAAAGATGTTTGCACAGGCGGGAACCCGCGGGAAGCCTCTCTCCACGACATTTTGGCGCTTTACAAGGCCATGCTTTAACTTATCTTTTAGTCCCCCAAAATCGAAAAAGCCAAAACCCTGCTTTCTTGCCGGATTTTGGCTTTTCTTTTTAATAAATTATTTTTCGCAACACGTTTGCAAGCATTTCAGCATCGATCGAGATTTTGGGCGGTCGATCGTAAATATCATCATTAACGCGCTCCACCATCGTCAGTAAAATCACGCTATTCAGCACGAGAGAAACCATCTCTGACTGCTCTGCTTGTCCTTTTCTATCCATAAAACTCTTCAATTTGGTATCTACTTTTTCATATAAATATTCAACAATCGTAGGATTAATAAACTCCATGTCTTTACTGCCAATTTCTTTTACAGAAATGACCATGAAGGAGCGGTGCTGGTCGTAAAGTTCAAAAATAAATCGACTCACTTCACGCAAGAAAACTTCGTTATCCGTGATTTCTTTCGCGAAAAAATCATCAATTTCTTGTTTCATTGCTTCAAACTGAAATTCAAGCGTCATGTGAATCAAATTTTCTTTGCTTTTGAATTTCTTGAAAATCGTCGCTTCATTGATTTCTGCAGCTTCTGCAAGCTGTCTCGTTGTCGAACCTTTGATTCCATTTTTGGCAACCATTTCTAAAGTGGCTTCCATGATCGATTCATTTGTAATCACAAATTTGCTCCCCTCACTGCCTAAAGCAAGTACTTACTTAATTAGAGTATAGCAGAGCCTTGCAAAATCTTCAAGCTACTTATTTTTTGATCTTGTAGAGGTATATATTCGAATAAATGTGACAACTTTTTGTATAACAAGGAATTGAAACTGAATTGTAATCTTTTTTGGATGGTTATCGTGCTAAAAACATGCGATAATAAAGAGGATGACAAATGTCTGTAAATTATTGAATAATAGAGGTGAGCGTTCATGAACGTAAGTAGAAAAGAGAGAATCGAAGCCGCTAAACTCCAAGAAAAAGATCAACAAAAAAAAGATGCACTGAAAAAAGGAGTAGCACTAGCAGGCTTCACAGCTGCAGCAAGTTCCGTTATCGTTCCTGCCTATGCGACAACAGTTAGCGCTGATGAAGTGGCAGCAAACGATCAAAACGGTGGAGAGCACACACCAGCAGCTGAAGAGCAAACATCGCAGCAAAATGTGGAAGCAACTTCAGTAGCACAACCAATAGCAAGCTATTCCGCTTCTGCGACTTACAGCAACATTCAAAAAACGACAATGCGTTCGACAGCAACTGTCCAAGGATTCATTAACCAAATCAGCGGCAGTGCATCGCAAATCGCGTCGCAAAACGACCTTTATGCTTCCGTTATGATGGCACAAGCCATTTTAGAAAGTGCATATGGAACCAGCATGTTAGGTTCTGTACCAAACTATAACTTGTTTGGCATAAAAGGATCCTACAATGGTCAGTCCGTATTGAAACAAACGATGGAAGATGATGGGAAAGGAAATCTTTACCCAGTAAATGCTTATTTCCGGAAGTATCCATCTTATCACCAATCTCTTGAAGATTATGCGCGCGTTATTAAAGGAGGTCCATCATGGAATCCAAATTATTATGCAGGCGCATGGAAGAGCAACACTGCTTCTTACTTGGATGCAACAAAAGCGCTAACAGGTACATACGCAACAGATACAAGCTATAGCGTAAAGCTCAATAACTTGATTAAAACGTATAACCTCACACAGTTTGACACACCGGGAAGCGGAAATAACGCAGGATCCTCGGCTGATGTGTATTACACTGTCAAAAAAGGTGATACTTTGTGGCGCATTGCAACACGTCACAGCGTTTCCGTTGCCGCACTCAAATCGATGAACAACCTAAAATCCGACACGATTTATGTAAATCAAAAACTAATCGTGAAAAAAGGAACCGTGGTTGCACCGCCAACATCAGGTGGCATAAATCCTGGAAATTCGAATACAGGCGGTGGTTCTTCTGCCCCTGCAAAAACTTATAAAGTAAGCGCTGGCGATACTTTATGGCGCATTTCGAGCAAATTTGGTGTTTCTGTTGCAAACCTAAAAAGCTGGAACGGATTAAAATCTGACGTCATTCACATTGGACAAGTTCTAAAAGTTTCGTCTAGCACAAACGGAAATGTTTCCACTCCAAAACCTGGCAACAACAGTTCACAAGCTTCTTACTACACCGTTAAAAAAGGTGATACACTGTGGAGTTTAGCATCAAAAAACAAAACTTCTGTAGCTAAAATTAAATCACTTAACAAATTGTCTTCGAACACAATCTATGTAGGTCAAAAATTACGTGTAAAATAAAAGTATCAATAAGCCGAGCAAAGCCTTCCCGCTTTACTCGGCTTATTTTTCATCTATTACTCCTCTTCCTTTTTCTTGCGTGATTTTCTGCCTAATAAATACACGCCGATCAGAAGAAGAAG
>NZ_JAARRM010000007.1:0-120488 GCF_014223975.1 Listeria aquatica | reverse complement strand
AACACGGTAGTTAAGCTTCTCCGCGCCGATGGTAGTTGGGGGCTTCCCCCTGTGAGAGTAGGTCGCCGCCGGGCAAGTAAAGAATCTGGATTTATTTCCGGATTCTTTTTTCATATACTCGTTTATGTTTGAGTGTCGCTATTAAATGGAATAATATTAGAGAACACTAAAAAATTTATTTGAATAGAAGGTTGTGTCGTCATGCTAGAAGGAGCAGTAGGTGTCGTTATCACCATTTTTATAGTCAATATTTTATATGTTGCAATTTCAACTGTGCGACTTTTGCTAACAATGAAAGGGTATAGGTATTTAGCTGCTTTTGTTAGTATGCTCGAAATGATCATTTATGTTGTTGCTCTAAGTTTAGTCCTTAATAATTTAAATAATATTGCCAATGTCATTGCTTATGCAGTAGGTTATGGTGTCGGACTATTTATCGGGATGAAGATTGAAGAAAGACTCGCCCTTGGGTATATCACTGTTAATGTGATTACTAAAGAATATAATTTAGATTTACCAAATCAAATTCGTGAAAAGGGATACGGAGTAACCAGTTGGCTAGCAAACGGACGTGATGGTGAACGAATGATGCTTGAAATTTTAACACCACGAAAGTATGAACATAAACTGTATAAACAAATTATTGCAATTGATGAAAAGGCCTTTATTGTTTCGTCAGAACCTAAACAAATTCACGGTGGCTTTTGGGTTAGGCATGTTAGAAGACTTCAAGCCAAGAAAAATCAAGAAAACGAATAATAATAAATGGAGCGGGCAAGAAATTTCTTATTTCTTGTCCGCTTTTTGGTATGTAAATTTCAAAAAACACCAATAAATACGAACGTTCGTGTTTTAAGTTATAAAAATGTTCGATTTTTAAATTGACTTTTTAGCGTGCTATTGTTAGAATGAAATTGTTATCGGCGTTTAGTTCAGATGAAGAGGAGATGAGCAGCTAATGTCTGCTGAAATTGGTGTTATCATGGGAAGTACCTCAGATTGGGAAACAATGAAAAAAGCTTGTCTGATATTGGATGAACTAGAAATTCCTTATGAAAAAAAGGTGGTTTCCGCACATCGTACACCAGATATGATGTTTCAATATGCTGAAACAGCTCGAGAGAGAGGAATTAAGGTGATTATTGCTGGTGCTGGAGGTGCTGCCCATCTTCCTGGGATGGTTGCAGCGAAAACGACACTACCGGTGATTGGCGTTCCTGTTCAGTCGAAAGCATTAAATGGTCTAGATTCTCTTCTTTCGATTGTACAGATGCCTGGAGGTGTTCCTGTTGCGACCGTTGCAATCGGGGAATCAGGAGCTACGAATGCCGGATTGCTTGCCGCTCAAATCTTATCAATTTCTAATGGAACTATTACTGGCAGATTAGCGAAAAGACGTGCTACACTAGAAGAAAATGTACAGGAAAGTAGTGATAGTCTTGAGTAAAAAACATTTACTTCCAAATAGCACGATTGGGATTATCGGTGGTGGTCAACTAGGCCGAATGATGGCATTGTCTGCTAAGGCGATGGGATATCGAATTATCGTGTTAGATCCGACCGTTGACAGTCCAGCAGGTCAAGTTAGCGACGAACAGATTGTTGCGGAATATGATGACCGGAGAGCACTTCGTGATCTAGCGACTCATGCAGATGTTGTGACATACGAATTTGAAAATGTTGATTATGATGCGCTTGCGGATATTGAAAAAATTGTTTGGGTTCCACAAGGGACAGAACTTTTATCCATTACACAGGATCGAATTCTTGAAAAAGCATATTTAGAATCATGTAATATTAACATTGCCCCCTATGCGGTTGTTGTCGACGAAGAAGATATTCGGGAAAAAATCAAGGGGATCGGTTACCCAGCCATTTTGAAGACGGCTCGAGGTGGCTATGATGGAAAAGGTCAATTTGTTTTGCGTGAGGAAAGTGATATTGAAGCAGCTCTTCCGCTTCTTCGTTATGGATCATGTGTCCTTGAAGCCTTTATTCCTTTTGAAAAAGAAATTTCAATTGTTGTGGCGCGAAATGGGGCTGGACAGGTAGAAACTTTCCCTGTCAGTGAAAATGTTCATGTGAATAACATTTTGCATACCTCTGTTGTACCTGCAAAAATTAATCAAGATGGAGACGAGGAAGCACATGCGATTGCTGAGAAACTCGCCGAGTACTTACACTTAGAAGGTGTGCTTGCCGTAGAAATGTTCGTGACAAAATCGGGTGCATTATATGTAAACGAACTAGCACCGCGTCCGCATAATTCGGGGCACTATACGATTGAAGCTTGTTCGATTTCGCAGTTTGCGCAACACATCCGAGCAATTGTAGGCTTGCCACTTTTAAAGCCAGAACTTTTGAAACCCGCTGTGATGGTAAATATTTTGGGGCAACATGTGGAAGGCGTTAACAAGGCTATGGGAAGTTATGCGCGCTGGTTTGTCCATTATTATGGAAAAAAAGAAGTAAAACGTGATCGCAAGATGGGGCATATTACGATTCTTACAAATGATACAGATGCGGTATTACAAGATTTAAAAGAAACACAAATTTGGGACTAAGTGGAGGAACAAAAACGAATGATAGAACGCTATACGAGGAAAGAAATGGGCGAAATTTGGACGGAGGAAAATCGATTTAAAGCTTGGCTTGAAGTTGAAATTTTGGCTTGTGAAGCTTGGGCAGAGCTTGGTGTTATTCCAAAAGAAGATGTTGCTAAAATTCGTGAACACGCAACGTTTGATGTCAAGCGAATTAAGGAAATTGAGCAAGAAACTCGTCATGATGTAGTGGCTTTTACAAGAGCAGTTTCTGAATCGCTTGGTGAAGAACGAAAATGGGTCCATTATGGTTTAACGTCAACAGATGTGGTGGATACGGCTAACTCTTACGTACTCAAGCAAGCTAATCAGATTTTGCGCAAAGATATGGAAGCTTTTATCCAAATTCTTGCAGAAAAAGCTAAAGAGCATAAATATACGGTGATGATGGGACGGACACATGGTGTTCACGCAGAACCGACTACTTTTGGCTTGAAATTGGCTTTATGGCATGAAGAAATGAAGCGTAATTTGGAACGATTTAACCATGCTGCAAAAGGAGTTGAATTTGGAAAGCTTTCTGGAGCTGTTGGGACGTATGCGAATATTGATCCTGCTGTTGAAGAATATGTTTGCCGGAAACTTGGTACAACACCTGCGCCTATTTCAACACAAACATTACAACGTGATCGTCATGCAGAATATGTCGCGACTTTAGCACTGATTGCGACTTCGATTGAAAAATTTGCGGTGGAAGTTCGCGGTTTACAGAAAAGTGAAGTACGTGAAGTAGAAGAGGCTTTTGCGAAGGGACAGAAAGGTTCTTCTGCAATGCCACATAAGCGAAATCCAATTGGCTCTGAGAATGTGACGGGACTCGCACGTGTGATCCGTGGGCACATGGTGACAGCTTACGAAAATGTACCACTCTGGCATGAACGCGATATTTCACACAGTTCAGCAGAACGAATCATTTTGCCAGATGCGACGATTTTACTGGATTATATTTTAAACCGCTTTGGCTCGATTGTTCAAAACTTGACGGTATTCCCAGAAAATATGAAACGAAATATGGATGCTACACTTGGACTGATATATTCACAACGCGTTCTACTTGCTTTAATTGATAAAGGGATGGCACGTGAAGAAGCGTATGACACCGTTCAACCGAAAGCGATGGAAGCTTGGGAAACGCACACACCGTTTAGGGAACTGGTGGAAAGTGAACCGAAAATTACTTCCTTACTTTCGGCAGAAGAAATTGCCGATTGCTTCGATTATAATTATCATTTGAAAAATGTTGATATGATTTTTAACCGTTTAGGGCTTTAACAGAGCATGCCCGCATTTTGCGGGCACGCTACTTTCAATAAAAAAGGAGCGTTATAGCGTGAAAGACGAGTTGATTTATGAAGGCAAGGCAAAAAAATTGTATAAGACCCCAGAAGCGGGTGTTTTGCGTGTGGCATATAAAGATGATGCAACGGCATTAAACGGCGAACGACGAGAGATTTTTGCAGGAAAAGGAAGACGCAATAATCAAATCACTTCGCTTATTTTTCGTTATCTGAAGGCAAAAGGAATTGACAGTCATTTTATTGAAGAAATTTCAGAAACTGAACAGCTTGTTCAAGAAGTGGAGATTATTCCCCTTGAAGTAGTCGTTCGGAACGTTCTTGCTGGAAGCCTTGCAAAGCGGCTCGGCAAATCAGAAGGAGAACTAATTGAACAGCCAATTGTGGAGTTTTATTACAAAGAGGATGCGCTAAATGATCCATTTATCAATGATGATCATGTTTTGTTTTTAGAAGTGGCTACAAATCGGGAAGTGGAGATTTTGAAGCAAGAAGCGAGACGAATTAATGCAGCGCTCACCGAACTTTTTAAAAAAGCGGGTGTTACCTTGGTTGACTTTAAAGTGGAATTTGGTCGGACGAAGGATGGGAACATTTTGCTTTCAGATGAAATTTCACCAGACACTTGCAGACTTTGGGATGTGGAAACAAACGAAAAGCTGGATAAGGATGTTTTTCGTCGGAATATTGGGAATTTAATTACAGTTTATGATGAAATCTTAGCTCGCCTAGAGGAGGTTGCAAGAAATGTATAATGTTAAAATTTATGTGACTTTAAAGAAAAGTGTGCTTGATCCACAAGGAACGGCAGTCAAAGATGCTGCTAAAAGTGTGGGGTATGATGCTGTGAATGATGTACGAATCGGAAAGTACATGGAACTAAAGGTAGAAAAATCAGAGCGGGACATTCATGAATTATTGGACGAACTTTGTGATAAATTGCTAACTAATCCAGTGATGGAAGATTATCGCTATGAAATCGAGGAGGCTTGAAGATGAAATTTGCGGTGATTCAGTTTCCAGGCTCAAATTGTGATATTGATATGCTGCATGCTATTCGCGATGTGCTCGGAGAAGAAGCAGAATTTGTTTGGCATGCTGAGACTTCGCTAGATGGTTTTGATGCGGTTCTTCTTCCTGGCGGTTTTTCTTATGGCGATTACTTGCGGACGGGAGCGATTGCTAAGTTTGCAAATATTATGCCAGAAGTGCTTCGTTTTGCGAGTGATGGGAAACCTGTACTTGGCGTTTGTAATGGATTCCAGATTCTAACAGAAGTTGGTCTTCTGCCGGGTGCGCTTCTTCGAAATGATAACTTGCATTTTGTTTGTAAAACGGTGCCGCTTCGAGTTGAGAATACGAATACCATCTTTACAAGTGGATATGAGCCGCATCAGGAAATTAGGATTCCGGTTGCGCACGGGGAAGGGAATTACTATTGTGATCCGGAGACGTATCAAGAACTAGAAAGGAATCATCAAATTGTGTTCCGCTATATAAATGAGAATCCAAATGGAAGTACGGGTGATATTGCTGGGATTGTGAATGCGGCGGGAAATGTTTTAGGGATGATGCCCCATCCGGAACGGGCAGTCGAGGAACTGGTCGGTGGAACGGATGGGATTAAATTGTTTCAATCGATTTTGAGTTCTTTTAAGGAGGCTTATCAAAGTGCAAGCAAATGAACCTACAGCGATTCAAATTGAAGCGAACAAAGTGTATCTTGAGATGGGGCTAACAGATAACGAGTATGAGCTCATTGTGTCCATTCTTGGAAGAAAGCCCAACTATACGGAAACGGGCTTGTTTTCTGTTATGTGGTCGGAGCATTGTAGCTATAAGAATTCGAAGCCTGTTTTAAAGAAATTCCCTACGGAAGGGAAACAGGTGCTTCAAGGTCCTGGGGAAGGGGCTGGGATTGTAGACATTGGCGACGGGCTTGGCGTAGCTTTCAAAGTGGAAAGCCACAATCACCCTTCATATGTCGAACCTTATCAAGGTGCTGCTACGGGGGTTGGCGGAATTATTCGCGACGTGTTCTCGATGGGGGCTCGCCCGATTGCTATGCTAAATTCGCTCCGTTTTGGTGAGCTGACGAAGTCGCATACGAAGTACTTAGTGAGTGAAGTTGTTTCGGGGATCGCTGGTTACGGGAATTCAATTGGGATTCCAACTGTTGGTGGCGAGGTGCAGTTTGATGCTTGCTATGAGAAGAATCCTCTAGTAAATGCGATGTGTGTAGGGCTAATTAAGCAAGAAGATATCCAAAAAGGACAAGCGGCCGGTGATGGGAATCCCGTCATGTATGTGGGTGCAAAGACAGGTCGAGATGGGATTCACGGCGCAACGTTTGCTTCTGTTGAGTTCAGTGAAGAAGGCGAGCAACAACGTTCGGCGGTGCAAGTGGGGGATCCGTTTATGGAGAAGCTGCTGCTTGAAGCTTGCCTTGAAGTGATTGAGCAGCATGCAGATATTTTGGTTGGTATCCAGGATATGGGAGCTGCGGGTCTTGTTAGTTCAAGCTCAGAGATGGCTTCAAAAGCGGGAGCAGGGCTTGAACTTGTGATGGATGATGTCCCGCAACGAGAAACAGGGATGACTGCTTATGAAATGTTACTTTCTGAATCACAAGAGCGGATGTTGCTTTGTGTGAAAAAGGGTCATGAAGCAGAAATTCAAGCTTTGTTCGAACGTTATGGTTTGCATGCGGTAACGATTGGCCATGTGACGAATGATAAGATGTATAAAATCATTCATCAAGGTGAAGTGGTTGCAAATGTACCAGTAGATGCGCTGGCTGAGGATGCGCCTGTTTACGAGAAGCCATCTAAAGAACCTGCACGCTTCCAAGCTTTTCAAAATGAAACGCCATTTGCGCCGCGCATCGCCGATCATGGACTTGTGTTTGAAAAACTCCTTGCTTCCCCAACGATTGCAAGTAAACGTCACATTTATGAGCAGTATGATTATCAAGTGCGAACGAGCACGGCGGTTGCACCGGGGTCTGACGCGGCAGTGATTCGCGTGCGAGGAACGGATAAAGCCATTGCGATGACGACGGATTGTAACTCGCGCTATTTGTATCTTGATCCTAAAGTGGGTGGAGCGATCGCTGTTGCTGAGGCAGCACGAAATATTGTTTGTAGTGGAGCAAAGCCACTTGCCATTACGGATGGGCTGAATTTTGGAAATCCGGAAAAACCTGAAATTTTTTGGGAAATTGAAAAAGCGGCAGACGGAATCAGTGAGGCTTGTCGTTCTCTTAACACGCCTGTTATTTCTGGTAATGTCTCGCTTTATAATGAAACAGATGGAACAGGTATTTATCCAACGCCTGTAATCGGGATGGTTGGGGTAATTGAACAAACAAAAGATATCACAACGCAGCACTTTAAGGCGACTGGAGATCTTATTTTCCTGATTGGAGAAACAAAAGCTGAATTTAATGGTTCAGAACTGCAAAAACTTTTGGAGGGAAAAATCAGTGGGCGTGCACCGGAGCTTGATCTTCAAGTCGAACAAAAAACACAATCGGCGCTTCTTGCGGCGATTCAAGCGGGAACGGTTGCGAGTGCGCACGATCTTGCAGAAGGTGGACTTGCTGTTGCTCTTGCTGAAGCTTGTTTTGCAGGAGATTTCGGAGCGGATGTCGAGATTCCGTTTTCACTTACTGAGCTCTTTAGTGAATCGCAATCACGCTTTCTTGTATCGGTGAAGCAGGAAAACCGGGAGTCTTTTATGCGGCATGTTGAAGGGCTTATAGCACGCGAAATTGGAACGGTAACGGAAAATGGTCGCTTGGTTATTAAAAGCGGAGAAGATGTGCTAGAAAAAGAAACTGAGTCACTTCGGACCATTTGGGAAGGGGCGCTTTCATGCTTGCTGAAATAAAGGGTTTAAATGAAGAATGTGGAATTTTTGGCGTCTGGAATCACCCGCAAGCTGCTGAAATTACGTATTATGGCTTACACAGTTTACAACATCGCGGGCAAGAAGGTGCGGGAATTGTTGCAACAGACGGCAAAGTGTTACGCGGGCACCGCAACTTAGGTTTGCTAGCAGATGTATTTAAACATGGGGAACTGGAAGGTTTACCAGGAAGTGGCGCAATTGGCCACGTGCGCTATGCAACAGCTGGCGGAAAAAGCCTTGGAAATGTTCAGCCGTTTTTGTTTCATTTTCAAGATTCTTCACTTGCTCTTGCGCATAATGGGAATTTGATTAATGCGAAGACGCTTCGGAAGGAACTAGAAAGTGAAGGCGCCATTTTTCAAACGAGTTCAGATACAGAAGTGTTAGCGCATCTCATGAAGCGAAGCCGGACAGGAGACTTTATGCAAGATTTAAAGGTCGCTCTCCGCAAGGTTAAAGGCGGCTTTGCTTATATGCTACTCACGGAAAATGCGATGATCGCAGCACTTGATCCAAATGGTTTCCGACCGCTTTCGATTGGACGGATTGGGGATAGTTATGTGATTGCTTCTGAAACGTGTGCATTCGAAACGGTTGGGGCAGAGTTTGTTCGGGATGTGGAGCCTGGTGAGTTGATTGTAGTGGATGATGATGGATTGCATATTGATTCATTTACAAAGGATATTAAGCATTCGATTTGTAGCATGGAATATATTTATTTTGCTCGTCCGGATTCAGATATTGCGGGAATCAATGTACATTCGGCACGGAAGAGAAGTGGGAAACAGCTTGCTAGGGAGGCTTTTGTAGATGCGGATGTGGTGACGGGGGTTCCAGATTCAAGCATTTCTGCTGCCATCGGGTACGCGGAAGAAGCAGGTCTTCCTTATGAGCTTGGATTAATCAAAAATCGATATGTGGCGAGGACTTTTATTCAGCCTTCTCAGGAACTGCGTGAACAAGGCGTTCGGATGAAGCTTTCGGCAGTGCGTGGGGTTGTCGAAGGGAAGCGGGTTGTGATGATTGACGACTCAATTGTACGCGGCACGACAAGTAAGCGAATTGTGAATTTGCTCCGGGAAGCTGGGGCGCTTGAAGTGCATGTGCGGATTGCTTCGCCACCGCTTGCGTTTCCTTGTTTTTATGGGATTGATATTCAAACGCGAAATGAACTGATTGCGGCGAATTATAGTGTGGATGAAATTTGCCGGATTATCGGTGCGGATTCGTTGCAGTATTTAAGCGAGGATGGCTTGATTGATGCGATTGGTAGGCCTTATCCGGATGAGCCTTATGGCGGGCTTTGCATGGCTTATTTCAATGGGGATTATCCGACGCCACTTTATGACTATGAGGCGGAATACTTAGCAAGTCTTGAGGCGCAAAAAAACGGATTGTAGAAGGAGGAAATACTGTGGCGGAAAATGCGTATAGTAAAGCAGGCGTGGATGTAGAAGCTGGGTATGAAGTGGTTCGGCGGATTGAAAAGCATGTGGAGCAAACGAAGCGACGTGGTGTAATGGGCGCACTAGGGTCTTTTGGCGGTATGTTTGATCTTAGTTCGCTTGCCCTCAAGGAACCGGTTCTTGTTTCTGGTACGGACGGGGTTGGAACGAAGCTCTTGCTTGCGATTGAAGCGGATAAGCATGACACGATTGGAATCGACTGTGTGGCGATGTGTGTGAATGATATTTTAGCGCAAGGTGCGGAACCGCTTTTTTTCCTAGACTATATTGCGACGGGGAAAACATCGCCGCTTAAGATGGAACAAATTGTAAAGGGAGTTGCGGCTGGCTGCATGGAAGCGGGCTGTGCTCTTGTTGGCGGGGAAACGGCTGAAATGCCTGATATGTACGCGCCAGATGAATACGATTTGGCAGGTTTTACGGTTGGGGCTTGTGAGAAAGAGCGTTTGATTGCACCTGGCGCGGTGAAAGCTGGGGATGTTTTGATTGGGCTTTCTTCAAGCGGGATACATAGCAATGGTTATTCGCTTGTGCGTAAGCTGTATTTCAAAGATCATGATTTTTCTCTCGATACGTTTGTTGAGGATTTTGGCAGGAAACTTGGGGAGGAGCTTCTTGAACCAACGCGGATTTATGTAAAGCCGGTCCTTAACGTCTTAAAGAAGTATCCGGTCCACGGGATTTCACATATTACAGGCGGAGGCTTTGTTGAGAATTTGCCACGGATGCTTGATGCGGATTTGGCAGCGGAAGTAGAGCTTGGAAGCTGGCCTGTTTTACCGATTTTTAAACATATGAAGGCGCTAGGGGATTTGGATGAACTTGAAATGTTTGAGATTTTCAATATGGGAATTGGGCTTGTGCTAGCTGTCCCAGCGGATGTGCAGGATGAAGTTTTGGCTTTACTTGGGGAATCGGCTTACCGGATTGGTTCTGTTGTGAAACGCGAGAAGGAAGCGGTTCGACTCGTTTCAGGTGAGGAAAAATGAAGATAGCTATTTTTGCTTCGGGAAGTGGATCGAATTTTGAAGCATTGATGGAAGACAGTGTGATTCGACCGGCGGTAAAGCTACTTGTGTGTGATAAGCCGGGAGCTCGGGTGCTCGAACGGGCGGATCAATTTGAGTTGCCTCGTTTTGTGTTTTCGGCAAGCGACTTTTTGAACAAAGCTTCTTGCGAAAAAGTGATCTTGGAAGAGCTCCTTAGATATGAGGTGGATTTTATTGTGCTTGCGGGCTATATGCGGCTTCTTGGGGAAACGCTCCTTGAGGCTTTTCCAAACCGAATTATTAATCTTCATCCGTCTCTTTTGCCGCTATTTCCGGGGAAAGATGCGATTGGTCAGGCGCTTTCTGCTCGGGAGAGTGTGACGGGGGTGACGGCGCATTTCGTTGATGCCGGGATGGATACGGGTGCTGTGATCGCGCAGGAAAAAATTGAGATCGTCTCTTGTGAAAGTAAGGCGCAACTTGAAGAACGGATTCATCAGGTCGAACATCGTTTTTATCCAGCGGTTGTGAAAAAAATGATGCAAAAGGAGTCGAAGAAAAGAAATGAAAAGAGCATTGATTAGCGTGTCAGATAAAACGGGGATTGTTGATTTTGCTCGGGAGCTCGTTTCGCATCAATTTGAACTTATTTCGACGGGCGGAACGAAAAAAGTACTTCTTGAGGCGGGGCTCCCTGTTGTAGGAATTGAAGAGGTGACGGCGTTTCCAGAGATGTTAGATGGACGTGTGAAGACGCTACACCCGGCGATCCATGGCGGATTGCTGTTTAGGCGAGATCTTTCGGAACATAAGGCACAAGCGGCTGAGCATGGGATAAAGCCGATTGATTTGGTTTGTGTGAATTTATATCCGTTTCAGGAAACGATCGCAAGGCAAGGGGCAACTTTGGAAGAAGCTATTGAAAATATTGATATTGGCGGACCATCGTTGCTTCGTTCGGCAGCTAAAAACTATGCAGCGGTGACTGTGCTTGTGGATTCGGCGGATTACGGGACGGTGCTTGCAGAGCTAAATGAAGCGGGCGAAACGAAGCGGGAAACACGAGAAAAGCTTGCGGCGAAAGTTTTTCGCCATACGGCTCAGTATGATGCGCTGATTGCGGGATATTTGACGGAGCTTTCAGGCGAAGCATTTCCTGAAAAGTTGACGCTTACTTATAATTTGCAAAGTGAGATGCGTTACGGGGAGAACCCGCATCAACAAGCGGCATTTTATGCGGAACTGCTTGCGGGTACAGCAAGTCTTGCAAGGGCAAAGCAACTTCATGGCAAGGCGCTTTCGTATAACAATATTCGGGATGCGGATGCGGCGCTTAAGATCGTATCTGAGTTCGAGCAACCAGTTGCAGTGGCGGTGAAACACATGAATCCTTGTGGTGTTGGAACGGGAAATTCAGTGGAGGAAGCTTTTCAAAAGGCTTTCGAAGCGGATGAAACGTCTATTTTCGGAGGGATTATCGCTTTGAACCGGGAAGTGAACCGAGAAGCGGCTCTTAAGATGAGTGAAATTTTTCTTGAGATTGTGATTGCTCCAAGTTTTACTAAGGAAGCTCTGGAGATTTTAACGAAAAAGAAAAATATTCGGTTGCTAGAGCTTGAAATTTCAAGTGGCGCGCGTTATCATGACGTGACGTCTGTTCGAGGTGGTTTGCTCATTCAAGATAGTGATACGTTTCTTGAAGAGAGTAAGAGCTATGAAGTGATGACAGATCGCGTACCTACGGATGAAGAGCTTAAGGCGCTTTTATTTCAGTGGAAGATTGTAAAGCATGTGAAATCGAATGCGATTGTCGTTGGAAATGCAGAGATGACATTTGGAATTGGTGCGGGGCAAATGAACCGAATTGGTGCGGCAGAGATTGCCTTTCGTCAAGCAGGCGAAAAGGCAAATGGTGCGGTTCTTGCGAGTGATGCGTTTTTCCCAATGAATGATACGGTAGAGGCAGCTTGGAGAGCGGGCATTCGGGCGATTATTCAGCCGGGAGGTTCGATTAAAGATCAAGATTCGATTGATATGGCGAACAAACATGGTCTTGCGATGATAAAAACGAAGGTACGGCATTTTAAACACTAAGAAAGGTGTGTCAAAGATGAAAGTCTTGGTTATTGGAGGCGGCGGCCGGGAGCATGCGGTTGCTAAAAAGTTGCTGGAATCTGATCGAGTAGAAACGGTTTTTTGTGCGCCGGGAAATGCGGGAATAGAAGCAGACGGGATTCAGTGTGTGAAAGTTCCAGAAACAGACTCGGAAAATTTGATTGCCTTTGCAAAAGCGGAACGCATTGATTTTTCGATTGTGGGCCCAGAAGTGCCTCTTTTGTTAGGGGTCGTAGATGATTTTGAGGCAGCTGGTTTAAAGGCTTTCGGTCCACGAAAAGAAGCAGCTTTGATTGAAGGAAGCAAAGATTTTGCAAAATCGTTTATGAAAAAATATCAGATTGAGACGGCGGCTTCTAAGACTTTTACGGACTATGATTCGGCGAAGGCTTATCTGGATGAAAAAGGGGCACCAATTGTCATTAAAGCGGATGGGCTAGCTGCTGGAAAAGGGGTAGCAGTTGCGATGTCGCTTGAAGAGGCTACGCTCGCACTAAAAGAAATGATGCTTGAAGATAAATTTGGCTCAGCCGCGGAAAAGGTTATTTTGGAGGAGTTCCTTGAAGGGGAGGAATTTTCGCTCATGGCTTTTGTGAATGGCGAAGAAGTCTATCCGATGGAAATCGCGCAAGACCACAAGCGGGCCTATGATGGAGATAAAGGTCCAAATACGGGTGGAATGGGCGCTTACTCACCTGTACCGCAAATTTCTGAGCAGTTGGTGAAAAAAGCTGTGGAAGAAATTTTAAAACCAGCTGCACGAGGACTTGTAGCAGAAGGGCGAGCTTTTCGTGGGGTGCTTTATGCTGGACTGATCGCAACAAATGCGGGACCAAAGGTGATTGAATTCAATGCGCGTTTTGGAGATCCGGAAACGCAAGTGGTATTGCCACGTCTGGAAAGTGATTTTGCGGAAGTGATTCAAAAACTGCTTCATGATGAAAAACCGGATGTTCGTTTCAAAAAATCAGGCGTTACGCTCGGCATTGTGCTTGCAAGTGCTGGCTACCCAGATCATTATGAGACAGGACACGAGCTTACTGGGCTAGAACATTTAACTGAAACTGTTCGGGTTTATCATGCGGGAACGAAATGGCAAGATGAAGTGCTTGTTTCTGCTGGCGGAAGAATTCTCTTGCTTGAGACGGAAGCGGACTCGATGCAAGAAGCAAGGCAAGCTTTGTATGATGAAATGAAAAAATTAGATAATCCTAACTTCTTTTACCGAATTGACATTGGTTCGAAGGCAGAGTAAGATGAAAAGAGAGATTTAGCGGGTTGGCTGGGTCTCTCTTTTTTGCGAAACAATTGTTTTTTACACGTTGGTACGTTAAAATATGAAAGTATAGAGTATAAACACTAAAAACGGAGGTTTTCGTATGCAAATAGAGAAAATTCGAGGGGAAGGTCTGGATGCGTTTTTTCAAGGAGTTTTGAAACTGGAGACGCTTGAAGAGTGCTATGCCTTTTTTGATGATGTTTGTACGGTTAATGAAATTCAGTCAATGGCGCAACGTTTTCAAGTAGCGAAGATGCTTTCGGAAGGAAAGACATATAATGTGATTGAAGCGGAAACAGGAGCGAGTACGGCGACTATTTCCCGTGTGAAACGTTCGCTTAATTACGGAAATGACATGTACGGCAAAGTTTTTGAACGCATGAAAGAAGACGAAAAGTAACAGGGAGGCTTTTTTTGGAACAGAAACCATTTCGAGGCTTACGAATCTTGATTGCTACTCTTTTAGGCATCGCTGCTCTTTTTATGATCGGGAATATGGTGATGATGCGCGAGCCGCTAACTTTTAGTGTGCTGTGGCACTGGGTCTTTATTATCGGCTTTTTGGCTATTTCCTTTATAAATTTACGTGCGAAAAGTTTTGTAGGGACATCAATTGGTCTTTCGGGATTCGCCATTTGTCTTACAAGTTTAATTGTGATGGCACTTTGAATTTGAAAAAGGTTCTGAAACGAATTTCGTTTCAGAACCTTTTTTGTTATTTGAGGATGCCTGTTGCGTAGAGAAAGACAAAAATAATGCCGATTGGGGCGATAAATTTGATGAGAAAAAGCCAAACGATGAAGATTTTGTAGCTGATTTTGCTTCCGGCTTGGAACTCTTCTACTAATAGCTTCCGTGGCATTCTGAAGCCAACAAAGATTGCGATTAATAAGGCTCCGATGGGAAGTAAAAGATTTGAAACAAGATAGTCGGCAAGGTCAAAAAAGGTTAGCCCGAAAATGTGGATGTTAGCAAATACGCCGAAGCTAAGGGCTGACGGAATGGCAAGGAGCATAATGACAAGGCCTGTCATGGTGCTCGCTTTCTTGCGCGATGTTCCTTGTGCCATAAGTGGCGCCACGGTTACTTCGAGAAGCGAGAAGCTGGATGTAAGGGCTGCAAACAGGAACAAAAATAAAAAGACGATGAAGAAAAAGGTTCCGAACGGTAGATGACTGAAAATGGAAGGGAGAATCACAAATAAAAGTCCGGGTCCAGCGTCTGGTTTGATGTCTAGTGCAAAGCTTGCTGGAAAAATGGCAAGTCCTGCTAGAAGTGAGACGAAAAGGTTCAGTAAGGCAACGGATGCGGCTGACTGTGGTAAGCTAACAGACCGGTTTAAGTATGAACTATATGTCACCATAACGGATAGACCAACGCTTAAGGAGAAGAAGGCTTGTCCAAGTGCGATTAAAACGGTGCTACCGGTAATGGCGCTAAAATCAGGTTTTAAGAAAAATTGAACGCCTGCCATCGCTCCGTCAAGAGTCAAGGAACGAATGATTAAGATAACGAATAAAATGAATAGTGCAGGCATCATGAATTTATTCATTTTTTCAATGCCGGAGACAATGCCACGGCGAATAACGAATACATTGAGTGCGATGAAAGCGAATGTTGCGAGAATGGAGATATAAGGATTCGCAGTCGTTTTTCCGAATTCTTCGAGCAATTCCGGTTGGGAAAGGCCGTTTAGTGAAAGCGAGAGGGCTTTAATCAGGTAAGTAATAATCCAGCCTCCTATGACACTATAAAAAGAAAACAAGATGCTTGCTCCGGCAATACCCATTTTTCCAAGCCAGTTCCATTTGGTTCCGGGCGCTAATTTTTTATAGGCTGTAATGGCATCTGCTTTCGAACTTCGTCCAATAATAAATTCTGCAATTAAGACAGGCAAGACAATCAAGACCGTTAGCAGAAGGAAGAGGATAAAAAAGGAGCCTCCTCCTGCTGTAGCGGCTACATACGGAAGTTTCCAGATCGCTCCAATCCCTATCGCCGAGCCGGCAGAAGCTAATATAAATCCGAGTTTGGAACCCCATGTTTCCCTTTTTTCCATACTATTCCTCCTTTATCTAGTTAAAGTATAAGTTTTATGATACCAAAAAATGAAAAGTAAGAAAAGGATTTTTTTAAAAACTTTAAAAAAGTACAAAAAAAGTTAAATTGTTGTTGGAAAGGGTGAAGATGGTGGAAACAAATGCTATAATAAATTATTGATGACTGAAAGGTGAAGGAGAATTTCCAGAATGAGACATTTTTTTAAAATCGATCCTGCGAAAGTTCTTACGGATCCAGAGGTCGAGGCTTTACTGAGAAGTGATACGGATGGTTTTATCATTGGTGGTACGGATCTTGTAACGGCTGAAAATGCGGCTTTTTGTTATGAACGCTTTATGGAAACGGATAAAGCGCTTTTTCTTGAGTTAAGTAGCGAGGAAATGGTGCTCCCATTTGCGGATCGATTTTTGGTTCCACTCGTTTTAAATTCTCCGGATAGCAATTGGGTTGTTGGGCAGTTTAGTAAGGCACTCAAACGGTTTTCACCGCATGTGCCGTTTAAGCAGATTAAGCCAGTAGGGTATCTTGTTTTAAACGGCGAAGCGAAGGTGGCTAAGTTGACAAAGGCGGACACGGAGCTTTCGAAGGAAGATGTGGCAGCATACGCTGAACTCGCGGAGCGTTTCTTGCAATTACCGGTGTTTTATTTAGAATATAGCGGGAAACTCGGCGATGTTTCTCTGGTGCGGCATGTGAAGGGTAAGTTGCTCGGAACGGAGTTATGGTATGGGGGCGGAATTCGTTCGGTTCATGAGGCACGGTCAATGGCAGAATTTGCGGATGTGATCGTGGTTGGAAATTTGATTTATGAAAATTTTAGTGAGGCTTTGAAAACGGCAGAAATCACTAGGTAAATGAATGGAAATATGATAAAATAAAGAACAAATGTTTGTATGGTGGTGGAAAAGATGCAATTGGAAAGTGAACAGTTAGTAGCGGGGCTCAATCCGGAACAAAAAAGGGCGGTTGAAACGACGGAAGGCCCACTTTTGATTATGGCTGGCGCTGGAAGTGGGAAAACACGGGTTTTAACGCACCGGATTGCTTATTTGATCAAGGAAAAGGAAGTTAATCCTTATAATATTTTGGCGATTACGTTTACGAATAAAGCGGCGCGGGAAATGAAAGCGCGGATTGTTGGCCTTCTTGGCGGAGTTGCAGAATCAATTTGGATTTCAACGTTCCACTCCATGTGCGTGCGGATTTTACGTCGTGATATTGACCGGATTGGTTATGAACGAAATTTTACTATTTTGGATAGTGGCGACCAGTTATCGGTCATTAAAGGGATTTTGAAGGATAAGAATATTGATGCGAAAAAATTTGAGCCGCGTGGGATTCTTGCTTCGATCAGCAATGCTAAAAATGAATTGATGACGGCTAAAGAATACAAGAAAGAAGCAAGTGGCTATTACGACAATATGGTAGCCGAGGTTTATGAAGCTTACGAGAAGAAACTTAAGAAAAATCAGGCACTTGATTTTGATGATTTGATCATGGTGACGATTCAGTTATTTGAACGGATTCCGGAAGTGCTTGATTATTATGGACGTAAGTTTCAGTATATCCATGTCGATGAGTATCAAGATACGAACCATGCGCAGTATTTGCTTGTGAAGATGCTTGCTGAGCGGCTGCAAAATATTTGCGTGGTTGGGGATTCGGATCAGTCCATTTACGGCTGGCGTGGTGCGGATATTTCTAATATCCTTTCGTTTGAAAAGGATTATCCAGACGCGAAAACGATTTTGCTAGAGGAAAACTATCGCTCAACGCAGCGGATTTTAGAAGCGGCCAATCGAGTGATTGAAAATAATGGAAACCGAAAACCAAAAAAATTGTGGACGAAAAATCAAGAAGGCAAGAAGATTTTTTACCATAAGGCGTTAACGGAAAAAGAAGAAGCCTCGTATGTGGTTAGTAAGATTCAAGAAGAGGTTCAAAATGAATCTCGCCCACTTTCTGACTTTGCAGTCCTTTATAGGACAAATGCGCAGTCGCGGGTAATGGAAGAATTTTTCATGAAATCAAGCATGGCATATACGATGGTCGGTGGAACAAAGTTCTATGATCGTAAGGAAATTAAGGATATTTTAGCGTATTTGCGCTTGATTTCGAATAATGATGATGATATTAGTTTGACACGGATTGTCAATGTACCAAAACGCGGTGTCGGTGCTGGATCGCTTGATAAGATTGCACAAACGGCTGCGGCTTATGATTTAACTTATTTTGAAGTGCTCGAACGAATTGAACTTGCTGGGCTTTCAGCTAAAATCAGCAAACAATTAGTCGAATTTTATGATCTTGTTAAAGGATTTACGAAGATGCAAGATTATTTGTCTGTGACAGAACTTGTTGAAGAGGTTCTTGAAAAAACGGGTTACCGGACAATGCTTAAGAATGAACGAACGATTGAAGCGCAAACGCGACTCGAAAATATTGATGAATTTATGTCGGTCACACAAAACTTCGAGAAGGAAAGCGAAGACAAATCGCTGATCGCGTTCTTGACGGATTTGGCTCTTGTAGCGGATGTCGATCAACTAGATAATGCAGAAGATGAAAATAGCGGGGCTGTTACGCTTATGACGCTCCACTCGGCAAAGGGGCTAGAGTTCCCAGTTGTCTTTTTAGTGGGAATGGAAGAAGGCATCTTCCCGCATTCTCGTGCGCTATTTGAAGAAGACGAAATGGAAGAAGAAAGACGACTGGCATATGTGGGGATTACACGTGCTGAAGAGGAACTTTATCTGACGAGTGCTTACTCACGGATGTTGTTTGGACGAAGTACGGCAAATTCAGAATCCCGCTTTATTGGGGAGATCCCACAAGATTTACTTGAAATGGGTCATGAAAATCGGTTGAAGGAAGTTCCATTTAAACGAACACCCGAGAAACGAACAACTTCTGTTTATAAGAGCTCTGGTGCGGCTCAACTTGGCTGGAACGTCGGGGATAAAGCGAAGCACAAAAAATGGGGGACAGGAACGGTTGTTAGCGTAAAAGGCGAGGGAAGCAATATGGAGTTAGATATTGCTTTTGAAAGTCCAGTGGGTATTAAACGGCTACTTGCTGAATTCGCGCCGATCGAAAAAGTCTAGTAAGAAATGGGTGGACCTTGAAAATGAATGAAAAAAAACGCTATGAAGATATCATTCGTACTTTGGATGAATATAGCTACGAGTATTATGTGATGGATAATCCTACAGTTGAAGATGCGGAATATGATAAGTTAATGCAGGAATTATTGCAGATTGAAGAAAAACATCCAGATTGGGTTACGAACGACTCGCCTTCTATGCGTGTTGGTGGCGAAGTTTTGGAAGGCTTTGAAAAGGTAGAGCACAAAATTCCTATGCTGAGCTTGGCGAATGCATTTAATGAACAAGATTTGCTTGATTTTGACCGGCGGATTCGTGAAAAAGTGGGGGAAGATCGTGAATACATGTGTGAGCTCAAAATTGATGGGCTCGCAGTTTCTCTTGCTTATGAAGATGGACGTTATCACCGCGGGGCAACACGGGGAGATGGGTCTGTTGGCGAAGATATTACGGCTAACTTACGGACGATTCGCTCGATTCCAATGAAGCTTAAACAGCCCTTTTCTATTGAGGTGCGTGGTGAAGCATATATGCCGAAGCGTTCTTTTGTGAAGTTGAATGAAAAACGTGAAGAAGACGGACTTCCACAATTTGCTAACCCGCGAAATGCGGCTGCTGGGTCACTCAGACAGCTTGACACAAAAATTGCAGCATCGCGGAATTTAGATATTTTTCTTTATGCGGTAGCTGATTTTGGTGAGATGGGAGTTTCGCGTCATAGTGATGGACTTGATAAGTTAACGGAACTGGGGCTTCGAACAAATAAGGAACGCCGAGTTTGTAAGACGATGGATGAAGTCTTTCAGTATATTGAGGAGTGGACACAAAAACGTGAGACACTCGATTATGACATTGACGGAATTGTAATTAAACTAAATGACCTTGCGCAACAAGAAGAGATGGGAGCGCGCATTAAGACACCGCGCTGGTCGATCGCCTACAAGTTTCCTGCAGAAGAAGTGGAAACAAAACTCGAAGGAATTGAGTTGAATGTTGGGCGCACGGGAGTGGTTACGCCAACTGCGGTTCTAGATCCGGTTCAGCTTGCGGGAACGACGGTTAGCCGAGCTTCGCTTCACAACGAAGATTTGATTCATGAACGAGATATTCGTGTTGGAGACACGGTTGTTGTGAAAAAAGCAGGCGACATCATCCCAGAGATCATTCGAAGCATTCCAGAAAAACGTACGGGGAATGAAGTCACTTTCCACATGCCAGAAACTTGTCCGACTTGCGGGAGTGAACTGGTTCGACTGGAAGAAGAAGTCGCACTTCGTTGCATCAATCCGAAGTGTCCTGCTCAAATCAAAGAAGAATTGATTCACTTTGTTTCAAGGAATGCCATGAACATTGATGGGCTTGGTGAAAAGGTTGTGGTGCAGCTGTTTTCACATGAATTGATTCACGATGTTGCAGATTTATATTTCCTATCGAAGGAAAAACTGTTAGAATTAGAAAGAATGGGAGAAAAATCAGTTTCGAATTTGTTGAACTCGATTGAAAATAGTAAATCGAATTCGTTGGAAAGACTTTTATTTGGACTGGGGATTCGTCATGTCGGTGAAAAAGCTGCTAGGACGCTTGCGCTGAAATTTGAAACAATGGATGCTCTTCGTGCGGCAGATAAAGAAACGCTCACGGAAACGGCAGATATTGGCGAGAAGATGGCAGATAGTATTGTGACTTATTTTGAAAATGAAGAAGTCCACGCACTGCTTTCTGAACTTAGAAGAGCTGGTGTGAATATGACGTACACAGGACCAAGACGTGAAGATATTCCAGAAGAAGATTTGGTATTTGCTGGGAAAACGGTTGTTTTAACAGGGAAATTGGAACAAATGACACGAAATGATGCGAAAGCGCTAATTGAAAAACTTGGTGGGAACGTTTCAGGAAGTGTTAGTAAGAAAACGGATGTTGTTGTTGCAGGTAGTGATGCAGGTTCGAAGCTTACAAAAGCAGAGGAACTTGGCATTCCTGTCTGGTCGGAACTAGACCTTATGGAATACTTACCGGATGAGGGTGAAATTTAATCAATGAAAAAACTTTTAATAGTCATCGCAAGTTTACTGCTCGTTTTGGCAGGATGTGCGCCGAAGCTTTCTTCAGATGAAGAGGTCGTGCAAAAAGGCGATAAGAAAAAAAGCGAAACTGGGATTATGACGAAAAACCAGATTTCGTCCAATTACTACAAGACGGTGCTACCTTATAAAGCAAGTAAGTCCCGAGGTCTTGTTGTTTCGAATATTTATTCACGTTATGACATTAATCAACTGGAAACAGGATTGATGCGCGTTTCGCAGGAAGAATATTCGCCGGATGAATATCTTTTCCAAGAAGGACAATATCTTGACAAAGAAACACTTACTTCTTGGCTTGGTAGAAAAAGTGATAAAAACAAAGAAGGGCTAAATCCTGTTGACAATGGCTACGGGGATGATCGAAATCCGATTTATTTAGCTCATATCTTAGAGCAAGATTATTTGAAACAAACAGATAGTGATAGTGTCTCGCTTGGTGGGGTTTCTATTGCGCTTGCAATGAACTCGGTTGATTATTACCAAAAAGAAAAATATGGAGATACATTTGAGCAAGGGATTAGTGATTCTGTTTTACTTGAACAAGGTCAGAGAATGGCACAAACTGTGTTAGAGCGGATTCGTAAAACGAAGGGACTTGAGAATGTTCCGGTCACAATCGCGATCTATAAACAAGGTAAACGTGATGCCGTAGCGCCAGGAAACTATATGGCATATGCAACGGCTGATGGTGCAAGCTTATCGAACTTTAAAACGATCAAAGAAAAGAACTATGTGCTTCCTTCAACTGAAGCAAATAGCGACCATAAGACGGACAATGACAGTTTCTTAAACTTTAAAGCTGATATTGAGTCTTACTATCCAAACTTTACTGGGGTAGTTGGTCGTGCACGCTATGAAAATGGGGAAATGGCGGAGCTTGATATTGATATTCCATTACAATTTTACGGACAAGCTGAAATTATTGGTTTCACACAGTACATTACAGATCTTGTTGGTAAACATTTACCAGGTAGCGCTGAGATTCAAATTAATATCTCTACAACGGATGGCCCAGCCGCTTTAATTACTAGAAGTCCAAGTGATAAAGCAGCAACGGCGCATATTTATGACTAAATGGATTTAAAACTGGCTAGCTAACGCTAGTCAGTTTTTGTTTGCCGTTTTTCGTATCGCAAGTGGGAGTAGTTTATGATATAATTTTAGCATTGGTGGAAAAACTGGAAAAGGAGGATGGCATCTTGACAAATATTTCTGAAGACGAGGTTTTGAAGGTCGCAAATTTGGCGAAACTAGAAGTTTCTAACGAGGAAGCGGGGGCTTTTGCCACGCAACTTGATAAAATCATTGAAATGGTTGAAAAATTAAATGAACTCGATACGCAAAACGTGGAACCAACTTCACATGCGATTGAAGTCTCGAATGTGTTGCGCGAAGATGTGGCGAAACCGGGATTGAAACGTGAGAAGGTTTTACGCAATGCTCCTGATACGCAAGATGGTATGTTTAAGGTACCAACGATTATTGAAGAGTAAATTAATGAATGGATCCATTTTAGGAGGGAATTTATTTTGGGATACTTTGATCATTCAGTGAAAAACTTGCACGAACTACTCGTGAAAAAAGAAATTTCCCCATATGATCTGGTGAAAGAATCTTTTGACCGAATTGAAGCTGTCGAAGAGAAAGTCGGCGCTTTTATTACTTTAAATCAAGAAACTGCGTTTGATGTCGCAGAAGAAATGGCTGACGCTGGAATAGATCCGAACAATATGCTCGCAGGGCTTCCGATTGGTATCAAAGATAATATTGTAACCAATGATTTGCGGACAACAGCTGCAAGTAAGATTTTATATAATTTTGACCCAATTTATGATGCAACGGTTATGCATAAATTAAAGGCGGCTCAAGCGATTAATATCGGGAAACTTAATATGGATGAATTCGCGATGGGGTCTTCAACGGAAACTTCTTATTTCCACAAAACGTATAACCCGTGGGATCTTTCAAAAGTTCCAGGTGGTTCTTCAGGTGGGAGTGCGGCGGCTGTTGCGGCAAAAGAAGTGCTCTTCTCTCTTGGCTCAGATACGGGTGGATCGATTCGTCAACCGGCTGCTTTTTGTGGGGTCGTTGGAATGAAACCTACATATGGACGTGTTTCGCGTTTTGGGTTGATTGCTTTCGCTTCATCACTAGATCAAATTGGACCGATTACGCGCACAGTTGAAGATAATGCGTATTTATTGCAAGCTATTTCAGGTGTAGATGAAAACGATTCGACTTCGATTGATAAGCCAGTCGAAGATTTTTCAAAATACTTAACAGGCGATGTTAAAGGTCTTAAAATTGGGGTGCCAAAAGAATATCTTGGTGATGGTGTTCAAGAAGGCGTGAAAAAAGCAGTGCTTGAAGCGCTTGAAACGTTTAAAAAGTTAGGGGCTACTGTGGAAGAGGTTTCATTGCCGCATTCTGAATATGGCGTTGCAAGTTACTATATTCTTGCATCAAGTGAAGCTTCCTCAAACCTTTCTCGCTTTGATGGGGTTCGTTATGGGTACCGTTCTGAAAAAGCAGAAACACTTGATGAGCTCTATAAACTGACAAGGTCGGAAGGCTTTGGCGATGAAGTAAAACGTCGGATTATGCTTGGGACTTATTCGTTAAGCTCGGGGTACTATGATGCTTATTACAAGAAAGCGCAGCAAGTTCGGACGCTAATTAAACAAGATTTTGAAAAAGTGTTCGCAGATTTTGATGTGATTATTGGTCCAAGTACGCCAACAACGGCATTTAATATTGATGGCATGATTCACGACCCGATCACCATGTATCAAAATGACTTACTGACGATTCCAATTAATTTGGCTGGCTTACCAGCTATCTCTGTTCCATGCGGATTTAGTGAAGGACTTCCTGTCGGCTTACAAATTATCGGTAATCATTTTGAGGAAGGTCGTATCTATAACGCGGCACACGCTTTCGAGCAAGAAACGACTTTCCACAAAGAAAATCCATCATTATAAAGGAGCGGTTGAAACATGAATTTTGAAACGGTAATTGGGCTTGAGGTCCACGTTGAACTGAAAACTGAATCGAAGATCTTTTCTTCTGCTCCTGCACATTTTGGGGCAGAACCAAATACGAATACGACAGTGGTTGATTTAGGAATGCCTGGCGTGCTTCCGGTTCTGAATAAGCGTGCTGTCGAATTTGGAATGAAAGCAGCGATGGCGATTAATTGTGAGATTGCTCGCCACACGAAATTTGACCGTAAAAACTATTTCTATCCAGATAATCCTAAGGCTTACCAAATTTCACAATTCGATAAACCGATTGGTGAACACGGCTGGATTGAAATCGAAGTAGGCGGTAAAACGAAAAAAATTGGCATTACACGCCTACACCTAGAAGAAGATGCTGGGAAGAATACGCATACTTCGCACGGCTATTCGCTTGTCGATATTAACCGGCAAGGAACACCTCTTATTGAAATCGTTTCTGAACCAGATATTCGCTCAGCTGAGGAAGCCTATGCTTATCTTGAAAAGTTAAAGTCGATCATTCAATATACGGGTGTTTCTGATGTGAAGATGGAAGAAGGTTCGATGCGTTGTGATGCGAATATCTCAATTCGTCCTGTTGGGCAAGAGGAATTCGGTGTGAAAACAGAACTTAAGAACTTGAACTCCTTTAATAATGTTCGTAAGGGAATCGAATACGAAGAAAAACGTCAAGCAGAGGTGCTAATGGCTGGTGGCATCATCGAGCAAGAAACTCGCCGCTTTGAAGAAGCAACGGGTAAAACGACACTGATGCGTGTAAAAGAAGGCTCGGATGATTATCGTTATTTCCCTGAACCAGACTTAGTTGATTTATATATTGATGAAGCTTGGATGGAACGAATTCGCAGTGAAATTCCTGAACTTCCAGATAAGCGTCGCGTCCGTTACGTTGAAGAACTGGGGCTACCGGCTTATGATGCGATGGTGCTTACGCTTACGAAGGAGATGTCTGATTTCTTTGAAGCGGCGATCAAACTTGGAGCCGATGCGAAGTTAATTTCTAACTGGCTGATGGGGGAGGTTTCTGCTTATCTGAATGCAGAGCAAAAAGAACTTCATGAAACGGGGCTTACACCGGAAAACCTTTCTGGAATGGTCAAATTGATCGAAGACGGAACGATTTCCTCGAAAATTGCTAAGAAAGTCTTCCGTGAACTCGCTCAAAATGGCGGGGATGCGGAAGCTGTCGTGAAAGCAAAAGGACTTGTTCAAATTTCAGATGAAGGGGAGTTGCGTAAGATTATTTCAGGTATTCTGGATAATAATGCGCAGTCCATTGAGGATTACAAAAACGGGAAAGATCGTGCTGTTGGCTTCCTTGTAGGTCAAGTTATGAAAGCAACAAAAGGACAAGCGAATCCGCCGATGGTGAATAAGATTTTACTCGAAGAAATGAATAAACGTTAAACCAAGAGAAGGGGGCAATTAGCTTCCTTCTTTTTCTTTTTAAACCAGCTGTTTTTTGCTATAATGAAACTGTTGGTGTGAAGAAAATCGGTCGGATAGACAATCGTATTTTTGTTTTGTAAGAGAGGATGAACTACATGGCGAAGAGAGCCCGTGTGATCTATAATCCGACATCTGGTCGGGAAATTATTAAAAAGAATTTGGCAAATGTGCTGATGATTTTAGAAGATGCTGGCTATGTGACTTCTGCACATGCGACGACACCGGAACCGGGAGATGCAGAGCGAGAAGCTAAACTTGCGGTTGCTGAACGCTACGATTTAGTGGTTGCAGCAGGTGGAGATGGGACCATTAATGAAGTGATCAATGGCATTGCTGAGCAAGATTACCGGCCAAAAGTAGGTATTATTCCAACGGGAACAACCAATGACTTTGCACGTGCGCTCCACGTCCCTCGCGATGTGATCAAGGCAACGGAACTGATTGCAAAAGGGGCCTCTGTTGCGATGGATATTGGAAAAGCAAATGGGACTTACTTTATTAATATTGGTGGCGGTGGGCGAATCACAGAACTTACCTATGACGTCCCAAGCAAGCTCAAAACGATGCTTGGTCAGCTTGCTTACTACTTAAAGGGAATTGAGATGCTTCCCTCAATCAAAGCGACAAAAGTGCGTATTGAATATGATGAAGGCGTGTTCGAAGGGGAGGCGATGTGCTTCTTACTCGGACTAACCAATTCAATCGGGGGATTTGAAAAAATTGCGCCCGATGCTAAACTTGATGACGGAAAATTTTCATTGATTATTTTGAAAAAAGTCAATTTGCCTGAGTTTATTCGACTGGTTACGCTTGCTCTGCGGGGGGATCATATCAAGGAGCCTAATGTGATTTATGTGAAATCGCAAAAGGTTGTCGTGACGTCTGAAAAGAAAATGTTGATCAATTTGGACGGGGAACTCGGCGGAGAAACGCCTATGGTTTTTGAAAATTTGAATCAACATATTGAATTTTTTGCGGATGTGGAGGCTATTCCTGCTGCTGATTTAGACCAAGATGAAAAGACGAGTCTCTTATCTGAGTAATCTTCCTCTGGACTTTTTGTACGGGAAAGGGACTTATGACGGAGACGTCTAGTAAAAAAGTTGTCTTTTTTGTCATATATTTGTATTATTTCTAAAAAAGCATTATAATGGGGAAGTTCTAAGGTAAGGAAGTAGGTGTAAAAAGTCTTGAAAAAAACCAAACCATTAAAACGAATGCTAGGCGTTTCTTTTGTGGCACTTCTTTTAGGAGGGGCGGTTACATTCGCTTTTTGGCACGTACAGGCTGATGAAATCGAAAAAGCGGGGACAAGTGAGGATTTAATCACAAGCAATAAAACATGGGTGGATGCAAAGACTGAAATCCCGCTGACGAATGATATTCATTTTGTCACACAGAAAAAAGGAACATCGGTGAAAATCGTCGGGGATGGCGACTTGCAAATTGAAGTGGTTGACACGCAATTGCTGAAAGAAATGGCCGATGAAAATCCTGATTTTAAAGGAATCAAAAAATACCGGCTTCGAGTTGAAGCTGATCGGGTAGCTGATTATTTAAATAATGAACGCTATGTTTTCCCAGTGGAGCATGGCTATAAAGGGTTATCGAATTATCAAATCAGTGCTGGGGAAAGAAAAATTAGATCTGCTGATGAAGCAATTGCGCTTACGAAAAAGAATACAAATTGGGCGGTAGAAACAACGCTTCCTGTTGAGTATTCGGATGACCTTGCGGAGGATGCAGTCGATGTTCTTAAAATGAATGTTTCTTCTGGGAAACTAGAAATGGATGACTCGTTCCGTGCGGATTATAAGAAAGTTGAAGCGCATGCGAAGATGTTCCGTTATAACTTTACGGTTGAAAAAAATTCTTTGCTGGTCTTTAAAAGCGAGGAAGAAGTTCAGATTGATGAGCCGATCGGGATTGAATATTTGATGAAGTAGAAACAGGGCGAAATGTCCTGTTTTTTTGTTGTGGATTACGTTATAATATGGGAATGGAAAGATGAGGAAGGATGAAGTGCTGTGGAAATGGGCCAACTGAAGAAAAATCAGCTGCTGGACGTTCGGATAGAAGACTTGACGCACGATGGTAGTGGCGTTGCTAAAGTGGATGGGTATCCGCTTTTCATTCCAAATACGCTTGTTGGGGAACGGGCGGAGATTAAAATTGTGAAGTTGAATAAGAAATTCGGATTTGGCCGATTGATGGAGCTAAAGGAAGCGAGTAAGGACCGAGTGGAGCCGCCTTGTCCGGTTTATGATAAATGTGGCGGATGTCAGTTGCAGCACTTATCTTACGCTGGTCAGCTTGAATTTAAGCGTCATAGCGTAGAGCAAGTGATGCGCCGGATTGGAAAAATTGAAGCTTACGTGGAGCCGGTGCTTGGGATGGATCATCCATTTCGCTACCGTAACAAGTCGCAAGTTCCGGTTGGTACAATTAATGGACGGATTGCGGCTGGATTTTATCAAAAACGAACTCATGATATTATTGATATGGATTATTGTTTGATTCAAGATGAGCGGAGTGACAAGGCTGTTCAGGCTGTGCGAGATGTGATGGAACTTTTTCAAATTGAACCGTATGACGAAGTTCGGCACAAAGGGTTCTTGCGCCACATCATGACGCGTGTCAGTCGGTCAACGAATGAACTTATGCTCGTTCTCATTACGCGGACGGAAGACTTTCCGTTTCTTGCGGAAGTGCTTGACGCTTTGAAAAAACGGATTGATGGGCTTGCGTCTGTTGTGCAAAATGTCAATCCGCATAAAACGAATGTGATTTTTGGTGAGAAAACGCGTGTGCTTGACGGAAAAGAGCGGATTACGGACACGATTCATGGTATTCAGTTTGCAATTTCGGCGAAAAGCTTTTATCAGGTGAATCCAGAGCAGACGGAAGTATTATATGCGAAAGCGCTTGAAGCTGCAGGACTGACGGGACAGGAAACGGTGATTGATGCGTATTGCGGCATTGGATCGATTTCGCTTTGTCTTGCGAAGCGTGCGAAAAAGGTTTATGGGGTTGAAATCGTTGATGCGGCGATTCAAGATGCGCGTCGCAATGCGGAACTTAATCAGCTGGGGAATGTGATATTTGAGACGGGAAAAGCAGAAGAGGTGATTCCGCGCTGGTATAAAGAAGGGGTTAAAGCGGATGTGATTGTTGTGGATCCTCCTCGTAAAGGTTGTGATGAGAAGCTTCTTGAAACGATTCTTGCGATGAAGCCAAAGCGTGTTGTTTATGTTTCCTGTGAGCCGAGCACGCTTGCGCGTGATTTGCGAATTTTGGAAGACGGCGGGTATAAAGCGGGAAGTGTTCAGCCTGTTGATATGTTTCCAATGACGACACACATTGAAAATGTCGTGGCGCTTGAGCGTGTGGATGCTTGATAGGCGAAGCGTGGAAGGCCACTTTGGACGAATCACATGACACGTCCAAAGTGGCTTTTTTATGTTAGGATAATTGTGTTTGGATTTCAGAGACGATTTCAAGCGGACTCAAGGAATCGGTCTCAATACTAAAACTGGCAATAGCTTCATAATGCGCTTCGCGGGACTGAAATAATTTCTCGATTTCTTCAGGTGTTTGGTTTTTGGCAAGCGGCCGTGTTTCGTCGCCTTTTAGTCGTGCGAGAAAGATCATTGGGCTTGTTTTTAAATAAATGATAGTAGCTGGGTGTTGCTGTAAAAATGTGCGAGTGGCTTCGGTTGTGATAATGCCCCCTCCTGTTGAAATGACAGCAGCATTCGTTTTAAATTCGGAAAGTTTTTTTTGCTCAAGTTCGCGGAAATAAGCTTCGCCGGATTCAGAAAAGATCGCTGAAATGCTTTTTTGTTGCTCGTTTTCAATCGCTCGGTCAATATCAACAAAAGGCAATCCCGTTTTTTTGGCTAGTAATTCGCCAACGGTCGTTTTACCGGAAGCCATAAAACCGATTAGAATGATGGATTTAATCGGAAGTCTCTCCCTTCTTTATTTCTCTAGTTAGTCGTATTTTACCATAGGAAGAGGCGGTTTGCGAGATGTGCTATTTTTTTCGCAGGGATGGTTCGGAATCAAACATGTCGAAAAGTAAAGGGATTGCCTAGATTTTAAAATCATTGTTTTTTTCTGCCCCCTTTTGCGGCTTCACGTTTTAGTGTAGAATGAAGATAAGGAATATTGGAGAGGAGAAATCATGAATTTGCAATCAAAGATTTTAGCTGGGGACAAGGTGAAACTTTATGTGAACAAACGACTCATTTTTTCAAATGTTTTGTTGTCACTGGCTGCAAGTATTTTGCTTTATTTGTTATTTAGCCATTTGAAAGGGGTTACGGGAACGGAAGAAATCATTTTGCTTGTCTTTCTTGCTATGTTTGTTTTGCGCCCGTTTTTTAGATTGCTCAATGTGATGCCAACTCTTGAACTTAGTCAAGCTGGGATTGGCTATCGCGGAGATTTTGAGCCTTGGGATGCGGTTTTTGATGTGAAAGTGGTGCGCCCGAAGGTTCGGCTTTTTAGTTTCGGTAGGTTGATGCTTTATACGAAAATTAAAGGGGAACCCGAGCTTGCTTGGGATATTACAGCTTATGATAGCGAGCTCGATCTTTTGGAACTGGAAGCGTTGATCAAATTTTGCATCGCTGAGTTTGGCGAAAATGCGGAAAGCTTGGCGCCTGTTCTTGAAGAAAAACAGCCGGCCTCGTTTTAAATGTTACGACTCCGGGTAAAGTGCTTTATGCGAGGAGGAGAGGCAAATGGGAAAAGTTTATTTTACAACAAGTGCAACGGGTGTTGGCGGTAGAGCGGGCACGGTTGCATCGAATAACAGTGATTTGGAATTTGAACTGAGCAGACCGGTTGCTTTTAAAGGCGAAGGTGGCGGTGGAACTAATCCAGAAGAATTATTCTCGATGGGGTACGCGGCTTGTTTTGGAAGTGCTTTTCAGTCGGTTGCGCGCAAGAATAAATCGAAAGCAAAAGCTGAAATTACGGTGGAAATTGCGATGGAAGATGATGAAGCAGACGGCGGATATAAGCTTGCTGCGAAAATCACGGGTTTTATCACGGAAGCGACACAGGAAGAGGCTGAACACTTGATGCAAGAAGCACACAAAATGTGTCCGTATTCGAAAGCAACTCGTGGGAATATTGAAGTGGAGCTTAAAACGCGTATTGCTGAATAAATAAATCAAAGAGAGCTTGGGGTTTCTTGCCCCCCGAGTTCTTTTTTTGTGAAAATCGGTCGATAAACTTATTTTCATTAGGAGCGAGTTATTGTACAATAAGGTTCAGAGTAATTTTCGGGAGGCCTAACATGAAGCCTGTTTTAGAAGCAAATAAAATTAGAAAAGTATATGGAACACGAAGCAATTTTTACACAGCGATTAATGATATTTCGCTTCAAGTTGAGCGCGGCGAGTTTGTGAGTGTGATGGGGCCATCAGGAGCTGGAAAAACAACGCTTCTTAATGTTTTATCGTCCATTGATAAACCGTCTTCAGGTGAAGTTAAAATTAGCGGGACGAATCTTTTTAAAATGAAATCACGGGAACTTGCGGTTTTTAGACGTGACCGGTTAGGATTTATTTTCCAAGATTATAATTTACTGGAAACGATGTCGTTAAAAGACAATATTATACTGCCGCTTTCGCTTAGCCGAACCTCTTCGCAGGAAACGGAAGCGAGGTTTCAGCATATTGCGAAACAATTTGGGATTTATGACATTCGAGATAAGTATCCAAATGAAGTGTCAGGTGGTCAAAAGCAACGTACAAGCGCTTGCCGAGCTCTGATCACGAATCCGGATTTGATTTTTGCTGACGAGCCGACAGGAGCGCTTGACTCCAAAGCGGCAACCCATTTGCTTGCTAATCTCGAGCGAGTGCGAACGGAAGAAGGGGCGACCATTTTGATGGTGACGCATGATGCGTTTGCTGCGAGCTATTCAGATCGAATTCTTTTTATTAAAGATGGTGAAATTTATCAAGAACTTGCGAAAGAGAGCTCGACGCGCAAATCATTTTTTCAGAAAATTTTAGTAGTATTAGCAGAGCTTGGCGGTGAAACGGATGCTCGTGACTAAAATTGCTTTTACAAATATGTTTAAAAACTTCCAGTCGTACTTACTTCACTTTGTCAGCATTTCCATGAGCATTTTGATTTTCTTTACGTTTATGTCATTAGCAAATAATCCACTCATTCGGAAGATTTTCTTGCGCTGGGAAGTGATTGGCTCTTCGCTATTTTCTTCTTCGGCTTTTGTCCTTATTTTATTTGTTGGTTTTTTCATTTTTTATTCGAATAGCTATTTTTTAAAGCGACGTAAGCGAGAACTTGGTCTTTATTCGTTACTTGGTTTGCGCAAGGGACAAGTTTGTGCGATTCTTGTGATTGAAAACTTGTTAGTTTATTCGCTTGCTCTGGTTGCAGGAATTGTTGCGGGCATTTTTTTCTCAAAACTATTTTCGATGTTACTGTTTTGGATTGTGAATTTACGGGTGGATACCACGATCATCTTTTCAGGAAAAGCTATTATGGATACGATTTTAGTTTTTCTTGTGATCATGGCCTACACCTCGCTTTATGCGTGTGGAATGGTTTTGCGCTATAGTTTGCTGCAGCTCTTTCAAAATAAAGAGATGGAAAAAAATGTGCCACGTGGTTCTGTTACGCTTACGATCCTTGGACTATGTTTCATTGGTTTTGGCTATACACTTGCGTTACAAAATATTGATGAATCCTTTCTTTGGCATAAGCTGAAATTTTTTGCGGGTTTTGGCTTAATACTGCTTTCTGTAGTGGTAGGAACATGGCTTGTCATCCGGTTTTCAATGCCGCTTGGATTGCGCTATTTCTATGGGCGAAAAAAAGTTCATTATCGTGGTACGAATTTGCTCACGATCACTTCACTTCGTTATCGCTTGAAACGAAATGCTAATACGCTTGCGATGATTGCTGTTTTGAGCGCGACAACGCTTACGATTATTGGCGCAATAGGGAGTTTTTATTCAGGAGCTATTCATGATGTCAAGCGCGAAAATCCAAGTAGCTATCAAATTTTGAATTTGACGCCAAATAAGCAAAAGGAAGTAGACCGGATTATCCGCAGAAGTAGTGAGAACAAATTGCAATATGCTACACAAAGTGCCTATCTGAATGTTCCTGTAAAAAATCCAATGAAACGAATGCCTTATGAATTTTATGCGAATAGCCGTCATTTTTCTTTCATCTCAGAAAACGAATTTAATCGCTTGAATAAAATCGAGAGAAATCGCAATTTGAGTATTTCAGGTCTTAGCGACGGAGAAGGTATTCTTGTTGGAAGTGATATGACACGTATCCCGACGAAGCTTAAAAAACGTCTGCAAAATCACATTTTTTTCTTGCGTTCAGATGATCAAAAAAGAGAATTAGATACAGTGCAATTTGTTGGATTTCGTGAATTTCCGCTATTCAATACGGGATTTGCAGATTTCACAGTTGTTGTAAATCAAAGGGTTTATGATAAGCTACTCACGGAATTTCGACCGGAACAAGTCTTTATTTATGATGTTTCAGAAGTGGATCACTCCGAAAAACTGGGTAACCGGATTCAACAAGCGGTTGAAGGGAAAGTGAGTATCTGGTCTAACAAGATGTCGAGCTATTTCTCCAATTATCATATTGTTTCCATTTTGACTGGGGCGATTTTATTTGTTGGTGTGTTCATTGGAATTGTGTTTTTCCTTGCAACAGGGAGCATCATTTATTTTAAACAAGTGACAGATGCTTATTCGGAAGAACCGGGATTTCGGATCCTATTTAAGCTTGGGTTGACGGACCGGGAATTGCGACAAATTATTGCTGGTCAAATTGGTCCGTTATTTGTTGTCCCGCTTCTTTTCGGGATTTCTCACAGCATTATTGCAATGATCGGCTTAGCTAAGAATTTTGATGTTTCCGTGAAGCTACCTTTCATTATTGTGGCGTCGATTTATTATGTTTTTTATGGTGTTTATTACTGGTTAACAGCTAGTAATTACCGGAATATTGTATCGCGGCATCGTCATGACTAGTCAAATGAATCGGAATCAGCTAAAATGGAACTATGCAGAAGATGGAGGGTCCAAAGAATGGTAAAAGTGTATATCGTAGAAGATGATGTTGTGATCCGCGATACGATTCAGAAACACTTAAAAAAGTGGGGCTTTGAAATCGGAGTCGTAAGCGATTTTAACAATATTCTCAACGAATTTTTAGAATTTGAACCGCAACTTGTGATTTTGGACGTGAACTTGCCTTATTTTGATGGATTTTACTGGTGTAATCAAATTCGCGAAGTCTCGAATGTTCCGATTATTTTCCTTTCATCGCGAAATTCACGGATGGATCAAATTATGGGAATGAATATGGGAGCGGATTACTACATTGAAAAGCCGGTTGATTTAGATGTCTTAATGGCAAGAATAAATGCTTTGCTCAGAAGAACGTATTCGTATACAGAACTTGAGGAACCCAATGTTTTGGAATATCATAATGTGTTTTTGCACATTGATACCAATACGCTTTCTTATTTGGAAGAAAAAATTGAGCTCACGAAAAATGAGTTTTTGATTTTATATGAATTGATGAAGCAAAAAGGAGCAATCGTGAGTCGGGATGAAATTATGCGTGTGCTTTGGGAAGATGAAAGCTTCGTTGATGATAACACGCTGACAGTCAATATCGTTCGGATTCGCAAAAAATTAGCAGAAATTGGCATCAAAGATTTTATCAAAACTAAAAAAGGACAAGGCTACATGATTGAGTAAAAGAAGGGAAGTGGGTTTTAAGAATAATTTCTTAAAGTCTAACTTCCTGTTTTTATAAAAGGAGGGGCTTTTTTGAAAATTTTAGTTTTCGGGGGAACACGTTTTTTTGGTAAGCAACTTGTGAAACGGTTGATTGAAAGTGGGCACGAGGTGACGATTGCAACTCGTGGAAAAACGCGAGACCCCTTTCAAAATCAAGTGAAACGGGTGATTCTTGACCGAAGAAAGCGTGACGATTTATTCTTGCTTGCAGCATCAGAAACGTATGATGTGATTTATGACGATATTTGTTATTCACCACAAGACGCACTTTATGCTGTTAAGGCATTTCAAAAAAGCAAACCTCGGTTGATTTTTGTGTCAACGCTTGCCGTTTATCCGAATAAGGGAAGAGTGCTTACGGAAGCTGATTTTGATAGTGCGCATTATGAGATTGTAACGGGTGACCGTGAAGATTTTGATTACGGGGAAGGAAAGAAACTGGCAGAAGCGGTTTATGCGCAGAAAGCGGAATTTCCTGTTTTATCTGTGCGCCTACCGGTTGTGTTAGGGAGCGAAGATTATACGAAGCGGATGGAGTTTCATTTGAAGCGGATAGAAGCAGGTACGGAAATCGGGATTCAAAATGAAGCGGCCGAAATCGGATTCATTCATGCGGATGAAGCAGCTCGTTTTCTCGAGTGGGCAGGAACTGCAAGCGAGGCTACTGGGCCCATTAATGCGGCTTCAAATGGCAGCATGACGCTTGGCGATTTGATGCAACTTTTTGCTGAGAAGCTTGGAAAGGAAGCGAAAATTGAAGCAGTCACAGAAGATGAGGATGAATCTCCTTATGATTTAGAGGATTCTTATTTTCTTTCGAATGACTATGCGAAATCACTTGGATTTCAGTTCGAATCGCTTTCTGACTGGTTGCCAAAACTGATAGAAAATTACGTTCGCCAAAAAGACTATTAAAAGAAAGAAGGAACAGGATTTTGCTAAGCTTTGAAGAGAAAAGAAAAATTATTACTCGTTTTACGGTACTCGAGGAAAAACCGGTTTCGATGAAGCGTTATAACTATCACTATCCAGCAAGTAAACGCGATAAAACGGTACTTGTAAAGCATCTTCATCCAAATGGCAATGGTTTTGTTTATGCGCCGTATCTAGAAGGGGAAGAAGTGCTTGATAAAGAAGGCTACGTGAATATTTACGAGGCGACTGAAGATAAATTAATCCAGCTTATTGAGCGAGCGATCACTTACATGGATAGTGATGGCGAGGCTTATCAAGAAGGCGATACTTTCGTTTATCAGAATGATGCGGGCGAACTTTTAAAACTTGTTTTTGAAAATAAGATGTGGATTGTGTATGCTTATGAAAATGTGGAAGCCGTTTTTAAATCACTGGATCAAGCGGAAAGCTACCTTGCTGATGAAGGCTTTTTTGAAGAACAGGAATAAAGGAGAGAAAAATTTTGGAAACAGTTACGAGCTTACGCGAACGGATCAATGTACTAAGTCATAAAGATCCTGCGGATGTCATTATTAAAAATGGTCGAATTGTCAATGTTTTTACGGCGGAAATTATCGAAGCGGATATTGCGATAAAAAATGGTTACATAGCGGGGATTGGTGAATTCCATAAGGCAGAAAAAGTCATTGATGCAAAGGGCCATTATATTGTACCAGGATTTATTGATGCTCATGTTCACGTGGAAAGTGCGATGGTTCCTCCTAGCGAAATGGCACGGGTTCTTCTTCCAAACGGAGTAACAACGATTGTAACTGACCCGCATGAAATAGCTAATGTTGCCGGAACAGCAGGGATTGATTATATGCTTGAAGAAGCAAAAGGTTCACCTCTCGATATGTTTGTGATGCTGCCTTCTTCTGTACCAGCAACACCGTTTGAAAATAATGGAGCAACGCTTGATGCAGAAAGTTTACGAGCACTTTATAATCGAGAAAATGTGATTGGACTAGCAGAAGTCATGGATTTTCCTTCGGTTGCTTCTGGTGCGGAAGATATTTTACAGAAAATTATCGATGCTAAAACCCATGGTGGTCGAATTGACGGGCACGGAGCGGGGCTTACTCGTGAAAATTTGAATAATTATTTAGCAGCTGGAATTCGGACAGACCACGAAAGTACAACAGCTGAGGAAGCACTCGATCGTGTTCGTGCCGGCATGTTTGTCATGCTACGTGAAGGGACGGTAGCACGTGATTTGCTTGCAACATTACCTGCTGTAAACGAAAAAAATTCGCATCGTTTTTGTTTCTGTACAGATGACAAACTGATTCCAGATCTAGTTTCTGAAGGCTCGATTAACTATAATGTGAAGCTAGCTATTCAAAATGGAGTTTCGCCAACCACGGCGATTCAAATGGCAACGATCAATGCGGCCGCGTGCCACAATCTCCTTTATCTCGGCGCTGTTGCGGCGGGATACCAAGCCGACCTCTTGTTTCTTGAAGAGCTCGAGACCGTTAAAATTACAAAAGTGATGAAGCGCGGGGAAGTGGTCGTCGCGGACGGTGAACGGTTTGAAGCAGCTTTCCCGAAAAAAACGACAACTTTTACTTCACCGGAAATTCGCCATTCGCTGAAAGCTAGCGATTTGCGACTGAAACTTTTGAGCGATCATGTTTGTGTGATCGGTATGCTACCTAATAGTTTATTTACTGAAAAACTCGAGGTGAAGCTTGACCGAGTTAACGGGGAGTTTGTGCCAGATTCGGCACGTGACCTAGCCAAGATGGTTGTTGTGGAACGGCATAAGGGGACGGGAAACGTTGGGCTTGGGATCGTATCAGGATTCGGGCTTACACGCGGGGCGTTTGCGACTTCGGTTGCGCACGACTCACATAATATCGTTGCAGTTGGAATGAATGATTCTGATATTGAGCTTGCAGTCAAAGCTTTAACAGAAGCTCGTGGCGGAATCGTTGTTGTGGCAGATGGGAAAGTAGAGGAAATTCTGCCGCTTCGAATTGCAGGCTTACTCAGTGATCAACCGTTTGAAGAAGTAGCGCGCTGTCTCAAAAGTTTAGAAGAAGCTTTTGGAACCATTAGTTCTGCTAGGGGTTTTGATCCGTTCTTGACGCTATCATTTTTAACACTTCCAGTTATTCCTGAATATAAACTTACCGATCAGGGGTTGTTTGATTTCGAAGCTTTTTCCTTTGTTCCACTTGAAATTACTGAATAGAAAGGAGGGCTTGCTATGACTTTTTGGCGGTATGTCCGTGATAAGCGCTTTTTCATTTTGTTTTTTGCGGTTGTGATGTGTTTTATCGGACTACTTATTTATATCGATCCCAACAGCAAACTCACGATTGGGAACATCATTTATTTATATATATTCGTTTTCTTATTTTTAGTGGCCTATTTAATACTCGGCTATAGTTTTAAGTATCGTTACTGGAAAGAAATGAAGGATCTTGTTGATGGCGAAATTGAAGAAAATGTCATCGAGTTGTTACCGAAGCCACGCACGAGTGAGCAAGCTTTCTTTAATGAACTGATGCGCAAAAAACATCGGGAAGAGCAAAAGAAAGTGAACTCGCTTGTTGATAAACAGGAAGAATATCATGATTTTATTCTTTACTGGGTACACGAAGTAAAAACGCCACTTGTCGCCAGTAAAATGCTAATCAAAAATCCAGATTTGAATGATACGAAAACGATTTTTGAAAAAGTGGATGAAGAATTGGATCGTGTGGATCAGCTCGTCATGCAAGCTCTTTATTTCTCAAGGCTAGATACCTTTGCAAAAGACTACTTCATCCAAGAACAAAATCTTGGCACGATAGTCCGAGAAGCTATCAAGCGACATTCCAAATTTTTTATTTCCGAACATAAACGCTTAGAACTAGATGAGGTCGATTTTGATGTTCGAACGGATAGCAAATGGCTAGGTTTTATACTGGATCAACTGCTTTCAAACGCGCTGAAATATACTGAAGAGGGCGGCGTGATTAAAATCTGGTGTGATAAGTCTTGCACGAGTACGACGCAACTTCATATTCGCGACAATGGGAGAGGGATTAATCCAGAAGACTTGCCGCGCGTCTTTGAGCAAGGCTTTACTGGTTCCACCGGTAGGCAAGAAAAAAAGGCAACGGGGATGGGGCTTTATTTGGCTAAACAAATGTCGAAAAAATTGGACCATGCACTTGAAATCCGTTCTGAAGAGGGTGTCTTTACAGAACTTATATTAACGTTTGAACAAAAAGATGATTATTTGCTTGTTGCAAAAGAATGATAAAACCAGTCCTTGTCTATACTTGACGGGGTCTGGTTCTTTGTTTACAATATGTAGAAAAACTAGCGAAGTGGAGGGATTTATTATGACAGAGGAAATAATTGTTCGCGGTGCACCAGCAGAGTATGTATCAAGTGTAGGAGCTTGGGAGAAGCTTCCTGAGCATTTAATGCGTAGGAAGCTGAACCGGATACTAGTGTTGCATGGACGTGCATCTTGGGAAGCTGTACGTCACCAATTTCCAGACTTATCAAACTTTGAAACGACATTTGTCGAATACGGCGGTCAAGTTACATATGAAGCAAGGGATGCTTTGAAGGAAAAAATGGAAGCCGAACAATTTGAAGCCATTGTTGCTGTTGGAGGCGGAAAGGTCTCTGATTTAGCCAAGGCAGCTGCTTTTGTTTCCCGCGTGCCTGTTATTATGCTCCCAACACTTGCCTCTACGTGTGCGGCTTATACGCCTCTTAGCGTGATGTATACAGAAACGGGGGAGATGATCCAGTTTGATATTTTTCCTGTCAGTAATGCGCTTGTTTTGTTAGATCCAGCGATTATTTTAGACTCGCCTAAGGAGCTTTTCGTCGCTGGAATTGGGGATACGCTTGCGAAATGGTATGAGGCAGATGTTGTGATTGCTGAACTTCCCGAAAAAACGATGGCAATCGAAGTGGCCGCGTTTGCCGCGCGAAAATGTCGCGATAATTTGCTTCGCTTTAGTGCGGTGGCGCTTGACGAGATGGAGCGGCATGAACTTGGGACAGCCTTTGTGAAAGTCGTCGAAACGAATATTATGCTTGCTGGAATGGTCGGAGGCTTTGGGGATAAATACGGTCGAACTGCCGGGGCACACTCTATTCATGATGCACTAACGCTTCTTGAAAAGTCGCACGATGTTTTGCACGGACTCAAAGTCTCTTACGGCATTTTGATCCAGCTTGTCATTGAAGAAAAGTTCGATGAGATTGACGCACTTTTGCCTTTTTACAAGAAACTAGGATTGCCTGCTTCTCTCACTGAATTAGGGCTTCTAGACATCACAGAAGATGAATTGCGGCAGGTAGCCGAGCGAGCAGCGCGAGATGGCGAGATGATTCATATGATGCCGCAAACGGTGACACCAATTGTGGTTCGAGATGCTATGGATAAACTGGAACAGTATGTGCCTGCTATTAAGGTGCAATAAAGATGAAGATTCGGCTGGAAAAATATGTGGATAGAGCATCAATTAGAGCCTTGCTAGAAGATGCTTTTCCGAGTCCGCTTGAAGCGGATTTAGTGGAAAAATTGCGTGAAACGGAGGCTTATTTGCCGGAACTTGCGCTTGTCGCGGAGCTTGAATCAGGCGAAGTCGCTGGCTTTCTTTTACTTACGAAGGCAAGCATCGCACAAGAAAAACAAAATCCAGAGATTCTTGTGTTAGCTCCACTTGCTGTATTAACCAGTAAAAAGCATCAAGGGATTGGCTCGAAACTAGTTGAAGCAGGGATTACGTCTGCTCGGAAGGCTCGCTTTCCGGGGATTAGTGTTTTAGGTCATGCATCCTTTTATTCACGCTTTGGCTTTCAAAAAGCTAAGACCTATGGAATTGAAGCCCCGTTTCCTGTTGATGAGGAGCACTGGATGGTGCTTGGGCTTCCGGAGCAAAATCTCGAAGGGTTAGCCGGAAAATTGATCTATCCACAGCCATTTTTGGAGATGGAGTAAAGAGGCTTAGACAAAATGGTAAAATGAGGCAGACTAGCCAAACTAAACTAAAAGAACAGAAATCGGTCAATGAAACCATTTGCGAAATGGAAATTTTGACGATTCTGTTCTTTTTTGTTTTATGTCTCAACCCCCTTTACTTTTTGGAAAAGAAGTCGAGAATAAATTGATGAAATAAAGCTTCGGATGGGGCAAGTTTGCGTTTTTTGGTTTTGATGATGCCAACGGATCTGTGAAGTTCTGAATCGGTGAAGGAAAGGCTCTTTGTATTTTTAAAAACGGCCCCGTCAAGAATCATTTCAGGCAGAATGCTAATGCCCAGTCCGGCACCAACAAGGCCTTGTATGGTATAGAAATCTTGGCTGCTGAAAGCCACTTCGGGCACAAAGCCTTTATTTTGTGCAGCATCTGTCACGATTTGATATAAATTAAAATCTTCAGGGTAAAGAATGAATTTTTCTTGTGCCAACTCTTTTAAAGAAACGCTGGTTTTAGAAGCGAGTGGATGACTAGATGGAACAATGAGTTTCAGTTCTTCATCGAAAAAACACGTGGACGTGAAGATATCGTTTTCAGCTTGAAGGGGGGAAAGAAAAGTCAAATCCAGTTCGCCAGAGCGAACCATCGCCACTAACTCTGCATTTGAGCCTTCGCGGAATTCATAGGTGATTTGTGGATATTTCTTTCGGAAGGCACTGATGACGGAAGGAAGGACACGCGGAGCTAGTGAATTAGGAAGTCCAAGCTGAACGGTCCCGATGTCAGGATTTGAATATTCCGTGACAAGTGCTTCTGCTTTTTGAAGCTCATGCATGGCACGTTTTGTTTGCTCAAGAAAGCTTGCGCCGATAGAAGTTAAGCGCATATTTCGTCCGACACGCTCAAATAAAGCTACACCGAGTTCTTCTTCGAGTTTCATAATTTGACGACTAACGGCAGATTGGGCTACATGCAGATTGACTGAGGCTTGCGTCATATGCTCCACACGGGCTACTTCCATAAAATATTTTAATTGACGTAGTTCCATTTTCAAGCTCCTATCATTCTCAAAAAGAGATAGTTTTATTCTATTATATATATTGTTTCGATAAATGAAAAGCGCTAAAATAGAAAATACCCCTTTTAAAGGATGATTTTTGATGAAAAGGGTTAAATTTTCTATTAATTTAGTTTATTCATATAAATGGAAGAAATGAAGGAGGAATTTCAATGAAGAAGCTTGGGATGCCGGAGCCGCATGGACTTTACGATCCACGTGATGAACACGATGCTTGCGGAATTGGTTTTGTGGCGAATGTAAAAAATAAGTCAAGCCATAAAATTGTAACAGACGGGATTCATATGCTTGGCCAGTTGAAACACCGCGGTGGTGAAGTTGGCGGTGATACTGGTGATGGGGCAGGAATTCTACTTGAAATTTCGGATTCATTTTTCCGAAAAGTTTGCGGTAACCTTGGAATCGTGCTTCCTAGGCGTCACCACTATGCGATTGGAATGCTGAATCTCCCTAAATCTGAATCCGAGCGAAAGCGCTTGATGGAAAAACTTGTCACGATCATTGATGAAGCTGGGCAAACTTTCTTAGGATTTCGGGCACTACCTGTTGATTCAAGTCAAATTGGTGAGCGTGCTAGGAAAAAGGAGCCAGCCATTTATCAAGTTTTTATTGAAAAAGAGCCAAACTTAACGGAACGTGCATTTGAACGGGAGCTCTATGTGATACGTCGCCGAATTGAAAATTTTGCACAAAATGATGCCGAAATCAAAGAAACTTTTTACGTTCCAAGTTTGTCAACGCGGACGATTATTTATAAAGGAATGCTTACCCCCGAACAAATTAGCGCTTATTACCTGGATTTGGCAGATCCAGCGTATACTTCGGCATTTGCGCTAGTTCATTCGCGCTTTTCAACAAATACATTTCCAAGCTGGGAGCGGGCGCACCCGTATCGTTATTTGGTACACAACGGAGAAATCAACACCCAGCGTGGGAATATCAACTGGATGAAGGCTCGTGAAAAGCGAGTGAAAAGTGCTCTTTTACAGGAAAAACTCGAATTTGTCCAACCTATCATTGATGAAAGGGGAAGTGATTCCGCTACGCTCGATAACGCACTTGAATTCCTTGTTCAAACCGGGCGCAGTTTGCCCCACGCGGCGATGATGTTAATTCCAGAACCTTGGGATAAAAACGAGCAGTTAAAAGACTATAAGCGAGACTTCTATGCGTATCATGCAACGCTCATGGAGCCTTGGGATGGTCCTACTTCAATTTCCTTCACTGATGGACGGGTGATCGGTACGATTCTCGATAGAAACGGACTGCGCCCCGCGCGCTACTATGAAACGAAGGATCACACGATCATTTATTCTTCTGAAACAGGTGTAATCCCTGTTGAACCTGAGGACATTATAAAAAAAGAAATCGTTGGCGCTGGCGAAATGTTGTTGATTGATCTTGAAGAAGGACGAATCATTTCAGATGAAGAATTGAAACAAAAAATTATGCACGAAGCTCCGTACCGGGAGTGGTTGGATAATCATTTAACAGATTTAAAGGAACTCACTAAAAAGGAAAATTTATCTTCTGAAAAATATGAGCATGCGGAATTACTCAAGCTTCAACAAGCATTTGGCTATACGCAAGATGAACTCAATAAAATTTTAATTCCGATGGTTGTAGAAAAGAAAGATCCAACAGGGGCAATGGGGTATGATGCTCCACTTGCCGTTCTTTCGAATCGCCCACAGCTCCTGTTTCATTACTTTAAGCAATTATTTGCCCAAGTGACGAATCCACCGATTGATGGGTTGCGGGAGCAAGCGGTGATTTCGACGATGACACTTTTGGGCGATGAAGGGAATATCCTTGAGCCAAGTGGCGAAAATGCCAACAGAATCCGTTTAACGACACCTGTGCTTTCTCGCCTTGAGTTTGAGGCTCTTAAAAATCAAACGAAATTTAGCACAAAAACAACGGTTCTAAAGATTCTTTTCCGTCCTGAGGAACGAAACGAGCTGGATGAAGTTTTGGCACGGCTTTTTGAGGAGGCTAGAGTCGCGATTGAAGAGAGCGGTAGTTCTTTACTTATTTTGACGGATGAAGGGGTCGGCGAGGAGTGGATCGGGATTCCTGCGCTTCTTGCGGCAAGCGGCTTGCATCATTATTTAACGCGTCGCGGTTTACGTACTAAAGCGAGTATTATTGTGAAAACGGCGGAAGCGCGCGATGTGCACCATACAGCGCTTTTAATCGGGTACGGTGCAGATGCCGTTTTCCCTTACTTGGCGATTGAGCTGTTCCGCAGTCAAATTGAACGCGGTCGAATCGAAGGTTTTAGTCATGCGGAAGCTGAAACACGTTATCTTGAAGCGCTAACGGATGGGCTTTTAAAAGTGATGTCCAAGATGGGCATTTCTACCGTGCAAAGCTATCGTGGCGCACAAATTTTTGAGGCGATCGGTCTTTCTGAAGAAGTGATTGAAAAGTATTTTACTGGGACGGCGAGCAAACTTTCAGGGATTCCGCTTGCTGTGATTGCGGAAGAAGCCTGGTTACGCCACCGGAAAGCTTTTCATGCACAAGGTGTAGATAGTAAGACGCTAGATTCAGGTGGTGAGTATCAATACCGAGCAAACGGCGGCGAATATCACGTGTTTAACCCACTTGCGATTCATTCATTGCAACGAGCAACACGCGAAGGTGATCAGGAAGCTTACGAACTTTACCGAGATTTAATGGAAAATCACAATCAAGCGTTCTTGCGAGGGCTTTTGAAGCTAGAAACGGGGAGAAAGCCTATCTCACTTGATGAGGTGGAGCCGGAAGAAAGTCTCTTCAAACGCTTTAAAACGGGTGCAATGAGTTATGGCTCGATCAGCCAAGAAGCACATGAAGCCCTCGCGATTGCGATGAACCGGATTGGTGGGAAAAGTAACAGCGGGGAAGGCGGAGAAGATCCAGCGCGTTTTATCCAAAATGCGAATGGAGACTCAAAACGCAGTGCGATTAAGCAAGTCGCTTCTGGCCGCTTTGGAGTGTCGAGCCACTACCTCGTTCATGCATCGGAATTGCAAATCAAAATGGCACAAGGCGCGAAACCAGGGGAAGGTGGGCACCTTCCTGGTGGTAAAGTCTATCCTTGGATATCAAAAACGCGTGGTTCAACAACAGGAGTGGGGCTCATTTCCCCACCGCCTCATCATGATATTTATTCCATCGAGGATCTTTCCCAATTGATTTTCGATTTAAAAAATGCGAATCCAAGTGCGCGAGTTAGTGTGAAATTAGTTTCTAAAACAGGCGTTGGAACGATTGCGGCTGGGGTGGCTAAAGGAAAAGCAGATGTGATTTCTGTAAGTGGCTATGAAGGGGGAACTGGCGCGGCAGCAAGAAGTAGTATTCGTCATGCCGGTTTGCCTTGGGAAATTGGACTTGCGGAAGTGCAGCAAACCTTAATTTTAAATGATTTACGAAATAAAGTAGTGCTCGAAACGGATGGGAAGTTGATGACAGGGAAAGATGTCTTAGTTGCAGCCATGCTTGGCGCAGAAGAATTTGGCTTTGCAACGGCGCCACTTGTGACTTTGGGATGCGTTATGATGCGGGTTTGTCACATGGATACTTGTCCGGTTGGGGTCGCTACTCAAAATCCAGAATTAAGAAAGAAATTTGCTGGATCGGCGGATTATGTTGTTCAGTTTTTCAAGTTTATCGCAGGAGAAATGCGGCAGTTGATGGCTGAACTTGGCGTTCGAAATTTGAATGAAATTATTGGGCACAAGGAATATCTTAAAGAAACAGCGCGTAAACAGGAACACTGGAAAGCGAAGTATCTCGATTTTTCCAATTTGCTATATATGGATGCATTTTACCAAGCGGCCGATCAATTTTGTACGAAAGGTCAGAATCATCAGCTGGAGGAAACTTTGGATGAGCGCTTCTTGCGATCAGCGGCTGAACCGGCACTCCGCTCGGGTGAAAAAGTGGAACAAAGTTTCGTAATTCATAACATCGACCGAGCAGTGGGAACGATAGTGGGGTCAGAAATCAGCAAGAAATACGGCGAGGCGGGACTTCCAGACGATACGATTCGTTTTACATTTAAAGGGTCTGCTGGGCAAAGTTTTGGCGCATTTGCTCCAAAAGGCATGACGCTTCGTGTAGAAGGTGATGCCAATGACTATTTTGGAAAAGGCATTTCAGGCGGGAAATTGATTGCATTTCATAACGTGCGAACTCCTGTTGATCCGCATTCATCTGCAATTGCTGGGAATGTCGTGCTATATGGTGCGACTCTCGGGGAAGCTTATCTTGCTGGAAAAGCAGGCGCACGTTTTGCGGTTCGAAATAGCGGGGCGGAAGCGGTTGTTGAAGGTATTGGAGATAATGGCTGCGAATATATGACCGGCGGAGTGGTAGTTGTCCTTGGTGACATTGGTGCGAATTTTGCTGCAGGAATGAGCGGAGGAATCGCTTATCTCTACGCAAAGGATTTTGCTACGCTTGAAGGAAAAATCAATCCAGAACTGGTTAGTGTAAGAAGTCAGTTCGCTCAAAGTGAACAAGCGAAATTACGTGATTTATTAGAACGACATGTAGAGGCAACGGGAAGCGAGAAGGCTCGCGCCATTTTGCTTGATTTTGAATCAGAAGTGAACAACTTCGTATATGTAATCCCGACTGAGTATGAGGCGATGCGCAAGCGGATTGCGGATTTGACGGAACGATTTGATGACGCCGAGGAAGCAGAGCTTGCGGCTTTTTATGAAAGCACAAGAGAGAATGCGAAACAGGTTCGTTAGGAAAGGAGAGAACGAAAATGGGAAAAGCGACGGGCTTTATGGAGTATGATCGAATTGAAACGCCAGTCAGGAAACCAAAAGAACGGGTACGGGATTGGAATGAATATAGCTTGCCACTTGAAGATGCGGATTTAAAGATTCAAGCAGCTCGCTGTATGGATTGTGGGGTTCCTTTTTGTAGCATTGGAATGGAAATTAAAAATGGGGTATCGGGATGCCCGCTCCATAATTTAATTCCAGAATGGAATGATGCGGTTTACCGGGGGGACTGGAAAGAGGCACTTGAGCTTTTGCTTAAAACAAATAACTTTCCGGAATTCACTGGGCGTGTTTGTCCAGCTCCTTGTGAAGGAAGTTGTACGGTAGCCATTTCGGAACCGGCAGTGGGAATTAAGTCCATTGAACGGGCTATTATTGACCGAGGGTTTGCTGAAGGTTGGATCAAGCCGACTCCACCGAAAGTGTGGACGGAAAAGAAAATTGCAGTGATTGGTTCTGGGCCAGCAGGTCTTGCTTGTGCCGATCAGCTCAATCAAGCGGGGCATACTGTTACAGTGTTCGAAAAAAGTGATCGTATTGGTGGGCTTTTAATGTATGGTATCCCAACGATGAAGCTGGATAAAGAAAGCGTTTCAAGGCGTGTCCAATTGCTTGAAGCAGAAGGGATTCGTTTTGTGACCAATGTGGACTGCGGGAAGGATCTTTCTTTTCAGGAATTGAAACAGGATTTCGATGCACTCGTTTTGGCAACTGGGGCTGGGAAGCCACGTGAAGTGGCTGTCCCAAATCGCGATAGTAAGGGGATTCATTTGGCGGTGCCATATTTAACGGCGAGTATTCGGGACTTGCTTTTAAATAAAGCGGAACAGTCGCTTTCGGCTGCTGGAAAAAGAGTGATTATTATCGGCGGTGGAGACACGGGAGCAGACTGTGTGGCAACAGCGCTTCGTCAAGGAGCAAAATCTATTTTGCAGTTAGGAAGGCGCGGAAAACTTGAAGAAGAACGAGCGGAAAATAATCCCTGGCCGGAATACCCCCATGTTTTTCAAATGGACTATGCCCACAAAGAAGCAGAAGCAGTGTACGGAATGGATCCTCGTGAATATTTGCTAAGTCCAGTGAGTTTTGTAAAGAATGAGGCTTGTGAAGTGACGGGGATCCGGACGGTGCAAGTTGAACGAGATGAGGAGACTAAACGCTACCGAGAAGTGCCAAATTCAGAACGCATTTTGGATGCGGATATGGTGTTAATTGCGGCGGGCTTTGAAGGAGCGGAAGATGCGATTTTCGAAAACTTTAAGGTGAAGAAGACGAAACAACAAACAATTGAAGCAGCGAAGGGATTTTACAGAACAAGCGAAGAAGGGATTTTTGCTTGTGGAGATGCTCGCTATGGTCAAAGTCTTGTTGTAACGGCTATTGCAGAAGGTCGTGAAGCGGCAAGGGAAGTGGATTTTTATTTGATGGGAGAAACTTTTTTACCGTGAGGCGGAAGAAAGATAAAGGGATAGCGGGCACTTGGAAGCGGAAGGCTTTTAGTGTCCGTTTTTCTTGCGGGTAAAAAAAGTCTTTTTAGGTTATACTAAAGGGGAAATGAATGATTGGGGGAGCGAATTATGCTAAAACTTGGAATAGTTGGGACGAATTGGATTACGGATTCTTTTATTGATGGGGCTACGCGCTCAGGAGAATGGGAACTACGAGCGGTTTACTCACGAACGATGGAAAAAGCGGCAGACTTTGCTAAAAAATATGGAGCGACACAAGAACTTTTTACAGATATTGAAAGTATGGCGCTTAGTGATGCGATTGATGGGGTTTATATTGCTTCGCCTAATGGCCTGCATTTTGAGCATGCGCTTCAATTTTTGAAGTCTGGCAAGCATGTGATTGTTGAAAAACCTATTTTTTCAACGGTTCGTGAACTTTCAGAGGCACACCAAGTTGCGAAAGAAAATGGCGTATTTTTATTTGAAGCGGCTCGGCACATTCAAGAACCAAACTTTAAAATTTTACAGGAAAATCTTGGAAAAGTGGGTAAATTGCACGGGGCTACGCTTGCTTACATGAAATATTCTTCACGGTATGATCAGGTGCTTTCTGGGCAAGAACCAAATATTTTCTCGTTACATTTTTCAGGAGGTTCGCTTACGGATCTTGGTGTTTATCCACTTTATTCTGCGGTTGCGCTGTTTGGAGAACCAAAAGCAGCTCATTACTTTGCAACGAAAATGCGGACGGGTGTTGATGCGAATGGACCTATTATTTTAGAATATGGGGATTTTAATGTCACAATCATTCAAGGAAAAAACTCAACGTCATTTTTAAATAGTGAGATTTATGGTGAAAAAGGCACGCTTTTGATTGAACCTCTTACCTCGATTGAAAAGTTGTCATTTCACGGAAATCACGGCGAAGAAGTGCTTGAACTGGCTGAGCCGATTGTTGAAAATGATATGCAGTTTGAAGCGGCTCGTTTTGCTGAAATTATTGAAAAAAAGGATCAAAGTGCTTATGAGGCGCTTCGGGATTTGAGCATGCAGGTTTTAAAACTTTCAAATGAACTTCGCCATCAAAATGATATTTATTTCGATGCAGAAAAGTAAGTCAACTCGGGTCGCTTTTCCTGAAAGAGGGGTGAAGCGACTTGTTTTTTGTGGTATGATGATGGAATGATAGAAGGAAAAAGGAGTATACGCATGGAAGAGAATTTAATGGAGCGCTGGCAGAAGGCTTTTACGGCGAATGGTTTTGATAAGCCAACGGAGATTCAAACGGCTCTTTACGGAGTGCTTAAAGCGGGAAGTGATGCGCTTGCGATTTCGCCAACTGGAACGGGGAAGACGGTTGCCTATACGCTTCCGATTCTTGAAAAAATCGAAGCGAAACCGGAACTGCAGTGGCTTGTTCTCGCGCCAAGTCATGAACTTGTGATGCAAATTGCGGATGCGATTCGTTTGTTTTTAGACGCGGATAAGAAGATTTCTGTGATGCCAATTATTGGCGGGGCTAACATAAAAAGGCAACTCGAACGACTCAAGAAAAAGCCGCAAATTATTGTGGCTTCACCGGGACGGTTGTTAGAATTAATTGAACGAAAAAAAGTGAAGATGCACAGTGTGCAGGTGGTTACACTTGATGAGGCAGATCAGTTGTTAACAAAAGAAAATAGCCGGATGACGATGGATATTGTCCGCCATGCGAAGCGGGATGTGCAGTTAGTGCTTGCTTCTGCGACGCGTCCTTTAGATCCGGATGATTTTTTCAGGCAATTTGAGCGTGATCCCGTCGAAATTGAAGTGAAGCCGACATCGCGAGCAACGGAAAATGTAACGCATCTGTACATGGAAGTGGAAAATCGCGAGAAGGCGAGCTTGATACGGCGGATCGCTCAAGTGGAAGGGATGCAAGCGCTTGTGTTTGTGCGCGATAAGCCGCGGATGGATATTTTGCTTGAAAAACTTCAATTTGATGGCGTTTCGGCTGCGGGGATTCATGGGGATTTACGTAAAGAAACTAGGCAAAAAGTATTGCGCGAATTCAAGGCAGGAAAGTTACAGTATTTAATAGTAACAGATATTGCGGCACGTGGTCTAGATATTCCAGATCTACCGTATGTGATTCAATATGATCTTGCGGAAAGTGCAAGGGAATACACACATCGGGCAGGAAGAACGGGTCGGATGGGGAAAGCGGGAACGGTGCTGTCGTTTGTAAACCAACGGGAGCTTCGGTCGCTGAAGCAGTATTTGAAGGAGCTCGGAAAGTCAGCTCTTGCAGTTCGCTTTTTTGGCGGCAAGCTTGTTTCTCCGGAAGATGCAAAGGAAAACAAAGTGACAAAGAATACGAAGAAGAGAAACCGCTGATTTGGCGGTTTTTTTCTTGCTTAAAAACGGCTATTGCGACTTATGTGTGTAAAAGTGTATAATGGGGGCATAGCGTTTAAAGGAGCGAAGAGGATGGCGAGTAGAAAAGAGGAAGTTTTAGCCTTCTTAGATGAGCTGAATCAAAAAACGACTGCGGTTGACGTAGCTAGTAAACTCAACATGGATCGTGCCAATGCCAGCCGTTATCTGAACGATTTGTTTAAAGAAAACAAGATCAAGAAGCTTCCAGGAAAACCTGTTTATTACGAAACTTTGAAAAATGCGCTTGCTGAAGCAAAACGCGAAAAAGGGGATGCAACGGCTTTTGATCGCTTGATCGGGTCGGATCAAAGTTTGAAGATCAGCATCCAGCAAGCGAAGGCGGCCATTCTTTATCCGCCGAATGGTTTACACACTTTAATTTTAGGAAAAACGGGAACAGGGAAATCTCTTTTTGCCGAATGCATGTATGAATTTGCTCGCGAATCGACGGTGATCCCGCAAGATGCCCCGTTTATTTCTTTTAACTGTGCCGATTACGCTCAAAACCCGCAACTTTTATTTGGGCATATTTTTGGTGTCGTAAAAGGTGCTTATACAGGTGCGGAAGAAACACGTGATGGGCTTCTTGCGCAAGCTGATGGTGGAATTTTGTTCTTAGATGAGATTCATCGCTTGCCGCCAGAAGGGCAAGAAATGTTGTTTACGTTTATTGATAAGGGAGAGTTCCGGCCGCTTGGAGAAAGCTCGAAAGTGCACCGCGCACAAGTCGAGATCATTGGTGCGACAACGGAATCCCCAGATAATTTTTTACTTGAAACATTTACGCGGCGGATTCCCATGACGATTACTTTGCCGCAACTCGCTGAACGGAGCATGGAAGAGCGCTATCAGTTAGTGGAATTCTTTTTGAAGCAGGAAGCAAGGAGACTCAATCAGTCAATTCGTGTGCACCGGCAAGCTTTGATTGCGTTCTTGCTTTACCATGCAAGCGCAAACGTGGGGCAACTGCAACGAGATTTGAAACTTGCTTGTGCAAAGGCTTTCTTGCATTATAAGACAAAAGCTGCCAATTATATTTTGATTGAGCAAGATGATTTACCCATTCATGTTCAAAAAGGTTTACTGCACATGAAGGATGAACCAGAAAAACTAAATCGTTTAATCGATGTGAATAAGACGATTTTCAAATTTGCTGATGCGAGTGAACCGGGTCCAGATCTTGTAGTAGAAGTAGATGATGTGTATCAAGCGATTCAAGATCGCGCTGAGGAGTTGCTCAAAGAAGGGAAAGATGGTAGTGAGCTTGAGGCAGAACTTTATGTAGATGTCGATCAATACTTTCATGATTACATGGAGCAACTTCCTACGCAACAGACTGCGAAAGAAATCATTGATCCTGCTATTTGGGAGTTAACGGAAGCGGTTTATCACGTTGCGGAAAAACGGCTTGAGCGCAGTTATAATGATAAGATGAGGTTTGCTTTTGCGCTTCACTTGCAAAGTACAATAGAGCGGATTCGAGAGCAAAAGCACATTGTGCACCCGGATTTGAATAACGTTCGAAAAAAATATCCGAAGGAATTCCAAGCAGCAATTGAGCTTTCAGCGATGATTGAGCAAGCGCTTCAAATTGAAATTCCCTTTGATGAAATAGGCTTTTTAACCATGTTCTTGACGGCTGAAGTGGTGGATTCGATGTTTGTAAGCAGTGAAGCACAAGTGGAAGTTCTTGTATTGATGCATGGTCGAAGTACTGCAACAAGTATGGTTGAAACGGTTCAAGAGCTTCTTAGTATTGAAACGGGAACGGCCATTGATATGCCACTTACGATGGATGTCAAAACGATGTATGAAAAAGTGAAAAATCGTGTTTTGAAACTGGACCCGCAAAAAGGCTTGCTCATTTTATCCGACATGGGTTCTCTTGCTTCTTTTGGAAATATGTTGGTGGAAGAACTCGGGATTCGGACAAAAACAGTGACGATGACGAGCACGCCAGTTGTTTTAGAAGCAATTCGAAAAGCTTCACTTGGTCGGGGGTTAGAGGATATTTATCAAAGCTGTCAGCAGCTATTTGAAAATAAATATAAAGCGCATGCGCTACGCGCTAAGCCGGTTAAAAATGCGGTTGTTTTGACTTGTTTTACGGGTGAAGGCGTTGCAGAACAGCTGCGGAAACGAATTGCCCCGATTATTGATGAAAGTAAAGTGGAGATTATCATTTTACAATTCTTGCATAAGGATGCTTTCCGTGAACGGATCGATCAATTGAAAGAGGAATTCCATATTCTAGCAATTATGGGTTCTGTTGAGTTTGAATATCAGGATATCCCGTTTTTCAGTGCGTTAGAAGTCTTTTCTGATGACGGCTTGGATATTGCGAAACGAATTATCAGTGATGAAGTCCCTTATGAAAAATTGATTGCTTCTCTTTCGGGGAATCTTAAAGCAGTTGATTCTGTAGAGGATTTGGTTTACTTTTTGCGGAAGCTGATTTCGGAACTACAAATTCAATTGAATTTGATTCTTGAACCAGGCGTTGATATTGGGATGATTTTACACATGGCGTTCTTGATTGAGCGGATGCGTCTTGGAGCAGTTGACCGGGAATTTCCTGACTTGAACGAATTTGCTAAAAAGCACTTGGTGGAAATGCAAGTGACACAACAAATGATGGAAAATGTGGAACGTGAATATCAAATTACGGTTCCGCAATCTGAAATCGCGTATTTAACACAAATGATGCTCGCTAATCGAGTAGAAGCTTAAACTGTGAAGTGTGTAGCTTCTACACACTTCACCTTCTTGTAAAAAGAATCTAAAAACCTGGTGTGACGCTGTTTTCATTGGCATAAAACTTGCATTTAATATGAAATGAACAGTGAATCATCATTGTTGGAGGTAAAAAAGCGTGAAAAAAATTATGTTAATTTGCTCTGCCGGCATGTCGTCGAGTTTGCTCGTGCAAAAAATGCAGGAAGAAATTGCGTTACAAAAACTGGATGCAGAGGTTCTTGCCGTTGCTGAAGCAGATGTTTCGAAGTACGTTTCAGAGGTTGATGTAGTTTTGCTTGCCCCGCAAGTGCGCTTTTTAGCAAAAGGACTTAAGCGCAAATTTGGTTCATGTGAGATTCCCGTCGAAATTATTGATGCGATTGATTATGGGACGATGGATGGCAAAAATGTTTTGAATCAAGCATATGCGATGATGGAAGAAAGGGATTAAGAGTTGCGTAGCACTCAAACTTGTGTTTAAAAAACGTTCAAAGAGAGGATTTTTAGGTTATGAGAAAATTAGGAATTTCGGTTTTTCCGCAACATGTACCACTTGAGGACTCGTTAAATTATGTGGAAATGGCAGCAAAATATGGTTTTAGTCGTATTTTTACGTGTTTAATCTCAGCAAATGATAAAGAAGAATTTGCGAAGCTTGAAAAAATTTGTAAGCGTGCGAATGAACTTGGATTTGAAGTGATTGCTGATGTAGATCCAACGGTTTTTGAATCTCTTAATATCACCTATAAAGAACTTGATCGTTTTAAAGAAATCGGTCTTGCTGGACTTCGATTAGATCTTGGCTTCTCAGGTTCTGAAGAAGCGGAAATGTCATTTGATGATAATGATTTGATGATTGAACTAAACATTAGTAACGGAACAAGTTATGTGAATAACATTTTGAGTTATGAAGCCAATCGAGCGAATATCATTGGTTGCCATAATTTCTATCCACGTCGCTACACGGCTTTATCACGTGAACAATTCTTACGGACTAGTAAGCAATTTAAAGATTTAAACTTGCGAACAGCCGCTTTTGTTTCTTCAAATGAAGGAGAATATGGGCCATGGTTTGTCGTAGATGGGGGACTTCCAACCCTTGAAGAACACCGTGGAATGGACATTGCGGTTCAAGCGAAAGATCTTTGGAATACAGGGCTTATTGACGATGTGATTGTTGGAAATATGTTTGCTTCTGAAGCGGAATTAAAAGCTTTGAGTGAACTAAATCGCAATGAACTTGAGCTTTCTGTTGAGTTTGTGGATGAAGCCACTGATACTGAAAAAGAGCTCGTCTTGACACAAAAACACTTCAATCGTGGCGATGTATCTGCATATGTTATCCGTTCGACGATGACACGTGTGAATTACAAGCAGTATGATTTCGCACCCCATGATACGGTTTCGCTTGAATTAGGCGACGTGACGGTTGATAATAATGGCTATGAGCGTTATAAGGGTGAAATGCAAATCGCGCTTCAAGCGATGGAGAATTCGGGAAATACGAATGTTGTAGCACGGGTAGTGCCAGAAGAACGTTATTTACTTGAAACGATTCAACCTTGGCAACACTTCCGTTTGATTGAAAAAAACAAATGATACCTAAGCCCGTCTTGTTTACTTAGCGAATGAGACGGGCTTTATTTAATAGGATACACTAGCAATCATCTATCCATTCATTGTGCTTGTTTTTGGGTTAACAAAGCGATTTTTTTAAGGAGGAGAAATATGAAGCCTAAAGTTGGATTTATTTGTGTGCACAACTCTTGCCGTAGTCAAATGGCAGAAGCACTCGGGAAATGGCTAGCAAGTGAGACTTTTGAAAGCTTTTCCGCAGGAACCGAAAGTGTCCCTAAAATCAACGAAGATGCCGTACGAACGATTTATGATCTATATCAATTTGATATGTCACAGCAAAGGTCAAAAACATTAGAAGCCATGCGAGAAGTAGATATCGTGATTACAATGGGGTGTAATGTGCAATGTCCGCAAGTCAAATGTAGTCACCGCGAGGACTGGGGACTTGACGATCCTACGGGTAAGAGTCAAACAGAGTTCAAAAGGACTGCAAAAACAATCGAGAAAAAAGTTTTAGATTTAAAAAGACGAATCGAAACGGGCAAGATTGATTATGAGAATCCTAAGGTTAGAAACTAATCTTAGGATTCTTTACTACTGAGTGCTGAAAAAAGCTTTCGAGTTTCTTTGATATGATAGAATAGAATGGAGCTATTTTTAATTTTACATATCCTACAAATGGAACGTAGAATTCGTTTTAACTTAAGATCGTTTAACCTCAAGGAGGGAAATGATGTGAAAAGGTATATCGCTTTGCTGCGAGGAATCAATGTAAGTGGCAAAAATAAAATAGTCATGACGGAATTAAAAACAGGATTTGAGGAACTTGACTTTGTTGAGGTTACAACGCATCTAAATAGTGGAAATGTGATTTTTTCCAGTAGACTTGAAGACACACTAGTACTTGCTAAAAATATAAAATCAATGATTAAAAATAAGTTTAACTTAGAATTACCTGTTCATGTCCTTTTACAAGAAGAACTAAAGGAAATTATTGAAAATGCGCCTGATTGGTGGGGAAATGCGGATAAGGCCATCTACGACAATTTGATTTTTCTCTTGTTCCCTTTAGTTTATGAGGCGTTTTACGAGGAAATGGGGAGTCCTAAAGTCGAGTTTGAGAAAATACATCATTATAAAAATGTTGTTTTCTGGTCATTCAGTCGAAAAGACTATCAGAAAACAAATTGGTGGTCAAAAACTGCCAACTCGAATGTAAAAAATAAGATCACTATTCGTACAGCGAATACGGTTAGAAGAATATCGGAAATGTGATAAGAAAAGCTTGTCTTAAAGACTAAAAAATGTAGATGAATAAAATAAGACCGCTTTTTTGGCTATTTTTGTGTAACGCTGTGTAATGCTACATAATGTTAAGAATTAAAATCCGAAGCCTCAGCCCCATTTCAGCCCCAAATAACAAAAAACGAGCTCGATAAAAATCGAAACTCGTTCTCGCGCCATCTATTAGAACTTTAAAATAAACGTCCCCTGTAGGAATCGAACCTACAACTAAACCTTAGGAGGGTCTTGTAATATCCATTTTACTAAGGGGACAAGATGAATGAACGTTTCGGGCAAAAAGAAGCCCAATGACCTTATTCTAGCAAAATTACCCATTTTTTTCAAATAAAAGACCGCTAAATCAACGTTTTAGGGCATAGTTTCAGAACTCCTAGTCTCCCAATGGTTCTAGGAGTTCTTTCGAAACTTCCCCTAATTCCACCCCCTAAAATCTATCGGAAATTAATTTCTCGTAATTTTTAGATGCCAATTCATTCATTTTGTTGTCTGTATGCATATAATGCGCAGTTATTGCGGAATTCTTAGAATGTCCAATTCTTTTTTGAATAACTACTTGAGGAACCCCAGCCTCTACCAATTGTTTAATGTGAGTATGTCTGAAAGCATGAATTGCGTGTTTTTCATGATAGCGAACCCCTGATGCTTTGCAAATTTTATGAATGTATCGTCGCACTGCGCTTCTACCTATTGTTGATCCGCTACAAGAAAATATAAAATCGTGTTGAATGATATTTGGTGGAAGACGAAGCTTTTCTTTTTTATTTATTAGTAATCTTTTTTGGATTATTTTTTTTGTTCTACTATCTAAAATGACTTCACGATATGAATCTTCTGTTTTAAGTGGTGTAAAGATTGGATTATTGATTTGATGATCAGGTGATAGTTGTTTATTGATAGATATAGTCCCTGATTTAGCATCATAGTCTTCTTCTTGAATAGCTAGCAGTTCACTGACACGAAGCCCTGTATACAACAATACCTCAATGAAATCAGCACATACTTCATTGCGAGTGTTTTTTATTAATTTACGACTATACTCAAAAATCAGTTTGATTTCATCGTCTGTATAGAACATGTTTTTTTCGTCTTCTTGCTTATTTGTCTCATCTGTTTTTATTTTGATTTTTGAAGCACAATTATAATCAATCATACGCATTTCATGTATCATAAAATCAAGAAAGTTACACATTATAGCATTTATCAAACGAATGGTTTTTTTTGAGTATCCTTGTTCAACAAGTTTATTAATAAATTTTTGATAAGTTATTCGATTTAATTTTGTAACTTTAAAATTTCCTAGATGGGGGATGATATGGTTTTTTATATGACCACGATATATCTTTTCTGTCTTCACGCTAATAGTGCCATGCTTATATTCATAAAGCCATTCTTTGATAGAGTCTTTGATAGTCAAGTTATTGTCATAAACTATAGATGCTTTTTCTTGGCGCACTAATTCATTATAAGCCTTGTTACCAGCATCTTGCGCCTCTCGTTTCAATTTACAAGCACCTGAACGCTCCTTTTGTTTTCCGTTGATACTTGCACGGGCCCGCCACACATATTTTTTCCTTTTTTCATCATAATTTACACTTACCGCCATTTTTATCATTCCTTCCGGGCAAAGGGACGTGAATAATAAAGTGGGCAATATTCGTTTTATTCAAATTCTATTTCATAAATAGATTGTTCTAATCCCTCAAGAACTTCATTTTTTTCTATAAACTGAATCCATTCTTTATGAGGATTTAATGCTTGTTTGGATATATTAGGAGAGATTTTTTCATAGGCTCCTTTTACAAAGTCATTCCACATTCTTTCTGTAGCTTTCTCTATTTTTTCATCGACCCATCTTTTCTTTGCTGGACGACGCTTGTTCTTTGCTTGTTGATATTCTAAAGCAGCTTTAATAAATGCTTGTTTAGCTAGTAAATTTTTATCTAAAAAAATATCGAACTCTTTAATTGTCATCATACCACCTCCTTAAAATATATTTTACATTTCACTTATGCCCCTTTTTCGTGATGTAGATGGACAATATCAGATACAGAAGAGGCATAAATTTGAAAATCATCTTTTGTTAATCCGTTAGTTAGTTCTTTTATAGCTAATCTTAATATAAAGTCTGAAATATTTTTTTCTTCGGTGTTTGATATAGATAGGTGTATAATATTTTGCCTAACATCAATACTACGCATAACCTCATATTTTTTAAATGCAAAAAAATTAATGCTGGCAGATGGTGTGATAGAGTGAAGCACCTGTAAATTTTCCTTAGAAATTTTATTAGTACAATCTTTAAATTTCATTTTAAAACCTCCTTAAGAATGTATGTTCTGTGTTTTCTTAAAAAGAAAAGCCAAGAGGCTAATCTTAAGCAGTTAATTTAAAAGTAAATTTTTGTGTTGTTCCTTCTAAGGGTAGCATCTCAATAGTAATAGGTGTTGTACCAATAAGCTTGTATTTATAATTTATTTCTAGGGTAGTATTCTTTTTAATGCGTTGTGAATCACCACTGAGTTTCTCATCTAGTTGCTTTAATTCTTTTCCGTTTTGATACGCTATAATAGTAACACCGCTACCTTCAAAGCTTCTTTCATCAGCAATACCATCGTCATTTCTCCAGTCAAAAGTGAAGGTTATCTGTTTGTTCTTTATTGTTGCTTTTGTTGGCTTAATGTTTGCCATACCGCTAAATTGGTAATCTCCAGTTAAATTTATTTTAGATTTTAATTTTTCTTCTTTTTTCCCTTTCTCAACTTCATTTGCTTCTTTAACTTTTTTAGGAGTTTCTTTTTTAGCTTTTTCTTCCGCTTTCACACTATCATTCTTAGCTGTTTTATTTTCCTTATTGTCTGTAAACATACCAATTATACCAAGTGCTAAAACAACTATAACCCAAAATGACCAACGTTTGTAAAATGGCTTTTTCATCTCTTCTCCCTCTTTCTAAAATTATTAGAGTACAACTCTTCCAATTAAATAAAGTTCATCTTTCTCATCAGCATAAAAGTCAGGGTATAATCGATTTCCATTTTTATCAGTATCTCGATTTAGAGAGACAAGCCGAATTCTACTTTCTTCTTTATAGATTTTTTTTATAAATGCTTCTTCATTGATTTCAACAGCAGCAATCATACCATTTTGAAATTCGTCTTGTTCTTTCACAAAAATGATTTCTCCATCTTCAAAAGTGGGTTCCATGCTGTCACCTGTAACTTGAAGAGCTAGGTCATAATCACTTGGAATGTCCTCTTTATTCATTCGAATAGTAAATAAGGGTTGTGTTTTATCAAAATTTTGGGTTCCTAATCCAGCAGCAACTTTACCTGCGACATCTATATCATTATCATTACCATTAAAATTTGCTTGGCTCACTTTTTCATTTTCCTGTTCGTGCAATTGTTGTTCAGTGTATCTGTAAACACGTTCTTGACGAGTTTTTTCTAATTTATTATATAATTGAAATATGGTATTTTTTTCACTGTTTGATTCATCTAACGCCATTAGATATGATGGTGATACGCTGAATAAGGAAGACATTTTTTCAACGATGGACCGTTTCATATTTTCTACATTACCTTTTTCATACTTATTTATTGCAGCTCTTTTTAAGCCAACTCTTTTGCCTAGTTCTTCTTGTGTCAACCCCATTTCTATTCTAAGGCGTTTAATTCTATCACCCATTGTTTCCATATGATTTATTCACCACCTTTCACAATTTTGTATCTTAAAAGTAACATATTATTTAATAGTATTCAAGATGTTTTTAAAAAGTTTAATAAAAAGATACAAAAAACGTTGACAGATAATAAAATTGTGGTAGAATAAAAGTATCTTAAAAAGATACAAAAGGAGGTGATGGGAGATGGATAAAGGGAAACTGAAATCTATAATAGTTCTTAATAATGATACACAAAATTCACTATCATTATTTTTAGGAATTAGCCCACAAACGTTTTCTAGCAAAATAAATGAAAAAAATGGTTCTGAGTTCACACAGACAGAAATAAAAAAGATTAAAGAACGCTATAAATTATCTGCTGAAGATATAAATGATATTTTTTTTAACCTTGTTGTATCTTGAAAAGATACAAAATTGAGATTTATTCAGGAGGTGCGAGATGGAAAGAGAAACTAAAAGAGCTTTATATTTAGAAAAATTCAAACGTGAAAACGAAATGGTAAAAGGTTTATTCGGAAGAGAAGTTGATCAGATCGGAACAGATTTAGTGGAACTTCTAAAAAAAGAAGACCTGACGCTTGATCAGGCGTACGCAAGTCTTCAATATGCCTATAACTTAATCAAATATGAGTCTAATTTTTTGAGATTAAAGTAACAGGCTGAGTAATTTGTAAAATGTTATTGTCTATGAACGGGAAAGATAGTTTTGCGTCAATGGTTTCAACGTTCCAGACAGTTGAGTAAGAAGGAGTTAATACATTTGAATCATACTCAATTTTTGAAAGTTCGACTAACTTTTCCATTAAGATATCTGGTCGATCGATTATAGAAAAACGTTCCGGGGAATAAGTCGCATCGAAGTAATCATAGACTGTATGTCTAACCATAGAAAACACATCATACTTTTCTTTTTCAGGTTTGAATAAATCATAAGTTATAAAATCAGATTTAATAGTTTGATTTAAAACAGGATAAAGATCGTTTTTATAGTAGACAGTTCTAGCTGTTACAAACCCAACATTTGATTTCCAAATAATCGTAAAGGGCTTAAAGTCATTTCGTTGTTGAGAACTAACCAGTTCATTAAAAACAAAAACGGCATATTCAAACATAGATAATTCAACTCTATTCACATGTTTCACCTCCAATCACAATTAGTATATCAGATTGGAAAGGAAAATAACTATTTTTAGGAGGGAGAAAATGTACCAAATCATGCCAGATACCATTGAAAAGGACGACGAACGTGTATTAACGACCGAACAACTTGCTGACTTTTATGGTTGTCCCGAATATGCCATCAAACAAAATTTTAATAACAACAAGGATAAATTTATAAAAGGCAAGCATTATTACTATCTCGAAGGCGAAGAGTTAGCCCAATTTAAGAACAGCGTAGAAAATTTCTACCCTGTTGGAAAAAACGCCAGACAGCTTTATCTATGGACGAAGCGCGGAGCCTCCCGCCATTCAAAAATGTTGGGAACGGAACGAGCTTGGGATATGTATGACCAACTGGAAGAATCCTATTTCAATCAGAACAATCAACCTATGAGCATTGAACAAATGATGATTCACCAGTTACAGGAGATGCAAGCTGTTAAAACGGATGTGGCTATGCTCAAAGATACCATGCGAATCGATGGGAATCAGCAATACACCTTAAAAGAAACAGGGAAAAAACGAGCTTTATCCGTTTTAGGGGGCTACCAATCCAAAGCCTATGAAGCGATCTCTAAAAAAGTCTTTTCTCAAATGTGGCGAGACTTCAAAAAGCAGTTTCTGATTCCGCGCTATGGGGATCTTTCGAAAAAAGATTTCGAAGCAGGTATGGATTTTTTAAACATGTGGTTACCTGAAACAAGTGTAAGACTGGAAATAAAAAACTTAAATCAACAAGAAAATTTATTTTAATAATTAAAAAATGGGCAAAGGGACGTGAAAACATGTCACTTATTGATGTTGAAGCACTGGAAAAACGTATAGAAAAGCAACTATTAGAGGAGATTCAAGAAAGATCAAGAATAGGAACCATTTGGAGTATGAAACGGATGGCGAAAGAGGCGGGGCATAGTGATGAATGGGTAAAAATGCACTGTGTTCCTCATTTAGAGCCTCGTGGCGTGGCGTTTCAATTTAAAGGACAATGGAATTTTTTAGCAGAAGAAGCACATGAATTTTTGAGAAACATAAAGGATTATCAATAGTTAAAAAGTGAGGAGGGAAATACATGCTACATCTAATCACACTCGCATTCTTTATTTCAGTTGTCATTATGGGTTGCTATTTAGCTGGTTATGGAAGTAGGCAGAGCATCAAAAAAATAAGCTCACGCGCCAACGTGAGCAGTGAGGGAATACCATATCCCAAATATACACACCTATAGTGTATGGTATTCCCTTCAAAAAAGCAAGTACATTTCAATTTTGGAGGTTTTAGCATGGATGGATTTCAAGCTTATGTCAAGTTAGAGGAGTTACAAGAACTTATTTCGGATAGTAAAGAGACAAAGCCGCCTTACCAATTAGGAACAACAGCACTCAATGAACAAACAGGAAAAGTGGAAACTAGATGGACAACCATTAGTAGAGAACAATATTTAGCGGAAATGTTAGATGTTGTGAGCCATGAAATTACTAACATTCAACAGGTTCTCTATATGAATACCGAATATGAGCTTGTTCAACTATTTTTTACCACCATTAAAGCGAATAAACAATTTCAACGTGAGGAAACCTACAGAAAAGAATTCTATCAGTTTATGCATCGGTTACTTGAGGATAAACAGTTAAGTGAGCTTCTTTTATTGGAGTTTTTAAGTAGCAAAGAATTCTTTGAAATTATAGAAACTATGAAGTTTGATGAGCATTTAGAACCTGATTACATGGATCCTTATGCGAAGTATGAAGATTATTTAAATCGCTCTGTGAGTCGGCTAGCTGAAAAAATAGGCATTTCGGATTTTATCGAAAACCAGTTAAATGATTTTCGAAAAAGTACATCTGATGAGGAGGGGCTGCAATGACTAAAGAAATAGATCAGTTCCTTGCAAGTGTTCGCTCATTAAGAAAACTAGGGTTTCATGAGAGAGGTAGATTGTCCAAAGCCGAGGAGACACAAGAAAAATTTGTTTTTCATAGCATCCGGTGTATTGCCTATTTTCCTATACAAACGTTAGTAAGGGAAATGCAACAAGATAAGCGATTTTTAGAAGGACTTTTAAATCTGTTATCTGCTATACATCAAGGGATAGACCGTTTAACTCCGCAACAGTTTGAAACGCTTTTTCCAATAGAAAAGTTATATAGCGGAGAGAGTGAGAAAGAAAAGGCTTACTTTTACACGCAAAAAATGATTCATGAGCTGATTGGTGAAGGCGATGAGCCAATTAAAAGGGAAGCGGCTGCCTTTCTATGGAACTATCAAAACAACGAAGTGCGTAGATTCGTAACAAGAACCATGATCATTGGCAAATTATTTTATCAGTCTAAGGAAGTTTCGAGTTCCGTTCAAGATTTTGCGAAGCTGATGGGAGGTGTTTCTATTGCCAACTAAAGAGGCGATGACAATTATTCGTGAATCAGAAAGTTTTAGACAAATTCAAACAATCATTTTGACAATGAGCAAACAAGCGTTAACCTGCTTCATTCAAATATTAAAGAATTATCAAAGGGAAAACAAAGCAGCTGGGAGCTTTATAACAGAAATTATCCAACTCGCAGAATCTGAACTAGAAGCGTACAAAAAGGAGGAAGCGACCTTATGAAATGTCCCTATTTAATACTTCGTGAAGCACCCTCTAAAATACAAGAAACATTTGAGGCTAGCATGAAGGCGATAAGAGACTTAGATACATGTACTTTGCTAAGACTTCATAATCGTTGCAAGCAAATGGAAATAGAAAGTCGTTTGGCACAAATTGCACTAGAAATTACGCTTATAAGCCTTTCTTTTGAGCTTTACAAGCGTAGGGCAAGGAGGCATTTAAATGCAAGATCAAGTTTTTTATGAAGGTATCTATAAACAAGGATTCGGCATGATTGCAAAAGCAGTCATGCGGGATCAGGCGTTAAGCATAGAGGCAAAAGCCATTTATTCGTATTTATGTAGTTTTGCTGGTGCGGGTCAAACTGCATTTCCAAGCGTAGAACTCATATTGGCAGAGTTAAACATAAGCCGTGAGCGCTTTTATAAACATCGTAAATTATTAATAGAAAAAGGATATATCAAAGTCACGCAAACGAAAAACGAAAAAGGACAACAGCAACAAAATATTTATCACATTTTGAATGAAGTAACCCCACAGTCGGATTTTAAAACTACGGATAACCCGCAGTCAGAAAAACCGCAGTCAGGTTTTCCGCAGTCGGATAATCTGCAGTCAGAAAACCAGTACAGTATAAGTAACAGTCTTACTAGTAACAGTCTTAAAAGTAACAATATAAATAATAATAGTGCTGCTGCTGAAAATAGATATAATCAGTTATATAGTGAGCTGTCTGATGCAAACAAGCAGGCAGCAGAAGCAATTCCCATTGATTTATTTCAAGATTGCATCACAAACTGCTTGGGGAATGTATGCCAATTAAGTCCCTATCAGGTGCAAGATTTAATCGCTTGGGAAGAAGACACAAACAGACCGCTTGTTAATTTTGCGATCTATCACGCTGGCATGCGAGGTGCTCGAGGTTATCCACTTATACAAGACATTTTAAAAGAATGGTCACAAGCGAATATAACGGAACTTGCTGCTGCTGTTGCCTATGAACAACAAAAAAAGAATAGCGCAAAGAGAGGAGCTAGGAAAAATGGAACGAGTGAAAGATGTGATGGGCGAAATTCAAAAAAACAAAGACCTTCAAGCATCTACGGCTAATCCAGTACGCTTCTCTATGCTAGATAAATATTGTGAAAGTGATGTGCACAGGGGCAAGACAGTGCAGATGATGTGTGTGGATGGTGAAGAGCTTTGTCCCATTTGCAAGCGTGAAGCCGATAATAAACAATTAAGCACTGAGCTTAAACATAAAGCGAAGGAAATACAAAAGCAAAAGCGATTAGATACCCTTTTGCAAAACAGCCTTTTTGAAGATGATAATTTGAAACAAGCAGGCTTTAAAAACTATTACGCTGAAAAAGGCACGGAGGCGGCACATAATAAGCAAAAAATGATTCAGGTATCCAAAGCCTATCAAGAGGGGCAAACGTTTAATACATGGCTTTACGGAGAACCAGGTACAGGAAAAACGCATTTAGCAGTTGCAGCCATTCGAACCATTAACGAACTATCAAGCGGGAAATTTACATGCCTTTTCGTGAATACAAGCAAACTCATGCAGGATATTCGCAGAACTTTTTCAAATAACGGGTTTGGAGGAGAAACAGAGAGCAGCTATATCGAGCGGTGTGCGTCTCCTGATATTTTAGTGCTTGACGATCTTGGGGCAGAAAGTGGACGCATTGGCAAAGAAAATCAAGCAAGTGATTTTGTGCATCGTGTCCTCTATGCGATTTCGAATGAACGTTTAAAAAAAAGCACGATTATTACAACAAACTTAACTTTTGATGAGTTAGAGACGATTTATGATAAAAAATTGGTTTCACGTCTTAAAGGTAAACATCTAGCCTTAGACTTTTCACAGACACAGGACCATAGAGATCAAAAAATGAATGTAGGAGATGTCACAGATGGATGAACCTTTTTACATCATCAGTGAGAGAAACACAAAATTTGGGAAAATCATAGAAATTGGTGTGGACACCTCTTTTGATTTACAAGAGCATAACAAACGAATGCGAGAAACAGCAGATCAAGCAAAAGAGGATTTAGCAAGGAAGGATGGAAATTAAGATGCTCGTAAAGATTAAATATTTATGTAGCCGTAAAGGAATAACATTGAATGATTTATCTAGTGAAATAGGTTTATCTTTTAATGCCCTTTATAGATGGGATGCCCACACTCCCTCTGTTGATAATGTTGTCAAAGTAGCGGATTACTTTCATGTGTCGATGGATTATCTGTTAGGGCGGGATGCATATATTGAACCTATTATGAATCAAGAGGCTGTGCATGAAATAGCTGCAGAATGCGCTAATTTAACCAATCAAACATTATCCTCTTTAGCAACGATTGAGAAACAATTAAAAAGATATATGTAAGCAAGGTGACAAGTGTAAAAAAATGGAGAAAAACAAACATACAGTGAAGGTGAATTTATGGTTGTAAAAAGAAGAATGTCTTTATCTTTTCGTCGGGCTATTGATTTATTGGAAGATCAAGGCGGGGACTTAGATTTAAATGATTTAGGGTTTCTTTTAACTGTGTTAAGAGATGATGCGGTCCAAGATAAAACATGGGAGGTCTTACAAGATTTTACAGAACAACTTTGGGAGAAAACGCACGGTTCTTTGTCCTGATTGAAAGAGTAGTTTTGTTGGAGAGGAACATTGTTGTTCACATTCCAATAAAAAAAGCAGGGTCGCCCCCGCTAGTCCGTAAACTAATTATAACATGGGGGCGATTTTATGGGAAATGCGTTATTTCAACTACCACAGCCAAATGAAATAGACTATATTAACACAGTGCGTGCCGTTAAACAGTTTTTTGAAGATTACAAGCGGCTAAGAATGCTTGCGGGAGAACCTCGCAAACTGCCAACGCTAACAGCGATGTACGAGATCACACCCCCAAGTTTTAACAACGCTTTTCACTCGAATGTTGAAGATGTTGCGATACACAACATAGACAACGTGCAGGCGGCGCAAGAGGCGGTTAAAAAGTATAATAGCATTATTAATCAACTAGAACATATCAAGCGAAAAATCATCATAGAATTCTTTTTATATGGTTATCGGGATATAGATATTATGATAGACATACCTTACGAAGAAGCGCAATACAAACGCGAGAAAAAAGAGGCAGTTATAGAACTAGCTACTACTTTACAAATTGAAATTCTAAAATGATACTTTCTTGATACTTTTAGGCTGAAAAAAGGTGTTAATATTGTAATATGAAGAACTCGGGAGCAGGTGACCAGTCAAAAAAGTATTGTATGTGGTATCTGCTTCTCGAGTTCTCAACCTCCACGCTGGTTGTAAAACATGCACGTGGAAACTACCTTTTTTCCTTCTGTTTAATCTATTGACGATTGAACAGAAGGTTTTTGTGTTGTATACTAAAAACAAAAAACACAAAAAGGTAGGGACAGAAGATGGATATTAAATACGTAATTGAAAGGTTAAATGAATTGGATGTATCTCAATCAGAGGCTGTGACTTTGTACTTTATTGATAAGCGTAAAAAAGGGTTGACAGCATTTGTGCCTGAACTAGGATTAGAGGTTAGGAAAAAATTAAAAGAGATGTTCAAGATTACTTTAGAATCACCTATTTTTGAATTAATTCAAAAAGATTTTAATCTTAACGGGAGGGAAGAGGATACATTAGAAATAGCAGATCTTAGTATAGGTCGAGCAAATGAAATCATAAATGATATTTTTAGCAATGCGCCACAACAAGATATCGAACAAATGCAATTAGATAATATTAATTTTTACTTAATTGAATTTAGGCTTGAAAATATAGATCATGGAACCGATAGCTTTAAAATATTAAGAAGATTTTATAAATATAAGAAGCTAAAAAAAGGTCTTAAAGGATATTTTACCGGAAATCACTTTAAGGAGTTCGATGAAGATATTGTAGGAGTTGATTGTGATGTTGATTTAATTATTTTCAATGATGAAATGCTAGTGGTAAATCGAGCATCGCTTAATAATATTTTTGATATGAACGACTTTTATATTGAAAAAACTAAGGCTATTTTAGATGATATAGGTACTTATAATAAAATAAATAATTTTGAACTTTTTTCAAAAGAGTGTCTTGAAGACAGAAATTTAGTTAAGAGATTTACTCAATTACAAAAAGATGAAAATGCTGTTTCGAGTTTCTTTAATCACTATGCTAATTTACCAAAAGTTATTGACGAAGTGAGTCTTGAGATAAAATTAGATAGTGAGGGAAATATAGACTATCAGGGTCAGTATGTTGAACGATTAGATATTTTTAAATGCATAGCTGATAAGTTTTATAAGACCTTATTAAAGGGCGTTATTGGTGAGGATGCTCTTAGGTGAAAAGGGTGATTATGATGCTAGGAAAAAATATAGTGAAAAGTGTACTGTATCTTTCTTCTTTTATACCTTTATTTATTTTACTCATCGTACAAAATCTTAACATTTTTAATGAAGAAAATAAGTTTATAGGATTCAAAGCTTTTTTTAGTCAGTTTTTGGGTAGTGGGCCTTTATCATCGAGATTTATTTTTTGGTTTGCTGTTGTTATCTTTATTTGTCTATCTATGGTAGGTATTGTTGTTTTCTTTAAGTTTTATGTGAAATCTGATGGTGTTCCTAGCAAAGTTGAAGGGAGTTCATTCAGAAGAGCTGATACTTTGGGATATGTTATCACATATATTGTTCCTTTGATGTCTATGGATATTAATAGCTTTAGAAGCTTATTATTAAATTTTTTATTGTTTTTCATAATAGGTGTTTTTTATGTGAAAAATAATCAGTTTTTTATGAATCCAATTTTAAATTTATGCGGCTATAATATTTTAGAATCTGACAGTGGAAGAGTGTACATAACAAAACTATCCCCTAGGATAATAAAAGAAAAAGCAAAAGAAGAAGAGGAAGTTTTTTTGGTGAATATTGTTGAAGATATTTATATTGTTAAAGAAAATAAATAAATTTTGTGATTAAAGCTCTCACTCGAGGGCTTTTTATTATGTTTAAAAGCGAGGTTAAAAAATGATTAGCGACGAAGAACTGGTACTTTTAAAAAAATATGTTGATGACGGAATAGAGTTACTTATTCCAATCATTGGCAAGGAACACGCCGATAAGCTAGATGAGTTGTTAGATAAAGTTGATGAACAAGAACAATTTAAATATAAATGCGAAGCGCTATCATCTTGTATTTCATCATTAGCAAAATTGAAAATTTAGGAGGAGTGAGAAAATGGACAACAATATTAATATTTTGAATGAAGAAAACTACACGAAATTAACAGTGGAGACAGAGAAAGGGGAAAAAGTAGCAGAAGTTACAACAACTGATGCAACTCCTGCTGAGGGTTATCATATTAAACTTACTCCTAGGTATGATTAACCTTTTGGTGATGGAGTAATTTTATCATTTATCTAAAAAATGTTCACTTAATAACAAATAGTAGAGGAGTGGAACAATGAACTATTTAATTATGCTAGGAAATGAAGAATATTTAACGGGTTATAACATTAGCAAAAATATCGAAGAAGACACAGTGAGTTCAAGTACGAAAAAAGAAGATGTGCCAAAAGAATTTATTTTTACTAATCAATCTGACGCACTCGCAACACTTGAAGAAGTGCGTAGCCTATTCAATGGTGATGAAGGAATTAGGGTTGTTCTTGATGCTTAGAATTTTAAAATATGCGTAAGGAGGCGTGGTGGTATGTAATGAAACTAACAGAGAAACAGAAGCGGTTTGCTGATGAGTATATAAAGTGTGGAAATGGGACCGAGGCGGCTCGACTTGCTGAATATAAAAATCCCGAAGCAAGCGCAAAAGACAACCTACGAAAACCTACTATAAAATCCTATATTGCCAATGCTTTAGAAGAATTAGAAAAAAAGCGTGTCATGAATTATACAGAAGCGATGCAGACCCTAACCTCTATTGCTCGTGGCGAAATGGAAGAAGAGGTTTTGCTTAGTTTTGCAGATGGATACGAGAAGGTAACAAAGAAAGCTGATATCAACCAACGCATATCCGCATTGAAAGAGCTTGTTAAGCGGCATGTGGCTGGGAATAGGGATAAGTTACAAGAAGAGTTGCTACAAGCTCAAATTGAGAAATTGAAGGCTGAAATAGAATACGAAACAAACGAAGACAATCCAACAATTATAATGGCTAATACAGACGAGATGTTAGCTTATTTAGCTTCTAAGAAGGTGAGTGAACAGAATGAATCAAGTTCTAATGAAACCGCCGAATAGTGATAGCTATAATGTCATAGAAATAATCGACAAAATAAATCCAGCATTTTATGATTTATGGTTGGCTGAACAAAACCATCTTTTAGCTAAGGGCGGACGTTCTTCTATGAAGTCGTCTGTTATAAGTCTAAAGCTTGTTTATATGAAAATGGAAGATCCTCTTTGTAATATTGTTGCCTTGCGTAAAGTAGCCAATACGCTTTATAAATCAGTCTATCAACAAATAAAATGGGCTTTATATGAACTAGGAGTGGCAGATCAATTTAGTTTTGGTAAGTCACCGATGGAAATTATCCATAAAAAATGGGGAACAGGATTTTATTTTAGTGGCTGCGATGATCCGCAAAAACTTAAGTCTTTAAAAATACCAGTTGGCTATGTAGAAGGTGTTTGGTTCGAAGAATTGGCAGAGTTTAGTAATGTTAAAGATATAGATGTTGTGGAAGATACCTTTATTCGTGCAGATTTACCAAACGGAAAAGAAGTTAAAGTGTTTATGTCTTATAATCCACCCCGTAACCCTTATGAATGGGTCAATGAATTTGTGGATAGCAAGCGAAGTGATGAAGATTACTTTATCCACCACACTACCTATTTAGACGATTTGAAGGGTTTTTTATCCAAGCAAATTGTTAAAAAGATTAACAAGTATAAAGAAAACGATTTTGATTATTACCGTTGGATGTACTTAGGTGAAGTCATCGGTATGGGTGATAACGTTTATAACATGAACCTCTTTCACTCACTCAATGAACTATCTGAAAACGATCATTTAATAGCTATCGATGTTGCCATTGATACAGGACATCAGGTTTCAGCTACAACTTGTTTAGCTTTCGGATTAACGGCGAAAGGGAATGTTATCCTTTTAGACACGTATTACTATAGCCCCGCTGGACAATTGAACAAGAAAGCACCTAGCGACCTTACTAAAGAGTTAAGGGACTTTATGGTTAAAGTGGCTAAAAAATATAAGATGAATATTAATATGCGCACTATAGATAGTGCAGAAGGCGGAATAAGAAATCAATTTTTCAAAGACTATCAAATTAGATTACATCCAGTTGCGAAATCCAAAAAAGCGGATATGATCGACAATGTACACGACCTGTTAGCGCAAGGTCGTTTTTATTATCTCGATATTCCGGCAAACAAAATATTTATTGAGGAACATAAAAAATATCAATGGGATGAAAAAACATTGAATACGGATAAACCAGAAGTTATAAAAGAAGACGATCACACATGTGACGCTTTTCAATACTATGTAAAAGATAACTTGCGCAAGCTTAAGCTGATTGGCTAAGGAGGTGTTTCAATGTTCGAACGGATAAAAAACTTTTTTAGAAAGGCAGGTGCTAGCGTCGGAATGGTAGATTCATTACAAAATATAACGGACCATCCAAAAATTAATATGGATTCATCAGAATACAATCGAATTCAAGCGGCTTTCAATCGCTTTGAGAATAAATGGAGCAAAGTGAGCTATATAAATAGTCAAGGTGTAAAAAAGGAACGGGACTACATTTCTTTGAACATGGATAAATTAGTTGCTGAAACAATGACGGGTCTTGTATTTAACGAAGAATGCCAAATAAATATTGGAAATGAACAATCACAAGATAAGTTGAAAGATGCACAGGATTATATTAATCATGTATTCGAACATAACGACTTCAAAAAGAACTTTTCTCGTTATTTAGAACCTATGTTTGCGACTGGCGGACTAGTTGTACGACCTTATTACGATCCAAATACAAAAGAAATCGAGTTTTCATGGGCGTTAGCAAATGCTTTTTACCCACTTCGAAACAATACAGGGGCGATTAGTGAAGGAGCCATTGCCTCTGTAACAACTAAGACAGAAAATGACAAAACCGTTTATTATACACTGCTTGAATTTCACGAGTGGCAAGACGGACAATATAGAATTACAAATGAGCTTTATAGGTCTGAAATGAAAACAACTGTAGGTGTTAAAGTTCCGCTATCAACTCTTTACGAAGGCTTGCAAGAAACAAGCGTAATCACTGGTTTGTCTCGTCCTAACTTTTCATATTTAAAGCCTGCGGGATTCAATAACCTAAACCCTTATAGCCCACTTGGCTTGGGATTGTGTGATAATTCGATTGGCACCATTCGACAAATTAATGATACTTTTGATCAATTTAATTGGGAAATTAAGATGGGACAAAGAAAAGTCATTGTAAGCGATCATTTTCTAAGAAATGAAATCAACGAGCTTGGCGATGGAAGTCTTACAAATAAACAAGTATTTGATGATGAATCAAATGTTTTTGTTGGTTTGAAAATGGATATGGACGATATGTCGATAAAAGACATTACACATGATATACGGACAGAACAGTACATTTCTGCAATTAACCACTTTTTCAAAACGCTAGAAACGCAAACGAAGTTAAGCGTTGGGACATTTAGTTTTGATGGGAAAAGTGTAAAAACAGCAACAGAGGTTGTTAGTGAGAATTCAGCAACGTTTAGAACTAGAAATAACCACTTAACCGAAATAGAAAAATTTATTAAAGGGCTAATTATTAGTGTTCTTGAGTTAGCTCAAGGAACGATTACAACAGAGGGGAAAGCTCTTTACAGCGGAAATATTCCAGATTTTGAAGATATTGGAATAGATTTTGATGATGGTGTTTTCACTGATAAAAATGCGCTGCTTGACTATTACGGGAAAGCTCGCACCTTTGGATTGATTCCAGATGTGGAAATTATGCAACGCATCTTCGATATACCAGAAGAAAAAGCGCGGGAGTGGATTCAAGAGATCACGAATCAATCTTTGCAAAGGAATCCAGAGGTTCAGCAAACAACCGCAGAAATGAGCCTATTAGGAGAAGAGGAGTGATGTAGATGTCTATCACACCCCTTCAATTAGATCTGTATACCTCGAATATTGTCGATATTTATCGTGCTTTAGAGATTGAAATCTTTGAACAGATTGCTAAGCGGTTAAAAGTAAAAGGCAATGTTCATGTATTAGAATGGCAAGTAGAAAAGCTCGCACAGCTTAACATGCTCAACAGAGGTACGCTGAAAGAGCTTTCTAAGGTTTCAGGTCGTTCAGTTAAAGAGATTAAAAGAATTATCTCAGAAGCAGGATACGGCGCTGTGAGTGATGTTGATAAGCAGTTTGGGAAAGTATTTGATTCTAAGTCGCTTCCAAATGATTTAGACCATGTATTAACTGGGTATTTTAATCAAACGTGGTTAGAAATGGATAATTTAGTCAATCAAACACTTCTTACAACGCAATATGGAAAGGGTTCAGTGGCTCGATTGTATGAAAGTATCATTAATGAAACTACTGCTAAAGTATTGAATGGTGTTCAGACGCACCAGAAGGCTTTAGAAGAGACGATTTTAAAATGGGCTGATAAAGGGATAGATAGTGGTTTTGTTGATAAAGGAGGGCACACGTGGTCGCTAGAAAGGTATGTTGATACGGTTCTTAGGTCAACGGTAAACAATACCTATAACAAAATGACGACTTCAAGAATGGCTGAATACGATGTTTATACAGTTCTTATGACATCTGTTGTAGATGCCGCGCCTCGTTGCGCAAGTTGTCAAGGACAAGTGCTAGATATTCGCCCTATCGGTCAAGCAGATAGCGGATACCCTTCTATATATCTGTTTGGCTATGGAAAAGCAGGCGGTACACTTGGCATTAATTGCAGGCATCGCATTATTGCTTTTGTTCCGGGTGTAAACACAAATAATCAATCGCAATATGACAGTGAAGAAGTTGAAAAACGGTATAAAATGCGACAAGCTCAACGGACGATTGAACGAAGAATCCGCAAAACGAAGAAGAATATCATCATTACAGAAGCGCTTGGATCGGATAAACTTGACCATTATACGAAACTTCTTAAAGCCCAGCAGTTACAAATGCGTGAGTTATTGAAGAAGGCAGATGCTAGCCAATTAAGCCGTAACTATAAACGTGAAAAGGTAGTTACACCAAAAGAAACCATTTTGAAAGAGGTTAATAAGTCCTAACGGGCTTTTTATTTTGCCCTGAACACGGCGTTAAACTGTTTAATCCGTTCGTGGTCGTTGCCACGTAAAAAAGCGAAAGGATGTAGAAAATGAAACGAGAACAACTAAAGGAATTGGGATTGAATGATGAACACATTGACAAAATCATGTCTTTGCATGGTCAAACTGTAACAGACTTGAATACACGTTTAAATGCCGCGGAGAATGAACGGGATTCGGTCAAAGAGCAGTTAGAAACCAATCAAACCCAATTAGAAAAATTAAAAGAATCCGCAACTGATAACGAGGAACTAACCAATCAATTAAATGACCTTCAAAACAAAATGAAAGAATCGGAAACGCAAGCGCAGGAGAAGCTTGTTCAGCAGGAAAAAGATTTTGCGATAAAACTAGCCCTTAAAGAAGCTAATGCACTTGATGAAGAGATTGTGTTAGGTCAAATTGATAAAGATACAGTTAAAGTGGTTGACGGAAAGTTACAAGGGTTCAGCGAACAACTAGAATCACTTAAAGAAAATAAAGCTTTCTTATTTCAGAAAGCAGAAGAGAAAGAAAAACCCAATCCAACACCCGCTATTGTGGCTGGTGGGAATCCTTCGGGATCCGTTCCAGAAGGTGGTAGTATCTTACAAAAAATTCAGGAAAGATTAGGTGATTAATTATGCCAGTAGTATTAGATTCAAAGGATGTAGCAACAATTGATAAAGAATATCGTGCAGATTCTCAGGTATGGGATGTGTTAACACAAGGCGCAAAAAGTATTACAAATGCTGATTTTGTTGGTGTTAATGAAGTACGTGTGAATAAAATGAGTGGATTTGTAGAAGCAACAAAATACTTGCGTAATCAAGATAATGCTCGTAATGCTGTTAACATTGAAAAGGAAACTATTAAACTAACTCACGAAGATTGGTTTGCTTATGATGTTGACCAACTTGATCAATCAGAAAGTGCCGCACTCACAATTAATAACATTGTTACAGAGCACAAGCGCTTAATCAGCGTTCCTCACCGTGATAAAGTGGCTATACAAGTCATGTATGACAATGCTGGTAAAAAAGAATCTGAGGTACTAACGAAAGATAATATTCTAGATGCCTATGATAAAGCAGAAGAATATATGACAGATAATGAAGTCCCTGGTGGCTATGTCATGTTTGTTTCTGCGGCTACTTATCGACTGTTGAAAAATGCAACAGGAGTCAGCAAAACGTTTACAACGAATGAAATGGCTATCAATGGTATTAATCGAACAGTGGCACAAATTGATGGAGGTGTTCCAATTCTTAAGGTTTCGAAAGATCGTATCAGCGGCTTAAAAATTGAAGATACAATCAATTTTATGATCACGCCACTAACAGCCATTGCTCCTATCGTTAAATACGGAACAGTTGACACTGTACCGGCTTCACAAGACAGAAATGGCTACCGAGATACGATTAAAGGACTCGATTATTATGATGCGATTGTATTTGACAATGCTAAAAAAGCGCTTTATGTGTCTGTTGCCCCAAAAGCGTAACCCCCACAGAGGTAACGCTTAATCAAACGGCGTTAGCTCTGGAGATTGGGGGAACTGATACTTTAACCGCTAAGGTGATGCCAGAAGATGCGACAGATAAATCTGTTCAATTCGCTTCTAGCGACACTACGATTGCAACAGTCACACCCGTTCAAGGAAAGGTTACAGCTGTTGCAGCAGGTACAGTAACGATTACAGCAACAACGTCCAACGGTTTAACAGCTACTTGTGATGTAACGGTGAATGAGCCTGCGAAGTAGAGGAGGGATAAAATGGCTTATTTAACGAATGAAGAATATCGACAAATGGGCTATGATTTTCTAAATGAACCAGAATTCACAAATCTATTAAATAAGGCGAGTGCTGTTCTTGATAATGTCACTCGCCGATTTTACGTATTTAATGAGCTAGAAAAAGATTACGAATTTCGCAAAAATGCTTTTAAACATGCTGTAGCCTGTCAAATTCATTATTTTGTTGAAACAGGCGAAACGACAAGCGAAGGACTTAATAACATGCCACAAACCTTATCAATGGGTCGTACCTCATTGACTTTTGCATCAAATTATAGTGCAACAGGAAAAAATGAAAGCAAGTCACTTCTTTCTGATGATGTTTATATGTATTTAGAGGGAACGGGTCTTCTTTATAGGGGTGTAGGCTCATGAGTGTTGCAAGGGTACCTCAAAAAATACTGGTGGATTCTTTTGAGTATCTAGAGTACGAGGGAACAGACGATTATAGCAAAGCGCTTTATAAAGAGCCAGTACTCATCACAAATGTTCGAATAGATCAAGAATCTAGTTTCAGTCGAAGCAAAGAAGAAACGGCAAGCCAAAATACGGCTGTTGTTTTTTGCTATGCGGAGCGTACTACGCCTTTTCTAGATTTCAAAAAACAGTCTAAAGTAATGTTTAGTGATGGTTCAGAAGGCATTATAAAAAAAGTAATTCCGGTAAATGAACCTTTTGAAAATAAAGTTTGGTGTTATGAACTTGAGGTGATTTAATGAGCGTTTCGGTAAAAGTAGACCTTTCGAGAGCTATAAAAAAGCTGAGTCAAAACAACATAAATAGAGGTCGCTATACGATGAGTAATCAAATGCTTGCAGATATGAACCAGTTTGTCCCAGCAAAAGACTATCATTTAAGAGGTAGCGGACATGTTTCTTTTGATGGCTCTCAGTTGATTTGGAATACCCCTTATGCTGCCAAAATGTTCTATGTTCAATTTTCAAAGTATACGGCATCTGGAACGGGTCCAAGATGGGACTTAAAAGGCAAATCTTTATTTATGAACGATTGGATAAGAGCATTTAAGAAAGGGGCTAGCTTATGACATTAGATTTTATTGACCGTTTGAAAGATGAATGCAATAAGTTAGAGTTAGCCTATCCGCTCAAAATCGGGCAGTTAGATACAACTGATTCTATCGCTTTGTATTCTTTGCCCGGTGGTAAAGTCATTGAATCGTTTTACGATGGGACAGTGGATAAAGGCTTGAACTATGAATTTTCAATCAAGACAAAAGATCAAAAACAAACGATTTCTATATTAGACATGCTGTCTAGCTATTTGCAAGAAAAACAAGATATTCCAAGCCAAAATAATAGTTATATATTTAATGAAATTACTGTAGTGAGCGAATCTTATTTCGTCGGAAAAGACGAAGCAGGGTTCTTTTTTTATAGCTTGACGATTCAAGCTAATTTAATGATACCGAGGGAGGAATAAAGAATGGTAGCCAAAACAGGTTATTTAAAAAACTTTTTGAGAACACATGAGATTGGTCCCGTTTCAGAAACAGGAGAATTTGATGAAACGAGCTTAATGCCACTTGCAAAGGGTGTGCAAACGGTTGATCCATCAACGGATGAAGATACGGAAGATTATTCTTATTACGATGGAAATGGGTCGTCTGAAAAAGAGGTAACAAATACAAGTTTGGGGCACGGGTTTTCTGGTCATCGTGCGTATGGAGATCCAGCACTTGAATTTGTACGTGATAAATTAACATCTACGGATCGTATTTGTTCGTTTCGTGTTACTGAGCCAGACGGGCGAGTTCTTTCTGGATTAGCTACAATTTCAGAACCTAAAATGTTTGGTGGAGACGCAAATACGCGTTCAGAATTTGAATTCACTGTGACCTTTAACGGCATGCCGAAAGATGAGAAACCCAGCGCCTGAGCCGTCCAGCGTCACAGTGGACAACGTTACTAAATCGGTTGAGGTTGGTAGTACCGTAAACATAACAGCGACAGTTGAGCCACCAGAATCCGATCAAGCTGTTACTTTCTCGACTAGTGATACGTCGATTGCAACTGTTTCTGGTGCTGGTGTTGTTACGGGAGTAGCGACAGGTACAGCGACCATTACGATTGCTAGTAAAGTGAAATCAACGATAAAAGCTGACGTGACTATAACTGTTACGGATAGTGAATAGAAAGCCCCCTTTTTGGGGGTTTGTAATTATGGAGGGGAAATAAATGGCTATTAAAATTGAACAATCTGCAGACATACCAGTGACGATCAATAGTATGGAATTTAAATTTGATAGTAGCGATGAAAATATTAAGCGTTTAGCTAACATCGATGAAATAATTGAGAAAAAGCTTTCAAAAAGTGACTTTAAGCAAAATGCAACTGAGGAAATTGAAAGGGTGACCAGTGAAGAAATTGAAGAAGGTCTTAAAAATGCTGGTTTAGTTGCCAAAGTCGGTTTTGATGAAATCCTTGGCAAAGGGAGCTTCGAGAAAATTTATAAAAGTTGCCCTTCCATCCTTAAAGTTTTGGATATTTTTACAGCTGTCATAGATGGTCTGTACGAAGAAATAAAAGATACAGGAAAAAGAATGGAACAAAACCAAAGCGAAAAAGCACAAAGTTATTTAAAAGCGAAAAAAGCTAAAGCTAAAAAGTAGGTGAAGAGAATGTTTTCTCTAGCTGAAAAATTAGAAAGCAGTGTGGAGATTGAAGGGGAAGAATATGAGCTAGATTTATCATTTGATAACATTTTGCTTGTGTTTAAAGTCATTAATGATAAAGAGATCAATGACTTAAGCCGGCTTTTAATTTGCTTAAACTTGCTGTTTGTCAAAGAGAAAGACGAAGAACTACCTTTCCACGATGACCTGATGAAGCAAGTTGATATTTACAAGAATATCATGGAGAAAGTGATAACAAGAGGAGAGCGGCAAAAACCAAAGCTTGATTTAGCAGGTAATCCAATTGAGCAAACTCAATATTATAATCTCGAACAAGACGCAGAATATATTTTCGCGTCTTTTTTATATGACTACAATATCAATTTATTTCATGAACAAGGAAAAATGCATTGGTATGAATTCAATGCGCTTCTTGTCTCACTAAGTGATGATTCCATGTTTAAAAGGGTTGTGAATATCAGACAACAAAAAGTCACAAAAGACATGACGGCTGAACAGAAGGAAATACTTCGAGAGCAACAAGCAATGTTTGCGCTCGAGCACTCGCAAAATGATGTGGATTTTGAAAGCATGGATCTTGCTGAAAAAAGAGAATATGTGCTTAAACAGCTAGAAAAGGAGGGCGGTGTGATGAGTGGCTGATGGTCAAATCATTATTGATGTCAAAGTTAATGGTAAAGATGTTGACGGTGCTGCAAAAGGAATGAAAGGGCTTGAAACGGGATCGAAATCAGCAGGTAAAAGCATCCGTGACATGGTAGCCGCAATGGGTCTTGTGAAAATAGCAAGTGCTGCTTTTAATGTTCTGAAAAGTTCGATAGGTGATGCGGTTAGCCGTTTTGATACAATGCAGAAGTTTCCTAAAGTGATGAAAGCATTAGGATTCTCTGCGGAAGATTCAAAGAAAAGTATTAATAAGCTCTCTGATGGTATTGATGGTTTACCAACCAAGCTTGATGATGTTGTATCTAGCACGCAACAAATGACTGCAATAACAGGAGATTTAGACAAATCAACGGATACAGTATTAGCGTTAAATAATGCTTTTCTAGCAAGTGGAGCAGGTACAGAAGACGCAAGTCGAGGCATGCAACAATACAATCAAATGATTTCAACAGGTCAAGTTGATTTAGAGTCTTGGAAAACGCTACAGGAAACTATGCCTCTTGCCCTTCAAAAAACAGCGGAAGCGATGGGGTATACAGGTAAATCAGCACAACGAGATTTATATGCAGCACTTAAGAGCGGAAAAGTAACGTTTGATGATTTCCAAAATAACTTAATCAAACTTGGAACAGGCACAGGAATGCTTGCTAAACTAGCAAAAGAAAATAGTTTAGGGATCGGAACGAGCTTTGGGAACTTGCGCAATGCGGTATCTAAGGGTGTTGCAAATGTCATCACTAAGTTAGATGAGCTTACAAAGAAATTTACAGGAAAAACAATTGCACAAAACATTGATAGCTTAAAAGGGCTTATTAATAATGCTTTTAACAGCATGACAAATTCGCTGGACAGTATCATTCCGTATGTTGGGATGATTGGAAGTGCTTTTTCTAAGATGGGAGAAGCTATACAAAATTCTGGATTTGTTGCCAATTTAAAATTTGCAGCAATGTGGATAAAATTAGCTATTACTAATATGGTCTTGCAAGTAAAAGACAGACTTCCGAGTATTGCTAAGTCTTTCGGCAATCTTTGGAATAAAATAACGCCTATTTTAACTAAAATAGGAGGTATAATTGGAACGTTTGCAACTACTGTCGCATACGTTTTACAATATGTCATTCCTTTAGCTATCGACGTCGCGAAAGTTGCTTTTGATGGATTAGTTAATTTTGTTTTGCCGATACTTGATAATATCATAACTGTTTTATGGGATATGTCTGCTGCAGTGTCAGAAGCCATCATAAATTATGTTGTACCAGCACTACAACTGATGATTGATTGGGTCAATAATAACCAATCCGCAGTAAAAATTCTTTCTGGAGTAATCGCAAGTTTGTTAGCTGGATTTGCTGCATTTAAAACTATTTCTGCCGCTTTGGCGGTATTTCAATCATTTAGCAAAGCTATTAGTATTGTTACTTCTTTTGCAAAAACTATTAATTTAGTAGTATTTGCGTTCAATAATGTGAGAAAAACAGCGGGTCTCCTTAAAGGGGCGTTGGTAGCTTTACAAGTTGCTTTCAGTGTTAATCCAGTAGTCTTATTAATTTCTGTGATTGCTGCATTAGTCGCTGGATTAGTTTGGTTTTTTACGCAAACTAAGACAGGGCAAAAAATAGTTCAAACGGCTTGGGAAGCCATTAAAACAGCAACTGGGGCAGTTGTTGATTTTCTTATTTCTTCGTGGCAAAGTGTGACTGAATTTTTATCAGGTATTTGGAACTGGATTAAGGAAACAGCAGGCAGTTTATGGGACGGGATTGTGTTAATCTGGCAAGCGAACGTACTTGCGTTGCAAATTATTTGGCAGTCTGTCGCAACGTTTTTTATGAATTTATGGAATACAATTACTACAGTAGCGACCACCGCTTGGAACGTATTCACAACAACAATAATGTCTATTTTACAACCGTTTATTTCTATTTTCATGACAATGTGGACAGGAATATCCGAAGGATTAAGCATGATATGGGAAGGTATAAAAAATATTGCTCAAGGCGCATGGGAAATGATAAAAAATGTTATTCTTGGTCCCATTTTAATATTAATCGACTTGTTAACTGGAGATTTTGAAGGCGCGAAAGAACACTTAATTCAAATTTGGTCTAATATTTTGTCTGCAGGTGCACAGATATGGTCAGGGATTAAGCAAGTTTTATCCGGATTGGTTCAAGCAGCAGTTTCTTATATTCAAGGTATTTGGCAAGGTTTCAAAGCCTTTATTTCTGGTTTGTGGAACGGGATTAAGTCGTTAGCATCTTCCATCTGGAACGGGATTAAAACGCTACTTATTAAGTTAGCTATAGGTATTGTTAATAATATCAGAAATTCATGGAATGTTTTAAAATCAGTTACTAGCTCAGTCTGGAATGGAATCAAGTCTTTAGCATCTTCTGTTTGGAATGGCATTAAATCAACAGTTACAAAGCTTGCAAACGGAATCAAGCAAGGAGCTGTAAACGCTTGGAATGGTCTTAAGTCTGCTACTAGTAAAGCTTTTAAAGCGGTAGTTAACTTTATTAAAGACCCACTCAAAGGTATTGATCTATTCAAAATTGGTAAAGATATTATTCAAGGGTTAATAAACGGTATTGGGAGTATGGCTAAAGCCGTTGGCAACAAAATTAAAGGTATCGCAGGAGGCATTAAAGACAAGATCAAAGGCGCTTTAGGTATTCACTCACCTTCTCGAGTTATGCGAGATGAGGTAGGTAGATTTATACCACAAGGTATTGCTGTAGGCATTGAAGCAGACGCAAAAGCTGTTGACAAAGCTATGAAAAATTTAGTATCGCTACCTAAATACAGCGTTGAAGCATCTATTGGTGTTCATGGCTCAAAATCTTTAACTGCCGGAACCATCACAAACGCAGTGAATGTAGATAATAAAAAGACTGTACAAGCTTTAGCAGTGCTAGGAAGCAAATTAGATGCTCTGATTCAAAAAGATACAGATGTGTATATTTCAGAGAAAGCTGTTGGAAAAGCAGCTAGTAGCTACATGGGAAAAGAATATCGGTCAGTTCCGGGCATGACTTATTAGGAGGTGGTAAAGTGGCTGTAAATCCATATTGGGTTAGTGTGATACAAAACGAGGAGGAAACCTTTCTAACCGATCAGTTCCCTTTGAGATTAATTGAGGTAAGATCACCGCTTGGAAATACAAAGGACAATAGTACTTCATTTGTTGGTCAGGATGGTGAGATTGTTTATCCGCCAACGTATGAAGCTTTTTCGCTTGAAATGGACTTTAGATTTAAAACTGTAGACAACTACGACTATCATTTACTAGTTGGAGAATTAAAAAGCCTACTTTGTCAAGAAGCACCCTACTTTGTCCGACATGAAAAATTACCAGCAAGGAAATATGCGGTGGATCGATGCGAAATTGACCTGACAAGAAAATCTGCAAATCTTGCAGACTTAACACTAACCTTTCATTGTTTTAAAGGAGTTTCAGAATCTCTCTATACCTCAACAACGGCATTCACATACGACGAGGAGGCTTGGGGTGTAGGTCTGAATATTCCCGAAGGCGAAGACATCCAGTATGTTTTTGAAGGGGAAGCGATTTTCAACGTGTATAATCCGTCAGATATGCGGATTAATCCACGTTTTCATCCCTTATCTATTGCACTAACTTGCGACAGTGTAGCTGGTGAAAATGTACGGATATATAATCGAACGAATGGGACATTATTCGAATTGAAAAAGCAGATTGTGAAAGCGGATGTTCTTCTTTTAGATGGCGTTTATCCTTATTTAAATGATGCGAGATGCGGCATCGATACGAATCATGGGCTTATCACATTAGAGCGGGGCTGGAATCGTGTGCAAATTATAAATGCAACGAATACAACCATTGCGTTCGATTTCCCTTTTTATTATCGATAGGAGGTGGTGGGATTGCTGGATGAAGATATTCTGTATCGAAACTACTCTGAAACCATCGAAGAATTACTTGTTGATTTTGATCCTAGCAGTTTTCAGTATGATTATGAAGAAAATGAAAAAAGAAACATTCAACTAACTGTCTACCTCACAAATCGGAATATGGGAATCTACAAAGGGCTTTCAGAGGAAGCCTTTTTAATTTGGCGCGATCAGATATATACGATCAAAGAATGTAATCCCAACCAAGAAGGGGCTGTGCAATATAAAGAAATCATTGCCCAACACATTTCGTTTAGTTGCGCGGACCACGTTCAATATGATGTGGTGGAGCCAGAGCGTGTATACGACATCTGGCAATATTTAGCTCACGGGATAGAAGGCGATGAATTAGGATTTAGTGTAGAAACCCGAGGGGACTTTCCTAAAGTATCCATGTCGAGTGTAGGCAGACAATCTTTACTTGAATATGTACAAAATGCCGCTGAAAAATTTGGGGGCATTTTTTATGCGAACAATAAACACCTCGTCATTTATAGCCCGGCTGAATGGTATCAATACAACGGAATTGACTTACGCTATCAGTTCAATACAGCCACCGTGAAACTTTCTTCGAATACGTATAATCTCAAAACCTACATCAAAGGCTTCGGAGCTACCAAAGAAAACGGAACAGTAGTTGAAGCCATTTATGTATCCCCAAACGTAAGTAAATATGGAAGACGTAAAGCAGAACCCATCTCAGATGAACGGTTTTATTATAGCGTCAATCTTCAAGAATACTTGAAGACGCAGATACTCGATGTCCCTGAAACCTCGATCGACATTCAATATACAGGAAGTGAACCGATTTCAGAAAATGAACAACTGTACCTCGTTCACGAGGGGTTAGGTTATGAAAGTATGTTGAGCTTGAAACGAATGACATTTTATCATCCATACGCTCATAAGCCACCTGATTTGGGGTTCTCTAATAAACTCTTGGATATGGTCACGATTCAAAGACAGGCACATAGACGTTACAACAATATGAACAAGCGCTTAGAAAGTACGCGCTTTGAAGTTCAGCAAGTTACGGGAATAGCGAATACTGCGCTTAGCGGCGATGTGGTAGGTGAAGTGACGTGACAAAAATTATTTTTTTAAAAAATAAAGAGGGTGAACAATATTTTGCAAAAACCCATAAACAAGCAATTGACGGGTTGAATGAAGCGACTAGCACTGCAAATGGCTTAATGAGTGCTCTGGATAAAAAGAAATTGGATCAAGTTCCTAGTCGAACGTCTGAGGAGTGGGGAGAAGTATTGATTGAATCGCCTTCTGGTCAAGTATTCAGATTAGTAGTGGACGATAATGGCATTTTAAGCACGGAAGAAGTGCAGAAAGGAAGGTGAAAAAATGGCTGACAAATTAAATAGACAAGATAATGCGATACAAGGATCAGAATTCAGAAATAAGTTGAATGAAAACTGGGCGACCATCGAATCTTATTTGGGAATCGGGATGCCTTCGCCTGCAGAAGTTGTTTCAACATTGTTCCCCTTGTCTCCTGAAACGCTCGAAGGGGCACAGTTAGAAAATTATTTCAATAAAGAACGAATTGAAAAAGATAAATCCATTGCCAACTTAACAGGAGAGCTTGTGACAGCGGTTGGTGCCAATGTGAGTGCTTTTATACGGATTAAAGATCTAGATGTTCTGGGCTGTAACTACAATTACAACACGGCAGGCTGTTTTTATGATGCGAATTTTCGTTATGTGACTTTTGTCCGTTTTGCAGCCTCTGGAACGAGTGGATGGTACACACTTACGCCACCAGAAAATGCCGTGTACATTCGGGTTGTGGTAAATAGTGCTCATTTGGATCAGTATATGTTGCGAGCAAGCGCTGAAAAGCCTGCGCAGTACTATCCTTATCAAGTGTCGATTCCGTGGCTACAAGGGGATAAAGCTTTGGCTGGGAAGAAAATTATCACTTTTGGGGATAGTATCACGTGGCAAGATGGACAAACGATTGACAATGTGACCCTACAAGGCTATCAGAGTTATATGCGACAAGCTGGAGCGATTGTGACGAATGAAGGTGTAGGTAACATGTCATTTGCCCAAAGCTCAAAAGCGGGGGCAGAAGAACTTTATTTGTATAAAAAAGTTGTATTAGATCAGTATGATCTAACCGGGACAGACATAGTCACGATTGCTTGTGGAACAAATGATGTGGCATTTGGTGTAACAGCTGGAGAGATTGGAACTATCACGAGTACAGAGTTCGATACAACAACCAGTTTTGGTGCTCTACGAGCTATCTTAGAATATATTCGCTTGAATTTCCCAACTGTCGATATTTATTTAATGACACCTTTGCAGAATAAAACTCGAGATATGATCAAGCATCAAGAAATGGTAGATGGCATTATGACGATTGGCGGCTTTTATGGAGCGCCTGTTTTTGACTTATTTAGACGTTCAGGAATTGGAAAATATACATTCGATACCTATACACGTGATGGCTTGCATCCGAACAATGCCGGTTATGCTTTATATGGTCCAAGAATCGTGAGAATGTTAGAAGCCGAGTAAGGCTTTTTTATTTGGGGGTGAAATATTGTGGATCAAGAAATAAAAATCACGAATCGCGAATGGACAGATGTCAAGTCGAATGTCGATAAAAACAGCAAGCAAACAGAAATCAATCGTGAGCGTTTAGACAGGCATAGCAAGCGCTTAGACCAGCTAGAAGATGCGAACATTGCTTTCCCACTTGCGATTCAAGAAGCGGTAAAAAATGGCATGGCGCCAGTAATGGAAAAACTCATCAAACACGATGAGAAATTCGTGAATATCGAAATCATGAAAGAGCGCGAACGAGCTGAAAAAGCAGAGCACATTATCCAAGAAGAGAAAGATCGCAAAAAGTTCTTTGTACGAACGATTATTACCGTAGTGATCACCTCCGTTCTTGGTGGAGGTCTTGGAATACTGGTGACTTCGTTTTTAACAAAATAAGAAGGAGCGAAAGAAATGAAAATTAATTGGAAAATCAGATTCAAAAGCTGGCGGACATGGCTATTAGCCATTATTCCCGTGGTTACGATTGTGTGGAGTGCAGGCGGGTTTCAGGTGTCAGACTTAGATAGCTGGACACAGTTGGGGTTGTCATTCATGACCTTTCTAAAAAGCCCTGCGGCAATCATTGCAGTGCTTTCTGCATTAATTGCTACTTACGTTGATCCAACGACAAAGGGTCTAGGAGATAGCGACTTATCGCTAAGTAAAGAGAGTTTAAAAGGAGAGGACAAATAATGGCGTATCAAATTGAAAAGAAACTAATCAGCGGACTTCCGAAAACAAAACTAAAAGCGAAAAACTTTATCGTGGCACATGAAACTTCTAATCCCAATTCAACGATTGATAACGAAGTGGCTTATATGTCTCGAAACTGGCAAAACGCATTTGTGACTCATTTTGTGGGCGGTGGCGGACGGGTAGTTCAGATTGCACCTACTGGCTATGCGAGCTGGGGATGTGGTTCGAAAGGAAACGCCTACGCCTATGCTCAAGTGGAACTCTGTCGGGCAAAAGATAAGGCGACTTTCCAAAAAGACTATGCAGCTTATTGCCAATTACTGGTTAATTTAGCTAAAGAAGCGGGTATTCCCATCACATTGGATAGCGGAAGTGGTGTAGGAAATCGAGGGATTAAATCGCATGACTGGATACGGGCAAAGCTCGGAGGAACTACGCATACAGATCCCTATGGTTATTTGAAACAGTGGGGTATTTCGAAAGCTAAGTTTGAAAAAGACTTAGTGGCGGCATCGAAAGGTTCAACGGGGAACCCAAACGCAATTCGTGCAACGGTTCAAGACGTGGCGCCACTCATGCCAAAACCTCAATTTAAAAGTCAAACACCAATTCGTCTTTGGAAAACGGGCACAAAAATTCAAGTTCGTAAATACAATAAATACTGGTATCAAACAAAGGTACAACAGAACGGTAAATGGGTCACAGGTTATATTTACCACAGCTTTTTAAGAAATGTAAAAGCGATCAAAGGAACTGATAAATATTCCGCTGCGATTCGAGCCTTTGCCATTTTTTGGGACAACGAAGATTTAAATGGTGGGGAGATCTTAACTTATATGCCGGGAACAAAACTTAGCCATTATCCGGAGCGAATTGGGTTAAAATCGGCTTGGTTCTCGAAACAGAAAAAAATGTTTTACACAGCTAATTATATGTTGAAATAGCAAAAGCCATTCCTTATAATAAATATGTGCATGAGCACCCCCTTATGCACGGGTGATTTCATTGTCACCTCCCTTACTGTACATGACCTCGCCTTTTGGGCGGGGTTCTTTTTTTGTTTTCCCAACAAGAGTTCACAAAATTGTCACACAATAAAACAAGGAAATATGATATAGTAAGTTTGGGTAAAGTAACGGGTTCCCTTATCTCATTAGGTAGGGGAATCCTTTAAGATTACTTTTATCCATTCATCAATTACTTAACCCTTTTTTTGGCCATCAACTCCCGCAAGTTGGTGGTCTTTTTTGTATATTTTTCGGTAAAAAGTTCATAAATTCGACACAATTTCATGTCTAAAATATGCTATATTATAATTGCAAGAAAAATACATAATTAGGAGATGGATTAGATGTCAGGACAAATCAGAATGACCCCAGCAGAATTGCGGGATCGTGCAAAAACTTATGGAACCAGTGCACGAGATATTGAACAAATGCTACAACGCTTATCGCAAACACAAGAACAACTTCGGAGTGAATGGGAAGGGCAAGCCTTCGCACGCTTTGACGATCAGTTCAATCAGTTGAAACCAAAAGTAACGGAATTTGCGAATTTGATGGACCAAATTGAACAACAACTTCAAAAAACCGCGACAGCAGTGGAAGAGCAAGACCAACAACTGTCCCAGAATTTCGGATTTTAATGTTAAAAGGGCGCCTCTTATTGTATACTATAAGAGGCATTTCTTATATAAACAGAGAAAAGGGGCATGAAGATGGACTTTAAAAAAATAGCGATTTCTATAGTTGGTTTATCTATTTTATTAGGAGGGTGTTCGTTTATGAATCATTCAGATGAAAAAGAAAAGAAAGCAGATGACGGGACAACACCTGTTGCGGACTATAAAGGGCAAGGGTTTTACTTGGTTGACGGTGATAAATCGGAACCCATAGTGAAAAAGAACGAAGCTGAAATTAAAAAACGGGCCATCGCATACATGAAAGATAAATATAAAACCAATGTAAAAGTTAATAACGTTGTACCCGCAAGAGATGCGGCAGTTGTGATGGTAGAAGCAGAAGAGCCGATTCAATTTCACACGTCTGTTATAGTCGGATTTGATATGCAGAAAAAAGAGCTTGACCCATTGCCTAATGTTTGGTCTGAGGAAGGGGAAGTTGAAGGGGCAATAGTTGGTGGACTATATGCAAAAGCTTACAAACAGGAATTTGAAAAGTTGGATACTTTTACTAAAATGATAGCGGAAAATAATGGGTTACAAGGTTATAATAATCTCACGATTGAGAAAACGCATGCAAACGGTTATGAAAAAAGCAATTTTTTCATAACTACAAGCATTGACTTCAAAAAGACTTATGAGGCATATTTAGCAAATACAAATATAACTGAGGATAAATTAAGAGCATTGTTTTTAACAGAGGATCCCAAATTTGAGCATACGCACATGGTTTGTAACTTTTTTACTAAAAAAGATAAGTTACCTCCAAATGAAGAAGTTGAAAAAATTGGTAGCAAAATAAAAAGAAATAGCGCTTTACCAAAAGGGAAATATGACATAGTAATATATAAGAACTTTATTGTGAATCGTGTAGGACTTCCAAATGGAGATAATATTAGCGTTGAAGATATACAGAAATAAAAGGAGATGAAACAATGCCAAAAACGGAAAAACTAAATACCTCTGATTTAGATATTATAGAATTAAGTGGAAAATGGGTCTACAAGGAGCCAACAAAAGGAAAATATCTAAACGTAAATGGCGTTTCAAGAGCATATAAAGTTAAAGAAGGAAAATACAACACAAAATCTGGGCTCGACTACATCGTTGTGGAAAACACAAAAACGGGCGAAGTCGGTATGATTTTCCAAGGAACGCAAGGACAAAAAAATGGTGGTAAGGATATCCTCACAGATGCGACATTGCCCGGAAATATTCCCGATGAACAATTAAAAGCGGCAGATAAAGCCTATAAGAAGATGAGTAAAGAATACAAAATTAGCTATGTTGGGGGAAACTCTCTAGGCGGTGGGCTCGGAAACTACGTGGCATCGAACAATGAGGTTAAAAGTGTGACTTATAACCCGGCTATTTTGCCAGATGGAAAATATTCGCATAAAAATCCCGATATAACCAACTATATGAGTGAATATGACCCGTTAACGCTAGGCGAACGAAGTGCGGGGTACATGAAACGCTTGCCGGGTAAAAATATAATTGTGAAAAACAACATGCCCTTATTTGCCACACTTGCGTCTAACCACACGGGTTATGCAGACCCCATCAAAATAGACGGGGAAGATGTCCTTATCGACGCTGATGCCTATTTACCTGTTGGCGTTTGGAGTGGGGAAATCCTCACAGGGGGAAAAGGGCATAAGATAGATGTGAACCCTGAAAATATGAAAATCTTAGCGGATGCCATGGTATCGAAAATGAAAGGACAAATTACCACCGCCCAGTCTCACGTTGACCATGCCGTGGATATCGTGGAACGTGAAGGTAGTAAGTTAGATGATCGAACAATGAAACTAACCGATAGCTTCGACGATTTGTTAGGGCAAGGGAGTTTCGGAAAGGCTTTAACGACTATGGCAGGGTATGAATTTTTACGTGATATAATTGAGTCCGGGAATCCAGCCGTTTCAAAAGCAAGTGAGGCAATCAATCGACTTCGAAGCTCTTCTGTTTTTTCTGATTTTCTAGTGAGCTTTTTAGGCAATTTTGAAGGAATGACTGGGGCGGCTATTGATTTGCCGATTCTCATCGGGGATGCTATCATGCGGCTAGATGACATTATCACAGAAGTAAACGCACTCAAAAAAAATGCTATTCCGATGCTATTTAATGGAATTGACAATGAATTTTTCAACGATGGCATGGTGGCAGAACTGAAAGCCCACTATAAAGTGATAGATGAAAATAAAGAGGTCATGACCAATCAAATTGTAACCTTTGGGACACAGGTTACTTATGTATCGAAAGAGCTAGAAAAAGCGGACAAGCTTTTAACTGCTACTCAAAAGGTAGAACGGGCATCTGCTCCTCCTGCCACTTCTGATTTTACGTTACAAGAATCGAAAGCACTCAAGGACGGTATGAGGAAAAAGCAGAAATTATTGGATCGCAACTATAAAAAATTTAGAGAAAATGCGGTTTCTCATCTTGAACCTTTAATTAGTAATTTTTATGGTGTTTTAAATCTACTAGACGAAACCGTCGAAGACCTTATTCAAGGATTGAAAAATATAAAAGGGACGTTTGAACATCTTCATGTTCCCTTTACAGATCTAGACGACGCGATCCCGATTCTGTTTGGTGCGGCAGTTTCTGCATTCAAACCCTATCAAACAGCCATCGAATCTGTTAAAACAGCCGTGCGCTCTTTACACGGAGGTGGCTTGAATAATGTGCTAGAAGCTTACCGCCCTTATATTGATACTGCGCTATTTGAGGGTACACAATTCCAAAACGTGATCGCACTGAATAAGGCATCGGTTAACATTTATGAAAGTTCTCGAGCTGTTTTCAAAGATATAAAATATCAGCTAAGCGACAATAAAGCCGTGGCAGTTGAGGCATTGGACAAGCTAGCGGACAAAATAGTGACGAATTTAACCGAACTTATTGGTCAATTGAAGCGGGGGAGTATTGACGTATAGGGAGGCAGGAAAATGGAACAAGAAGAGCTTATCCAAGAACTAGAGCTTAATCAAATTCGTCAAAAAGCAGCCAAAGAAACACTGGAAAAGGAGCGGGAGCATTTAAACCATTTTGAAGAAGGAAAAAAAGAATACGTGTGGAAAATGGCACAGGAGCTAGAACAGGCAGAAGGAGACATTTTCGAAGGCTTACTTAGTCATATTCGTAAAGAAGACGGTTTATGCAGTCGCCGTTTGAATCGTGCTGTTGAAGATGCACGGAGATTTGTGCAACATGCAGAGCAACATTTAAAGGAACAACAAGAAAAAGGGGACAAGTTACTGGATTTATTTTTTGAATCTATGATGGAAAAATGAAAAGTAAAAGAAATAGACTACAGAAATTTTTGGGTGTAATCTGTTTCTGTATACATGTTTGTTACGAGATAAAAACATATAAAATAAAAGACCTCTTTGCTTCTAATGCAAAAAGGTCTTTTTTTATTTCACGCCCCTAAAATGCCCCTAAAAAATATAATATTCTTTTGTTTTGTTTTGTTACCTTGATAGTTCATGTTTCTTGTTATCATTGGTATTAAGCTATTTTTAAATGTAGAAATCTGACAATTTGGGGAGTGACACAAAAATCAACGTTAGCGGTCTTTTTATTATTTGGAGATCATTTTGACATAATCAAGTGATTTACCAGTTCCAATTGCTACGGATTTAAGCGGTTCTGGCGCCATATGTACGGGAACATCAATCCGCTCAACTAGCCATTCTTTAAATCCTTGGATAAGTGCTCCGCCCCCTGTAAGTACGATACCTCGATCAACAATGTCCCCACTAAGTTCAGCTGGGCATTTTTCAAGTGTGAGACGAATTGCTTCGAGAACGCGTTCAAGCAATTCCTCAATTGCACTTTGAATTTCATTAGAGGAGATTGTGACAGTTTCTGGAAGACCAGTTACAAGATCACGTCCACGAATTTCTGCTTTAAGTTCTGCATGCGGAACTGGTGCATAGGCAAGTTCTTTTTTCACTCGCTCTGAGGTGGCTTCACCAATTAATAAATTATATTCTTTACGAATATAGTTAATAATTTCTTCATCAATGTGATCGCCACCTGTTCTTATGGAAGTACTTGAAACAACGCCTCCGTAAGAAATAATAGCGATTTCTGTCGTTCCTCCGCCAATATCAACTACTGTATTAGCAACAGGTTCAGAAACTGGAAGATCTGCGCCAATCGCAGCTGCTACGGGTTCTTCCATTAAAACTACAGATTTTGCTCCAACCGCTTGCACGGCATCGCTAATTGCACGGCGTTCTACAGAAGTAGCGCCACTTGGTGTTGAGACGACAACATTGGGTTTACGAAAACTTCCTTCAGAAGCATTAATGCGCTTCATAATTTGTTGAAGTAAACCGCTCGTTACGTCAAAATCGGCAATTACGCCTTCACGCATTGGGCGGACGATTGCAATATTCGCAGGTGTTTTTCCCATCATTTCTTTTGCTTCATGTCCAAAAGCAAGGACATCATTCGTGTTTGTATCAACCGCCACAACGGATGGTTCATCTAAGATAATTCCCTTTTCTTGGTTGTAAACTAAGATATTGGCCGTTCCTAAGTCAATACCGATTGTAGTAGTTCCAAACATTTCAACACCACTTTCTATTTTTACACTTATTTTTACAGTTACAAAATATGTCTGTTATTTTTTCCCTGCTTTGTCTAATTTAAACGAAAATCACAGAAATGACAAGAATTTGTTAACTAAATGAAAAATGAGCACTCAGATAGAGTGCTCAGATCGTGAACTGTTTTCATATTTGACGTACATAATATAATAGATGATTCCGCTTAAGAATGCGAGTAACGCAATGAGCGAAAAGGTGAAAAAATATCCGATTGCTGCAGAGAGCGTAATCGCAAGTGGTGCAATTACTTTTCCAAGGTTATATCGTAAACCAGCGGCGGAAAAATACATCGCTCGCTTGTCTTCTGGTGCTAATTTTGAAACAAAGTTTTGCTGAATCCCAACTGTCATAAGCTCAGCGAAACTATAGAGAATAATAGCTACAATGGCTCCGTAAGGGGTTGCGATGGCGGCAAAAAGAAAGAGCGCTATACCGAAAAGGAAGGAAGAGTTCATAAATACAAATTTTTCCTGATAGCGACTCATCATTCGCGTTACAAAAACGGTAAGTGCAGCCACGAAAAAGCCATTAATCGAGACAATGAATCCGAAAAGTTGTTCGCCTGTTAACGAAATGCCAAGCACCGTGGAATTACCAATTTTTTCTTTAATAAAAAGTGGGAAAAGCAAGTCAAGTTGCATCGTTGCTTGAGCAATAATGATCCCGGCTAAAATGTAAAGAAAGAAAATTTTATCTTTAAAAATAAGGGTATAGTTTTTAATTTGCTCCACGATAACAGAGCCAAGTGATTTGCTACTTTGCGCTTTTCGTAATTCGGGATTTAAGGCAAGCGGTGCCGTTTCGTGCCCAAACTTTTGCAATAAAATAAGCAAAACAAGATCGAAAAAGGCGATGGCCAGTAATGTTTCAACTGTAAAGTCATGAAAGACAATCGAACCAAGGATAGGCCCGACAACAACAGCCACGTTGACCATCATATAGAAAATGGAGTAAACATGACTTCGGTGTCTTGGATCAACAACGTCGGCGATCATCGCTTGACTGGCGGGTTGATAAAATGACATGAAAATACTTGCAAGCGTGAAGCCTGCAAAAGACAGGTAAGGGGAATGCATAAAAGATGTGGCGCCGAGAGCGAAAATTAAGAAGCCAACTCCTTCACCAATTACCGAAATGCTCATCATCCGTTTCCTGCCATAAGTGTCAGCAAAATAGCCACCAAAAAGGGCAGTAATAACTGCTAAAATTTGTGAAAATATAAGTAACATACTTGTTAATGCGCGTCCAATCGAATCCGAAAAATAAAGCGTCAGAAAGGGGAAGACCGTCCAAAAAGAAATATCGAGCAGTGCCTCCCCAAATAGACGCACTTTTAAATTGATGTCCCAATCTCTAAATTTCATGCATATACCTTCTTTCGTTCAGTTTTCGCTTTCTCTAAAGAAGAAAATGTAACGAAATGCACGGCATATATGTTCAGTGAAAAAAGGAATTAGAAAGCCCAGTCCCCATTTCTGAAGACAGGCAAAGTTTCGCCGCTTTCTGTAACGCCATCAATATCCATTTTATTTGAACCGATCATAAAGTCAACGTGAACAAGACTCGTATTCACACCACGATCATCTAATTCTGCACGCGTCATGTTTTCGCCGCCTTTAATGTTGAAAGCATAGGCGCTTCCAATTGCCAGGTGATTCGAAGCATTTTCATCAAACAATGTATTATAAAAAAGAATGCCACTTTGTGAAATGGGGGAAGGATCAGGTACGAGTGCCACTTCACCGAGGTAGTGTGAGCCTTCATCCGTCGAAACTAAATCTTCAAGGATCGCTTGTCCTTGTTCAGCTTCCACTTTGATTATTTTTCCATCTTCAAAAGTGAGTTTGAAGTTATCAATGATATTTCCAGCGTAACTAAGCGGTTTTGTGCTTGAAACATAACCGTTTACACTTGTTTTTTCAGCACAACAGAAAACTTCTTCTGTTGGCATATTTGCCATAAATTCGTGTCCTTTTTCATTGTAACTGCCTGCGCCAACCCAAACATGATCTTTTGGAAGTCCAATATAAAGATCTGTTCCAGGGGCTGTATAGTGAAGTGTTTTAAATTGTTTTTCATTTAAATCTTTAGCTTTTGCATAAAGTGTTTCATCATGCTTTTTCCAAGTTTTGATTGGATCAGCCGTATTAATACGTGTCGTTTCAAAAATAGTTTCCCATAATTTCGGCACTTGTTCAGCTTCTGGTAGATCCGGGAAAACTTTTTCAGCCCAGCCAAGAGAAGCCGCCGCAACAACCGTCCAGCTAATTGCATTTGACATCGTTAACTCACGAAATTCTTTAAGCGCTTCGCCCATTGCTTTTTGCCCGGCCGCGATTTTTTCTCCGTCAACACCCTTTAAAAGATCCGGGTCTTCTGAGACGATGGAAATAAAACAAGCTCCTTCTTTCGCAAGCTCTGTCCGTTCTTTTACACGATATTCCGGGGCCTCTTCAAAAACAGAAAGTGGGGCACCTTTGTAGCGCTCTAGTGTAACTCCTTCGTCCGCCCAGTTTACGATAACATCTTTTGCTTTTACAAGAAACGCATGTTTCGCAATTAAACGAACTAGTGGGGCTGAATCAATGCTTGCATTGATTACCACTTTTTGCTCAGGCTGTACATTGACCCCAGTTTTGACGATTAACTCTGCATATTTGTCTAATTTTTCATTAAAAGTTGTCATTATTTCACACCTCTCTTAAATGTCATAAATTTATAGTAGCGCAAAATGAAGCGGAAAGCAACGGGATTTGGAACCTTTTAAATAAAACTAATTTTCTGCCATTTATAGTTTTTTTACCTTATTTAAATAAAAAAAGCGTTACTTTACGACAAATTTGTGAACCTTTTGGTAAAGTTGTTTTTAGTAAGCAGTTTTCTGCTATAATAAAAAGAAAACGAGATGGGATTTATGTATTATGAGGATTTTCATTAGCATTTTGTCATTTGTTGTTGCGATTATTGGGATGATTAACCAAATACAAATCGCTGACCGCCTGCAAATTAATATTTTTACAATTTCTGATCAAGCCATGGATATCTTTGGTTACATCATCACGGTTGGAATGATCGTTGCTGGAATTTTATATTTGTACGGGAAACAGAATCGCAAACGAAGTGTTTGTGCGGTGATTTTATGGGCGCTTCTAGGTTTTAGCGGTTTCTTCATGGAGCCAGTCTATGGCACTTTGCTTTTTTTACGTCCAGTTGCATGTACGATCTGTAGTATTCTTGCTCTTTTTGTATTTATTCCTAAAAAACAGCATTAAAAAAGATGCCGGAAGGGCATCTTTTTTCATTTATTATGCATTTTCAAGTAAAACATCTACATATTTTTTCGTATACGCTTCAGCGCGTTCTACATCATCTTCGTCTGGATCTAAGTCAACCTTTAGTCCTTCAACAGGAACAATCGCGCCTTTTTCTTTTAAGCGCGTCTCAACAAGGTCAACTGTTAGGCAAAATTCATCATAAAAAGTATCACCAGAACCGAATGAAGCACAAACTTTCCCAGAAAAGTCAACATCGGCCATATCTTCATAAAAATCAACGAATTCATCAGGAAGCTGACCATCATCATACGTATAGCCACCGATTAAGGCGCCATCATAATCAAGCAGTTCTTCTGGCTCAACGTTAATACATTCTTCAATTTCAACTTCAATATCATATTTTTCTAGTTCTTCACCAAGGATATCAGCGATTTCCTGTGTATTTCCCGTCATGCTTGCGTAAACAATCATCACTTTTGCCATTTTCTCATACCACCATTTTCTGAAAAATTTTTTAAAAAGTTATCTGCATGATAACTTTATGAATGGATTCACTAACACTTCTATTATAAATGTCTTGCTGAATTGTGCAACCTTTTTTTGTCGATTGCTTTCTTTTCTTTTACTCGAGCGTTATAATTAAGGATAGTGGATTTTCTAGGAGAGGATGAAACAGACGATGATTACACTTAAATCACGCCGCGAAATTGATGAAATGAAAAAAGCCGGCGATATTTTAGTTGAAACGCATAAAGAAATTGCCAAAATGATTGAACCTGGTATAACAAGCTGGGACATTGAAGTTTTTACTGATGAATTCTTGCGTAGCAAAGGTGCGACACCGGAACAAAAAGGGTTTGAAGGGTATGAATATGCAACTTGTGCAAGCATTAATGATGAAATTTGTCACGGTTTCCCAAGAAAAACGCCTTTACAAAATGGCGATATCATCACGGTAGATATGGTTGTGAACTATCACGGAGCACTCGCAGACTCTGCTTGGACTTATGCAGTTGGCGATGTGTCTGATGAAGTCAAACACTTAATGGAGGTTACCCGTAAGTCGCTTTATTTGGGAATTGAACAAGCGCAAGTTGGTAACCGGATTGGAGATATTGGTCATGCCATTCAAACTTATGTAGAAGGTGAAAACTTAAGTGTAGTTCGTGAATTCATTGGGCACGGGATTGGACCAACTCTTCATGAAAAGCCAGAGGTGCCACATTATGGCGCGCCTGGAAAGGGACCGCGGCTGAAAGAAGGGATGGTCATTACGATCGAGCCAATGGTAAATATCGGAGGTTGGAAAGCAAAAATGGATGATAACGGCTGGACAGCGAGAACCGTGGATGGTTCTTTATCCGCGCAGTATGAACACACGATTGCCATTACGAAAAACGGACCAGAGATTTTAACTTATCAAGGCGAAAATGAGTAACAAACAAAAACTGCAACAGTGATGTTGCAGTTTTTTTAAAGGGGGAAATGAAGATGAGTGAAAAAGCCTCGGTACGCCGTTCAAGTATTCCTTTTACTGTGGAACGATTGATTCATGAATTTCAAAATGCAGGAATAAAAAAAGGAGATACGATTATTTTTCATGCATCGCTTTCGCAAGCTGGATGGGTTTGTGGGGGAGCGATTGCTATAATTAATGCGCTTCAAGGTCTTTTAACTAAAGAAGGAACCCTTGTTATGCCAGCGCAAACAGGAGGATTAAGCGACCCGAATTTTTGGGAAAATCCACCAGTTCCAGAAGAGTGGTGGGAGGAGATCAGGCAAAATATGCCACTTTTTGATAAAGATAGGACGCCAAGCACTGGCATGGGCGTGATTGCAGAAAGCTTTCGTGCTTTAAAAGATGTTGTGAGAAGTGACCACCCTTATTATTCATTTACAGCGTGGGGCAAACATGCTGATAGGATAGTAGAAGGACATTCATTAGCTCATGGCTTTGGAGACGAGTCTCCACTTGGAAAACTTTATCAACTGAAGAAGTGTAAAATTGTTTTGTTTGGCGTTGATCATGATAAAAACACTTCGCTACATTTAGCGGAAGAACGCTCTAAGAAAATTCCAGTTAAGATGGGAACTGCTGCTAAATTGCAAGCAGGAAAACGTGTTTTTGAGAGCTACGAGGAAAAAGCGTATAATAGTGATCAATTTTTAGAAGTGGGGGAAGCATTTGAAAAGGCGCAAGGAGACTTTAAAACTCAAATCGCCCTTGCACCTTCTAAAATTTTTGAGATGAACCCTTTAGTTGACTTTGCTACAGATTATTTTGACCGTTAATTTTTTCGAATCGAACTCAACTCTTCAGCAAACATTTGCATTTCCCGTGGACTGAATGAATTTTTTCGAGAAATGAGTTGATACAGTTCCACCAATAAATCGTAGTGAACTTGTTCTAACTTCATATTTTCAAATGCGGATGCATTCACCATTTTTAGTTTTTCAGTAATTTTTTTGAGAATGAAATCCACATTTTCTTGACTGGGTTGTTCCAAATTCATTTTTTATTCCCCTTTTGCTCGTAATATTGAAGATTTTATCATAAAATAAGAGGACATGCGAGTTTCATTAGTTTATAATCGAAAGAAGGGTCAGCACTTCATTCTATTGAAGGGAGGGAGAAAGTTGTGCTAAAAAAATTAATGAGCAATCGATTTTACCGAGTTACGAAATTGATTATTCGACAGATCGGTAAAAATGATGTTTCTGGGAATGCAGCGCAGTTAGCCTATTACATGCTGTTTTCTATTTTTCCAATGCTTTTAATTGCAGCAACTTTGCTTGCATATGTAAATATTGATAGGGATTCAGTGTTTAATTTAATTCAAGAATTTGCTCCAAAAGAAATCATCAAGTTTTTAGAGGGGAATCTTGATTCGCTCTTATCAAAACGAAACGGGGGACTACTCTCCATTGGGATTATTGCTACATTGTGGTCTGCATCAAACGGAATGAATGCGGTAACTAAAGCTTTAAATAAAGCTTATAATGTAACAGATCGGCGCAATTTTATTTTACAGCGGCTCTTATCAATGGTTTTTACCGTTGCTATGATTGCCACAATTGGGGTCACTTTGATCCTACTTGTATTTGGTCAGCAAATCGGACTTTTTATTTTTAATCATTTACACGTTTCAAAAGAATTCGTTGATTTTTGGAATAATACACGGTGGCTAATTACAGTAGTGGTGATCTTTGTTGTCTTTGTCTTTTTATACTGGGTTGCGCCAGCCAAACGAAATCGTTTCTTAGGTGTCCTGCCGGGAGCTATTTTTTCAACGGTTGGTTGGTCTATCACTTCGCTTGGCTTTGCGTATTATGTAAACAACTTTGCTAACTATTCTGCAACCTATGGAAGTATTGGAGTCATCATTATTTTGATGTTGTGGTTTTATTTAACGGGTATTATTTTAATGGTTGGTGGAGAGCTCAATGCAGCTTTTGCAGTATTGAAACAAAAACGAGTCATTGGTGAAATCAATTAAAGGATAGCAAAAAATAGCCCTTTATCCTGACTGGATAGGGCTATTTTAAATGATGTTACTTGGATTGTCATCTTTTTTGCTAGGAGTCATGTTGATACATGGCTCTTTTTCCATGGCTACCCTTTTAATCAGTGGGTCGCTGATGAATGTCTGCAAGCTTTGTTCGGATTGCTTGCATAACTTCATAGGCATCCTCACTATTTGTAATGTCAATTTGGTCAATGTCAAAAACAAGTGTCGCGCTTTTGTCATAACTTTCAAACCAGCTATCATAGCGTGCGTGAAGTCGCGTATAGTATTCAAGCAAGCTAGGATTTTCATCGATTTGCTCGTAGGGGCGCCCACGCTTTTTAATTCGCTCAAGCACTGTTTCGAGGCTGCCCCTTAAGTAGATCATCAAATCAGGCGCTTTCTTCGGAAGAGTTCCTAGTTCTTCCATCATGTTGTCGAGTAGGTCGAGATAGGTGTCCATTTCAGGCGATGAGATATTGCCTTCTTCATAGTTGATTTGTGTAAAAAGCGCATCTTCATAAATGCTTCGATCTAAGACGTTATTTTCGTCACGCAACGCAGCTTTAATACTGCGAAAACGTGTGTTTAAAAAATAAATTTGTAAGGCAAAGGCCCAGCGACCTGGGTCATCATAAAACTTTTCGAGAATTCGGTTGTCCGTGATACTTTCGTAAAAGGCAATTGAACCAAGTTCTCTTGCGATGAGTTCTGTGTAGCTGCTTTTTCCAGCTCCAATCATTCCAGCAAGTACAATCACGTTTTTTTCCATTCCTTTCAAGAGAAGGCCTCCCTTAGTCTAAAGCCATTCTCATTCATTATACTAAAAAGCGGTGACAAAATAAAAGTTTTTTGATAGTATGGATGAAGAATTGAAACGGAGGAGATGTGGTTGGACGGAGCAAAGATAAAAGTGGGACAGACTTTTCCGCTTGAAATTAAAAGAATGGGGATAAACGGTGAAGGAATCGGTTATCATAAACAAACGGTAGTATTTACACATGATGCTCTTTCCGGTGAAGAAGTAGTGGCTAAAGTAACAAAGGTTTTTCCAAATTATTGCGTGGCAAAAGTGGAAAAGATCAAACGCCAATCGGAATTTCGCGTAACACCGCCCTGTCCAGTCTATGAAACATGCGGGGGCTGTGAGCTGCAACACTTAAAATATAGTGCACAGCTTGATTTGAAAAAGGATTTGTTAATCCAGGCGCTGGAAAAGCACACCAAGTTTAATATTAAAAAACTGAAAATCCGTGAAACAATCGGAATGGAAGAGCCTTTCCGCTACCGGGGAAAAAGTCAATTTCAAGCTCGAATGGTTGACGGGAAGCTTAGAACGGGGCTATATGCGCGTGAAAGTCATGAACTTGTGCCGATTGAAGATTGCCTCGTCCAAGATGTGCGAACGGTGGAACTCACAAATGCAGCACGTGACATACTCAACCAACTGGGCGTAAAAGCGTATGATGAGCGCGAAAAAACAGGAGATATTCGAACGATAGTTGTTCGTGTAGGAGTGAAAACTGGGGAAGCACAACTTGTTCTTGTAACGACGGGTAAGCATTTTAACGGCAGACGAAGCTTCATTGAAGAAATCACGAAGCAGTTCCCAAATCTTGTCTCCATTATGCAAAATGTAAAAGAAGATGATAGCTCACTTATTTTCGGACCTGAAACTGAAAAGCTTTTTGGGCAGGAACAAATGACAGAGGAGCTATCCGAATTGAAATTTGATTTGTCGGCTCGCGCCTTCTTTCAGCTTAACCCTAGTCAAACTGAAAAGCTCTACGAAGAAGTTCTAAAAGCGCTAACGTTAACGGGGGAAGAAAGTCTTGTGGATGCCTATTCTGGTGCAGGTACAATCGGTCTTTATCTTGCTCGGAAAGTGCGTGAAGTGCGCGGCATGGACGTTGTCGAAGAAGCAGTGCTTGATGCTACGCGAAATGCACAAAAAAACGGAATTACAAATGCAAGCTATACAGTTGGAACAGCGGAACAAGTCTTTCATTCGTGGCAAGATGAAGGTTATAAACCGGATATTGTCATAGTGGATCCACCGCGAACTGGGCTTGAATCTGGCTTGCTTCGTTCGATTTTACAGGTGAAGCCGAAACAGCTCGTCTATGTTTCTTGTAATCCAAGTACACTCGCGCGTGATTTGGCTCAGCTTGAAAAGCGTTACCGGATTCGGTATTTACAGCCAGTAGATATGTTTCCCATGACGGCTCAGGTCGAATGCGTTGTGAAGCTAACATTAAAATCTAATCCCAAAAAGAAATAAACCGTATGTCATCAGCCGGTTAATCGGTTGATGACATACGGTTTTTTTGAGTCATTAAACTGATAAGTATCGCCACAATTAAATTAGCAAGAAGCGGTAAGAAACCAATATTGATGTCGCTGATAACCGCCGGTAAGTTTGGAAATAAAGTGGCAAGTGTCATGCTGTAATTACTAATAAAGATGGTGATTAAAATGCCAACAGCCATTCCTGCGAAAGCTCCTTCTTTCGTAAGTGGGTTTTTCTTTAGGAGGCTTGCAAAGAGTGCGGGACAGAGCTGAACAATCAGACTGTAACCCACTTGCAAGATGGCTGCTAGTGCGTTTCCACCTTGAAAAACAAATAGACAAGCAAGTCCACCAAGAATTGGAACAAAACATTTAGACCAGAAAGCAATGCGTGCATCGTTTGGTTTTGTTTTCCAACCAAATACGATATTTTTAGAAACAAGCGTACTCGCAGTCATCAAAAGCATCGCCCCTGGTACAAGAGCAGTGAGCATACCAGCAGCCCCGATAATTCCAACGAAGAAGGGGTCAAAGCTTTTGATTGATAGTTGGATCAAAGCAAGATCGCTTTCTTCTCCCGTAAGACCTGGAACTTGTAAAACCGCCGTAAATCCGATAAAAAGAACAAATAAAAGCATTAATGTATAGAGTGGACTGATGATGGCGTTTTTTCGGAAAGTATTCGCATTTTTGGCAGTAAAGGTAGAGGCGAAAACTTGTGGCCACATGTAAAAGCCAAGCACATAAAATAAAACGGTGCTGATAAACCACGTAATACTATAGGTTGTTTTTGGAAAGGTTAGAAGCTCAGGTTTAAAAGCTTCTACTTGTGTGAAAAGCTCGGAAAAACTACCATAATAGTGAAGCGGCAAGTAGATACCCATAAAGACGATCACAAATAAAATCATTAAATCTTTTAAAACAGATATCCAAGCTACCCCTCGAATGCCAGATAGGACTGAGTACAAAACAATGGCGAATGTGCCAATAATGATAGCTATATTCATTGGAATTCGTCCATAAGAAGTCAAAGAAACGATGATGCCAAGTCCTTTTAACTGAATGACAATGATAGGAATGATCGCAATGACACCGATCGCAGCGACAAAAATACCGAGCCCGCGACTTTGATATTTCCTAGCAAAGAAATCAGACTGTGAAACGAGTTGATGCTTATTCGCATATTCCCAAATGAGTGGAAGTAAAAAATAAGAAGTAACATAAGAAAGAGAAATATAGACCATTACATAAATGGCTGATACTCCTTTAGAGTAGGTCCAACCACTTCCACCTAGAAAAGAAAAAGTTGTATAGACTTCTCCCGCCGTAAGCAAGAAAACAAAAACGGTGTTAAAGCTTCGATTCCCCACTGTCCAGTTTTGTAAAGTCATCTTCTGTTTCTTTCGCGCACGCAGCGCAAGAAAAATCGTTAAAATAAAAAAAGCCGATATGACGAAAAGAGAGGTCAAGAACGGTCATCTCCTTTCTTTTTTTCAAAATAGTAAAGAAGGAGAACAGAAAGAGAAGAAAGCACTGTGCCGATGGCGATCCAAAATAATAAAAAAGGGATGCCTAAAATATGTGGATCAATGCGATTGGCAAATGCGGCGCCGCCAAGAATGAATAAGAAGGGAACGAGTAAAATCCCTTTTTTCATGATTTACGTCACTCCTTTATTGTAAAATAGCCCAAACAATGATCGCATAAAAAAGTAGTAATCCAGCGACGACAGAAATTGAGATTTTGATGAGCAGTTTTTTATTGGATGAATTTTTTTGTGACATGGTGAAGGCTCCTCTCCGTTTTTTCTATAGATAAGAGTACCACAAAATCGCGAAAAAAAGCTAGTTGAGTACAAAATTTTCTAGTGAAAACACTAGGTTCTTGCTTGAGAAATATGTTATATTTTTGATGTTTAGAATAGAAAAGTGAAAAATAAAGTGGATAAGACCCAAATAGGAGGAATGAAAAATGAGCGAAAACATCTATGACAATCCAGATTTTTTTAACAGCTATAGTCAAATGGAGCGAAGTAAAAAAGGTTTGGAAGCGGCGGGCGAATGGCACACATTAAAAGAAATGCTCCCCGATTTCACTGGGAAGCGGGTGCTTGATCTTGGCTGCGGCTATGGTTGGCATTCGGTTTACGCGGCAGAACAAGGAGCAACTTCTGTTACCGGTGTCGACATTTCTGAAAAAATGTTGCAAGTAGCGCGTGCTCAAACTAACCTTGAAGCCGTCGAATATTTACATGAAGACATAGAGAAAGTCCGGTTTGAAAAGGATTCCTTTGATATTGTTATCAGTTCACTAGCTTTTCATTATGTAGAAAAATTTGATGAGTTAGTAAAAAAAGTGCACCACTTCCTAAAAGCAAACGGAACATTTATCTTTTCCATCGAACATCCTGTATTTACAGCAGAGGGTTCGCAAGACTTTATTTACGATGAAGATGGAAATATCGTTTCTTTTCCGGTCGATCACTATTTTGATTCAGGGAAACGAATGGTTCACTTTTTGGGTCAAGACATGACAAAATATCACCGGACGATTACACAGTATTTCGAGAGTTTACGCCAAAACGGTTTTAGGGTAGACCAATTAAAAGAACCCACGCCGGGAGAAGAGATGCAAGATATCCCTGGAATGCGAGATGAGTTTAGGCGCCCCATGATGTTAATCTTTTCAGCAACGAATACCAAATAAAACAAGAAAAAGCAGGTGAGGAACCTGCTTTTTCTTGTTTCTAACGGAGCTCATTTTGAACAGCATCGTGCAGTAACTTAGCCGCGCCAGCACCCGCCTTATCGTCATAATAAGCAGTAAAACGCGGATCAGCAAGGTACATTTCAACAATTCCGAGATGTGCTTCTTCCGAATAGCTAGGCCAAAAATAGCTAAGCCATGCTTTGTGGGTTTGAAAAACTTCCTGCTCCAAGTCCTTCGTTACTCCAGCTTGCATCATTATAAGCAGTTCAGATAAGCGCGCATCCAGTTGTGTCACTTTTTGATAGTTTGCTTCGCTCATATTTGCCACCTTGTGATTACTTTTTTCGATAATCTCTTCTCCGTACTTTTCACGAATTTCAGTGCCAAATTTTTCTTCATTTTGCGAAATGAGATCTGCTTTAAAAGCTTCAAATTTTTCTTGATCACTCATCGTTATCTTTCCTTCCTTCGCTTGAAGAGTCTTCTCAACAGTTGCGATAAGCCACTTCAAACGTTTTTCTTTTTGGAGGAGTTCCGCGTAATGCTTTTTAAGCGCCTCTTTTTCATCAAACTTAGGGTTTTCTAAGATTTCTTGAATAGCCGGAAGGCTCACTTCCATTTCGCGATAGAACAAAATTTGCTGAAGCAAATCTACTTGTTCTTGTCCGTAAATTCGGTAGCCATTTGAACTGACTCGTGCCGGCTTGAGTAGCCCAATTTCATCATAATATCGCAGTGTACGTGAACTCACACCGGCGAGAGTTGCCAATTTTTGAATCGTGTATTCCACGAAAATCACCTCCACATTCATAGTTTAAAGGTTTACGTAACGTTAAGGTCAAGCTTTTTATGTGACAACTTTCTTTCGAAAATGTAAGCTTATAAGTTCTTTTCATTCGAGAGGCAATCTGCTACACTAGAAAGAGAAATCATTAGAGAGGGCGGGCACTTCATGCAAGTCAAGCAATTAAAATATCTGATGCTTTGTTTTCCGCTCCTATACTTAGGATATGGCATTTTTTTAGCCGTTCAATTTGGAAGTCGGCCGGAATTCATTAATGCGGTTGTTAACGGGCTCTTTTTGCTCGCGATTACGGCAATCCTTATAAAACTAGCACACCTTAAAAACGGCCTTGATTTTGTTTGGTTTTCCGTTTTTATTTTGTATATATTTGTCCTGCACCATCTCGTTACTTATATTGCTGCAGGAGATTTTGCAAATAGTACGTATACAGGGGATTTTCACATTCAAAAAGACTTAATCAATTTGGAACCTTTTACAACGATTGAAAATACATTTCGGCAAACTTTGCCGACAATGCCAACAGTTATACAAATTATTGGTAATGCGTTGATGCTTGCACCGCTATCTTTTTTCTTATTATATTTTAAAGTAGTAAAAAGAGGAAGCATCGCGATTTTAATTGTCTTTTTCACATCGTGTGGAATCGAACTCATTCAGTTCATTCAAACCACACTCGTCACTGGGTTTAGTGGCTTAGCACTTCCAACAGGTCGATCAACGGATATTGATGATGTGATTTTAAACACATTAAGTGGTTCAGTTGGCGTACTTTGTATTTATCTTGTTCCGGCATTTCGTAAACGGGTGAAAGGCAGACGGAAACGGAAATAAGACTTTTAGATCAAAGGAGAATGAAAATGAAAGAGAAATTACTACAAGCCTACGATTTTTTTCAAAGAAACAGCAAGGTTGTTAAAATCGTTTTTATATCCTTCATCATGCTATTTGTCATTTACGAAGTTTTTAACATCGCGACAACGATTGATTTTCATGTGCTCAAAAAGAATATGACTTCACAAAGTCCAGAAACCTTGTTATTGATGGTTTTAATTGGACTTATCGCGGTTACCCCCATGCTTATTTATGACTTTGTTATCGTTAAACTTTTGCCAGGAAAATTTTCAACAATGCACGTCATTGCTTCTGGCTGGATCACAAATACCTTTACGAATATCGGGGGCTTTGGGGGCGTACTTGGTGCATCTCTTCGGGCAAGCTTTTATGGGAAAAATGCTTCCCATAAAGAAATCTTACTTGCGATTTCAAAAATTGCACTTTTCCTTGTCTCTGGGCTATCGATTTACTGCTTAGTAGGGCTTGCAACTTTACCGATTCCAGGCTTTGCAGATCACTTTCGTAGCTTTTGGCCATGGCTTTTAGGAGGCGGCCTTTATTTCCCTGTTTTGTTTATTGTTACAAAATGGAAAAGCAAATCCCTTTTCGAAGATTTACCCCTTAAACGTGAAGCCTCTTTGATCTCTGCTTCTTTGCTGGAGTGGGGATTTGCCTTTCTCTGCTTTGTAGCAATTGGCTTTCTCATGAATGAACCAGTCGATTTGATGAAGGTTTTCCCGCTCTTTGTGATTGCTTCTGTTATTGGAATCGTTTCAATGGTTCCAGGAGGGGTTGGGACCTTTGACCTCGTCATGCTTTACGGGCTTGATCAGCTAGGCGTTTCAAATGAACTCGCGATCGTCTGGTTGCTATTTTACCGAGTTTTCTACTATATTATTCCATTCCTTGCCGGCCTTTTGTTCTTCGTTCAAAAAGCTGGAAAACGCCTGAATGATTATCTAGAAAATCTTCCTTTTCTCTTTTTACAAAAAGTGGCTCACCGCTTTTTAGTATTATTTGTTTATTTTAGCGGCTTAATGTTGATCTTATCGTCCGTTTTACCCTTTGCGATTTATCATGTGCCGTTTCTTTACAAATTGATGCCCTTTAGCTTTTTGTTTATCTCGCAAGTAACGAATGTCGCATTCGGCTTTTTGTTACTAGGGCTTGGAAGAAGCATCGAAAGCAAAACCAAAAAAGCTTATATCGCAACCGTGATTGTACTTGGCTGTGCGATTTTCAATACACTTGCACGCGTATTTTCCATTAAGCAAGCGATTTTCCTTGGCATTGTGCTTCTCTGTGTATTTTTGGCACGCAAAGAATTTTACCGAGAGAAATTTGTTTACACATGGAGCAAAATTATTTTTGATGCCCTTATTTTCCTAGTTTGCTTAGTTGGCTACGTGATTATCGGCATCTATAATTCGCCTAAAGTGATCCATAAAAAAGCGATTCCCGAGTATCTAGAAATTGCCTCCGAACATATTTGGCTTACTGGTTTTATCGGAATGCTCATTGCCATCATTTGCCTTATTGTGATTTATTTTTATCTATCACAGTCGCCGAAACCTTTTGGCTCCCCCTTCCAAGAAGAACGCGTACGCGACCATCTTGAAAAATGGGGTGGCAATGAAGTGAGTCATACCATCTTTTTACGTGATAAACTTCTTTTCTGGGCACAAGACGGAGAGGTACTTTTTGCCTTTCGAATCATCGCCGACAAAATGGTCATTATGGGAGAGCCGATTGGAAACGAAAAAAAACGCAATGCAGCGATATTAGAGCTGATGGAAGAAGCGGATAAGTTTGGCTACCGACCTGTATTTTATGAAGTAAAAGGTGACATGCTTGCTTACTTGCATGAAATGGGCTTTGATTTTATCAAATTAGGCGAAGAAGGGTATGTTGATGTAACAGACTTTTCGCTTTCCGGTAAAAAGAAAAAAGGCGAGCGCGCTTTGATGAATAAATTTGAGCGGGAAGGTTATCAGTTTGAAATTCTAACCCCGCCATTTGATGGAGAAACTTTTAAAACCCTTCGCAAACTTTCAGATGAGTGGCTTTCGGGCCGCACCGAAAAAGGATTTTCGCTTGGCTTCTTTGATTCTTATTACTTAAACCAAGCAGATATAGCCGTTGCAAGAAACGCGGATGGAGAGATTATCGCATTCGCTTCCATCATGCCGGCTTACACGGATGAATTAACCTCGATTGATTTAATGCGCTACGGAAAAGACGCACCTTCAGGCATCATGGATTTTCTATTCATCAAACTGTTTGAAGATGCGAAAGAAAAAGGCTATCAAACCTTCAATATGGGAATGGCGCCGCTTGCGAATGTGGGCGAATCACAATATGCCTTTTTAGGAGAACGTTTGGCCGGCCTTGTTTACCGCTACAGCCAAGGCTTCTATAGCTTTAAGGGATTAAGAAACTACAAAGCCAAATATGTAACCACTTGGGTGCAAAAATTTGTTGCTTACAGAAAGCGTAGCTCGATTGCCTTTACAATGCTTCAATTGATGCTCCTTGTTGGTAAAAAGCGACCGCTTAAGAAAGGGCAGATTCTTCTCGAAGTGCCCCTCTCAGATGCGAATCCAGATGAACCAAAAACCAAGGATGAATAAATGCAGTACCGAAATTTTTTTCTGATTTGAGTTGATCGTAGAACGATTCGTCACTGTATTCGCTAAACATGAACTTCACATATCGCAAGAAAAAAGCTTGGAAGTAGCTGACAAACACTAAATGTCAGTAGCACTTCCAAGCTTTTTTTAATCAATTAAGTCGTTTAAAGCAAGGTCAATCGTATCAAAATAGAATTCAAAATGGTGAGAGACGAGCTGCTCGGGATATACACGATGACTATCTAAAATGGCAGCCGCCTTGTCTCCCAGTGCAAATTTGATCGCAGTTTCTGGAATGGTCAGGAGGGAAGGTCGGTGTAATTTCTCAGCCATTTTCATAGCAAACTGCTTCTCCTGGACGGGATGAGGGGAAGTGAAATGGACGATCCCAGTTAAGCTTTCATCGTTTGCGACAAAACGAACCGCGCGCACAAGGTCATCAATATGAATCCACGAATACCACATTTCACCGGTGCCAAATTTCCCGCCGAGCCCGCTTCGAAAGACTTTTTCAAAAGATGGGAAGGCTCCTCCTTCTCGGCCTAGCACGAGCCCGAATCGAGCGATAACGAGCCTGATTCCAAGCTTCTCTACTTCGGAAGCCGTTTTTTCCCACTCAGTGACAGCTCTTCCAAGAAATGAAGCCCGCTTTGGATGTTCTTCTCTATAGTAATCAGAATAGATTTCCGTATAGGACGGGGGATAGCCACCAACTGCACTGGCGTTGATCCAAACATCTGGCTTTTGCGGTTGATGTTTGATGATGGAAAGTAAAGCTGCAGTTGCCTGAATTCGACTATCCACAATTTCTTTTTTCCGTCTTGCGGTCCATCTTTTAGAAGCTAGGTTCGCTCCAGCAAGATTAAGGACTAGGTCAAAATGAATGTCACTCAAATCAGGAAGCGAAGTGTCATCTTGCAGCCACTGAATGAAATGAATGTTCTCGAAGGAAGCTCGTTTTTCCCGTGTTAAAATATAAACTTGATCTCCTGTTTCCATATAGGACTTCGTTAATCGCCTGCCGGTAAATCCAGTTCCTCCGGCAATTAAAATATTCATTTCTCCACCTCGTTTCGTTTTGCCTTTTCCCGTTTCATTAACAATAGAAACCCATTTTGGAGTATGATAAGATAAATAGGGAGGTTTTTTTCATGAAAATTACCGCAATCCGAGTACAAGAAAAAAGAAAAGAACGCTACAATGTTTTTGTGGATGAAAAGTATCGTTTTAGTGTAGATGAAGAAGTGCTCGCGCGTTTTCATCTTTCGAAAGGAAAAACACTTTCGGAAGAAGAAATTGAGCAAATTGAAGAAGCTGACCAAGTTCGGATTGGGTTAAATAAGGCGATTCAATTTTTATCTCATCGTGTTCGTTCGGAAAAAGAAATTCGTTCTTTTTTAGCGAAGCAGGAAATTGAAGCCATTCACCGAGATAGCATTGTTCAAAAACTTGTGGAGATGGATTATTTAAATGATGCTGAATTCGCAAAACTTTACGTGAGAACACAAGTCAAGACTACAACAAAAGGCCCGGGAAAAATCCGCCGAGAATTGATTGAAAAAGGGGTTACACGTGAAATTATTGATGCGAGTCTAGCTACTTATACAGCAGAAGAACGCGAGGAGAATGCGCTTAAAGAAGCATCAAAAATAGCAAGGCGTAGTCGAAATTTAGCCAAACAGCGTCTTGTAATGAAGATTCGAACAGATCTACTGCAGAAAGGTTTTTCAGAGCTTGAAGTGAAAAATGCGGCAAGCGAAGCTACTGCTGAGTTAAATGAAGAAGATGAAACAGAAATTCTTGGTAAACAGCTTGAAAAACTAATCCGCAAGAATAAACGATTCGATCCGCGAAAAGCGAAGCAAAAAACGATTCAATCATTGATGCAAAAGGGCTTTAGCTATGCAAACATTGAAGCCTATCTTGCGGAATATGAGATTGATTTTGAAGAGGTGGAAGATGAGTGAACGATTATACGGAGGAATTAACGAAACAATTACTTGCTAAAAATCCGGCTCTTAGTGAGGAAAAGGCACTTTGGTGGGTGGAAATGCTTTGGAGTGATTTTGAAAGTTCTTATGCAAAAGCAGGATACCCGTATCGTGGTGCTCAGTATGCGGCAGATTATGTCAAACAACAAATTGAACAGCATGGGGCGATGCTTCATTTGGTTACGAGAAAGCAAAAAGATGAGAATGAGGGGGAAATAAAATGAAACAACGTGGTTTTGAAGTGGTTCGCGAGGATAGTCGCTTTTTTAAAGGGGAAGAGATTCATTTACCAGAACGTTCGGATGCTGGTTCTGCGGGCTATGATTTTTATTCGAATGAAGATGCGACACTTTATCCTGGAGGAACACATACTTTTTTCACAGATGTAAAAAGCTATATGTTAAGTGATGAAGTTTTGATGATGCACGTGAGATCTTCGATGGGAATTAAGCGTGGGCTTAACTTATCCAATAACACAGGAATTATTGATGCTTCTTATTATGAAAATAAAGATAATGATGGGAATATCGGGATTGCGCTTCGAAATATCGGAAGCGAGCCTGTGACTATTCAAAAAGGGGAACGAATTGCTCAAGGAATTTTTACGAAGTATCTTGTGGCTGATAAGGATGAAGTGATGAGCGAAACACGCGATGGTGGTTTTGGCAGCACGGGACTTTAATTGGTGAAGGATAGTAAAAAAGCCGAAAGGTAAATGAAATAGTCCATTTACCTTCCGGTTTCTTGCAAAGAGAGTAGTAAAAACTCTCTTTTTTGTATGGGGTAGGGGTTAGAGTGCGACAGGAACGAGTTTTTTCTGTAATTTTTCATCAGAAAAAATCCAGCCTGTATAAGACGATAGAATTTTTAAATTATCATCTAAGCGCACGACTGCAACAAATGGGTAGTGCCCGTTGCTACGGTATCTCAAATCCGTAAACGTGACATAGGTTGCATCTAACTTTTCTTCAATTCTCCAGTTGTAGACTTTGGAGAAAGAAACGAAAGCAGCTAAATTTTTATCCTGTTTCGCAGCACGAATGAGCTCATTATCTGGAACAGGCAAACGATCGAATTTTTCATAGATCGAAATATTTCGTTTGAATGCTCGTCCCACGTAGTAATGATCTTTCGTTGTGACGGCAACACGCCACTGGAAGAAATGTATGGTTGAAGCAACAATAATTTCTTCAGCGTCAGGAATTAAATGTTGAACCGCTCGTTTGATCATTTGCTGTGTCACGGCCCGTGCGACATAATAAAGCGCTAGGATCGCATAAAGCGTAAAGAACGTTGGACCCGCGGGTGTACCAAGTAACCAAAGGATGATCGCAACCACATGTGACCCGAAAATAAACCAGTCAAATGTGTTGATAAAACCAAAGGCGACCCAGGTATCCTTGAAAGGTCGAATCGCTTGCGTGCCATACGCGTTAAAAATGTCAACAAAGATGTGGAGCGCAACCGCAATGAAACTCCAAAGTAGTAAATGTATAAAAGTAGCCTGCGGAAAAATAAAGTAAAGTATAGTTGAAATGAGTAGCGGCCAAATAAACAGCATTGGAAGAGAGTGTGTTACCCCTCTGTGATTGCGAATATAGTCCGCGTTGTTTTTAAGTTTTAAAACTGTATCGACGTCGGGAATTTGAGAACCAATGATCGTTGCTGCCATGATGCCAATCACAGCGGGTGAACTGCTTGCGATCCCAGGGTCAATCCCTGTTGCAAGACCCCCAAGTGCGATTCCCATAACAACGTGTGTGCCAGTGTCCAAAAGCTTTCCTCCTCGTAGAGTGAAAGTAGTCACCTTAAAAGAAAGCGACTGCTTTCTGCAACAAAATGGGATTAGAGTAATAAACTCTAATCAGCTCTTCTTTTCTATACAGAAGTCTGTTCAAAGACTTAGACTTTCTGTATAATAGTAAAAGTTAAGCTTATTATTCTATTCCCTCGTCTACATTATACTACACATTGAGAAGAACAGCACATTAAAAATCTATGAGAATTATGGTGAATAAAATGCAAACACATGAATTTCTAAACTGGGATTCATCTAAAATTTCAAGCTTTCGGCTAGCACTTGTTTCTTGGTATGATGCAAACAAGCGCGTTTTACCGTGGCGTGAAAATACAGATCCTTACAGAATTTGGGTATCAGAAGTGATGCTTCAGCAAACACGAGTGGATACTGTGCTTCCTTATTTTGAGCGTTTCATGCAAAAGTTTCCGACGATGCGGGATTTTGCTTATGCGACGGAAGCCGAAATTTTAAAAGCGTGGGAAGGACTTGGCTATTATTCACGTGTTCGCAATTTGCAAATAGCCATGCGGCAAGTGACTGAAGAGTTTGATGGAGTGGTTCCTGATACAAAAGAAGCACTTTTGAGTCTTAAGGGAGTGGGGCCTTATACAGCAGGAGCTATTCTTAGCATTGCTTATGGGAAGCAAGAGCCGGCTGTCGATGGGAACGTAATGCGGGTGATATCACGGGTTTTTGAAATTGATGAAGACATCATGAAGCCGAAAACACGAAAAACGTTTGAAGCAATTTTATATAAACTGATTGATCCAGAGCATGCCTCTGCATTTAATCAAGGCTTGATGGAAATTGGTGCACTTGTATGCACACCAAAAAAGCCAATGTGTTTACTGTGCCCGCTGCAAGAATTTTGCGAAGCACATCAAGCTGGAAAAGAGCTTGATTATCCTGTTAAAATTAAGAAGACAAAGTCCAAAACAATTCCACTTATAGCCGTCATCATTGAACAAGATGGAAAATATATTGTGGAGCAGCGGGAAGATACAGGTTTGCTTGCTGGTATGTGGCAGTTTCCGACAATAGAGGCTCTACCCAATGAAAATGATGAACTTGTAAAACTGAAATTCTTACGAAAATACGGGCTTACTTTAGAATTAGCGGATAATGTAGTGACACATGTTAAGCATGTATTTTCACACCTTGTCTGGCAAGTTGAACTTAAACAAGCGCGTATTTTAGAAGGAGAATTATCAGGACGAACCAAATGTTTAACGGAAAAAGAGATGACTGAACTTGCCTTTCCGGTTCCGTACCAAAAAATGTGGCAAGCTTTTTTAAAACAAAAAGGAGGAAATCAAGAATGAATCAAGTAGCACTAGTAACTGGAAGCAGTCGAGGATTAGGACGCGAAATCGCACTGAAACTCGCAGCTGAAGGATACGATATCGCGGTGAATTTTGCGAGAAATAGAAAAAAAGCAGAAGAAGTAAAACTGGAAATCGAACAAATGGGACGTCGCTGTGAGCTTTTCCGTGCCAATATTGGAGATGTTGAGAAAATGCGAGTGATGTTTGCTGAAATAAAAGATACCTTCGGACGATTAGATTTATTCGTTAGTAACGCAGCAAGTGGCGTTTTAAAGCCGCTGATGGAGCTCCAAGAAACACACTGGGACTGGACGATGAATATCAATGCAAAAGCCTTGTTATTCGCTAGCCAAGAAGCAGCCAAATTGATGCAAGAAACGGGAGGTGGAAAAATCATCGGAGTTAGCTCGATTGGCGCTATCCGCTACCTAGAAAATTATACAACAGTGGGAGTTTCAAAAGCAGCAGTTGAATCGTTAACGAGATACTTAGCCGTTGAACTTGCTCCACTTGGCATTGCGGTCAATACGGTTTCTGGTGGTTTAATCGAAACGGAGGCGCTTGATCACTTCCCAAACAAAGAAGAGCTGATTCAAGACGCGATTCATAAAACGCCAGCTGGAAGAATGGTTCAATTAAACGATTTAGTGAATACTGTGCTATTTTTAGCAAGTGAACAAGCAGATATGATCCGCGGGCAGACAATTATTGTAGATGGTGGACGAACGTTACTTGCTTAGTAGTAGAGCTTTGGATGGTTTTAAATCGTCCAAAGCTTTCTTTATGTTCTTGAAAAAGAGGTTTTCTGAGGTTATTCGTGCTTTTGAAGGAGTTTATAGTTTTTTTGTGTCATTTTTTTATGCTATAATACAAGGTGAACCGTTTCTAGTACATGAAGAAAGTAGGAAAGCGCATATGTACTTGCCTAAAGAAAAAGAAATTATTCAAATCAAAAGCTACAAGCATAACGGTAAACTTCATCGTACTTGGAAAAAAACAGTTGTCCTTAAATCAACAGAAAACGTGATCATCGGCGGAAATGATCACACGCTTGTTGTTGAATCAGATGGAAGAAAGTGGGTAACACGTGAACCTTCCATTTGTTATTTTCACAGCGATTATTGGTTTAATGTCATTTCAATGATTCGAGAAGACGGCTTATATCATTATTGTAATCTTGGAACCCCGTTTGCAATGGACCGTGAGGCACTCAAGTATATAGATTACGATTTGGATATTAAAGTCTTCCCAGATGGACGATTTCATTTGCTTGATGAAGGCGAATACGAACAGCATCGCCGCCAAATGAAATATCCAGATTCTATCGACCGGATTTTGCGAAAAAATGTGGATATTTTAAGTCACTGGATTCTTGATAAAAAAGGACCTTTTTCGAAAGATTACATTGACATTTGGTACGAAAAGTACAAAGAATACCGTTGAAGTCATTATTGACGGACCCTAGGCCTAAGGATTCTTGAATAGGCTTGGGGTTTTGCTATCTTTAACTAACTGAATTTTTACATAAAACTACAAAAAGCATATTTAAGCAGATAAGGGGAGAAAAAATTGGAGTTAACTTTTTGGGATAGAATCGTACGTGCTTTTCAGTATGACCTAGCGATCTGGCATAATGTATTTTTAACCATTATTTATATTATCGCTGGGGCTTGTGTGTTTTTTGCAATCCGTTATATTCGCACATTGATTCGAAAAAAAGAACGCTTTTCAATTACTGCTTTTTTCACTATTTTAATCGGACCACTTGTCTTTCCCGTTGTGCTGTTTTTGATTCTTTCCCTTTCGTTAGGTGGCTCGAGTTCTGTCACACCGGGGCAGAAGTTTGTTACTTTTAAAACCTCAAACGGAGATGAAGCCGTGGCACTTACGACAGGGAACTTTCTGGCAAACGAAACAGGAAAATACGGTACATATGGAAGCACGCGCTATTATGGGGTCGCTCTTTCACAAGAGTCAGGAAAAAAAGTTTGGCAAACGAAACTATCCGGCGGAGAAGCAGAATTACTCGGGAAAACGGGAGATAAACTTTGGTATTTTACTGGGAATGGTCTTCAAGTGATTGCCTTAAAAACGGGGAAAACCTTAGCCAAGGCAAGTGATTTTAAAGGCATCCAAAATCAGTTACCTAAGAATTACGAAAACTATCTAGTGAAGGACCAGTTGGTTTATTTTAAAGGATTAGATGGTCAGTTTTATCAAATCAATCCTAAAAACCTAACAGGTAAAGTTGTGAAAGAAGGAATTCGTGCAGCCGATTTTCCAGAGACACCAGTCAGTGATGAAAAATTTGAAACCGCACAAATCACAGCAACGCCGGATAGTGACCAGTTGTTTGCTTTGTTATCAGACAAAGAGCTTCAAGCTATCCAAGCAGGTGGTGATATTGAAATGGATCAAGAAAATGAAAGATCTTATCTCTATCAAACTAAACTTGTCAAACAAAATAAAGTAGCTGTTTCGGATAATGAAAAAGTAATGTCTGAAGCTTTCATTTCTGGTGAATTTATTCTTGATCCTAGTCGAAAGCGACCAACAAATGATACCTTTCACACCTTAACAGACTTTACTAGCCAAGTAAGTGATACAGAAAATAGCGCGTATTCGACCGAATACAACCGCTTTGTGAGAATAACAGGGGGACTTGGAGTCGCGACGAGTTCAAAATATTTACCGCTTGCAACTAGCGAAGGAAATTGGCTGATTTTACACTATGAAACCATTGAAAGAAATTCAAGTCTGAAACTAAGCGCTTTTAATCCGCGAACAAAGCAGGTGAGTTGGACGACGCTCTTATACACTTCAAGCATCTCTAGCACCTTGAAACAAGGAGATAAACTCACACTTCTGTCTAATGATGATTTGCTAGAGATAAACTTAAAAAATGGGAACTTAAAAGGTTATAGCTTTCAAAATGACCGTTTTTTCAGCAAGAAACCCGAATAAAAACGCTGTAGGCTTAGCCTACAGCGTTTTTATTCTTCAGTGACGCTAATATCAATTTGGTTATCTTCTTGGTGTCTCAGTTTGAAACTGTGAATTAATTTTTCCAAGTAATCTACCGTTTCCTGATATGCGAAGATCGAAGCAATAATCCTCATCAAGTGATATTCATCCAGTTCACGCGTTTCATCATCAAGTTTCAATTCATTAATAAACAAGTCCATCAATTCTTTAGGATCTTGAGCCAGATGATCTTCCACATAATCCACATCAACAGCCACTTTGTCAATATAAGTAAGAAGTAGTTGCTCATGCTTATCCGTTAAATAATCGATTTGTTGTCGAATTTGTTCCTGCTTAAGCGGAGCGAGGAGCAAATAATCATTTTCATAGCGATGTTGGATTTTCAGTAAGTCAATTGCTTTTTGCGAACACAAGATCATTTGCCTATAAATCGCGATTTTTCGTGATTTTGCGAGCATCTCTTTTTTTCGGAATGAACGTTCTTCTTTAAATAAATCATACTGATTACGAATTTGCGACATTTGATTTTGCATCCAGTTCATATCTTTTTTTAGAAGTGGAAAATCCGCCGCGTGTCGTAAGTTCAACTTAATCCATTTCATGATCTCACTGTTCGTAGTATAAATTTGTTGATAAAGCGTGACTTCATATTTCGGCGGAATAAAAATCAAGTTTACAATAAATGCCGCTACAAGACCCAGCATAATCGTCCCAAAACGGATAAGCGCTGTCTCAAGAAAGCCGTTTCCAGGAGAGTCCATAATAATGACAAGTGTCACAACGGCAAGCCCAATCGTGTTTTCAAGCTTCAATTTCAGTAAAAGCGCCACACAGATAATAGAAGCTACGCCGATTAAGATGAAATCATTCCCAATATAGAGTCCGAATAAAATGGCAATCACGGCTCCGATCACATTCCCTTGAGCACGTTCTAAAATAGTTAAATAGGAACGATAAATCGAGGGCTGAATCGCAAAAATAGCGGAAATACCTGCGAGCGCCGGTGAAGGCGACTTACAAAGCTGCGCAATAAAAAGTGCGAGCGAAATAGCAATTCCGGTTTTTAGAATTCGAGCTCCGAATTTCATGCGAAGTAATTCCTTTCTAAAGTGCCTAAAAACACTTTTTTCTTATTATAACCCGTCTCACTAATTAATAACATGATTTTACATATTTTCCGCCATTTTTTTGAAAACACGCTGAACCGCGACAAGCGTTTCCTCGATATCTTTTTCTGTGTGAGCAGTTGTGACAAACCAAGCCTCATATTTAGACGCAGCAAGTAAAATCCCTTCCTCACGCATCCCCTTAAAGAACTCTGCAAAAGCTTCACCATCTGTATTTTGTGCATCTTCATAATTTCGAACCGTTTTATTTGTGAAAAAGACAGTTAAGGCACCGACAATTTGATTCACCGTCACAGGAATTTGATATTCCTTTGCCGCGCTTAAAATCCCTTCTTTTAACATCCGGCCCAATTTTTCAAAGCGGTCATAAAGACCTTCTTCTTGAAGAACTTCCAAGCAGGCGATACCAGACTGAATGGAAGCAGGGTTCCCAGCATGTGTGCCAGCTTGATAAGCAGGTCCGAGTGGGGCAACTTCTTCCATAATATCAGCTCGTCCACCGTAAGCACCGATCGGAAGGCCACCGCCAATAATTTTCCCAAGAGCCGTCAAATCAGGCGTGACATTTAAATAGTCTTGTGCACCGCCATACATAAAGCGGAATGCCGTAATGACCTCATCATAAATCACAAGTGCACCAGCTTCATGCGTCATTTCATTCACTTTCTCCAAGAAGCCAGGTTCTGGAGCAACAATCCCGAAGTTCCCAACGATCGGTTCAACGAGGACAGCCGCCACTTGATCGCCCCAAGCTTTAAGAGCCTCACGAAAAGCATCCAAATCATTAAACGGAACCGTAATCACTTCACGTGCAGTCGCTTGCGTCACACCAGCAGAGTCAGGCGTTCCAAGTGTAGAAGGTCCAGAACCCGCTTCAACGAGAACAAGATCAAAGTGACCATGATAGGAGCCGCCGAACTTAATGATTTTTTCGCGCACAGTATAAGCACGTGCCACCCGAACAGTGGTCATCACAGCTTCCGTACCCGAATTTGTAAAACGAACCTTATCAAGCGAGGGAATAGCTTCTTTTAACATTTTGGCAAACGTAATTTCGTGTTCCGTTGGCGTTCCGTAAAGGACCCCCGTTTCTGCCGCACGTGTGATCGCCTTTGTGATATGTGGATGCGCGTGTCCAGTGATGATTGGACCAAAAGCCGCCAAATAATCAATGTACTTATTTCCATCCACATCATAAAAATAAGCTCCACTTGCAGATTTCATCGTAATCGGAACACCGCCACCAACACCTTTGTAAGACCGGCTTGGGCTGTTGACACCGCCAACAATGTGTTTTTTTGCTTCTTCATGTAGCTCTTCAGATTTCGAATGATTCATCTTTACATCTCCTTTTATATCAGGCAGGTTTCCCTGCTCGTCTCTTCTATTCTATGAAAAATAAGCAGAAGTCGCAACTTGAAAGGGCAAGATCATTGCTGTTTTCTAAAAAAAGTCATACACTGGGTAAAAAAGGGAGGTAGGCTTAATGAAAATCGTTTTCACCATGGCAATTCCAGAAGAATTGCAAAAAGAATTCGCTAAACAATTTGAAACCGACAAAACCTATTACACAGACAATCTAGAAAACTTTGCTGAGCTAAAGGAAGTAGATGTCATCGTCACTTACGGGAGCGACCTCACGGAGCCGCTTATTCATGCAGCAGAAAATCTCAAATGGATCATGGTATATTCAGCAGGTGTCGATAGCCTTCCAGCAGAAGCGATTACAAGACGGCAAATCAAAGTTAGCAACGTGCGAGGCATCCACGCTTACCCTATGGCAGAATTTGTCATGGCTTACCTACTTGATGATGTCAAACAGTTGCGCTTCTTTAGTTCAGCACAGCAAAAAAAACAATACGCATCCGAACATCCCGTAGTTGAGTTGGGTGAAAAAACTATCGCCATTGCCGGAACAGGCGCGATAGGCATCCAAGTAGCACGCTTTGCAAAAACTTTCCAAATGAAGACGATCGGTTTCAATACAACTGGCCATAAAGCAGAATCCTTTGACAAAACTTACCCGCTAAAGAATCTATCCGAACTAATTTCAGAAGTTGACTACTTTGTCTCAGTCTTGCCTAAAACGAAGGAAACAAATGAAATCTATGGAAGAAACTTTTTTGAATCCCTTCCTAATCAAGCCGTGTTTATCAATATTGGTCGAGGAAACGTAACAACAAAAGAAGTACTTGAAGAAGCTATCCAAGCAAATGCCGTTAGACATTTTTATTTGGACGTCTTTCCAGAAGAGCCTCTACCTATAGAAAGTCCATTGTGGGAAGCAGAAAATGTAACTTTAACGCCACATGTATCTGGGCATACTGATCAGTATCTCAAACGTAGTTTTCAAATCTTTGCAGATAATATCATCCGGTTTAAGCAAAATGAAGCACTCGTCAATTTGATAGATTTAAAACGTGGCTATTAAATCCCATTATTGACATAATAGAAGAGTTTCCGTTAAAATAATAGAAGTATTAAAATTATTTTAATTTAGGGAAGGAGTGCATGGCGGTGTCTAGTACTCAATTAAAAGAGTCAATAGATGTCCTCAAACAGTCTGGAGTTCGTATTACTCCTCAACGTCATGCTATATTAGAGTTCTTAATCAATTCACATTCCCATCCTACAGCAGATGAAATCTATAAGGCCTTAGAACCTGAATATCCGAATATGAGTGTTGCGACCGTTTACAACAACTTACGCGTATTTCGTGATGCTGGGTTAATCAAAGAATTATCTTATGGTGATGCTTCAAGCCGTTTTGATTTCACTACGTCTAATCACTATCACGCTATTTGTGAAAAGTGTGGGAAAATTGTAGATTTTCATTATCCAGGTTTAGATGAAGTGGAACATTTTGCTGCTTCTGTCACTGGATATGAAATTAATAAGCATCGTTTAGAAGTTTATGGAATTTGTCCAGAGTGTCAGGCAAAAGAAAATCATTAATTGAAATAGCTTAAAAGTGTGCAATGAATTTTGCACACTTTTTATATGCATATTTTATGCATATAAAAAGCTGTTAAACATGATTTTACATTTTTCTACATTTTTATTCATAATTTTATTGACATACTTCTCTAAACTTGGTATATTAGTTCTCGGCGCTACTAATTACAACATTTTTGATTTGAAATGCAAGAAAAAACAAATTAAAAAATTGTTGACAGATCAGCGTTCAAATGATATGATTTAAAAGTCGCAAAAAACGATTTCACTTTCAAAATGAAACTTGTTTTTGCAACTAAATGACCTTTGAAAACTGAACAATAAGAAGACGAAAAAGCGATGAGACAATATGTTTCACCAATCAATTCGCAGGACAGGAAATCGAGAGCGATTTCCAAA
>NZ_JAARRM010000006.1:0-121389 GCF_014223975.1 Listeria aquatica | reverse complement strand
GACTTAACAAGCGCAATCGAAGTAACAGCGAATAACGTAGACACAACGAAAGCTGGAACTTACCAAGTAAGTTATAAGGTAACAGATAGCGACGGGAATGAATCAACGAAGACGATTACGGTAACAGTTCGCACAAATGACAAACCCGTTATTAATGCAGCAGATAAGACGCTTAAAGTTGGGGATACATTCGATCCTAAAGCGGGCGTAACAGCAAGTGATACAGAAGATGGTGACTTAACAAGCGCAATCGAAGTAACAGCGAATAACGTAGACACAACGAAAGCTGGAACTTACCAAGTAAGTTATAAGGTAACAGATAGCGACGGGAATGAAGCAACGAAGACGATTACGGTAACAGTTCGCACAAATGACAAACCTGTTATTAATGCAGCAGATAAGACGCTTAAAGTTGGGGATACATTCGATCCTAAAGCGGGCGTAACAGCAAGTGATACAGAAGATGGTGACTTAACAAGCGCAATCGAAGTAACAGCGAATACGGTAGATCCAACAACGGCTGGCACATATAAAGTGACGTATAAAGTGACAGACAGTGATGGCAACGAAACAACGAAGACAATTACAGTTACAGTTGAAAAAGAAACTGCGGGAACAATCACAGCCAATGACTTTACAATTGGAACAGATAGCTATGTAAAAGGTACGTATACTGGAGATGTAGCAAAAGTTCAGCTTGTAGTCAATGGTGAGGCAAAACAAGCGATCACAGTAACCGGTAATGCATATCAATATTATGCGAAAGACAAAATTTTAAATGCAACAGATGAAGTTTATGTGGTTGCGCTTGATGCAAACGGCAAAGAATTAGACCGTGCCCAAGTTAATGTGAAGAAACCGACTGCGGGAACAATCACAGCTAGTGACTTTACAGTTGGAGCGGATAGCTATGTAAAAGGTACGTATACGGGTGATGTAGCAAAAGTTCAACTTGTGGTTAATGGTGAGGCGAAACAAGCGATCACAGTAACCGGTAATGCATATCAATATTATGCGAAAGACAAGATTTTAAACGCAACAGATGAGGTCTATGCAGTAGCACTTGACGCGAATGGCAAAGAATTGGACCGTGTTCAAGTTAATGTAAAAACGCCAACCGCAGGGACAATTACAACAAATGATTATGTGTTAGGTACGGATAGCTATGTAACAGGTGATTACACAGGAGATGTGGCGAAAGTTCAACTTGTAGTCAACGATGAAGTGAGACAAGCAATTACGGTAACAGGAAATACGTATCGCTACTATGCTAAAAATCTAATTACAAGTGTTACGGATGTCGTTTATGCGGTTGCGCTCGATGCTGACGGAAAAGAATTGGATCGCAAGCTGGTAAATATAGTCCAAAAAATAACGACTGGTACAGTTGTTCCAAATGATTTTCAAAAAGGCACAGACAACTATGTAACGGGCACAACCACAGGAGATGTAGCAAAGATCAGCATCACTGTAAATGGTACAGAGTTTTCTAAAATTCCAGTTCAAGCAGATGGAACATTTAGTTATTATGCGAATAATAGAATCTTCCAAGTAACAGATAAAGTTCTTGTGAAGGGTTACGATGCACAAGGAAATCTGTTAGACAGCAAAGAGGTAAAAGTAACAACAAAAGCTGATACAACTGGAGAAATTAAATTAGATTCCTTTAAATTAGGGACAGATAGTTATATCACGGGATCTTACACAGGGGACATTGCAAAAATTCGTGTCACAAAAGCTGACCAAACATATTCTACAATCCCAGTTTCTGGTGGTACATTGAAATACTACGCTAAAAATATTGTAGCATCAGCAACAGATATTGTGATGGTTGAAGGATTGAATTCAGCAGGCAAAGTAGTTAGTACTAAACAATTAAATATTTATACTGCTGACGGAACAATCACAGCTAATTCCTTCCAAATTGGAACGGATACCTATGTAACGGGTACCTATACTGGTGATGTAACTCGAGTGGGATTAGAAGTTAACGGCAAAGTTCAATCAGCTATCCCAGTGACGAATAATGCATATCAATACTATGCTAAGAACTTAATTACAAGTGCTGATGATGTTGTTTATGCTATTGGGTACGACTCGCTTGGTAACGAGTTAAACCGCGTTCCAGTATCAATTGCAGGCTTGGTTCCAGTAACAGGAACAATTACACTTGATGCATTTAAAGTAGGAAATGACACTTATGTAACTGGCGCCTACACGGGTGATATAACTAAAGTTGCCCTAGTTGTTAATGGCAAAGAACAAGCCACTATTCCTGCAACAGGTAATGCGATTAAGTATTATGCAGCTGACTTAATTACAAGCAAAGATGATGTAGTTACCATGATTGGATATGCAGCAGACGGCAGACAGGTAACAGAAGCAACTCTATCTTTGTCTGAGGTGACAGGTACAATTGCTGCGGATAGTTACAAAATTACAGACGGTTATTTGACAGGTACCTATACAGGAGACGTTTCTCGTGTTTCTGTAGAAATCAATGGCACTGAACTCAAAACTATCCCAGTTTCAGCAGACAATACGTATCGATATTATCTCAAGGGCCAAGTAACAAGTACTACAGATACTGTAAAAGTATACGGAAAAGATTCTTTAGGAAATGTTCTTTCTGAAGCTACTGTTACACTTACAGAATAATAAAACAGAATTAAATTAAACTAGCAGGAAGCGTTTGTACTTAACGAATTGTTCGAGTGCAAACGCTCTACTGCTTGATTTTATAGCGGTAAATAGTTTAATAAAAAATTAAATTTAGTTTGCGCATAAGAAATTTGCATACGGGCAAGGAGCGGTTTATCAATGAAAAAAAGAACGAATAGTAGCATATTATTACTGTTTTTGTTGGCGGTAGTGTTAGTTTCGACTGCTTGTAGTAATGATTCGACTACTAAAGATAAAAAAGAAGAGAAAAAAAGTTCAACGAAGACAGAGTTTGTCTCGAAAACAGTTAATAATATGAATATTAAAATTAACTCAATCAGTACGGCAGATAATGCAAAAGGTAATAAAAATATGGTTGAGATTAAAATGCTTATTAAAAACAAAGATTCCGGCGAAGTAAGTATTGGTGCTGGGGACTTTAAGGTTAAAGCTGGTAAAACAACATATGAAGTCTATCCACAGGGGAATAACTTTGGAGACGTAATTAAGGAAGGTAAAGAATTAACGGGAAGTGCTTTTTTTGAACTGCCAAAATCAGTGGAAAAAGGACAGCTAGTTTATGAAATCAATCAAAAAGAAGCGGCAAGTTGGGATATCACAGTCCCAGAAGCTGAATAATCTGGGGGAGATATCGTGAAGATTGAAGTTTTAGGATTAGGTTACATCGGCTTACCGACAGCTGTTATGTTTGCCAATCACAATCAGGATGTTTTAGGTATTGATGTTAATCCAAAAGTGGTTGAGTCACTAGGGAATGGACAAGTTCACATTGAGGAGCCAGGGTTACAAGAAGCTTTAAATAGTGCAATAGAAAAAGAAAGATTTCGTGTAGGATTGACCCCTGAGCCAGCAGATGTGTTTATCATTTCCGTTCCAACACCTAACCATGATGATCTAATGAAATCTTGTAATTTAGATTATGTTTTATCTGCTGTTGAAATGATCATACCATGTTTAGAACAGGGCAACACAGTGATTGTTGAATCGACAATTGCCCCTCGTTCCATGGAAGATTTTGTAAAGCCTTTAGTTGAAAAAGCAGGCTTTGTCGTCGGAGAAGATATATTCCTCGTACATTGTCCAGAGCGGGTGCTGCCTGGGGAGGTGCTTCAGGAGTTGATTTATAACAATCGAATTATTGGTGGGGTTACACCTGCTTGTACTTCGGCAGGAAAAAGAGTTTATGGTGTATTCGTAAAAGGTGAATTACTAGAAACATCAGCATCTGTTGCTGAGATGTCCAAACTGATGGAAAATACGTATCGCGATGTTAATATTGCACTTGCCAATGAGCTCGTTAAAATTTGTGATCATATCGGTGTCAATGCTCTTGAAGTCATTGAGATGGCAAACAAGCATCCAAGAGTTAATCTGCACTCGCCGGGACCTGGAGTTGGAGGACATTGTTTAGCAGTTGATCCATATTTTATTGCAGCAAAAGCTCCAGAAGAGTCGCTGCTTATTCAAACCGCAAGAGGAATTAATACATCGATGCCAGATTTTGTTATTGAGAAGGCAGAACATATTCTAGCTGGCAAAATGAGAGCAAAAATTACAGTTATGGGTCTTACTTATAAAGGAAATATTGATGATATCCGTGAGAGTCCGGCTATTGAAATTTATCAAAAATTGTTATTAAACCCTAATTACGATGTTGTTGCATATGATCCGCATGTTCAAGCAGATTTTATTGAACCAGATTTAAATCAAGCTCTGTATCAAGCAGATTTGGTCTTAGTATTAACGGATCATAGTGAATTTAAACAGTTATCGTCAAATGATTTTTCAATGACTAATCAAGCTATTGTAGTTGATACGAAGAATGTCTTAGAGCTTTATCGAGAAGATAATCATTACTTTAATTTGGGAAATATCCATAAGGCAGAATATCGTTTGTTAGAATCTTAAAATAAAAAATTAGGGAGTTATAGGGATGCAACAAGAAATTACTGAAATAACTATTTTTCTTCCTACAAAAATGGAAGTGCGGCTAATTGAAAAAAAGAATATTAATCATTACACAAAATTTCCCACCCGAAATTGGAAGTGCGGCCAATCGGATGAAGGGAATTTGCCAAGCTTTAAATGAAGTGGCTGATGTAACCGTTTGGACAACAGAGCCGCATTATCCACAAAAAGACCTTTATAGACAGGCAGATTTTTGGGAAGAGCTCCCTCAAGATATAAAAATTAGACGTATCAAAACAACAAGCGCCAACTTTGAACAAAATTTTCTTCGTCGCTTTTTGTTGTATTTAGAGGTTCTTTTTTGTTTTTTTAAATTGATTATTAGAGAAACAGAAACTTACGATATCGTTTTTGTAACTTCTCCGCCACTTTCTGTACCTTTTATTGGTCTATTGGCTAAGCGCAAGTTTAAGGCGAATTTTGTTGTGGATATTCGTGATTTATGGCCGGAAACGTTACGAGCAGTAAAAGGGATATTTCCAAAGCTTCTTCGTTATCTATCTTACCCTATAGAAAAGCATATTTATCATCGGGCGGATAAGTTAATTATTAATAGCGAAGGTTTTACCGAGTATATTCAAAAAATTGTTGGTGATAAGCGGAAAATTTATTTTTTACCAAATGGTCTCACAGATTTCGAACTTAAGTTAGCACCTGCTTCAAAAAAAGAAGAAAAAATTACAATTGTTTATACGGGAAATATGGGAATAGCACAAGATATAGACAGTTTATTTCACCTTGCAGAAAGCTTTCAAAGGAATAAAAAAGCAAGGTTTTTACTAATTGGCTATGGAAGAAACTATATGGAAATCCAACAAAAAATTAATGAAAAAGGCTTCGAAAATATTATTATTAAACCGCCGGAATCACGAAAAAGGGTATGGAAAAGGCTGCAAGAAGCCGATATTGCTTATATTGGGTTGAAAGAACATCCGGTGTTTGAAACGGTCATGCCGGGAAAAGTGATTGACTACATGGGAGCTTCTTTGCCTATTATCGGCGTTGCTTCTGGTTATTCAAAACGGATTATTGAAGAAGCACATTCAGGAGTTGTTTTTCATAAAGAGGACCAGCACAAAATAACAGAAAAACTTGCTGAATTGATTGAAAGTCAGGAGTTACGAAAATTTTATGGGAAAAATGGAAACGAGTATGCTCAACAAAATTTTAATTGGCAGACAAATAAAGGATTGTTGTACAAATTTATTTTTGAGGATTAGTGATGAAAAAAAGGTCACAATGTTTGTTTGGAATGAATTTACAAATGATGCGAGAGTACTTCGGGAATGTACAGCGCTTCAGGAAGCTGGTTATAGTGTCTATTTAATTGCGCTAAAGAGCAAACACAAACAACCAGCTATTGAAAAGCGAGAAGAAGGGTTTCATATACATCGAGTTGATGATCGCATATTGCCTTTTCGTACGGAGTGGCTTTATTTAATCGCATTATGTATAGCTTATATGGCGCCTCTTGTTGGACTTGTATGTGCATTTTTACTTTTACTATTTTCTAAAACAAAAGTGCGTTTTTTGATACGTAAATTAATTTTGATTAGTAAAATGATTATTTTAGGTATGAAGGCTAAAACAGATATTTATCATGCGAATGATTTAAATACGCTATTTCAAGGTATCATCTGTGCGAAATGCAAACATAAAAAACTAGTGTTTGACTCTCACGAAGTAAATACGAGTCGTTCAGGCTATGATTCAAGAATCTATCAAATTGCTGAAAAGGCATTTATTCGCTTTCCTGACTGTGTTATTCATGAAAATTATACAAGGGCAAAGTATATTCGGAGAATTTATGGATTTACTCCCGAAGTCATTTATAATTATCCTTTTTTTCAAGAAGGTATAGAAAAGATAGACTTGCATAAAAAACTTAACATACCTGAAAACGAACCTATTTTACTTTATCAGGGCGGATTACAAGTTGGTCGGGGATTGGAAAAATTGCTGAAAGCTGTTCCTCTTATCAGGTATGGGACAGTAGTATTTATTGGTGATGGGAAACTAAAAAAAGATTTAATGGATGAGACAGAACGGGCGGGTTTAGCAAATCGAGTAAAATTTTTAGACAAAGTACCAGTTCTGGAACTCCCGCTTTATACAAGGTCAGCTTATTTAGGCTTCCAATTATTAAACAATACTTGCTTTAATCACTTTTCGGCTGCTTCCAATAAATTATTTGAGTATATGATGGCAGGCGTACCTGTTATAGCCTGTTCTTTTCCTGAAATGAAAAAAATCGTGAAGCAGGAAAGAGTGGGAATACTCGTTGATTCGGCTGATCCGGTTTCTATTGCTAATAGTGTGAATGATTTGGTTGAGAATCAAGAATTATGGCGTGAAATGAAAAAAAACGCCTTAGAGGCTAGAAAAATTTACAATTGGGATAAAGAAAAAATCAAATTTTTAGCAATTTATCAGAAATTAAGTAAGGATGGGAAGAATAATTGATGCGTAAACAAAGCGAAATAAGTAAGTTACCTATTGAGTTGGAGCTCGAAACTCATATTTATGAAGAAATTTCGCTTAGATCGGAAAACCGACGTTTAGAAAGTGAAGTAAACGAATATAGGCAGCAACTACAGAAAATTACTAAGGAAAATGAAGCTTTAACTAAACAAAAAGAACAAATTTTTTCAGAGTTTAAGGGCCTTCAAAATACTCTAAAACAAGAAGAGAGTTTTCGTGAACAATGGAAAGAAAAACAAGCAGAGTTAAGCGAATACAAACAGAGAACATTTACACTTATTGAGGATCAGAAGAAATGGTTAACCACTATTTCAGAAACAATAACGAACCTCACGAATGAGCGAGATGACATGGAAGAAAAGTTACTTAAAAAAGAAGAGGCATTACAAGTTTTATTAGAAAAACATCATAAAATGATGAATACAAAAATGATGAAATGGACTGGGAAATATTGGAAATTACGAAAGAAGATAATATCAAAAAACAAATAACAAGTTTTTATAAACAGTTAAACACATTTCAAGCTGAACTTATTTCTGATATACAACCAAAATTAGTTTCAGATACAGACTTTTGTAACGATAAGAATTGGTGGTATGTTAAACAAGAAGGGTTACATGCATATACGCTTGAGGGAGATCTATGCTTTGCAAATGCAGATGATCGATCGAATTATGCCTCTTTTATAGAACCAAATGTGGCTTTTTCCAGATTGCCAAAACATATGATTCAAGTACTGCCGGAAGAAACAATTGCTATACATTTTCAAGCTGAATATTCAGAAGGCTTGTCAGTAAAACTGGCAATTATTGAATACAGTAAAAGTGAGAAAGAAAAAACAACGCTAGTTTCATTAGAGAAGGAGCAGTACTTGACGGTGGGTAAGAATACAAAATATCTTCGTTTTGCATTTAAAATTACAGGAAAAGGTATTGTTCGTGTGAAACAAGCAGTTATTGAACGGGTTTTTGAGAAAAAGCAAGTAAAAGAAATTATCGTGAATCCAATTGAACAGATAAAAACGTTCCGTGAATTAAAAGTGGCCTGTATTTTTGATGAATTCACGATGATGAATTTTCAAAAAGAGGTAGAACTTATTACTTTTACTCCTGAAAATTGGCAAACGGTTTTAAGTGAAAATACCCCTCATTTTCTATTTGTTGAATCAGCTTGGCATGGAAATGCGGGCGCGTGGGAGTATCAAATAGGAAAATATGCAAATGTTAGCCGTGAAAGTTTGTTTGCACTACTAAAGTGGTGTAGGGAGAGGGAGATTCCAACTGTGTTTTGGAATAAAGAAGATCCCATTCATTATGACAAATTTATTGATACTGCTAAACGGTTTGACTATATCTATACGACTGATGCAAATAAAATACCTGATTATAAAAAACAAGCAAAGCATGAAAAAGTTTTTGCATTACCATTTGCAGCGGAACCGAGTCAGCATAATCCCATTCAATTAGCCAAAGCACGTGAAAATAAAATATGCTTTGCAGGTTCTTATTATGCCAATCGTCATTTGGAAAGAAGACAGATTATGGATACCATGCTAGAGATCTGCCAAGAATTTGGATTAGTTATTTACGATCGAAATTTTGAGCGGCCGGAGCCTGAATTCCGTTTTCCAGAAAAGTTTCATAAGAATGTAGTTGGAAGTCTAAGTTATGATGAAATTGATAAGGCATATAAGGGATATCGTTTTATGCTGAATGTGAATAGCGTGGTTCATTCACCAACAATGTTCTCAAGGCGGGTGTTTGAAGGTTTAGCCTCAGGGACGCCTGTTTTGAGCAGCTATTCTGAAGGTATTGAGCGTATGTTTGGAAATCTTGTCATGATATCGGAAAAACCAGATGAATTACGTGCACAGATGCGGGCACTTCTAAAAGATGAGACAGCTTATTTCAGAAAATCTTTAGAAGGAATTCGTGAAATTTATGGGAAACATACGTATAAGCATCGTTTAAATTATCTATTAGGAAATATGGGAGTTCATTTACCTGTTTCTACGAATTCTGTATGTGTGATGGCAATTGTTCGTTCTGAAGATGAAATTAAAAAAGCAATTGCAATGTTTGAGAAACAAAGTTATCAAAATAAAAAACTTGCTTTGTTCATTCAAAGTGTTGAAGATTTTTCGAATATCAATTTTATCTTTAATCATTATAAAACAGAACGTGTATCTTGTTATTTGCTTTCATATATGGAAAATTATACGGACTATAAAAAACTGTTAGGCACAGATTTCATGACATTATTTAATAAAGAACATTTTTATGGACGGTATTATTTAGAGGACCTCATGTTGGCGTCTGTGTATACGGATGCAGATTTTATTGGGAAAGCTACTTGTTTTCAAACAGTTGGTAAAAAATTAGTACCAGAGAAAAATGATTTGGAGTATCTATTTGTAAATGAGTTATTTCCTTCTCGTTCAGTTGTTCGAACCGATTATAGATTCCATAAAAATATGAAAAAGTTACTAGAAAGTTTTGCTAAAGATGAGACTTTGGCGGTTTACGGACGTTTTGGAGCTAAAATGTTTAGTATCAACCGATTTAATTTTATTGAGAAAGCTACATCTCTTGATGAAAAGTGGTTTAATCAAGTGGAAATATAGGGGGGGCAAGATGAGCAGATTACGTATTTTATTATATGGAGATATTGATTTAAACTTCATGGATGGTTCTGCTGTTTGGTTGGCATCTATGGCACCAATGCTCGCGCTAAGCCCAAATATACAAGTGGATTTATTACTTAAAGCAAAAGAGCAAAATACACATTTAACGGGTGCGTTAAAGGAGATTCCGAATGTTCATTGTATTCAGCCCTTTAATAAATTTAGTCATCAGATTCTGTCTAAAAATGCACGGCTTTCTGTATCTGAAGCAGTCCAGATTATGCAGCAACTTCATGAAGAGAACAATTATGATTTAGTGATTATACGGGGCTTTAATTTGGTTCGAGAAACTATGAAGTATGAAATGTTTCAAAAAATCACAGTGCCTTACTTAACCGATTTTAAACATGATGAGCGTTCTACAAAAGAAGAGCGCGCAGATTTAAAACGCGTTTATGAGCATTTTGATCATCTTTTTTTGCAGACAAAAGAAACAAAAGAAGCCTTTAAAAAGCTTATCCAGGTTGATGGAGATAAAATTCAGCTATTGTATCCGATGATACCTGACAACCACATTCAACCGACTTTTAGCAACAAGCATTTTAGACTGATCTATAGTGGTAAATTTCATGAAGATTGGCACACGGAAGAGATTATCTCTGTAACCAAAAAATTAGCAGCTCGTGACAGCCGAATCCATACTCAAGTTGTAGGCGATAAATTTCAGGATCGCTTAAGAGAACGCGAAATCCAGCTTCGAATAAAACAAGAACTTAATAACACGCAAGCCATTGATTGGGTTGGAGCTGTTTCGAGAGAGGATTGTCAAAAATTAATTGAAGAAGCAGATCTTGGAATTAGTTGGAGAAGTGCAGCACTAGATAATGATGAAAGTGTGGAATTATCTAGCAAATTGCTTGAATATGGCAGATTGGGTAAGCCGGCTTTAGTAAGACGAACAAAAATGCACGAGGCATTGCTTGGGAAAGATTATCCACTCTTTGTTGAAACAGAAGCCGATTTTATCGAAAAGACAGAGATGGTTTTACGTGACGAGGATTTATATAGAGAAGCAGCGGTTAAAATTTATGATGCAAGCCAGTATTTTACATTTAAAGCAGCTTATGATCGGTTGAAGACATTTATTTGGTCATTTAAGAAAGCGCCGATAAAAATTGTTTTTGCTGGCCATGATTTAAAGTTTGCCACGATGCTAATAGAGTATTTTAAGGGAAATCCAGCTTTCGAAGTACAACTCGATGTATTTTCCTCACACGAAAAACATGATGAAAAACACAGCAAAGCCTGTCTTGAATGGGCAGATGTTATTTTTTGCGAATGGGGATTAGGAAATCTTGTTTGGTATGCTGAGCATAAAAAAGAACATCAAACATTAATTGCACGTCTTCACTTCCAGGAAAAAGACTTAAAGTTTCTTCGGCATGTTGATATGAATAAAGTAGATCAGTTTATCGTTATCACACCATATATGTTGGAAGAATTTTACAATATTTTTCAAATTCCACGGCATAAAATGTGCTATATCGACAACTTGATTGATGCCGAAAAACTTGATTTATCTAAGCAGGAGAATAGTCGCTTCCATTTAGGAATATGTGGTATTTTACCGGCGCGAAAAAGAGTAGACTTAGCACTTGATGTATTTGAAGAGCTGTGGCAAGAAAACAAACAATATAAATTATTTATTAAAGGCAAAAGGCCAGAAGAGGTTTCATGGCTAATGGCAAGATCGCAAGAAAGAGACTATTATAAAGCAGTTTCGGAGCGAATTGAACAAGCTCCCTGGCGAGAAAATGTCATTTTTGACCCCCATGGCAACGATATACCTGAATGGCTTCAGAAAATAGGCTTTTTACTTTCACCAAGTGATTACGAAGGATCACATGTTTCGATTTCTGAAGCTATGGCTAGCGGATCGATCCCGATTATTCGCAACTGGAAAGGTGCTGATACAGTATATCAATCACGTTATATTGTTTCGGCTGTAAAAGAAGCTGTTACTGCTGTTAAAGAAGGAAAATGGCAGAAGGCGGATGTGGAAGAAAGAAAAAAATATGCAAGGCAAAAATTTGATCGAAAAAAAATCGTAAAACAAGTTGAGACTCTTATCATTGAGATGGTCCAAAAAACAGTTTAAGGAGAAAGAGATGAAAAAAAGAATGAAAAAGAAAGTGGAAAAACAAACGGAATTAATTCAAAGTGTAGAAGTTTTTTTAGCAGGAGATAACCTACAAACGAAATGTCTAATCGCGAAAAAAGAACCAAAAACATCCTATTCTTTTGCGTTTTATATTTATAAAAAAGGACAAGCAGAGGCAATAGCTAAGTCAAAATATACACCATTTGATACAAATCAAGTAAAACTTTCAGAAGGCGGTGAATACCGAGTGAAAGTTTTTGTTAAACATAATGAAACGAATAAAATTACTACAAAAATAAGTCAACCAATTCAAAAAACGCAAGTTTCGGACATTTGAAGGGATGCGAGCAGATAGATGTTACACGGCAAACATTTTCAAAATGGTAGCAAAACGCTCGTAATTGTTTTTCAAAATGCTGCAAAACCCTTAAACGAAGCGATTCCAGCTATTTTCAATAACAAATGTGATCAAAAACAGGTTGCAGAAATGCATGAGCGGTATACATGGATTAAATTTGCGGAGCGTGTAAAGGAAGCTGATTATCTTTTTATTAAAGACCACTTTTCAAGTGTATACGGTTGGTATTTCATTGACTCGGGAACTTTTATCTATGAACAATTGAATACGGAGCTTACTGCATTTATTAAGTCTTACGGCTACCAAAAAGTCATTGCATTTGGATCAAGCAAAGGTGGGACAGGCGCTTTGCTATACGGGTTAATTAATCCCCTTATTACACATGTTTTCTCTTTAGTGCCACAAATTCATGTAGCAGATTTTATTAATACACTTTGCCCTGACGAGAAGCGTTTATTTTTTGCTGATAATACTGCTTTTGAGAAGCAGGTAAATCAGATTTTTTATTCGCCTCAGTTATATGAACAAAAAACAACATCTGCAATTTATTTTTATACAGGGTTACTGGATATTCAGTTTAAGCCGCTCCTTCAATATAGAGAGTTTCTGCAAAAAATGGGCATAGCGAGTAAATTGTTTTGCAACAGGAGTAATGAACGACATACAAGGCTTGTGAATCAGTATACCCCGTTTATTTTTGGGGTTTTAGAAGACTTGATTCGAAATGAGACCATTCAAACAGAGCGGGAAGCGGTGCAATTAGGGATAGATAGTTACATTTTAAAAGCAGAATAGAAAGGGCGATGTTTGGGTTGAAAGTGAAAATGGGTGAACTGGAATTTAAGCAAAATAAACTTTTTATGGCCTTTGACATTAAGAAAAGCTTTGGGAAAAATTATGAATATGCCTACTATGTCTATCAAGACGATCAGATTACTGAACGAATTTGGTATCAGGATGCGCAAGCAAGTATGCGATTTTCAGTTACGCCTATTTACAGTGGATGCTATCAAATTCGTTTATTTATTAAAGAAAACGGAGAGATTATTTTTAATGAATTGTCCAATCTTTTGTGGATCGATGCAATCCACAAAAAACAAATTGAAACTACTTTTCCCAAAGAAAAGGTCTTCTTTAGTGATAATCCTGTTAAATATGTTTTTCAGAAGGCAAAGAAAGAATCACGTTATCTAATCCTTTCCTTTTCGGGTCTCTATTCAACAGAATTTCGGGGTGGTCCACCAGTTTATAATCATATGCGGACGCTAACACCAGTCGAAACACATAAATTATTTATTTTAGATTCTTACCTAGATCAATTTTGTTATTATGTTGGTTTTGGTGGCGAGGAGGATTTTGAAAGAAGCGTGATAGCCCTTATTACAATGATTGCAAATGAATACCAAATCCCGCCTGAAAATATTATTGCAACAGGTTCTAGCAAAGGGGGAGCGGCTGCTCTTTATTATAGCTTTAAATATCATTTTGGAAAGGCTGTGATTGGAGCACCTCAAGTTTATATTGCGAAATATTTGGATCAACGTGCAAATTCAGACTCGATGAGACAACGTTATAACCGCTTACTTGGAAATGATTCGCAATTTGGAAAATTGTTTTGGGATGGATTAATTTTAAATCAAGTTGCACGACAAACCGTATTTCCAGAACTACATTTTCATGTGGGTGAAGGGGATTTTCACTATTCGCAGCATCTCAAGCCGCTATTTAAGCTATTTAATGAAAAAAAAATCAATTATACACTTGATCTTGGAAGATATGAGAAGCACAGTGATACTGGACTTTATTTTACATCATTTTTATTGGACAAAGTTCAGGAAATAGTCATGAGAAAAGAGGAACGAAGTTGAAGCCTTTGTTGTCATGGGGGAAAATTCAAATTTTAAATATTGATAAAGTCATACGTATCGCTCAATTTGACCAAAAGGCAAATCATCAGAATCACATGTTTGGTTTGTTTTGGGAATTTTTGAGCCCGGCCATTCAGATTGTCATTTATTATCTTGTTTTTGGCATTCGCTTAAATGGTCAAACCGTTATTCATTCAGATATTCCTTATATTTACTGGATGCTAATCGGACTTATTCCGTGGTTTTATATGAGTTCAAGCATCGTATCGGGTGCAGGCTCTATTTGTCAAAACCTGGGACTCATTGCCAAAACGCATTTTCCAATTGAAATTTTACCAACGATTGCTGTTGTAAAAGGCTTGAACAGCTTTTTTTCTATGCTAGGTTTATTTCTTATATTTTTTATCAGTCAAGGTTTTTTTCCTACATTTGAATGGATACAATTGATTTATTACTTTTTTTGCATGCTGTTTCTTTTATTATCAATAGCAGTCCTGACATCGGCGATCACCGTTATTTTTCGAGATTTACAACTTTTTATTAGTGCGGGAATGCGACTGCTGTTCTTTATTTCAGGAGCAGTTATCAATGTCACAGCCCATCCAGAATCATTGCTCACAAAAATATTAATTTTAAATCCCTTTGTATATGTTATCGAGGGCTTTCGCGACGCGCTTCTTTCACGTGGATGGCTTTTTGACGACCCTTGGCGAGTTGTGTATTTTTTTTCATTTGTACTGATTATTTTAACAGCAGGCATTTATATCACAAATAAATATCAAGCTGATTTTGTGGAGTATATGTAATAGGAGGAGAAGAATGCAAGTGAGGATGGACGCGAAAACGAAAAAAGGAAATTATCCCGGACCTCAGTTCGAAACAGCTGTTCAAGTTGATCACGTCAGTAAATTATTTTTGATGGAACGGAAAAAATGGTATAAATTTATATTTTCAGCCTTTAAAAAAAAACAGAACCACTATTTTCAAGCTTTAGAGGATATTAGTTTTGAGGTTAAGGGAGGAGAATGTATTGGTTTAATTGGTTTGAATGGATCAGGGAAATCAACATTAGCTAACCTTATAGCAGGTCACTTGTCGCCAACGAGTGGAGAAATCAAACGAAATGGTGCAGCTTCACTTTTAGCTATAAACTCAGGGTTAAAACCCAATTTAACGGGGATTGAAAATATTAAGTTGAAAATGCTGTTAATGGATTTTAAACCAGCCGAAATTAATCAGCGTATTCAAAATATAGTTGAATTCACCGAACTACATGACTTCATTTATCAGCCGTTAAAACAATATTCGAGTGGAATGCGGGCAAAACTTGGATTTGCAATTGCGATTCAAACTAATCCAGAAATATTGATTATTGATGAAGCCTTATCAGTAGGGGATCAAACTTTTTATCAGAAATGTTTACAGGAAATTGATCGATTTAAACGTGAAGGGAAAACAATCTTTTTTGTTAGTCATGCAGCCAACCAGGTACGAGAAATCTCTGACAGAGTGGCTTGGCTTCACTATGGGCAATTAAAATTATTTGGAGAAAGCCAAGAAGTTTGTTTGGAATACAGTAGATTTATTCACCATTTCAATAAAAAATCACATTCTGAACGTCAAAAAGAACAACAGGAAATGATGAATACACAGAAGAAAACACTTAGTTGGAAATCGAACAACCAAAAAAAAATAAAAATATGGCAACCAATTTGTATCTTTAGCGTTTTATTTGTCATTCTAGCCATCAGTACTTGGGAAATTTGGCAAAGTATATAAACTTAGTTAAGTTCATTTTAAATACAGAAAGCAGTTAAAAACTATAGTTCGCACATCTGTGTTCTATAGTTTTTTTAATTAAGTGCGAGTCAAACCCAAAAATTGGGACATTTGTACAAAAATACTGTAAAATTTCATAGAATTTTTACAGTATTTTTGTAAGATTTTTTTTACAATTGAAAAGAGCTGAAGAGGAAGGAGGGAGAATCATGTCAGGCATCTGGAATTGGCTAAATACCACAAAGCTTTTTGAAAATGGTCAGATTAACTGGTCAGTACTTAAAGAACTTATCGGATTTCTTCTTTAGTTGAAAAACAATTTTTTTGGAAAAGGGGGTGCAAGATCATGGAATTTCTTCTTAACCTTTTGAAACAAATTCAACAATTTAAAGTTGATGTTTTTAATTTCATCGACAATTTATTCAAGTAACACAAAAAAAATTCGAAGTCAATCTTTTTTTTGGGTATTTATAGCTCAAAAAGTTGAATTTGTTCATTTTACCTCTACAGATTTCTGCTCAGTTAGAGTATAGAATGTTATTGTACGGGAGGTGAGCGCACATGCTTTGGCTACAAGCTTTGCAACAAGTATTAGCATATTTGAAACAATTTGCTGACTTGAACGCGTAATTAATTGAATAATAATTTAAGGGAGGTGAAAATATTATGGGATTCATCCAAGGATTTGTTGCATGGGTAGGTTTAGCAGTAACAGGAATTAAATATGCTGTTGAAGGTATCTGGAATATTTTAGTATAATTTCAGCGAAGAGATAAGTGCATAAAAATGTACTTATCTCTTTCATTCGAATTAAGAGAGATTATTATTTATCGTTAAACTAAATGAATATGACTTTTATTATATTTTAATAGAAATTGCACTTTTTAAACAATAAACTGAAAGCAACTGTATGCGAAGGGGACTTTGCATACAGTTCTTTAGCAAGGATGGAGAAATGAAGAGTCCAAAAAATAATTATAGCTGGAAAAAATTTGGGAGTTTAATTTCGCAAAAAACGGTCTCAAAGCCGCTGTTTAGTATTGCGATTATTTTTTCTGTGATTTCAACAGTTGTTTCGTTAGCGGTACCACTTTTTGCTAAAAATTTTATTGACGGCTTCATGGGAAAGAATTTCGATTATAGTATTGTTTTCTATTTGATCATTCTATTTGTCGTTCAAGTTGTCTTAAGTGGTTTTGCTATTTATTTATTAAATTTAATAGGACTAAAATTAGTATTTGCGATCAGAGATAGATTATGGAATAAAATTTTATACTTACCTATTCGTTATTTTGACAATACTAACTCTGGTGAATTCGTCAGCAGAATGATAAACGACACGGGACTTATTAAAACGCTTGTTTCAGACCAGTTCCCACAAATTATTAATGGAAGTATTTCGTTGATCGGAATTGTCGCAATTTTACTTGTTATGGATGCGAAATTGACGGTGATACTATTTATTGCTATTCCAGTATTAATCTTGTTTGTTGCTCCACTAGGGAAAAAATTATTCGGCATTTCAAAGGGGCTGCAAACGGAAACAGCAGCATTTAGTTCGAAAATCTCGCAAGTTGTAAGTAATATTCGACTGGTAAAGGCAACTACTTCAGAGCGCGTAGAAGTGAAAAATGGGCATAACGATCTCATGAAATTATTTCAATTTGGTAATAGAGAAGCTAAGATTAACGCTATTATCAGTCCGATAACTGTTTTTGTTGTTATGGGAATTTTGATCGGAATTATTATTTACGGTGGTATTCGTGTCAACGCAGGAACACTAACAATCGGAACATTGATTGCCTTCTTAATATATGTTTTTCAACTATTATCTCCAATCACATCATTTGTAACATTCTTCTCGCAGCTCCAAAAGGCTAAAGGGGCTACAGAAAGAATTTACGAAATTCTTGATGAAGACTCCGAGATTCTTGAACTTGGAACGAGTGTGTCACTTTCAGATAAGCATATCTATGCTAAGAACCTTACTTTTTCTTATGATGAAAAGAATACTGTTATCGACGACATTTCCTTTGAAAGTAGACCTGGCGAGATGATTGCCTTTGTTGGACCAAGTGGTGCGGGGAAATCAACAATTTTCTCATTGCTAGAACGTTTTTATCACCCAACTGGTGGGGATATCTTCATTGGTGAGGACTCAATGAAAAATATTTCATTGGAATCGTGGCGATCGCAGTTCAGCTATGTGCTACAAGATAATTTATTGCTTTCCGGTACGATTCGAGAAAATCTCGTTTACGGATTGAAACATGATGTAACGGATGAAGACTTATGGCAAGCACTTGAACTTGCCTATGCAGATAGTTTTGTAGCTGATTTGCCTGAAAAACTTGATGCTGAAGTTGGCGAAAATGGAGTAAAACTTTCTGGTGGACAAAAACAACGGATTACAATTGCAAGAGCGTTTTTAAGTAAAGCACAAATTTTACTTTTAGATGAAGCGACAGCAAGTTTGGACGTAAGAACTGAACAATATGTGCAAAAATCATTGCTGAATTTGATGAAACATAAAACGATTTTTGTTATTGCTCACCGTATTGATACAATCAAGCACTCAAATAAAATTATTTTCGTTGATAAAGGACGTATAACAGGTCAAGGTACGCATGAAGAATTGATTCGCTCGCATGAACTATATGCATCATTTATTCAGACACAGGTAATTAACGACGAAAATTAAGGAGAGAATATGAAGAAAAAAATATTTTGGACAATTGGAATTGTGCTTGTTGTTCTCGTGGTTATTGTGATTATTGCTGCCTTTAATACCAACACAGCAACGGATGCGAACCAAGGAGATGATGTAACAACCAAAGTAAAAGAAAGTACGATTGAAGTAAAAGCGAATGGTGCAGGAACAATTGTCCCTAAAAATCAGCAATACCCAGATTATGATGATTTAGAATTGAGCTTGCAGATCGATGAGATGGATATTGCAGATGTGAAGAAGGGGCAGGAAGTAACGATAGATGTTACAGCTTATCCAGATCGCACATTCACAGGAGAAGTAGAATCCATCTCTGAAAAAGGAACGGTTGAAAGCAATGTTGCTGTTTTCACTGTAATGGTTGAATTAAATGATACGAAAGATCTAAAAGCAGGAATGACAGTCTCGGGCTCTATTCTTGTAAGTAAAAAGGAACATGTTCTAAATATTCCAATTGAAGCTGTTCAGAAAAATACTAAAGATGAATATTATGTGTTAGTACCCAAAAAAGATAAAAATAACCAAACGAAAAAAACGAAGCAAGTTATTAAAACAGGTATTCGCAATGACAATATTATCGAAGTGAAGAAAGGCTTACAAAAAGGCGAAGAAATATTGTTACCTTCGACGTCTACAAGTTCTAAGTGAGCGAGGGGTGAATCATTTTGCTAATTGATTTAAAACATATTTCCAAGTCGTATCAAATGGGAAACGAAACTTTACGTGTATTAGATGATATTACCTTTAGTGTAGGTAGCGGAGAATTCTTGACGATTACAGGACAGTCAGGTTCAGGAAAATCTACTCTTCTGAATATTATTGGTTGCTTAGACCTTCCGGATAACGGCGATTATTATCTTTCAGGTGAAAAACTTTTGGGAATGAGCGACAACAAATTAGCGGCAGTTCGAAATCAGCAGCTCGGGTTTATTTTTCAGCAATTCAATTTGCTATCTAATTTATCCGTGCTAGAAAATGTTGAATTGCCACTCATCTACCGAGGAACATCACGTTCGGAGCGAATTGAAAAAGCAAGTCATTTTATTGAACAAGTAGGCTTAGCAGATAAAATGCGTCATAAACCCAATCAATTATCTGGAGGGCAACAACAAAGAGTAGCGATTGCAAGGGCCTTAGTAGGTTCTCCATCTATTTTACTGGCAGATGAGCCAACGGGTTCTCTGGATTCGAAAAACGGTTGGGAAGTTTTAAAAATGCTCCAAAGAATTAACCAAGAAGGCAGGACGATTATTATGATCACACATGATCAAAAAATTGCTGAGGAAGGTTCTCGGACGATTAGAATACAAGATGGCAAATTAGTACAGGAGGAGGGCGTATGCTGATTCTTCAAAGCTTACAAATGGCTTTAAAACAAATTTTCGCAAGGAAAATGCGCTCTTTTCTGACAATGCTCGGAATAATCATTGGCGTAGCTTCAGTTATTTTGCTCGTTTCGCTTGGGAAAAGCGTTAGTTACGGTGTAAACCAACAACTTGGAGATCTCGGTTCGAATCTTATCACCGTTTATAACAATTCGACAAGTAAAACAAATCAGCTTGATTTACAGGAAGTCATGGAATATAAAGATATCGAGGGTGTTGCCCATATTTCTCCTGAAATTGATGGAAGCGCAAACGTACTGACCGATCAAGGAGGCAAGGCATTTAGTATCGTTGGGACTAACGAACAGTTTAAACAAGTTCATGGAGCTAAGCTTGCCAAAGGTAGGTTTCTATCCCCGGTAGATGTGGACAACAATCAAAAAATTGCTATAATCGGTCATGAAGTTGCGACTGAGCTATTTGGTTTCGGCAATCCTGTTAACCAAACAATCAAACTGAATGGATACAACTACAAGGTTGTCGGAGTTCTTAAAAAGAGCGGTGAATCTCTCTTAGGGTCAACGGATAAGCAAATTATTCTACCCATTACATCAGCTGAGCGATTGCTTAAAAATCAAAAGATCAATACAGTTTATGTGCAAGCTAGTTCCGCAGACAAGGTTAATTTTGTTATTAGCATTTTGAAAAGCCGTTTATCACTGAAATTTGAAAATGAAACGAAAAACAGCGATAGTCCAGTTTTTCAAATTGTAAATCAAAAGGAATTGCTCGATACATTTGACACAGTTAATGCGCTACTTACCAATACCTTAGGTGCAATTGCGGCAATTTCACTGGTTGTCGGTGGCATTGGGATTATGAACATTATGCTTGTTTCTGTACAGGAACGAACTAAGGAAATTGGTATTCGAAAAGCTTTGGGAGCCAAGCGGAGCACCATTCTCATTCAATTTTTGATTGAGTCAGCCGTCATTAGTGTGACAGGAGGCATTATTGGGATCGTTATTGGGAGTTTAGGTTCCATGTTGTTTAGTGCTGTTGCTGATGTACCGTCTGGAGTTAGTGCCGGAGTTATTAGTTTTGCGTTCATTTTTGCACTTGTCGTAGGTATTGTATTTGGGATATCACCAGCTAATAAGGCAGCGAGATGTAAACCAGTGGATGCTTTAGCCTCTATGTGATAATCGCGATCTAGGATAAAGGGGAAGCAATGCCGAAATGACACAATAAATATAGAAGATGGAAATGCGAATTTTCTAAAAGTGATAAAATCAGTTAATAAAACGCGAAAAATGTGAATAAAATGTGAAGAGACAGAAAAAAACGAAGCTTTTTTCCCAAAAATATAGCAAATTTACAATAAATTATTTGCTACTATTAATGGTATAAAGAAAGGAATTTTTAGTTGGGGGGATGAGGCATGAGATGAAATTTTTCGAACTGCAAGATTTATTAGAAAAAGACGATGTGATTATTGATTATATTTTAGTGAAATGTCAGCATACAATAAGATATATAAAAAAACACCAACGAATTAAGTTTAAGGAAGACAAGTTATATATCCAAAAAATGGGTTACTTTCAAATGAGTTATATGGAAAATAAAGAAATGACAAAACTCTCTTTTGAAAACTCAGTTTGGGTAGGCCAGTTTTATACAGGTAAAGCAAATTTAAATGTAGAAGCATTAACGGATGCCACATTGATCGTGCTTGATATTGATGAAGTTTTTGATATCCTTGATAAGGATAATTTGTTATCACATTTGTCATTTCTTCTGCTTGAACAATTCAGGGAAGAAATTGATATGTTTGAAGTTCAGTTTCAATTCCGTCCTAAGGAGAGAGTCGCTCGATTTATTAAGTTTGTCAGTGATAAGATGAACCTAACAGCTGAGAATACAAAAGAACTTCCGAGATTCTTTTCCATGGACTTTATTGCGTCCTGTTGTTGTTGCTCGCGAAAAATTGTGTCTAAAGCCTTAAATGAACTTGCTGAAGAAGATGCGATCAACTTTTCGAGTAAACCATGGACTGTATTGGATACTGAAAAATTGGAAAGATATACATTAGATATTCCTATTGTTGCGAATGGTTGAAATCATATGGGGGTCGCGTTATAAATGGGAGCTAGTGAAAAGTTCAAATTTTTAGGCGTATAGCTTGATCAAAATTTTATCTCTTATAGTTGTTTTATGTAGACGAATCAGTGCAATCTAAAACGAAGAAATTTTGATAATCAAATGAAGAACAATTAATCGGATGGGGATGGAAAATGAAAAAGAGAGTATACCGTACAGCCGCGGTGTTTAGTCTGATCAGTATGAGCTTACTAACTGGCTGTAGCGAGGAAAGCTCTTCAAAAAAATCAGTTAAAGAAGAGGAACAGACAATGAAAAAAGAAAAAACCGTGGAACAAAATGTGACAGATCAAAATGATAAGAAAGTTAGCCAAATTAAGCAAATGCTTGAACAAGGTTTGCAAGGTGGTGCTAATATTGAGTATGATTCTGCTAAAAAACAATTCGATGTTATCATGACAGACAGCAGATTAACAGACTCATTAAACAACATCAAGGAAGATCCAACAAATGAAAAATGGCCGAAGCTAATCAAAGCATTTAAGAAATTGTCCAAGCAGATTAAGTCAGGATTGGATTCCGGATACACGATTCGCTTGGCAGATCCGGCAGATGAAACTAAGACTATGTTAACCATACTTGATGGTAAAGTAACCTATGATTTTTCAGCAAAGTGAAGAAAAACTAAGCAACCGCCTTGAAAAGATGTGGTTGCTTAGTTTTTTATAGTTTCCTCGTATACAAATAATGGGGCATTTCGATACCATAATAAAGCTTCGTATAGGCTTTGGTTCGCTTCATCTGGTTGTTTCGGCAACATGAATGGAAGCTGCATTTGTTGTTTTGATCGTCGCATGGATTTCTGGCGCGTGTAGTTTGTCTTGAGCATATTGAATGATTGCAGCCGTTATTTCTCGGGCGTAGCCCTTATGCCAATAAATTTTTCAAGTATCATTTGAGTTCCTCCTTGTGGCTTAGGTACAACTATTATAGCAGAATGTGGGTGGTTTTTTGTGAAGAAAACCTTTATAATAGTTCTTAGTGATTTGAAACGATTAAAGTGAAAAGGAGTTATTATAAAATGGCATTGACAGCTGGTATTGTCGGACTTCCGAATGTTGGGAAATCAACACTTTTTAATGCAATTACAAAGGCTGGAGCGGAGGCCGCAAACTATCCGTTCGCAACGATTGATCCCAATGTTGGAATTGTTGAGGTTCCAGACAATCGTTTAAATAAATTAACTGAACTCGTAAGCCCGAAAAAAACGGTGCCGACGACTTTTGAATTTACGGATATCGCTGGGATTGTAAAAGGGGCAAGCAAAGGCGAAGGGCTTGGAAACAAATTTTTGTCGCATATTCGTCAAGTGGATGCGATTTGTCATGTGACGCGTTGTTTTGAAGATGAGAACATCACGCACGTAGAAGGACGCGTTGATCCGCTCGATGACATTGCTACGATCAACTTGGAATTGATTTTGGCTGACCTTGAAAGTGTTGAAAAACGAATTGGCCGTGTCGAAAAGATGGCCAAACAAAAAGACAAAGAAGCGGTAGCCGAGTTTAACGTTTTGGCGAAGCTTAAAGAAGGCTTTTTAAATGATAAGCCAGCTCGGGCACTTGATTTTAACGAAGAAGAGTCTAAGATCGTCCGCAATTTATTCTTGCTAACCAATAAACCGGTTCTTTATGTGGCTAATGTGAGCGAGGAAGATGTGGCTAGTCCTGACAGCAATAAGTATGTGCAACAAGTAAAAGAACTTGCAGCTGAAGAGGGATCTGAAGTCATCGTTGTTTGTGCACGTGCTGAAGAAGAGATTGCAGAACTAGATGACGCGGATAAAGCTGAATTCCTTGAAGCGCTTGGCATTGAGGAATCTGGTCTCGATAAATTAATTCGTTCTGCTTATTCGCTTCTTGGCCTTGCAACTTACTTCACTGCTGGGGTTCAAGAAGTGCGTGCATGGACGTTCCGAAAAGGAATGAAAGCACCAGAATGTGCAGGTATTATCCACACAGACTTCGAACGTGGTTTTATTCGCGCAGAAGTGGTTTCCTATGATGATTTAGTTGAATATGGCTCAGAACATGCAGCTAAAGAGGCTGGGAAAGTCCGCCTAGAAGGAAAAGAATATGTCATGAAAGATGGGGATGTTGTTCATTTCCGCTTTAATGTCTGATTGTTTCACGTGAAACATTGAAAAGCCCGTACTTCAATTTTGAAGCACGGGCTTTTTGTTATTCAGCAAATAGATAGTCAATGATTCGGTCGCCGATCATTCTGCGTTTTCCTTCGTAAGGGAAGGTGTGCATCTGGATTGCTGGATTGAAATTGAGTTCAATGATGGCTGCTTTTTCATAATCAGTTGGATTAGGAGGGACGATGATGTCGACCCCGCAGAATTTGGCATCAGCAACTTTAGCGGCTTTTATAGCCATGTCTTTGTAGTAGCTGTCCATTTCATCGGTTACATCGATGCTGTCTCCACCAGTGCTGATATTCGAATTCTCACGTAGATAGACGATTCTATCTTGTTCAGGAACGCTATCCCAATTTAAGTGGTGCAAGCTAAGCATCAGTGTTTCCTCAGGTCCTTTTAAAATTTTCTCAAGTGGTTTTAAGTGATCCGTACCACGAAGAGGATCGTCATTTTTTTCGTCAACGAGTTCTGCGATGGTATGGACGCCGTCACCGACAACGTTAGCTGGAACGCGTTGTAAGACAGCTTCAATCTGATCATCAATAACGAGGAAGCGATATTCGTCTCCAGGAATAAACTCTTCGATAATAACAGATTCGTCATAGCTAAATGCGATTTTAAGGGCTTCATGGAAAACATCTTGGTTGAATTCGTCTTTGAAGATACTAATCCCAAGGCCATAGTTCGTTGATTTAGGTTTTACAACAACTTGTTTTCCTTGGAAATGCGAATAACTTTCTAGTGCTATTTCGATATCTGTAAAGTTTTCACCAAATGGAACACGGATGCCTTTTTCAGCTAGAATTTTTTTCGTCACGACTTTGTTTTCCATTAGCAAAACAGAAATATAGTTGTCTCGTGATGTTTTTGTCGCTTGCTTTACTAGCTCGGTATGTCCTTTTTTAGAGAGTCGCAAAAAGTTTTCAGCACGGTCGAGAATTTCCACGCTGACTCCTTTTTTCCATGCTGCTTTCCATACGATTTGCGTCGAAAGTTCTAAATCTTCCGCTCCGATGAATCGATAAGCTTCAAGGTCGGATTTTTCAAAGGAATCACGCGACACGTCAAGATGATAGCTGAGGTAACCATGCTGCTTAATATTTGCTACAACTTGGGCAGCAATGGTTTTCTCAGCGTATAATAGACGGTCTTTTTGCTTAGCTAAAACTTCATGCAAAACTTTATTTTTCGGTGCAAGGAGTTCTAAAATTTGTTCGATTTTATCCAGTTCAGCCATTCCTGCTTCAACGAATGGAACGCGTTTTCCAGAACAGTCTGTTAGCGTCGGGTGTGAAAGCCCAAATAAAGCCGTGATTTCTTCGTTAAGGTCGGCAACTTCTTGGTTGTTTGGGCAAAGCTCCATATCTTCTGATAAAAGTCCAGTAAGTAGGAAAAGTTGCAAGAAATATAAAGTTTCCTTCGCGATGCCAACTTCTTCAAGTGGATCAAGGTCAATTGAGCGGATTTCTAAATACTCTACGCCTTTTTCAGCCAAGCCGTTTAGCGACTGATCGGTATGGCTGTTTTTTAAGCGGATTGGATTATAAAATTCACGCATGCTATTGATTTCGCCTGCTTCAATATGTTCGCGAATCGAAGAGATGTATCCATCAAAGGTATCATAGTCGATGTACAGAGACTCCTTATTCTTGTATCCAGAAGAACTGTTTCGAAGCGAAATTCCTTCTTTGATAAGCCGTGCGCCTTCGTTTATTGTTTCTTCGTTTGAGACTTTGGTATAGCCTTCCATGTAAGCTGGACCAGCTCCAGTCAGATAAACGAGCAACCAGCGGTTTTTCATGAAGTATTTAGCGGTTTTCAAATAAATACGGTTTTTGAAATCTTGATAGGTTTCCGCATCTTGACGAAAAGCACTAAAAAGCTCCTTCAAAAGTGAATCTGAAAAAGAGAAATTGAAATGAGTGCCGCTTAAAAGTTGCACTTTTTTCCCGTATTCTTTTGCCAAATGTTCACGATATTGTCTGCTCGAGCTGTTTGCACCATCTTCATAAACTGCGATTGGGATTTGCTCTTCTTCTGGGATCAGCGGTGGATTGCTGTTTGGCCAGAGTAGCTCATCGTTTTCAAGTGCAAGGGTAACAATATGGTGTAAGTTGGAGACCGCTTGATAAACGTCTTCAACGGAATCACAAACGGGCGTAATCATTTCAATTTGACTTTCGGAAAAGTCGGTTTTAATAAGTGGGTTATCTTCTTTTTTTCCAAAAACAGCCGGGTGAGGCGTTAAGGCTAATTGACCGCTAGGCGTAACACGCAAATTTTCTTTTTCCAGTCCAAAATGGCCAGAGAAAATTTGCTTTGCAAGTTTAGGGTCATCTTGAAGATAAGCTAACAATGGTTGGTCTAGGTTAATCATGTTTTCACCTCAGGCGAGAATTTTTTCACCCTTATCTTACAACAAAGCGACCACCTAAGTATATTAATTGGTTTGTGAAAAAAATAAACAGGTGTTTCCCTTAGTTAGAATCTATTCGTATAAGAAGAATAGGGTTTCTCTAAAAAGCAGTTCAGCTATCGCTATTTTTACTTTTTTTCTGTATAATGAAAGGTATCAAGCTAAGTGGGAGGAATTGTTTTCGTGACGACAGAAACTGAAACAAGCAAACCTTCTTTGGAAGAGCAAAAAAGTGCGCTAACAAAGAAAAATTTGCAATATGTTCAAGAAGTTGAAAAACACTTAAAAACAACGGATTACGAGGAAGCGCAGCGCAATGAAATTGTTCAAGAGATGGTCGAGAAAATCCTCGAACAACAAAAGCAAGGCGTGACAGCACGGAAACTATTTGATTTGACGCCAACGGAATATGTTACTTCGCTTACCGTGAAAGCGGAGCGTTCACCTGGAGAACCTACGACAGGAAAAGGCTGGCTGTTTCTCGATGGAGCTTTACTTGTTCTTGGGGCAATGATGCTGATCTCTGGAATTAGTGCTTTCTTCCAAGGGCAGACTTTAGGTATTGCCGTGCTTATTGTAACGGGAATAGTCGGTGGTTTTGCCATGATTATTTTGCGTAAATACTCTGCTGAAATGCGAACAGGTAAAAAAGGAAGTACACTTCGTTATATTTTAATGGCTGTGCTTGTTGTTGCTGTGTGGATGGTTGTAATGACTGGTGTTCAGCTCATTATTCCGCCAGCAATCAATGTGGCTTTTGATCCAACTGTTACAACAATTATTGGGGTGATTATCCTAGCACTTCGCTGGTATATCAAACGCCAAAAAAATATTCCATCCTTATAAGAAGAAAAGAGATTATCGCCAAGTTTTTTCTTGGCGATAATCTCTTTTTTATTTCCCAGGAAATAGTTTAAGGGAATTCCATTTTCTTTGATTTACCCGAGCATTCTATTGAGATTTAGTTTATAATGATTACAAAGAAAAGAGGTGCTGGAAGATGGAGCATACATTAATTCTAGGTGTATTTAGTACAAACTGCACAACTCATTTTTTTGCTAGTAAATCCATTCGCGGGGCATAATTTTTTCTGAGAGATAAAATAGCGAAATCAGCTCTGAATAGGTAAGAGAACGATGGAGGCGTATAAAATGAAAGTCAGTATTTTTTCAACATGCTTAGTGGATATGATGTTTCCGAATGTTGGAATTGCGATGGTGGAATGTCTGGAACGGCTAGGTGTGGAAACGGATTTTCCGGAATCACAAGTTTGCTGCGGACAGCCGACTTATAATAGCGGCTACATGGAAGACACGAAAGCAACCTTGCGAAATCAATTGAATGCTTTTAAGGATTCGGAATATGTGGTTGGACCTTCTGGTTCTTGTGTAGGGATGATGCGAGAATACAAGGAGATTTTTAAAGATGATCCTGAGTTTGCTGATGCGGCACGAGAACTGAGTGAGAAGACTTATGAGTTCTCTCAATTTATCTACCGCGTGCTTGGGGTGACGGATGTCGGAGCGGAATTAAATGGAAAAGCAACTTACCACCGTTCTTGTCATATGACACGGATTTTAGGTGAACGGGAAGCGCCGTTTGAATTGCTTGATAAAGTGAAGGGGCTTGAAATGGTGCCGCTACCTCACGTGGAAAACTGTTGTGGTTTTGGTGGGACTTTTTCTGTTAAAATGCCGGAGGTTTCGGAACAAATGGTTTCGGAAAAAGTGCAAGATGTGATAGATACAGAAGCAGAAATTTTGATTAGCGCCGATATGGGTTGTTTGATGAATATTGGTGGTAAATTTAACCGATTAGGGAAAGAAATCAAGATTATGCACATTGCAGAAGTACTCAATCAAGTTCCAGATAAGTCGAAGCTAAGCGCGGTATAGGAGAGTGAATGAAAATGGCTTTATCAACGAGCGAAAAGGATTTTAAAACACGAATTGAAGATAGTATGAATGATACGTTTATGCGCAAAGCTGTTGCTAAATCGCAAGATGATCAGTGGGTGAAGCGTGAAACATCACGAAAAGAGCTCGGAAACTGGGAAGAGTGGCGCGAAGTTGGGGAGCAAATTCGGCAGCATACGCTTTCGCACCTGGATTACTACTTGGAGCAGTTTGCTGAAAATGTCACGAAGAAAGGCGGAAAAGTCTTTTTTGCAAGAACGGAGAAGGAAGCGACAGACTATGTAGAAGAGGTTGTTCGTGCCAAGCAAGCGAAGAAAATTGTTAAGTCGAAATCGATGGTGACAACGGAAATTGATTTGGATCAAGTACTCCTTGGGATTGACGGTGTTTCTGTGATGGAGACGGACCTTGCGGAATTTATTTTGCAGATGGACGACTGGGATGAGCCTTCGCATATTGTTTTTCCGGATATACATAAAAACCGGGAGCAAATTCGGGAAGTTTTTGCTGAGAAATTGAATTATACGGGAGATAATGAACCGAAACATATGGCTCGCTTTGCGAGACAGGTGTTGCGTGAATTTTTCCTTGAAGCGGACATTGGGATTACAGGCTGTAACTTTGCGGTTGCGAATAGCGGCATGGTAAATCTTGTAACGAATGAAGGGAATGCCGATCTTTGTGAGAGTATTCCCGATACGCAAATTGTACTCATGGGAATGGAGCGGATTGTGCCAACGATGGCGGACGCGGAAGTGATGGACAACTTGCTTTCGAGAAGTGCTGTTGGGCAGAGTTTGACAAGCTATATTACGTTCTCCGGACCAAAACTTAGCGAGGAAGCGGATGGCCCAGAAGATTTTCACGTTGTGATACTCGACAATGCGCGTTCCAATGCACTCGGAACGGAATTCCAATCCGTTTTGCAATGCATTCGCTGCGGTTCTTGCTTAAATGTTTGTCCGGTTTATCGTGCAATCGGCGGGCATGGCTATGGTTCGATTTATCCGGGACCCATTGGAGCGGTTCTGTCGCCTGTACTTGGGGGCTATGAACAGTTTGGTGAGCTTCCATATGCGTCGAGTCTTTGTGGAGCTTGTACGGAAACGTGTCCGGTGAAAATTCCACTTCATGAGCTATTAATCGCGCATCGCCGGGTGATGACGGATGAACTTAAGATGAAACACGGTTTCGAAAATACGCAAATGAAGGTGATTGCCAAAGCAACGGCCTCCCCGTTCCTATTTAAACAAGCGATGACGTTTGGGCATGCAGGGATGGGTATGCTTGGACTACATCATGATGCGAAAATTGACAATATGTATCAATTTGGTGGTTTTGTTTCTGGTGGCTTTGGATTGATCAAAGGTTGGACTAAGGTACGTGATTTGCCGCGTCCGCCAAAACCGAAAGATAATTTCCGTAATTGGTATAAAAATCGAGAAAAGAAGGGCGAAGCGGATGAGTAATAACCAAGAAAGTTTTTTAAACCATGTGGCGGAGCGGCTCGGTCGCGAACGAATTCGTGGGGAAGTTCCGCATCCAGATTATGTTCATGATGTGGTCCACACAACGCTCAGTGACAAAACACAGGATGAATTACTTGAAATTGCTAAAGAGTCAAGTGCTAAGATTCATACGGAATTAGTGGAGACTTCACTTGAAGGGTTAGCTGAAACGCTTCAAACGATTTGCCATCAATTTGGTGATGAGTCTGTTTTAATCGCAGACGATCCGCGTTTTTCTGAATATGGATTAGAAGAACTTCCTGCCGGTAACTGGCCAAAAGCTTCGGTGAAAGTTTGGCAAAAAGGCGATACGAACCGAGAAGAAAACATTGTTGCGGCAAGTAAGGCGAATATTGCGATTGCTTTTGCGGAATTTTTACTTGCGGAAAGCGGTTCGGTAGTTGTCGAATCAAGTCCCGAACAAGGGCGGTCACTTCACTTTTTACCGGTTCACTATATCGCGATCATTCCTAAAAGCAAAATTGTACCGCGTTCCACGCAAGCCGCTGAATATTATGATCAAAAAGAAAGAAACGGAGAACAAGTAGGTTCTTCCATTAACTTTATTTCTGGACCGTCTAATTCAGGGGATATAGAAATGCAGCTTGTCGTTGGGGTTCATGGGCCAATTGAAGTGACTTATGTTGTGGTTTTGGATAAATAATTCTGAACGAAAGAGTTTCTTCTTTCCTAGTCCAACAAATTCGAATCATGCTTTCTAGGAAAAGTTAGAACAAGGCTTTTTTAAATGAACCATAGAAAATTTTACGAATATATATGGCCAAGGAAGATAAACAGCAGAATCTTCTGTGGCATCAAGGGAAAGAAATAAAAAAAGCTTGTTGTAATGCTAATACTTACCTAGTCGGTTTTGATGATAGTAAAGTGTGCAGTCGCTCCGAGGAAGCGGATAAAGCTAATCGGGCGGTTGTGGACTACTAGATTTATCAGGAAGAGACTCAAGGGCTGGAGTTAGGGGCTAGGTGAATAGCTTGTTCAAAAAAATAACAATGTATTTATAACAACCATGCAAGATGCTTTACCGGAAGTTTCAGAAGAAAAATAGCTTCACCGCATCAAAAGCTAAGAATACATTTGAAAAAAACAACTTCTTATTTGGTTCACGTTGAGCGTGAAACTAGAAAGGAAGCTGTTGTTGTGATTCAGATAAAGGGACTAATTGTGGAATAGTCAGTTGTGTCAGAAAGCGAATAAAACGGCTTTCAAGGCTGTTGAGGTTGAATGTAGGGAACAAGAAATGGAAAAAAATAATAGATGAAGCGAGTTTTGAGTTTCTTGAACAGATGTATTAAGCTTTTGGACTCTGAGGCGTTTTCAGTTGCTGTAAAGACCGACAAAGTAAGGCAGCGTAGCATGAACCGAATGGAGGAAAACGCAAATGTTAGATGAAAAAACAAGAAAAATCGTGAAAAGCACCATTCCATTTTTGCAAGATAAAGGAACGGAAATTACAGGTATTTTTTACCAAAATATGTTTAAAGCACACCCAGAATTGTTAAATATTTTTAACCAGAATAATCAACGTGAAGGCACGCAATCAAAGGCGCTTGCGAATACGGTGTTAGCGGCAGCTATGAACATTGATGATCTTTCTGTGCTTAAGCCACACGTGATTCAAATTGGTTATAAGCATCGCGCACTGCAAGTAAAGCCAGAACATTATCCGATTGTGGGACATCATTTGATTGAGGCAATTGGAATTGTGCTTGGTGATGCGGCGACAGATGAAATTATTGATGCATGGACAGCGGCCTATGGTGAGATTGCTCAAGTCTTTATTGATGCTGAAAAAGAAATGTACAAAGAAGAGGCTTGGCATGATTTCAAACCGTTCAAAGTGATTTCTGTTGAGAAACCGGTGGCTGGGTTTGTCAAAATTGGTTTACAGTCAGACTTTCCGATTGGCAAAGTCATTCCAGGTGAATATATTACGGTTCGAATAAAAAAGGATGGGGAAACTTATTTTTCCAATCGTCATTATTCCATCTATGCGGCAGATGAAACAAAGAACCAAGTTCATATTGCCATTCGAAAGGAAAATGAGGGTATTGTCTCGAACTATTTGATTCAAGATGTGAAACCTGGTGATGAAATATGTCTTAGTGCTCCAGCAGGGGATTTTTGTTTGGCTCAGGATAGCAAAACGAATGTACTTATTAGCTCGGGGATTGGTATGACGCCTATTTTACCTATGGCAGAAGCTTCTTATGAACAAGGTAAGAAAACGATTTGGATTCAAAACTTTCGTCACTTAACAGACAATATTTTTGAAAAGGAAGTAGCATCGCTTTGTGATAAAATAGATATTATTACCAACGAGACGAGTTCTGAAGGGCGAATCAATGCGGAAAAGTTAAAGAAATGGCTTGATTTTAATGAACAAATGGCCTTTTATCTTTGTGGCCGACCAGAATTTACAATTGGTGTGAAAAATGCTTTGATTGCTGCTGGCGCAAATGAATCAGACATCTATTATGAAGTATTTGATGCACCGAAAATGGCGACGATTTTTGACTGAGTGAAGTGGGAAATTTTAAAAATGGCGTGCTTCTCTATTTCTTTGTTTGTTTTACATACATGGAAATAGAAAGCGCGTTTTTTGTGCTGAAAAATAGGCGCATTTTTTCTGGAAAAAGGGTAATGCTTGGATGGAATTTGTAAAAACTTGAGAAAAAGCAGCTTGCAAGACCATTATTAGATTACGCATGCTGCGAATTTGGAGGAAGCCGTGGAAAAATTGAAATGCATTCGAATTTAAACATGGCGTGTTTTGTTTTTTGCTAGCTCCTAGTCAAGAAACAAAACACTTTTTATATGAAACCGAAAATTCTGTTGATATTCATGAAATAGACACAATTACAGTTTTGATGCCAAAAAATGCATTTCATTTCCTATATTCATTATATTTTTACATGTTACGATAAATGAAACAATCAATAAGGGAGTGTCGTAAATGGCCAAAAAAATTTTTAGTCTGTTAGGGATTCTGCTGATGGGGTTCTTTTTATTCACGCAACCATTACAAGCTAAGGCAGAGAGTAAACTTGAATATGATTTAGACGTTTCGTATAATCCGGCTTCTTTTGAAAAGCTTAAAGTAACTTTACCCATTCCTGAGGAGTTGCAGGGTCAGGAATTAAAATACGTAATTTCGCTGACAGATAATTTTTTTGGCTATAAATCAAGCGCTCCATTAAGAATGAAGTCGGTGGATTATACGAACACAATCGGACCGACAAGTGAGCAAAACGTCATTCAGATGTCATCAATTAATAATTTTTTTAAAAGCAGTTCAGACATTAACTACCAAGGTTTCACCATATTTATTGACTACCAAAACATGGCAGACGGTACAGTAAAACGTGTTTGGTATAACATTAAATTTATTAACGGCTTAGTGACTGCTTATTATTTGGATGAAAACGGAGATGAACTTGCACCGCCATTTAAATCTATTGGGACAATTGGAGAGCCTTACGCTGTTCAAGAAGCTCCGCAAATTCCGGGCTATTCCTTGATAAAAATAGAAGGTGCTGAGCAGCAAGGTATCTATACGGATCCGATTTTAACTAACCAAACACAAGAAATTTTTTATACCTATGCCGCAAAACCTATGCCACAAGTAGGAAAAGTCAGTGCTTCATTTGTCGATGAAAATGGGATGGAACTCGCAGAAACGGAAAATATAGAAGGCAAGGTGGGTGAACCATACCAAATCGAGGCGAAACAGCTAGAAGGGTATCAGTTAAAAACCATTAATGGGAAGCAATCAGGTCTATTTTCGTCAGAACAGCAAAGTGTCCAATTCGTTTATGAGAAAATCATCCAACCCGCTACTATAAAAGGACAGGTTACAGTTCACTTTTTAGATGAGGCAGGAAATAAACTTGCAGAAGAAGTTGTGATGGAAGGGGAAATAGGTAAGTATTACGAGGTCAGAGTACAGCCTATTTCTAACTACAGATTTAAAGAAAGTAATGGAGACCTTACGGGCTTGTATAGCAGTAAAGGTTCGGAAGTGACACTGATTTATGAAAAAAACCTAGCTCCAAACGATCCAGATGAAGATATGGACGATCCAGCAAAATCTAGTCAATCAGAAGAAGCAACTAAGGTTGGAGAAAACAAAGAAGAAGCCATCTCTACAATCAAATCAGCTTCCGAAATGGAGAAGGCTCCTGCAACACCAGTAAAATTTTCTTCAAAAAAACCAACTACAGTTAAGCCATTCTTACCTACAACTGGAGACCATTCTGAGTTACCAATGTCACTTCTTGGCCTATGGCTTGTTGTTGCTGCTGGATCTCTCTATTTATATAAAAGACAATAAAAAAATCAGTGAGTTTGATGATGCTGAATCAAAATATAGTCAAAAGTTGGCTAAAATTAAAAAGGCGCTATGCCAAAATCAGGACAAAGAATAGAGCTAGCAAATTAAGGCGGCAAAGTTCTCATTAAATAAACTTGATCTTTGCTGAAAATTATCAAGGAGAGGGATCTATCACCTCTTGCTATATCATTTTGTCCACACCTTTTAACTTAGTAGCAATCCTTGTTATTCTGGGGATGGAGGCGTTTCTTCAGAGATACATCAAAGTATTTTTGTGATAAAAAAATAACATTTAGACAAATTGTCAATAATTCGTCACGATTTACGCTTGTATTTATGCTATGATAATAAGGTCGAGTATTGTATATTATGACAAAAAAAGAAAAAGGGAGAGGCGAAAATGAATCCAAGAAAGGCTGAATTTGTTTTAACCTTAATAGCAGGAATTACAGGGATAATTGCTGGCTTATTTGGTATCTTAGGTGGAGGGCTAATAGGTGTTATATCACAGTCATCAGAGTTTACAACAAACGCTGCATATGACACTTCTGATATGGACATCCTAGCAGCGACGAGCGGTATGGTTGTTATCCTAGCAATCCTTGCATTAATAGTCGGGATCTTATTATTCATCTTTTCATTTTTTATCAAGAAAAATGCCAAGTTGTGGGGAATTTTGACGCTTATTTTAGGTGTCATTGGTTTCTTTTTAGTTGGATTCCTTTGGGTTGTACCAGGAGTTTTAGCAGTTATTGCTGGAATTATGTGCCTGGCGAGAAAAGTATCTATTTAAATGAGATTTGATTGGGAAAACGAGCAAATATTCATTTGCTCGTTTTTTGAAATTTTAAGATTGAAATAAACGGAGGAAAATCTAATATGAAAGAAAGAATAACTTTATTCAGTGATGCTATTTTCGCTATTATTTTAACAATTATGGTAATTGAATTGCCGATAAATCTGACAAGTAGCGGGGAAATTATTATTATCGACTTGATAAGTGCGATAGGCATTTACTTTATTAGTTTTTGCTTTGTTGCAGGAATTTGGTTTCAGACAGCTAATGCTTTTAATCAGGTAGAAAAAGTACGAAATCTAGATTTAGTTGTCTATTTGCTTTTGTTGTTCTTTCTCTCTCTTATTCCATCAACAACTAAGTTATTGATTGAAGATACTAGTGTTCAAACGATGCTTATTTATGGAATTTTAAATTTAATTATAATGCTCTTTTTAAAATGCTTGATTTATAGTTTAACTTTGCAGAGCACAACAAACGCTAAACTTAAAAAAAGGTACAAAAAAGAACAGATTGCACAAGGGCTTGTCACTCTTTTTCTACGTGTTTTGTTAATTATTTTTTCCATCTACTTTATTAAAGCAGCATTAATCATTTATTTAATCATCCCCATTCTTTCGTTTTTGAGTAATATTGTCGAACATGAAGAAGATCGTTTTGTTAGCTCGTTAGACGAAAGTGAGCAAGTCCAGTATTATCAAAATCGAAATAAATTATGGGGAAATCAAATGCGACGTTATTCTCAGCTGCTAAGAGAAGCTTTGAAAAATAGTGAACCAGATAGATGGCAATCTATTATAGAGGAGTGGCAAAATCAAATCGATAAAGAAATTCAGTCAAGAAAAGAAACGATGGAAAAATCACATGACCCAGGAAAATTAGAGTATGAAATTCAACAATTACAAAGACAAAAAGAACGAATTGAGCGGCAAAAGGAGCAACTTACTAGGCACCGAAAATCGAGGAAATAGAGCCGTATAAAGCAAGATTTTTTCGTAGCTATTGAGAAGAATATTCCTGAAAATCATATAGGGCTAACAAGTGTAGCAGTTATAACTGCTACACTTGTTTTGCTCGTTATAAATCCAGGTTTTTAAGTGAATGAAGACATTTTGGAGCGGAGCTATGCGAAGTTGCTGGACAATCCGTATTCCTTCATTTCACCAATCATTTACTCCTGTCTATGAAAGAAGAACGATCAAATCTAACTATTTTCACTGATCTATTTACTCGGGAGATAAAAGAGAAGTAAAAAAGTAGAAACATCCAACCAAATGCAAACATCAATTATTGAGGATTCCCTGTTTCAAGCAGACCTATACGGATAACTTCTGTGAGCTTTGTAAAGGGTGGATAAGAACCGAAAACTAGCATTGTCACCGAAAAAGAGACAAAGGATAAATCTCACCAAGAAGCTGTCAACAAAATTTCGCTTCCTAAAATAGGCGGTCAAACAGCGGAGAATGAATGGATGATAGGATTAGGTGCAGCATTCCTTTTACTCAGTGCTTATGCGTTACGTCGAACTAAAAAGAAAAACGAAGAAATGTAGACTAATTAAAAGACATGGAATTTTGCAGATTAGGGAAAAGAGGTTAAACTAAATGATTTTTGTAAGTATAGTTATACTGTCGGGGATAATAGGATTTTCAAAGTGAAAAAAGGGAGAAGGAATTAGTAGAAAAGTGAAAATTATGCTAATGTAGGTGTATACTTATTAATTTGATTTGAAAAGAAGAAAAGTATATTTTTGGTTTCTTAATTAAATACCTTGTGAGGGATAGAAATGAATACTATTCATTATAAAGAATTTGGAGTTGGAGCGCCTATTTATTTTATCCATGGAAGTGGCTTGGACTTAGAAAGTATGATTTATTTTTATGAAGGGTTGTTTGACAGCAAATCATGCTTCAGCAGAGTTTATCTAGACATTCCCGGTATGGGAGAATCCATAATCAATCAGAGAGTGAAAAATTCAGATGATATATTGCTTGAAATAAAAAAGTTTATTGATTGTCATTCTAAGGGAAGGCCGATTATTCTGTGCGGTCATTCATATGGCGGTTATATTTGTTTAGGATTGGTTCGTATCTTGTTAAGCCAGATTAGTGGCTTTTTCTTAACCTGTCCGGTTATTAGAGCAAGAAAAGACGATAGAAGTCTTGCTAAACATAAAAATATTGTTGAAGAAAGAATAAATCCAAATTATAATCAAGAATTTTTCTCAGATTATTTAAATATGAATGTTCGCATTAGTGAACATTCTTGGTTTGACTATCAGCAATCTATTTTGCCTGGATTAAAAAAAGGAATAAATACATTTTGGAAAGATATACAAGATGTAGATTATATGTTTTCATTTGAAAATATCTTAATTGACGATATTTCTGAAGTGAAAGGAAATATTTTATTAGGAAAATTTGATCAAATCGTAGGTTTTTCGGATCAAGAACAATTGATGAATAAAGAGAATATGGAAGTTTATGTTCTTGATGAAGCTGGACATAATTTGCCAATAGATGTAAAAGATGAGTTAAATAAGCATTTTTTGCGATTTATTAGGAGTTTCACGGATGATTTTGTATAGAGCATTTTCATTTAAAATAGTAATATTAAAATGGCTAGTGTTAAAACTTTATTAAGATGAGATGCGAGACTTGGCTTTGCCAGTTTTCAATATTTATAATTAACTTACCAGTGGCCTATCTCTGTGTTCGCTTATTTACTAAACAGAATGATAAAAAAGTCTAGAATTTATAAATTCTAGACTTTTTAGTGGCTATATATAAATAATTTAAATTTCTTGAAGAATTGACTCACCTTTTCGTTCTGGAAGTTGATACAAAAGTAAAGCTAAAGTATAAAAAATAGGTTATCTACTTTTCATAGATAACCTAAGAAGTGAATAACTTTTAATAGTAACTGGAAGTTTCAGGAGCTGCTAATCCCAATAAGCTGTTGTGTAAGGGCTCTCCCATGTATCGCTATTTGTACCTAAAAGTGGATATTGCAATGGATCCCATGGAGCCATAGATCTTCTAAGTGCTGATTTAAATACGTATCCTTCTGCACTGTTTTGTACCAGACGAATAGGGAAGTTTTTTTGTATATTTCCGTAGTTTATAGAAATATCCGCCATGATTTCTCCAGATATAATCCAGAGTTCTCTTGGAATCTCAACAACAATACGTGCTCCACTCACAGTGAGATCATCCTGTGAGATTGTAAAGGAGCGATCACCAAGCAGGCCTTTACGTTGCATAGTTCCGCTGATGTTTTCTTTAAATGAGGCTTGTTTAGCTAGTGTTGCAAATTCTTTAGGAAGTTCAATCGTAAGATAAGCATGATCGCCATCTACAAAGCCCGTGTCAAAGGAATGATAATGTAAATCGATGTATCCAGTTTCTAGACCTTGAATATCCCCTTTATCATAGTAAGGGACGACCGTTCCTTCCAAGTCACCAGTAGCAGTTAAAATAAGGGTTCGTGGTTGAGGTTTCTGGCTTTCGTTAGTAGATTCTTGATTTGCACTTTGTGCATGAGCTGATGGAGGGGGTGCTAGTGCAAAAGAAGAACTGAACAATAATGCAGATAAGCCAACAACAAAAACTTTTCTAAACATTTAAAACTCCTCCTTTATTCTTTAATACACACTCATTATATATCCATACAAACAATAAGTGAACTCAAAACGAAATATTTAACAAATTATACTTATTGTTGTTTAAATGTGGAGTTATTCACAATAAATCATATTGATTTACAGGAATAAAAGGAGTAACATTAATTATTAAACGTTTTATTTATAGTTCTGGATTAAAACTCTGTCAAAACCTCCTCATACAAACTAGGAGGTTGTGTGGGGATTTTTTATAATTCTATTGAATGATTTTGAATTGATACTTGAGTGTGACTATCTCTATAATAAAAGTAAAGAGATAAGAAAGAAGTGCTTTTATGAAAGTGAGAGGGGGAGCATATTTTTGAGTGGTCCATTTTTCTTGATTTGGAGTCAGGCCAGTATGCCTAACATGCTGAATACGGTAGCGGATCAGCAAAAGATTTCGAAGTAGCGAAAAATCTGGCGATGATTAGTGTTTTTTACTCGATTTATTGACTGAATAGGCATGCTATTATAAACATGAAAAGAGAGCCATGCGTGAACATGACTCCCTAAACAGTAGCACCGTTAAAAAGACGGTGGCGGAGATAAAGATAAATTAGAAAGTAATCTCTGCCAGGTCAGGTAAATGAGGTTACTTTCTTTTTTTTCGTTTAGCTTAATCAACACAACAACAAGACCAACAAATGAAAGCACAAAACTTCCAAAGTCGAGCATGAGCTACGAGGAACTTACAAAATAGCAAGCATCTAAACTAATGCTCGGAGCGTTTCAGCGTAACATGCCACCGCTTTGCGGCAACAAACGAGCTAGTCGTTGTAAAAATACAATTCTCGCCCCGAGCCGCATAGGCATATCATGTAAGGATAGAAAAATTTTTACCATCCCATTTAATAGTAATAATATCAACATTTTTGATTTTAGGTTTTTTTCGCAACATTTCTTTTGAAAATAAATACAGCAATGTTTTAATAGCAAAAGCATGAGTAACAATCAGGACGTTTGGATTATTCAAGTGAATAAAATGATCAGCTGTATCTTTGAGAAAACTTTCCAATCTATCCGTAATCATATGAAACGGTTCAACCATACCTGTTATGTCGGATTTATAAATAATCTCATGAACTTCTGGCAGACGGAAATTAAGTTCTGAAAAATCATTTTGTATCTGTAATTCATTCATCATACTGGAAATAAACTTATTATTATTTTCTGCTTCCCAGCAGCCCAAACACCATTCGCGGAGTCTTTTATCAGTAATAACTTGCAGTTCATTTTGCCCCTGTGCAGTTAATATGGTTTTTCCAGTCTGTAAAGCTCTGGATGTATCACTGGAAAATGCAGCTGAAAATTGGACATTTTTTAGTTGCAGTCCTAGTTGTGAGGCTGTTTGGATTCCTCTTTCAGTTAATGGGGAATCTACCCAACCTTGTGCTTTATGTAAATGGTTAAGTAATGTTTCCCCATGTCGAGTAACATAGAAAGTAACTGTTGAATTCATGTTTTAGCCTCCGAAATAATCTTATCTAATCCCTTTACCTTATCAGCAATAGTCGAACCAAGAAATTACTAACATTGTACCAGACCCACCCGCCCAAAACAACGCTAAAGTAAAGGCGTAACGGCGGGATGTAGATATTAGAAGGAGAATATATTCCTTTGTTCTTCGACTTGGCGGTGTTGAAGTAAAGTTGTCTTCAAATTTAACAGACTATGGAATTTGTTCCGCTACTTCCATTGGATGGAATAGAGAATGTAGAATACTTAGACAGAGTAAAAATAAGAGAGCATTCAGTCATTATAGAAAGATATAGTTTGATGGTTAAAGCGGTCTTAGATAAATATAAAATTGAACAATTCTATCAATAAGTTGAAAATATGTGTTAGTTTTTGTGGATGGGGGCATTTTTTGCTTGTTTATTTTTAGCAAATCGAATTTTTTGTCAAAGTCATAAAGAACAACTATGTGATTTGGAAAGTAGTCATTACATTTGTCTGTCCATTATTTATTTTGGTGACAATGGGAGCAATTTTTTATGCCTTGTTAGGTGAAGGGGATAAATAGTAAATTATAATATAGGAAGATGTGAAAGATCGTGAATTGAATTTCAAGTCTAGAAGTTATAACTTTTAGACTTGTTTTGCTGTAACGAAAGAACAGGACTTTTCGTATAGTGATCTTAGTTTTGTTTTGAATAATTCAATACATTAAAGGGAATTGGAGGCCATTTTAAGATAAGCCGACAAAAACTATTCTGTATAAAAATCAGTTTTGGCTGAGTAAAATGGAGGAAAGTTGTCGCTTGGAATAGGCTATGTTATGATTGAAAAAAGTAAATAATGCAACACTAGGGGGGCCACGGTTGTGGCTGAGATAGGAAGTGTACTTTCTGACCCTTTGAACCTGTTTGTTAGTGCAAGCGTAGGGAAGTGGAAATTTCAAAAAGCAACGTGCTTTTCTATTTCTTTGTTTGTTTTTACATACATGGAAACAGAAAGTGCGTTTTTTTGTGCTAAGAAATAGGCGCATTTTTTCTAAAAGAAAGGATGATGGCTATATGGAATTTGTGAAGATTTGGGAAGAAGAAGCAAACGATGTTTGGCAGGAAAGTCTCAAACACCCATTTGTGCAGGGACTAGTAGATGGCACACTTGAAGAAGACAAATTTATTCATTATTTATTACAGGATTACTATTATCTAACACATTTTGTGAGAGTGATTAAACTAGCAAAAAGACAAGTATGTGATCCTAAAATTAAGAAAGAATTAAATCAAGTGCTTAGACGCCTAAGTGCCTCTGAGCTAAGCATGCGGCAAACCTTTTATCCTAGAGCTGGAATTAAGGAACAAAATCTACTTGTGGTACAACCGTCACCTGCAGCCTATCACTATACTTCTCATCTATATAGGACGGCTTTTGCTGATGAATTTGGAGTAACGATGGCTTCGCTTCTGCCTTGCTATGCGTTATATGCAGATATGGGCAATCTATATGCGAAGGAAAAAAGTCCAAATCCGCTTTATCAAGAGTTATTAACAAGCTATTCGGCGGATGAATATCAGGCAGCAGTTTTCTTGCAGAAAGAACTTGTGGAAAATGCAGCGCAAGATGCTGATAAAAAAGTACGTGAACAGATGCGAAAAAGCTTTTTAATCAGCGCAGAATTAGAAGTTGAGTTTTTCGATATGGCATTCCAAAAACAAATGTGGCGAGGTGTAAAAAATGCGACGATTTGATTCATTAGAGCAAGTGAAAAAGGGAAATCCATTAGTGCATAATATGACAAATATCGTTGTGGCTGGAGATTTGGCTGATGGTTTACTTGCGATTGGTGCTTCACCCATTATGGCATCGGCTTTAGAAGAAGTAGCCGAGATGGCGGAGAATGCTGATGTGCTTGTCATGAATATTGGCACGCTTGATGCTGAACTTGTTCGGGCGATGAAACGGGCTGGAGCAGCGGCGAATGAAGCAGGGAAGCCCGTTGTACTCGATCCAGTTGGTGTTGGAGCAACAAGTTTTCGCCGTGAAGTAGTAGCTGAACTACTTGAGACAATAAGGTTTACGGCGATTCGCGGTAATGCGAGTGAGATGGCCGTGCTCGCTGGTGTAGAATGGCAGGGCAAAGGTGTTGATGCAGGTAGTGATCATGTAGATCAAATCGAGATTGCACGACAAGTGGCGAAAAAGCACAAAACAATCGCCGTTTTGAGTGGAGCGAGCGATGTGATTTCAGATGGTAAACGGTTTGCGAAAATCACAAATGGTAGTTCACTTTTACCGAGAATTACGGGTTCGGGCTGTCTTTTGAGTGCGGTTTGTGGGGCCTTTATTGCGACTTTACCGATTGATGCGGCTTACATGGCGTGCCTTGAGGCCTGTGCGAGCTATGCGGTTGCTTCTGAATTTGCAGAAGAAAGCCTTAGTGCCAAAAATTTACCGGGATCATTTCGGCCAGCATTTCTGGATGCGCTCGCGAATTGGTCGAAAGAGGCCATTCAGGAGCACGTCTTCATTGAAGAAGGGAGGCATGCGGAATGAAAATTGCACAGGCATTAACAATTGCAGGTTCTGACAGCGGTGGTGGTGCTGGCATCCAAGCAGACTTGAAAACTTTTCAAGAACGTGGGGTTTATGGGATGTCTGTTTTGACGGCGGTGACGGCTCAGAATACACTTGGCGTAAAGTCGTTTCATAAGGTTCCGCTTGTGACTTTGGATGATCAGCTGGATGCGATTCGGGAGGATTTAATGCCACAAGCGGTGAAAACGGGGATGCTAGTAGATGCAGAAATTATACACCACGTGGCACAAGAATTAAAAGATTGGCCTGGAATGCAACTGGTGATCGATCCTGTGATGATTGCAAAAGGCGGAGAAGCTTTACTGGAATGGGAAGCTCTTCAAACGCTTCGGAGGGAGTTGCTTCCGCTTGCAACTTTGGTTACACCGAATATTCCTGAAGCAGAAGCTTTAGTTGGAATGTCCATTGAGACGGTAGAGGATACGGAACAGGCAGCACGGATGCTCGTAGATTTGGGGGCAGGTGCTGTGGTGATCAAGGGAGGTCACGCCGATATGAAGCAAGCCGCGGATTTCTTTTTTAGTTCGGAGCTCGCAACGTGGCTTACAAGCAAGCGATTTGATACGAAGCACACACACGGGACAGGGTGCACGTTTTCAGCTTGCATCACAGCAGAGCTTGCGAAAGGCACTTCACTTGCTGAAAGTGTTCGTATTGGAAAAGAGTTTATCAGTTGTGCGATTGAGCAAACACTTGGAATAGGTCATGGTCACGGTCCAACCAATCATTTTGCTTATCGGGAGCGTGAATGGAAATGAGGCAAGAACTAGCTGTTTATTTAGTAGCAGGAACGCAGGATGTCGCGAAGGGGGATTTGGTCGGCTTTCTGGAGAAAGCCTTACAAGCAGGGATTACTTGTTTCCAGTTTCGAGAAAAAGGGGTCGGTAGCTTGACAGATCGTGTTCAGATAATCGAAATGGCACGGAAATGTCAACTGCTTTGCGAAAGGTATCGGGTACCTTTTTTTGTGAACGATGATATCGAGCTTGCGCTTATTCTCGGGGCAGATGGTATTCATGTTGGTCAAGATGATCGCCAAATCCAAGAAGTGATCGCTCTTTGTGGTACGAAAATGAAGGTGGGCTTGTCGGTGAGCACGGTGGAAGAGGCAGTTGTTGCAAGTAGAATGGAAGGAATTGATTATCTAGGTGCTGGACCAATTTTTGCAACACGGTCAAAAAGCGATGCGAAGGCACCATCTGGGGTCGTACTACTCAAACAAATGAGAGATTTAGGGATTACGTTACCGGTGGTTGCCATTGGAGGAATCACGATTGAAAATGTCGCTCGTGTGCTACAGGCAGGAGCAGATGGAGTGGCGGTGATTTCTGCACTTACGCGTGCTACGGAGTTAGAGGGGGATATAAAAAAATTTAAGGGTCATTGTGTTTGAATGCAGGAGTGTTTTGTTTCTTGATTAAAAGTTATCAAGAAATGAAACACTTTGTTTATTATGAAACCAAAAAAACAGTACGAGGATATTTTTTTAAAGAGAATATCCTCGTACTGTTTTCTTGCGTATGAAGGGCGGGAAAAACTTACTTAGATCATTTGTCCAATATTTTGAGACTAATTGGTTTTAAATTTGTTTTCATGCTAATTATATTTAGAAACAACATAAATTTAACAGTAAACAGCATGAATTTAATTTTTTTTTCTACAAAGCTTGTTATTATTAATACACGAGGGAAGCTTATAACACTAACTCATCCATTTGATAAACAGAGGATCATTAACTACCTTTCTTACAATATGTGGTGTAAGAGATAATTTTGAATCGCCTTTAAAGATAAGTTTCCCCTCCCCAACATCTGCCTCGATGATATTTTTAACATTAAAAACATAAGATTTTAGATTTGTTAAGAAGATATCTTTAGGAACCAACTTTTTAACCTTCCCAATAGACATTCCTATAATTTTTTCAGAATTCGAAGTTTGCATTAAAACATGGTAGCGATTTTTAGGAAGAGCCCTAAAGAAATTAATTTCTCTTGCAGGATAGATTAATTTGTTAAAAGAGGAATTTAAAACGACACGTTGTTCTAATTTTGGAGAATAAATCCATTCAAAAGCTTTATGGAACACTTTTTCTAAATTTAATTGTGAGAACTGAACATCTTTAATGATATAAGCAAAAGGCTTTAGGTGTTTATTTATCACTTCAAGTCCCTTTGTATTGTCTGCAGTTATAAAGATCAAAATACATTCTTCATTGATTTGGCGAATGCGTTCAGCAAGATCAAGTCCGCTAAAGTAAGAATTCAAATCAATATCAATTAAAAAAATGTCAAGGTCACTAATCGATCTATTTGATATTTCTTGAGCAAATGAATTAAATTCAGTGACAATCTCAATCTCATATTCAAATGTATTCACTTCATCAATGGCATGAATGGATTTAAGTATGTACTCACGGTGTAAAAAATTATCCTCAAGTATATAGAGCTTTTTCAATAGGGCCTACCTCCATTTTATGGACTATTTATGTAATATTGTAAGATTATCCAGTTGAGAACAGATAATACAAATTTAAACACAATAGGAATTTCAGTAAACTTTCTCTCTTGAGAGTAGATTTATTATAGCAATGATCATAGTAATTGTCAGGTATATAAGTTTATTACAATTAAAAAAGAAATGTCAAAAAAATGTCAATATTTATTTTGAAAACAAATGATTTAATTTGTTTTTCTTAGTGAAAGACACATTTTAAAAAGTTATTCTAAATGAAAGCAGAAGGAGGGGGGCGCCTTTTGAACTACACAGAATATCATGAACTGATACAAAAAGAAGATATGTTAGATGAGTACATTAATAAAAATATACCTTTCAGAAATATCCAGTTAAAGAAGAGGGAAGAGCTAGTTCTTACATCTAATGAGACAACTTATGTGGCGAGCGGAACAATAGGACAATTACATCCTATAAAAGAAAATTTTATTTTTAACCTTTCTACTAGCGGAAATTTTATTATGTTATTGACCTCGGAAGACTATATTTATAGTAAAGTATATAAAGTTATGGCTATTGAAGATGCTGATTTGAATATTTTTAATACTAGTAATATTCTGGATTTTTTAGATTCAAATCAATTTCTTTCAGACTTTTTATATGAACAATTGAAAAAAGAAACAGCAATACTTGAATCTAATATTAATTTGGCCGTGAGATCAAGTCGAGATAAAGTTCTCTTTACGTTACAGCTTATTGCTACAAAATGTGGTGTGATAAATACTGGAAATCCTAATTGGGTAGTGTTGCCTAAATGGGTGCGTATCAAGTTATTAGCAAAAATGAGTAACACTTCCATTTCAATGACATCTCAGAGTGTGAAACAACTTTCAGACGAAGGAATTTTAAGCAATTCAACTTTAGAATCAAACTGGCGATTGAATGTAGGAAAGTAGTTACGTTTATAGAAGAAAAAATTAAGGGGGTGGTCATCAAAAAGTTGAAGAAGCAAGGCATCATTGAAAATTGAAAAAGGAGAATTGGGAAAATGAATAAAAAGAAAAGTATTAAAAAAGGTATTATTTTAGGGGTTGCTTCATTAACGGTTGGAAGTCAAATATTGTTAGCTCCTATGAATGTGTTAGCGGATAGTGTGCAATCATCTGATACTTCTAATGTGACAAAAGCTAAGGCACTTGCAACAAGTATTCAAGGAAGAGCATTAGGAACAAGAATCGTTGATGCGTCAAATTTTGATGAGTTTAAAGCAGCAATGCAAGATGCGACAGTTAAACAAATTAACTTAACAGGGGATATTTCTTTCCCAGATACAGTTAGTCAGGATGTACGTGCCAATCATTCTGTTGTGATTGAAGGGAATAACCACACGATCCACATGTATCGTCAAACTATAAATGGAGAACAAGATGGAATTAATACCATTACTTTCCAAAACGTCAATATCGATGCTACTTATCAAGTAATTGACTGGGCAGCTTATGGATTAGTAAAATCTTCTGTTAACGGATATGTCGTTAATTTGGATAATGTGACTTATAATGGCCCGCAAGTTGCTTGGTTATTAGGAGGAACATTGAATATTTCTGGAAATACTACGCTTAATGCTCATTATACACAAGAAATTGCTGAAGTGAAGAACATTTACTTTAAATCAGGTTCGAATGTTTCCCTGCAAAATACAGAAGGTACGGGAAATAATATCTATATTGCTAATCAAGGGAATGCTATTATTGAAGACAACGCAAAGGTGAAAATCACTACAAAAGGTATCGGAATTTACGCTGATGGAACTTCTGTTATCAAAGTGGGGAATGGTTCATCATTAGATATCATAAGCAAAAACCAAGGGATTTATGCACCATCATCTGAAGTGACTTTCGGAAAAGGTTCTTCGACAAACTTAACTTACTATGCTACTGATGTGGCAAATATCGCACGGTTATATGGTAGAACAGTTACGCTTGACGGAACGAAGGCTTTCAATGTTACTAGTGCTCCAGAGACTCCTTATGCGATTTATATGGCAGGCGGATCATTTTCGATCAATAACAATAGTATTTTTGATATCAATAACCAAAATGTGGCAAACGGTTCTCCATTCTATGGTTCAGGAACAAATCTTTCTTTTGATAATCAACAAGTAAATGCCTTTAATCGTGGAAATTCAACAGAAGCACCTGATTATACGTGGGATGGTTTAGTAGGAACTTCGTATCTTTCTGGTATAAATTCTTCCAATAATAGTTCTCAAACAAGCAGTTTTGTGAATGGCTTTAAAAACCAAAACTTCCACAGACTTACTTCAACAGGTGTACCGGATACTACTGCACCAGACGCACCAACAGTAAATACGATTAATGACAAAACAACGGAAGTAACAGGTAAAGCAGAACCGGGATCCACAGTGACGGTTTCGGCTGGAGGAAAAGTGATTGGAACTGGAACCGCTGATGCAGATGGTAATTACACTGTATCAATTCCAGCTCAGGATGCGGGAACAATTGTTTCTGTAGACGCAACGGATGAAGCGGGAAATAAAAGCGACAGTACAGATAAGGTTGTAGCAGCAACATCTTTAGAAAATCCAACTGTCAATAAAGTTGGAGATAGTGATACGACTATAACCGGGACTGCAACTCCAGGAGCAAAAGTAACCATTGCGATTCCAAATGATAATGGAGGAACACTTACTTACACTGGAACAGCTGGAACAGATGGTAAGTATAGCATTACAATTGGTAAACAAAAAGTAGGAACTAAAATTAATGTTTCAGCTTCGAAAGACGGTTTAGATAGTGGGACTGTGACTACTACCGTTGTAGATACCACAGCGCCTGCACAACCAACTTTAAAGGCAGTTTCTGACATAGATACAAAAGTAACCGGTACAGCTGAAGCGGGTTCTACTGTAACAATTAAGTCTGGAGATGTTGTAATCGCTAAAGCAACTGCAGATGCAAATGGAAACTATTCAGCAACGATCACTTCACAAAAAGGTGGATCTGTAATCACTGTAACTGCAACAGATAAAGCGGGTAATGTAAGCCCAGCATCTAGTGTGACAGTGAAAAATACAACACTTAGTGCACCAACGATTTCTCCTGTAACGGCAGACCAAACATCTGTAACAGTTACTGGTAACCCTGGAGCAGAAATTGTAATCACGCTTCCAGATGGAACAAGCATGTCCAGAATAGCGGATGCAAGCGGGAAAGCTACATTTACAATTTCAAAATTAACAGCTGGATCTATTTTGAGTGCAACGCAAACAGGCGCTAATGGAATTGCAAGCAATGCAGCAAAAGTAACTGTTTCAGCTGGACAGTTAGATGCTCCTACAATTGATAAATATGTTATAAATAGTAGTTATGTAACGGGTACAGCTCCAAGTGGTGCAAAACGAGTTGCTTTGTATTCAAACGGAGTATTAGTTCGTTACGGAGCAGTAGCAGCAGACGGCACATATTCAGTATGGGGTAAAGATGCGTTAAAAACAGTTGGTCAAACATTTGATGTTTATGCAGTTGATGCTAATGGAAAGCTGGGTAAAAAAGCAAGTTCAACAGTTGTTTCTGGAAAATCATTAGTTACAACAGCACCAACTATTGATGAATATAAGCTTGGTAGCACTTATGTAACAGGTACAGTTGGTGAAAATACAAAACGAATTGCACTTTATGTTGATGGACAACTAGCGCGCTACGGAGCAGTAGCGGCAGATGGCACTTACAAAATTTGGGGTAAAGATTTTCTAACAAAAATTGGGCAGTCATTTGAAATTCGTCCAGTTGATGCAAATGGAATCGAAGGCCCAGCAGCAACGGCAAAAGTCGTTTCTAATACTTCACTCGTAACAACAGCACCAACCATTGCTGATTATACTCTAGGTGAGACTTATATAACAGGAACAGTTGGTGAAAACACAAAACGAATTGCACTCTATGTAAATGGGCAGCTTGCGCGTTATGGAGCAGTAGCGGCAGATGGTACGTACAAAATCTGGGGTAAAGATACTCTGACTGCAGCTGGCCAAACATTTGAAGTTCGTCCAGTCGATCAGAATGGCACAGTAGGTCCAGCAGCAACGGCAACTGTAAAAGGTAAAAGTGCCTCTACAATTGGGGCACCAGTTATTAATGATTATAAAGCGGCAACAAGTTACGTAACAGGAACAGTTTCAGAAGGAACTAAACGAATTGCACTATACGTTGATGGAAAACTAGTTCGTTACGGGGCGGTAGCAACAGATGGCACTTACAAAATTTGGGCAAGCGATATTTTAAAAACTGCAGGTCAAACATTTGAAGTGCATCCTGTGGATGCAAATGGAATTGAAGGAAACAGTACAACAAGTGTAGTCAAATGATGAATGTTTATAGTCTGTCCGGTTTCTAGCCGGACAGATTATAAATAGATGCTGATGGAGGTAATGTGGTGAAAGCAATTCAATTTTTAACAATTCTTTTTATTTTGAGCATACCACTGATTTTAACGGGTTGTGCTGGTCACAGCTCTTCAAATGAAAAACATAAATCTACGGAAAAACAATCCATTATCACGGAAAAACCATTTACAGTTGAGGTCAATGAAACTAAAAAATGGAGGAACATCTCCATTACAATCAAGCAAATAAATGTGAGCTACATTAAAAATAAACAGAAATTAGAAATTGTAACAGCAGTGAAGAATGAATCAAAGAATGAGGTTTTTGGAATTGGAGCAGGAGATTTTAACTTAGAAAATAATGCTGGTGAAGTATATAAAGTGGCAGAGGGAGACAATCTAGGAGGAGAGGTCGAAGCTTTGAAAACGCTTGAAGGAAGTATGTATTTTGAAACCACAAAATCATCAAAATCGTTTATGCTTTCATATTTACAAGATGGGGAAAAGGTCCTCAAATGGGATCTTAACATAGAAAGAAAAGGAAAATAGTGGGTAACGGGGGAAACTATGAACAAAACAATTAGGTTGTCATATCTGCTGTTCCTTGTGAAAAAATACTGGCTCTTTATTGGCGTAGTCATGATTGTAGCAGTCCTTGCAGGAGTAACAATAACAAAATTTGTTATCACGCCGACCTATAGTGCATCTTCATGGGTTGTTGCAAAACCACCATCCAGCGAAACAAGTGATGCAAACGATATTCAGTTACTAAACACATATAAAAATATTGTTACAAGTGATGTTGTATTAGATGACGTGAAAAAAAAGCTTGAAATTCCAGATGCAATGGATATTTCAAAACAAATTAATATCTCAAATGACAGCAATTCTCGAGCTCTAGAAATCAGTGCCAAGGATAACGATGCGGCTAGAGCTGTTGAACTTGTTAATCAAACAGCACAATCATTAAAAAAAGAAGTAAAAAAAATATGGGATATGGATTCTATTCAAATTATTTCGCTTTCTAATATGAATAAAATTCAAGATCCGGTGAGCCCCAATTTAAAAACGAATTTGTTCATTGCAGTTATTATGGGGCTACTTGTATCGGGATTAGGAATTATTGTAATAGAGCTTATTAAGTCGCCGTTAAGAACTGATAATGAAATTCGTGAGATTACTCAAATCCCAATAATTGGACATATTATTAACTATACGAAAACTAAAAAGGATTCTGCAACAAGGAAGATACTAACAGGTTACAGCGGGGGAAATAGTCTCATTAATCATGCTGTGGAAGACTTTAGAATGCTCTGTGCCAATTTAACTATTCTTGGAAAAAATAAGCATTTGAAGACCTTTACTTTCACGTCAATACGAGGAGGAGAAGGGAAGTCAAGTACAGTTGCCAATGTAGCTGCAATATTTGGCAACCAAAACCTTAAAGTTTTAGTAATTGATGCTGATCTTCGTCTGCCAAAGCAGCATAAGATTTGGCGAACGTCGAATTCTGTGGGGCTAGCAGATGTTATGCTTTCAAATTTAGCTTTTAAAGAAGCGGTTCAATCTTCTTATATCGACCAAGTTGATTTAATTACATCTGGAACGGTCTCCGTAGACCCATCAAATCTATTAAGTAATCAAAGCGTAAAGGCTCTTTTATCTTGGGCAAAAGAAGAGTATGACTTTGTTTTAATTGATGCACCTCCATCTTTTATTTCAGATACATTTTATGTTGCTAAAGAAAGTGATGGGACGATTCTTGTCGTTGAAATGGGGAAAACAACGAAACAAAAATTTGCCAAAGGGCTGAGTGATTTCAACTTAGTCAACCTCCCTATCTATGGCATTGTTAAAAATAAAGTACAGATGCAGGAGGAAACGTCCAATTACTATCTGTAAAGTGAAATGAAAATAAAGAGTAGGTGGTCACGATCAGTTTTGACTTGAATAAAATAGTGACAATTTTATCAATTCTAGGTTATATCTTCTTTCTTCAATATGCATACAGTCATCTAATTTCACCCGTATATAGTTACTATACACTGACAAACTTGCATCCAAGTGCTGGGGTTCATTTACTTTCTGCTTTTTTAGCTGTTCTCCCTGCTTGCTTTGCAAACATTTCTGTTAAGCGACCTAGTCAAGCTGTTTTCTGGATTTTATATCTATTTGTTGCTGTTCCTATCATGATTATCCCGGATTATGTGAGGGAAAATCCATTTGATGATTTCTTCTTTTTTAAGTTATGTGTACTTCTCTCGCTTTGCATTCTTTACGGAGCGGGGAAAATGAATTTGTTAGAGGTCTATCAGTTTAAAGTTTATCCGCTTTTTATCAAATTGGGGTTAGGGGTTCTTGCGATCGGGTTGCTTTTCATTTTGATTAAAACGTATGGACTTAAAACAAAGCTGGTTGGTTTTGATGATGTCTATGATGTGCGTTTTAGTTACCGAGATTCGACGATTGGAATTTCAGGTTATGTGCTCAGCTGGTGGTCAAAAATTGTCGGACCAGGACTGTTCGTTTGGGGAATTGTTTCTAAAAAATACTTATTTTTATTTTTGGGACTTGTAGCGCAGTTTATTGCCTACAATATTTCCGGACAAAAATCGATTATTTTATCGGTCGTTTTTATTGTTGCGGTAATGCTTGCCATGTTCAAAAAGGGACAATTTTTTGGAAGGAACTTTTCGATTCTTGCATTCTTACTTGTAACTGGTTGTTTTTTAATGGATCAACTGAGTGGAGGGATAGCTTTTACGGAGTTGATTTCTAGACGACTTTTGATGCTCCCTGCGGTTTTAACCAGTCACTATTTTGACTTCTTTTCCATTAACCCACAAACGCATCTTGGACATAGTGTGTTAGGGTGGTTATTTCCATATTCTTATCATTCGACTCCTGCGTTTTTGATTGGGGAGACTTATTTTGGAGATGCAGAAGTTTCAGCTAATGCAAATTTATGGGCGGATGCTTTTTCCGCGTTTGGATATTTTGGTGTTTTTCTTTTCACCTGTATTCTTTCATTCATACTATGGATCTATGATAGCTTTGTTGAGGGCAAAAATGTACTGTTCTTCACAGGATTTATTGTTATGCCTGTCTGGGGATTAATTGATTCCTCACTTATTACGAGTATGCTAACGCATGGTATTTTAATTGCTATTTTGTTGGCTTGTTTTTTAAGGACGGATGGAATTAAAAGTAAGTGAGCTTTCTTGCTAGTTAATAAATATGAGATAGAAAGGGAAGTTATGAAGTTAATCTATATAACACAGCATTTTTCGAGTAAATCGGGATTAACACGCCCGTATGAGATAAGTAAACACCTAAAAAAATTAGGGTGGGAAATTTTAGTAGTGTGCGGGGAAAACAAAGATGATGTGACGGATATTGTGGTGAAAACAACACGTACAAAATATAACCAAAAATATGGATTTGTTAAAAGGGTACTTTCTTTTGTGCATTACATGTTAAAAAGCATACTTTTAGCACTTAAAGAAAAAGATGTTGATGCAGTTTATGCAAGTTCGCCTCCCATTACAGTTGGTATCGCAGGTGCCCTTGTCGCTAAAATGAAACATCGTTCTTTTATTTTTGAAGTTCGCGATGTTTGGCCTGATGCTCCGATCCAACTGGGATTTATACAAAATCGGATCTTGCAAAAAATAATGATACGGATTGAAAGATGGCTTTATAAAGCGGCGGATCAAATTATTGTTTTATCTCCAGCAATGGAAAAAAATCTAGTGAAAAAAGGGGTTGACGTAAAGAAAATTAAGGTTATTTCAAACTTTGCTCATTTAGATCGCTTTAGAAAATGGGGAGGCTTAGATGCGCGAAAGCAAGTGGAAAAACAGTATCCCGAATTAGAGGAGAAGTGCATTTGTCTTTATCCAGGTACGTTTGGCTTTGCAAATAATCTAGACTTTATTCTAGATGTTGCAACAACATTTTATAATCCTAATATCGCATATGTCCTGATCGGTGATGGAAAAGAGAAGGAAAACCTAGTGAAGCGGGTTAAAAAAGAAAATATTCAAAATGTATTTATTTTAGATGGGGTTTCTAAAGAAAGTGTCTATGCGTGGATTGCTGCTTGTGATGTAGGCATGGTGATTTTAGGAGACTATCCTGTTTTACATGAAAACAGTTCAAACAAGTTTTTTGACTATTTGGCTGCTGGAAAGCCTGTAATTTTAAATTTTGAAGGGTGGCAAAGTCAATTACTGGCTGAATACAAAGCGGGATTTGGAGTAAGAGCGGAACATAAAGAAGCATTTTACGAAATACTGAAATCCTTACAAGAAGATCTAGAACAAAGAAAGCAAATGGGCAAAAATGCGAAAACTTTAGCCCAACAATTTTTTGAGCGAAATCAATTGCTTAACCAATTAGAAGGCGTTTTGACTCATCAAGTTGGGAAAGGAAAGGGAAAATGAAATTGACAGTTCTTGGGCTAGGCTATATTGGACTTCCTACTGCGGTGATGTTCGCGAATCACGGCGTTCAGGTGAGGGGATTTGATACAAGTCCAGCCGTCATCGAAGCTCTTCAAAATAATAAAATTCATATTGAGGAAAATGGACTTCAAGAAGCGTTTGAAGATGCTGTCGAGGATAATCTTGTTATTCAAAACAAAATGGAGAAGTCTGATGTATTTATTATCGCCGTTCCAACACCAAATAAAATAGATAAGTCTTGTGATATGACCTATGTACTTCAAGCAGTAAAAGAGGTTCTGCCGTTCTTGGAAAAAGGGAATACGGTTATTGTTGAGTCTACCATTGAGCCAAGAGCCACAAGAGATTTGGTTGCACCTCTTATTTCTGATAAGGGTTTTATCATAGGAAAGGATATTTTTCTTGTTCATTGTCCTGAACGTGTTTTGCCAGGACAAATTTTACGGGAACTGGAGGAAAATAACCGGATTATCGGTGGAATGACGGAAGCTTGTGCAAACAAGGGGGCTGAAATCTATCAAACTTTTGTAAAAGGTAAATGTTTAAAAACAGATACTACGACTGCCGAACTGAGTAAATTAATGGAAAATACGTATCGGGATGTCAATATTGCACTTGCCAATGAACTTGTACTGATTGCTGAAGTTCTTGGGGCAAATGCACTCCATGTGATTGAACTTGCAAACGAGCATCAGCGAGTTCATATCCATAATCCAGGGCCTGGTGTTGGCGGACACTGTTTGGCGGTTGATCCTTATTTCATTATCTCAAAAGCGCCTGAACAAGCAAAATTGATTGAGCAAGCGCGTGATATTAATTGTTCAATGCCAAATTTTGTTGTTAAGCAAATTGATCGATTAATGGATGAGGCGCCAACTCAAAAAATAGTGATTCTCGGATTAACTTATAAAGGAAATGTAGATGATATGCGCGAAAGCCCAGCGCTTGAAATTGTTGAACGTTTAAAAAGAGCAGGGCGATACGAAATTGAATTATATGATCCGCATGTGAAAGGTAATTCAGGTAATAAGGAGTTGTTAATGGAGAAATTTTGTGGGGCTTCTTTAGCTGTAGTTTTAGCCGATCATAACGAATTTATGACACTCGATCACGAACTTGTTCAAGCAATGGCTGCTCCTAAGGTCTTTGATACGAAGCAAATTGTGCAAGAAAGCAGAGGGCTTGAAATTATTCGATTAGGAAATAGTCAATCTGTTGTTGGGGCCATAGAAGTATAAATGTTTGGGGAGAGGTTTAAAAAATGAATCATACAATAAGCAATAAAATAGAAAATCGAGATGCTATTGTCGCTGTAATGGGACTTGGTTATGTAGGGCTTCCACTTGCTTTAGCTTTTGCTGAGCGAGGATTTAAAACGATTGGGTTTGATATCTCTGAAATGACGGTTGAGCAGGTGAAAAATGGTGAGACTTCTGTTTTGGATGTTTCAAATCACCGGTTGCAAACGGCTCTGTTTGAGGGGAAACTAGTTCCAACAAGTGATCCGGGGCTTCTTTCCCAAGTAGATGCTGTAATCATTTGCGTACCAACACCACTTACATCTTCACATGAGCCAGATGTATCTTCGATTGAATCGGCGGTTTCGCTTATAAAAGCCCATATTATAAAACCGGTTTTTATCTCGCTTGAGAGCACTACTTATCCGGGATGTACAAGGGAAGTGATCGTGAAGCCACTTGTAGAGGCTGGAAAACATTTAGATGAAGATCTGTTTATTTGTTTTTCGCCAGAACGAGTGGACCCAGGAAATGCGCTCTACCACACAGAAAATACACCTAAAGTTGTCGGTGGTATTTCCGAAGCATCCATTCAAATCGGAGAGATGCTTTATAAACAAGTAATTGATCAAATTGTTGTAGTTTCTTCTCCTGAGGTGGCAGAAATGAGTAAGCTACTTGAAAATACATTTCGTTGTGTCAACATTGCGTTCATGAATGAAATGAGCTTGATGTGTGATCGGCTTGGAATTGATATTTGGGAGACGCTTGATGCTGCAGAGACGAAACCATTTGGATTTATGCGTTTTAATCCAGGACCGGGAGTTGGTGGGCATTGCATTCCACTTGATCCGATGTATCTGTCTTGGAAAGCAAAACAAACGAACTTTTTTAGTCGTTTTATAGAAACGGCGCAAGATATTAATAGTAATATGCCTAAAAAAGTAGTCGAAAAAGCAACAAATTTACTAAATGAACAGGGAGCTGCGATATCTAAAAGTAAAATTTTATTATTAGGAATGTCCTATAAAAAAAATATTAATGATTTAAGAGAATCACCTAGCTTGGAAGTCTATGAAGAATTATTAAGTAAAAATGCGATAGTCGAATATTGTGATCCTTATGTCCCTTTCTTCAAAACAAAATCGGGTGTACTTCAAAATAGTTTGGACTGGGAGACGCTTCATTTAAAAGATTTCGACTTAGTTATACTTTTAACGAATCATACAGATTTTGATAGGGAGAAAATCAATCGTGAAGCGAGCCTGCTACTCGACACACGCCATCGCTCTTCACATAAAATGCCTGTTTATTAAAAAGGGGGGGGAAGAAGTGGATAGTTCAGAAAAAACGGTAGATTACCATCGAAAGCTCATTCAAAAAGGGATTAAGCGTTTTTTTGATATTATTGCGAGTTTGCTAGGCTTACTGATTACTAGCCCGATCACTCTTGTTGTAGTGATAGCCATTAAATTTGAATCTTCTGGACCTGTTCTTTTTAAACAATGGAGGTCAGGGAAGAACAATGTCCCTTTTCAAATTTATAAATTTCGATCCATGCACGAGGGAAGAAATGAATCCAAAGTAGTAGGAACTTATAACTGGCCACAAGGGGTCCCCGACGATTTTGTTTTTAAATCAACTGCGTGTAAGCAAAATGGAGTCACCAAAGTGGGAGCATTTATTCGTAAATACAGTTTGGATGAGATCCCTCAATTCTTGAATATTTTGAAAGGTGAAATGAGTTTTGTCGGTCCACGCCCTGAAATTATTGAAATCAGTCAAAACTACAATTTAACACAGAAAATTCGATTGCAAGTGAAACCGGGGTTAACAGGCTGGGCACAGGTGAATGGTAGAAGCAATATTAATCATGGGAAAAAAATCGATTTGGATATTTATTACGTGGAGCATTGGTCCATTAATTTAGATTTGAAAATTCTAATGTTAACCTTTTTTAAAGTTATTCGCAGTGCTGATGCTATCTGATTTCCAGGAGAAAGAAAATGGTGAAAGAATTAATGAATGAGAAAAAAATATTAATTGCTTCTTCAGTTCATGTTTGGTTTGATACACGAATCTATTATAAGGAAGCTTTATCGCTTTTGAATGCTGGCTTTGAGGTGGAAATTATCGCTCGTGAGTTTGAAGGAGAGTTTTCTCCTCAAGTGGATCCTAGGATTAAGTTAACTGTTCTTAAAAAATCACTGTCGCGTATTCAGGCGATTAAAGCCGTCTATCAAAAGGCTATAAAATCGGAAGCAGACATTATTCATTTACATGATCCTGAGTTGCTTTATGTGGGGGCTAAGATCAAAAAAAAGAAGAGTAGTATGAAGGTCATTTTTGATATGCATGAAAATTTTCCAAAAGCTATCGAGTCAAAAGAATGGTTACCAAAGATACTACGTAAATCATTAAAAAAAATAATTTCTTTTTTAGAGCCCAAATTTTTAAACCAAATGAGTGGTGTGATTTTTGCAGAAAAAAGTTATAAAAAAGACTACTCGCTTCAAGTAAAGACAGTTGATATTTATAATTTACCTCATGATCCAGGCTTTATAGAGCACAACAAAAATGCTCTTTTTACAATGACTTATGTAGGTGGAATAACTAAAATACGCGGAGCGATGGAGATGATTCAACTTGTTCATTTTATGCGTAGCAAGCAAAAAAAAGTAGTACAGCTAAGACTAATTGGACCAATAGATGAGAGCCTCAAAAAGACTTTGCAAAATTATTCGATTATTCATGGGATCGACCAACAAATTCAGTTTCTGGGACGACTCGGTTATCGAGAAATCTGGGAGGAACTTCGACAAACTGATTTAGGACTTTGTTTGCTTCATCCCGTTCCGAACTACGTGGAAAGTCTACCTACGAAATTTTTTGAATATATGGCATCAGGAGTTCCAATTGTTGCATCAAATTTTCCATTATGGGAAGAGTTTTTCGTGATTAATCACGTTGGATTAACGTGTTCTCCTTATCAGATAGAACAATTGGCTGGGGAACTAGCTGAAATTATAGAAACAGATGATTTATTGAAATTTTGGGCAAATGAAGGTAGGAGAAGATTCTTAGAAGATTATTGCTGGGAACAAGAAGAAGCTAAATTGATCACTTTTTATAAAGAAGTGAGTGCTAAATGAAAAATATAAATGAATTCAAGAAGCATGTTGGGACACTTATTTCAGGAAATGTACTTGCACAGGCTATTACCTTTGCTGCTTCACCAGTCCTCACTCGTTTATATAGCCCTGAAGAATTTGGCTTTTATGCGACTTTTGTTTCGCTTGTGAGTGTTTTGTCTGTGTTATTTGCTTTGACGTTCGAAAAATGTATTCCACTTGCCATAAATAGGAAGATTGCAGGACAAATTACGGTACTAAGTTTAAAATTAGCAGCTTGTTTCAGTGTCTTTTATATAGTAGTTGTAACAACTACCAGCTTTTCATTACTCAAAATGTTTACTGGCAGAACTTCACTTTGGCTCGAAATTATTTTGATTCTATCTGTATTTAGTGCCAGTGCTACCCAAACATTAAATTTTTGGCATTTACGAGAACAGTATTTTGCATCAACTTCAAGAGCTAAAGTATCTCAAAATTTGGGAAATGTTTTTAGCCAAGCTTTATTTTCTCAGTTCGACGCTTTAAGATCAAGCGGGTTGATTATCGGAGATGCATTTGGACGATTAGCAGCTTTTTCCATGCAGTACATGAGTTTCATACGTTTAAAGCAAGTAAAAGGAATTTTTAAAACTAAAATATGGAGTGCTTATATTTGGAAAAAGTATTATCGATTTCCCCTCTTTACTTCTATTTCAGTCCTTTTTAATGCACTTTCATTACAAATTCCAATTCTCGCTTTAAATCAATTTTTTAATGCTTCTATCGCAGGTAATTTTATGCTTACACAAAAAGTAATTGGCATTCCAATTACTCTTATTGGAACAGCAGTAGCACAAGTCTTTTATAGTACCGCAGCAAAAAGTATTGATTCTAATCCTATTCAGGTGCTCGTTCTTTATAAAAAAATTACGCGGAATCTGTTTTTCGTGACACTTCCCGTATTCGTTGTGTTTTCCTTTATTGCTCCGTTTGTTTTCCAAGCTTTTTTTGGAAAAGGTTGGTTTCTGTCTGGACAGTATTTTCAGATATTAGCTGTTTCATTTTTTTCGCAATTGATTGTTCTACCAGTTTCCCAAGTACTATATATTACTCACAATCAAATTGTACAAACGATTTGGGATTTTAGCAGATTTGCTTGTTTTTATCTAATTTTTTTGTCATGTCATTTTTTTCAGATAGGAGAACTTTCTACGATTGGAATTTATACGATTTTTTCAACAAGTTTTTATCTACTATTGTACTTGCTAGGTCGGTACTATATTTCAACTCAAGTTCAACAGCATGCCAGGAAACGTTCGATGCTTAATAGAAACTGAGAACAACTTTATCATTTTAGTCGGTAAATTCATGTTTTGAAGATAAGTCAAATTTAGTAAGTTAAAGTGAGGGGATTTTGTGAAAAAGAAAACATTAGTGGTTGGTGCAGGGATTGGTGGTAGATTTGTTGTTGAACAACTGCAGAGCACCGATAAATCAAAATATACCGTGATAGGGATTTTAGATGATGACCTAAGGAAAAGGTCGTTATTAGGGGTTCCTATAATTGGCAAGATTGAGGAATTACAAAGATGCATTATTAAATTAAAAATTCAACATGTGGTGCTTGCGATTCCAACATTGGATATAAAAAAACAGCAAACCATCATTAATGAGATTAGTAAAATGAAGATCACTTATTACGTATTACCTTCTGTTTTTTCCACGGCTCAAAGTCAGCAAGCGGCTGTGCCAGTATTGGACTATAGTAAGTTGCTCGTTGGACGAGAAGAATTCGCTCTAGATTATAAAAGTGTTAAGGAGAACTTTCAAAATAAAACGATTCTAATTACTGGAGCAGGAGGATCAATTGGTTCTGAAATCGCGAAGCAAGTTTTTCTTTGTAATCCCAAGTGTCTTATTTTACTTGGACATGGTGAAGGAAGCATTTACAAAATTGATATGGATCTTAGGGCTGTACAAGAAAAATTGAATCAGTCTACCGAAATTATAACGATTATTGCCGATATTCGAGATGAAGAGACTATAAATCGTGTGTTTGAAGAACAACAACCCAACATCATTTATCATGCTGCTGCGCACAAGCATGTCCCTTTAATGGAAAGTAATATCTATGAAGCTTTTAGTAATAATGTGATCGGAACGCATAATGTCCTTCAAGCAGCTAAAATAAGTAAGGCTAATCAATTTATAATGATTTCAACAGATAAAGCGGTTAACCCATCGAACAACATGGGGGCGACCAAACGCCTAGCCGAAAAGTTAACGCTTAGTATGAATGATCTTGATGGTTTATGCTGTAATGTTGTTCGCTTTGGAAATGTACTTGGAAGTAGAGGGAGTGTATTTCCTAAACTTTGGGAACAATTACACAACTATGTACCACTAACAATTACAGATCCAAATATGAAACGCTATTTTATGACGATTCCAGAAGCAAGTAAATTAGTGATTGAAGCAAGTTTGTTAGAAAAGCCAAATGCGATTTTTGTTCTTGATATGGGTGAGCAACTTTGTCTTTCAGATATGGTGGACGAATTAATTTGTTTAGCAGGTAAAAATAAGGAGGACATTCCTATTAATTATGTGGGGATTCGACCAGGGGAAAAAATGAAAGAGGAACTTTTTAACGATAATGAGGGTGCCAAAAAAATCAGTGAAAAGTTATTTGAAGGCCACTATTTTACGAGTTTAGCGGACTTGAATATGATTTATACATTAATGTTAACTTACAAACGGGAGCCTGTAAAAAAACTTCAGGAACAAATTATTCAACAAGCTAATGTCACTGAAATTGGTTAAAGGAGTGAATATAATCGAAAGCCTATCTAAAAATTTAGAAGCGATAGATTTGAAAAATTATCAATTTGCGATGTTTACGAATACGGCAAACAAACGAAATAAGGACCAAATTCTTCCTGATAGATTGACGCCTTTTGGACGGATTTTGAATATACAAATTGCAAGCTCTTTTTTTGCCCAACAAGTTTTTAAGCAGGTTGATGGCGTCATTCCTCATCTACTTGTAGATATAGAAAGGAAGCAACCCGTTGAGCTTTATCAAATTGCATGGACAAGCTGTTCTCAGAGTGAAGTTCACCCTTTTAAAGCTAATGATGTAACCGTCAATGCTACAATAAATACACTCATGATTTATTTTTCGAATCAACTTGACAATTTGTCGGCCACTGTTTATGGGACTGGGAATTTGGCAATAAAAATTGCATTAAAACTTGCAGAATTAGGTGTAAACACATATGTTGCAGGGAGAAACTTAGTGAAAGTCGAGCAACTTGTCAATGCGTTAAATTTGATTTTACCAGCACATGTGCCTCAATCGATTAAAGTATTTCAAGAAACTAAAAGACAAGCTTCTGATGTATTTATTTCGGCTATATCAGCAAAACAACAATTGGATTCCAATTGGCTAGACTATTTAAAGGAAGAAGCCTTTATCATGGATGTTGGCATCGATAATTTTTCAGAAGCCTTTATTGAAAATGCCATTAAAAGAGGATGTACACTACAACGCATTGATATACAAGCAAGTATGGGCACGGAAATAGCAAATATTGAGACGTCTAATTTTTATGCAAATAAAATTCGTGGGATTCGTTATTTTAATGGTGAAACAGCCGTTGCTGGTGGAATTATCGGAAAAAGAGGAGACATTGTATTAAATAAAATTACAGAACCTTTTACTATTATTGGGCTTTCGAATGGCACAGGAGGATTAGAACCTTATTAGAAATTGAAAGAAGCATATTATCAATCTAAATTCATAGAAAATAAAATGATTAGAATATATAAATGGATACGGGAGAGCAATTATAAGGTTTTAGTTGTTCAACTAAAAAGTATCAATTAATTCTACTAAAGCCGTTTAAAAATGGTCAGTTCTAACCCTTGGAGTTGAAATCACACATTTTTGTTTTGCAATGGAAGTGTTAGTAGAACGCGAAACATATTTTGCGGTGTAACTTCCATTTCGAAATAGGCATCTTTTTCCCTTCTAATAAATTCTTGCAAAATATGGAGCCCTTGCCCTCTACCATTTCCTTTAGTGGAGAATCTTTTTCTAGTAGATAAACTTTCAAGATCGATGTTTTTTGCAAATGAGTTCTTTATTTCAAATAATAAGTAGGTGGATTCCACTTTTATACGAACATTAATTTTTTTTTCAGTACTAGTTGATGCAGCTTCAAAAGCATTATCCAAGATAATATTTAAACAGCGAACTAAATCAAATGTGGGCATAGCAGGTAAAACCACTAATTCATCAATTTCTTCGAGTTTAAGGATAATGGATTCAGTTTCCCATTTCTTGAAGTGAGTGATCAATAAACCCAGTAGTTCAGGAGATTGTAATCTTAACAGTTTGGAGTCAAAATAAGAATGAAGTTGGGTGTTCATATAACTGCTGAGATTATTAATCATTTCCAAAGCTGCGTCGTTATTTTTTTCCATAATTTGATAACTTAAAGAAAAAAGTAATCCAGAAAAATCATGTTTTAGTTCTTGTGTAAGTTGAATTTTTTGGAGTTCTTTTTTGTAGATAACATTAAGGCTATTCAATTCTTGGTTTTTTAAATTCATTCTCGCATATAGATAGAGGATGGAAAAGCCAAAAATAATATTGAGGAAAAACAAAAAATCACTTAATGAGTTAACAAGAACAGCATGAGAAGCAAATAGTAATAATAAAATGGAACAAACTATCCATGCTATAAAAAAGATTAGAGTTACTTTTTTTTGTTTACTCGATACGTCGATAGATAAAGAAAAAAATTGAAATTTTTGATTTAACCTGAGTACGAAGAGAGATAAATTAAAAGCGATGAGAGTGTTAAGCGCAATTAAAATAAAGATAATAGATACTTTATCATCTTGAAATACGATAGGTGCAATAAAATTATAAGTGATATAGGCAGTTAAAAATGAGAGAGTGTAGGTTAGTATAAAAAAAATAATGTTTTTTCCTAAGCTTTTCATATTTAAAGATACAATGAAAAATGAAAGAATAAAAAGAGCAGCAGATAAGTAAAAAGGAAGGTAATTCATAGACAAAACCACAGAAGAAAAAATGAGTGAAATAAGGGAAAGAGAAATAATTGTTATAAGTGAAAGATTAAAAACCTTTCTAAATAAGATTGTAACGACCCACTTAGACAGTAAAAAGCCAAAAATGAAGAGCGAGGAAACAGAACTAAGAATCATTAAGATTATCCTTTCACGAAATTATTTACAATTTTTCAAGAGAAGCTCCAAATGATATCAGTTAGTATTGCTCTAATAATATAGAGCATTTATTTAAAAATTGCAATCCCTAAAAGATGATTTGTATGGAATGATAGAGTAGATATACTGTGAGCAGGTTTCTATTCATATTTTAGTGATAAGTTAATGGCGTTAAGTATGACAATAAAAGAGAACATAAGGCTAACCGAGTAAAAGGAGGTTTGCCTTTTTTATTTGATTCGCTTCATCATTTATAAAGATCTCTCAAGTTATGTAAGTTCACCGAATAGGCTTCCAAAAAATTTGACAGATGAAGCTTTTTGGAATTTGTTTTGAGTATGATTGTATTGGAGTTTTAAATCAGGTGTTGGCTGTCAAGGTATATTTTTATTTAAAAGTAGGGGCATTTTATTTTTTTTGTAATATTTTGTCCATAGTTTTTTGGGTGACTAAGCGTTATAGTATAGTAGTGTTAATTAATTCATTCCAAGGAGGAAATACTTTTGAAAAAGACAGCATTAGCAGCCGCTTCTGTTCTTTCGTTATCACTGCTTTTTGCAGGGTGTTCGGATGATGGATCAGCTAAGAAATCAAGCGCGAGCAATGGAAGCAAAACAGAAAAAAAAGCCGAGGATCATTTAGATTATAATGATCAAAAAGGCTGGGAATTTGAAGCGGGGGATTCGCAATCTCCAATCAATATCGAGACAGCAAAAACGGAACCAATGAAAGATGAAGGTGAAATTGAACTAAACTATAGCAAGACAATGGTTGATGAAGTTGATAATGGCCATAGTATCCAAGTTGATGATACCGGATCGGCAGTTATAGATGGACGCAATTTCGATTTGCGACAATTTCATTTCCATGCAAAAAGTGAGCACACTGTAGATGGAAATCATTATCCTATTGAGGTGCATTTCGTTAATCAAGCGCAAGATGGACGCCTAGCGGTGGTCGCTGTTTTCTTCAAGGAAGGGAAAGAAAATGCCGCTTTTCAAGATGTTCTAAATAATATCAAAAAAGGTAAGAAGGCAGATGTTTCGAATCCAATTGAAGTTACACAAATGATTCCAACGAATAAAACGTATTATCATTATATTGGCTCATTGACTACTCCGCCGCTTTCCGAGAATGTAGAATGGTATGTTATGAAAAATCCTGTGGAAGTTTCAAAAGCACAAATTGAAACTTTTAATAAATACTATGATTCCAATAATCGTAAAGTCCAAAAACTAAATGGACGGAGTGTTTTAGAGCACGCTGAATAATTAGCGTAGATACTATGGGTAAGTAAACGTTTATATTTAGAAATAAATTCATTATGATTGGTGCTCCATTCTGTCATGGAACGGATGCACGGATAACAGTAAAAAGTTGATGCTAAAACAATGAAAATTCTGTTTAGCATCAACTTTTTATTTATTTTTCTGTTCGTCTATTATTTCGACGAATGAAAATAAATGTACCGATAAAAGTAATAAATCCCGTGAAAATGAGTAATAGATCACTTCGATAAGTGTCCCCTGTTCTTGGAAGTGATTTTTTCGTTTCCGTTTTTGGATCACTCATTTTGGGTGGTATGGGATCGATAACTGTTGGATTTGCTGGTACCGTGTTACTCGGATCAATCTTTATTGGTACGGCAATTTGATTTTCAACCGGTTTATAGACATTTGTAAAGTCATTTCCGGTTTGAATAGTTTGATAACCCTCTACAGGAGCTTCTTTAAGCGTATATTTATATTCATTTCCCTCGCTATCGTACTTTGGTAAAGAAGTGAATGTATACTTCCAATTGTCGCTTTCAGAGACTTTTTTAGACTGAACCTTTTTACTGTTTTGATAAAGTTCAATTGTAATAGAACTTGGTCTTTTTTGTGCGGCATCCTGATTGTCAAGCCATGTCTTACTGCCAGAAATTTGAACGCCTTCGACATTTGATTTTTCTAGTTGAAGAGTATTTTCCTCACTTGGTCGCACAGTAAACGGGATAGGCGTTGCATCTAAAATATAGCCATCAGGAGCCGCCACCTCTACGAAACTATATTTTCCTGGTTCAAGTAGACCAGTATTAACCTGCCCGTTAGCGTCAGAACGTAATTTTTCTTTGACTACTTTTCCTTCTGCATTTACGACATTAAAGAGAGCATTTGCCAAAGGTTTGTGAGTTAAATTATCTAATTTTTTGAGTACAGCAGTCCCTTTAACAGTTGTTGTAGCATCATTACTATAAATTTTGGTTCCCGCATAATTGATATATGCTTTGTTTGTAATTTTATAGCCTTCTTTTGCTGCCGAATTATGATAATTCACCTTGAATTGTATTTTTTTCTGCTCGCCTTCTGTAAGGTCTTTTAATAAAGTATATTTAACAGTATTTGTGGTGCTGTCATAGGTTCCGTTCGAAAAATATTCACTTGACGGTTCAACTGTGTTTGAAAAAGATGTGTGATCCGGCAGTGGATCAACAATTTCGCTTCCTGCTGGAATCGTCCCCACTTTAGAGCTTAAATTGAGTGAATAAATAAATGAGCCACCAGTCGTTGAAATGGTTTCTTGATTGACTCTTTTAATTAGTCCTATTGATTCATAGCTTAAAGTGTCTAAAGCCAAAGGTTCTGTTGCAGTTCTAAGTGTTGTGCCATTACTCTTTAGAATTGCTTGATTGTATTTCACCCCGAAATCTGATGCCGTTGCATTTATATCTACTTGTTGTGCGTACATAACAACATAGCTTTTGTTTGGTGAAATCGTCCCAAAATTAATTTTAAAACCAGAGGATGAAGTTGAGATTTTGTCTATAAATTCACTTGTCACATATTTCCAAGCAATTGGTAAACCAGCATCATCCCGTTCTGTCACTTCTGCGATTCGTATATGTTGCGAAGGTGTAGCATTACCGCTTGCACTAATATACTTGATGGGATCAATTAGTTCAGTTTGCTCAGGAATTACATCTTCAAGAACTGCATTTGGTATCTCCTGTTGGTTATAATTCACAAGAATAGCAAATACATTTGAAGAAGGTGCACTCGTACTCATAATTGCAACGTTTTCTCCATTTATATCTTTGTGTGGTCGAGTGCTCATCTTACTTAACAGAGGTAGCCCGGATATATCTTTTTTGATTTTTGATTTATCTGTGGCTGTGCTCATTTTTATGCCAGCTTTATATAAAGTCGCTTCATATGTTGCAGAATCTGGGGCACCATCTTTAAAAACGGGTGTTCCGTATTTGATTGTAAAAGTTTGGCCAGTTGCTTCAATTGGATTTATTTTTGAATGATGATATGCAACATGGAGTACATAATTTCCGGCGTTGTCTTCAGTTACGGCTGAATCTGGCAAGTAAAATGGATCACCAAGTAATAAATTATTGGTTAAATCAGAAACTTGTGCAACTGTATTCTTAGGAATCTTGATTTGGATTTCTCCATCTTTTTCTAGTTTTCCAGCCGATGCAGATAAAGTAACTCGAATTTCAGTTTGTTGACGTGAAGTCAAAGTTTCTGGAGCAAGTAATGTAACCCCAGGGTCGTCCTCTTCTTTTGCCTTTACGAAATGATTATTACTCACGAAATCCAGTATAGAACCTAAAACCAATAAACTAATTACTAGAATACCTATTATTTTTTTCATTAACCTACTCCTTTTATCAATGCGGTTTCTATTACTTTTAAATTGTCAAACAAGTTACGATATCTGTATTTAGTTACGTTATCCCCTTTTTTCGTAGTAACATTTCAAATTGTATACTTTTTATAAGGAAAAAGGCTGTAGAAAAAGAGTGAATAATTAAGTTATTTAAGTGCAAAAGGCGCTTAAAAAACCCTTGACTTTATTTCCTTTTTAGTATCTAAAAAGTTTTTAGTAACTTAGATATAAGTTTTAATGGAAGATTGCTGTTTGTGATATTCAATAGGAAATAATGATTTGTTTAAATAACGAATATTCTCGGGTTTTGGTATCAGGATTTGATGAAATTAATATCAGGTTTAATCGAATAAATGATTTTTAGCAAAAATTCCTGCTCATTGTTGAAGTCTATGCTTTATATTTTTAAAAATTTGTAACCTTGACAGGTGTTTCAGAAGTGCTTTGAAAATTTTTTTGATTTCTTCTGTAGCAGTTCAAATATAGCGGTTTCCCTAATATGTAAATCTCCTCACAAACGCTATAGTATAATTAAGAAAATCTCTTGATTTTGAAATGAAAATAGAGGTGAAAATCGTGAAATATCGAAAAAAAGGATTAAAATTCTTCAAACGAACAGAAAAATTTAATGGTAACTGGACGATTTTGGAAGAAAAAAGCCGAGCTTGGGAGAAGATGTACCGTGATCGCTGGTCGCATGATAAAGTTGTTCGAACAACACATGGTGTCAATTGTACAGGTTCATGTAGCTGGAAAGTTTTTGTGAAAAATGGAATTATCACTTGGGAAAATCAAGCTACTGATTACCCATCTTGTGGCGTTGACATGCCAGAATTTGAACCGCGTGGCTGTCCGCGAGGTGCGAGTTTTTCTTGGTATGAATACAGCCCACTTCGTGTGAAATATCCATATATACGCGGCTTACTTTGGAAAATGTGGCAAAATGCACTTAAACAACATCCAAACCCTGTTTCTGCTTGGGCAAGTATTGTTGAGGACCCAGAAAAAGCACAGGCCTATAAGGCTTCTCGTGGAAAAGGTGGGCAAGTTCGAGTCTCTTGGAATGATGCTTACGTTTTAATTGGCGCTATGTTACTTTATACCATCAAGAAATACGGACCAGACCGGATTGCTGGTTTTACACCAATTCCTGCAATGTCCATGATTAGTTATGCAGCGGGTTCGCGCTTTATTACATTGCTTGGTGGCGAAATGCTCAGTTTCTATGATTGGTATGCAGATTTACCGCCTGCTTCTCCACAAATTTGGGGTGAGCAAACCGACGTTCCTGAATCGAGTGACTGGTACAATGCTGGCTATATCATGATGTGGGGCTCAAACGTACCACTTACAAGAACACCGGATGCACATTTTATGACGGAAGTTCGCTATAAAGGTACAAAAGTTGTGGCAGTTGCGCCGGATTATGCAGAAAATGTAAAGTTTGCTGATAACTGGCTTGCGCCAAATCCAGGAACAGATGCCGCGCTTGCACAAGCAATGACGCACGTTATTTTGAAAGAGTTTTACCAAGATAAAAAAGAACCGATGTTTTTAAATTATGCAAGAAAATATACGGATCTGCCTTTCTTGATTTTGTTAGATCAAGATGCAAGTGGTGTTTATAAAGCAGGGCGTTTCCTTCGTGAAGCAGACTTTGGCAAAAATAGTGAGCATGCCGAGTGGCGGACATGCCTGATTGATGAAACAACAGGAGAAATTGTGTCTCCTAACGGGACGATCGGACAGCGCTGGGCTAAAGATGAAAAATGGAATCTAAGTTTGGAAAATGAAGATGGAACAACGATTGCTCCGAAACTTTCATTGCAAAAAGAAGGACAGTTTGAAAAAGTTGTTTTCCCATTCTTTGATGATGCTGGAAATGGTGTTTTTGAACGGCATATTCCAGTTCGAGAAATGACTCTTGCGGATGGGACAATTCGGAAAGCCGTGACAGTTTATGATTTGATGCTAAGCCAGTATGGAATTGAAATGTTTGATGGCGACGAGCTTGCGGCAAAAGATTTGGATGATGAATCGAGTAAGTATACGCCAGCTTGGCAGGAAAAAATTACAGGCGTGAAAGCAAGTATTGTCACGCAAATTGCTCGTGAGTTTGCTCAAAATGCGATTGATACGGAAGGGCGATCGATGATTATCATGGGCGCTGGAATCAATCACTGGTTTAATAGTGATACGATTTACCGGTCGATTTTAAATCTCGTTGTGCTTACAGCATCGCAAGGTGTGAATGGCGGCGGTTGGGCGCATTATGTGGGTCAGGAAAAATGCCGTCCGATTGAAGGCTGGCAAACAGTTGCTTTCGCGAAAGATTGGCAAGGCGCGGTTAGGCAGCAAAATGGGACAAGTTTCTGGTATTTTGCAACAGATCAATGGAAATATGAAGAAATGGAAAATGCGGCGCTGAAGTCGCCGATTGCGGATGAACTTCGGTATCAGCATCCGGCTGATTACAATGTGTTAGCGGCTCGACTTGGATGGTTGCCTTCGTTCCCGCAGTTTGATAAAAGTTCGCTTTCTTATGGGCAAGAGGCGGCTGAAAAGTCGGATGCGGAACTGGTGGAACAGTTAGTTGAGGATTTGAAATCGGGGGAGACGAATTTTGCGGTGGAAGATCCGGATAATCCGGTGAACTTCCCGCGTGGGCTTTTTGTTTGGCGTTCGAATTTGCTTTCTTCAAGTGGGAAAGGGCAAGAATATTTTATGAAGCACTTGCTTGGGACAACGGATAATTTGATGTCGAAGCAAAATGATGAGTTCCGCCCAGAAGAAATGGTTTGGCGGGATGAAGAGGTTCGCGGCAAATTGGATTTACTCGTGACGCTTGATTTTCGGATGACTGCAACGCCGATGTATTCAGATGTGGTTCTCCCAGCTGCTACTTGGTACGAAAAAACAGATTTATCCAGTACGGATATGCATCCATTTGTACATCCATTTAATCCGGCGATTGATCCACTTTGGGAATCTAAGTCGGACTGGAATACGTTTAGAGGGCTTGCAGAAGTGTTTTCGAAGATGGCGAAACATGTTTTTGAGAAGCCAGAACGCGATATTGTGATGCTGCCGCTTGGGCATGATTCTGAGAAGGAAATTGCTCAGCCTTACGGTAAAATCAAAGACTGGAAGCGGGGCGAAGTGGAAGCTATACCGGGCAAAACGATGCCAATTTTTCAAGTCGTGGAACGCGATTATCGCGAAATCTACAACAAATTTATCACGCTCGGACCGAATGTTTCTAGCGGAAAAGTTGGGGCGCATGGGACTCAATTTTCTGTGGCGCAGGAATATGAGGAGCTTAAGCAAATCAACGGTGTTTACGAGGACGACACGATTAAAGATGGAAAACCGATTTTGAAAGATGCGCGACATGCGGCGGATGCGATTTTGACGATTTCGAGTGCGACAAATGGCAAGGTGGCGGTTCGTGCTTGGGAAAGTGCGGAAGAAACGACTGGGGTTCCGCTTGCTGATCTTGCGAAGGACCGGGAAGCTGAAAAAATCACATTCCAAAGCATCACAGTTCAGCCTCGTGAAGTCATTCCGACACCTGTATTTACGGGTTCTAATACGAATGGGAAGCGTTACTCACCATTTACAACAAATATTGAGCGGCTTGTTCCGTTTCGAACATTAACAGGAAGACAACAATTTTATTTGGATCATGAATTGTTCTTGCAATACGGGGAATCGTTGCCTATATTTAAACCTACGCTTCCACCGCATGTATTTGCAAAGCGTGACAATTTTGATGAAAAACAAGATGCGGATGCGATCACGCTTCGTTATTTGACGCCACACGGAAAATGGAATATTCACAGTATGTATCAGGATAATCTTCATATGTTAACACTTTTCCGTGGCGGTCCTAATGTATGGATTAATAATGAAGATGCCGATGCAGCGGGAATTCAGGATAATGACTGGCTTGAGGTTTATAACCGAAATGGGGTTGTAACAGCCCGAGCAGTGGTTAGTCATAGAATGCCACGTGGAACGATGTTTATGTATCATGCGCAAGATAAACATGTGAATGTGCCAGGTAGTGAACTTACGGGGCAACGTGGTGGTAGCCACAACTCGCCAACGAAGATCCATGTGAAACCAACGCAAATGGTAGGTGGTTATGCACAACTTAGTTACGGCTTTAACTATTATGGCCCAATTGGGAATCAACGTGATTTGTATGTGAATGTGAGAAAACTGAAAGAGGTGGACTGGCTTGAAGATTAAAGCGCAAATTGGAATGGTCATGAATTTAGATAAATGCATCGGCTGCCACACTTGCAGCGTAACGTGTAAAAATACGTGGACGAACCGGCCGGGTGCGGAATATATGTGGTTTAATAATGTTGAAACAAAGCCGGGTATCGGTTATCCGAAACGCTGGGAAGATCAGGAAGAGTATAAAGGTGGCTGGACGCTTAATAAGAAAGGGAAGTTAGAACTGAAATCTGGTTCGAAACTGAATAAAGTGGCGCTTGGGAAGATTTTCTATAATCCCGATATGCCAGAAATGAAAGATTACTACGAGCCTTGGACATATGACTATGAAAACTTGTTCTCACCGGAACAGCGCAACAATCAACCAGTTGCTCGTCCGAAATCGGTTGTGACGGGTGCGAATATGGAAATCGAATGGGGACCAAACTGGGAAGATGATCTTGCTGGGGCTCCGAAAACGATGCCGCAAGACCCGAACATGAAGAAAATTGAGTCGGAAATCAAATCGAATTTTGAAACGGCATTTATGATGTATTTGCCTCGCCTCTGTGAACATTGTTTAAACCCAGCTTGTGTAGCTTCTTGTCCGAGTGGCGCGATGTATAAACGTGATGAAGATGGGATCGTGCTTGTTGACCAGGAAGCTTGTCGGGGCTGGCGCTATTGTATGACAGGCTGTCCTTATAAGAAAGTTTACTTCAACTGGAAAACGAACAAAGCCGAAAAATGTACATTTTGTTTCCCGCGGATCGAAGCAGGTTTGCCGACAGTTTGTTCGGAAACTTGTACAGGTCGAATTCGCTATCTAGGTGTTATGCTTTATGATGCTGACCGAGTAAAGGAAGCAGCAGAAACAAAAGATGAAAAAGCACTTTATGAAGCCCAACTTGATCTTTTTATTGACCCGAATGATCCGAAAATGATTGAACAAGCACGTAAAGATGGAATTTCGGAAGACTGGATTGAAGCAGCTCAAAACTCACCGATCTATAAAATGGCAAAAGAATACAAAATTGCTTTTCCGCTTCACCCTGAATATCGTACAATGCCGATGGTTTGGTACGTGCCACCACTTTCACCGATTATGAATTATTTTGAAGGAAAAGATTCGGTTGAAAACCCAGATATGATTTTTCCGGCAATTGAAGAGATGCGCCTTCCAGTTGATTACTTAGCGAGTATTTTGACGGCAGGAAATACAGAGGTGATTAAGTCGTCATTACAAAAAATGGCGATGATGCGGCTTTATATGCGAGCAGCTTCTTCTGGTAAGGACTTTGATATAACACGTCTTGAAAGAGTTGGACTTACAGAAACAGAAGTGAAGAAAATGTATCGCTTGCTTGCAATTGCTAAATATGAAGACCGCTTTGTAATTCCAATGAGTCATAAAGAGGACTACATTGATACTTACCGAGCACAAGGTGGAACAGGTTACTCGAATGATGTTTGTAATGGATGTAGCCTTGCTTCAGAACATGGACAGATGATGCAGGCTCAAGCAGATGGGAAGACAACTCAAGAAATGTACGAGGAAAGTTTCTATGGAGGGATTTGGCGTGATTAATGCAGCAGTTTTAAATGAAAAACGGCCGGTATTTGGCAAATTATCAAACCTGCTTGATTATCCAAATAAACTGTATATGAATGAAGCCTATCTTGAAACGGAATTAGATACTGCTGAAGCGGGGACGAAGGATCTTCTTCTTCGCTTTTGGCAGGAAATTGAAACGAAAAGTCTGTTTGAGTTACAACAGTTTTATACGGATAGTTTTGATTTTACTAAAAAATTATCGCTATATATGACGTTCTATAAATTTGAAGATGCGCGTGAACGTGGACAGATGCTCTCTAAATTAAAATTTTTATATGAAATGTTTGGTTTGCTAGCTGTCGATGCTGAATTAACAGACTTTTTACCGCTAATGCTTGAATTTTATGAAGCGGGAGACTGGTTTCAAGATGAGCGTGTTCAGGATTTAGAAGTGTTATTTGGCGTGATGGAAGATGGGACTTACTTTTTACTTCAAAACTTAAATGAAGAAGAAAATCCTTATCGATATCTAATTGAAGCAGTGCGTGTGGAACTTAAGGCATGTCTTTTACAAAAGGAGGGCTCTCAGTATGTGGAATGAATTTTTGTGGGTCATTGTTCCTTATCTTGTTCTTGCGAGCTTTATTGTCGGTCATATTTTCCGCTATCGTTACGATCAGTTTAGTGTGACCGCAAAATCAAGTGAAATGCTTGAGAAAAAGCAGCTAATGATTGGGAGTCTCCTGTTTCATGTAGGAATCATCTTTGTGATTGGTGGCCATTTTGTTGGGCTTGTTATCCCAGAATCTTGGACGGCGGCACTTGGAATTAGTGAGCATATGTATCATATTTTTGCGGTTGGAATCGGCAGCATCTTTGGTGTGATGACATTTGTTGGGATGTTTTTGTTGACGTTTCGTCGCTTATCAAATCCTAGTGTTCGTAGAATCAGCTCGACAGGAGATATTATTGTGAACATCACATTACTTCTCACCGTTATTCTTGGGATGGCTAGTACAGTCTTTGGAACGCAAGAAATCCCTGGTTTTGATTATCGTGAATCAATTTCGATTTGGTTTCGACAACTTTTCTTGTTTCGGCCAGATGCAAGTTTGATGATACACGTTCCAGTTCTATTTAAATTACACATTTTAAGTGCGTTTATCATTTTTGGCTTGTTTCCATATACGCGACTTGTTCATGCATGGAGTGTGCCGCTTAGCTACTTGAGGCGACGCTATATCATTTATCGCAAAAATCCATCTTAATAATCTGACTGTTTTTTTCAGTTAAATTGCGTTATAGTGATAGTATCAGTTCATGGAGGATTCGAGAAAATGGAAGGACAGCTAAAACATGAAATAACGGATTATTTAATTGAAGCAAGACTGGATTTAGGTGTCGATTTTCTTGGGATAGCATTAAATACAAGTGCAACGAGTGTGAAAGAAATTAGATGGTTGTTTGCTTCTGGGAATCGTAATAATCGCTATCAGAAAATTGTTTTGCAAAACGGAAAAGGAATAGCTGGAATTGTCTGGAAGACTGGGCGGGCAATGTCTGTTCAGAATTTAAGAGAAGAAGTGGATGATCTTTCGCAGTTTCCAATTGCGATTATGGAAAATCTAGTTTCGATCGTGGCTATTCCAATTCTCATGGAGCAGGAAGTTTTGGCGATTTTTCTAGGTGGATATCGCAAGGAAACCGTGATGGACGGACGAATCAAACGGCAAATGGAAGCGGTAGCGGCAAAGCTCTCGCCTTATTTGCTTCAATTTATGCAAAGAAAGGAAGATTAGCTTGACTGCATTTGCAAACCATCCTCATTTAGTTGATCTTTTTTTTGAAAAAACAAGTGATGCGATTTTTATCATGGATGGCAACCAGAAAGTCATTAAACAGAATCATGTAGCCGAAGAATTATTTGAGCATGGAACGACGATGGACTGGCAACAAATTAAAAATTTTTGTCAAATTTGTCGCGGTTGTATGTCGTTTGAAGAAGAGCATACATGTGCTAATTGCCGCATCAAAGAACGAGAAAACGGCGAATCTTTTCAAATCTATCTAACGAGCTTAGATGGAATAGAAGTGCCTTACAGTGCAAGTTTTACAGTTTTGGAAGAAAAAAATGGTATCGGCGTTTTGTCACTACGTAATTTAACTGAGCAACAAGAAACGGCCAAAGAACTGCAAAAATCAATGCTGACAAAATATGTGATGAATGCCCATGAAGCGGAACGGAAAAAACTTTCACGTGAACTGCATGATGGGATTGCTCAAGAATTGTATAGTGCGCTAATGGAAGTTAGAAAACTGAAATATATGGAAAAGGGTTCTTCTTTTGATACGCAGATGGATGGTGTCGAAACTTATGTGGCTAATATTTTGAGTGATATTCGGAATATGGCAGTGGATTTGCGCCCGGCAGCTCTAGATGACTTGGGCCTATATTCAGCCTTAAAGTCTTATTGTAAGCGTTACGAGCAGATTTTCGGCGTAGAAGTTGCACTTATTTCTGACATTCAAAATGCGCGGTTTGACCCTTTCATTGAGACCACGCTTTACCGTGTAGCCCAAGAGGCGTTATTAAATGCTGCTAAGTACGCGGATATTGACGATATTGTTGTTACTTTGCGGAGGAAAGATGAGGTCTTGATTCTTGAAGTAATAGATGACGGTTGTGGTTTTTCGACGGAGGACATTGAAGTTAAAGGCTCTGGACTAGGCTTGATGAATATGAAAGAACGCGTTGAGCTGTGTGGGGGGACTTGTGAGATTCATTCGGAGTACGGCAAGGGAACAGAAGTGATTGCTAAAGTAGGAGTTGAGGTCCGATGATTCGAATCATGGTTGTAGACGATCATGTGGTCGTGAGAAGAGGCTTGTCATATATCATTAATGAGCAGTCAGATATGCAAGTAGTTTCCGATGCTGCTGATGGGTTAGAAGCAATGATGAAACTGGAACAAAATGAAATAGATGTTATTTTGATGGATCTTAGCATGCCTCCAGGAGAAAATGGGCTCGTGACAACGAAAAAAATCAAGGAAGTAAACGAGAAAGTCAAAGTATTGATTATGACAATGCATGACGATGAAGAATATCTATTCCGAGCACTCAAAGTAGGAGCATCGGGATATTTGCTGAAAAATGCCTATGATGAAGAAATGCTTGAAGCGATCCGTGCCGTTTATGGAGGCGGTATTTATATCCATCCAAGTGTTGCGCCCGCTCTTGTTCGAGAATTTTTAACAAAAAATGAAGTGGATGAAAAAATCAATTCCTATGAACTTCTATCGAAACGGGAGCAAGAAATTTTGCCACTAATTGCGCTTGGATACGGAAATAAGGAAATTGCTGAAAAGCTGTTTGTATCTGTGAAAACGGTGGAAGCCCACAAAACAAGTATCATGCATAAGTTGGGATTTGAAAAGCGCACAGATTTAGTGCACTATGCAATTAAAAAAAATTTGATTGATTTGTAAAAGATATTGCCCTGTGTGCAATATCTTTTTTAGGTATTTCCCTAATAGTGTTTCATTTGTGAAAAAGGTATCATAATGATGTACAAAACCGTTAAAGGGGATATGAAAATGAATTACTCAAAAAAAGATGCAATCACGGCACTCATTTTTGCGACGGTTGCCATGGCGATTTCCTTCATGGTATGGGCATGTTTGTCGCCTGTAGCCAATCAAATCGCATCCGACTTTGGACTTTCGGCATCGCAAAAAAGTTTAATGATCGCAACACCCGTACTACTTGGTTCTGTCATGCGCATCCCAATGGGGATCCTCAGTGACCGAATTGGCGGAAAGAAAGTTTACATTGGAACAATGCTATTTATCATTATTCCACTTATTTTTGTTCCGCAAGTTTCTTCGTTTCCACTACTCATTTTATTAGCGCTTTTCCTTGGAATGGCAGGAACAACATTTGCCATTGCCATTTCGTATGTTTCTGCATGGTTCCCGCCAGAAAAGCAAGGACTTATCCTTGGTATTGCAGGAATGGGGAATATTGGAAATGCACTTGCAGGACTCATTATTCCACAAATTAATAAGTCTTGGGGATTTGACTGGGTCTACTATTCACTCATTATTGCACTTTTAGTTATCATCATTTTGTTCAGCTTATTCGCAAAAGAAATGCCAATCTCGGCAGAGAAAAAGACACTTGGCGAGCAACTATCTGTTGTGAAGGACAAAAATACTTGGTTCCTGTCATTATTTTATTTCTTAACATTCGGAGCTTTTGTTGCGCTTAGTAACTATCTACCAGCCTTTATGTCAGACCAGTTCCTGATGAACCCTGTCAATGCGGGACTTGTTTCTGCAGCCTTTGCGGCTGTTGCAACACTAATGCGACCAATCGGTGGTGTCGTTGCAGATAAAGCGAGCCCTACGAAGATCTTGACGGGATTATTCTTTCTTGTGATTGTCTTTGCGCTTGTCATGGCACTGTTACTCCAAAACTTCATTATTTTCATAAGTTGTATCTTCCTAACTGCACTTGCGATTGGGATTGGAAATGGTGTGGTTTTCAAAATGGTCCCAATGGTCTCTAAAGGAAACACAGGCGCTGTTACCGGATTTGTAGGGGCAGCTGGCGGACTTGGGGGCTTTTTCCCACCGCTTTTACTCGGAGCTATTAAGGATGCCACAGGTTCATTTTCATTAGGATTTGTCCTCTTAGCACTATTCGCCGTGATTTGTCTAATTGTAGTTTGGGCTGTTTATTTAAGGCCGAAGACAAACTATCAAAATTCTTAATAAAATGAATAACTCTAAAGCGTAACAAATAAAATTATGATATTTAGGAAAAATGAAAAGAACAGAAACTTTGAAACGAAACCATTTATAAAATGGTAGTTCTTAGGATTCTGTTCTTTTTGGTTTGATTTTTTGATTCTGGTTGAGAGAGTCAGATAATTCAGCTAGTAGGTTAGTGAAATTTTCATCTAGTAAAACTAGAAATTGATCGATAACAGATTTGATGTTTAAAGAAAATAGAATTGTGGAATGATTTAAAAAGATAGTTTTTGTTTCTTTTGGATGAAAAGAAACAATAAATGATATAACGGATCTACTTAACCACAAGGAGCTACATAGTTCAGCGAGAAAATATCATTGTTACTTTATACTTTTAAAAAGTATGTATGGGGGAGAGATGACAATGAAAAGAAAGATGAACAATTGGCTGCTTGTTTTTGCGTTGCTTTTTGGTTTAGTTGTTAACTTCGCGACGCCAGCTTCGGCGGCTGAAAACCTGGATGCGAGTCAGTTTGTAAAGGAAGTTTCGCTTAGTAATTCTTCTGGGCCTATTGGGGATAAGAAAATTAGTGATGCATCATCCGTGAATGCTACATATGATTTGACGGTTGGAGATGGGAGTCAAATTGATACAAGTCAGCCGTATACGATGCCTATGCCACAGGAATTGAAGTATGAAACTTCGGCGCCCATTGAACTTTTTACGGAAAATGGGGATCGACTTGGGAATGTAACTATTCAATCAGGAACGATAGCCATTCATTTTGATGACAATGTGAAAACAATGCGCAATGTAGAAGTGTTCTTTAATTTTTGGTCGAACTTTAACAAAGGAACTTTGGATTATGAAAACGGGAATGATTTAGCTTTTCCGCTACAAAGTAATCCAAACAATACCATCCATGTAAACTTTTCGAAAAGCAGTTCGGGTGGTGGATCGGGAACGAGTGCTATATCCAAAACATTAACTTATGACCGAACTGATCCAACGATTGTTCACTGGACAGTGACGGTGAATAATGGTGGTTATGAAGTCGCGGATTCTGTTTTTAAGGACACCATGGAAAATACACAAGACTATATCCCAGGTTCTGCTAAAATTCAGTATCGGAACTGGAATAAGCAAGTAATTGAGGAAAATACAAATGATTTGTCATTTACAACAAATGATGATGGAACGAAATCAACACAACTAGATTTTGGCTATTTAACAAGTGCCGATGCGAAGGAAGATGCGGCAAGAACTTCAGTCTTGATTCGCTATGACACCAAATTAAATTATAATGAGGACAACAACCGTTTCCCAAATCGTGCTTTTTCTTATGATGGAACGAAATTGATTGATTCAGCGCTATCAACAGCATCTTACCGTGGACAAGGTGGCGGAGGTTCTGGTGACGGTTTTATAGACGTAAATGGTGAGAAACATTGGGAGGACTACAACGATAAATTTGGAACGCGTCCAAAAAATATCACTGTGGAACTACTGCGTGATAATCAAGTTATTGACGAAACGAATGTAGTTGATAATGGCACGGATGATTGGGACTACTCGTTTGTAGATTTACCTGAATACAAGGAAACGGGCGAGAAATATGTCTATACAGTCCGAGAAAAAAGTGTTCCTGAGGGTTATACGAGTGATGTAGAGGGAACAGATATTACAAACCGATATGAAAACACTGAAAAAACGACGCTTGAAGGAACTATTGATTGGAATGACTTAGGTAATGAGCTAGGAATACGTCCAGAATCAGTGACGATTGAGCTGCTGCAAAATGAACAAGTATACGATGAGCAAGTTGTAAATCAGGACGATCAAGGGCTTTACAAATACAGTTTTGATAATCTTCCAAAGTATGATGATGATGGCGAAGTTTATAAATATACTGTTCGATTGAAAAATGTTCCTGCAGGCTATACGAAAGTAGCTGGCACATCAGGCATGACGTACCGACTAGATGATGTGACAACCGGAAAAGCACTTGCGAAGAAGCAGGAAGCTGCGAGAGATGAAGCGCCGAAAGTTACTCTAACAGGTTCTTCAGATACGGCAGTACTACCGCCGACAGGAGATGATGATGCCATTCCATTTGGAGGTCTGGCTGGAGTCGGATTACTCAGTTTAGGAGCAGCTTTATTATACGGCCGAAAGTTTTAAATAGTAAAAGCGAGAAAAAATGAATTGCAGAACATTTTTTCTCGCTTTTTTATGAACTTAAAGTTTATTTCACTGATTTAAACCCATACCGTTCCAAAATTTTCTGTGCTTTTTGATGACGCATAAAAGCCATAAAAGATTCGGCAGCTTGCTGATGCTCCGTGTCAGATACAACTCCTGAATAGTATCCGATAGGGGCATGTAAGGAATCTGGAACAGCTTGTGCAACACGTACCTTATTAGAAATCAGTGCATCAGTTTTGTAAACAAAGCCAGCATCTGCGTTTCCAGAAGCTACATAAGAGAGTACTTGGCGTACATCTGAAGCAAGTACAAGTTTGTCTTTCATGTCATTATATAAATTTAGTTTTTCGAGGGTTTCTTTTCCGTATTGTCCGGCAGGAACGGATTCAGGATTTCCAAGAGCAAATTTTTGATAAGTTTCTAGCTTGTTTGACAAGTCTTTCCTGTTTCTAGCTTTTTTTGATGCTGGTTCAATTAGAACAAGTGTATTTTGTGCGAATTCAGCTTTATCCGTTGCTTTTTTCGCTTGTATCAATTTATCCATATCAGATTCGCTTGCAAAAAGAACTCCGTCAATTGGAGCGCCACTTTCAACACGTTCTCGAATCTGTCCAGAGCCAGCAAAGTCGAAAGTTAATTTTGTCCCAGGATGAGCCTTTTCATAAAGCGGTTTGATCACATCAATCGCATCTTTTAGGCTAGCGGCAGCTGAGATATGTAAATCGGTTTTGGTTTCCTTTTTGGATGGACTTGCCTCGTTTCCACAAGCTGCTAAAATAACTAGCAGAAAAATGGCAAGAAAGACCCCCAAATTTTTGAGTTTCATGAGTTAGCCTCCTTTTCTTCACTATTTTACCGCAAAAAGCAAAAGAAACTCTAGTTGTAACCAGCAAAATTTAAAAGTCATAGGGTTTTCCCGAATCAATTATTTTCGTTATACTATTAAAAAAGACATATAAAAAGGAAGGTGGAAGAATGAGGTCGGTTGAAATTGATTTTATTGTAGAGGATAGTTTAGCGGCACTTGCGCTTTACGAGGAGATTTTTGATGTGAAGCGAATTGAAGCGACAAGTTTTGATAAGGGTCAAAATGAAGCTGTTTTTGAGATTTATGGAACAAGGTTCCACATGCTTGATGCGAATGCAGACGCCGGGCTTCCAGCGCCAAACCCAGAAGAGAACTTACCTATTTGGTTCAATGTCACTGTAGAAGATATCGCGAGAACCTATAAGCGAGCACTGGATGCAGGTTGTACGGAGATTCAAGCCGTGACTGAGATGAAGGATTACGGCGTTAGCAATGCAATGTTTAAAGATGCATTTGGCTATATTTGGATGTTGCATCAAGTTCATCGCGAAATTAGTTTTGAAGAGCGAGAAGCGATGCACCGCAAGAATATGGAGTGAGACTGGACTTCTTGACAGTAAAACGGTTTCACGTTATCCTTGAATCGATTATGAAATGAAAGTAGGTGAGATTCAGATGTTTCTTTCAAAAGCACAAGCGGGATTTTTAGCATATTTATACACTGTTCGTGCGATTTTTTCCAGAATGACAGTTACAGAGGACAAGTCTGCCCTTTTTCATCAAAACTGCATGAATGGAAAATGAGTTGAGAAGCATGGATGAATCTCCAAATCAAAATAACGGAGGCACCGGGCGCTTGTCTGGTGTCTTTTTTTGTGTATAAAATGTTTCACATGAAACATCTATTGCGAGTAACGGAGGGAGAAGCTAGAAATATGCTTGCTGGATTTATGTTTTATCAGGAAATGGTCTTTCGCAAAGTGGCAAATCTGAGTGGAGGTGAACGGATGCGGCTTCGCTTGGCCAGATTTATCCATCAATCGGTAAATACACTGATTTTGGATGAGCCAACGAATCAACTTGATATTGTTTCGCGCGAGGTTCTGGAGGAAGCGCTTCGGAACTTTAAAGGAACAATTATTGCCGTGTCACATGACCGTTATTTCATCGACCAAATTTGTTCGAAAGTGATTCATTTGCACGAAGGGCGGTTAAATGTTTATTAGGGAAATTATACGTACTTTGCTCAAAAAGTGAAAAAGAGTACGTAATCCTCGAATTTAAAACTGAATTTGTGTCTTTTTTGTGAATTTTTATTTGCTGCATCAATTTTTTTTTGAAAAAGTGTTAACATCTCGGTAGTAATAAAGTATGATTGCATCAATAAATACATTTTAAGGAGATTGTGAAGATGTACATGACAAAAGAACGTAAAAAAATGTATTCTGCAGATACGATTTTAGCCCTTTGTAAACAAGATCCGGAATTTCATAAATATGCAAAGACCATTTATTTCAAAAAAAACCAAAAAATTTTTGATTTGACGGATAGTAACGGGAAGATCTTTTTCTTAATTACGGGAATATTGATGCTTACAGTTCGATTTGATGAAAGCGGAGAAAACGAGATCATTTTAAACTTTGTGAAAGAAAATCAATTGTTTGCTAAGGATCTGTTTTCTCAAATTTATCCGTCAACGAGTGAAGTGAAGGCTCTTTCAGACGGTGCATGTTGGGCTATTGATCGCTACTTTTTTGACCGGATTTTGACGGAATATGACGTGAAAGAGCAGTTCATCATCCATGAATTGTTAGGCCTTTCAAAAGACACATTCAGCCACTTAAGGAAGAGCACAACATCTAAAGAAGAGCGCGTCAGAATGTGTATCAAACAAATCGGTGAACAGCTTGGAACGGTAGGAGAAAACGGGGAAATCGTATTACCTGCTGCGATTACACAACCGATTATCGCAAGTTTCTCAACGGCAACACGTGAATTTGTCGCGTTGATTATTAAAAAGTTGACCTGTGAAGGGATTTTACAAGTACGTCCAAAGCCTTGGATTATTTTGGATGTGGATCGTTTGTAAGACGCTGGCACTTTCTTTTTCTATCGCTTACAATAGAAAAAGGAGGTGCTTTTTTCGTGGAAGTGAAACTGATAAAAGGCGACATTACTAAAGAAAACGTGGATGCGATCGTAAATGCCGCAAACCACACGCTTCTAGGCGGGGGCGGTGTGGATGGTGCTATTCACAAGGAAGCAGGTCCAGAGCTTCTAGCGGCATGTAAAGAAGTGATTAAGCGGATTGGAAGCTGCCCGACAGGAGAAGCTGTTTTAACGGAAGGTTACGCTCTTCCAGCGGATTACGTGATTCACACGGTGGGACCGGTTTGGCATGGCGGCGACAAGCAAGAAACAAGTGCACTCGCTTCTTGCTATTTTAAATCCCTTGACCTTGCAGCATCTAAAGGACTGGCAAGTATTGCTTTTCCAAATATCTCAACGGGAGTTTATGGATTTCCAAAGGAGCTTGCTGCGGAGGTTGTGACTTACACGGTGAAAAAATGGATTGAAGAAACGGCGTATGATTCGGTGCTTAAAGAAATTCATTTTGTGTGCTTCGATGATGAGAATTACAACTGGTATGAACAAAAAATGGTGGAACATAATCTGATATAAATAGAAAAGCAAGCCTGCAAAGGAGTTTCGTAGGCTTGCTTTATTTTTAAAAAAAGATAATGCTTTTCTTAGTGAATTTTCATTTTTTCCACAGTGAAATTTAGTTAAAAATGGTTATGATATATTTATAAGCTAACAACAAACAACTTTTTCATTCTTTCCCTTTTTTGAATGAAAAACCCAAAACTCCCTTTTTGACCAGTGTGGTTTCCTCCCTTTTTCCACACTGGTTTTTATATGCAAAAAAACGTAGTTAAAATTGTTAGATAGATGAAAAGAAAAACATGATTTTCTTAGTGAATTTTCATTTGCTACACAGTGAAATTTAGTCGAGGAAAGGTATGATATATTCATAAGCTAACAACAAACACAACTTTTTCATTCTTCTCTTTTTTGAATGAAAAACCCAAAACTCCCTTTTTTGACCAGTGTGGTTTCCTCCCTTTTTCCACACTGGTTTTTTTGTGCGGAAAAAAGTTAAGTGATCATTGGGATGTTTAGGAACTTGAAAACCTAACGGGTTTTGAGCCGCGGTTCAAAACCCCATTTTTATATGTCCAAAGTGATAAACGAAGCTTGGAATCTCAAAGAAACACCTTGAAAATACGTTTTTCCCCAAAAGGGTTTTATTTAGCTTTTAAAAGCTTTATACTAAATATATTGAAAAGGAGGCCGGTCGCGATGATGGAAGAAGCCCGTGCTATTTTACAACAACAATTTGGTTATCCAACTTTTAGAACGGGACAGGAAGATGTGATTGCGCATTTGCTTAATCACGAGGATTCGCTTGCTGTCATGCCAACGGGCGGCGGGAAATCGCTTTGTTATCAGATTCCGGCACTTATTTTTGATGGACTGACTATCGTTGTTTCGCCGCTTATTTCACTGATGAAAGACCAAGTGGATGCTCTTCAAGCGGCGGGAATTGAAGCAACGTTTATTAATAGCTCGCTAACGATGCGTGAAACAAATGAACGTTTGAATTTGATTCGCGCAGGTAGTGGGATTAAACTGCTATATATTGCGCCTGAACGACTTGAGGCCGCTGGATTTAAAGAACTTTTGCAAGAAGTGGAAGTGTCGCTTTTTGCAATTGATGAGGCGCACTGTATTTCACAGTGGGGACATGATTTTCGTCCAAGTTACCTGCGGCTTTGTGAGCATCTAAATGAGATGCCGGAAAGGCCACTTGTTGTGGCTCTCACAGCAACGGCAACTCCGACTGTCGCAGATGATATCTGTAAGTTGCTTCAAATTCGAAAAGAAAATCGTGTACAAACGGGGTTTTCACGGGAAAATCTGGCTTTTCAAGTGGTCAAAGGACAGGATAAGGATCGCTTCTTGATTGATTACTTGCGCAAAAATGAAGCGGAATCTGGGATTGTCTATGCGGCTACCCGTAAAGAAGTTGAACGGATTGAAGCGATGCTCACAAAGTCAGGCATCAAAGCGGCGAAATATCATGCGGGGCTTTCAGATTTGTTTCGAGAAGAAACACAAGAAGCTTTTCTTTACGATGATGTTCAGGTGATTGTTGCGACCAATGCTTTTGGGATGGGCATTGATAAATCGAATGTGCGGTTCGTGATTCATTATAATTTGCCGCGTAACATGGAAGCTTACTACCAGGAAGCGGGAAGAGCTGGCCGGGATGGACTGCCAAGTGATTGTGTGCTGCTTTTTTCACCGCAAGATGCACATCTGCAGCATTACTTGATTGAGCAGTCAGAACTTCCTGAAGACCGCAAGGAAAACGAATTTCGCAAGTTGCGAGAAATGACGGGTTACGGCTACACGGAAATTTGTTTGCAAAAATATATCGTTCACTATTTCGGGGAAGAATGTGAGGATTGCGGAAACTGCAGCAATTGTTTAGATACGCGTACTGAAACGGATGTGACCATTCTAGCTCAGCAAGTCTTTTCTTGCGTGAAGCGAATGGGAGAGCGCTTCGGAAAAGTTATGGTCGCTAAAGTGCTTACGGGTTCTAAAGATCAAAAGATTAAGCAATGGCATTTTGAAACGCTTAGCACGCATGGTTTAATGAAAGAACGCTCGCAAAAAGATGTTTTACAGCTGATTGATTACTTGACGGCGGAGAAGTTTCTAGAGGCTGCAGATGGTCAGTTTCCTTCACTTCATTTAACAGCGAAAGCGGTTCAAGTCCTTCGCGGTGAAGAAAAAGTTATGCGCAAAGAAGCGGCCGAAGCGACGCGAATTGCGGTGGATGTTGATGCTGGTTTGTTTGAACTTTTACGTGAGAAACGCCGGGAACTGGCAGAGCGAGACCACGTGCCGCCATATGTCATTTTCTCGGATGAAACACTTCGAGAAATGTGCCGCTATTTGCCTCAAAACGAAGAAGAAATGTTGCGAATTAAAGGCGTTGGCGCTGTGAAACTAGAAAAATATGGAATGACATTTTTGCAGATTTTGCAAAATGAAAAGATAGATCAAGATTGAAACAAAGAGAGGTTTAAAAATGACGAAAACACTTGTACTTGCAGAGAAACCTTCTGTTGGAAAAGACATCGCCCGTGTACTTAGTGCAAAAGGCGGCGGGAAAAATGGCTTTTTGGAAGGTTCAAATTATGTTGTCACTTGGGCACTTGGCCATTTGATTACACTAGCGGATCCTGAACAATATGATAATAAATATAAATCCTGGGACTTGAATGATTTGCCTATTTTACCGGATAAAATGAAGCTTGTTCCTATTCGCGAAACGCGCAAGCAATATGAAACGGTAAAAAAATTATTGAATCGTAGCGATATTACGGATATCGTGATTGCAACGGATGCAGGCCGTGAAGGTGAACTTGTTGCGCGCTGGATCCTTGACTATGCAAAGGTGAAAAAGCCTGTGAAACGTCTTTGGATTTCTTCTGTGACAGATAAGGCGATTCGCGAAGGTTTCAAGAAACTTCGTCCTGGTCGTGATTATGAGAATTTGTATCATTCTGCTGTTGCGCGGTCTGTTGCGGACTGGGTCGTTGGAATTAATGCCACCCGGGCGCTTACAACAAAATACAACGCACAATTATCTTGTGGCCGTGTTCAAACGCCAACGCTTGCGATGCTACTGAATCGTGAAAAGGACATTCAAAGTTTCCAGCCTAAAGAATTTTACACGCTCACGGCTGTTACGGAAAATGGAAATTTTGTCTGGAAAGAAGGGCAAACTTTCGACAAGGAAAAAGCGGAAAAAATTGAGCGGAGCTTGCGCGGAAGCGATGCGGTTGTTGAATCGGTCTCCGTGAAGGAAAAGAAAAGCTTCTCGCCGGGGCTTTATGATCTAACAGAACTGCAGCGGGATGCCAATAAGCGCTATGATTTTTCAGCGAAAGAAACGCTTGCTGCCATGCAGACGCTTTACGAGCGCCATAAAGCACTAACGTATCCACGAACGGATTCGCGTTATTTGTCGGATGACATTGTGCCAACGTTAAAGGAACGTCTTGAAGCTTGCGGTCGCGGTGAATTTGCGAAACCTGCTCGGGGGATTTTAAATAAGGGGATTAAAGCGAATGCCTCGTTTGTGGATAATCGAAAAGTAAGCGATCACCACGCAATTATCCCAACAGAAGAAAGTGTTTCCTTAGCCGATTTATCAGATCGCGAGCGAAAAATTTATGAACTCGTTGTGAAACGCTTTTTAGCAGTGCTTTCCGAGCCATACGTTTATGAAGAAACACGCGCAGAAGCGAAAATCGGCGATCAAAATTTTGAACTGAAAGGGAAAGTAGTAAAATCGCTTGGCTGGAAAGCCGTTTACGGGAAAGATGAGGAAGCGGATCTAGTAATGAAGGTGAAAAAAGGCGATCAAATCCCTGTGCGTGCTATAAAGCTTGATACAGGTAAAACAAAGCCGCCAGCTCGCTTTAACGAAGCAACGCTACTTTCTGCGATGGAAAATCCTGCGAAATATATGGATTCGAAAGATAAGGAACTGGCGAAGACACTTGGCGAGACGGGTGGACTTGGAACGGTTGCGACACGTGCTGACATTATTGATAAATTATTTAATAGCTTTTTGATCGAGAAACAAGGGAAAGAGCTACACATCACTTCAAAAGGCAGACAACTTCTGGAGCTTGTCCCTGTCGATTTGAAATCCCCAGAATTAACAGCCAAGTGGGAGCAGAAGCTCGCTCAAATTGAAAAAGGTAAATTGAAGGAGCAAGCTTTCACTGGCGAAATGCGTGAATACGCCAAAAAAGCAGTACTTGAAATTAAGCAAAATGAAAAGAAATTTAGGCATGATAATGTGACTTCACAAAAATGTCCAGATTGCGGCAAGTTGATGCTTAAAGTGAAAGGCAAACGCGGCACAATGCTTGTTTGCCAAGACCGGGAATGCGGGCATCGTGAACCGCTTGCAAAACTTACCAATGCGCGTTGCCCTAATTGTCATCGCAAATTAGAGTTGCGAGGTCAAGGGGATAAACAAATTTTCGTTTGCGCAACTTGTGGGCATCGTGAAAAACTCTCCGCATTCGAAGCACGGCGCGGCAAGGAGAAAAAAGGAAAAGTATCCAAGCGAGATGTAGCGAATTACATGAAAAAGCAAGATCAAACAGAAGAGGAGCCGTTTAATAATTCAATGGCGGAGGCTCTTGCGAAGTTGAAATTAGATAAGTAACAAGAAGAAGCTGCTGATTCTAAATCAGCAGCTTTTTTTGCGTCTTAAGACCAGTGTCTCTACTAGGTTAATTGAACTATTCTTAGGAAGAAGTTAATTTTTTAAAATTTTTAAGAATGAAATAAAAAAATCCAAACGCTAATTCCGATTTTTCCTAAGAAATTAGCGTTTGGATAAACTATAATATGTTTTCTAAGTCTAGAACTTATAAATTCTAGACCCCTCTTCTCCCAATAAATTGCTTTTATCTCTTAAGTATTTATTCTTTTTTTGCCTGATAACTAAAAATCATGTTTAACGCTACTTTCTTCCCTTATATGTGTTTGTCGAATATGGCGAAAAACTTGTTTCTTCAATTCCGGATAGTTTATCACAAGGCTTTCTTCTTTCTCGGCTATGTATTGACGGTAATAGGTTTTCCAGCTTAAACGTTGTTGAATTTTTTTTGGATTCGTTTCTCGTTGTGCAAACGTAGTTTCCTCCTCAAGAGTAAGTCTTTTCCCAACAAACATCGGATAATTCATCGTTTCCTTCCTCCCTTCTCAAAACATACGATACACTTGTTCCATAGTATAAGCCGCTTGTATCCATTCGTGTTCTTCTTTTGGGAAGTCTTTCTCAGTCGCTAGTCATCCAAATCCTAGTCCAGCACCTTCAGCTAGACTACCTTCAATCTGCTGAAATTCTCTTTTTCCTCTTAAATAGGCTTCCAGAGTAACAACGCGATTCGGTTGTTCTGAAGTCCATACGGCGTATTCCTTTCGATGCGCTAAAAATTCATGGAGAGAAAGACAACGCTTCATCAAGTAATTGTGGTCATATTGTGTAAAACCTTCTTCCTGCATAAGAAAGGAGGGGACCTCCCATTCCAGTCCGATACGTAAAGCTGTTTGGTCCCATCTCCAACGAAGACAGGTTCCTTTCCTGTGATAAATACTTCTATACGTGGCCACTAGTTGTTCATCTTGTAAAGCAATATCTGGGGCTTGGATATGTTTTTCTTTCTGAAACGAAGCGTACATATCAGCTTGCAGTTGCTGCCACTTTTCCCATATCTTTGGATTAATAAGTATCCCTTTATCCATCCGATCTAAACGATGAAAATCTTCCCGTTCTATCTTCATTCTTTTGACCGCCCTTGATAAACAATTTGAAAAACCTCTGGAAAAGCCGTTTGCCTACCTGATTGAAAGCCTTTTTTCCTCTCATCTGTTTGAATCACATGTCGATTAACCCACCGGGAGACCGCCGCTTTTGTTGGGGCTTCATAATAAATTTTCTGCGTTTCTAATCCTATAACTTGATACATGGTTCTTCCTCTCCTAGCTATTCTTTTTTACGTCAAAAAAGGGATACCCATCATTGGATACCCCTTTCTGACTCACATGGATGGTGTTAGGCTTCTTTTTTCTTCTCATTTCTCGTACGACGAAGGACATAACCACTCAACAAGAGAAAGGCTGCGCCTACTCCCATGAGTAAGCTTGTTTCCGCCGTTTGGTCTCCTGTTTTAGGTAGAGGTGCGACTTCTGTTGTCGTCATTTCTGTTTGACTTGGTACCTGCGCAGATTCTCCATTTTCTGTCACACTCGGTTGAGTGGGTTCAGGTTGTGGGGGATCTTGTTTCCCAGGGGTTACCGGTTGACTTTCTGCCACTTTTTCATAGACATAAGTCACCGTTTGCACCTCTGCTGTAAAGGTTCCTGCCGCATTTTCTGGCGTTTCTTTCAGCGTCCATCCATCGATAGTTTGAGCGTCTGTTGTATAAGCATCCCCGTATTTGCCCGTTACAATAACTGGATTGGTAAGGGGGTTGCCGTCTTCATCGACATAATTCACGGTGATATTGCCGCCCTCTGCTTTTTCATACACATAGGTCACCTCTTGTTCGGTTCCACCAAAAGTCCCTTCCGCATTGGCCGGTACTTCTTTTACGACATACCCTTCAATGGACTTGGGATCTGTATCATACGCTTCCCCATATAAGCCCGTTAAGGTATCGTCTTCCGCTAATTTTTGCCCGTTTTCATCCACATAATGGACGGCAACTTCTTCGCCCGCTTCATGGTGATAGACAAACGTCACCGTTTGCGCCTCATCACTGAAAGAACCCTTTACAGAAGCGTTGTTCGTTGGGTCTATCTCGTTAGGTGCTGCCGTTGGGCTCGTTTGAAGCGTACTATTCACCAGTGTATAGCCTTCAAATGATTTCGCGAGTGCCGTGAAGTCATTGCCATATTTGCCTGCTAGCACTTTGTTTTCTGCCAACGGTTGGCCTTCTTCATCCACAAACTTGACAGTTACTGGTGCTGCATCTGCTTTTTCATACACATACGTCACGGTTTGCGGTTGATCTGTGAACGTTCCACTCGCATTAGTTGGGGTTCCTGTAAGTGTCCATCCCGTAATCTCTTTTGCCTCTGTTGCATAGTCATCTCCGTACTTGCCACTCTTTGTTTCAGATGGAGCCAGTTCATTCCCATCGGCATCTTGATAGTTTACCGTGATGTCACCGCCTTCCGCTTTTTCATAAATATAGTTCACAGTTTGGGGTTGATCCGTAAACGTTCCACTAGCATTGCTTGGCGTTCCTTTTAATACCCAACCCGTGACATCTTTAGGTGTACTCGTATAACTTTCATCCACATTTCCAGTGAGTGTCTCTGAACCTGTAATCGGTTGTTGATTCTCATCTAAATAATTGATTGTCACATCCCCACCTGGTACAGGAGCAGTCACTTTATATGGAACTCGTAAATAGGTGGTCCCATTTGGATTTTCAATTTGAATAACCGCTGACCCATTATCCGTTGCTGTCGATGAATCAGGTTTCATATACCAAGAAATAGCTATTGACTGATCTGAAATAGGAACATTTTTTCCTCCGTCATCTGTTATTGAAGCCACTAGACTTTTAGGATCTGTTTCAACTGATTCTCCTTGTTTATAAGCCAATTCTGTTTCTTTTAGTGCGGCTGCATAAGCTAGTGTCACTTCTTCTTGTTTTGCATAGGAAGAAGATGAGAGCGCAAAATGATCATATAGGCCTGGTTTATTCAGTCGAATAGACTTACCATCAGGTAAAATTACATCCCGTGACATATAATTTTTAATAGGTAGGCCTGGAGTAGAACCATCTCCCGCATCACCTCCTTGAAATTGAAGTATAGAACCTACTGCTAATTCATCATTTGGATCAATTTGATAATTAGGATTTTTCACCGTAAGTAATCCATTCATACTATTATCACTTCGATCATTCACTACACTTAACTGAACTATAGGAGCTGTCTCTGTGTCGTCTAAGATGAACCCAGTAAATGTGCCTAATTTCAATTGATTCATGGAATAAGAAGAGGCTTCTTCCGTAGACATCGAAGACATTTCTTGAGAAGTTGGCAATTCATTCTTATCTAAAGAAAATACAGGAAATTCTTGATGAGCCACAACAGAAGACCTCTGTCCGGCCACAAATGTTTTTAGCGTCAGATTTCCATAAAAAGCGCTTTGTAAAAGTCCCGTATTATTTCCATTAGGAGTTGAACTCGAAGGAACCTTACTATACCAAGCAAAGGTTTTTAAGTCACTTGTTGTTGTCCTTATGATTGTCCAATCAGTTTGCCCTAACTGTTTATTCAATCGCTGAGCAGCTGCATCTTTCGCATTTGCAATCCCTTGTTCAACTAGGGGCTGTGCCTTGCTTCCATTTTCTAACAAAGCCGCAGACACTTTCTCTGGCCAAACCCACTGGCTAGAGATAAGCAGAAGGCTAAGCAAACTAAACCCTATTCCTTTCCCAATTTGATTGATCCATTTCTTTTTCTTTTGATGTTCCAAAAGAATTCCTCCTTTTCTTACTTTATTACTGTCCTTCTATTCCCATACCCTAAATGTATAAAAATAGACATTTTCTAGTTCTTACTTCACTGTGTGGCTTTGCGTCTATGAATCCGCTTGGAGAATAAAAGAACGATATTTTTGTTTGAGTATGTGTTCGGCTTCAAGTACTTTAATCGCTTCATGCAATTGCTTCTCAGAAGTATGTAAATGTTCGGCAATAACCTTCGTGTTGATCTCTTTTGGCAAAACCACTTGGCCATTTTGAGGATAGAAACCGCCTGACTCCACAAGTTGGTTCAAATAATGAACCACGTCTTTTGTGAGCTCCCCCACTTGTCTATAAGCGATATACTGATGATGTAACAGTCCTCGAGTTAATTGTTCCACCAACGCAAAGAAAACTTTGGGGTTGGCGTACATATGATCTAAAAAATAGTGTTTTTTAATCAGGCACCCCTCGCCTTCTGTCAAACTTTTCACCCGATAATGGATTCCTTTCCACTCTTCCCGATTCTCTAAAAAGCTTTCAATCCCTAAAAATTGATCTTGAAGGACTAAATCAATGGGATGCCAACGGCTATGTTGAAGTACCTCGATTTGAAAAATGCCTTTTTGAATATAAAGAACCCGGGCTGAATCTTTCCAACCTCGAAATTCATAGATCACTTTCTGTGGTTCAGCATGAAAGGAACGGCTATACCGTTCGGCCAAATCTGGATGTGGGAATAAAAAGGAAAAAAGAGTAGATGTCATGAGAACCCCTCCCTTCTCTTTATTTATACGTTTCTTACAGTCTCGTTGGGACAAACCTATGACTTGTAGAATAGTTTACGTTTAGCTAAAAAGCGCATAAAAAAGAGCCATCCAAAACGTTAAGAAAAGAATACAAACTTTTATACAATGTCAAAGGTTATTTATAGAGAAGGTTATGGAAGTAATAGACACAAAAGTTGAGATGGAGTATGAGAATCTCTTAAAAAAATTCATGGAAATAGATGCTACAATTACAGAAGAAAGCCACTAGGGAATATGTGTTTATGAGTTAAGGGAACAATTTTATCCATTGACAGAAGAAATAATAAAATTGTTTGAAAAACTAGAAGCATCCAGTGGGATTTAAAGCATTTTAATTTAATAACTATCCAATAAGCAACCAGATATATTAAATTATTTGGTCGCTTGTAATTTACTCATCATTTGAATAAAGGGTATAAATATATAGTTTGTCTGTAGCCTAAGACTATCATCTTATTTAATAGGATGATAGTCTTTTTTGCTTTTTATCGGTGGCTGTGAATTTCTTAAAATAGTTGATAGCAAAAAAACGCGCGATGTATTTTTTAGCTAAAATTTCACAAATTGGACACAGACACGGCTCTTTAGTTTGTGTTATATTAAAAATTAATAGTAAACAATATGTAAACAGGATATGGGTTTCATATTTGAACAAATAAGTATGACCTCAACAAAATTGTGAGATCGTACTAAAACTTATGACTCTGTTAAAGAAATAGATAAAGTATCCAAAGAAAAGCTAATATCAAATATTGAGATTCCAAGGTAAGTGAGAAAACTGTCGGATAACCCATAATAGAGGTGACAAAATGATCGATGTGACAAAGCATTCATCTGAGTACTATAAACGAATGAAAAATTCTGTTTTGCATGGAGGAAAGCAAGAACTTATTAAACGCGTGAAAAAGGGGGATATCTTAGATTTGGGGGCAGGAGACGGTTCACTAGCCATTTCCATAAAAGAATACTTCCCAGATTCAGAGGTTTATGCGGTTGACTTGAGCACCAAAGGGAAACAAGCTATGGAAAGAGCAGGGGTGCAATTTTTTCAACAAAATCTCTCTGCCTTAAATAAAGTTCAGTTGGCGAGTAGTGGGAAACAGTTTGATTCTATCATTCTTTCATCCGTGTTACATGAAATTTTATCTTATAGTGAAGATAAGCAGTTACACACGGTTTTTCTTGAAAATATCAATCTTCTGTTAAAGCCAGGAGGAAATCTGTTGATCCGTGATGGTGTTCAAGTTGAGTCAAGGATGCAAGAAAAATCATTGACTTTGTTTCCAACCGAAATTTCAGTTGGAGCGTTAATGGACATGCTAGCAGAATTTGAAGCAGAAAATTTGAAATCGGTTAGTGCCTATTATCAAAGTGAAAAATTTAATTATCATCAGCTTGAAAAGGTAGGAGTAGTGATTGATTCCACTGATGAAATATTGCAAGAACTTATTTTCACATTGAACTGGGGTCCCGATTCTTGGGATCGAGAAAAAAAGAACGAAATTATTTCACTTCTCAGCCGAAGTTAGTGCGGCAACTGGAGAAGAGTATTCCAGGACGACTGGTTTTTGGATTAATAGAACACGATCCCATATATTACCAAAAAATTCAAGAGAAATTTGGGGTTTTCGTAGATTATCCAACTATGCAGGTTTTAGAATATCAAAAAACGAAGTAAAGAAAAAGGCTATATATCAAGGAGAAGGGAACGTGGGGAACTTTTCTTGAGAGTGTTACTAATCGGTTATTTTTTTATATAAAAGCGAAAAATTAATTGTGTCATATCTGTATCGACAAGGTGGATGTAGAAAGATGCCATATTCTTGGAATGGATTGAAGGCTAGAATTTATAAATTCTAGCCTTTTTTAGCGAAAGAATACGGGCTTTCGTGATCGAAAAAGTTTGATTTTAGTCTATCGTATCGATTATTACATTAAAGACCAGAACCAAAATTACAAAATAAAAGTAAGTATAAAAATTTCATTCTAAAGGGAGCGAGGCTAGCGTTCTTTCAATCCATGTTAATGTGCATTGTTCTCGGTTTATAGCGTGATCAAGTATTAGATAATGGCCAATATCTCCATTGAGTGCCTTTTTTTCTGGAAAAATGACTTCTCTACGTGCATAGAGATGCTCTAGTTTTAGTCTATGAAGTCGTTGCTGCTCAGTTAAAATATCCTGAATTGCTTGTTGATCATTTTCTTTAATAAAATAGAGTTTAAGGATAAATTCATCTTTAAATGAAGCGAGCTCGTTTGGTTGATTAAACAGCCAATCATTAACTTGTTCTTTGCCTAGTGGAGTAATGGAATAAACCTTTTTCTCTAGCTTAGTACCAACGATTGTAATTGTGGAAGATATCCATCCCTTTTCTTCGAGTTTCTTAAGGGTGGGATAGATTTGGCTATGCTCGGCCTGCCAAAATTCACCAATTTCATTCTTAAAAACTTCTTTTAAATCATAGCCAGACATCCCTTTTTGTTCGATTAGACCAAGCAAAATATATTGAAGTGTATTTTTTTTCATTTTTGTGTAACTCTCCTTGACAAATTAGTAAAATAAGCATAACATATTCATGTCGATAAAAACATGTAAATATTTACATGTTTAACAGAGGAGGAAGCATTATGAAAGAATTCGACACGCTAGATGATTTTGTCGGAACCCATTTTATTTATACATATGATAACGGATGGGAATATGAATGGTATGGTAAAAATGATCATACACTTGATTACCGGATTCATGGAGGTATGGTAGCAGGACGGTGGGTAAAAGATCAGGAAGTGACCATGGTTAAATTGACAGATGGTGTCTTCAAAGTAACCTGGACGGAACCAACGGGAACTGATGTAGCGCTTGATTTTATCCCAAATGAAAATAAAATGCATGGGACTATTTTCTTTCCAAAATGGGTAGAAGAGCATCCCGAAATTACTGTTACTTTCCAAAATGATCATATTGATGAGATGATTGAAGCTCGGGAAAAATATGAAACCTATCCAAAGCTAGTTGTTCCAGAGTTTGCAAAAATCACATATATTGGAGACGCGGGCATAAATAATGAAGAAGTTATTGCTGAGGCGCCTTATGAAGGCATGACGAATGATATACGAGAGGGTAAATACTTTGATGCTAATTATAAGCGAATAAAAAGATAAGAAATTAGTGTTTTGATGTAAAATAAAAAAGGGCCTTCATGGCCCTTTTTTATTTCATTCGATATCTATCCACTTTTCGTCTGGTCCAGATATATAGACCTTGCAAGCATAGTAGTAATATGCCTAATGATAGTATCACTATATTTTTTTGGTCAGTGTCTCCTGTGTGAGGCAACTTTTTACCTTTGACAGTCGACTGTTTTGGATCTTCTATGATTCGACTATCTTTTTTATTTGTTGGTTTTTCAATAACAATCGGCTCTTTTTTGGAAACTTTATTATTTTGAATGGCCTCTTTGTCATCAGATGTCGCTTCTTTACCCTCTGGAGGAGTAACGTTATCCTCTTTTGATAGTTCTTCCGCTACTTTAAATGTTATTTTAGTGGAAAGCATTGGTGCTATTGCTGTTTTTCTTGTTAAACTATCGGAAATCGCGCGAACTTCAATCGTTGTTTCTCCTGCTTTTTTTGCTACCCATTTACCTTCGCTTGTGACACTTACGATATCCGGGTTTTCTACCACATATTCAAATACATATTTTTCTTTATTGGTCTCGGGAAGGATGGAGACTTGGAATGTGCCCTCATCACCGACTTTGACACTGATATCTTGAAGTTTAAGCTGGTTTGGTTCATATTCGAATACAATTTCTTGCGATTTATCAGTGAAAGTGAACATTTGATTTTTAACGGGAACAGCTGTATAGCCGTTTATTCTTTTTGGTATAGCTTGATAATTTTCTCCCTTATTCCCATAAATGTTTTCTTCGTCTAAGAGTTTTCCAGTTGTCGTTTGATACTTGATATGGATTGGTTTAGCATTGTAACCAATCGTTACTTCAAGTGGCTTAGCTAGTTTTAGTTTTTTACCACTGTCTAGTGTCACTAAAATAGTAATTGTCGTTGAACCGTTTTTAAGAGCCTTCCATCTGCCGTCCGACGCTAATTGAAGAATACTTGGGTCAGCCACTTGATAAGTGATGTCTTTGGCTTTCATAAGCTTTTCTGCTGGCATTTCTGTTATTTCAGGAACTAATTCGATTTGTAATTTCCCGGTCTCACCAACTGCTGTTCCGATATTATCGCTTGTAACATCAATAATGTTCCCGCCATAACGCAATGAAATAACCTGAGCTTCACTAGAAATTACTGCTGTTTTATTCGCTGTCTCTGTGAGGAGTGTGTAACCGGGAACCGTCAGTGCATACTGATCTAAGTGAATAACATCACCGGTATCACCATTAAGCACTTGTTCAGGCACATCTTTCAGCGGATTGCCTTGCAAATCAACATATTGAATTTTAATTGGAGCTCCACTATTTGCAATGTCTACTTCAATCGTTGTTTTTAATTCAGTCGGATAATCTGCACCAGCTAACTTTCCTACATCGGGAAGTTTAGCCGTTACGTTGATTGTTGTTTTGCCTTTTTTCAATGCTTGCCAGTGCCCTTTGCTATCAATTTTGATGACAGAGGGGTCTGAAACAGTGTACTCATAGCTACTCGGTAAAATACTGTTTGATGGTGTCATTTGTAAATCTAAATCACCGCTATCACCGACTTTGGCAGCGATGGAAGAGCCTTCGATACTTTGCGGATTGAAGGTGATTTCTCGCCAGCCCGTTTTCGTAATTTGGTAATAATAAGTATCCTTATTAGTTGTCAAAAGTTCGTTGTTTTTATAGCGCTGTACCCGCTTGGTTGCTTCACGATGATAAATTTCAACGATGTCTCCAACATCAACGGGTACATTGTCTAGATTACCTGCAAATTCATAACCATACGTTTTTCCATAACCTTCTGCTTCTTTTTTGACGGTTTGCATATTTTTATCATAAACTTTTACTCGCGGATAAAGGTTATTAGGCAGGTTTTCTAAGATTTTATTTGAATTTCCCCGTGCAAGAAGAGTTTTTGCTTTTGGATCGTAACTTAAAACGGCGTAGCGACCACGTTGTCCTCTCATTACAACACTATCTCCGGGCGTTATTTTTACAGAAAAAGGAATTTTGTTAGGGATCCCCAGGTCGTTTATAAAGTAAGCATAGGCATTCTGGATATCAAAACTCGTTCCATCTGCAACCGTTCCAGTTGTTACTAAACTTGTATTCGACGCAATAGGTGTTGAATACATATTGGCGACTAAGTCACTTGCATTCAGAGCATTTCTTAAATTCTCAAATGGAAATTGTGGAATACTTGAGTTCCATTCAACTTGTGGAACAGAGTAAGGTCCGACAGTATTTGAAATACGATATGTCCCAGCTTTTTCCTCTTGCTCTGTTGCTAATATATCTTTCCAAATCTCTTTTTCCAAAGTTGGAAGTTTTAATGCGTTTAATTTTTCTTTTGTTTCATCTGTTACCGTGAAACGCCAATGTTCAAAGAAAGGTGTTAAGTCACGATGGGCCGTTTTACTCGTCATTAAAATAAACAGTTGCTTCTGTTCTTCATCGGTTTTCGGTAACTCCTCTTCTGGTAAGGAACGATAGGATTGGTTTAGTACTGGATAAAAATCATAGCCGAAAGTTCTCGGTAATGTTAAAAACATCCCTAGTAAAGCAAAATGATAATCATTTGTTTCCGTGGCCTCACGGTCGAAATTCCATGTCGGATCTGCTTCTAATTTTTTAAAATACTTTTGTACGCTTGCTCGACTACCGTTTTTTACATTTACTGCATCATATCTTCCTGTTCCATTCGAAGACCACATTTTTTGTACATAGTCTGCATAAATATTAACGGTTACTTCGGTCATATTATACCATTGATACATTTTATTTTGATAGGTATGTCCAGACTCATGAAGCATTCCCCAGTCTGTACTACTAAGCCCCGTGCTGAAAATTGTGCGGTCTTTATCCGTTGCACTGTGAATTCCGATGAAGTTATTTGTTGCAAATAGTTGCCCTGCTCCCCATTCTGGGTTCACAACATGAATGCGCTGCGGATCCTTTCTTTCTACCCCTTGACCGTCATAGGAAAGACCAGCTGCTTCGTTTTGCAGTTTAACAATTTTAGCTAGCGAGGACATGAATACATCCACTTGATCCCCTTTTTCAAAAATATCTTTCGCTCGATCTATCCGAATGGTTGCAATGGCGTCATCATTCACAAACTCCATAAATGGAACATCTTTATAATTCTCCAATTGATTTTTAAAGGAATCAATTGACGTCTTTCCTTGAATGTAGTGTGGAACTTTTACGCCACCTTTAATCGTAATATTTTCTGTTTTCGTAGTGGAATAATTGACTAGATAAACCATTCCTCCTGAAAAATTTCTAGTAAATTTATTAGTTCCTCCATGAAGTTTCACCACACCGTCTTGGAAGGCATATAATTGTGAGCCGGTAGCAATATAAGGAGTATTTGTATAGCCGCCCCATTGTCCTACTCGCAATTCCAGATTCTCTGGATCGCCTTCTACTTCGATAGTGATTTCATCTCCCTTGTATAAAAATAAACCAGTCGATTCAAATGATGTATGTTCTTTGCCACGTTGCTCTCTCTCCCTACTAGTCGCAGGGTTTCCTCGTGGAATAATTTTCATCTGCAGACTTTCATTTCGCACGCCATCTTTACTTTCCTCTGCTGCGGAAACGCTCCCCTGAAAACAAATAAAGGAAAGAACAAACAGGGCGAATAAGCTAATCGCTCCCAAAAAAACCTTCTTAGTTTGAACACGCATTTTCATTGTTTTTATGATCAATTCCCCTTTCACAACTAATTTAAGTGAATTATATCACTGCCACTACACTGAAACGAGTGAAAGTTAAGCACACATTTGAAGGAAAATTCTTATTTTGTGTCGAATTTATGACATTTTCAAATGAACAATTGAAACGATTTTCAAGGACAATCTCCCACTACTTTTTATTTTAAGCATTTTCATTAAATCTGAAATATAAAAATTAAAATGTTCCACATATCTAACTTCACATTCAATAGTGCCCTAATTTGATGAATGAAGCAAAGGGTTTTTGCTAGCGCTCAAAACATGGATTTTTTAGCTTCGTAATTGAATTGGAAAGTTTTATATAAAAATATCTAAAACAAATAGAAATATTACATAGGTATAAAGGCTTGATTTTCGTCGGTACATCAAATCGGGGCACAGAGATCACCGAGGAGAAACTATTCCTGTCATTTTGTCATCGCTAAAGAAATCTTCTGTATTCACACCTGAATTCCCAAGAATAAACACGAAAAATAAAAATAATCTCATTAATGTTTCTAAATATAATGACCTAGAACATTTGGATGAGAAGCAAGTTTGATTTATGCCGTTCATCTCCTATACGTTCCCTTTTATTCATGTTAAAATAAATCCATGCGTGAATAAAGATAACGAAATTTGGAATGAATTGAATAACTGGCTGTTGTAAGTTAGCAGCTTTGAATAAAGGAGAAGGTATTGTTGAAAAAATTATGGAATAAAATCGGCGCTGTCGTTATGGCAGGAACACTAGCAATCTCTGGGCTTGTTTTTGCACCTCAATCGGCGGCCGCGGCAGATGCACCAACGATTAATGCAAATGGAGCAATTGCAATCGAAGAAAGCACTGGAAAAATTCTTTATTCAAAAGATGCGGATAAACTCATGGGCATTGCTTCAATGACGAAAATGATGGATGAATATCTTCTTTTCGAGCAACTGGATGCGAAAAAAATTAGCTGGGATGACAAGGTGAAAATTTCCGAGTATGCTCACAAAGTTTCGCAAGATACTTCCCTCTCAAATGTGCCTCTACGTGAAGGCGAAGAATATACGGTGAAAGAGCTTTATGAAGCGATGGCGATTTATTCGGCGAATGGAGCGGCGATTGCGCTTGCTGAAAAAATGGCCGGTTCGGAAGGCGACTTTGTGAAAATGATGGACAAAAAAGCCGATGAATTAAAACTCGGTGAGCATCATTTCGTCAATTCGACAGGCTTGAACAACTCGGATTTAAAAGGCAAAGAGCAAGTTGGCGATAAAAATGATGAAAATAAAATGACTGCAAAAGGCATGGCAAAACTTGCGCAACACTTGATTCTAGATTATCCCGAAGTTCTTAAAACAGCGAGCACGACGAAAAAAGATTTTCGTCCAGGAACATCGGACCGAATTGCGATGAGTAACTGGAACTGGCTACTTCCGGGACTTATTTACGGGCGCCAAGGGGTAGATGGACTGAAAACCGGAACAACAGATTATGCCGGCATGTGTTTAACGGCAACAGCAACTCAAAATGGGATGCGCGTGATCACTGTTGTCCTTCATGCGAATGGTGGAAAAGGCAGTGGACAGCATAATAGTGCACGCTTTGATGAAACGAATAAAATGCTTGATTACGCATTTGATAACTTTAAATTAGAAGAAGTTCAGAAAAAAGGCAGCAAAATTAAGAAACCAGCTTCTGCAAAAGTCGAAAATGGAAAAGAAAGCACAGTTTCACTTACAGCAGGGAAAGACGTGTCGCTTGTCGTGCCAAATGCAACGGGAAAACCAAAAGTAGACACGAAAGTCACGTTAAAGAATAAAACCGTAACAGCTCCTGTGAAAAAAGGAGATAAGCTTGGAACAATGTCACTTTCGCTTAAAGATGGAGATAACCTTGGCTATATAGATGGCAAACAGTCAGAAAGCATTCCCGTTTTAGCAAGCGAAGATGTGGAAAAAGCAGGTATCTTTTCGCGTTCTGCAAAAGCAGTTGGCAGCTTCTTCCAAGGAATTGGAAACTACGTGGCAGATGGCGTCAAGGGCTGGTTCAACTAATAATATGAAATAAATGAGTGAAGGCAATTCTGACGTTTCTTGTTAAAAAGCTGAGGAATTGTCTTTTTTTCTAGTGCATGGAATTTGAATCTTAATAAATGGTATTTTAGAGTAGAGGGGATATTCGATTAAGAAAAAACTTGATTTTTGGATATAAATGTGTATAATTTTACGTAATAATAAAATAAATGAAAAGTTTTCTAGGGTTCCGTAACTTTTTGGTTGGTCTGGTCCAAGAGAAAACTCGTCGCTTTTTAGCGATGCCACGGAAGGATAAAAGCCTGGGAGATAACTGATTTAGTCATCAGTTTCTCCCGGGCTTTTTTATATTCAAAATTGGAGGTTTTAAAGATGAATGTAAATTGGATTAAAGTATTTATTGCAGCATTTTTTGAAGTTTTTTGGGTGATTGGACTAAAGCACGCCACAAATACACTAGAGTGGATTGGAACAGTCATTGCAATTGTGATTAGCTTTTACCTCATGATTATGGCGGGGCGCAAGTTGCCGGTTGGGACAGTGTATGCAGTTTTTGTTGGACTTGGAACCGCAGGAACAGTTTTTTCAGAAATACTCTTTTTCGGAGAACCGTTTAAATTGGCTAAAGTCTTGCTGATTTTACTGCTTTTAGCTGGCGTAATTGGACTCAAACTTGTCACAAAAGACAAAGTGGAAAAGGAAGGTGAATCGTAATGGCATGGTTAGCACTGATTTTGGCAGGGATTTTTGAAATGTTTGGAGTGCTTATGATTAATAAATTACACAAAGATAAAAACCTGAAAGCCTTTTTATTACTGGTTCTTGGGTTTGGCCTTAGCTTTATCTTCCTCGCTTACGCGATGAAGATAATCCCGATGGGAACAGCTTACGCCATTTGGACGGGGATAGGCGCTTCTGGGGGAGCGATTCTTGGCATGATTATCTATCATGAATCAAAAGACTGGAAGCGAATTGTATTCATCGCGATGGTACTGTGTGCGGCAATTGGACTCAAACTCGTTTCCTAATAAAACGTAACCCCGAGCAAACGCCTCGTTTGCTCGGGGTTACGTGGTTTCTCGCTCAATTAAATGAACAGGGACAAGTTGCTGTTTAGGCACTGCCAAATTTGGATTTTGAATAAGTGCTAAAAGATTTTCGCAAGTAGTCTCGGCAAGTTTTAGCGTATCTTGCGCGACAGAAGACAATTTTGGCGATGTATGCCGTGATAAAGCGTATCATCAAAGCCAATTAGTTTCATTTGGCGAAGAACAGCTAACTCGAGTTCCTTTAAACAATCAAGCGTAAGGATGGCTAAGTCGCTATTAGAGATGCTAGTTTGTTTTTATTTGCTTTAAAGTAAACTTTAAGTTGTAAAATAAATGTAAATTTATTCTGAAAGGGTGATTAAGGTGGAATATACGAAACTTGGAAATACTGGACTAGATGTTTCAAGAATTTGTTTGGGAAGTATGAGCTTTGGAGATCCTGATAGTTGGATACATAAGTGGGTACTAAAAGAGGAAGAAAGTCGTACTTTGATTAAGCGAGCTCTTGAATTAGGAATCAATTTTTTTGATACCGCAAATGTATACTCTCTAGGTAGAAGTGAAGAAATTCTCGGAAAAGCGCTTAAGGATTTTGCCAAAAGGGATGAAATTGTTTTGGCGACAAAAGTACACCAGAAGATGTTCACTGGACCAAATGGACAGGGGCTATCGAGGAAAGCCATTATGACACAAATCGATCAAAGTTTGAAACGGCTTGGAACTGATTATGTGGATTTATACATTATTCACCGGTGGGATTATCATACACCGATCGAAGAAACTATGGAAGCATTGCATGATGTTGTAAAGGCAGGGAAGGCAAGATATATTGGGGCTTCGTCTATGTATACGTTTCAATTTCAAAAAGCCAACTATATTGCTGAAAAGAATGGTTGGACGCAGTTTGTGTCTATGCAAAATCATTTAAATTTGATTTACCGGGAAGAAGAAAGAGAGATGTTACCCTACTGCACAGACCAAAAAATTGCACTGACTCCTTACAGTCCACTTGCTTCGGGTAGATTGATTCATGAAAAGACAGAGACAACCAAACGTACGACGACAGATGAAATATTAAAATCTAAATATGATGAAACCGCCGAAAAAGATCAGGCAATTATTGATCGTGTTTTTGAGCTGGCAGAAAAATATGAAACGAGTCGAGTGAATATTGCACTTGGATGGTTGCTGCAGAAGGAATCGGTGGCTGCACCTGTTATTGGTGCGACGAAGCTAAGTCATGTGGAATCAGCAGCAGCTGCAGTGGATTTCAAGTTGACACTAGATGATCAGACATATTTGGAAACCCCCTATGTGCCACATAAAATTGTTGGACACCTTTAATTTATGGTTTCTTGCTTGAGGAATTGCTAAAATAAAGAAGAGGAAAGGAGCGAAGTGCAGTGAATATTTCAGAAGCGGCTGAGAAGTACGGGATAACGCCGGCAACTCTGCGCTATTATGAGAAAGAAGGCTTACTACCCCCTGTAACACGAAATCAGGCAGGAAATCGAGATTTTAATGACGATGATTTAAATTGGATCGAATTTATCAAATGTATGCGAGATGCAGGTCTATCTGTGGAATCGTTAGCTCGTTATTCCAAGCTGTATCAAGAAGGTGAGGAAACTCTTGTAGAGCGAAAAGAAATTTTGGACGAAGAGTATCAAAAGTTACTAGAGAAACAGCGCTTTATGAATGATACGGTTGCTCGACTAGAGAAGAAGCTTGCGTTTTATGAGAATGAAATTATGCAGGCGGGAAAAGTAGGCGCTCGGGAGTAACCATAATGGCTAAATAAGAAACAGACCACCTCCGCACAGTTTTAGTGTGACAAGGTTGGTCTGTTTTTTGTTGGCGTATTTTCTTAATATAAAAATATAAAGCGCTTACTTTTTAAGAAGAGGAGAGAAGAAAATGAGTCAAATTAGCGAAGTAACACGCGAGAATTGGATTTTATCAACTTTCCCTGAATGGGGAACTTGGTTAAATGAAGAAATCGAAGCAACACAAGTTGAAAAGAATAGTTTTACAATGTGGTGGCTTGGTTGTACGGGGATTTGGTTAAAGACGCATGAAGATACGAACATTCTTTGTGATTTATGGTGCGGAACTGGGAAGCGCACGCACGGTAATGGCAAGATGAAAAATGGACACCAAATGCAGCGGATGAGCGGTGTTCAAAATTTGCAACCTAATTTGCGCACGCAGCCATTTGTAATTGATCCTTTTGCGATTCGGGGAGTCGATGCACTCGTTGTCACGCATATTCATTCCGATCACTTGGATATAAATACGGCAGCGGCAGTTCTCCAAAATAGTGCGGAAGATGTTCCGTTTATCGGGCCGAAAGAAGTTGTGGAAACTTGGATTCGCTGGGGCGTCCCGAAGGAAAGATGCATTGTTGTGAAACCGGGGGATGAGATGCAGGTGAAATCTGTGAAGATTACGGCGCTTGAAGCCTTTGACCGGACGGCACTTGTGACCGCTCCAGAAGGCGAAACATTAGCAGATAAGTTGCCGCAAGATATGGATGGAATTGCAGTCAATTACTTATTTGAAACATCTGGCGGTTCAGTTTATCATGCTGGAGATTCCCATTATGCCAACCAATTTGCTCGCCACGGAAATGAACATCAAATTGATGTCTGCCTTGGCGCATTCGGAGAGAATCCACGTGGAATCACAGATAAGGTGACATCGATAGATATGCTCCGGATGGCGGAATCACTTAATGCAAAGGTGGTAATTCCTGTTCACTATGATATTTGGTCCAATTTTGCAGCGGATCCGAAAGAAATTTTGGCGCTTTGGAAAATGAAAAAAGACCGCCTGCAATACAAATTCAAACCGTTTATCTGGCAAGTTGGTGGAAAGTTCACCTATCCAAATGATAAAGAACGTCTAGAATTTAATTTTGATCGTGGCTTCCACGATGTGTTTACAACAAGCCCAGATCTTCCTTTTCCTTCGTTTTTATAAAATCAGCAAGTAAAAAGGAGTAGAAACTATAATGAATATTTTATTGAGCTGTTTTGAATGGTTTGCTAACAATATTTTGCAGAAACCGGAGTTTTTCATCGGAATTATTGTTTTCATCGGTTATTTACTTCTGAAAAAGCCCATTTATGAATGTTTTGCTGGCTTTGTTAAAGCAACGGTCGGCTACATGATTTTAAATGTCGGGGCTGCCGGACTTGTGTCTACTTTTAGACCGATTCTTGCGGGGCTAAATGATAGGTTTCATCTGGATGCAGCGGTGATTGACCCTTATTTTGGTTTGAATGCAGTTAACGCCGCCATGAAGTCGATTGGTCTTACAACTTCATGGACGATGATTGCGCTTCTTGTTGGCTTTGTACTTAATATTTTGCTTGTACTGTTTCGTAAATTTACTAAGGTGAGGACTTTATTTATTACGGGGCATATCATGGTACAGCAAGCGGCTACTGTAACGTGGATTGTGTTCTTTATTTTCCCGGACTTCCGCAATGTGACAGGAGCCGTCATGGTTGGTGTGTTAATAGGACTTTATTGGGGTGTGACATCTAATTTGACAGTTGGTCCTACGCAGCGTTTAACGGGAAATGCAGGGTTTGCTATTGGACACCAACAAATGATTGCTGTCTGGTTGACGGATAAGGTAGCTGGAAAATTGGGCGACAAAGAAAAAAATCTCGATAATATTAAATTGCCGAAATGGCTCTCCATTTTTCACGACAATATTGTGGCGACTGGAACGCTTATGCTACTTTTCTTTGGGACGATTATGGTTATTCTCGGTGAAGGTTATATGCGGAGTATCAACCCCGAATTTACGGCTACAACATCGTTTCCCATGTACATTTTACAGCAATCACTGATGTTTGCTGTTTATCTAGCGATCTTGATGCAAGGGGTTCGGATGTTCGTAGCGGAACTTACCAACAGTTTTCAAGGGATTTCCAATCGGATTTTGCCCGGGGCACTTCCAGCTGTCGACTGTGCAGCGACGTATAACTTTGCCCCACCTAATGCGATTTTATTTGGTTTTATCGCCGGTGCTATTGGTCAATTTATTACGATCCTTGGTTTGATTGTTTTTAAATCGCCGGTGCTTATTATTACAGGTTTCGTTCCTGTATTTTTTGACAATGCAACGATTGCTATTTACGCGAATAAGCGTGGCGGTACTCGAGCAGCGCTGATTTGTTCATTTGTTTCTGGGGTATTGCAGGTGGCGATTAGTGCGTTTGCGGTGATGTTCGTCGGGCTTTATAAATTTGGCGGCTGGCACGGTAACATTGATTTCGAACTTTACTGGCCATGGGCAGCGGTCATCATGGACAAACTGGGTGTGATTGGCTATGCCATTCTCGTTGTTTTGTTCTTATTGGTGCCGATTTTACAGTACAGACGTGCGAAGAGCAAAGAAGCTTATGAACAAGGTCTTGAATAAAATTAGAGGAGGAATTCTAAATGTTAAAAGTACTAGCGGCATGCGGAAACGGAATGGGGTCGAGCATGGTCATTAAGATGAAAATTGAAAAGGCGCTTCATGAAATGAATGTAGCGGATTTTAAAGTGGATTACTGCAGTGTTGGTGAAGCTAAGTCTCAAGCGGCAAGTTATGATATCGTAGTGGCTTCGAAACATTTGATCCACGAACTAGATGGTCAGACAAATGGTAAATTGCTAGGACTTGAGAATTTGATGGACGATACAGAAATCAAATCGAAACTGTCAGAAAGCCTAGAATAGGAGGGATTTAGATGGAGTCTGTTTCATTAAAAAAGTCACTCTTGGATAATCACTCCATTCGGCTTAATGAAAAAGCAGCAACTTGGCAGGAAGCTGTTTTGAAGGCTGTAGCGCCACTTGTTGAAAGTGGTGCTGTAGATTCAAGATACGGCGAGGCGATTATTCAGTCCACAGAAAAATTTGGTCCTTATTACGTTTTAATGGAAGGAATGGCTATGCCTCATGCAAGACCGGAAGATGGGGTTTACCGGGATGCCTTCAGTTTGATTACGCTTGAAAAACCTGTGCAGTTCTCGGATGGGAAAAGTGTGGAAGTGCTTGTCGCGCTTGCTGCCACTTCAAATGATATTCATACGGGGATTGCTATACCACAAATCGTGGCGTTATTCGAAATAGAAGAGATTATAAAAAAATTAAAGGCAGCAAGAAACACTCGGGATATCCTACAGCTAATAGATGAAGCGGATGTTTCCAAGTATTTAAGTAAGGAGTGAAGAAAAATGGCAATACCAAATTTACAAGTAGCACTCGATCAGTCGAGTTTAAGTGATGCGCTTAAAACTGTCAGAAAAGTGGGCGACGAGGTGGATATCATTGAGGCTGGCACGATTCTTTGTTTGGCAGAAGGGATGCAAGCGGTAAAATGTCTACATGCACTTTATCCAGATAAAGTTGTGGTCGCGGATACTAAATGTGCCGATGCAGGTGGGACAGTTGCTCATAATGCAAGTCTAGCAGGAGCAGACTGGATGACTGTTATTTGCTCGGCGACCATTCCGACGATGAAAAAAGCAGCCGAACAAGTTTCCGAACTGCAAGTAGAACTTTATGGAAATTGGACGTATCAAGATGCGGAAAAGTGGCTTGAAGCAGGAATTTCTCAAGCGGTTTATCATCAGAGTCGGGATGCGCTTTTGGCTGGTGAAACTTGGGGTGAAAAAGACTTAACACGGGTGAAAAAGTTGGTTGAAATGGGTTTCCGGGTTTCTGTTACGGGTGGCCTTGAGAAGGAGACGCTCCAATTATTTGCTGGAGTTGATGTGTTTACATTTATTGCGGGGCGGTCAATAACGGAAAGTCCAAATCCTAAAGTCGCGGCTTTCGAAATGAAAGAGGAAATGCGGCGGATTTTTGGTGATGCAAAATGAAACAGCCGATTTTTGGGATTTATGAAAAGGCGCTACCAAAAGCTTTTTCATGGAAGGAAAAATTTGCGCTAGCAAAGGAGCTTGGCTTTCAGTTCATTGAGCTTTCGATTGATGAATCGGATGAGCGGTTAGCGCGGTTAGACTGGACTCGGAAGGAACGAGAGGAATTTTGGCTAATGTGTGCAGAAAGTGGCATCCGAGTCCCTTCAATTTGTTTAAGTGGACACAGACGTTTCCCGCTTGGATCGAGTAAACAAGAAACGCGTGAGACGGGACTTGTCATTATGAAAAAAGCAATTGATCTTGCGGCGGATTTAGGTGTGCGGGTTATTCAACTGGCAGGCTATGATGTGTATTATGAAGAAAAAAGTGTCCTAACTCGTGCTTGTTTTATTGAAAATCTGCGCTTGGCATTCGATTGGGCAGCTGAAAAACAAGTGGTGCTCGCGATTGAAATCATGGATGATCCATTTATGAGCTCGATTACAAAATATTTGCGTATCAAAGCTGAACTGGGCACTTCTCCGTGGCTTAAAGTTTATCCTGACATTGGGAATTTATCGGCATGGCCAGAAAATGATGTGGGTTTTGAACTTGCGGAAGGAATTGCTGAAACGGCGGCAATCCATTTGAAAGATACACTTCAAGTGGATGGATTATTTCCCGGGAAATTTAAAGAAGTTCCTTTCGGTTCGGGCTGCGTAGATTTTGTTGGTGCGTTTAAAACCTTGCAGATGTTGCATTATGCGGGGCCTTTTTTGATTGAGATGTGGAGCGGAGCAAGTCCCAATTATTATGATGAACTGGTTGCAGCGAAGCGATTTATAGAAGAAAAGTGGAAGGAGGCTGCGGCGACATGGATGGAAACCGAATTAACGAATTGAAACAAGCGGTTTATCAAGCGAATATGGCACTTCCAGAAGCTGGACTTGTCAAATTAACTTGGGGAAATGTCAGCACAATTGACCGCGAACAAGGTGTGATTGTAATTAAACCGAGCGGAGTGCCTTATAAGGAGATGGCACCGAGTCAAATGGTTGTGACAGATCTTGATGGTAAGCCGTTTTCTGGTCAACTAAAGCCGTCATCGGATTTAGCAACACATGTGATTTTATATCAGAATTTTGAAAGCGTTGGAGCGGTGGTACACACGCATTCGAAATGGGCGGCGAGTTTTGCTCAAGCAGGCAGGGCGATTCCGGCTTATGGGACGACGCATGCGGATGCGTTTTATGGCGAGGTGCCGTGTACGCGGCAACTGACGGAAGCGGAAATTGCACGCGACTATGAGGGCGAAACAGGGAACGTTATTGTTGAAACTTTCCGGGGAAATCAAGTGGATGCGGCAGCTGTTCCTGGCGTTATTGTTCGCGGACATGGCCCGTTTTCTTGGGGGAAAGATCTTGAAAAGGCTGTGGAGCATAGTATTATTTTGGATGAGGTGGCGCACATGGCGCTTTTGACGGAATTGCTCGGCGGGAAGGAAACGATCCCGGATTACTTGCTCAACAAGCATTATTACCGTAAGCACGGGGTAAATGCTTATTATGGGCAGTGAGGATATTTTCAAACGAATGGATTTCTGATAAGCTCAAAATAAAAGAGGTGCAGAAGATGATGCGAATACTGGATACTCGGTTTTATTTGTTTTTAAAGCAGTTGGTGGAGCAAAAAGAATTTCAAAGTATTTCTTCGCTTGCACGGATGTTGGGCTTTTCACGGCGAACGATTTATCATTATTTAGAGAAATGTAATTATTTACTGAAACAGGAAGAAATTGAGCCGCTTGAAAGTGTAGCTGGTAAACTTAGCTTGTCCGCCGAGCAAGTTACTGTTATTGAGAGTTGGCTGAAACAAGCGGGCGAAACAAAGTACCTACTCAAGGTTGAGGAAAGACGCCAATTGATACTTGCACTACTTTTGATAGAAAATCGTAAGTGGCAACTGGGTTCGTTACAAGCGGAGTTAGATGTTTCGCGCAATACAATTTTAAAGGATATTCAATTTTTGAAAGCACAATTACAGAAACAAGGATTAGAAGTGAAATCGACAAAAGCTCGGGGCTACTTTATTTCTACGATGGAAATAAAGCGCCGCGAGCTCCTTTACGATTTTGTTTATCGGATTGAAATGGAACGAAATGATCCACTTTATGAGACTTTGCTTGAGCTGCTACTCGGTAAGTCAAAGGGAAGCGAGCGAGCATTTTCAAGAAAAGCTAGGAAAGCAGTCGAAACGGCAGAAGAAATTTTAAGCAAGAAACTTTCGGAAAAAGACTTGCGGATTTTGACGAAGGCGATGCAACTTTACCAAATTCGGGTAAACTCGAATCAGCCATTTTACTGGGAAGAAATTGATCGCTCTTTGATTCATGAACGGCTCGAATTTACGGCAGCTAAAGCTCTGCTTGATGGGGTCCAAGAACTATCTCGACCGGAAGAATATCTCATTGAACAGGAATACTATGGAGCGCTTTTGCTTTGTTTAGATAAGAATGAAGATGCGCATTTTCAAAGTGTGCCTTTTGGCGAACTACTTCAAATTTCTGAACGGATTATCCGATTGTTTGAAAAGATGATTGGTCTTTATATAAAGCGAAAGGAAGAACTGACGGAACATATTCAGACGTATATCAAAGTTTTGTTTTATCGCCATCAGTTTCAAATGGAGCTACCCGCGTATTCGCTCGATACGGTAAGTGAGCAATTTCAAAAAGTTTTTGGACTCACGAAAAAAGTAATGCAGCTCATGGAGCAAGATGCTCTTTATAAGCGGTATTTTGGTACGGCATTTAAAAATGAAGAATTAGCACATTTAGCTGTGTTTTTCGAAGAGGCGATTGTAAAAGAACAAACGGATGTGAGCATTCCCAAGGTTTTAATCGTGTCCGATTACTCGGATGTCCTTAATTCGCTGTTAAAAACCCAAGTTAAGCAGTTAATGCCCGAGGTGATGATTGTTGGTGCCTTTTCGAGTGAAAATGCTCGTTATTTTCCAGAAAAAGTGAATTTTTGTATTGCTACAGACCCGAGTTATTTTCATTTTACGGGGCAAACGATACATGTCCCAGTAATTTTAACGGAAACTGCTAAGAAAAAGATTTTACGAAGTTATAAAAATGGGGAAGCGAAACCGAAAAAGCGGGAGCAACTCAAACAAATTTTGAAGCGGCAAACGGGGATTGAGGAGATTTCTGAGCGTTTGCTAAATCAAATTGAAAGTCTTTACGGGGAGATCTCGGAAGAAACGGTTGTGAAACATTCTGAGACGGCGAAACTAGAAACTTTCATCGCGGATTCAGAGTTTGCAATGGTTTGGGGAAAAGCGGAAACTCTCACGGATGTGATTTGTGCCCTTAAAAAGCCACTACTTGAGCGCAAGTTTGCACAAGAAAGCTATTTTGAACGTTTACTGATGGAGATGGAGGCGCACCGGACGGCTCTCATTTATCCTCATGTTATGTTGATTTTAACGGATTATCGTTTTGGATCGTTTCGTGCAGGCGCAAGTTTATTATATTTAAAAGAACCAATTACGCTAGCGGAAAATGAGGAAGTGGCTTTATTTGTTCTTATTGCAACGGAAGAAAAAATGACGCATGTACCGCTTTTATTTGAACTCGATCATTTGCTTCAAAATGGTTTTTTGGATGCTCTCAAATCTGACTATACGATGTTCGAAAGTTTCTTGCTTAGTGAAAAAGGGGTTGCGAAGTTAAAAAATATCGAGTACACTGAAGGTAATATAAAAAACGAAAACGTTGACAAGAAATAGTAGCAAATTTTGGGTTTTAAAGAGAGCAGGTGGCTGGTGGAAACCTGTAGCCGGAAATTGTGAATCCATCTTGGAGTGAATGGTGGAATGCCTAGTAAAGGTAAGTAAATCATTCCGGTTTAGAGCCGTTAATTCTTAAGTGAGCTGGGGATCTATGGATCTCAATTAGGGTGGCAACGCGGATATAACTTCCGTCCCTTTTCTGCATATTTGTGTGGGAAAGAGATGGGAGTTTTTTGTTTTTTAAGCTTAAATAAAGGAGGAAAATAAATGTTAGATGTAAAACTATTGAGAAATCATTTTGATGAAGTAAAAGCAAAACTCGCACATCGCGGGGAAGACCTTGGGGAATTTGAGAAGTTTGGGGAACTTGATGCACGCCGTCGTTCTTTAATTCTTGAAACGGAAACCCTTAAAGGGGAACGAAATCGTGTTTCGGAAGAAATTGCAGTCTTGAAACGGAATAAAGAAAATGCGGATGAGAAAATTGAAGAAATGCGTATTGTTGGAGATAAAATCAAAGCGCTCGACTTAGAATTGAAGGAGATCGATGACAAGTTAAACGATATTTTGATGTCAATTCCAAATATACCGCATGAATCGACACCTATAGGAGATTCCGAAGACGATAATGTTGAAATTCGCAAGTGGGGAGAACTACCTAATTTTGATTTTGAAGCAAAACCACACTGGGATCTGGGCACAGACCTTGATATTTTAGATTTTGAAAATGCAGCAAAAGTAACAGGAAGTCGTTTTGTTTTTTACAAGAAACTAGGCGCTCGACTTGAACGCGCTTTGTTGAACTTTATGATGGACCTTCATTCAGAAGAACATGGCTACGATGAAATGCTCCCCCCTTACCTCGTAAATCGGACGAGTATGACGGGTACTGGTCAACTTCCAAAATTTGAAGAAGATGCTTTTTTGGTAGAAAAAGAAGATTATTTCTTGATACCAACGGCTGAAGTGCCCGTAACGAATTACCATCGTGATGAAATTTTGAATCTAGAAGATTTACCAAGAAAATATACTGCTTTTAGTGCTTGTTTCCGCTCAGAAGCTGGTTCTGCGGGTCGCGATACTCGTGGACTTATTAGGCAACATCAATTTAATAAAGTGGAACTTGTTCAATTTGTTAAACCAGAAGATTCCTATGAAGCGCTTGAAAAATTAACAAATAATGCGGAAGAAGTTTTGCGCCGTTTAGAACTACCTTATCGTGTGCTTAGCATGTGTACAGCGGATTTAGGCTTTACTGCTGCTAAGAAATATGATTTAGAGGTTTGGATTCCAAGTTATGGGACATATCGTGAAATATCGTCTTGTAGTAATTTTGAGGCTTTCCAGGCGCGCCGTGCAAATATTCGATTTCGTCGTGAGAAAAATGCGAAGCCAGAATTTGTTCACACATTAAATGGTTCAGGTCTTGCTATCGGACGGACTGTTGCAGCCATTTTAGAAAATTATCAAGAAAAAGATGGTTCTGTGCGAATTCCGAAAGTTCTTCAAGGATATATGGGTGGTATTCAAAAAATTGAAGCCCCGAGAGCTAAATAAACTAAAAAACGGACCTATCTGCTGAATAGCTCAGTAGATAAGTCCGTTTTTTTTATGCTTCAAGTGCTTGCTTGGCTAAAGTTATTTCGTGCAGATTTTTTCTAAGTGACAGCAAGTTGCGAGTTGTTAGGTTGCGATTGATAAAAATAATACGATCGCTTACATGGCGCTCAATATGTTGCTCAAGTGGGATATTTGTGAGTAAAATATCGCTTTTTTCGGCAGCTGATTCATCGATAAATCTGATGTTGAAACTATTACCGAAAAGATTACAAATTTGCTCACGAATCCGTAAGTACGCGAGATAGGGTAAATCTGTGGAGATTTTTATAGTGACTTTAGGCTCGTAATAAAGATGGGCATCAATGAAGCCAAAAAGTAAAGCATATTTGGAAACTAAATATTCTCCTTTTAAGAAAATTTCATTTTTTGTCTTCTTATAGAAGTCATTGATTAACTGTAAAATGTTCTCCTGAAGACTTGCTATAACGGGAGAAGGCAGACTTGGATCAAAAGCAATTGAATAATCGTAGCCACTAATGTCAGTTGAAAAATGATCGAAAACTTTTGCAAATAAATGAAAGGAAAAAGCATTTAATAAAAATAACTCCCGTTTATCTTCAGGAATTTGCTGAATGTTTTGATCGACCTTTTCAAAAAGCATTTCAGTTGCTTGATAGACAGAGCTGTTGTTTCTTTTGTTGGCGTGAAAGTTTGCTTTAAGCAATGGAAGAGTTTGCAAGTTCTCGTTTTGAATAATAAGTAATAGATAGAGAAATGCGATTTCGCCGGGAGCAGAATTAAAAAATGTAGTGGAAAAAGGAGCAACTTTTTTCTTGAAAAGTGAAAAGACTTTATTATCGTCTAAAATTTCTGCCCAAGCGGGATCATATTCTACAAAATGATTATTTCGACGTCTAATCATTGCAACAGCAAGCTGATACATTAATTGTCGAGTTTGGAGAGACGTTAATTTCAAGTTACCTTTTTTTGCTAAGGAGTTTGCAAGAAACTCAACGTATTGTTCGTTGACGCCTTCAAATGGCCATCCTTTTCCAGCATAAATTTTCCATAAAACAATATTAAAAAAAAGTCTTATTTGGCTTTCTCTGCCTTCGATAATCGCATCGTTTCGAGAAATTTCTATTTCATAAGGTTTAATTGCATCTCGAAATTTATTTAAAACCCTGCGAACTGTAGCATCACTGACAAAATGGTCATAGGCGAATTTTTGAGTAGAGCCAAAGTTTTCATTTAAGAGAGCTTTAAATAAAGCGAATCCGAGCGTTTCTTCAGTTAAAAAAATAAGTAAGTCGCGCGGGTTAGCATTTGAGTGATTGGTTATAAATCTTATACCGCGCCCCTTCGAAACCTGTATTTCAAGCTGACCATCGCCAAAACTATCAATATCAGCCACAAGCTTATTGATTGTTTTTAATAAATACGCAGGCGTTACATCTAACTTTTTTCGCAATTCTTCAGTTGAAAACCAACGATCAACTCCACGAAGAATGGCAAGGAGATCCCATTCTTTTTTTAACATGGAATCAAACATATCTAGTCCAATTTTCATTTATGTTTCCTCCTCGTTATAGTCCTATACTTCTATTTTAGCCTTTTTCTCACATAGGTAAACAAAAATGTTCAGAGAGCAAAAATGACATTTTCAAAAGGCGAAACCTGATTACTATTTTAAAAAAAAACGAGTAAGATGAGGACATGAAAAGCGAAAGGACTGGGAAGATGTTTAAAAATTATCGATTAATTGCGCAGCCAGTGTATGATATTAAACATAAAAAAATTGTTATGCACGAGCTGGTGATAGGAAAAAAAGAAGGAAAAAAAGGTTCTTTTACAAAAATTGACGATGAGATGGCTGTTTTTTTTGAGGAAAATTATCCATCATTTATAAACTGGTTGCAGAAAGAATTGATGAAAATTGTAGCAAAAAAAATATATCCGAAAATTTCGATTAATATTAGGTCAAGTCAATTCTTTCGTTTAGAGACAATGAAGATGTTTGAGAAGTTACGTATCTATAATGAACAAATTGTTATCGAGATTACTGAGAATTTGGTACAGTTGCCTGAAAGTAAAAGTCATTTTACACCAGCTGAGTTAGATGCCTTTTTATATGGAAAAATAAGATCATTACAGGCATTTGGCTACGAAGTAATGTTAGATGATGTAGGTTGCGGGATTAATAGTTTGGAACGGCTTATGTACTACCTGCCCCTTATTTCAGGATTTAAAATTTCACTAGAAAAATTTGAGTTGTCAATCCTTGAAGCGTTCATTGCTGCTTGGAAAAAAATTGCTGATAAGCATCAAAAGGTAATGGTTCTTGAATACGTCAAGAATAAGAAAGATTCTTCTATACTAGAAGGGATGAACCTTATTTTGCAACAAGGGCAATGGTTAGATAAGCTTATCAAGCAAAAGGTGTCTTAAATAAATAGAAAAAGCGAGTACTCTTAAAAAGAATACTCGCTTTTTTAATGATGTTGATGTTTAAAGGCTTTGAATTTACGCTCATTTCGTTCCATTGCTTCAAAGGAAAATTCGACCTCTTTTACGATAGTTTGCGGGAAAATATCTAACCAATTCTCGATCACTTTTTCTTTATCTAATAATTGTTTTTCGATAATGGTTCTTGTAAGAATTTTCCTTGGCTGTTCCGGGAGGATGAATCTAATCGTATAAATAAACCGCTCATCCCAAGGGTTAATAAAAGTCATTTTTCTGCTCCTTTACTTTCTTTCATTCTATCTTCCATTTTTATTATAAATGAAAAAAAGGACTGTGAACGCCTAAAAAAGTGTTATTTTAACTAAATTTATGAAGTTTTTGCTGTTGCACTTTTTTCTCGGTAATTCGGTCAAGTGTCTCCCGAATGAGTTTGAAATCCCGTGGTGCAAGAAGACGATGAATAGAAACTACTTCAGGACCTTTTGGGATTTGAGATGGAATATTTGTTAGTACTAAATCGGCTTGTTCACTACTTTCATTACGAATAAAAGCAATATTATAGTTGTTTGTAAAATATTCTTTTACTTGGTCAATGATAGATTTATTCGCAATATAAGATAAATCAGTTTCTAGTCGAACTTTGATTCGTTGCTCAAAGACATGGAGTGGTGTAATTAGACTTAGAAGTAGTGCATAGCGTGAGGCTAAGAATTTTTTCTCTAAAAAAATAGGATTTTTTGTTTCATTATATAGCTCATCGATAAGTTGATGAAGTTTTTGCTTTAAAACAGGTAATCGGTGATGGGTATAAGGTGAAAATTCATTCCCACTTATACTAGTTGAAAAATTATGGAAGAGACTGGCGAATAGATGTTCAGAAAACACTGCCAGCAGAAATGACCGCTTCTGACTGTGAGGAACTGGAACGATTTTAGTTTCAAATTTCTCCATGAATTGCTCAGTGGCTTGATATAATTTTGTGTTTTTAGATCGATTAAAACGAAAATTACTAATTAATAAAGGTGTAGTCTGTGTAGATTCACTTTGGATGATAGTCATGAAGAATAAAAAGGCCATCTCACCAGGATATTGTTGGGTAATAGGTGTGTAAGGCTTGATTTGTTCTTTGAAAAGTTGAAAACTATCATTGGATTCAAGTAATTCATGCCAGGATTCTTCTATTGAAATGTAGTGGTTATTTCGTCGCCTGATCGCGCTAATGGCAAGAAAATACATCAGTTGTCTTGCTTGGACTTCGCTAAGCTCAATGTTTGCATCAGCAGAGATACGCTTCGTTACAAAATAAAGGTGATGCTCATCGATATTTGAAAAAGGCCAAACTTTTCCAGAAAAAAGGCGCCAAAAAACCATATTTAAAAAGAGCCTTACTTGTGCCTCTCTGCCTGAAAGAACCGCCGTGCTACGATTTAATTTCAGTTCATAAGGCTGAATAGCTTCTTTTATCTTTTTAATATGTCTGCGTACTGTTGTTTCACTTAGAAAGTTTTCAAAAGCAAATTTTTTAGCCGAAACAAAATTTTCTGTAACTATACTATAAAAAAGCTTATACGTACTTGTATTTGAAATCAAAAAAATTAAAAATAAGCCGATATCAATATTACTGCTCTTGATTTCTAAATAAACGCCTTTCCCTTTTGAAACATGTAAAGTCATTTGGTCACTGTTGAATTCTTCTAAGTTATCCCTTAATGAAGCAATTGCTTTCAAGATCAATGAAGATGTCTTGTTCAAATTTTTTGCAAGTTCTTCCGTCGAAAACCAGCGATCCTCTTTTCTAAGTAAGTTGAGTATGGACCACTCAAGTTCGATATTTGTATCAAGAATATCTAAATCTAACTTCATTAGTTCCCCCCCTTAACATTTCTATTAAGCTTTATTCATTAAAACATATAGGAAAAAGACAAATGAGCATAATCAGACATATAAAAAAACAGATTTTGATTATTAATGGAAATGATATGTGGTAATATGCAATCGGTTTCTTGGATGAATCTCATTCTTCCTTTCCTTTTTGAGCAAAAAGAATCTTTTTATAATCGCGTTTTTGATTTTTTAGAAGGGTGATTTCGCTCTATACTAAGTCTCGTTGGGGCGATCAATTGATACACACAAATCAAAAATTGCGCAATTAAATTTTTAATTTTACGTAAATGACTATGAAGTGTTAATTATAATTGTTTCACCCAAAATTCAAAATAAAGGAGACGAATAATGTCTAAAAAAGGAAATGCACAAAAAGTTTTAACTCTTGCAGCAACGTTAGCGCTTGTAGGTAATGTTTTAGTAACTCCGGTAACAGCTTGGGCAGCAGATGCTGAGGAAGCTAATCAAGTTGAAGGCGTAATCGTTACAGAACAAGAGCAAAACACAGAAGCAGCAACTACAGAAGAGAACACAGAAGCAACAACTAAAGAAGAAGCAACTACTGAAGGAAGCAGTCAAGAAGCAACTACTGAAACTTCAGGAGAAGGAGTAGAAGCAGCTTGGGGACCTGGGATTTCTATTGGTTTCACAACAAGCACAACAATTACTGGTGATACATCGGTAATCAAAAATGGTCTATCAATCATTGATGGAAAAACTACAGGTCACTTGCAAATCAGTGTACAACGTAGCACTTTAGTTGAAGCAAGCATCGAAGCATCAACAACGGCTTATATCGATTTGCCAGATGAGTTCAAAGAAATCGCAAATACAAAAGAATTCGTTCAAAATGTAACTGCGAAAACTGGACACATGATCTGGGGCGTTGACCGTCAACCAGAACCAGTAAACTCTGGGAAAATCACTTATAACGCTTCGAAAAACCGTTTGGAAGTTGTAAACCCTCCATTCACTGGGACAATCGTTCAACCAGTAAACGGTGTTGTTACGTATGTTGATATTGACCTTGGAACAGCAGTTCAAGAATCTGGCGTTCGTATTCCAGATTCTATTAACTCACAATATAAATTTGTTGGTAGACAACACGGTGGACTTAATCTTTTAGGTAAATGGAAAGATACAGCTACAATAAATCTTCAAAAAATCGACCCTGGTTATGGTGTTGAAAAACCAGAAATCGAATTCACAGACCAACGTATTGAAGAAGTAGAAGTTGGTTCTGATTATACTGACCAAATGGCTCTTAAAGGTGTAATTGCTACAGATGCTAAAGATGGTCTTATTACAAATAAATTAACTGTTACAAGTAACCAAGTTGATACACGTACTGAAGGAACTTATCCTGTAACTTATCGTGTTGTAAACAACACTGGTCTTGCAACTGAAAAAACTGGTTACGTTAAAGTAGTTTCTAAATCCGGTGGTGGAAACGGCGGAAACGAAGGTAACGAAACTGAAGGTGCTTTCAAATCTGCTAACTACACAATCGGTGAATCAAACATTACTGGTTCTTTCGATGGTGACATTAGCTACGCGAAAATCATGATCAATGGAACTGAACTTGGAAACAAAGGTGGAACATTCAGTAAAGACGGAAACTATTCTTTCTGGATTGGTGTAAATACAATCACTAACAAAAACGATAATGTAGTCATCATTGGTTACGATAAAGACGACCATGAATTAGATCGTAAACAAGTTAATATTAAAGAACAAGTTGCCGCAACTTCTGGAACTATCAATCCAAAAGTGGCTTCTGAAGGAGAAACAACAATTACTGGCACATACAGTGGCGATGTAAAACAAGTTGATATGTATATCGATGGTGTATACAAATCAAGTGGTGGCTCATTCTCAAACGGCAACTTCACTTACTATGCTGGATCGCTTAAAGCGGGACAAAAAGTTGAACTAGTTGCTTATGATGCAGCAAAACCAAATACACGTAAAGAGTTAGACAGAAAATCATTTACAGTTCAAGGTAAACAAGTTGTAACTGAAGGGTCTATTAATCCAAGCGCAGCATTTGCTGGTGATTCACAAATCAATGGCACATACAGTGGCGATGTAAAACAAGTTGATATGTATATCGATGGTGTATACAAATCAAGTGGTGGCTCATTCTCAAACGGCAACTTCACTTACTATGCTGGATCGCTTAAAGCAGGACAAAAAGTTGAACTAGTTGCTTATGATGCAGCAAAACCAAATACACGTAAAGAGTTAGACAGAAAATCATTTACAGTTCAAGGTAAACAAGTTGTAACTGAAGGGTCTATTAATCCAAGCGCAGCATTTGCTGGTGATTCACAAATCAATGGCACATACAGTGGCGATGTAAAACAAGTTGATATGTATATCGATGGTGTATACAAATCAAGTGGTGGTTCATTCTCAAACGGCAACTTCACTTACTATGCTGGATCGCTTAAAGCAGGACAAAAAGTTGAACTAGTTGCTTATGATGCAGCAAAACCAAATACACGTAAAGAGTTAGACAGAAAATCATTCACAGTTCAAGGTAAACAAGTTGTAACTGAAGGGTCTATTAATCCAAGCGCAGCATTTGCTGGTGATTCACAAATCAATGGCACATACAGTGGCGATGTAAAACAAGTTGATATGTATATCGATGGTGTATACAAATCAAGTGGTGGTTCATTCTCAAACGGCAACTTCACTTACTATGCTGGATCGCTTAAAGCAGGACAAAAAGTTGAACTAGTTGCTTATGATGCAGCAAAACCAAATACACGTAAAGAGTTAGACAGAAAATCATT
>NZ_JAARRM010000005.1:0-133122 GCF_014223975.1 Listeria aquatica | reverse complement strand
TTCTCCTTTTTTTGGTTTAATAGGGTGAATCTATCATTTCCCAAGTTAACGTCGTTCGGTAATGACCTGCTTGTTTTTTCGTTTCCTTGGGGAGGATGACCTGTATGCTTTTCCTTGCTTGTTCCGTATCAGTCCCAAAAGTGTTAACCCATGTGCCTGCACCAGTACCTGCTTTTGCGACAATCACGTCGCTTGCACTTTCACCTGTTGCATCCAGCACAATTTTTTGGAAACTTTGCGGTGTTTTTTTGCTTGTCGCGCTTTTCAGTGTACTGTTTAAAAGAACCATTTCGGCACCTTCTAAAACAGCTTGGTCACTTCTTAATTGACCATTTTGCTTCACCGTCAGCCGGTATCCCCCTAAATTCCCTCGATTATCTGTCACTTGGACATAATTCGGGCCTTTTTTCGAAATTCCACTTGCAAGAACTTTCACTGGCGTTAATGCTGCAAAGTAGTTTTCAGTTTGACCGGTGATTTCATGAGAACCAAACTGAATGTTCGATGCAAAATCAATACTAAGCGGTCCTTTCGTACCAGGGTTTGCCTGTGGAATTGAGTCAGGTTCAACTTCTTCGCCTGGGTGATCTGGATCAACCGGTTTTGTTTCTCCAGCGTTCTTAGTGTAAAACATATCTGCTTTTGAATTCGCCGTTGGATTCCAACTTGCTGAAAAAACTAATGATTCTGGCAAAAATACAGTTAGGCAAATACTAACTAGCAGGAGGGAAGTCAGCTTTCTGTGCAACGGCTTATTTCTTCGCGTACAGAGTAAGTAACTAACGATACCTCCTAATAAAAGCACTCCGCCTACAATATTCCATCTATCAGAAGTATCTCCAGTATGAGGCAATACACCAGATTGCTTAACAGAAGAAGCCTCTTTTCCAGAAAACACCTTTCCTGAATGAACACGATCTCGCTCAGTAGATGGCTTCGTCTTCTCTTTAGGAACAGTAGATGGCTTTTCACTCTTTGGCGGCTCTGTTGGTTGTTCGCCAGTAAGAGTAAGTCCAACATTCGATTCATAGCTCGCCGCAGAAACCGTAAACGGAGCGAAGCTTAGCAATACGGCCAACGAAAGCAGACAAAATGCAAAATATTTTTTCATCGTTAGGCTCCTTTTTATGGCGTATTTTCAAGTGTCCAAACAATTTTTGTCTGGTACACTTTGCCGCTTCGAATATTTCCCGGGAAAAGATCGAGCATCAAGCCGGTGTTTCCTGTCGGATTTAAATCAACTTCTGTCAAGCCTTCACTTGCTGTTTCTTGGTTAAAAACTGTTGTCGTTCCCTGATCATTGATCGGCTCATACCGTACCGAGCCATCCGCAGCTTTCATTGCGATCACTAAGCTATCTGGAAGTTCCTCTGCTTCACTCGTTTTAAACGGTGATTCAAGCATTGCTGTCAATTGCCAGCTCGTGGGATTAGACCGATCATCATTTACGATGACTTTTGCTTCATTTTCTGGTTTCAATTGCTGCTCATAAGAACGAATTTGTTGCGTTCCAAATTGGATTGTATTCGGAATTTCCGAAATACTTAGCGTACCCGGCGTAACAATAGCTGTGATCGTTTTTTCTGCATCTCTCACTTTTACTTTGACAGTGTAAGTTCCTGCTGCTTTCGTGAAGCCCCCTCGATCAGAAACCACAATGTCTGCCGCCAAATCCACACCATCCGGAATTCCCCAAGCTTTTGCCTTCGCTTGATTGATAATGAAAGCGTCCAAGTCAGCTTCCGAAGTCGGCACTTGTTTTTCTTTCACTACAAAATCACTTGCTTGAAGCATAGCTTGTTCAGTAACCGTCGTCTCGCCATCTTTCACAAAAACGGGAATGACGATAACCACATGGTTGCCTGCCTTATCCGTAATAGTTACTTCCGCTGTCGAACTACCTACTGCTGTTACATCAGGAACCTTGGAGATTGCATATGTCAAATTGTCGTCCCCTACACCCGCATTATCTTGCACGTTTGTGACAAGTAACTTGGCGTCTGTCGTAAACGCCTCGTTCACATTAACAATTTGTTTCACTGCTTCCGCACTTGGCGGAGTAGTATCTCGGACCTCTTGCACATCCGAATGCTCACTTTTATTCTGAGCGGCATCTTCAGCAACCGCATAATAGCCAACATACGGCGTAAGAGGCTTATCCGAATCAGCCAGTACGAGTTCATAATTTCCTGTGTCATCAGCTTTCACTGACCCAAGAATAGCATTATCAGATGCTCGGTATACCGTAACCAAACTGTCAGCTTCTGCCTTCCCGGAAAGCGTAGCATCCACATCTTTAATCGCATTTAAGCTCGGCTTATCAGGCGCCGTTTCATCCGCCACGACGGTGGATGTGGTAGCATCCTTACCATCCAAGTAGGCGTAGGCTGAAACCGTATTTCCTGCCGTTAAATAACCCTCTGTTGGAAGTACAAAGACAAACTCACCAGTCGCTGAATCCGCCTTGATATTGTATTTTTTCGTATCTGACTCTGCTTGTGCATCAATCGTTCCTTCCGGAATCGCGCTATCTCCTGATAACAAAATCCATGCTCCAGGATTAGCCACGCCTCGAATGATATGGCTATTCTCATTTGCCTGATTATCTGAAAGAGAATCAAGTGAAACCTCCACATCTGCAATATGTTCAAATAAGACACGCTTAAAGTTTTGCGTCCGGTAATTGGTTGCAAAGTCCGTGGCATTGGCATTTACAATACTGTTCCCTGTTGCAGCTGTTACATTGGCTCCTGTATAGTTTACCTTCATGTCATACATTGGAAACCAGTCATAAGTTGGTGTAACGTTCGCAGCATCTGCCGCTGTCCAAGCCTTAACCCGCTGAATCGATGCATTAAATGTCCCACTCGCCATATAAATAACACGAGTACTTGCATTCGTATTCTGCCTAGCATCCAAATCAATTTCGCCAGCGTCTGCAAAATTAAAGGTCGATGAAGTACCAATCGAGATTAGATTTTTCGCACGCGAACCATCTGACGAAAGCTTAAACACACCTTTTTTCCCAATAATAAACGAACTACTACTTCCTGTTTTCACGAGACTTCCCGTACCAGTTCCTTGGTTATTTGCCGAAATGATCAAAGAAGCACCATCTGCAACATTAAACTCTGCTCCGGTTCCAACATTAATCGGGTTCTTATCATAGGCGTCAGTAAAGGGACCATTCATATCTAAATTTAGCGATGCCCCATCACGGACAAGCAACTTTGCATTACTGCCAAGAGCAATTCCACCACGTGTAGAATCTGTGGGTGTAGAAATATTCACTTTTGCATTTTTGTTAATATCTACATTTCCGTTTGCCTGAATAGTCGTCCATGTTCCTTCACCCGAAAGACCATTACCGCCTCCAGTTAAATTAAGTTCTGCACCTTCTTCAACCTTTGCTGTCCCAGTTGCGCCGCCCGTTCCAAGCATCAATACAGTAGCATTTTCAGTCGTTCCCGTATACTTCGAATTTGCTTCAAATGTGATATTAGTGACTTCTAGATTAGCCTGATTGGTTTGTGCCTTATACTCCACATTATCAAAAGGGCTGATATACTGGTTAACCGATTTATTGACCACCGTACCTCCTACAAAAAAGTCTGCTTGGTAAGAAGCTGTAAACTGCGCCCCAGTGTAATTCAAATTCTGAATAGAAAACGTCGATGCAGCCGAGATATTTCCAGTTAAGCGAATAGGTCCCCAATAATTTTGACCGTACATATCTAAGTCACGCACTTGGACGTTTACTTTTTGAGTTGAAAAGCTCATCCAGTAACTGCGTCTTCTAAAATCCACTTTAACTCCCGAGTTGACTCCACGAACAATCAAGTCCCGTGCAGGAATAGTCTGATTGGATTCACCAGCCGATGTGCTTGAAAATTGAGTGAACGCAAAATCATTCATGACAACCACTTCCCCAATGGAAGCATCTCCCATTGCCGCATCCATCTCAGTCGCATTGGTTACATAAGCAGTAGAACCAGAATTAACCGCAGCCAGTCTAGGCTGAATCAAATCACTTGATTCAACTAAAGGATCACTTAACACTTCTTGCTGTCTAGGCGCCATTTCTGTCTGCACTTCTTTTTCAACAACCGTGAAATTTAGTGAATTCGAATATACCTTTTTATCCGCTTGCTGCTTTTCAATCACCAAGTCGTAAGAACCACTTTTTTCAGCTTTCAACAAAAGTTTTACGGTGTTTTCTTTAAAAGCCTCAGACGAGATAGTTATTTTACTATTTTCAGGGTCAAACTTAATAGCTTTGCTTTCATTTTCTTGTTCAGTTTCTTGAGCCATAAAAACAAGGTTTTTCGGAAGTTCCAAAATCAATTGATCATCTTCCGCTAAACCTTCATCGCTGACTGTAAGTTGAAATATTTCATTTGTAAAAGAATATTCTTTTTCCGCAGAAAGAGTAATTTTCTCTGATGCATAGGCATGATCTAAGAAAGCTCCTATCCCATTTGCACCAAGGGGTAAAATTAAACCAAAAATCAAAGCTAAACAACCAATCAGAAAAGAATGGAGCCTTTTCCTTTTGTCCAAAATCTCACCTCGCTTCTACAATGTGATTGTGCTTACCTCTTTTCCTCAATGAAACAGTCGTTATAATTTTCAGTTTATAACATGATAATTAATTGATAATTTGTACAACTACTTCACCAATAACGAAAAGAACTAATCTCAAAACATTTCTTGTAAGCAATTCCATTATAGCATGAGTCTTTTTATAAAAAAGTAAACTAATATACATTTATCGAGATACTTTCGATGCAAATGTGTCGAAATGTTCACAAAAAAAGGACTTGACATCGCAATTTAAGCCATTGCTTAGTCAAGTCCTTCTCTTAAAAATGATACAAAGTTACATTTTTAGAAATGATGGAAACTTTCAACTGGCATTACAAAAACGGTTGCACCACCTACTTGTACTTCAATTGGATACGGAACATAAGTATCTACAGTTACGCCAAGCGAAGCCGAAGGAGTCATCATTTGTTCTCGTGCTTTACAGTTATCTCGGATAATGTCAAGTGCATCTTCCACACGATCATCCTCAACCCCAATTAAAAAGGTAGTATTACCAGCCTTTAAAAAGCCACCCGTCGTTGCAAGTTTAGTTGCTCCAAATTTATTTTCCGTTAATGCATCGGAAAGACGATTACTATCCTGATCTTGTACAATTGCAAAAATCAACTTCATCAATATCATCCCCTTAAAAAAGTAAAAACACCTTTTTTCTATTATACCAAAACTCCAAGTGAGACTTTACTAATTTGCATATCCCCACCCAAGCTTACTTCCATTTGATGTTACTTAACAGTTTTCAAAATATCCGCCAAAATCTCATCTGTAATTTCGTCTGGCGTACCTGTGCCGTCAATTCGAATAAAGCGCTCTGGAAACAGCTTGATAATTTCCTCATAACCTTGTTGCACCTTACTGTGGAAGGCAATATCTTCTTGATCTAAGCGATTAACCTCGCGGCCCTTATTCGCAGCAATCCGCGCCAAGCCAACATCCGCTGGCACATCAAAATAATAAGTTTTATCCGGAAATGTATCTTCAATAGCAAACAAATTGATGTCAAGTACTTCCTGAATCCCAATCGAACGCCCCGCACCTTGATAAGCAAGCGAACTATCGACAAAGCGGTCACAAAGCACATGCTTCCCACTCTCAAGCGCTGGACGAATCGTCTCCACCACATGTTGGCGCCTAGCTCCCGCAATAAGTAACGCTTCCGTTCGCGGATCCATCTCTTCATTTCCAATCCCGAGTACAATGTTTCGCACCTTTTCTGAAATTGGGCTTCCTCCCGGTTCGCGCGTTTTAATAAAATCAAGCCCAGCTGCGCGCATCTTTTCTTCAAGTAGCGCTGCCGCTGTCGTTTTTCCCGAGCCGTCCGGGCCCTCGAGACTGATAAAAATCGCCATTCATTTCCTCTCCTTCAAGCAAATCTCACCCCTGATTATATCATAAAAAAACCTCAATGAATCCCTCTTTCAACCTTTTTCCCCCGTGAAAATGTCTGCCACGTACTTGCTTCAAATAAGCGATTTGCCTTTCCGACAACTTTTCGCCGCGTAAAACGCCAGGGATACCTGGTGGATAGAGCGCCACATTTTCTGCCGCGACGGCTCCCGCCGCTTCATCAAGTGGCAAAAACATTGTCTCCAAATCCGCCATCTGCTGATACGAAATCGAAAGTCGGCTCACATCCGGCACTGCGAGTTCAAGGACCCGAGTCTCCCCCTGCCGCACGTCACCTTCTCCCCATTTTATCCGCCCAAACGGTGTAAAATCCATTCCTTTATTTAAAAGCGGCAAAACCAAAAGCACTTGTTTAGCATCCGCGAGCTCAGGATAGAATCCAGCTTGTTCCAATTGTTCAGCCAACCTATAACCCGAAAAGCCTTGTTTTCGAACAATCAATTTCAGCGGATCATCCGGACAGATCACTTCAAGTTCTTGTTTCTCCAAAAAACGTAGCCATTTCGCTCGCATTTTCCAAAACGCCTTAAAATCCTCATCCGAATAAAGCGCCACATATCGCCGCGCAACATCAAGCGAAGCCATCACCATATAAGACGGACTGCTCGACTCCACCATCTCAAGATAGCGCCGCACATCTAATTTGTCCGTATTCACATGCAAAAAGGCACCCATCGTGAGTGCTGGAAGCGTTTTGTGTGCAGACTGTACAACCGCATCCGCCCCCGCCCGAAGCGCTTCCCTTGGAAATTCATCACTCGCAATAAAATGAGCGCCATGTGCCTCATCCACAAGCGCAAGTGCCCCGTACCGGTGAGCCACAGCGACAATCCGGTCCAACTGGAAAACCGCCCCATAATAATTCGGATAGGTAACAATCACCGCGCGCACATCCGGATTCGCATCCAAAACCTGCTCAAGTAGCACCGGATCAAGTCCAGCCGCCGTTCCAGTCACCGCATCTTTTTTGGGTTCTATAAAAATCGGATTCGCGCCGGCCAGTTCAAGCGCATGAATCACCGACTTATGCGCATCTCGCGTAACAATCGCTGAGTCGCCACGTCGAAGCGCGGCAAGAATCATCGCAAGATTCCCACTTGTTGATCCCCCAACTAAAAAGAAACTAGCATGTGCCCCATAAGCATCCCGGAGCAATTCCTCTGCTTTTAAAATGACACTTTCAGGGTGATGCAAATCATCCATACCACTAATTTCCGTCAAGTCATACTTCAAAATTTCTTGCCAATCGCCGCCGTATAAAGCTCCATTTTTATGCCCTGGAACGTGAAGTGAAACTGGGTTTTTTTTAATATGTTGTTCAATCGCCTGAAGAAGCGGTGTTTCCTCTTGATTTATCATCAGAAGCCCCCCTTTTTTCATGCTCCTATTGTATCACTTCCAAGCCCTTAAAACGAATATTGTAAGCAATTTCAAAAATGACGTTTCAATCTTTTCTTTCTAGGGAATTTTTAAATGTAAAACCATCTTTTTCAAGGAGGAGTTAGGGCTGATGAAAAAAATAATCAATGGTACAGATCAAGTCGTTGAACAAATGGTGGAAGGCCTCGCAAAGTCACATCCTGAACTTATCGAACGCATACCAGATACACGAGTTCTTGCACGTATTGATAAACGGCCCGGAAAAGTCGGTCTCGTAAGCGGAGGCGGTTCTGGTCACGAACCTGCACATGCCGGGTATGTTGGACAGGGAATGCTTTCTGCAGCCGTTTGCGGCGATGTTTTCACTTCACCAACACCCGACCAAATTTATGAAGGAATTAAAGCCGCTGATCAGGGCAAAGGCGTGCTCTTAATTGTCAAAAACTACACAGGCGATGTGATGAACTTTGATATGGCAAAAGAGCTTGCTGAAGGCGACGATATCGAAGTGGATCAAGTGATCGTAGATGATGATATTGCCGTTCAAGATAGCACCTTCACAACCGGACGGCGAGGCGTTGCCGGAACCGTTTTAGTACACAAAATCGTTGGTGCTGCCGCAGAAGCTGGGGCGAGCCTTTCCGAACTGAAAGCACTTGGCGAAAAAGTGATCAGTTCCATTAAAACAATTGGTGTGGCGCTTTCGCCTTGTACAGTTCCAGAAGTTGGGCATCCAGGATTCGAACTAGGAGCCGATGAAATCGAACTTGGAATCGGCATCCACGGAGAACCCGGATTTAGCCGCGAGAAGAATATGTCGTCGCATGACCTTGCGAAACAACTGCTTGACCGGATCGACAAGGAGCATCAATTTGCTTCCGGGGACAAGGTTGTTGTTCTTGTTAATGGAATGGGGGCAACACCGCTTATGGAGCAATATATCTTTTCAAATGATGTTCACGAATGGCTCGGCGAAAAAGGGGTAAACATCCAAAAAACCATCGTCGGCGACTATATGACGTCTCTTGAAATGGCTGGCTTGTCGCTCACTGTTCTAAAACTTAAAGATGAAAAGTGGCTCGAACTACTTAATTTCCCTGTACAAACTATTGCATGGAAATAACGGAGGAGGATTAAGGATGACTTTAGATAAAGAATGGGCAATCGGTTTTTTAGATGATTTTGCAGATCGCGTCATCGAAAACAAGCAATTATTAAGTGATTTGGATCAAGCCATTGGAGATGGCGACCACGGCGTGAATATGGCGCGGGGGCTTACGGAATTAAAAAAAGCTTTTTCAGAAAAATCACCAGCTACTTTAAAAGATGTATTTAAAACTACAGCGATGACACTCCTCAGCAAAGTTGGTGGTGCTTCTGGTCCACTTTATGGCTCCGCTTTTTTAAATATGAGTAAAAAAATCGACGCTGATACCCTTACGAAAGAGCAGCTTCCTGATATTTTCGAGGCTGGGCTTGAAGGAATTGAAAATAGAGGGAAATCTCATGCTGGCGAAAAAACGATGATTGATGTTTGGGAACCTGCAATCAACGCAATGCGTCAAGATGAATTTTCAAGCGATGCGATTGAAGCAGCCCTTCAAAAAACCAAAGATATGAAAGCAACAAAAGGTCGGGCATCTTACCTAGGCGAGCGCTCCATTGGTCATCTTGACCCCGGCGCTTACTCTTCAAGTTTGCTGTTTCAAGCATTATTAAAATCGGAAGGAGCAAAATAACCTATGAAAGAGTATGGAATTGTCATTATTTCTCACTCAAAAGATGTGGCTAAAGGCGTTTCAGATATTATTAGTCAAGTTGCTGCGGACGTTTCGATTACCTATTCAGGCGGTACAGATGACGGAGGTATTGGAACAAGTTTTGACAAAGTAAATGCAGCCTTTGAAAAAAATGCCGCTGAAAAGCTATACGCTTTTTATGACTTAGGTAGCGCCAAGATGAACATCGAAACGGTTATGGAACTTTCAGATAAGGAAATCATCCTTTTCAACGCACCTATATTGGAAGGCGCTTATGCGACAGCAGCACAAGTTCAAATGGACGAGAAGCCGGAAGTCATCAAAGAAAATTTAAAGTCCATCGAAATCAAATAGTGGAAGTAGCACCGGCGAAGCCTGTTTCATATGAAACAGGCTTCGCCTTTTCTCGTGCAAGATTTTTTATTTTTTGGTATTCTGAAATGGAGAATGGAGTGGAGGGAAGAAAAATGGAATCTTTTACAGATAAAGTGCGTTTAAATAATGGTGTTTTAATGCCACGACACGGGTTTGGCGCTTATAAGCTTGTCGATGAAAACGAACTGCATCGCTCGCTTGAAACAGCTGTTGAAGCCGGATATCAACTATTCGATACTGCTCAGTTCTATCACAACGAAAAATATATTGGTGATTTTTTTCGCTCCTCAAATTTAAGCCGCGAAGATTATTTTATTACAACCAAGGTTTGGAACACAGAACAAGGTTACGACAAAACATTAAAAGCTTTCGAAAACTCCTTGAAGCGACTAAAACTGGACTATATTGATCTTTATCTTGTGCACTGGCCCAAAATCGAACCTTTTTTTGAAACTTGGAAAGCTTTGGAACGACTTTACGACAAGGGTCTAATTCGTGCAATTGGCGTTTCCAATTTTGAAGCACATCATCTTGACCGCCTGATGACAAAAGCAAATGTCCTACCTGCTGTGGATCAACTCGAAACACACCCGTATTTCCCAAATCACCTGCTCCACCGTTATTTGGAAGAGCTAGATATTGTCCACCAAGCATGGAGTCCACTCGGCCGAGGAGCTGCTTTAAAAGAACCCGCACTCAAGAAAATCGGGAAAAAGTACGGCAAAACGCCGGCACAAGTTATCCTACGCTGGCACATTCAAAATGATATCAGTATCATTCCAAAATCAGAAAAGCCTGATAGAATCCGTGAAAATGCAGACATTTATGATTTTGAGCTTTCTCGCGAAGAAATGCTTATCATTCAAAAACTCAATCGCGGTGAACGTGTTAGTCATGCCCCCGATGTTGTTTACGTTCGCACAGAACCAGAAGAATTTTAATCAAAAAAGAGGTGTTGTTATTTTTTAACAACACCTCTTTTTTACTAGTCAACAGGGTTGGCATCTACTACTTCAAATGTCTGGCACACTAACATCAAGTCTGGAGTAAACGTCATCCCGTATTGTTTTAATTCCCATGTAAAGAACTTTTCATGCTCCATGTACCAATAGTTATACGTTAAATCTCCTTCACCTTCAGATAGAGCAAAAGTTTCCGTCACTTTGTTCATCGGGACTTCTTCAATAGCCGTATATTTAATGATGGCAACCGGATATTCATCCCCATTTAACACAATGTCATATTGCCCTACAACAGGCATTTTCTCATTTTCTAAATCATAAACGACTTTGGCGGCACATGTCCCTGTTTTTTTGCCAGAAAGCACTAAGCTAGCTAATTCATCTCCCATTTGCTTATTGCCATCGCCAAACATCCAGTAATCTGGCACTTGTAGATTTAAATGATGTTCACTTGCATATTTTAGCCAGTAATTCTCAATTTCTCGGTTCAAAGCAAACACTCCCTTTTTAAATTTAATCTAAACTAAAAAAAGTGGGTTGCTAGATAAACCTAACAACCCTTAATATACTTATTTTCTACCGCTAATTTGACGGTATCTAGCTTCTTTAAACAAATAAAAGTATTTCATTTCTGCTTTTTTTACTTCAAATTCAAGTCTCGGATCATAGCCAAAACTTCTATCCAAAAGCTCTCGCTCTTTTTGCCATTTTTCCTGCGTGACTTCAATTAATTCAAGCAAATATTCATCATAACTTTTATGAAGCTTACCAATCCGCGTTTTTCTTTTCCGTTTTTCATGTCGCTTATTGTTACTATGCGTTCTGCTCCTAGATTCCATCGTCAATCACCTCTATTGTCCGTTAAACTTCCCGTCTACCTTCAAGAGCCTTGGATAGTGTTACTTCATCTGCATATTCTAGATCGCCCCCGACTGGCAGACCATGGGCAATACGCGTTACTTTAATTCCGCTTGGTTTCACGAGACGTGAAATATACATCGCAGTCGCTTCTCCTTCAACATTCGGATTCGTTGCGAGAATCACTTCTTCTACTTCTTCATTTTGAAGTCGCTTAATCAAATCAGCGATATTAATATCTTCCGGTCCTACTCCATCCATCGGTGAAATCGTTCCGTGTAGAACATGATAAAGCCCATTATAATCTCGCATTTTTTCCATCGCAATCACATCGCGCGGCTCTTCAACCACACAAATAACACTCCTGTCACGACTGGTATCCGAACAGATATAACACGGGTCTTGATCCGTAATGTGTCCACAAACAGAACAAAATGTTAAGTTTCGCTTGGCGTCAACAAGCGCCTTTGCAAAGTTGAGAACATCATCCTCTTTCATGTCCAAAACAAAAAAAGCTAGACGCGCCGCCGATTTTGGACCAATCCCTGGAAGCTTCATAAAGCTATCAATTAATTTCGTTATCGGTTCAGGGTAATGCATCTGCATCGCTCACTTTCAAAAAAGCAGGCAGGACATACTCGAATCCTGCCGCCGTAAACTTATAGCCCAGGAATGTTCATTCCTTGTGTGAATTTGCCCATCTTTTGTGAAGTTGTTTCTTCAAGTTGTTTAAGCGCATCATTTGTTGCTGCAAGTACTAAATCTTGGAGCATCTCCACATCTTCAGGATCAACAACTTCTTCTTTAATGATAACATCAAGCACTTCACGTTTTCCATTTACTTTCACGGAAACCATTTCGCCTCCAGCTGTTCCTGTGAACTCAGAAACTTCTAGTTCAGCTTGTGCTTTCGCCATTTCCTTTTGCATCTTCTGCATTTGTTTCATCATACCTTGCATATTACCCATTCCACGCATAAAATATTCTCCTCTTCTAAAAAAATTTATTCTTTTACTTCAAGTAAGTCATCACCGACTAATTTCGCAGCTTCCGTCACAAACTGTTCTTCCGAATCAGCCTCAGTTCCACTAGCATTTTCAGCAGGTAGTCCTTCACCATCCATTTCTTCGCTACCGTTATTGTGCAGCTTGATGAAGTTTTCGCGAACATCATGCCACTGATCTTCTGGAATACCAATAAAGTGATAGTTAGCCTGCGTCAGCCTGGAAATGCTTGTTTCAATCGTTTCGACAAACGAAGCATTTTCCATAGCCATCTGACAGTGAATCTCATGCTTAAATTTTAACACAAAAGTATCATCCGAAGCAGCTACGGGTTCCGCTTCATTTAAAAGCGCCGCCTGCGAAGCAATTAACATGGATAAAAGCTCACTCCAAACGCTTCGAATCATCTGTAAATCTTTTTTCTTTGCCACACCAAGCACATGGTTAATCTTGCCCACCGGTGCTTTGAAGCCTTTGCTACTATTCATTGCCGCTTTCTTTGGACGACTTGTTTTTTCTCCCGAAGAAGTTTCGTTTGCCTTTACACCACTTTTCTTTAGTTCCTCGATTTCGCGACGAAGCGCACTCACTTCACCTTGAAGTTTCACCACTTCTGCATTCGAAACTTCTGTTCCAGCTTCTCCACTTGCATCAGTCAAAATAGAACCCTTTGTTTGTGTAAGTTGCACAACCGCCACCTCAACGTAAATGCCAGGATGGTTAGAAAACCGCATTTGCTGTTGCGCCTTGTTAAGTAAATCAACACATTCATAGATCCGCACAGAATTCGCTTCCGCAGCAAGCTCTTGAAAGCCTTCATCCGCCACAGCACGCTCAAGTGATTCCTCAAGTTGCGGCGCCTTTTGATAAAGTAAAATGTCTCGGAAGAAAACGAGTAGATCCTCTACCAACCGAACTGGGTCTTTGCCTTCTGCAAGTAGCGCTGACAAATTTTGAATCGCTTGTTCGGCATCGCATTCCATGATGCTCTTAACCAGTTCCGTAAGCAAATTTTGCGAAACAGATCCTGTGATTTCAAGTGCATCTGTTACACTCACTTCTTCTGAGCCATAAGAAATGACTTGATCTAGCAAACTCAACGCATCCCGCATCCCGCCTTCAGCTGCCCGTGAAATAATAGCGAGCGCCTTTTCATCAAACGGAATTTTTTCTTCGTTTAAAATATAAGCCATTCGCTCCGTGATGTCCTGCGTTGTGATTCGCTTAAAATCAAAGCGTTGCACCCGGGAAATAATCGTGAGCGGCAATTTATGTGGTTCTGTTGTTGCTAATATAAAAATCACATGTTTAGGAGGTTCTTCGAGCGTTTTAAGTAGCGCATTAAATGCTCCTGTTGAAAGCATGTGCACTTCATCAATAATATAAACCTTATATTTAGAAACTGTAGGTGCGTATTTCACCTTTTCGCGAATATCACGAATTTCTTCGACACCATTGTTACTCGCCGCATCAATTTCGAGGACATCGGGATTTGAGCCTTCTGTAATCGTTTTACAAGTTTCGCACTCGTTGCAGGGCTCCCCATTTACCGGGTTTTCACAGTTGATTGCCTTGGCAAAAATCTTGGCTGCACTCGTTTTCCCTGTCCCACGGGGTCCACTGAACAAATAGGCATGCGACGTTTTATTTTGAGTAATTGCATTTTGCAGTGTACGTGTCACATGGCTTTGTCCGACAACATCATCAAACGACTGTGGCCGAAACACACGATATAATGCTTGATATGCCATCTTCCACTCTCCCTCTCGATCTTAGTAGTACTATTATAGCTTACTTCCCTTCGTTTGATAAGGAGAAACTTCTATTAAGTGACAAAAAAGCATGCACCAAAAAATTCTAGTGAATGCTTTGCCTTCTAAAATTAGTTTTCTGATTTCACTTCTTGTTTTTTCGCTTTACTTTCATTGATAACAGACATTTCAATAGCCTTTAGCAAATTGCGAACTCGTCTTTTTCGAAAGAAACCAAACATCAAACCAGCGATAGCATTATTGACTTTACGCATTGTCTTTTCCGCTTCAATTTTTTCAGTGTACGTCGCCTCACAAGTATTTTCACTCGTCGCCGTAATCGTGTAAGTTGTGATATGCGTATTAGAAAGGGTTTCCGTCATAAATTGATACACTTCATCCGGTATAACTTCGCTAATCGTCGTTGTCGTTCTCATCCCATTTGACATCGTCCGTTGATACGAAAAGCCTTGCAGCTGTCGAACTTGTTTCGTTTTCCCAGTTGATTGTTTAATATCATAAATAACAGAATTAATAATGGCCGTAAAACACTCTTTTTGGGAAATATAGAGTTTTTGCGAAATTTTCATTTTTTGTCCCCTCCCTGTCCTTTTTTATTTTTGAGTCCTTTAAAAACATATATAGCTCCGATAGCAGCAATTACAAGTCCAGTTACCATCATCGGCGTGCTTGCAGCACCATTTTTCCCGAATGAAGGACTAAACATAATGATCATTAACCCAATACAAACTACAAAAAGACTATTTGCTAATTTCATCCAATGATCCCTACCATTTCTTGAAAAGGTTTTGAAGAATTTTCGAAAGCATGAACATGTGACATTGCGACTTAGAAGTCTTCAAAAGCTTTCTATAAAAACCTTCTCTTTTCTTATTTTATCGTTAAGCTTAGCATCTTGCAATCTGAAATATAGTAAGCATTCCCATAGTTATTAAATGCAATTTTCATGCCAATTATTCTTCAAAAAAAGAGGCATTCAAGCTCCGCACGCAACACCCCTTTTACACACGAAAATCAACAAGTGTGTATCTTTGCTACACAAAGCAATCATTATGCTATAATACAAGTAGAATAGAGGTGATTCAATTGGCATTAAAGTCTGATATGCCAGAGGAAAGTAAAAACAGTAAAGTTATCAAACGTGATACTTTTTCGATCGTCTTTCCAGATGATCCAAAACCTGATAAAACGACTGAATCTACTGATCCAATCCTCGCTAAACCGAAAAATGACGAGTCGGAATAAATGACCCTAATAAACTATGTTGGTGAAAGACATTTTCTAGGACTCAGTCCATCTTTATTTTTAAGCTCAGTAGTACCAAAACAGATTTACGAATTATTCGTAAAAATAAAAGGCTAGAAACAAACCTGCTCCAAAAGCGTTTGTCCTAGCCTTTTTATTTTATAATGAAAATTCTTCGCTTAATACTTTAGCCACATCAGCAATCAGCTGATCGTTATACGAATCGTCTTCCTTATCCATTTTGGAGAAAACCGTCCAAACAAGTGGCTTCTTTTTACTGTTTTCTTTAAATATAATGGCAATATCATTTCGTGTTCCATAAGACCCAGCACCCGTTTTATCTCCCACAAGATACCCATCTGGAACTCCCGCGCGAATGAGGTTATCCCCTGTTGTATTATCAACTAAGGTTTGTTTAAAATATTTTAGTGCTTGCGAATCTAAATGTTTGGGGTCTGTTAAATACTTCAAGTCTCGTCCAAATGCTTCCGGCGTTGTTGTATCCCTTATGTCACCAGGAATCGCCGAATTTAAATCCGTCTCGTAGCGAGAAGAAATAGTCGTCTTATCCCCTATAAGTCTCAATTCCTTTTGAAACTTCTTCGTACCGCCCATTTCATTAAGTAACAAGTTCCCAGCTGTATTATCGCTATAAGCTACAGCCGCATGAATAATCTCCTTGAGCGTCATCCCCTTGTCCACAAATTGCTCCGTAATCGGAGAGTAGTCAACTAAGTCCTCTTTTGAAAAGAAAATCGTTTTTTGCAGCTCTTCCTCTGTACGATTTTTCAAGAGTAACCCACTGATGATAGCCTTATATGTTGATGTATAAGCAAACCTTTCGCGTGAATGATACTTAATCTTTTCATTCCCATTTGTTGCATAAACACCTAATTTCGCGTTATATTTATTTTCTAGAACCTCTAGTTTTTCGCTCACCGAATTGATTTGCGGAGTCGCTTCCGCTTTCAGTTCATTTCTTGAATGCCGATTTTCGCTAATCCCCCAAATAGCCATACAAAATACCAAGACACCTAGAACCAAAATCCCCCATCTTGCGAGTACTTTTTTCTTCATAAACGCTATTCCCCCATTCGAATTGATAAGACTCATTATACACAGCAAAAAACAAGAAACTTTTAAGGAAGCTTAAAAGTTTCGCCTATTCTTCATCCTGTTATTTGTGTACCCTTCATGTTTTCTATAAAACTTAACGGGAATACTGATATAAATCAAAAATTTTCATATTAAGGAGGGCATATCCTTGGAAAACGAATCTAAAAAAATATCCATTAAACTTATTGTCAACATTATACTTATTGCCTTAATTATTTTATTTATGGTCTTTAATCGACAACACGTAACCATTCACTTTTTATTCGGTCAAATGTCGATCCCATTATTCATGGTCATCGCTATTTCCGCTATTTTAGGATGGTTAGCAGGATTTATTATCCCTAAATTCCGTTCAAAAACAAAGAAATAAATCATTCGGGATAACTACTCAAAACAGCAAACCATCCATTTCATCAAGGTGACTACATACTATAAAAATACTCCATTTGATTGACTAAAACCCCTTTTCCATCCACAATCATTTTAAATAACAAAAAACTCAGCTAAACAATTTAAAAAAGCAGAAATTCTTAGATGGCTTTATAAGTCACTCATCCAAAAATTTCTGCTTTCTTTTAATTATCCTTAATTGAAAAAATCACCATGCGCTTGGCGTCATCTACACGCACGTCTACATTCTTGTTTAGTTTGTCTTGGAATAACTTCGTAATATCAAGAAAATCATCATAACTTGCAATATCACTTTTTTTATAGCCTTGCAAAATCGTCGGCTTAATTCTCGTTACATACTTATCCGTTGAAGTATTTTCTGGATCATAGCGGTATATTTCTTTACCCGTTTTATTGTGGAAAGAATAAACTGCATATTGATCTTTTTTCGTCCGAAAAACGTCTTCTTGGGTCACATAAGCATTGTCTGCCACACGATAATCCAACTTTCCAGCGAAGCTTTTATCCGCAGATGGTTTATTTAACTCAAATTGATTGTAGGCAATCCGAAAGAAATACTCAAGATTATAGTAACTATTTACCCGAAAATAAAGATGTTTGTTTTCTTTTTTCTTATCGAGTCCAATATCTGTTGATGAAATTGGAAAAACATCATACAATTTTCCATTCATTTCATAAGCAACATCATATTCATCCAGCACTTCTTGACGCTGAAATACACCAAAAATAACTCCAAGAGTTAAGAGTATAGCAGCAAGCACAACTAGAATACTTGTAATCACTATGGTTCTTTTTTTCTTTAAGCGCTGCATAAACTTCATCCTCAACTTCAAAATTCAAATCCAATTTCTATTCTAACAGTTTTAGCGAACAATTTCACTAACTTAAACCAAAAAAAGGCACTTATGCTCACATAAGCGCCTTTTTTTAGTTAAGTTATTTTTTCTCTTTGAAGCCTTGCTCTTTTAGCATTTTTTCCGATTTTTCCATGCTAATCCCATTTTTAGTATTTCCTTCTGTCATCAAACCAGAAATACCGGAAACTTGGTCCATATCAACTTTTTCATAGTCAATTGCAACCGTTTCGCTTACTTCGTTGTCTCCGTAAGTAATATTTTCTTTCAAGCCTTTGATACCTTGATATTGATCAGCTGTTGCCTGTAGTTTTGCTTTTGCTTGATCCTTCGTTGTTACACCTAGAGCCGAAAAAGGAATTTTATTTTTGCTCGTTTGTTTAAGCACCTTATCTTCTTTATATGTATAGGTCACTTCCATTGTCGCTCCATTTTTTTCCAGTTCAAAGGTCTTCGTTTTCGCTTCTTCAGATCCGCAAGCAGCAACTGTTAAAGCTAAAACAAATACAAATACAAGACTAAGCCCTCTTTTTAAAAATTTCATGATATCCCCCTTATTACTTTTTTACAAGTCTAGTATAAAAGATTAAAAACAAAATAGCGAGGATTATTTTTGTATTTGTCTTCACATGTATCCAATTAAACTAAATGTAAATAGCTTAAGATCAATACTTTTCTGAGCTTTTTCAACAAATAAAAAATCTTCTCTAGCTAGAGAAGATTTAAATCAAATCATATTTAACGCCGTGCACCTCAATTCGACATACATCCACCTGCGCTTCTCTGATCGTTAGCTCAGATCAGGCTACCTCGCGGCACATAGAAGAACACTGCTTAATGCTGCTTCCTTCCGGACCTGACATGGTTCACAGGCTTCCATTGCGCAAGACCAAATCGTCAACACCACGTGTCAAAGGCTGACCAAACAGATATAAGCCTCAGTTGAGGAATTCAACCCCGCTAGAGCGGATTGCGGGTTACAGGGCGCCGCTATCTCCCCGTCTAGCACGGCAAATTTGCTACCATAATTTAGGAGTCCTTACGAAAAGGACTCAACTAATAGTGTATCTTTTTTAGTAAAAAAACACAAGTAAAATCTCTATTTAATTTTCACACCGCTAAATATACACTAACAAGCGTTGCCGCAATGGTTCCGAGCAAGCAAATTCCGATCAAAATCAAGGCAATCCAAACAATTTTTCGGTTCATAAGACAAAACCTCATTTCTAATTGACTTACCTACCTATCCCCAAAAATACTCGTTCATAAACGCTACTCGTCTTCATTTAGCCATTCAATTATACGTCGATTACTTGCCATAAGCGCTTCTGCCGCTTCCGCAAAAACAGCATGCCAAGCTAGGTAACGTTCATGCCGTTTGGGATCCGGGAAAAAACGCGCTGTGATTTCCGGTTCTGCGTCCAGTTTAAACCCTTGGATTTCCCCAAAAGCCTCTAGCGCGATAATTGCTGCTCCGAGACTTGAGCCTTCAACTGTATACGGAACTCGCACTTCATGCCCGAACACATCTGCAAGAAGCTGACACCAAAATTCTTGCCGAGCAATCCCCCCAGTCACATATAAAACGTCACCTTCCGCTTGAATTTCTTGATAAACACTATATAGGTTTAGCGTGACACCCTCAACAACTGCACGAACCATGTGCGCACGCGTATGGCTCTCTGATAGACCGAGAAAAGCTCCACGAATATCATCCGTCCAGTAAGGTGCCCGTTCGCCCAAAAGATAAGGCAAAAATAGCAAACCTTCCGCACCAAGTGGAATTTCTCCCGCTTGCTCCATCAGCTTTTCATAGTCACGTTCATTACGAATCGCACGTGGCGCAAGCTGTTCAAGCGCCCACTCCACAATTTTCCCACCATTATTCACAGCTCCGCCACGCACAAAATACCCGTCCGTCAACCGGTAACAAAAAGTTCTTCCATGCTCATCTGGCAAGAAAGAATGCCCAATCTTTCGAACCGCTCCGCTCGTTCCAACGGTCACCGTGACATCTGATTCACCAAGAGCTTGGATGCCAAGATTGGCGAGCGAACCATCATTTGCCCCTATCACAAATGGGGTATCCACGTTAAGAAGCAGCCTCTCCCCCGAGGTTTCAGAAAGCCCTGTAAGTTGATGGCTTTCTGAAACCACCTCGGGAAGCTTGCCTTCTGGAATATTCACTAAATTAAGCGCCAGCGGTTCCCATTTCATTGTAACTGGGTTAAACAAACCAGAACCAGACGCAAGAGAGGCATCAATGACCCATTTTCCAAAAAAGTGATATAGTACATAGCTTTTAATGCCACAAATTCGCATTGCTAGCTTGACTTTTTCAGGTTCCGTTTCCTGCAACCAACATAATTTTGCAAATGGACTCATCGCATGAATCGGCGTGCCCGTTTTTTGATAAAGTGCCTCCAGATCAAACTTTTGCTTCATCCGTTTAAGTGCCCCTGAACTTCTTCCATCAGCCCAAGTGATACACTTCGTGAGCGGCTTTCCAGTTTCATCTATCAGTATCAGGCTGTGCATCGCCGCACTAAAAGATACCGCCAAAATTTCATTTTTATCTACCTTGCTTTCTAACATGCCCCCGCGAATTGCGCCACAAACAGCTTCAAAAATCTGATCCGGATCAAGTTCAGCTTTTCCGCGCGTATCCGTTTTCATTTGATAAGAAATCGCACACCGATTAACAACTTGGCCTTGTTCAGTAAAAAGCACTGCCTTCGTACTAGACGTACCAATATCAACGCCCATTACAAATTCACTCATGTCTCATCCCTCGTTTCTGGCACCATTATACCAAAAAAGGAGCTTTTGCACCGAGATAAACTCACTGCAAAAGCTCCACCCTACCATTTTAATTCAATTTGATTGGCCGGTCCAGCTCATAAAGCCTGCGATAACGCGGTTCACTTGCCATAAGTTCCGCATGCGTCCCTTGCATCAAAATGGAGCCTTCCTCAAGGAAAACGACCGTATCCATTTTTTCTGCTCCAACTAAGTGATGTGTCACCCAAATGACTGATTTCCCTTCGAGCGCCTCAAAAATCGTTTGCAAAAGCTCTCGTTCAGTAATGGGGTCTAGCCCAACCGTTGGCTCATCCAAAATAACAATCGGCGTATCTTGCAAAAGAATCCGAGCGAGCGCGATCCTTTGACGTTCCCCGCCAGAAAAGCGCGCTCCCATCTCAGTCATTTGCGTTTGATAGCCATCTGGCATGCTCATAATGAAGTCGTGCATCTTAACTTGACGTGCCGCCTCATACACTTCCTCGTCCGTCGCATCCTGATTCCCCATCCGGATATTGTTTAGCACCGACGTGCTAAACAAATGTGCCTTTTGATTGAGCATCGAAACGACTTCTGCCATCTGCGGTCGAATTTCTTCCACTTTGACGCCATTCATCAACACTTCACCGCTCGTCGGCGTAAGAGCCCCCTGCACAAGTTTCAAAAAAGTAGACTTCCCGGTTCCACTTCGCCCGATCATCGCCACTTTTTCCCCTTGCGCAAGCTTAAAATCAAACTGATTCAAAACAAACGGACTTTTTTCATTATACTGGAACGAGAGTCCCCGAGCTTCAAGTGCTACGCTCTTCGTTTCGATACGCACATTTTGTTCAAGCTCATGTTCAAAATCAGGCAAACTCGGATCTTCAATTTTGTCTAGTCGATCAAGTGAATCTTGATAAAGCGATTTATCACTAACCGCGCTTGAAACTGGAACAAAAGCCTCGCCAAGCGACATAATGGCTAATACAAAAGCTGCAATGAAGGTTCCATCAAACACCCCGTCCTGAGCTTGTCCGGCACTCCAGTAAACCATCACAACAACCGTCGCCCCGACAATCAATTGGCTGAAAAAGTCCCGCCAATTGACGAAGTGGAACTGCTTCGTTTCCACTTTTAACAGATCTCTCTCATCTTTTTCATACCCCTTGATGAAACTTTTTTCACGTCCGCTAAACATCCAGTCACTTAGCCCAAAAACAGCATCGGTAAACTGATTATAAAGCCCGTTTCTTCCCTGCTTTAAGTAGGCATTTTTCCCTCTCGCATAAAGCAGAGAGAGCCAAGGTAAAACAAAAACGAGCAAGCCGATCAAAATGAGCATCAAAATGGCGAACGGAATGGAGAAAGCCCCCAGTGCGATGAGAACGCCGGCATAAAGTACCACACTCACAACAGCAGGGAACATCGTTGTTAAGTAAAAGTTTTGCAGATGTTCAATGTCATCCGCAAGCAAGCCCAAAATATCCCCGGTCCGGTAGCGCGACTTAATTAGTAGCGCCTGCGGTTCTAGAATGCGGTAGAGTCTGACGCGCATTTTCTCCAAAATTTTTAAAACAAGCGAGTGGCTCGAAAGTCGTTCGACGTAACGAGAAACGGAGCGCATGATCCCGAAAGCGCGCACCCCAACAGTAGACACGTAAACGGCCATGATCGACTCCGGCATCAAGGAAGACTTTGAAATCAAGTGACCCGATGTAAACATCAAAGCTGCGCCTGCTGCAAACGTGAGTACGCCGAGTGAGGTAACGAGAATAAACAGTCTGAGATTTTCTTTGATATACGGACCTATCCAACTGTTTTTAAGCATTATATCTCCTCCAACTGAGCTTTTACTAGCTTGTAGTAAAACCCTTTTCTCGCAAGCAACTCATCATGTGTTCCTGTCTCGACAATTTGCCCCTTATCGAGCACAATGATTCGGTCCATCTCAAGCATCCAGTGCAGTCTATGCGTCGCTAAGAAAACAAGCCGATTCTTGAAAAGTTCTAACATCGGCGCCTTTAACTCCGCTTCCGTTTCAATATCAAGATGCGCCGTTGGTTCGTCAAGTAGTACTACTTTTCGATTCGACAAAAATGCTCGTGCAAGCGCAGTCCGCTGTTCCTGGCCGCCGCTAAGTGTCCGTCCTGCTTCCCCAACGACCGTTTCGTACCCAGCGTCTAAACTGGCTACAACACTCGTAAGACCTGCCGCATCCGCTGCACGTTCCACTTCTTCTTGCGTGGAATCTGGATGGTAAAACTTGATGTTCGAAGCGATTGTACCGTGAAATAAATACGGATGCTGTGGAATGTAGGTCACTTGCTCCTGCCAAGCTGCATCCGAAAGCTGCACTTGTTTTTTAGCATCCATTTCAAAATGCCCTTCTGTCGGTGCCAAAAAGCCGCTCAAAATGTCAATCATCGTGGATTTTCCGGCACCTGTTGCACCGATAATACCAATTTTTTCATAGCCTTTCACTTCAAAATTAGCGCCAGCAAGCGATGCAATTTCAGCACTGTCATGCCGCACAGAAATCCCCTGCATCGCAAAACGAGTATCTTCTCCGTAAGCATCCGCAGATTCGCCAGGATGCGCCGCTTTTTCTTCTTCGCCTCGATCAATAATCGCTTGGATATTCCGACCTGCATCCTGCCCGTCAAGCGTCGCATGGTAATCCGTCCCCAGTTCTCGAACGGGAAGGAAATATTCTGGTGCTAAAATCAAAATTGCTAATGCCACGTAAAGCGTGATAGTGCCATTAATCAAGCCTAGCCCAAGGAACAGTGCCACAATTGCAATCGAAAGCATCGTAAAGAAATCGAGCGCAAAGGAAGATAGAAAGGCCACTCGGAGTGTGCGCATCGTCGCTCGTCTGTATCTTGCACTCGTCCCCCGGATGCTTTTTTCATGACTATGGCTCAAGCCAAGATATTTCAAGGTTTCAAGCCCTTTTAGCGAATCAACAAAATGGTTCGACAAAATCCGGTAAGATTCAAACTGCGAATCGGCTTGTTTCTTGGCCGCTAATCCCAAAATAATAAGGAAAAGGATGAGGATTGGGAAAGTTACAAATAATATGAAAGCTGACGTCCCGTTTTGCGTAAGCACGTAAATCCAAATCATCGCTGGGATGATGGCCATGTTCATAAATTTAGGCAAGAAAAGTTCGATGAAGCGTCTAAAATCTTGTACGCCTTCCATGACCATGGTCACAATTTTCCCTGTTCCTTCGGCGCGGGTAAAGCGCGGACCAAGAACGAATAAGTTGCTAAGGAGTTCTTCACGCATGCGCTTTCCTGTTTCCGCGGCATAGCGGTAGACAATCCCCTTTTTCCAGACATTTAAAAAATGACGTACAAAATACGCCCCGGTAAAGAGGAACATTTGTAACGCCACAGAGGACAGTGCCTCGCCGTGAAACAGGTCTGTCACTGCATCGGCGAGGGCACGAGCCAAGACGATAATCGCTGCGCCTTGAATCAAGGTGAGTACAGCTAAAATCGCTAGTATTTTTTTAATACCTTTATATTTGAATAGATCTTTTCCCATTAATACGTCATTTTCTCCTTACTCGAAACGCGTTTACGGAAAACATAATAACTCCAGATTTGATAGCCGAGCACAAACGGCAACAACGTCACCGCTACAATCGTCATCACGGTCAAAGAGTAATTTCCCGATGCCGCATTATAGATGGTCAAATCAAATGCTGAATCAATCGAACTGATCATTACACGTGGAAATAAGCCGACGAAAAGTGTTGCAACGGTAATTGCAATACCCAGTCCTCCGAAAGCGAAGGCGAACCCATCGCGACCTTTCCACAAGAACACTGCAGAAAGCACGTACATCACAACGACGACCGCAATCATTAGTGGAACGAGTACTGGGCGCGCTTGGAAAATATCCGAGAAGAAGAACGCCATCACTACGAAGACAACTAGTACGGGGATCGTGATCCACCAAACCCGTTTAGCCATCCGGCGAGCTCGTTCTTGAATCTCATTTTCTGTACGAATTGTAATAAACATCAAACCATGAAGCAAGCACAGCATTGTTACAGTTATACCACCCCAAACGGAGAAGACTGTAATGTAATCGAAGAAACCAGCGTGCATGTTCATATCATGGTTAATTGGCATACCTTGAATCAAGCTGGCGAATAAAACGCCGAATAGGAAAGGCGGTAAAATACTGCCGACAAAAACCATCCAATCCCAGAAATTACGCCAAGCAGCACTTGCTTTTTGATGGCGGAACTCAAACGAAACACCACGTGCAATGAGTGCAAGTAGTAGAACGACAAACGGAATGTAGTAACCGCTAAACATTGTCGCATACCAGTTTGGAAAAGCAGCAAAGATTGCACCACCTGCTGTTAGTAGCCAAACTTCATTGGCATCCCAGAACGGGCCAATTGTGTTTACTAGAACGCGTCGTTCTAAGTCATTTCTTGCCATAAAGCGCGTAGACATTCCGACGCCGAAGTCAAATCCTTCAAGGAAGAAAAATCCGACGAACAAAACAGCGATCAACAGAAACCATAGCTCATTCAGTGACAATTTCGTCGCCCCCTTTATCAAATGGATCGACGGAAACTTTTTCTTGTTTCTTCTCACCATAAGGTCCTTTTTTGATTTCGCGAATAAATAAGTATACTAAAACAATCAATAAGATTGAGTAAATCGTTGAGAAGGCGATAATCGAGAAGAGCAGTGAGCCAGCTGAAACGTTTGGTGAAACAGCATCTGCCGTCTTTTGATACCCGAAAACAACCCAAGGCTGACGTCCAATTTCTGTCATAATCCATCCCATCGAGTTAGCTAAGAACGGGAAGAATAGCATTGGAACCATTAGACGCAAATACCATTTCGCATTTTCGAGTTTCTTGCGCCATGCAAGTACAACACCAATCAGTGCGAAAAGAATCATTAGCATTCCAGCAGCAACCATGATACGGAAGCTCCAGAATGAAGTGCGCACTGGTGGGATATAATCGCCCGGTCCATATTGTTGTTCATATTGCGCTTGAAGTGTATTCATCCCTTCTACTGAACCACTTAATGTAGAGTAAGATAGGAAACTTAGCGCATATGGAATTTCAATTGACCACGTATTTTTGCGGTTATCTACGTCAATACCAGCAATCGCTGTCCACGGAGCTGGATCCGCAGTATCCTCCCAAACACCTTCTGTTGCAGCCATTTTCATTGGTTGCGTTTTGACCAAGTATTGTGCTTGCGAGTGACCGCTGAACGCTGTACCAAATCCGCCAATGATGGCAAGTACAAGCGCTACTTGGAAAGAGCGTTTGAAGAAGTTTGTATCTTCCTTTTTAAGCATTTTATAAGCACTGATCCCTGCAACGAAGAAAGCTCCTGTTGCGAACGCACCAAAAATAACGTGCGGGAATTCAACGAGTAGCTGACCATTCGTGATAAGTGCCCAAAAGTCATTCATTTCAGCACGACCATTTTTAAATTCGAAACCAACTGGATGTTGCATAAACGAGTTAGCAGCGAGAATCCAAAAGCTTGAAAGAATCGTACCAATCGAAACAAGCCAAATACATGCTAAATGAAGTTTTTTTCCGAGGCGATCCCAACCAAAAATCCATAGACCGATAAATGTCGATTCCATGAAGAAAGCAAGAAGCGCTTCAATAGCTAGCGGAGCACCAAATACGTCCCCCACGAAACGAGAATAATCGGACCAGTTCATCCCAAATTGGAATTCTTGGATGATCCCGGTTACGACACCGACTGCGAAGTTAATCAGAAACAAGTGTCCCCAAAACTTCGACATTCTTTTGTAAACATCTTTTCCTTTCACAACATACAACGTCTGCATGAGCGCGACCATGAACACAAGTCCAATGGATAGCGGCACGAACAGAAAGTGAAAGATCGTTGTTGATGCGAACTGGAAGCGGGCTAGAAACAAAGTATCCACCCTTTTCCCCTCCTTTTTTTGCGTTTTACATGTCTTTTTCAAGCGCTTGCAAAGATTGTGAAAAAAAACCGAAACAAACCGCTAGTGGTTGTTCTCCTTTTCACAATCATAGGTAAATCTCACTACAAAGTCTTTTTGCGCAAACACTATAAGAAAAATTATTAAACTAGAATAAGTTCTGTATACAGTACATTTTATCCTATTTCGCCTGAAAATCATTTAGTTCTTTAGTAGCTTTTTTATAGCTTACTGTACACAATTAAAGCAGACAAAGTTAAAGCCTTCGCTAGACTTAAGCTAGAGTTTTGCTCGATTATTCACATTCAGAAATAAAAATAGGGATTCCCCTAAAATAGTAAAAAAGACTCATTCGTTTTTTTGAGACTTGTAATTTTTTTTACGCTCCCTCAGATCCTTAAAAAATGAGGTGAGCAGTTCCGCCGTTTCTTGCTGCAGAAGTCCTTTTTCCACTTCACAGGTATGATTGAAGCGATCGTCTTCCAGTAAATTCATCAGTGTTCCTGCAGTTCCCGCTTTTGGGTCACTAGCGCCGTAGTAAACTTTATGAATTCGTGAGAGTAAAATGGCGCCACTGCACATCGGGCAAGGTTCAAGCGTTACATATAAATCGGCGCCTGAAAGTCTCCAAGAACCTTGATTAATGCAAGCATCTTGAATGGCTAAAAGTTCTGCGTGTGTAATAGCATTTTGGGAGGTTTCTCGCAAATTATGGCCTCGTCCGATAATTTCTCCATCTAATACAACAACCGCTCCAATTGGTACTTCACCAAGATCGCGCGCCTTTACAGCTTCTTTTATCGCTTCCCGCATGAATTTTTCTTTTTCCACTTCTGCTCCCCACTTCTCAACCGTTTTTTTCATCTTAGCATAATCCTGCTTTTCTTTACAGTTGCTTTTTAGATTTAAATATATTACCATGTTCTATTATCAGGTACTAATTTTTTAAAAGGAGGAAATCTATTTTGTATTCAGAAAACTTAATTGCACCCGAACTCTATAACATTACAGACGAAATCACAAAATTCGCCTCTGACAAAACAGCCTTAATCTGGAAATCTCCAGATGCGCCTGAAAGAAGCTGGAGCTACAATGAGCTACTTGCTGAAGCGCGTAGATTTGCAAACGTTGTTACCGAAGCAGGAATTAAAAAGGGAGACCACGTCATTGTCATCACGCCTCGCTTACTTGAAACCTATTCCATTTATATGGGTTTATGGATGGCTGGTGCCATTATTATTCCGGCATCCGAACTTTTAAAAGCACACGATCTTGAATATCGTATTCACCAAGCGGGCGTAAAAGGGATCATCGCCTATGCGGGTCTTCATCAAGAGATCGATAAAATTTCGAACATTGATTCCTTGCTAAAAATGCGTATTCTACTCGATGGAACCGCCTTAGAATGGACAAACTATGCGACAGTCATGGAAAAGGCTTCCGCTGAATTTACTCCCGTTGAAACTCACCGCGACGACCCTTGTTTACTTGCCTTCACAAGTGGAACGACTGGAAACCCGAAAGGTGTGGTACACGTTCACGGCTGGGGCTATGCGCATATCCGGATCGCGGCTGATCACTGGCTTGATATTCGTGAAAACGACCGAGTTTGGGCGACCGCTGGACCCGGCTGGCAAAAATGGATTTGGTCACCATTTCTTTCCGTTCTCGGAAAAGGCGCAACGGGATTCATGTATAGCGGACGATTCTCCCCAGAAAACCAACTGAAACTGCTAGAACAGCAGCAAATTAATGTCCTTTGCTGTACGCCGACCGAATATCGTTTAATGGCCAAAGTGACCCACTTAGACAGATTTGACTTATCGCACCTAAGAAGCGCTGTTTCTGCTGGAGAACCGCTTAATCGCGAAGTTATTAATGTTTTTCAAGATACATTTGGAATCAAAGTACGCGATGGCTACGGCCAAACGGAAAGCACGCTATTAATTGGTACGCTCGTTGATACGCCCATCCGCCCAGGTTCGATGGGAAAACCAATCATGCCTGAATATATGGCGATTGTAGATGAAGCGGGAAAACCTGTTCCACAAGGTGAAATTGGTGATATCGCGGTTCGGAAAGACTTTCCGGCGCTCTTTAAAACGTATTATAAAGAACCTGAGCGACTGGAAAAAGCTATCCGTGGCGATTATTTTGTCACTGGAGACAGAGCTTATGCCGACGATTCCAATTATTACTGGTTCCAAGGTCGAAACGATGACATTATCATTAGCTCTGGATACACCATTGGACCGTTTGAAGTTGAGGATGCGCTCACGCACCATGAAGCCGTAAAAGAAGTTGCGGTTGTGGCAAGCCCAGACGAAATTCGTGGCACCGTCGTGAAAGCCTTCATTGTGCTCAAGGATGGTTACACGGGCAGTGATGAGCTAAAACGAGAACTACAAATGTTTACCAAGAAAATCACCGCCCCGTATAAATACCCACGCCGAATTGAATTTGTAAATTCGCTCCCTAAAACGGATTCTGGGAAAATTAGACGCGTAGCGCTGCGCGAACAAGAATTTATAATAGCTCGTCCTTCAAAGTAACTTTTGACAGATTTATATAGAGTATAATCACTTATCTTTTGCTAATAATTATAATCAGAAGCAAAAATGTTTATTTAGCCTTTCAGATGGAGTCCGAAAACTTTTGGGCTCCATCTTTTTAATTGACGGTCGTATCTACTGAAGAATAAGAGCGTTACACAATGCGTAAAAAAGTTTTACTATTTATACTTGCTCTTACCTTTCGATATTTTATTATCATTAGTTTATTCATCGAGACTGCCAACCTAGTTAGAATGTAGGGTAGATACTTAAGCCGAACTACTAGTCAGGAGTAGAGTAAGTTTGCTAAAATAGTAATAAATATTACAAAAAATCTATATTTAGTGATATAAAAGGAGGATTTCAATGGACTTCTTGTTTAACAGGAAGCAAAAGTTATTGTTTGAAATGGTAACAGTTTTATATTCAGAAAACCGCTATTGGACTTTAGACGACCTCGCAACAAAACTCCCTCTTTCGCGCCCAACAATTCAGTCAAATTTGCAGCTTCTTACTCAGTTGCTTGCACCACTCCAAGAAAATGTCCGCTTAATTAAGTCTTCTAAAGGGAGTTATTTGTTCAAAGAATCAGCTATTAGTTTTAATCGTATTCGGCTGTTACTATTAAAAGAGTCCATTCCCTTTAGATTTATTGACTCACTTACATTCAAGAAACACCCTAGTTTAGCTGCATTTTGTGAAGATAATTATATTAGTCAATCCCACTTTTATAAGATGATTCAGGAATGTAAAGTTTTTTTGAGTAATTATGATATTGCATTTGATTATGTAAATATGGAATTTAAAGGAAGCGAAAAAAACATTCGTTATTTTTTATATTCTTTTCTATGGGAATGCTATGGTGGGATCGAATGGCCATTTAGCACATATAAAGACGATCAATATTTTTCACAACAACGTAATTTCCTTAGCAAAGAATTAAATATTTCATTTTCATATATGGAGCAGTTGCGACATTCTTTTTTAGTTACTATCACGAAACTCCGCTTCGAGCAAGGCCATATCATAGATTCTGAAATATCAACGGATATTATTCTCTTTCCAAAACTTGCTGAAATCGTTCAAAATGTGATTTCTGAAACATTTGCTCCCCTCTCCGTAATCCAAGATGAAACTAAGTATCTTTATAAAATGATTTGCATTAATATCTGGAAATCATTGAAACCAAAACATATGAAAAAAATTAACCAAAGCTATCGTGAAGACAATCCGAAAGAAATTATTTTTGCTAACCGAATACTCGATTTATTTAAATCCGAATTTGGAATAGATTTATCAAATAACGATCAAGTAGTCTACTCCCTCTTTGTTATTGGAGATCACACTTCTTATATGGGAAGTATTGCACGCGAAGTGTATATGACCAGGAAGATTATGTACTATAAAGAACGTTTTTCCACATACAGCCAACTTCTCGACCGTGTTCTAGCTGATTTATCGGCTGATGTTGATTATAGAGCTTTCACACGTGCTAAAGATTTCCTCTTCCTACAACTTACTTATATTCTAGAAAACTACATGGACTTGTCTTCTTTTGATCCACAAATTAATATTTGGATAACTCATTCAAGCTACAGCTATAAAGTCAAACGAATTGAAAAAATCGTCAAAAAATATTCCCCATTCAATGTAAAAGTCTTCACAGACCCTCTGCCTCCCAAAAACTGTGATCTAATCTTAAGTGATGTAGAATTGCCGGAATTTAGTGATCGGAATGTATACGTCTATACTGATCCACCGATTAATGGTGAATCTAAACGAGTTGAAAACGCTGTGAAAGAAATTCAAAATCGAAACTTAAAAAAACTTAAGTCAGATTCAAAGACTTAAGTTTTTTTATAAATCTGTTCCCAGCTACGCATATATGCTTCGAAGGAAAAATTTTGTTCGATGGTCTGGCGCGCATTTTTTGAATATCGATTTTGTATGCCATTATCATCTTTAATAAAGCAAGCTAGCTCATTAGCCATTACTTCCACTTCACCTGGACATACTAACATCCCATTTTTACCATCTGAAATCACAGCCGGAATATCTCCTACATTCGTTGTCAAATTCGGAATTCCTGATGCCATTGTCTCCAGTACCGCCATTGGTAACCCTTCCCGATAGGAAGGTAAAAAATGTAGCATTGTCGTCTTTAAGATTTCCGCTTGCTCTTCTTTTGAAACCCAGCCTCCGAGTTCGACATTTTGAAGCCCCATCATCTTGATCTCATCGCTAACTCCCTCTATATCCCCATCTCCATAGAGAACAAACTTCACCTCAGGAAAATCTTTGTCCATCCGTGCCGCGACTTGAAGCAAGTCATAGCTCCCTTTTCTTTTACCAATACGTCCAAATGTCACAATTGTTTTGGACTTGGCATCATAGCTAGAGCTCTCCGGAATTTGAACTGCATTCTGAATAATCGAAACCTCTGTTGTAGTAACTGTTTGATAAAACTTTTTCCAGTTCTCTCCTAAAACAACAACATGATCAATTCGATTAAAGACGTGCCTAATCAATGCTTTCATTATCCATCTGGATTTTTCATAAAATAAATCAAACTGCGAAGCATGCATATGGAAGATTACACGGCAATGTTTAGGGACAAGACGACTTAATAGCGCTTTACGATAAAAACTCCCTTTTTGCGCAACGTGAAAATGCACGACATCAATCTTTTGGTTATGGATTACTTTTCTGATCAAACGAAAAGCTTGCCACTCAGTTTTCCACTTACTTTTTTCTGACCACGAACTTAAGAAGAAGAGTTGGTGCTTCTCACTTGTATAATATTGTTTAAAATTTGAAATGACAGTTGCAATGCCACCTTTTTCTTTGGGATCAGGACCCACCATTAAAATATTCATTTTTTTTAAGTCCTTTCTTTAATTGAAGAATTTGTCCAAGCTCTCCTCGATACAATATAATCAGCAGAACTAACATGCCTAAAATTAGAACTTTTTCAAACCAAGTATCACGAAGAACAACACTATAGAGCGTTAAAGCATATAGCAACGTGGTGACAATCATATGGCGCTTCACGGAAAAGCCTTCCCAAACTCGCATCGAAAAGAAAGTTCGCGCGAAGAAAAAAGCAATATAAGCGGTGCCGGTTGCAATCGCAGCACCAACTGCACCAAAGCTTGGGACTAGGAGCACATTCAATAAAACTGCAACAAATAAAGCAATTAGTGAAACATAGATATTCAGCACACTTTTCTTTAAAAAGACGATTCCTAGTGTTGTGGTCTCGCTCACGGTCATCATCAGCGGATAAAAACAGAGAAAGGGGAATATATATTGCGCTTCACTGTAGGCTGGAGAAAGTATCATAATAATCCATTCCTTAAAGAAAAGCATGAGAAGAAAAGAAAAGGCAATGATAAACATGACGGCATCACTTACTCTTTTGTAATAAATGATGGGCTTTTTTTGTTCGTACCACTCATAAGCCGTAGGAATCCAAAAATTGGCAAAGCTCACTTGTAAAACCATTAATGCACTTGCCACTTTAAACGCCGCTGTGTATATGCCTAACTCATTAAAATCAGCAAGATAGCGCAAAGAAAGTTTGTCAATTACGATAAATAAGCTGTAAAGAAAGGTACCTGCAGCAACGGGTAAGCCAAATTTAGCTAGCTTCTTAATCAGAGCTCTATCTATCGTTTTAAAAGCCTGCTGAAAGAGTTTTAAATTAAACAAAATAAGCAAGGCGTCCCCTACCATTTGTCCGATCAGCATGCCATAAACCACGGTGATGAACACCGGCTCAAAAAAAAGTAATCCGCAGATGGTTCCTGTCAAAATCGCAAATTTAATCCAAATGCTGTAAACAGAAAAGGTTAAAGCTCGGTTTTCCATTCGAATGAATAATAAAATAAAGCGTTCAAAAATCAGTAAAATGATGGAAAATGCAAGCAAATAGATGACAACCTGATAGTTAGGATCCGAAAAAAGCCAGACTGAAACTGTCGAAGCAAATAGGCTTAGGCCAGCGATCAAAGCGAGTGCAGAAACAAGCGGCACTAGCATCGCTTGGACGAGTAAATGCTTTTTGTTCTCCGCGGCGTGAAATTCGCGTGTAAAAGCTTGATCGAATCCTAAATAAATGATGTAAATCAGCAAGGTTTGAGCTAATAAAAACATGCTCGTTTTCCCATATTCGGTTGGTGATAAAAAATAAGTCGTAACAGGTATCAAAACCAAGTTAAGCAAAGCAGCGCCAAGCGAGCCAATGGAAAATTGGCCGAAGCGAATTAATAATTTCTTCAAAAAAATCCCATTCTTCCTGTGTTAAAATAAAAAATTTGAATCCTCACGACATCCAATATAAAAGGAGGATTTGAATCATCAATATGAAATAAGTTTGGTGGGTAGCCAGGAAAAACATCGTATGTCTACCAACGAAGTTTAATAAGCGAGAATCCTTATTTCCGAATCTCTTAAGTAGAACAAGCACCACGAAAATCCCTGAAACGGCTCCTGCAAAAAATAAAATAAAATTTCCATAGTAGCCATGAAAAATATCGATTCTTTCTTGAGAAATCCAGTAGTTGAGTGAAACAACCATCACAAAAAATAAACTCGTAAAAAGTAATGCACTTTTAGTTAAATAGGAAGCAAATGATTGTTCTTTTTTTCGATATAGATAACCTAAAAAGTAAAATAATAAGCCAGTGGGCACTGTGTCTAAACTAAATGGCCAAATCGTGCCTTGTATCGTTACGGTCAAAAAAATACAAATGAGGAGGACTATGCCGATTATTTGATAAACAAAACGACCTTTCTTTCCCATTCTTAGTAATAGTTCAAATAGGACTTCCACAAAAAACAAGCTAAACAAAAACCAGAGAGCTCCAATATGAGCCGTATACGGTGTATCTCGCAAACCTAAAATCGTTGAGAAAAGAAATTGATTATCCCAATGTTCGTAATAGGAAAAAGTAGGCATCAAGTGAGAAATCACGTATTTAAACCAAAAAAAGGCAAGTATACTAAATCCATAGAAAGGGAGCACAAGCCTTTTAAAATATTTTTTTATAACTTGGCTTAAAGCGGCTTTATTGTTTTTTTGAGAAAGTCCTCTTAAATAGCCTGAAATGAAGAAAAACAAAGGTAAATGAAAGGCATAAATAGGGACTAAAAATACATTGATCCACGAGAGGCGACCCACACCCAGTACAAGAAAATGGCCAAGAATAACGAGTAACATGGCCACGCCTCTTCCATTGTCAATCCATTGCAAACGATGATTTGTCATAATTCTACTTTCTCCCTCTTCCAATTTGGTCATTTCTCGTATGCATCAGCATAATTCCGCCGCAGATCAACCCTAATAAAGTCGTACATAGAGCAGAAAACAAAACGTGTCCGGCAAAAAAGCTATATAAAAGAATGGTGATTAGCGCAATCGTATAGGTCGAAAGATTCTTCCTGCGAAGAGAAAGTACCAAAAAGTAGCCAATAACCGAGTTAACTAGTAAAGTCCCGATAAGGCCCAGCCCAAATAAAGTATCAAAGAAATCCATCTCCATTAAGCCGCCCACACCAGCGCCACCAAAATGGATCAAGCGATATTCAAAACCAAAACCAATCCACAGAACACTGAGCGGGTTATTGGGTTCCCAAAAACTTTGAAAGCCTAACTTCAAATATTCACTTCTTGAACTCGTTAGTAAGCGTATTAAATTGCCATCATATAAATGATAGAAATAAGTAATTCTTGTATAAGTTCCAGAGATGGCATCGATAATGAAATCTTTGCCTACAAAAATCAAGTAAACAATCGAAATTGCGAACAAACTCACCATAAATACCCGATAAATCGACTGAATCTTTTTTTCAAAAAATAAGAAATTAATCAGTAACACAATCGTGTAAATCACTCCAAAAACGACGCCTGTTTTGGTACTGATAAGCAATAAGCTACTCAGTAATCCTAAATATAAAAGAAGTAAAAAAAGAGAAGTCCATTTTCTTTTATTCACGATAGACAAAGTCACAGCTCTACCCGTAAAAATTGTTGCAATCATAAAAGCAATAGTTATATCGTTTGTAGCGAAGAAAAAACCCTTATACCCTGCATTGCTGTTTTCATACGTATAATGCCCCATGCCAAGCATGTAAGGAATAAACAGTCCGAGTACGAGAAACAAACTAACAACCAGAAATAAATTGCTATAATTGATGTTACGGAACTTTTCTCGCCTTTGATAAATGTAATAAGGGATAAGCAGCCAGAGAGAAAATTTAATGATAGTCACTAAATCACTCACGAGTAGAGAAGAAGGATTTTGTAACACTACATTTTGGAAAAGAATAATTAAAAAACATCCTAAAAGGCATTGCATCGTTAAGAACGTATAAAAATTTCTCGGGAAGCCATAAGAAAAAATAGCGATCAGCAAATAAAGAAAATAAAAAGACCTGTAAAGTATGCCGATTGGCAGATTAATATGGCTGCTTAAAAGAAAACCATTGACACTATCTACTAAGGGAAATATGATGGTTAACCCTATAAAAAAAATGATATTACTTGGAATTTTTTTCACCTTTTTGAATAGCTCCTCTTTGATTTCTTTTCTCGCGAAACACATGTGTTAGAAAGCGAAAATTACCGATAAGATAGCGTTTAAACATTCTTCTTGGTTCTTGGATAAAGCGATAAAACCATTCTAAACCTGTTTTTTGCATCCATTTAGGAGCCCGCTTTGTCTTACCAGCAATCACATCAAAGCTTCCCCCAACCCCCATTACAAATGGAGCCTGCATCAGTTCTTTATACGCATTTACCCAGATTTCTTTTTTTGGACTAGAAAAAGCAATGAATACGATATCTGCTCGTCTTTCTTTAATTTCACTAGCAATTTCAAAAGATTCTATATCTTCAAAATAACCGTTCCGAAAACCCGCTACCTCTAGTGCAGGATATTTTTCTTGGTGAGCGCGTACAACTTCTTGTACGACCTCCTCTGTTGCGCCAAAATAATAAACCCGCCAACCTTTTTCTGCCGCAAGTGCCACTAAATTTTCAAACAAATCGATTCCAGTCACACGTTCCCTGACATCATAGCCCAGTAATCGAGCTGCCCATACTATTGATTGTCCATCTGCGTTCACAAGAGGACTTTTATTTACAATTGCTTGTAGCATTTTGTTTTCTGCCATTAGATTAATTTTACTGGCGTTAATCACAACATGCTGACTCGGCTTCCTCGCTTCGATTAGTTCCTCCACGCGTTCAAGTGTTTCCTCCATTGATAGGACATCAAGTACACTTCCGAGCAACTTAATTCGCTTATTCGCTGCCATGTCTTAGTACGCTCCCTTGGGGAATAAAAGCACAAGTACTGTTTTACAAAGAATCTTAAAATCCTGTTTTAAAGATAAATGCTTAATATAATACAAATCCAGTTCTACCATTTGGTCAAAGCTTAGTTCATTGCGTCCACTCACTTGCCATAAGCCAGTACATCCAGGGGTTACAAGCAAACGCTTCTGGTCACGAGGGGTATAGACAGCAACTTCTCGAGGAAGTGGTGGTCTCGGCCCAACAAGACTCATTTCGCCTTTCAAAACATTAAAAAGTTGTGGCAACTCATCAAGACTGGTTTTTCTAAGCAGTCTGCCAATTTTTGTCACGCGAGGATCTTTTTTCATCTTGAACATCGCGCCTTCAATTTCGTTTTGCTTCAAATATTTTTCCAGTTCTGCTTCCGCATCCGTTCGCATCGACCGAAACTTATACATATGAAATTTTTCACCCTTCTTACCAACACGTTGTTGTTTAAAAATTACAGGCGCACGCCAGTCAGACAGTTTAATAGCTACCGCAATCGAAATAAGAAGTGGACTTAACAGTATAAGAGCGAGCAGACTCAACATGCGGTCAACATGTACCTTCCATCTCACATAGCCGATTTCTTCATCTTTTCGTAAAGACAGATTGGCTTTACTTTGTTCCATCTCTAGCACTCCTTAGTAATAATAATTCCCGGCGTTTTTTGTTCCGTTAAAAACCATACCGATTAAGTTAGCACGCGCAAGCTGCAACTGATTGACAGCATCTTTTGCTTTTTCTTTCAGCGTTTTGTGGTGCCTACAAACAAGTACCACCCCATCTATTTGATCTGACAGGACTAGGGCATCCGACACAATTGTAACTGGTGGTGTATCAATAATAATCTTGTCAAAGGATTCCCGTAGCCGCTCAATCAGCCCAACCATTTTTTGGGAAGATAATAAATCGTTTGGATTGGGAGGGATGGGGCCGCTTGTTAAGACTGAAAAGGAGCAGGTCGTCATATTCACTTGTTGTAAACTATCCTCTAAAGCATCTTCCCCTGTTATGACACTGGACAAGCCGATAAACATCTTTTTTGCAAAACGTTTATGCACGGTTGGTTTACGCATATCCGCATCAATCAACAAAGTTCGCACTCCCTTTTCCGCATACGCAACTGCCAGGTGCGAAGCAATAGTGGATTTGCCTGACCCACTTTCTGGCGACGTAATCAGAATGACTTGTTTTTTTTCATCGATTCCAGAAAAATCAATTCCGGTTCGAATTAATTTAAATTGTTCGCTAATAGAGGAGTTATACCCATGAGTTATATCTTTAGTACTTTTTTTCGCATGCCGTCTCAATCTTCATTCTCCTTTTGGATCTTCGCCACTAATGGATCCCCATTTTGAAACACACTTACTTCCCCAAGTACGTGAAGTCCTAAATAATCCTCTGCTTCTTCTTTTGAAGTAAAGCTTCGATCAAGTAGCAGTCTGATGAAGATAAAACAAAAAGCAAGAAGAACACCTATGAAAAAGGCAAGTATCATCATTAAAGCTTTTTGAGGTTTTATTGGGGTTTCAACTCCAGTAAATTGTGCTTCTGACAAAGTCGTTACATTATTTATTTTCATAATATTCGGTGTTTCTTCTTTAAATATTCTGGCAGTTACATTTGTAATTTCAGCTGCTACTTTCGGATCAGGGTTTTGCACTCTAATGTCGATAACTTGTGAATTCGCCGTGTTCTTCACTTGAATCATTTCCGCAAGTTCCTGAATATCGTATTGTCCTTTAATATTTTGTTGTACTTTGTTTAAGATTCGTGGACTCGTAATGATGGTGCTGTATGTGTCTACAAGCTGTAAATCTGCTTGAACCATCTGTGAATCAACGCTGCTGTTTTTTGATGCTCGATCTGATTGATTAACAAGTATCTGAGTATCTTTTTGGTAAATTGGTATAGCAATAAAATTGAGATACGTAAACATAGAAAGCATAGTGATGCCGATAATCGCCAGAATCCATCCGATATTTTTCTTAAAAACAAGTATTGTTTTCTTGAAATTTATTTGCTCATTCATAAAATTCTCCTAATTTTGGCGATCATAAGGCCTGTTCAGCATTTTTCACGGCCGAAATATTGCCAAGCGTATAATGTTCCTCAAATGAAGCATCTGAGACCACACAATTTCTCGTATCAAATAAAACACGCTGTTTCATCACTTTAACCGCATTCTCTGGAAGTTCCTTAAACTCATCATGATCTGTTAGAATCAGTGCAATATCGCTATCTTGGAGCACTTCTTCCAGCGAGTCTGTATCTGCCTCTTTGACATGCGGATCATAAGTTCTAATTTCAATACCACTCATACTCCGTAACTGATTTGCGATTGAAACTGCTGGACTTTCCCGCATATCATCGATATTTCCTTTGTAAGCAAGCCCAAGTATGCTAATCGTTTTTCCGTCATGTTTTTCAAGAATATCAAGTACTTGTTCCACAACAAAATGTGGCATTTGGCTGTTCACTTTTCGAGCACGCTGAATCAATTGGGCTTCTTCTGGAGCCTTTGCAACAATAAAGTAAGGATCCACTGCAAGGCAGTGTCCGCCAACTCCAGGTCCTGGCTGGTGAATATTCACACGCGGATGCTGATTTGCCATCCTAATCACTTCAAGTGCATCAATATCTAATTTAGCACCAATCTGCACAAGTTCATTTGCTAAGGCGATGTTTACATCACGATAAGTATTTTCCATTAGTTTCGAAAGTTCCGCTGTACTAGCTTTTGCTTCAATTAGTTCGCCCTGTACGAACACACCATATATTTCTCTTCCCTTTTTCGTACAAGCGGGTGTTACACCGCCGATAATCCGGTTATTAAACACAAGTTCATACAACACTTTTCCTGGCAAAACCCGTTCTGGACAGTGCACAAGAAAGATATCCTCTCCAACTTCAAAACCAGCTTTTTCAATCATCGGTTTCACAACATCTTCAGTAGTTCGTGGACTAATTGTTGATTCAATAATTACTGTGTTCCCCGCCTGTAGATAAGGCACAATATTTTTTACTGCGTCTACCACATAAGTGAGATCACAGCCTTTGTATTCATCCTCACAATTAGGGGTTGGAACCGCCACGATAAATACATCTGCCGGTTCTACATTTAATTGCGCTTTTAAATTTTGTTGTTTTCTCACTTCTTGCAAGGCTTCTTGTAAAAGTGGTTCTTCAATGTGTACTTTTCCGTTATTTAGCATCTCAACCACATGCTGATTCTTATCAACACCAACTACTTCCTGTCCATGAAGTGCGAATGTAATTGCTGTCGGCAAGCCGATATATCCTAATCCAACTGTTAGAATTTTCATTTTGACACCCCCGATCATGTTTCCTTTTATTTTATTTTCCAAGCCACAAGTACGTCATCTACTGGCTTATATTCAATTTCACTAACTTTTTCATTTGCATTTACCGAAAAATATGCTTTCCCCTTAATCGTTTTATCTTTTTTAATCTCATTACCAAAGGTTGCTAAAGAATCATCCACTTTGATTATCTTGCCTTTTGTTGTTTTCAATTGAAAGTCGATCGAGCCAAGCCCTTTATTTGTCGAGCTAACATTTTTCCCAGAAATATTGAAGCTGTACAAACGTTTTGTCTCTTTATCTTTTTTTATGTCCGTTGTTTCTTCTTGTTTCACAGCAAGTTCAATTCCATCCACAACAACCGGTTTATTCAAATCATTTGTTGCTTTTTCTTTTTGCTCTGTTTTGTTCGAAAATCGTTTCTCTTTATCCGTATTTTCTGATGAATCAGGCGAACAAGCACCGAGCAAACCTACAGCCATCACACAACTTATTAATAATGATTTTTTCACGAGAAATCCTCCATTTTCATTTAATATTATCTGGGTATTTGCACCAGATGTGCAAATACCCAGATAACTAAATTAATTTAGAATCGTTACTTTTTTAGTATCAAGCAGTTTTGTATCTTTGTTGTATCCTTCGATTGTCACGTTGTCTCCAGCTTTAATCTTGTTTTTACCTACATAGTAGCTGAAGCCACCACCACCGAATTCGCCGCCCCAAGCTTGAGCAACACCATTGATGTAAACTTTAGCCACTGCAATGTTTCCGCTGAAAGTTCCTTTGATTGTTGTTTCTCCAAGTTTGTAAGTTGCAGAATCAATTGACCCAGAAGTTGCTTTACCATTTACTTGAACACGTTTGCTGTCCAATTTGTTATTATTTTGATCATAAGCTTCTAGCGTTACAATATCGCCAGCTTTAATGGTACCCGCTTTCACGTAGTAAGAAAAACTTCCATTGGAAAGCGTACCACCCCAAGAAATCGATTTTCCATTAACAAGCAAGTGCATTAATGCTACATTGCCTGTGTAAGAACCACTGATTGTATTTTCACCCACAGTGTAAGCTGATGGATTAATTGAGCCAGTCGTTTCACTGCTTGCATTAATTTTGATATCTTTACGGTCTAATTCTTTACCTGTTTTGTCCATTGCTACAAGGTAGGCTTTATCACCTGCTTTGATTTTCCCACCTGCATAATATGTGAATACACCATTTGAAAAGTCACCGCCAGCAGAAACATAATTGCCATTTACAAATAGTTTCGCATGTGCAACATTACCCGTGTATGTTCCTGTAATGTTCGTATCACCAGGAGTATACATCGCTGGATCAATACTTCCTGTTGCTGCCGCTTCCTCTTTAACATTAACTGGCACATTTTCTTGAAGGAGATTATTGTCTTTATCATAAGCATTCATTGTGAGTTTATCATTTGCTGTAATTTTTTGATTCCCCGCATAGAAAGTAAATTTACCATCCTGCAAAGTACCGCCCCAAGCAACAGATACACCATTGATGTATAGACGTAACGTTTTCACATCGCCAGTATACTTACCTGTTATGTTTGTATCACCGATAGTGAATGTATCTGGTATGATTGTTCCCTCACTGTTTGGAGAATTTTTCACTTTTAAGTTGTTAGGAATGAGTTGACGTGTATCACCATTAACATAGGAAATTGATCCTTTATATGTTACATCTGTCTCCCCATCACCTACACGGTTTGGAGTATGCGTTACATTAACATGGCTTACCTCACCAATATTTCCCTTAGTAATATCTTCATGAGTGAAGTAGTTAATTACACGATTAAATCGATCCTTTTTAAATTCATTAAAATCTTCTCCACTCTTTACTTGTAAGTTTCGCTTGAAAATAGAATCTCCAGGTAGAGCAAATTTTTCTCCTTCAACTAAATCATTTTCCAACTTATTCGTATTGTAAACCTGCTCTTGATCCCAAATTGATAGATAACTATCCCAAGTTGGTATCGAAGTTGATTTAGAAGGATTATCGTATTCATGTCCTGCTTTCACAACCGACTTACTGATATCGCCTTTACCAGACGTCCCAGCTGCTAATGCATTGTCATCTAGGAAGTAATAGGTATACTCAGCTTGTCTATTTTCAGAAGGAAATAATCTCCCTGATGTTAATTCGTTATTCTTAGTCAAATCATCTGTGTTCCCTTTATACTTACTCATATCAAAATATAAAGCACCAGATGCAGAACCAGTCATATCTGCAAGATTATCAGCAAACGGAATATCTCCTACAGCAGTTAAGGCTGCAATAGTATTTACTGGATTATATGATTCCCATTCAGCTTTGCTTACTTCACTTTTCTTTTTACCTGTAATCATAATCGAGAATTCATTTGGTTTAGCAGGATTAAAGGTAATAGTATCTCTATTCCACTTGATGCCCCAATGCAAATTCCAAACTAAAGTATTGACTCCCAGAATTCTCACTTTAAAATCTGCAGTCGGAGACTGATTAGATTTTTCCCAATTAATCGTTTGTATCATTTGTCGAGCGTCTACACCTTTAGGGAAAGAGTATGTGAATCTTGCACCATAGTTTCCTTCCTCCCAGTTTTTCCGGTGTTCAGGTCCATTGCCGGTAAGCATTTTGTTGTATACAACTCCAGTCAGTGGTGCTTTGAACGAAGCAGTTAGCTCCCCTCCATCATATGGACTATTCGCCGTAGGAGATGGGGTATAGGAAATACCCGTCATTGAATCTCCTTTTGATTTTTTGTGCACCATTAGAGTAGTAATACTTTTATCAACAGAACTACTAGCATAGGAAGCCTTATTTCCTTTTTCCATTCCAATAGCTTTTTCTTGTACTTTTTTTAGATCTTGTTGTTGCTCTTTCGTAAACAGTTTATCTTGGTTACTTTCTACTTTGCTTTCTTGCACAATTTGTTTGTTTGGCGCCTCCGCACTTGCGAAACTAGGCAGCACTGATGTTGTTACCATACTAACAGCTGCTGCTGTTGCAATTACTTTCCAATAAGTTTTTTTCACTTTGAATTTTCTCTCCCTCATTTTTTACTAATGTTTTTACAGCGATAAATCAGTTAAACAGTATCTACAAAGCTCTCACCTCCTTAAATGCATCTATAAATCAAACATGTAATATCTAGGCTTTCAAGCAAATGCATCTTTTTCACTGATATATTCTGACTTTGCTTAATAGTTCCCCCTTCTTCCAAACTATATAGTGTATAGAGCACGCCGTTAATTGTATATTCATTTTTTAAAATTTTCTTTCATCATATATACTGCAGATTTATTGTACGGAATTCTTTACTCATCACTTTTTTATAACTTCAATTTCAAGTATTGTTAGCCAAATAACTTCCACTTTGACGTCTCTTGCGATTACTTTAGATCGATAAGTTAGTATACGATTAAACGATTTTCTTAATATTCTGACTAACGAAGCTTTCATCTACCCTTGAAAGTTTGCTTAAAATGCGGTTGGTCATATTAATTTCGTTATCCAAATCATTACTTCTTTGAGTTTCAATACTCCAGCTCAAACGTTGCTCGCGTGAGCCAAGAAAGACAAGACTTTTTTCTTCATATTGTAAGGTCTTCATCATTGTATACTTCAAAATTGTCTCTAGAAAAGAAGGCTTATTAGCACAATAGTTAAGCAGATATTCCTTATCAATAGAAATGAGCTCCGAGCGATCAAGTGCTACCATTTTAAATGTTAAATTTGTATTTTTATCACTGATATTTTCAATTGCTATTAAATCATTACTTGTAAAGGCTTCATATATTTTATTATTGTTCCCTTGAACATCAAGAATCGTATCAGAGGTCAAAGTTTTCGTTACGATCAAACTGCCACTTTTGATAAAGTAGACTTTCGTCGGATCCTTTGTATCATATTCTTCTTTTTTGTCTAATGGAATCTGGTCTAGCCACTGACTATCTAAGCTATTATACTCAAGCTCAGCAACAATCTGCCTCATGGACTTTTTAAGTTCCTTCATCACTTTCCCCCCATCTCTTAAATTTTATATTTAAAAGGTACTATTCTCGAAGAACAGTCATGGTGTATAAATGATGCCACTTAACAAAAAGATAATTTTCAACTTTCATAGAATGCGGTTTGAAAATTACAAATCCAAATAGTCAGTACCCCTTAGCAACAATACACATTATATATGACAAAATGTTATTCTCGTTATCGTGTTTTGTACTAGCAAATATAAAAAAATAAGATTAGCTTGTTCGTAAATTTTTCTCGTTAGTATAAAAAACCGCTCTAAACTCTCATGTACTGACTCCTACAAAGTGGGGATAAAATGAAAAAAAGACCACCCCTTTACAAGTCCAGATGGAAACTGAATTTGTAAAAGAGATCGTCTTTTTAAAAGAAAAACCGGCAAGAAACAAAACTGCCGGTTTTCACTCAACTATTAATTTCTTTTTCTTAAGTACAAGCCCGCTAGTACAGCAAGTAAAGTTCCTGCCGCTGCAAGTCCACCTGTTTCTGCATCTCCAGTCTTCGGAAGTGCTGCTGGATCAGCTTGTTTCGCAACTGTCTTCACAACTGATTTTGCTGGCTTAGCCGATTTAACTGGGTTTTTCACTGCTTGGATAGGCTTGATGCCTTTGTTCTCTAAAAGACTCATATTTCCATAAGTATAAACGCCAACATCACTCACTTCGCCTGTTTCAAGGATAAACGACCAGATAAAGACAACCGAACCACTCTTAAGTGGTGTTGCCAAATGAATATGGAAATTCCCGTTTGCATCAGCAAGTGCCTCGCCAATAACGACACCGTCTTCACTCGCCATTTGTACATGAGCATTGGGTTTTGTTTTTCCATAAACGTCTGTCGCAGTTGATTTCACTGGATCAATTTGTGGTGCTTCATAATCGAATGCATCTTCATCAATTACCGTATAAGTGAGCGTGATTCGAGATTCATTTCCTGCTGCATCACGTGCTACAATGACTGCACAAAATGTTCCAGCTTTTGAAGTATTTAGTGTTTCAGATCCGTCTGCAAAGAAAACTTCATAGTTATCAGAGTTATCCGATACGTCTACTAATTCATCTGCAAACCATTCTTCGTACACCCCAAACTCAGGATTGTTTTCAACGAGGTTCAAAACAGGTGCCTTTGTATCAACTACTGTGTAACTTACAGTAACCTCTTCTGTTGTTGCGCCATCAGTTGCTTCAATCACAACAGATTTCTTCCCGATCGTTGAAAGAATAGGCTTTGCTTTAAAGCTCAGTGCTACACCAGGTTTTGCTTCTGCAAAGTATGCAGGTGTAACGCTTGAATTCACTTCTACGCTCAAATTCACTTTTGCTACAGCAAGCGGCGTTGTAACTTTCGCATCCTTTTTAACTACAGCTTTTTCGTCCTCAGCTTTCACAGCTTCTTTCGGTTTCACTGTTTCTTCTGGCGCTTTTTCTGCTTTTTTATCTGTTTCTTGTTCTGTTTTTACTTCTGGAACATCTTTTTCAAGCTGTTTTGATTCATTTTCTTGCACGGCTTCTTGCTGCTTGTCTTTATTTTGTACCTGACTTTCGCTAACTACCTTTTCGAACTTGTCTACTTCTGGCGCCTCTACTGCAAGTACAGAACTTGGTAAAAACAAACCCACCGACAAAGCTAAAACTCCACAACTTACTTTTATAGTCTTTTTCATCTTGATTCTCCCTTTTTCATGAAGTTTTGAATAGCTTAAGCTCCTAATCAGAACCGCTCCACTCCCTCCAAGTATAACAACGAAATTCACAAGAAACCAGCTGATTTTTCATTAATCAGAAAGTTTTTTCATCGCTTGTCACAGATTGTTCACATTCATTTACATTCCAGCGAAATCGGAGTAGGATAAAACAGATAAAGGAGCGATTTTCTTGGAAACAAAATTAAATTGGAAACGAAATCTTTATATTTCCTGGCTAGGTTGTTTCCTAACAGGCGTCAGTTTTAACCTAGTCATGCCGTTTATGTCTTTGTATATTTCAGACCTCGGGGTGACAGATCACACGGAGTTAAACGTCTGGTCGGGGCTTGCTGTCAGCGCAACAGCTCTTACTTCTGCACTGGTCTCGCCATTTTGGGGTCGACTGGCAGACCGAAAAGGTCGCCGTTTGATGCTACTTCGTGCCTCGCTTGGCATGACAATCACAATGGGTTGCCTCGGTCTTGTTCAAAACGTCTATCAACTCGTTCTTTTGCGGGCACTCAACGGGCTTTTATCGGGATACATACCCAATGCAACGGCACTTGTCGCCTCGCAAGCTCCGCAAAATAAAAGCGGTTGGGCGCTTGGATTCCTTTCTACTGGAACGATTTCAGGCACTTTGATTGGGCCGTTAATTGGTGGATTTCTTGCAGATATATTTGGATATCGACCTGTTTTTTTCATCACTGGATTCGTTTTATTACTTACTTTTTTACTTACTTTATTTTTCTTGAAGGAAGATTTCAAACCTGTTATCCGAGAAAAAATGCTCACAACGCGGCAGTTATTCCAGCGGCTACCAAGCAAAAATCTGGTTCTTGGCCTTTTCTTAACCACATTTATCATTCAAATTGCCAATACTTCGATCAGCCCTATTTTACCGCTTTATATTCGTGAACTTCTCGGAAGCGATAATAATATTTCATTAATTAGTGGAATTATCACTTCTGCACCAGGAATCTCCGCCTTGATCGCTTCCCCGTATCTCGGGAAACTAGGTGACAAAATTGGTAATCACAAGGTTTTAATTGGTGGACTTGTCGCTGCCGCTATCATCATGGTGCCAATGGCTTGGGTACAGAGCCCGCTTGAACTTGGATTGCTTCGGTTCTTGCTTGGATTCACGACTGGCGCGTTAATGCCTTCCATTAACACCTTGATTAACAAAAATTCGCCGCGGGATTCTTTAAGTAGTATCTTTTCGTACAATCAAAGTTCGCAAAGTCTTGGTAATGTGGCGGGGCCGCTTATTGGCTCGAGTGTTTCTGCCGCATTTGGATACCCAATTGTGTTTTACATGACCAGTCTTTTCTTGCTGGGCAACTTATTTTTCACGCATAACATGTTCAAGAAGCATTCGAAATAAATCAATCAAAATGGGCTAGCGCCACTTTATCGCGCTAACCCATTTTTTATTTAACCAGCCTCTCCTGCGTTTCTTGCCTTATTTTTTTTCATGATTTTCACCGGCATTCGTTTTAAACACTTCAACTAAGTTTTTTAGCACTTTCGGTATCTTTATTCCTAGCTGCATCAGTGTTTCAATCATTGTGAGTAGCTCGTTAGCTAAGTAAAAGAAAGCCGCCCCATCTCGAACCATATTCTCATCCCCAATCACCCGATCCGTTTGATGGGCAACCGCAATAACTAGAAAAATCGCCAATTTCTTCAAAAAAGCATAAAATGCAAACTGATAGGATATTTTTTTTCGATAAATCGCGAGAAAAAGCTGTAATAGATAGTTAACGCCTAAAAAATACAGTAAAACTTGAAAAATAATGTTGTTTTCCCCAAAAATATACTGCAAATACTGATCCATTTTTAGCCTCCTCTCTTCCAAACTATTTGTCCCGTGTAAGTGGTTGTTCCTTTCATTTTTTAATCCCTCCAATTTTCTCTGTACATATATTTTAGCACCAAATTGGTTACATGTAAATTAATTGGTGCTAAAAAACTTATTTTGTTTCCAAATAGGTTACAAGATGTTATACTAAAATTATTCTATAAAAGGAGAAGATCGGACATGGAACTCAACAAATTTGTAGGAAATAAAATCCGCCAGTTTCGTGAAAATAGTCGGATGAGCCAAGGAGCCTTAGCTACCGAACTTGAGACGACGCGCCAAACTGTAAGTCGCTATGAAAATGGAGAACGGAAAGTGAGCCAAGATGTTCTTTACCAGCTTGCAGGAATTTTTAATCAGCCGATTGATGCCTTTTTTCCACCCAGATCGAGTGCAAACGAAAAAAAAGAGCATCTGCTAACGATTGCTGCCCACCTTGATGATGATGTAACAGAAGAAGAAATGCGCGATATTTTGGCGTATATAGATATGAAAAAGAGGCTCCACCGCGGGGAGTGAGTGAATATGTATGAAAAACTCGTGAATGATTACAAAGATTTAATAACCATTAAGGAAGAAAAAATGCCAGATAAACTTCCGGGGCTTTTTCTGGATGACACCATTTTTATTGATAGCCGCAAGACACAAGTCGAGAAGCGTTGTTTACTAATTGAGGAATTAATGCACTGGAAATACACATACGGGAATATTGTAGATCAAACTTATTTACCGAATCGCAAGCAAGAAATTTTTGCGCGGCGACGTGCATTTGAAGAATTAGTACCTATTAACGAGATTATCCGTTGTTTCTATCTTGGTCTGACAGAATATCACGAAGTGGCGGAACAGCTAGAAGTGACAGAAGAATTTTTACGAAATACGGTCGATGCTTACCGCGAAAAATACGGGATGATGTACAACTATGGCCGTTACTACATTAATTTTGGTAATACGATCGATGTATACCGAAAATATTAATTTCAAATTGTTTCATGTGAAACAATGATTCTAGAATATAAACTTAAATAGAACAGAAGTGCTAACAACTCCATTTATGAATGGCTTATTTAGCGACCTCTGTTCTATTATTATAGCTGGTCAGTCTTATCTATTCTTTTTAGTTCCAGAACCTTTATGTGTTTCAATTGATGCTAGTGAAATCTTGCTATAGCTCAGCTTTCTTATTAATTTACGCCATTTTAACTAATGAGCTTAGCAAATGTCTCCACCAACATCCCGCTAGCAACAGCTTTAAACAATGAAGATGAAAACTCACCTTTATTCTGTTTTATAAAATTAATAATGGTTAAAAGTAGTTTAGTTCTGCCCCGTAAAAAGCCCCGACTTTTGTCAGGGCTAATGCATGGATCCTCAAATCCCAGTGCTGAATTGTATACTATTAAAAGATGCAAAGAAAGATATTACATTTATCTCCAAGATGCAGTTACTTTTCCTTTAGAAGTACAATAGACCGTTGCATTATTTTTGAAAGATTGTAAAGTTAGATTAATTGGCCCAATACCAATTTTAAATTTACCTGCAAATGATACACGCACATATGCTTTAGACTGTGCCTTAGACATTGCTTCCCTTTTCGCTTTTATTGTCCATATATTCCCAGAGTAACTTCCATAGCCATCTACTGGTTTTGCAGTGACTCCGTTCGTATTAAAAACTCCATATGCTTTCAGTGTATAAATTACCCCGCCTAAACGATTTTTATTTTATATGTAGAACTGACTGTTCTCTGATAAGTTGCAGCTCTTAACATTGGAAACTGAGAATTTAAAATAGGAAGATTCTCTTCTTTAGTATCGATATCCATTAGTATATTTTCACTAACTTTTATATTACTTTGACTATCACTTGATTCAAGATTCTCTAGAGCCTTATTTACGTTTTCTCCCAAATTTTCTAATTCTTGTGGTTCAACTTCTAAAATTTGTGCAGCTTTAGCAAATTATTCTTGTGTAGGTGCATTTGTAGTCTCAGCTGCATATGAGACTAAAGGAGCAAACGTTGTTCCAATTAAAACTGTTGTCCCAACAACTAATAATGCCATTCTCTTTTTTAGTCTATTCATTGTGTGCCCTCTTTTCATTTAATAAGTTTTGATTGAACTGTTGTCTGAATATCTATATCATTTGTTTGCGAAAAAAACACGACCATAATAATTAAACAAATAATAGTTATAGTTTGCAAGATTATTGCTAAAACTGCGACAAAAGAAACCCAACTTGGAAACACGGATTTTTTAGTAAGTAGGTAGATAGAACTTGCATACCCAATGACTGGTAAACAAAAGGAAATGAGAACTAAAATAACTACTTCCACTAGGCTATTGATTTTTTTAATATTCTCCATTTTCATTCACCCCCGCTTTTTATTTATGTATAAAACCATGTTACAAAAAAGTATAGCATGAAAATATTCTGTAAAACCAAAAATATCGTGAAATATCTGATTCTTTTCGCTAACGATTAAAAATCAATAGTTTTTTTATTTTTTTGGATCTTAGTAAGAATATTTAATTTTTATTCGTCATAATTTTCATCTTATAGACACAAAAATAATCCCACCTGAAAGGACAAATTTTGGAACTATTCAAAATAACATACCTCTAAAACCCCCAGAATGCTTCTCAAGACTTCGTATCTCTTGTCATTTTAATGGTACTCATTTATTCAATAAGCATAACATGTCTTTCCCTTAAAACATGGGATATTTCGTGAATGTTTCTGGTATTCGAATATAAAAAAAGACTGCAAGCTTCTTCTTCCAAACGTTAAAAAACGCCGAAAAAGCTCCAGTCTCAAGGGTTTGGCACCCAATGGGTTATGAGGGGTTCGAACCCCCGACCCGCTGATTAAGAGTCAGCTGCTCTACCAACTGAGCTAATAACCCGTGAAAAATTTGTCAACAGACTAATTCTACCACTTTCTTTATTTTTTGCAAGCATTTTTAATAAAAAAGCCTGAACCAATGGTTTCTTGCCCCCATTAGCTCAAGCTTTTCCTTTTTTATTCGCTTAATTCTTCGTGCTCGTTTTTGTGCACAATCCGCGATTTACGAATATAATAAACGATCAACACTCCAACAAACCAGAGTGGCGTAATAAACAACGCTACACGAGTATCTTCTGCTAGTGCTAGGACAACAAGTACAAATGCCAAGAATACTAAGATCACATAATTCGAAAATGGATAGAGTGGCATCTTGAATTTATTTTTCTTCGCTAGCTCAGGACGCGTTTTCCGATATTTCAAATGCGCGAGCACAGTAATACCCCAAATGAAGATAAAGCATACTGTCGAAACACTCGTTACAAGTGTGAATACTCCTTCTGGCATGATATAGTTCAAAATAACCGCAATTAAAATAACAATCGATGAGAAGAATAGCGCGTTGGACGGTACTTTGTGTGATGTTAATTTGGTCATTCTTTTCGGCGCATTTTTCTCTTTTGCAAGTGAATAAACCATTCGACTTGTACTAAACACTGCGCTATTGCAGGCAGACGCTGCCGATGTTAAAACAACAAAATTAACAATCCCTGCCGCCGCTGTAATTCCCACTGCTGAGAATACTTGTACGAACGGACTTTCTGCAGGATTGATTGAGTTCCACGGATAGATACTCATAATGACAAGCAGTGCCCCAATATAGAAAATCAAAATCCGGATGGGAATGTTGTTGATCGCTCTTGGGATAACGTGTTCCGGATCTTCTGTTTCGCCCGCCGTCAAGCCAACTAGTTCAATCCCCACAAAGGCAAATACAACCATTTGGAAGGATAAAATAAACCCATTAGCTCCGTTCGGGAACCAACCCCCGTGGCTCCATAAATTTGTGAACGTTGATGCTCCCGCATCTGTTGAGAAGCCTTTGATAATCATGAATATGCCAATTACGATAAGTGCCAAAATGGCAATGATTTTAATTAATGCAAACCAGAATTCCATTTCTCCGAATAGCTTTACAGTCGCTAGGTTCATTACAAGTAGAAGTACAAGAGCAATTAGCCCTGGTACCCATTGTGCAACATTTGGGAACCAAAATTGTGTGTAAAGTCCTACTGCTGTCAGATCGGCCATTGCAATCGAAATCCAACAGAACCAATACGTCCAGCCAGTTACAAATGCTGCCGCGTTTCCAAAATAATCTTGTACAAAGTCTACAAACGAATGGTAATTTAAGTTTGAGAGCAAAATCTCACCTAAAGCTCGCATGATTAGAAAACAAATTGCTCCTGTAATCATATAAGCGATTAAAATAGATGGACCAGCCAAATGAATGGACTTACCTGAACCAAGGAATAATCCTGTACCAATTGCTCCCCCAATCGCAATCAGCTGAACATGCCGGTTTTTCAAACCACGAGATAGTTCTTGTTTCTGTTCCATTATGTACTTCCCCCTCATTATTCTTGGGCCTTGCTTAAACTCTTTGCTGCCTTACCAATTTTAAAAAAAGCTTTGTCAAAACAGTTTTTTCTCTACTTTTATCATAGCTTAAAATAGAGATTTTGCAAAATAGCAAGAATGTAGTAAATTTCCCCTTTCACAATGTAAGCGCTATCAATAAAAGAATTTTACCATACTCTATTCTTTTAATGCAATAAAAACACTTGCGATTTTTTCGACTTTATTCCTTATGAACATGACAAAATAGCTATTTATTCAGGTTTTATAAGCAAAATTTACAATTTAATTGCAAAAATAAAACGGCTTAATTTTAATACTGATAGATTGTGAAATTTTTAATTAGCTATTATTGGGATTTATTTCCCGAGAAATAATGATAGAATCGGAGTGGAGATAGACCAATTTTCTTTGAACAAAAAAGCGCCCGCAAAATAGCTGCGGACGCATCTCTTTAAAGATCAAGCAAGACGCCACACGCTTTTTACGACATGCGTTTGGTTTCGATCCGGACCAACGGAAAACATCGAAACTTGCACGCCAGTAAGTTGCGCGATTCGTTCCATATAATGACGAGCGTTAGCAGGAAGCTCATCTAACGATTTAACATCTGTAATATCTTCTGTCCAACCAGGTAATTCTTCGTAAACTGGCTCACAACGTGCAAGATCTTTTAAACTCGCAGGAAACTCTGTAATTGTTTTTCCGTCAAGTTTGTATGCTACACAAATTTTAAGCGTTTCGATTCCAGTTAATACATCGAGTAAAGTAAGTGACAAATCCGTTAGTCCACTCACGCGGCGAGCATGGCGAACGACAACACTGTCGAACCAGCCTACACGGCGAGCACGTCCAGTTGTTGTTCCGTATTCATGACCGACTTCACGAATCCGTTCACCTGTTTCATCGAATAACTCAGTTGGGAATGGTCCGTCACCAACACGGGAAGTGTAGGCTTTTGCAACTCCAACAACATGATTGATTTTCGACGGCCCTACGCCGCTTCCGATCGTAACACCACCAGCAATCGGGTTGCTTGAAGTTACAAACGGATAAGTTCCTTGGTCAATATCGAGCATAACGCCTTGCGCACCTTCAAATAAGACCCGTTTTCCTTCATCGAGCGCATCATTTAAAACAACCGAAGTATCGCAAACATATTCTTTAAATTGTTGACCATACTCGTAGTACTCATCCAAAATTTCTTCTAGCGAAAAACCTTCAAGTTCATAAAAACGTTCCAATAAGCGATTTTTCTCTTTCAAATTTTGCTCTAGCTTCTCTTTAAACGTTTCTTTATCTAGTAAATCAACTACGCGAATCCCAACACGAGCCGCTTTATCCATATAAGCCGGGCCAATGCCCTTTTTCGTCGTACCGATTTTATTTGCACCTTTTCGTTCTTCATCTGCTTCATCAATCCGAATGTGGTAAGGCAGAATCAAATGTGCACGGTTTGAAATCCGCAGATTCCCCGTATCGATCCCTTTATCATGTAAATACTTCAATTCCGTGACGAGTGCTTTTGGATCAACGACCATCCCGTTTCCGATCACACTAATCTTATCCTTATAGAAAATCCCTGATGGAATCAAGTGAAGCTTGTACGTTTCACCATCAAATTTAATCGTGTGACCCGCATTGTTCCCACCTTGATAACGCGCAATCGCTTCCGCATTCTCCGACAAGAAATCCGTAATCTTACCTTTTCCTTCATCGCCCCATTGTGTTCCGACAACAACAACTGAAGACATGCAAACACCTCTTTTAATAATTTAAGCCTGACTAAACAAGCTCCTTATTTCCATTCTCCATTGTACCGTCTCCCTTGCTATTCGTCAATCAATATCACGAACGATTTTTTTAGCAAGAAACGTAATGTTCGCATTTTATAATTTATCGCCCTCAGCGCGCTTCCGTAAGCCTACCATCTTCAATCCGAACTACGCGATCACACAAATCAAGAACCCGCTCATCATGAGTGACCATAACAGCCGCCTTATTTTCACGTTTGACTTCCCATGCGATCATCTCCACCACTTTCCGACCACGCTCCGAATCAAGACTCGCCGTTGGCTCGTCCGCCAAAATAACCTCTGGATCATTCATCAGCGCACGTGCAATTGCTACGCGTTGCCGTTCGCCACCAGAAAGCCGATCTGGATACTGATTCTTCCGGTGCATAAGCCCGAGTTCCTCTAACAAACCAAGCGCACGTTTCTTCCCAGCTTTTCGTTCGCCGTTTAAAACTGGAATTACAAGTAGCTGATCGAGCACCGTCAAATAGGGGACCAGGTTGGCACCTTGAAAAATAAAGCCGATTTCTTTAAGCCTTGTTTCCGTTAATTTCTTCTTGGATAAATTTGTGACTTCCTTCGCATCAACGAATACCTGCCCCGAGCTTGGCGTAAGCAGCGCTCCTGCGATGGAAAGAAATGTACTTTTGCCTGACCCAGATGGACCAACAATGGCGACAAATTCACCTTGTCCAACCTCTAAATTCACATTTCGCAACACTTCAATCGTCGTTTCCCCATCGTGATAAAATTTCGTTACATCTTTAAAACTCAATTTTGTCGTTTGCATATCAGTTTGCCCTCCCAATCGCTTCAAGCGCATCGACCCGAACAACGCGGCTTAATGATAATATTGAACCTAGCACAGCCATTAAAATGAATAGCCCCGAACAAAACAGTGCCGTAAGCGGACTTAAATTAAAAGGCATGCTATCAGGAAGTGCAAGCGCCATAAGAAAAGTGAGCGCATTACTAATCACTAGACTGACAAAAGCTAGAAAAACTACTTGAAAAACAATACTTCGTGCTAAATAGCTCGTTTTTGCTCCGACAGCCTTAAGCACACCTAATTGGTTCATTTTTTGAATCGTAATCACGTAGAAAAATGCAGCCAATACGAATGCGGCAATTACAAACAGAAATACAATCATCATAAGAAGCGAGCCTTGCTCCTCAGAGTAACCTGGAATATTTTCAAGCACTTCCTTTTCACTTGCATAAACCAGACCGTTTTGCGTAAACCCTTCACCGGACCCGCCTTGTAAAGCAACCGCATTATATGAATTTGCCCCGCTTTGTTGTAGCTTCTTAAAACTATCAAAATTAGTATAAAGAACAGGCGTATGGCTATACGTAGCATTTTTTGCGAAACCAGTAATTTCAAAAACCGCTCCACTCATCTGATCTTTCACTTTATCTCCAAGTTTGTAGCCACTTTCTTTGAGTTTCTCGTCTGCAATCACAACATTTCCTTGGTTTTCCGCAAGCGAACTTCCAGACACTTTTTCTGGCACCAAGAAACGGCTAGGATCAATACCAAAAAAAGTCACGTCTGTTTTTTTCGCTGCACTCGGCTTTGTGACCGTAGTCATTTGAACACCCAGCGCCGTAGCGTTCTTCCCAAATTTTTCTTCCGCTCGTTGAACCTTCTCTTCCGAAAGGCTCGAACGCGTCAAACGATTATCCGAATCTTTCTCAACTAAAAACCCTGTTGCCTTACTCGATTCGATCGCCGAACCATTATCGCTAGCAAGTCCATTTGCAAGCCCCGTCACAAATAACACGAGCCAAGCGATTAAAACCATAATCAACACGACTAGCGAAAACTTTAATTTTGCATGTTTCAATTCCTTTAATGCTAAAAACATTCCGTTCACTCCTTTATCTTACCCTCTTACTGTAAGATACCAGTGTGAACAGAATGTGAACTTCCGATTACAAATTTGCCTTTTTGAGCCGAACAATAAATTCCGTTCCAAGACCCGCTTCACTTCTGACCGCAATCGACCCGCTAGAAAGCTGGATGATCTTTTCGACAATAGATAAGCCTAATCCGCTTGATTCCCCGCTACGCAAGCGAGATTCATCTCCCCGGTAAAACCGTTCAAAGACTTTTCCAAGTTTTTCATCCGGAATAGGCTCTCCAGAATTCCAAACGCGAATTTCGACCCAATCCTCTTGCTCTTTGCTTGAAATCTCAATTGAACCATGTTCCGGCGTATACTTCACCGCATTCGAAAGCAAGTTTTGCCAAACTTGTTCGATCAATTCCGCATCCCCTTGCACCTTAGCATCTGACAAGTCCATCGTCAGGCTAAGTTCCTTCTCCTGAATTTTCCACTCAAACATCTGGATGGCCTTCCGAATCGCTGGAGCTGGATCTACCGTTTCCTGCCCAACCATTTCCGTTTCCTTATCCAAAAACGCTAGTAAAAGCAGTTGTTTCGTTAGCCTCGAAAGCCGCGCCGTTTCCTGTGATAAAAGCGCCAAGTAAGATCTCCGTTCTTCTTCCGTAAGTTTATCCTGCGCAAGAAGTTCTGCAAAGCCGTGCATCGAAGTTAGCGGCGACTGCAATTCATGAGAAACGTTCGCCACAAATTCCTGGCGCGCCGCATCAACTGCCGCGAGTTCATCCGTCATCTTAGTAAAAGAAGCTCCCAGTTGCCCAATTTCATCTTTGCGCTTCGTATCAAGTTTGACATCAAAATCCCCCGCCGCGATTTTTTCCGTCGCTTTCGTCAATTTGCGAATCGGCTTTGCAACCATCCGCGTACTAATAAATACCAAAACAATGCTAATGAACGCCGTAAGCACCAAAATCAATGCAAAGAAAAATCGCAACTCGCCAAATTGCGCTTCTTGATCGGGACGCACAAACAACGCTTTCGTTCCATCTTTTGTCTCAATTGGAACGCCGATGGAATTTTTTAGCTGATTGTCAAAAAAGCCCGTAACAAATAAGCCTCCATCAAATTGATCGATCCCGTGATACGTTTTTCCATCCAGCACTTGCTTAATAATGGATGGATCGAGCTTTTTCACCCTGAAATCGCCACCAAAATAGTACTCTTCTGCCTTCCCGTCCGTCAAAAGCAACTGATAACCCATATCCCCCACTTGTTCTAGGTAGCTTGCCAGATTAAGCTCTTCATTTTTTTGATAAAAATCCGTCACCCGCTCAGTCACTTGCGTTACCTTCGCATCATTGATCGGTTTCAACTTCCACTGATAATAAATATTTGCGAACAAGAAACCAAGGAAACTGCTTATAAACATTACCGCAAGTGTGACTGCAACGAACTTGCCATAAATCGACCTTGTCATTTAAGTTCCTCCAATTTATAACCCAAACCGCGCACAGTCGTGATTAAAATCCCGCTTTCTTGCTTAAAATGATCGCGCAACCGCTTAATATGTACATCTACTGTACGATCAGCCCCATCATAGGCTTTCCCCCAAATTTGTTCAATCAATTCTTCCCGTGTGAAGATTCGTTCCGGGAAACTCGCAAGCTGATAGAGTAGCTCAAACTCCTTCACTGGAAGTAACCATTCTTTTCTGCCAGCTTTCACCGTATAACTTCCTTTATCAATCGTTAAATTTCCAACTTCAATCATTTTTGCACTCGCCTTCTGAAACCGGCGCAGCAACGCACGAATCCTGAAAATCAATTCCTCTGGTTCAAACGGCTTCGTCAAATAGTCATCTGTTCCCGCTTCAAATCCCTTTTCTTTGTCCAACAACTGATTTTTAGCAGTCAACATAATAATCGGAATATCATAAAATGTGCGGATATGCTTCGCGAGTGAGTAACCATCTCGTTTTGGCATCATTAAATCCACGATTACAAGCTCTGCCGCATGTTCCTCAAGTAACTCCAAAGCTTCCTCTCCATCACTTGCAAGGATTGGTTCAAATCCCTCTGCGCGCACATAATGCCCCACAAGTTTTCGAATCGCCTCATCATCATCTGCAATTAACACCTTGACCATCTATGCCATACTCCCCTTTCTTGCCTATATCTCATCCCATTATAAGCGAAAAAGACAAGAAAGCTCGAGAACTCTTGTCTTTTCCTCCTATTATTTTTTTGAAATAGATTCCCGTTCCACTAAAACATCACAAGGTGCGTGGATGGTTACGTAAGAAGCGACACTTCCTAAAAGCATCCGCGCAAGCCTTGACTGACCAACCGCCCCAACTACGATCAAGTCCGGGTGAAAATCCTCTTCAGCGATCTCTACGATCCGTGCTTTCGGCGAGCCATAAACCACTTCTGCGTTCACCTTGCTAAGTCCCATTTCCTCAGCTCGCTTTCGGTAATCTTCAAGCAATTGTTTCGAAGTTTCCGTAAATTGGTTAACCGTCGCGCCTCCGTCTGCTGCCGTAACATTTGCAAAATAAAGCGTATCGACCACATTGACAATCAAAAGTTCCGCGTGGTTGCGAAGCGCAACTTGAACTGCCTTGAAAAAAGCTGCTTCCCCGCTTTCCGACCCATCAACAGCCGTTAAAATTCGTCCATATTCTTTCATCATCAGCGTTCACCCCTTCAACTTTTGCATTCCCGCAAATCGAACTAAAAAAACCTATCTGTTTAAAGAGGATAAAATCGTCCTCCAGAAACAAATAGGTTTTTCGTTAAGCTCCCGGTGGCGCCATTGCATCATCATAACGCACTTCGAGATTAACAAATTTATTATATTCTTTCACAAAGGCCAGTTTCACGTCTCCAACTGGACCGTTACGCTGTTTCGCAATGATGATCTCAATCGTTCCATCATTTTCCCCTTCACGGTCATAGTAATCTTCACGATACAAAAACGCGACGATATCCGCATCTTGCTCAATTGAACCCGATTCCCGAATATCCGACATCATCGGCCGCTTATCTTGCCGTTGTTCCACACTCCGTGATAACTGCGAAAGCGCGATAACAGGAACCTCAAGTTCCCGTGCAAGCGCTTTGAGTGACCTTGAAATCTCAGAAACCTCTTGTTGTCTATTTTCGCCACTTCTACCACTACCTTGAATAAGTTGCAAATAGTCAATGACAATCATCCCGAGACCCGCTTCCTGTTTCAAACGGCGACACTTTGAACGAATTTCATTCACACGGACCCCAGGTGTATCATCAATAAAGATCCCCGAATTCGAAAGCGTGCCCATTGCAATCGTAAGCTTCTGCCAATCATCATTCGTCAGTGACCCTGTCCGCAGATTCTGCGCATTGATATTTCCTTCCGCACAAAGCATCCGCATCACAAGCTGTTCAGCCCCCATTTCGAGACTGAAAATCGCCACATTCTCATCCGTTTTCGTCGCCACATTCTGCGCGATGTTTAACGCAAAAGCCGTTTTACCAACAGATGGCCGAGCTGCCACTATAATCAAGTCATTGCGCTGAAAACCCGCTGTCATATTGTCGAGCTCATGGAACCCCGTTGGAATCCCTGTGATATCGCCTTTACGATTATGCAGCATCTCGATATCATCATACGTCTTAACGAGAACATCCTTAATATTCTGGAACGCACCAACATTTTTCCGTTGCGACACTTCCAAAATACTTTTTTCCGCTTCATCCATAAGCGAATCCAGCTCATCTTCGCGCGAATAACCATCCGTTGCTATCTGCGTTGCCGTTCGAATCAAACGCCGTAAAAGCGCCTTGTCCTCGATAATATGCGCATAATATTCAAGGTTAGCCGCTGTCGGAACAGAACCCGCCAGTTCCGTCAAATAAGGCAATCCGCCTGCATCTTCAATCCGACCACTTGCAGAAAGCGTTTCATATACCGTAAGGACATCTACCGCTTTCCCGTGATCATTCAAGTCGAGCATTGTCTCAAAAATCAATTGATGCGACTGCCGGTAAAAATCCTCCGGCATTAATATTTCAGAAGCCGTAATCAGGGCATTCGGTTCAAGAAAAATGGCACCGAGAACAGCTTTTTCTGCCTCCACATTTTGTGGCGGCGTACGATCTTGAAAAGTATCCACTGACACTACGCTCCCTTTCCAGCTAAATTATTCTTCTCCAACATGCACCTTAAGCGTCGCCATCACCTCATGATGCAATTTCACCGGAACATTCGTATACCCAAGTGAACGAATCGCATCAGGAAGCTCTAGTTTACGCTTATCAATTTTAATACCTTCCTCTTTTTGCAGAGCTTGAGCAATTTGTTTTGACGTAATCGAACCAAACAAGCGACCACCCTCACCAGATTTCGCTTTCAGTTCAACCGTTAGCCCTTCTAATTTCTCTTTAAGCGCCTTCGCTTCATCTAGCTCTTCTTGCGCTATCTTTTCTTCCTTTTTCTTCTGGCCGCGTAGGGCACTCATATTTTGTGAATTCGCCTCAGCCGCGTAACCATTTTTAATCAAAAAGTTTTGCGCATACCCATCCGCAACATCTTTTATTTCGCCTTTTTTCCCTTTACCTTTTACATCTTTCAAAAAAATAACTTTCATACCTCAAGTCTCTCCTTTCCAATAAGCGTCAATCGCCGCAATCAGTTCTTTTGTTGCTTCTTCAATTGTAACACCCTTAAGCTGCGTAGCGGCATTTGATAAATGTCCACCACCGCCAAGTTTTTCCATAATCACCTGAACATTAATTTCACCAAGTGATCTGGCGCTAATTCCAATCATCTTATCCGGTCTAAGCGTCACAACAAACGACGCCTCAACGCCTTCCATCGAAAGCATCGTATCTGCCGCTTGAGCAGCAATCACCGTGCCATAAACCTCATCCTCAGCACCTTTTGCAATCGCCATCCCATCATGATAAATCTCAAGCGCCTCAACTAAACTACTACGCTGTGCAAACGTCGCCAAATCTTCTTTCAAGAAATTTTGAACGAGCACCGTATCTGCTCCAAGCGAACGCAAATAGCTAGCGGCATCAAACGTCCTCGATCCGGTTCGCAAAGTGAAATTTTTCGTATCCACAACGATTCCCGATAAAAGTGCCGTTGCTTCGATTTTGCCAACCTGTTCAAGATCTGGCTGATATTCAAACAGCTCCGTCACAAGCTCTGCAGTCGAAGAAGCATACGGTTCAATATAAACGAGTACAGGATTCTCGATAAACTCTTCAGAACGCCTGTGATGGTCAATCACGACCACATTCGAAGCCGACTCAAGCAATTCTTGATTGATTACCATTGACGGCTTATGCGTATCAACAATGACGAGCAAGCTTTTATTAGTAATATTTTCATTTGCCACTTGCGGCGTCACAATGTTTTTAATAACATTCGGATACTCTTCAATTTCGCTCATCAGCCGTTCAACATCCGGGCTCATCTTCCCTGGTTCCACAACCACATATGCACTGCGGTCGTTCATCTCAGCAATACGCATCACACCTAAACTTGATCCGATGACATCCATATCTGGAAAACGGTGCCCCATAACAAAAACTTGATCGCTTTGACTAATCAGCTCTTGAAGCGCTTGCGAAATCACCCGCGCCCGAACCCGCGTCCGTTTTTCCATCGGATTAGTTTTCCCACCATAGAAGCGCACGTGACCTTCTGGTTCCTTGATAACCACTTGGTCGCCGCCACGTCCCAATGCTAAATCAAGCCCAGATTGCGCAAGGTCAGCCAAATCAATCAAATCTTCTTCTCTGTGCCCGATACCAATACTCAGCGTTAATGGAATATTTTGTTTCGAAGTTCGCTCACGGATACGGTCAAGAATTTGAAATTTCTCTTCTTCTAATCTGTCGAGCTTCTCCTCGTTCAAGAAAGCGATGAACCGATCAGCATTAATTCGCTTAAGGTAAATCCGCCTTTCTTGCGCCCAGTTTGTTAACATCGTCGTAACGAGACTATTCAAGCCGCTTCTACGCCGGTCATCCATCCCCTGCGCCCATTCATCGTAGTTATCCAGAAAAATAATCGCAAACACAGCTTTTTCTTCGCGATATTTGGTGTTGAGTTCATAATAATCCGTTCGGTCATAGAGATAAAGAATCCGCTCTTCTCGTTTAATGATCGTATCAAAGCGTCGATCTTTCCAACTGATTGTCTGAATACCTTCCTTGCCTTCTTCTTTAATGACAGAAAGGAATTCCGGTCCCACTTCTTCGAGGGAGTCGCCGATAACGCTTTTGTTATCAAAATACTTTGTCATGAACGGATTAACCCATTGAATATTATAATTTTCATCATACAGCATAATCCCCATCGGCATTTCAACGAGTGCATCTTCCTCACTACGCTTAATCCGGTAGGTTAAATTAGAAACATAATTCTGCACATCCTGGTTCAAGCGGTGTTCAAAGTAAAACATCGCTGTAATCAGCACGATACCTGCTACAAAAATAACAATGGAGAGCCACCAAGCGTAAAAAAAGGTGATGACACACAGAATAATGGTCGCAGCAATTAAGCCATATAATGGATATTTAAGCATTCTTTTTTCAAAAAAGCTCTGCATGTTCCATTCAGCTCCCTGTTCATTAATGAAATCTTTCATCCAGTCCAAAATTACAGTTACTCATCTTACCATTTTACCTTTTCTCTCCGCAAGATTCAAATAATGTAAAAAGAGCCGGTTCTATTTGAATAAATAGATGCGGCCCTTTGCTACAACTGAAGTCCCTTAATTAATTTATTTGACGCAATACATTCTTCACCATTTACCATCGTAATTGTCCCCGTTTTCATGTCCACCTCACTAATATTATCTTTATTGACAAGGAAAGACCGGTGACACCTATAAAAGGGTTCCCCCAAGCTATTTTCAATTTGCTTTAATTTGGCATAAAATTCAACTTGCCGATTCTTGCTATGCATAACAACCCTGTGAGTTTTAGGTGATGTTTCAAAAAAGAGAATATCCTCCATTTTTTCATGAATAACTTTTTTATCTGAAACATGAAATGTAAAATAGTTACTCGTATTCGAGTCATCCTCCAGCCTTTCCTGAACACTTTCCAAGCAAGCCCGAACACGTTCTTTCACATCCGAAAGATTATCCTTCACAATGTAGTCCATTGCTTCGATTTTATACGTAAAAGTCAAATAAGTCATTTCAGCATGCGTTGTAAAGAAAACAATAAAGCCACGTGGGTCCAACTTGCGAATTTCTTTGGCCAACTCAAATCCATTAAAGTCCAGATGATTCAAATCAATATCAAGGAAATAAAGCCCTAATCCCATTTTCTTTTGAACAGCTTCCAAAACTTCATCTGGATTTCCTGAGGCAATCTCAATTTCCATATCATAATGTTCAAACATAATTGCATCATTGATATATCCAACAAGCCGTTCTCGTTGAATCTTATTATCTTCACAAACAAAAATCGGAAGCATAATAATCTCCCCGCTTTTCTACATGATTTCTAGTTCCTGAATAAACTCTTGCTTCTCTTCATCCAATTTCGTATCAAGAGCAGCGTTTGAATATTCTTGTAATGTCCCTCTCAGACTAGACAAACCTATTCCTCGATTTGTCCCCTTAGTTGAAAATCCATCTTCAAAAATCTTATATACAGGCGGCATGTTCTTCGGAATACTATTCGCAAATATCATCGTCGTTGCCTCTTCTCTTTTAAAAATAGCAATCCGAATAACTGGTTTTTCACTCCCGAGCGCAGCTTCCACCGCATTATCTAATAAAATTCCTGCCACTTTACAAAGATCTACACTCGGCATATTAATGGAATCGATCTCTTCCATCACTTCTACACTCACATCAATATTCAATTCTTGCGCCCGAATCAATTTGATCGCAAGTAAACCCTTTAGTTCTGTAACATGAATATTTTGCAATGCAGAGATCCGGTAATCATTGGTTTCAATCTGTTGGTTAATGGGCACGATATTTTTCTCAAAGTACTTTTTAAGACCTTCCATATCATTTTCATCAATATAACCAGCCATACTTGATAAAATATTAATATAATCGTGCCGAAAAACACGCATTTCATTGTGTAACTCTTCAAGCGTGGATGTATATTCTTGAAGTTGCGCGAATTGTTCTTGTTGATTTTTCATTTTAATTTCCTGCACAGCTGATTGTAGTACCAAATATAGCATACCAATCAAAATCGCAAAATAAGCTAGAAAAATAATGGTGTTTAAGCGAACAACTTCTTGGACAAAACCATCTGCTGCACTGAAGAAAATATTTAAATGATAAATCAGCAGCGTGAGCAATGTAATTGCCACAGTGATAAAACCATATTTTTTCTGATTAATATAAGTATAAAGATCCCATTTGTCTACAAATTTTTTGATAATATATGCGAACAGACAAGCAATTATCATCATGCTTGCTGCATAACTAGCCGCACTTCCAAGCTCTTGATATATTTCAGAAATGGGGATTTTAAAGACTGGTACAAAAATATTACTAAATATATAATCACTTACAATTAAAAGAATAAAAGTTAGTGCTGGAATAATAATTGAAATAAAAATAGTTTGCTTTTTATATAATAAAGCTATTATAAAGATGAAAATAATAACTAAGTTTAACCAATAAGTAATCACAGGAAATAGAGGGATGGTAGCAATGGCAAAAACCAATGTGACCGCTCCCTCTTTCCATTTTAATACCCATCCAGATAGAATTTCTACAACAATAAATAAACCAATAGTTTGAATTAAAATAGTTATAAGCAAAATTATCGTTTGATTCATGTATATCCTCCACGATGTGACAACTTCATCTTACAACATATTTTATCACACTTTTATTTATTGATATAGATAAATTCACTTACTTATTTGCTTTCTTGTTCCATTTTCTTCACAAAAGGACTTTTTGGTTCATAGGAAAGCCCTACACAAGATTTCTTCATTGAATTATTGGCAATTTTCAGCGCCTTATCTTCAAGTTTTCTCCCCAAAAATTGCATCGCTTTGTCATTCATAAATTTCATAACTATTTCTCCTCCTCTTAAGTAATTTATAAGTTAACGGGTGAATGCACACCATTTGGTAAAATGCACCAAATAAAATCAGTGTCTTTATTTCCGCAAATGGAATAGAAAGTGTAACCCCCATTAATAACAAAGTACATAAAACTGCTTTATTTCTTAACATCTTGCGATTTGTAGCGCCTAAAAGAGGCAAACTTTCTGTATCTGCTGGTGCATATAAAAATATATTAAGCACAATAATCGCAAAGATAACCAACACGAGCCAATTTGAAGATGAAACATCTCTCAAAAAGAATGGACCTGCTACAAAGACCAACAAGCTAATTAACGTACAATTCAAGCTCTTAATCGCATGCAATCCAAATGAATAACGCCTCACAATCAAAAAAGAAAAATGAACAATCAGCGTTTCAAAAAACACGCCCATGAGAAGGGAAACTAAGTAAACTAAACCGATTTTCATCGTGTTAATTAAAATAACTTCCATTCCGTATTTTACTTTTTCGTAGCTTTCTTCATCTTCTTGAAAACGTTCTTTTGAGATGAGCTTCTCCGCAATTCTTTCTGTTAGAGGAACTTTGTTCACTAAACTGCTCAAATTTTTCACCTCCATCTCTATTTTACAACGAAATAAGCAATTATAACCAAAAATGTAGTGAAATGTCTATTTTTGGTCGCGAATGACCAAAAAATGCCATTTTTTCCAATTTTTTACATAGTATTTTCAATATTCGATTTAAAATACAAACAAATTTACCTTCTAATAAAAAAACTGGCTTTGGATTTACAGAAAATCCAAAGCCAGTTTGACTTGTATGCTTATTTTTCTTCCGCAACAAATGGAAGTAGTGCCATTTGACGAGCACGTTTAATAGCAACTGTTAATTTACGTTGGTATTTCGCACTTGTACCTGTTACACGACGAGGTAAAATTTTACCACGTTCTGAAACGAATTTTTTTAGTAATTCAACATCTTTATAATCGATGTGTGTGATTCCGTTAGCCGTAAAATAACAAACCTTTTTACGACGACGTCCGCCTCTGCGTCCTCCAGCCATGTTTTTCTCCTCCTATCTCTCAATAAAATCTATTTGCGCATTGTTTTGTCTCTTCTCAAATTAGAATGGAAGATCGTCATCCGAGATGTCGATCGGTTTCCCATCACTTGCGAATGGATCATTATTTGCGCGATCATAACTTTGAGATGAAGATTGCTGGTTCTGATTGTATCCACCGCCAGCGTTATTATTGCTATATCCACCACCGGAATTTCCTTGGTAGCCACCGTTTCCGCCATTATGCGTCGCGTTTTTAGGCTCTAGGAATTGAACACTTTCAGCAACCACTTCCGTTACATAGACACGTTTACCATCTTGACCTTCATAATTCCGAGTTTGAACTCGACCATCAACGCCTGCTAAACTTCCTTTTTTAAGGAAATTCGCTACGTTTTCAGCTGGCTTTCGCCAAACTACGCAATTAATGAAATCGGCCTCCCGCTCTCCTTGCTGATTCGTAAAAGTACGGTTAACAGCAAGTGTAAATGTTGCAACAGCAACACCTGCTGGAGTATAACGAAGTTCAGGGTCTCTGGTTAAACGGCCTACTAACACCACACGATTCATCATACAGAACCAACCTCCTCTCGTTTAATGGAATCAAAGGGCAAGCCCTTCGAAAATAAGTCTTATTCTTCTTCTTTAACAACGATATGACGAATAATGTCATCCGTAATTTTAGCGATACGATCGAATTCGTTAATACCATCTGCATTTTCAGCAGAGATTTTCACGATGTGGTAAATTCCATCATTGAAGTCTTGGATTTCATAAGCCAAGCGACGTTTACCCCATTCTTTTGATTCGATGATCTCAGCTCCGTTCGAAGTTAAGATTCCGTCAAAACGTTCTACTAACGCTTTTTTCTCATCTTCCTCGATATTCGGACGAATGATGTAGTTAATCTCGTAATTTTTAGCCATCTACTTTACACCTCCTTGTGGTCTTAGCGGCTCTGATGCGAAAAATCGCATCCTCATCGTTTTAAAGTGTATCACTCCTCTGCGATGAGAACGAGCAAGGAATAATTTATAATTACTCACAATAACAAATTATACCACAGGAGTAGACTTGCTTCAAACATTTTCTTGAACATTTTCGGTCCAACAACCGTTCTCCTTTTTAAGTATTCATTTAGCTTCTATTTGTGAACTTTTTGTGACAATTTCTTGCATATAGCCGCATACAAAATAAGCTTTTTATGCAATAAATGTATAATCAGAATTCTCCCGTTTTTATATGCTAGTTTTTTCAGTACTTAGCACTATTTGTCTAATTATCTCATAATTGAATACTCCTCCGAAAACAGCAAATCACTCTCCTGCATCGAGAGTCAGATTATGTTAAAATTTGAAAGCAGCTTATTTTGCGGAGGTCTATACTTTTGAAAAATTTGTACTTATTAGCTATTTTATTTTCATTGCTTTTCTTTATCGGCGCTCTTTGCTTACAAAAAAGAGAAGATGTCGCGACTCAGAAATCTTATGACGCTATTTCCATTGATCGCCTTAAAAATATGTTATCAGCAGATCATGTTAGCATTAGTCCTGCCTCTATTAATTTAACAGGCAATCAACTTTATTTTAATATTCCACTTTCTTTGAGCCCCAACCTCTATAAGCAGATGGCTTCTGTGGAACATTTCGGGATGCAAGTTGAGCTACCACATGATATTTATATACTTAGCACACTAGAGGAAGCCTCCCTGTCCGTTGCCTCTCAAGATATTCGCTATACTGACAAACACTTTCTTGAGGTTTCTTTTAAAGTTCCCATAGACCATTCTGTCCTTGCTTCAAAAGAATTCACTAGTTTACGACAAAATAATTTAAAACTCCATTTAAGCTTTACTAACGCCAAAAACAAACCTATTGCTTCATTTCGTGACATTGAAACAGAATTTACCTCCTAATAAAAAAGCCGAAAGGAGAAACTCCCTTCGGCTAGCTAGATTTTTCAATTCCGAATCAGATAGTCAAATGCACCTAAACTTGCTGTTGCACCCGATCCCATTGAAATGATAATTTGTTTATAAGCGCTATCTGTGCAATCTCCAGCCGCAAAAACGCCTGGAACATTCGTTGCACCGCGTTTATCAACAACGATTTCTCCTGTTTTGGCGCGCTCTACAGTGCCTTCAAGCCATTCTGTATTTGGTACAAGACCAATTAGAATGAATACACCTTCTAAATCAAGATGAACTTCCTCATTCGTTTCACGGTCAACGTAAGTAAGTCCGTTTACTTTTTCAGTACCTGTAATTTCTTTTGTTTGAACATTCGTAAGTACAGTAACATTTGGAAGCGAATGAAGCCGCTCTTGTAGAATTTTATCTGCTTTTAATTCCGACATGAACTCAAGAACGGTAACATGGTTAACGAGTCCAGCAAGATCAATTGCTGCTTCAATTCCGGAATTCCCACCGCCTACTACGGCAACATTTTTTCCTGCAAAAAGTGGTCCATCACAGTGCGGACAATAAGCCACGCCTTTGTTTTTGAATTCTTTTTCGCCTGGAACATTAATATTCCGCCATCTCGCACCAGTTGAAAGAATAACGGTTTTGCTTTTTAGCACGGCCCCATTGTTTAGCGTGATTTCAGCCAGCTCTTTTTTCTCAAGCTTCGCTGCACGAACGGTTTTCATTACATCTACGTCGTATTCATTGACGTGTTCTTCAACTGTCCGCATGAGTTCAGGACCTTCAATGTACTTCGTCCCAATCACATTTTCAATCCCCAAGGTTTCTAGAACTTGTCCGCCGAAGGTTTCTGCGACGATTCCTGTTCTAATGCCTTTACGGGCAGCATAAATAGCTGCACTTGCTCCAGCAGGTCCACCGCCTACGACAAGAACGTCATAAGGATCTTTACCTTCAAATTCGGAAATATCTGCCACTCCAACTATTTTTTCAATAATTTGTTCAATCGTCATGCGACCATTGCTAAATTCTTCTCCGTTAAGAAAAACGGTCGGAACACCCATCACATTTTTGGCTTCGATTTCAGATTGGAACATGCCACCTTCAATCATCGTATGTGAAATAGATGGGTTAAGTACGCTCATAATGTTTAAAGCTTGAACAACATCTGGACAATTATGGCAAGATAAGCTGACATAGGTTTCAAAATGAAGTTCTTCTTTAATTGATTTAATTTGTTTAACTACTTTTTCAGAAACTTTTGGTGCACGTCCACTTACTTGAAGTAAAGCGAGTACAAGTGATGTGAATTCGTGACCAAGTGGAATGCCTGAGAAGACAATTCCTGATTCCTGATCTTTTTGGTCTACGCTAAAACTTGGCTTGCGGCTAAATGTGCCTTCAGTCATTGTGATTTTAGGAGACATTGCTGTGATTTCTTCGACGAAATCGGATAACTTTTTCGAGTTTTCACTAGCATCCAAGCCGACGCGTAAAACTAAATCGCCTTCTAGAAGCTCTAGATACCCAGCTAGTTGTTTTTTAATTTCTGCATCCAACATATTTTTTGCGCTCCTTAAATTTTTCCTACAAGGTCAAGACTTGGCGTTAAAGTTTCTTCCCCTTCTTTCCATTTCGCAGGGCAAACTTCACCAGGATGTTTACGCACATATTGGGCAGCTTTTACTTTATCAATTAATGTACTTGCATCACGTCCGATTCCATCTGCATTAATTTCAACTGTTTGAACAATGCCATCTGGATCAATAATGAATGTTCCACGGTTAGATAGTCCTTCTTCTTCATCAAGCACATCAAAAATTTCGGAAATCTTATGCGACGGATCTCCTACCATAATGTAATTAATTTTATTAATGACATCTGAGGAATCGTGCCAAGCTTTATGTGTGAAGTGTGTATCTGTGGATACAGAATAAACTTCAACACCTAACGATTGAAGCGTTTCATATTGATCTTGCAAATCCCCAAGTTCTGTCGGGCAAACAAAAGAAAAATCAGCTGGATAGAAACAAACTACGCTCCATTTTCCTTTTAAATCTTCAGAAGACACATCAATAAATTCACCTTTATGATATGCTTTTGCTGTAAATTCCTCGACTTCTTTTCCAATTAATGACATTTAAAATTCCTCCTTCAAGTTATCTATAGGATGCAAAGTAACCCTTTACTCCTTTATTATCGTGAATTTAGAAAGCAATGTCAACTGTTAATTAAAACATTTATTAAATTATAATTACTATCAAGTGAAACCGGATACAAGAAAAGCAAGTTCCAGAATCGGAACTTGCTTTTTCGAACGATTATTTTTGTTTGGTTCCTTTCTTTGCAAGCTTTGCACGCAAGAAAGAAACAAACATCGGGATGAGTGATACGATGATAATCCCAATGACAACAATTGAGAAATTCTCTTTGACAATGGGAATATTCCCGAAGAAATAACCACCAAGTGTACAAAGGAGCACCCACACGGTTGCACCTAAAAGATTGTAATTGAGGAAATAACGATAATTCATTCGGCTTGCTCCAGCTACAAATGGCGCGAATGTGCGGATAAATGGCATAAAACGAGCAATGAAAATCGTTTTCCCGCCATGTTTATTAAAGAAGGCCTCAGCTTTTTCCATTTTTTCTCGGTTAATAATTTTACCAAACCAGCTACCTTCTGGAATGCTTGTTCCGATTTTTTTACCAATATGATAGTTGACGGTATCGCCTAACACTGCAGCCAGCCAAAGAACAATGACAAGCGGGACGATTTTTAAAATAGATCCGTCTAAGACCGCCAGCGCCCCTGCTGCGAATAGTAATGAATCTCCCGGTAAAAACGGGAAAATAACAAGTCCAGTTTCAACAAAGACAATAATAAATAAAATAACATATGTCCAAATGCCAAATGTATTAATAATTTCTACTAAATGCTCATCAATATGCAAGATAAAACTAATTAACCAAGAGATAAAATCTACCAAGCCTTCACTTCCTTTTCATGTATTGTGTCCATTTTAACATAGCTTTTTCCAAAATTTATCATTCTTAGGTGTGATTTAACGAAATTTTAACAAACGTTAATAATGGTATAGCTTTTTACAATTGTCAATAAATCGCCACAATTTTTTGCACCAAAACGTGGTATGATAGACACACAGGATTTTACTGTAATATAATTCATTCGAAGAAAAATAACGTCTTACAGGCACAAGACGTTATTTTTTTGCGCAAAAAAGAGAGGCATGCCAGAGTGGCACGCCTCTCTTTTGATTTTACTCTTCACCAAGCGCGATTTCTTCTTGGTTGATTAAAGCGATTAAACCGCCTAGGCCTAGAAGCATGATTGGAACTAGGAACATTACCGAAACGGACATTGTTCCACCAATCGCTGCAGCAATCATGAATACTGCCCCCATACGCGGTTTGTGAGCTACAACGAATGAGCCAACAAGACCAAGAATAGAAAGAATAAGCGTACCAGCTGTTAGTAGGTAGAAGAAAAACGATTCTTCTTCTAAAGCTTGTGAAATGCCAGGGATAGTAAGTACCATTAAACTAAAAGCAATGGCGAGCGCTGACCCCAAAAAGCCAAGTAATCCTTCTAATTTCATAAATAACTCTCCTTTTTTATGCTTTTATTCTATGTTACCACCTCTCCTGCAAGAAAACAATAAAACGCCTACATTTTAAGAAAAGCTTGGATTTCGCTCGCTGCCTCTTCATCTAGTACAACGGTCAGATTAGGATGCATTTGTAAAATAGAAGACGGATGTTCATTCGTAACGGGCCCAAAAAGTGCTTTTCGAATAGTTGTAGCTTTTTTTCGCCCATTTGTAAACAACACAATTCGTCTACTTTTCATGACGCTTTTCGGCCCCATTGTGACGTAAAAATCAGGAATTTTAGATTCGTCTCCACTGACTTCACCGATCATCACTTCACGCATGCCAGGCGTTGCATCACTTTCAACACGTGATGTCTCGCACTCAAATCGTGTGGTTCCTGGAAGATTCCCACAAAAATGGCCATCTTCGCCGATGCCAAGTAAAATCAAATCTAGTCCACCATCTGCTGCAATTCGCGCATCTTGATTTTCGTAATTTTTTTCATCAAGAACATGGATGTTGGCTGGGTCAATTTTAGCTGGGCTAAAGAATAGATCATTTAAATGCGACATTGTCACGCCAAATTCTGCCCCTTTCACAGGGATCTCATCAAAGTTATAATAATGCACATTATTTAAATATGATTTATTTCGAACGGCTTCTGCCAAGTACTCATACATTTTAACGGGAGTGCTCCCAGCTGTGATCGCCAGATTGACTCGTTTTTCTTGCAACATTTCCCCAAGCAAAATATGTTCGGTTGTTTTACTCATCGCGTCATAATCTCGTTCCACAATTATTTTCATCTTGTTGCCTCCTCTACTTTTCTGATTCGCCCTTTTCGACGTAGCTCATATCATTGATCGATTCAACATGGAACTTTCCATCTTTATAGCGAATTTTCGTCACGCTGGCATTTTCAAACGGCGCCCCGTGATAATCATCTGTTAAAGTCGAAACTAAAGCTCCAATTGCCATCCCATGACTCACTAGCAACACATTTCCGCCGCCTTCGTCGGCTTGTTTTTTGGCAATTTTAGTGAGCTCCTGCTGCATTCTTGTTTGAACCACCGGGTAAGTCTCGGCCATGCCCGTATCATCCAATTTTTGCAACTTTTCAAGACACTGCTCAATAGTGATTTTTTGCTCCGAAACAGCTTTCATAAGAGCTGGCTGATCTGGATAACCTAACTGTTTGGCGATATCGCCCCACATATTTGCATCCAGATCGCCTTCGTATTTTCCAAAGCATACTTCACGTAGTTTCTTGCTTTCATTTAACTTCAAATTCTTTTGTCCTTGTGTTCCCAAAACGGTTTCCGCAGTTTCGCGTGCTCTCCCCGAATCACTTGAATAAACTGCGTCAAAATGAGTTCCCTTCAGGCCTTTACCAAGCTGTTTTGCAACTTCTGTTCCGGAATCAACGAGTGGTGAGTCAGCAAATCCTTGAACTCGCTTTTCTTGATTCAACATGGTTTTCCCATGGCGTGTCACATAGATCACAACATCTTTATCAGCTTTTTTAGAAGTAGTAGTATCTTTAGCTGCTTGTCCCGAACCGCATCCAGATAAAATGAGTAGTACACTCACACAAGCTATCCAAACTTTTCCCATTTTTTTCTTCATTTTATAAGCTCCTTTTATATGACAAGTGTGATTAGGCGGTCGCCTACTTTAACAGTTTGGTCATCTACTACTAAAATATCCAAATATTTATCCGAATTCGTAATAATCACTGGTGTTGTCACATCATAACCGGCGGCTGTAATTTTCTCGATGTCAAATTCTGAAAGTAGCTCGCCTGCTTCAACTCGATCACCTTGCTTAATGTGTGTTGTAAAATGTTCACCGTTTAATTGAACGGTATTTAATCCAATGTGGATGAGCACTTCCGCGCCTTCATCAGTTTTAATGCCAATTGCATGCCCAGTTGGGAATACGGTTGTCGCCACACCACTTGCTGGAGCAAAAACTTTGCCTGCTTGCGGTTTTATGGCGGTTCCTTTTCCGAGGGCACCAGATGCAAAGGCCTCATCTGGCACTTCAGCCAAAGTGATGACTTCGCCTTCCATTGGACTTACCAAAATTTCTCGCTCAATAAGGGTTTCGGTTTCACGGTTTCCTGCTTCTGTTTCAGCTTTTGCGTTGGCTGGATCTTTAAATCCAAAAATCAATGTGAGCACGGCGCCGATGATAAATGCTACAACGATCGCAATAATCACCATCAGCACGCTGAACCCGATTGATCCACCCGGTTTGAAGAAGTTTGGAATACCGAAAATACCAAGACCACCCATGATATAAGATTTTACGTGCGCCCCGCCAATAATCGCGCCACCAATGGCACCACCGATACAACTCATAATGAATGGTTTTTTAAGTGGTAGTGTAACCCCATAAATAGCAGGTTCTGTCACCCCGAAAATACCTGAAATGAAGGCAGGAACACTAAGAGATTTTAATTTTTCATTTTTTGATTTGATCATGACTGCGAGTACCGCACCAATTTGAGCGAAGGATGCCGCGAAACTCATCGCCAAGATTGGATCAAAGTGCATTTGTGCCAAGTTGTTCATTGCGATTGGAATAAGTCCCCAGTGCAAGCCGAAGATAACAAAAACTTGCCAGAAGCCACCCAGTAAAAGACCGGCTACGATTGGGCTCAAATTGTAAACCCAGATGGTTGCTGCACCTAGCAATTGTCCAGCCCAAGTTGCGATTGGACCAATGATTAGGAAGGTTAGTGGTACAACGATTAAAAGGGTAAAAAATGGCACTAAGAAAGTTTTGACTACATCTGGAATGATTTTTTTCATCAAGTTTTCAACTTTTGAACTGAACCAAATGGCAATCAAAATTGGGATAACAGAAGAAGCGTAACTCATCAAAATGACAGGGATTCCAAGAAAAGTCACATGAATTGGTGAAGCGATGACTGTGCCTTCAAAGAGTATATAAAGCGGTTTTCCTGCCATAATTCCCGCAAGTGTCGGGTAAACCATCGACGCCCCGATGGCCATCCCCACAAAAATGTTCGAACCGAATTTCTTACTTGCTGTGTAGCCAAGGAAGATTGGGAAGAAGTTAAACAAGCTATCTCCAACTGCGTAAAGGATCTGATAAGTTCCTGATTGCTCGGTTAACCATCCGAACGCAAGGAACATGGCAGCAAAGCCTTTAATCATACCAGTTGCAGCCAAAACACCGAGAACAGGCGTAAATACACCCGAAATAAAGTCAATGAAACGGTTAAAAATATTTCCTGTTGATTTTTCTTCGCCAGCATTTTCTGGATTGATGCCAGCCACTTCAATAAACGTGCTATAAACATCTGGAACATTATTTCCGATAACTACTTGATACTGACCGCCACTTTGTACGACGGAAACGACACCATCTAAAGCTTTAATTTTTTCAGTATTGGCAATTTTCTCATCTTTAAGTTTAAACCTTAGCCGTGTTACGCAGTGAAACACGCTATTGATATTCTCGACACCTCCGACATTTTCTAAGATGTCCTTTGCGAGTGCTTCATACTTTTTCATCTCTTGAACCATCCTTTCTTATTTTTGGGCAAAAGAAAAACCTAAACTCATCCGAGGAATGTGCGTCAGAAAGCGACACAAAAATTCCTACAAATCAGTTTAGGTTTTGCCCAAAATTGGTAACAATCCTTTTTGATAATCCAACTATATCATATATGTAAAACGCTTTCAATATTTTTTTCGATTTATTTTCGAATTTTCAAAGGGTGATTTTACTCGCTAGAAGTATTTCAAAATAGAAAAAGCCTCTCTTGCTGGTTCTTGCATCAGCAAAAGAAGCTTTTATTTCTAATCTAAATCTGTTCCATTCGAAGCGATTACTTTTTTGTACCAATCAAATGATTTTTTCTTCGAGCGATCGAGTGTTCCGTGCCCCTCATTGTCGCGGTCAACGTAAATAAAGCCATAGCGTTTTTTCATTTCACCCGTTCCCGCGCTCACAAGGTCGATACAGCCCCAAGGTGTGTACCCAATGAGTTCAACCCCGTCTTCCATTGCCTCGCGCATCTCACGCACGTGCTCCCGTAAATAATCAATCCGGTAATCGTCGTTGATCGAGCCATCCGCTTCCACTTTATCAACGGCGCCGAGCCCATTTTCCACGATAAACAGCGGTTTTTGGTAGCGGTCATAAATTTCATTCATCGTAATCCGAAGTCCGATCGGGTCAATTTGCCAGCCCCATTCGCTCGCCTCTAAATACGGGTTTTTAAGCGTTGCAAAGACATTTCCTTCTGTTTTATCAAGAACCTCGGGGTCAGCACTTGTTAATTTTGATGAGTAATAGCTAAACGCTACATAGTCCACTGTGTGATCACGAAGTACTTCTAAATCCCCATCTGCGATATTCAACTTGATATTTTTTTCCTTGAAAAGTCGCTTGCTATAACTTGGATAGTATCCACGCGCCTGCACATCCACAAAGAAATAGCCTTCTCGGTCCGCTTCAAGTGCCGCAAACACATCTTCTGGATTTGGGGTATTGGGATAAGTAGACCCGGCCGCAAGCATGCATCCAATTTGATTATCTGGATTGATTTCATGCGCGAGCTTCGTTGCGCGCGCGGATGCCACAAGTTGATGATGGATCGCTTGGTATTTTAGTTCTTCTGGATTTTCTACGCCTGTTATGTCCATACCACCGCCAAACATCGGAATGTGCAAAATCATGTTGATTTCGTTGAAGGTCATCCAATATTTAACTTGGTTTTTGTAGCGCTTGAAGATGGTTTCACAGAAGTTAAGATAAAAATCAATAGTTTTGCGGTTAGCCCAGCCGTTATAGTCTTTCATGAGTCCGACTGGTGTATCGAAATGGTTGATGGTGACAACAGGTTCAATACCGTATTTTAAGCATTCTGCAAATACGTTGTCATAAAATTCAAGGCCTTTTTCATTTGGCACGGTTTCGTCTCCATTTGGAAAAATTCGCGGCCAGCTGATTGACAAACGAAAGCACTTGAATCCCATTTCTGCAAATAAGGCAATATCTTCTTTATAGCGATGGTAAAAATCAATGGATTCATGACTTGGATAATAGTCATACGTGGTTTCCATAGCTTTTTTAGGGTCTTGAAGCGCGTCCCAGCGACCTCCTTCGGCTGCTGGAAGTAAATCAACGAGAGACAGCCCTTTCCCATCTTCTTGGTAAGCGCCTTCGCACTGGTTTGCTGCAACTGCTCCACCCCACAAAAAACCGTCAGGGAAGCGTAAATCTTGTTTTTTCATGTCTTGTTCTCCTCCTATCTTGTCTCTAGTTTCACTATAAACTCTGTAATGCATTACAGAGCAAGAACTTTTTTTGAGGGCGATGAAAAATCCATGCGTTATACAGACTGAAAGCGTGCTTTCCCATTTAAAAATACAATCCAACAATAGTTCCGGTTAAAATTGAAGCAAGTGTTGCACCTAGCAATAATTTCATTGAGAACTTCGCAACGGAAACGCTTTGTTTTTCGCTGATCGATTTGATTGAACCTGTGATGATCCCAACTACACTAAAGTTCGCAAATGAAACGAGGTATGAAGAAATGATCGCATTTCCTTTTGGCGTGAGTTGCGCCGCTAATTGATGCAAATCACCCATCGCTACAAATTCATTCGTTAATAATTTAGTGGCCATCAAGCTGCCTACTTCAGTAATATCACTAACGGGTACTCCCATCAAAAAGGCGATTGGCGAGAAGATATACCCCAAAATCTGTGTAAAGCTAATGTGTAAAACGGCTGTAAAGGTACTATTTAAAAAGGTTACAAGTGCTACAAACCCAATTAGCATCGCTGCAACAGTTACCGCTAATTTGAACCCTTGCAAAATATAGTTTCCTAATACTTGGAAAAATGGTTCTTTAGTGACTTCCCCTGTTAATTCGTCCCTTGTGATTTCATCTTCTGGACCCACATCATAAGGATTCACGATACAGGAAACAATTAATGCGGATAAAATGTTCAAGAAAACAGCTGTAACCACAAATTTACCAGGAACAAGTTCCATATATGCTGCAAGAACTGCGGCCGAAACAGCACTCATTGCCGATGCACAAATCGTATATAAACGTTTAGCATTCAATTTTGGAATTTCATCTTTTACAGTTAAGAAAACTTCTGGTTGTCCAAGTATTGCTGTTGAGATTGCAAAATAACTTTCCAGTTCGCCCATTCGAGCCACTTTATTAAGCGCCCAACCTGTCCATTTGATGATGAATGGCAGAACTTTGATGTAATTCAAGATACCTACTAATGCTGAGATAAAGACGATTGGCATTAAAACATTCAGGAAAAAAACGGAAGCTCCTTTTTGAATGACAAGCCCACCAAAAACAAAGTCAATTCCACCCGCAGCTTGTTCCATTAACCAGCCAAAAAATGATGAAATGCCTGATAGAAGCTTAATTCCGCCTGTTGTATTTAAACATAGAAATGAAATCACTAATTGTAGGGCAAACATGATTCCCATTTTTTTAAATTTGATGTTTTTACGATCACTACTAACTAGCCAACCAATCCCAAAAACAAGAGCTAAACCTGTTGATAAAAAGACAAATCTCACGTTTCTTGCACCTCTCTCATTAAGTTTACGATTTTATGTGTGCGTTTAAGAAGTATTTTATATAATTAATCAATTATTTTGTAAATCATTTTTGGTGTTTCTGCCGTCTCTGCAATTTCAACATTTTGATAAATTAATTCTTTAATAGATTCAATTTCTGATTCAGGTCGATTAGCGTAAATTGTCATTAAAGATTCGCCTGTTTTAACTGCGTCTCCCATTTTTTTATGAAGTTCAATTCCAACTGCATAATCTAATTTATCGCTAGCTTTTTGGCGTCCACCACCAAGGAGCATGCTTGCAATGCCGATTTCGTCCGCTGTCAATTTAGCGACAACACCATCTGCTTTTGCAGGTAGTTCAATTTTATATTGTGCTTGTGGCATAATCGTATAATCATCAATCACACGTTCATCCCCACCTTGCGCTTTAATCATCGCTTTAAAACGAGCTAACGCAGAACCATCAGCAATAGTTTGTTCCAACATTTTTTTAGCTTCCTCAAAGGTTTCTGCCTTTTCACCAAGCAAGACCATATAGCTTCCAAGGGTTAAAACAAGATCTACCAAATCTTGTGGTCCCTTCCCTTTTAACAAATCAATCGATTCTTCAATTTCTAATGCATTTCCGATTTTATTTCCAAGTGGTTGATTCATATCTGAAATAAGTGCCATACATTTCATCCCGACACCTTTACCAATATCAACTAAAGCTTCCGCTAGTTCTGTGGAATCTTCGAGCGTCTTCATAAACGCACCAGAACCTGTCTTAACATCGATCACAAGTGCATCGGTTCCAGAAGCAATTTTTTTACTCATGATTGAACTTGCAATTAAAGCAATGGAATCCACGGTATCTGTGACATCACGTAATGAATATATTTTCTTATCCGCTGGTGCAATATCACCAGTTGCTCCGATAATTGCCAATTTTTCATCTTTTACTTGGTTAATAAAGTCTTCTTCACTGATTTCAATTTGATAACCTGGTATCGCTTCCAATTTATCTAAAGTTCCACCTGTATGTCCCAAACCGCGACCTGAAATCATCGGAACGGGAATGCCAACTGCCGCAACAACTGCTGCAAGTGGTAAGCTCACTTTATCACCTACACCACCGGTCGAGTGTTTATCTACTTTGATCCCTGGTATTTTAGATAGATCCAAGTGTTCACCAGATTCCATCATTTTGATGGTTAAGCTCGCACGTTCTTTTTTTGTCATGTTTTGGAAATAGATGGCCATAAGTAGTGCACTAATTTGATAATCAGGAATGGTTTCGTTTACAACACCATCTACAAAAAATTGAATTTCTTCATCTGTCAACTCGCCACCATTACGTTTATGGTCAATTATATCAATCATTCTCATGTCTCTTGCTCCCTTTCGTAATCTATTAATGCCTGTGCTAGTGCTAAATCAATTACTGCATGATTAGCGTAACCTGCTGTTAACACGGCATTTACACCTGCAAGTTTCGCAACCCCACTAGCAACTAAGATTGAATAACGTTTTTCTTTTAAATCGGATAACTGAATGCCGACCGTTCGTTCATTTAATTTTTCATCTACCAATTCGCCGTCTTTATTAATAAAGCGAGAAACAATATCTCCAACTGCATGGTCTTGCAAATTTTCTTTTTGATCTTCATCAAAATAGCCTAATTGAAATAATAAGGCACTTTTACGAACGGTTCCGACACTAAATATAGCAATATTAGCTTTCTTCCCACAATCCAAAACCGCTTTAATAAAACGATCCTGCTCGACCATTTCTTTTGTCACTTGATTATCAAAAATCGTTGGTAGCGGCAAATACTGCGGCTGTGTATGATAAACGCGGCCTAATTCATTAATGCTTTCATAGGCATAAGTTCGTTCATTTTCAAAGTTAACGCTTCCTTTTAATTGCACAACTTGAACGCCTGGGACCTCTTGATTCTCCATTCTCGTGGTTACAGAATGAATCGTCTTCCCCCAGCCGATTCCGATAATATCGTCTGGCCGAACGATCTTCGTTAAAAAATCCGCCGTATAAGCGCCGACGCTGTTAATCGACAACGTTTCACCGTTAAAATTTGACGGAACGACCATGATTTTTGCCCCATATTTTTGAGACAATTGCTGCGACAGCTCATCAGCGTTTAATAGCGGGTTAAAAATTTGGATTTTAACGAGTCCACTATCTCTAGCACTTCGTAATAACCGGGAAATGGTCGGGCGAGAAAGATTCAATTTTTTTGCAATGGCAGCTTGCCCCATATTTTCTTCATAATAAAGGTGTGCTACTAGCAAACTTTGCTTGATTTTTTCTTCATCTGTCATTGTTATCCTCTTCCTCCCCGTCTTCCCTTTAGTTTAATTCTGTTAAAAAGCTTGTTCCCACTTTGCTGCCAGAAACGCCGAAGTTATCTGTTACCGTAGCGCCCAAATCAGCAAATGTTTTGCGAATGCCTAAACTGCTTCCTTGTTTCATGCTTGGCGAATAAGCTAAAAGTGGCACTTGTTCGCGCGTATGGTCGGTTCCTTTAAAACCTGGATCATTGCCGTGATCTGCTGTTATCATCAACAAATCATCCTCTTTCAAATTCGTTAAAACCTGACCGAGACGTTCATCAAAGTCCATCAACGCTTGTCCAAAACCAATCGGATCACGGCGATGGCCATACATGGAATCAAAATCCACTAAGTTTACAAAACAAAAGCCTTTGAAGTCTTTTGCCATTACCTTATCTAAGTGATCCATGCCATCCATATTGCTTTCATTATGATAAACTTCATCTAATCCTTGACCGGAAAAAATATCATTGATCTTACCAATCCCAACGGTATGAATACCAGCAGCTTGAAGGGCATCCAAATCAGTTTTACTAGTTGGTTTTAATGCAAAGTCATGCCGATTAGCAGTCCTTGTGAAGTTATCTTTGTTCGTTCCCACATATGGTCGAGCGATAACGCGTCCTACTACATATTCAGGGCCATTCACTAAGCTACGAGCAAACTCACAAATTTTGTAAAGTTCATCAACTGGGATGATTTCTTCATGCGCAGCAATTTGTAATACGGAATCACCCGACGTGTAAATAATCAAATCCCCAGTTTCTAGCTGATGTTCTCCAAGCTCTTTAATGATTTCTGTTCCAGAAGCTGGTTTATTTCCAACGATTTTGCGGCCTGAGAACTCTGAAATCTTGGCTAGTAGCTCATCCGGGAAACCATTCGGAAAATAACTGAGCGGCTCTGTAACAGGTAGCCCCATCATTTCCCAGTGCCCATCCATGCTATCTTTCCCTGCGGAAATCTCTGTCATTTTACCATAACAGCCAAGCGGTTGTTCCGCCTTCGCCACGCCTTCAATCGCAGTGTCTCTTAGATTCGATAAGCCTAATTTTTGCAAGTTTGGTAATTTTAGTTTTCCTTGATACGCTTCACCGACGTGACCTAACGTATCCGATCCCACATCACCAAATTTGTCTGCATCCGGTGCAGCTCCAGTTCCAACAGAATCAATAACGATCGCAAAAACTCGATTGTACTTGTTCATGAAAAATTCTCCTTCTCTATTAAAATTACTCCATTACGTGGTTTCGTAATTGAGCGAGGGCCCTTATAACATCCACTTAAACTAGCTTTAAGTAGATGGTTTCGCTATTTCTTCTTATATTTTACATGGAAAGTCTAGCTTAAGCTAATATTTGTTTTGTTGCACTCACACCGAGGCGACTAGCTCCAGCTTCAATCATTGCCATCGCTTCGTCTTTAGAATGGATACCCCCAGATGCTTTAACGCCTAATCGGTCTCCGACTGTTTTGCGCATCAAAGCAACATCTTCTACTTTTGCGCCAGCTGAACTAAATCCTGTTGAGGTTTTCACATAATCTGCCCCAGCTTTTTCAGAAATTTCACAAGCAGCTACGATTTGTTCGTTGTTCAAGTAAGAGGTTTCAATGATGACTTTTAATAATTTACCAGTTTTGTGAGTTTCTAAAGCCACGTCATGAATATCTTTTTCAACTTCACTGTGGTTTTGAGCGATCAGTTCCCCGATATTTAAAACCATATCAATTTCTTCAGCGCCATCTTGAATGGCAACTTGTGTTTCAAAGACTTTTGATTTTGTCGTTGTTGCTCCAAGTGGGAAACCTACAACAGCAATCGGCTTCACTGTCGAACCTTTTAATTGTTCCGCAACAAACGGAATCCAGTATGCATTAACACATACAGAAGCAGTATTATATTCTAGTGCTTCTTTACAAGTCACTTCAATATCAGCTTTTGTTGCGTTCGCTTTTAAATTTGTGTGATCTAAATATTTGGCTAAATCTGCAGTCGTTAAATTCATTTTTGAAACCCCTTTCTTTTTTACAAACTCATCATAACATAGCGTTTTACATTTGTAAAATTTATTTTTGAACTTTTGTTCATAAAAGAGAGTAAATCATTTAAAACCTTGACCAAGACTTGCTTTTCAACCAATAAAAAACAGGAATTCAGGAAATAAAATAATTTCCTGAATTCCTGTTTTGTTTAATTCATTACATCAAATGGTTCATGTGACCGATTTCCATAACCCAATAAGAGCCGATGACAACTACGATCGCGATAAACGCTGCGAAAAGAATGTTGCCGACTTGGATGCGGCCGTCTCGTCCTTCTGTCATATGCATGAACATAAGGAGCTGCAAAGCTGCTTGAATGAACGCAAAGATGAAAATGATGACTAGCTTCACACTATATTCTAGTGAAGAATAAAGTGCTACCCAAACAGCTAGTAAAGTTAATACGATGGATAAGATAAAGCCAATGATATGCTTCCACGGGATGCCCGATTCAGCATGGGCGCTATTTGTATTTTTGTTTTCAGCCATTTAGTTCACCATCCCTAACAGGTAGACACCCGTGAAGATGAAAATCCAGACAACATCCAAGAAGTGCCAATATAAGCTTGAAATAAAGACTTTGGATGCTGCACGTGGCGTCAAACCGCGCATTTTAATTTGAATAAGGATAAACGTAATCCAGAATAAGCCGATCGTTACATGGGCACCGTGGGTTCCAAGTAAAACGAAGAACGAAGACCAGTATGAGCCGACTTTCATCGTCACGCCTTCCATAATGTAATGTGCAAACTCATAGATTTCAAATCCGACAAAGCCAGCACCTAGAAGTAAGGTGATAATCGAATAGACCATCAACATCTTCGTATTACCTTTACGCATTTCACCGATTGCTAAGCCACAAGTAAAACTACTCGTGAGTAGCAGGAATGTCATGATGAGTACAAGCGGTAGTTCGAACATTTCTTTTGGCGGATGTCCCGCATTCGAACCAGCTTTCATCATCACAAAGTAAGTCGCAAAAAGCGTTGCAAAAAGCGCAATTTCTGCACCAAGGAAAATCCAGAAACCAAGAATGTTCAGTCTCCCTTGTTCAGATTGATACTCAAGCGGAAGGTTCGAATTTGTTTTTACAGATTCCATGGGTTACCCTCCTTTACGCCCGTTTCACGTTCGTGAGCGGCATGCTCTTCTGTCGCACGAATTTCTTCAACTGAAACATGATAGCCTTCGTCTTTTTGGAAAGAACGATAAATCATGCAGCCAAGTACTCCAAGACCTCCAAGGAGTCCAAGCCAGTACCAGTAGAAGACAAGACCAAACGCGCCGATGAAGAAGAAGACAGACATCACAAATCCGAGCATTGTATTGCTTGGCAAATGAATAGGTTGATAGTTTTTATCGTCCAAGTAAGACTTGCCTTCTTGTTTCTTGTTCCAGAAATCATCAATGCTGTGCCATTCTGGTAGGATTGCAAAGTTATATTTTGGTGCGATCGCAGAGCTTGTTGCCCACTCAAGTGTACGTCCTGCTCCGTCCCATGAGTCGCCACTAACTTCACGTTTTGAATGTTTGAAGCTGTAAACGATATTCCAGCAAAGAATTAAGAATGCTACTCCCATCAGGAATCCTCCGATAGAAGAAATAAAGTTCAAGGTTGTCCAACCGTCTCCTTGTGTATAAGTGTAAAGTCGACGTGGCATGCCGTCTAACCCCAAGAAATATTGCGGGAAGAAGCAGACATTAAAGCCAACGACAAACACCCAGAAGAACCATTTACCAATTTTTTCATTCAGCTTGTAGCCGAACATTTTCGGATACCAGTAAATTAAACCGGCGAAACAAGAGAATACGGTTCCTGCGATCAACACATAGTGGAAGTGAGATACAAGGAAATACGTATTGTGATATTGATAGTCAGCCGCAGCCATGGCAAGCATAACCCCGGTTACACCACCGATTACAAAGTTTGGTATAAAAGCAAGTGACCAAAGCATCGGCGTATCAAAGCGAATCTGGCCTTTATACATCGTAAATAGCCAGTTAAATATTTTAATCCCCGTCGGTATCGCAATCATCATTGTTGTGATTGAGAAGAACGAGTTAACAAGTGCGCCTGATCCCATCGTAAAGAAGTGATGGACCCAAACAATGAAACTTAAAATGGAAATAACAACAATGGCAGCAACCATGGCTGGATATCCAAACAGTTTCTTTTTCGAGAAGGTAGAAATAACTTCCGAGAAAATCCCGAATGCCGGCAGGATAACAATGTATACCTCCGGATGCCCCCAAACCCAGAAAAGGTTGGCCCACATCATCGGTAAACCACCGTTTGCCAGTGTAAAGAATGCTGTCCCGAATAACCGGTCAAATGACATGAGGGCAAGCGCCACTGTCAAAACTGGGAACGCAAAGATGATAATTAGAGAAGTGATCAAAATTGTCCAAGTAAACATTGGCATTTTCATCAGCGTCATACCCTTAGCTCTCATCCGCATGATCGTGACAAAGAAGTTGATCCCCGTCATCAAAGTCCCTATCCCGGCTATCTGAACCCCGAGTAAGTAAAAGTTAATTCCATAACCTTGACTAAATTCTTCTGCAAGAGGTGCATAGTTTGTCCAGCCTGCTGCTGGGGAACCTCCAATTACAAAGGACAAGTTGAAAAGCATTGCCCCCATAAAGAATGTCCAGAAACTCAAATTATTTAAGAATGGGAATGCAACATCGCGTGCTCCAATTTGAAGCGGCACCGCAATATTCATTAACCCGATAACAAACGGCATCGCCATGAACAAAATCATGATCGTTCCGTGCGTTGTAAATACTTCGTTATAGTGCTGTGCGTCTAAAAATTTCATTCCCGGTAAAGCCAGTTGGGTACGCATCATGAGCGCATCCACGCCACCCCGGAAAAACATTAAAACAGCAGATATCAAATACATAATCCCAATCCGTTTATGGTCAACGGAAGAAATCCATTCTTTGAAAAGCCATTTCCATTTTTTCGTATACGTTAATAGCACGACAATCCCAATACTGACGAGTGCAATCGAAACTTGTGCACCTAAGATCAGAGGGTCGCCAGTGATGATAAATTCATTCCATTTCATGTTTTAGTTTCCCCCTTTAATGGCCCTCATGGTCAGATTCTTTTTTATTGAATTCGTTCGTTTGGATGTCGTCTTCCATTTTTTTCATTTCTTTATCATAATGCTTATCTGAGTGATATTTCTCACCGTTTTTAATGATCATCGGATCCATATCATGGCGTTCAAATTGCGGATTTGTAACCGTAACTGGACGCGCTGGTTTAAGCGGTTTATCAGAAATCGTCACTTTTTCGTTTGGATTATGCGGATTCGTTAACTTGTAACCAAAACGTTCATACGCATAAAAGACATACTCAGGATCTGCAGCCACATCAACAAAGGCTAAGTGGGTTCCTGAATAACTCTTCTCTTTCGAGCCACCTGGAATAAGCAAGCGATCATAAATATCTTGTGTGATGAGTGGAGAGTCAGCTTTTGTTTTCTTCGCCCACGCTTTATAGTCGCTTTCAGATTGTGCGACCACATCAAAGCGTTGCTCATGGAAGCCTTCTCCGTTAAAGTTCGCATTACGCCCTTTATAAGTTCCTTCTTCATCAGCTTGTAAATACAAGTTCATCGTCATACCAGTCATGGCATATTTTTGACCACCTAGTTGCGGCACCCAAAAACTTGTCATTGTATCTGCGGATGTTAATTTAAAGAGAACTGGTCGATCTGTAGGAATATGTACATAGTTGACAGTCTCAATGCTTTCATTTGGATAACTGAATATCCATTTCCAGTCTACACTTGTCGCATAAATCACAACTGGATCCTTATGCGATGTAACTTTTGGAGCTTCTTCACCCGCATAAATCGTTTTTACAGTTGGAATTGCAAGTGCAATAACGATTATGATTGGAATAAGCGTCCATAAAATTTCTAATTTACGGCTCCCGTGCATATTTGGTTCGTAGTTCTTTGGATTTTTTCGTTCACGGTATTTAAATAAAATAATCGTAAGCAACACAAAAATGGTCAGCACGATCAGTAGCATAAAGAATATCGAATAGATAATTAGATTGCTCTGATCTTTCGCAACCGGTCCCTTTGGATCTAGTACCGTCAAATCACCACAGCCGCTTAAAACAGCCAGAAATCCAGCAGAAACGGCAAGAAGTAATGATTTCAGTATCTTTGACACCCTAATCCCCTCTTTCCTTTTGAAGTATACAGTTCGTATAACGCGCAAAAATATAGTATGATTCCTAGTTTGTTTTCTACTCCCGCAAAGCATGTATTCGATTATTTTCACAAACTTCTCAAGCAATAAAAAACACTATGTGCATATTCGCTTAATATTATAACCTATATCTATCAATTATTCAAAGACTGTACATATTAATTTTTTCACAAACAAAAAAAGACCCGACCTAGTGAAATAAGATCGAGTTTTTAAGCCTTATTTTTTGATGTTCACCTGTCCCGTACGAAATGGTAGTGGCATAATTCCTGTTTCTTGCCACGCACTTTTGACTTTTTCTGCCGCTCTAGAGTCAGGTAAAAAAGCAATACCGCAATCGCCACCACCAGAACCAGAAGATTTTCCTGCGCCAGAACAATCGACCGCAATTTGCGCTAACTTTTCAAGAAGCTCCGTTTCAATTTGTACCCCTGCTTGCAAGCCAAGATTTTGAAGTAAGCGTCTATTTTCTTTGATAGCCCCAAAAGCCATTGTTTGATCTTGTTTTTCTAAGCCCTCTAACAGCCTCTGAACAGCCTCTGATGAATCATCTAAAAACTGCTTGTACGCCGCTGGACTTTTTTGTTTAAACAATTGAATTTCAGAAACAAGTCGTCCCGTACTAACAGGTTTCCCCGTCCAGCCAACTAAAAATGGCCAATCAGGCATCGTTAACCGTTCAATTTTTAGCGCTGGCCAATCATTTTTAATGAACCAATCTAAAGATTCATACGGGAGATGCCGCTTAATCCATTCCTGATCAAAAGTTGTATAGGCAATGAAACCGCCATACATACAAGAAGCAATGTCGCCACAAGAGCCATTTCCTTGTACGACGAGATGCGAAAGAGCAGCCAGTTTAAATCTTGTCAGTAAATCGGTATTTGGTGCAAATTTTTCAAGTAGGGCATTCACAACAGCTACTGTCGCCGCCGCACTTGAACCAAGTCCATATTTAAAACCGGAAGCATCAATCAATTCTGTTTGAATCGTCATTTTAATTGGCGTAAGCGAAATTCCCTGAGCCTTCAAATAAGCTGTTACTGTATTAATTGCTTCGGCTGTAAATGACCAGTGCTCTCCGTTTGTCTTTAGCTCTTCGCCCGTCTTCCAGGTCACTTGATCCTCATAGTGTGGGATTTTGAGCTCATTTTTTGGTGCGTCTTCAAGAACTAGCGTAATGTAGCGATCGACCGCAGCTAAAACAGCTGTATGTCCAGATTCCACCACCGCATATTCTCCTGCTATATAAAGTTTTCCAGGAATTTTAATTTCCATTTTCATTCTGAATCACCTTAGCTCCTTCACCCGCATGACAAATTAAAACACGACCAACCAGTGGCTCAACTCGACTAGCTACTTTTTCTTCGTCTTGCTTTAGACATACAATTTTAACATTAGGTCCAGCATCCATCGTAAAATATGCTTCGATTCCATCAGCCCGCAACTTTCTCACAGCTTCCATCACAAGAAGTGATTCCTGACTAAAATATGTGAACGGCGGATTCGCACTCAGAGTTGTAGCGTGCATTTTCATCGCATTGTGTTCCAAAATTTCGCCAACTTGCGTGAAATCAGAATGAGCAAAAGCTTTCTTTATCAATTCCAAATCGAGCTCAGCCGTTTTCGTCCATTCTCCAAAAAAAGGGGAGGTGAGAACTGTTTGTTTCATTCCATCACGACTGGAAATTTTTTTAGGTTGATCAGACACAATCGCTACTACAACAGCCAGTTGATTCGTTAACTCACTTTCAAAAGGAACCGCATAAGAATCTGACCCGTCTGCTTTTTCACCTTTTTGCCAAATTGCTAAACCACCAAAAATAGAGCGACTTGCTGAACCCGAACCAAGTCGAGCAAGCCGAGATAATTCCATTTTGGAATCGTCACGGGCAAGCGAAGCAGAAGCTGCCACCGCAAGTGCTGCAAACGCAGAAGCAGAAGAAGCCAGACCTGCCGCAGTAGGCACATGATTTTCCGAATGGATGACCGCACGGGAAGCAATCCCAAATTCACTTCGCAATACATCCAAATACCGCTGAACCTTTGCATCTTCACGTTCCACGCCATTTAAAACGAGCACATCCTTTTTCTGTGAATCATCCCATTCAAAGGTGGTTTCCGTAAAAAACTTATCCAAAGTAATTGATAAACTGCTATTAGAAGGTAAAATTAACTTTTCGTCCCGTTTTCCCCAATATTTAATAAGCGCTATATTGGTGTGAGCTACCGCTGTTACTTTCATGCGTTCCTTCTCCAATCGTAAAAATCCATTCTTCACTAGCACCCGCTGCATGCAGAGCTTTCACTAGCGATTCTGCCTGCTTTTTGCTAGAAACAAGAGCAACCATACAACCGCCGCGTCCGCCTCCCGTTAGCTTTGCACCCGCTGCACCATTTTGTAAAGCTACACGGATTAACTTTTCAAGGCTCGAATCACTGACCGTAAGTTCCTCCAAAATAACTTGCGCTGCATTCATTGCTTTTCCAACTTGCTGAATGTCCGCTGCACCTTCAAGCTGCTTCCTTATTTCCCGGGAAATATTTCCAAGATCATGAATCAACGGCTTGAATTTTTCAGGCTGCGCCTCAATCAACCTTCCAACATCCGCCACCGCTGCACGTGTCTCACTGGGAATTCCTGTATCTGCCACCACTAAAAATAATTTTTCATGAAAGTGCATCGTTTCAAGCGACAGATCTCTTTGAAACCAAACTGGTTTTTCCGTCACAACTGTGACAGCATCAATTCCGCTAGGATTCCCATGTGCCAATTTCTCAGATTGATTCACAAATTCGAGCAACGTCTCATCCGTAAGTTCCTGCTTAAAATAAGCAAACAAAGCCCGTGCCACGCTCGCAGCTACTGCAGCACTTGAACCAAGTCCGCGTCCGATCGGAATTTCAGTTAAAACACGAATTAAAACCGGTTCCGTTCCTATATCCTTCAAAATAGCTTCAACCATTTCTTTAATGCCAAAGAGAATAGGGGGCATATTATCTAGATCACCTGTGAAAAAGGCAGACGAAAATTTTGTTTTTTGTTTAGTAGGCAAAACTTCTGTTTCAATGACAGCCTGTGAAAAAGGTACAGCAATTGCAGGTTCACCATAAACAACAGCATGTTCGCCACATAAAATTAATTTTGCAGTTGCACGTCCTGTAGCCAATTGGCTCCATTCCTTCCTGATTTTAGAATAACGTTGTAACAATCCAAGGTGCTGCATAAAGCGTCATAAACAACACACCAAAGTTAATTCCTAGTCGACTAAGTGCACCCGATACAATCGCAACAAGAAGCACACCCATCATATTAATAAATCCGCCATCCATGTAGCTAAGCATCATGACAAGCGCAATAAACAGTCCTAAAATCGCTTCATGCGGAATAAATTTAAACACGAATCGACAAATTTGCTGGGAATACTTCATGATAACATAATATGTGAGTCCAAGTCCTACAACTGAACCGACAATAGTCGCAATCGTAAACTCTGACATCGTGAGCAGGTGATGCATATTTTTCTCTAACGTAAAGACAGGAGGGGCATTAAAGAGCGGGTTAGCTGGCCCAATCGCAACAGGCGACAAAGGAACCCCAAGTGCAATAAGCGGAATCAAAAGGCCAGCTAAATAAGTCGAGTGCGCCAAGCCTTCCATGCTAGCAAGTGCAATCTTCGCCTTTTTAATCGGATCTTTCACTCGGCTCACAACCGCTTCACCGAACAATACTGTCATCCCAACTGGACTCATGAAAAAAGTAAAACAGCCAGCGATAGAAGTTCCAAGCGTTGCCCAAGATTCTTGTTTGGTCAACACCTTGAAGGGATTAGGAAAACCCTTTTGCTTTTCAACATTTGCAATCACAATCTCACGTTTTTCTTGCTTTGGCAGTTTTTCTCGATGTTCTTTATTCAAAAGAGAAATCATACTAAAAATCATTGGGCCAATTGTGATTCCAAGGAAAAATGAAATCGTGATCGTCTTCGTTTCTGGAACCGCGCCAACTCCCCAGTACAAATAACGCATTCCCTCGATAAGCAAACTAAAAGGTAAAATGGCGAGCAACGATAAAATTTTATTTTTACTTACTAAGGCAAGAAATATAGCGCCGATAAAGAAAACAGGGGCCGAATACTTCGTAATCACTTCGGATAGCGGCGCCAGAAGACCCGCCAAAGCTAAACTAATTGGAACAGCCACAATTGTTCCAATCGCAGCACCAGAAGCCATTTTGCGTATTCCAACAACCGATTGACCAGCCTCCTTTAGGGTGAGCCCATAAGGAACCATTGGCGAGGCCATAACCCCACCTGGTGTTCCTGCAACAGCGACAGGTACTGCATCCGTCAAATTCAGCGTCACAACAGCTGAAACAAAAAAAGCAAGCACAACCATCGGCGAAACGCCAAGTAAAACGAGAGCAAGAGTCACAGGAGCTAGTACCGCTGTTTCATCTGTCCCGGGAGCAATCCCGATAATCGTGTAAATTCCAGCTGCCAAAACGGAAGCGATAATCATCTCAATCACAAGTTGAAGCGTCATTTTTCATTCGCCTCCGTCTCTTCACTTTCACGTAGTGTTCGTTTTGGCTTAATAATCAAACTGGAAATAATAAAGCCAATGATGGCACCGCCAAGCCCAAAGAAAAGGGGCATTGGTGCTTTCCCGGGAGCTATGAAATAACCACCCATGGTAAATCCTATACAAATAATGATTGCAAGAATCAAATCTTTTATGTTTACAAGATCCGCCCAAATTTCAACATTTTGCGGATCCTTGTTTTTCTTGGTCATTCTTTCTCCTACTTTCTGCACAAGGTTTGCTATTAAATTAGACTACTATGATAATGATAATCATTTCACTGCTTTTTTTCAATCTTACTTAACTGTAAATTTTTATCCATAAAAAAATGGGCGACACATTGAGATGTCTCTCAATGTGCCACCCGCATGTAAGCTCATTATTCTTCTGAGTTTGGTCCGTCTTCAAAACTTTCATCTGGAACTTCTGTTTTTAAGACTTGAGCATCCAAATTTTCTTCATCTTCGTCAAAGATTTCTTCATCTTCTTTAGGAACCTTAGCAACAGTAGCGACTTTTTCGTTTTCATCCAAACGAATCAGTTTCACACCCATTGTGCTTCTTCCTGTTTCCGAGACCGTTTCAACTTCAAAACGAATCAATACGCCATGAATCGTCATCAGCATGATATCTTCGTCGCCAGAAACAGTCTTCATTGCAACAAGTGGTCCGTTCTTATCAGTGATTGAGACCGTTTTAACACCCATACCACCACGATTGCGAAGCGGATATTGTTCAGCAGGGGTTTGTTTCCCGTAGCCGTTCTCCGTCACGACAAGCACGTTCTGATCGTCTTCAAGCACTTCCATGCCAATAACCTCATCATCGTTATGAAGACGAATTCCACGCACTCCTGCAGCCGTACGACCCATTACCCGGATGTTATCTTCTGGGAAGTAAATGGATTGACCTGCCTTTGTCGCAATAATCATCTTCTTACTACCATCAGTCATCTGAACAGAGATGAGTTCATCATTTTCACGAAGATCAACTGCACGCAAACCACTTTGACGGATATTCGCAAATTGCGAAAGGACAGAGCGCTTCACAACGCCATGTTTCGTTGCAAAGAACAAATAATCGTCATCAGTGAATTCACTTAAATTGATCACCGCATTCACTTGTTCTTGGCTTTCAATACCTAGTAAATTGATAAGTGGAATTCCTTTTGCTGTGCGCCCGTACTCAGGAACTTCATATCCTTTCGCTCGGTATACTTTCCCTGTATTCGTAAAGAACAGGAGCGTATCATGCGTACTTGTAGCTACAAGGTGCTCAACAAAGTCATCTTCATGCGTAGACATTCCTTGGATTCCTCGACCACCACGGCGCTGACTCCGATACGTAGAAAGCGGCAAGCGTTTAATATAGCCTTTTTTCGTTAACGTAATTGCCACTTCTTCTTCAGGAATAAGGTCCTCATCTTCAATGCTGACAAGGTCTCCCGTTAAGATTTCTGTGCGGCGTTTATCGCTATACTTCTGTTTTGTTTCTTCTAATTCTTCACGGATAACTTCAAGAATACGTTCATCGTCAGCTAAAATAGCCTTTAGTTCATTGATTAGCTGCATCAAATTATTGTATTCTTCCTCGATTTTCTCGCGTTCCAAACCTGTTAAGCGTTGTAAACGCATATCGAGAATAGCTTGAGATTGCTTTTCTGATAGGCTAAACTTAGTCATCAAGCCTTCTTTAGCGATTTCAGTTGTTTTCGAACCCCGAATCAAACTAATCACAGCATCAATATTATCAAGTGCAATTCGTAAACCTTCAAGAATATGCGCACGTGCTTCTGCTTTACGCAAATCAAATTCAGTTCTGCGACGAATAACGACTTTTTGATGTTCTAAATAATGATATAAAATTTGTTTTAAATTCAATACTTTTGGATGATTGTCAACAAGCGCCAACATGTTAATCCCAAAAGTAGTTTGTAGAGCCGTCATTTTATATAAATTATTGACAACAACACTCGCACTAATATCACGGCGAACTTCAATCACAATCCGCATACCCGAACGGTCAGATTCATCATTCAGTTCAGTGATCCCGTCAATTTTCTTTTCACGAGCCAGTTCAGCAATTCGCTCAATCAGCCGTGCTTTATTGACTTGATAAGGTAGCTCTGTAATTAAAATGGTTTCTTTTCCATTGCTCTTTGTTTCGATATCTACCCGAGCACGAACAGTGATAGATCCACGTCCAGTTTCATAAGCCCGTCTAATTCCACTGCGTCCCATAATGAGACCTGCAGTAGGGAAGTCAGGCCCTGGAATGTGTTCCATCAATTCGCGAATCGTAATATCAGGATTATGACTTAATGCAAGGACCCCATCAATGACTTCACCAAGATGATGCGTCGGAATGTTTGTAGCCATCCCAACTGCAATCCCTGATGAACCATTAACAAGCAAGTTTGGAAAACGTGCCGGTAAAATAACTGGTTCTTTTTCTGAACCATCATAGTTATCTTCATAATCAATTGTATCTTTATTGATATCTCGCAAAAGTTCCATCGAAATTTTCGACATCCGTGCTTCCGTATAACGCATCGCTGCCGCCATATCCCCATCGACAGAACCAAAGTTTCCGTGTCCATCAACAAGCATATACCGATAACTAAAATCTTGCGCCATCCGAACCATTGTGAAGTATACGGCAGAGTCTCCATGTGGGTGATACTTACCGATAACTTCCCCAACGATACGAGCCGATTTCTTATAGGCTTTGTCAGATGTCATTCCTAAATCGTTCATCGCATATAAAATTCTGCGGTGAACCGGTTTAAGACCATCGCGCACGTCAGGAAGAGCACGAGCTACGATAACACTCATTGCATAATCTAGGAAAGACGTTCGCATTTCTTTATTTAAATTTACTTCTTTAATTCGATGATCTGGTGTTTCTGCCATTATAGCGAAACCTCCCTTTCCAATTCTAAGCTAAATCAGATTTGATTATTTCCCAGGAAATAAAATTAAATATCCAAGTTTTTAACATACTGAGCATTTTCTTCGATGAATTTCCGACGTGGCTCAACTCGGTCACCCATAAGCATTTCAAATGTTTCATCCGCATCAATAGCATCATTGATGCTTACTTGTAGCAACGTCCGGTTTTCAGGATTCATTGTCGTATCCCAAAGTTGTTCCGGATTCATTTCTCCAAGACCTTTATAACGCTGGATAGCATATTTTTCATCACCCAGTTTTGCCAAATAATCATCCAACTGCTCATCTGAATACACATATTCAACTTGTTTCCCGTGTTTAATTTGATAAAGGGGAGGCTGAGCAATATAAATATAACCAGCATCCACAAGCGGACGCATATAACGATAGAAAAGTGTGAGAAGTAGCGTCCGAATATGGGCACCATCCACATCGGCATCCGTCATGATAATTAGTTTGTGATAACGTGCTTTTGAAACATCAAAATCGCCACCAAAACCAGTTCCCATTGCCGTAAAGATTGTTCGAATTTCTTCATTCGCTAAAATTTTATCGAGACGTGCTTTTTCAACATTCAAGATTTTACCACGAATTGGAAGAATCGCTTGGAAAAGTCGATCTCGTCCTTGTTTTGCAGAACCGCCAGCTGAATCCCCCTCAACGATATAAAGTTCGCTAATTTCTGGGTTTCTAGACGAACAATCCGCAAGTTTTCCTGGTAAATTCGAGATTTCAAGCCCAGTTTTTTTACGAGCAACTTCACGTGCACGTTTTGCTGCTAGACGTGCACGTGATGCCATGACGCCTTTTTCTACAATTTTCTTACTAACATCTGGGTTTTCCAACATGAATTTGCTCAAAGCTTCCGAAAAAAGTTTATCGGTAATCGAGCGTGTTTCTGAATTACCAAGCTTCGTCTTAGTTTGTCCTTCAAATTGCGGATCAGGATGCTTGACGGAAATAATCGCAGTTAAACCTTCTCGCACATCTTCACCAGACAAGTTCTCATCATTATCTTTAAAAAGTTTATTACGTCGCGCATAATCATTAATCACACGTGTAAGTGCTGTTTTAAAGCCAGATTCGTGCGTTCCTCCTTCATACGTGTGAATATTATTAGCAAAAGAAATAATTGAACTTGAGAATCCAGAATTGTACTGAATAGCAACCTCAACCATAATGCCATCACGTTCACCTTCAATATAAATCGGCTCATCATGAATAACTTCTTTTGATTGATTCAAGTGATCAACATAAGATTTAATCCCGCCTTCATAATGATATTCCTTTTTCACTTGATGTTCGGCGCGTTTATCTTCAATTGAAATCATTAGTCCACGGTTTAAGAAAGCTAATTCTCGCACACGCGTACGTAAGACTTCATAATCAAATTCCACAGTTTCAGTAAAAATTTCAGGATCTGCCTTAAAGTGAACAATTGTTCCACGATAATCCGTTTTGCCTTGATTTTCAAGATCTGTTACAACATTTCCTCGTTCGAAACGTTGATAATACTTTTGCCCATCACGGTGTACATAAACTTCTAGCTCTGTTGAAAGAGCATTAACAACAGAAGCCCCAACGCCGTGAAGACCACCAGATACTTTATAGCCGCCGCCGCCAAATTTACCGCCGGCGTGAAGGACTGTAAAAATAACTTCGATCGTTGGGCGACCTACTTTTTCATTAATTCCCGTTGGCATCCCACGACCATTATCTTGAACGGTAATACTATTATCCGCTTCAATAGTAATTTCAATTTCTGTACAAAAACCAGCTAAAGCTTCGTCAATGGAGTTATCGACGATTTCCCAAACTAGATGGTGAAGTCCACGTTGACTGGTCGAACCGATATACATACCAGGCCGTTTTCTTACGGCTTCTAATCCTTCTAGAACCTGAATTTGATTATCATTATAGTCCGAAGCATTTTCATGTACATTTGTAATATTTTCTTCTGACATCTAAGCTTCACCGCACTTTCTCATTTTCTATTATATCAACCTAAAATTAGGATTTTTTTATGTGACCACTTTCTACTTCAAAAGTAGTAGCTTGTTCAAGTTTTGCATGTTTAATCCCGCTCACACTTGTTGTCGTAACAAAGGTTTGTACTTTGCCAGAAATCGCCTCAAGCAAATGAGACTGCCTATAGTCATCGAGTTCGCTTAACACATCATCAAGCAAGAGTAGGGGATATTCCTTTGTTTCTTCATGAATTAAATCAATTTCAGCAAGCTTTACCGATAACGCTGTCGTTCGCTGCTGACCTTGCGAACCGAACACCTGTACATTTTGTCCATTAACATAAAATAGAGAATCATCCCGATGCGGTCCGATAAGTGTGACGCCTCGGTCGATTTCTCTTTGCCGAATGGTTTTCATTTTTTCAAGTAGTTTTTGTAAATTATCTGCGTCCTGATCAAGTGAAACAGAAGGTTTATATTCAATCCGCAAACTTTCAAGCCCACGCGAAATGTCGTGATGAATCGGAGCTGCATAAGCTTGTAACTTTTGAATAAACGCAGATCGCCTTTCAGTTAATTTAATAGCAACCTCTGCAAATTGCTCATCTAGAATGCCAAGCATGACTTCGTCAAAGTTCTTTTTCATTTTCGCTTGTTTTAAAAATTGATTTCGCTGATGTAAAATACGCTGAAAAATACTTAAATCGTGTAAATAAACAGGTTGTATTTGACCGATTTCCATATTTAGAAAACGTCGCCTCACACCTGGGGCACCTTTTACAAGAGTTAAATCTTCTGGAGCAAACATGACTACATTTAAATTTCCAACATATTGACTCAATTTTTTTTGTTCAATATGATTGACCTTTGCTTTTTTCCCTTGTTGCGTAAGCGTGAGTTCTAGCGGAACAGTTTGACCATGTTTTTCAATTCGGCCACTAATCTTCGCTTCCTCTTTATCCCACTGGATAAAATCTTTGTCATTTGTCGTCCGATGCGACTTGGCAAGTGAAAGCATTAATATGGCTTCCAGTAAGTTTGTTTTTCCTTGAGCATTTTCTCCAAGAAACACGTTGATAGACGGGTCGAGATCAAGTGTAAGTTCATCATAATTGCGGAAATTTTTAAGCGTTAATTGTTTTAACAGCATATTTGTTTCCTAAGATTGTTCAATCTTAACTTTTCCTTTTCCGGGAACTAAAATGACATCGCCATTCCGCAGTTTCCTGCCACGTCTGTTGTCTTGTTCACCGTTTACATAAATCGGGTGTTCACTTAGAAATGCTTTCGCCATTCCCCCAGATTCAACAACATCAAGCATCTGCAAAAGCTGTCCCAGTGTTACATAGTCACTGTCTATTGTTACAATATTCGCCAAAATCTCACACCCAATCTATTTTATCGCTATCTTCTATTTTACTAAAGTTTGCCGATAATTACAAAGATTATTTTCTAAAGCATTGTTTTTCGGTTTTTTATTAAAAATAATGGGGGGATACTATTTAAGTAAAAAATGAAATTTAAGGCTAATATGGCGCTTCTATAAAAAACACATAAAAAAAGCCCACCAAAATTGGTGAGCTTTTTTATCAGTTAATAAGTTCGAACTGGTGTAATTAATTGTAAAATTTCGTTTGGATTTTCTGCATCACGTGGTCGAAGTACAAAAGGTCGCATTGTTCCAGAAAATGAAATCTGAATATCATCGCCTTCAAAAGCACGTAAGGCATCCATCATATATTTTCCGTTAAATGAAATTTGTAGATCTTCACCTGTAAAGCTTTGGCTAAAGAGTTTTTCCGAAACATTCCCAATTTCAGGGGAGTTAGAAGAAACTTCTACTTGTCCATTTTCAAGTGTCGAAAGTTTGATGACGTTATTGCGGTTTTCTCTTGCGAGTAGGGAAGCACGATCTATAGCTTGTAAAAATGCCTTTGCATTGATAATGAGCTCTGACTTTGTTTCAGCTGGGATTAGCCGTGAAGTATCAGGATAGCTTCCTTCCAGTAAACGCGAATAAAACAGCAAATCTTTTAGCTTAAATAAAATTTGGTTGTTAGCTAGGATGATTTCAAGTGAATCAGAAGCTTCATCCAAAATTTTGTTTAGCTCAGATAAACTTTTTCCCGGAATGACAATGTTGTATTCTTCCTCTTCAGGAGCTTCAATAGGAATTTCGCGAAGCGCAAGTCTATGACTATCCGTTGCAACAGCTGTAAGCGTTCCGTTTTTAATGATCCAGTTAACCCCGGTAAGTACAGGACGAACTTCAATCGTCGAAACAGCAAAAACAGTTTGACGGATAATATTTTTAAGTACATGAATTGGAATTCGAATTTGTTTTCCTTCTGAGACTTCTGGAAGTTTAGGATACTCTAAAACATCTAAACCATTAAGTGTAAAGAAAGCTTGTCCAGAACGAATTGTTGTTTGGTTATTAGCAGTTACTTCAATTTCAACGTTTTTATCTGGAAGTCGTCTTACAATATCACCGAAATATTTGGATTGTAAAACGATGCCTCCAAAGGATTCTACTTCAACGATAACTTCATCTTGTTCAATAAGTGGGATAAAAGCTTCAATGGAAATATCAGAATCGCTTCCGGTTAAGGTAACGCCTTCGTCATTTACATCAATTTTGATCCCTGTAAGGATTGGAATCGTTGTTCGAGCAGAAATAGCACGTGTAACTTCATTAACAGCATTGACCAAATGATCTCGATCGATGACAAATTTCATGAAAAATCCCCCGTTCATTTTTTATGATGTTCTTTAATTAATTAATAAGAAAATCGTAATAATAGTAATAGGCCTTGTGGATTTGTGGATAAGTGATTGAAACCATTTTTCTTCTAAGTTTTCCACATGTGTATAACCAGTGGAAAACTAGTGTTCAGTTATCCACAGTATCCACAGATTAATTTTTACGCAGATTTTTTTCTATTTCTTGAATATCACTTTTTAAAACTTGATCGCTTTTAAGCATCTGCGAAATTTTTTCGTGAGCATGAATGACAGTTGTGTGATCACGACCACCAAATTCATCTCCAATTTTTGGAAGTGAAGCATCAGTTAACTCCCGTGACATGTACATAGCTATCTGTCTAGGAAAGGCAATGCTTTTGGTTCTTTTTTTTGCTTTGAAATCTTCGAGTTTCACATGGAAATACTCACCAACAGCTTCTTGGATACCGCTGATTGTGATAACGGAGGTTTTAGCATTTGGAATAATGTCCTTTAAAGCTTCCGCTGCAAGTCCAGCTGTGATGTCCTTATTGACAAGAGAAGAGTAAGCAACAACACGAATTAGTGCGCCTTCAAGTTCCCTAATATTCGAATCAATTTGATTCGCAATGTAAAGCATCACTTCATTTGGAATATCAAGCCCGTCCGCTTTCGCTTTTTTCCGCAAAATTGCAATCCGCGTTTCAAGATCGGGCGGAGTGATATCAGTGATCAGCCCCCATTCAAAACGTGAACGAAGCCTATCTTCAAGAGTCGGAATCTCTTTAGGCGGTCTGTCACTTGAAATGATGATTTGCTTTTGTTCATCGTAAAGTGCATTAAATGTATGGAAAAATTCTTCCTGTGTTCCTTCTTTACCGGCTAAAAATTGAATGTCATCAATTAAAAGTACGTCTACATTGCGGTATTTTGTTCGAAATTCTTCTGTTTTGTTATCGCGAATGGAGCTGATAAATTCATTGGTAAATTTTTCGCTGGATAAGTACATCACATTTGCATTGTCTTTGTGTTCTTGCACGTAGTGACCAACAGCATGCATCAAATGCGTTTTTCCAAGTCCAACGCCTCCATAAATGAAGAGTGGATTGTAAGCTTTGGCAGGTGCTTCTGCTACGGCAAGCGAAGCTGCATGTGCAAACCTGTTACCGGAACCAATAACAAATGTATCGAAGACATATCTTGGATTTAACATATGTTTGGAGTTATCAGGATCATTTTCATCCGGTAAGTTTTGATTTTGGGGAATCGGCTTGTAATCAAAATTTTCTTCTTGTTCGCCATCAATAAAGCGTACATCATAAGAAGCTCCCGTCACTTCTTGTAAAATATTAGCGATGAACTGCGTGTAGCTTTTTTCAAGCCAGTCACGAACAAAATTGTTAGGCGCCGAAATGACAAATGTGTTGTCTTCAAGAGAATGTGCAGTAGTGGATTTCATCCAAGTATCATAGCTTGGCTTGCTCATATTCTTTTGAACAATTTCAAGTGCACGTGTCCAGATCTCTTCTATAGACTGCAAAAAATTTCCCTCCCTTTTTCTGTGGAAATGATTTTAAGGAAGAAAAATAACAGGGGCGCTTTTTCAAAGTTATCCACAAAACGGTAAAAATAGTGGATAAAGATATCCGGACCCTGTTAAGAAAATATCCACAACAAGAAATAATTATGTGGATAACTTTATTTTTCCTCAACTTATTTACTATTCAACACCTGATATCTTATCAAAAAAAGGCTTTGATATCAAGGACTTTCAAAAAATGTCCACAAATTTATCCACTTGTAGAAAAACGTTACCCACAATCTGTGGGGTTGTGCATAACTTGTGTGTAACCAGTTTATAATTTTTCTTGCTTTATCTATTTATTCACAACTGATTTTTATGCTTCTGTGGATAAAAGTGGATAACCTCACATAATTATCCACAGATTCGTGATTTAAGCAAACAAACCTTTTTAAGAAGTTGAGAAAAAGTGTGAAGTAAAATTTTGCTTTTTCCTATAAAAGAGGGTTTTTTTAAACTTTGAAATATGATATGATTAAGGGCGAAGTTTTTTCGTGCTCTATTGACAAAAAACGTTTATTTCCGTACAATATTTAAGACTGTCTAATAGATTTAAATCAATTGGACCCATATAATGGGAGGTGTTACAAAGTGAAAAGAACATATCAACCAAGCAAACGTAAAAGAAAAAAAGTACACGGTTTCCGTGCACGTATGAGTTCTAAAAACGGCCGCAGAGTGTTAGCAGCACGTCGTCGTAAAGGAAGAAAAGTATTATCTGCGTAGACCACTGATACGGCTCAGTGGTTTTTTTATTGTTTTTATGGAAAAAATCCATTTTTGATTGAAAGCGGACAACACACGCAAAAAGATGGGAGACTATATGAAAAAAGAATATCGGATCAAAAAGAATGATGAATTTCAACGAGTGTTTAAGAAAGGGAAGTCATTTGCCAATCGACAATTTGTCGTGTATAAATTAAGAAGAGAAAAGGAAGATACGCATTTCCGAATTGGTCTTTCTGTCAGCAAAAAAATTGGCAATGCCGTTTGCAGAAATCATGTGAAACGTTGTATTAGACAGACATTCCATGAGCTTGAAGAGGAGATCGAACAAGGAAATGATTATATTATTATCGCCCGAAAACCGGCGGCCAATATGGATTTTCATGAAATTAAGAAAAGTTTGATTCACGTCTTAAAAATTACAAAAGTATTGAAAAAGACCAGAACGAGCGGTTCAAAATGAATTGGAAATTAAAAAAAGGCGGGGAGGTTACACTTGTTGAAGAAGAAAAAGAACCTGAAGAAAAAACTTTTCGTGATCGGACTTGTCATTGCTTTAGTCACTGTACTTTCAGGTTGTGGCTACTCAACTGATCCAATCACAAAAGACTCACCAGGATTCTGGAGTCATTACATTGTCTTTCCATTATCTTGGGTGATAAGATGGTTTGCTGATGCCTTCGGTGGCAATTATGCGGTTGGAATTATCGTTGTTACGATTATTATTCGCTTAATTATTATGCCACTTATGATTAAACAGCTAAAAAGCCAAAAAGAAATGATGAAAGTTCAACCTTTACTTAAAGAGCTGCAAGGAAAATATGCTTCTAAAGATAATGAAACAAAGCAAAAATTGCAGCAAGAAACGATGCGCTTGTATCAAGAGCATAATATTAATCCGATGATGGGTTGTTTGCCGCTTATTATTCAAATGCCAATTTTGATTGGTTTTTATCAAGCGATTAGCCGAACAGCTGAAATTAAGACGGATTCATTTTTATGGATGACACTCGGTCAGCCTGATCCATTTTATATCTTACCGATTATAGCTGCGATAACAACATTCCTGTCATCAAAAATTTCCATGATGGGACAAACACAACAAAATAAAACGATGGCGATGATGATTTATTTCATGCCAGTTATGATTTTATTTATGGGGATCACACTTCCATCAGCGCTTGCTCTATACTGGATCATCGGGAATATTTTCACGGTCTTCCAAACACTTTTGATTAATAATCCTTTTAAAGCCAAAAAACTACAACAAGCTGAAGAAGCTGCTAAAGCTGAAGAAGCTCGTTTGAAGAAAAAAGCAGAACATATGAAAGCTTCAAAAAGAGGAGGTAAGAAGAGAAAGTGAGAGATATAACTGCACAAGGTCAAACCGTTGAAGAAGCGATTCAAAATGGGCTAAAAGAACTAGAACTAAACCGTGATCAAGTTGAAGTTGAAATCATGGATGAAGGTAAAAAAGGCATTTTTGGAATCGGTTCGCGTCTTGCGATGGTCAAGGTTATTGAAAAAGAAAACAGTGTAAAAATCGTCACGGAATATATTTTGGATGTTGCTAAGAAGATGGGGGCAGAGATCTCACTCGAGGCAAAGGAAGAGGGAAAAGATGTTTACGTGCAAATTTCTGGTGAAAACCTTGGAGTTTTGATTGGAAAACATGGTCAAACTCTTAATTCTTTGCAATACTTGACTCAACTAATTGCCAATAAACAAAGTGAGCAGTTTAGAAATATCTTTGTCAATGTCGGTGATTATCGTGAACGCCGCTATGAAACACTCTCTAATCTTGCAGAAAAAATGGCCGGGAAAGCACTAAAAACAAAAAGTGCTGTTCATTTAGAGCCGATGCCATCTTTTGAAAGAAAAATTATTCATGCTGTTTTAAGTGAAAATGAAAAAATAGAAACGCATTCGGAAGGACGCGATCCTTACCGCTATGTAGTGATTAAACCAGCACGTTAAACGAAAAAGCCACGCAAAATTTTGCGTGGCTTTTTTATTGGAATAAAATAGGGAGTTGTGCTTGAAAATCATCATGGTGATTCGATGGAATCGAGCATGTAGTTAGTTTTCCATTTGGCATTAGCACGGCTTCTGTAAGTAAATTTCCATGAATACAACCGGTATCCAGATGGATTTTATTTTTTAATCGGAAAGCATTCTTTGCGGCAACATGACCGAAAAAATGATAAGGATGATTTTCGTTCGCCTCTTCAAGCAAAAATAGCAATTGTTCTTCTGTGGGTCTAGTTCGGTCTAGATGAAAATTGCGCATTTTTCGTAAGGACTTTTTATCGAGTTTGCCAAGATACTTGTTTTTGCATGGTGCATGGGTAGCATAAAGGGAAGCTCGATCTGAGATAAGTCTATAAAAGGGCGCAGAATGTTCGACAAGTGTATTAAATTTGACATGTAAATCAGGATCTTTTTCGAGCACAGGAATGGAATCAAAAAAACGGGAAACGATTTCTTCATTGGCATTCTTAATTTTTCCTTGCAAATAATGATGCACAAAGGATTCATGATTTCCAATTACAAAATAAAAGTGCTCCAAGTTTAAATAAAGGAATTCAAGAATAGCTTTCGTGTTTTTTCCTTTATCGATCGAATCGCCAAGCAAAATAAATTGGTGAGAGGGGTCAGGTCGCTCTATGATTTTTCCTGATGAGTTGAAGCTGAATCCACTTTTTTCTAGCAAGGCCATAAGTTCTTCTAAACATTCATGAGTGTCACCAATGATATGGTAGGTTTTTTCAGGCTCAAGGAGATATTTTTTGAGTTGATCGCCATTTGATTGAACCGAAAAGTTTGAGATCGGTAAAGTGAATGTATGTTGATTAGAAAACTGTGAGCTTACCGGTTTGGATGGTGAATTTAAAAAGATGGCTTCGAGTTGATATTGGTTTTCTTTTGCCATTTTTTCTATGTTTTCTTGTAATAAAGTAGAAGGTTCTTCTTCCATTTGAATTAAAATATAATCAGCCGAAGCTGGGAATGTGGTGGCTTTATTTAAGTCGTTTAGAAAGTTTATTTGTTCTGTGTCGGGGAAAAACTGAATGGTTGTATAGTAATTTTTGGAAGGCTCATCATTTCTTAAGGCAGGCATGAATTGCTGTTCAATGAAAGAAACCGTTTCGATTGAGGCTTTTCCAAAAAAGAGGAAAATCGTATGGAGTTGGGTATTGAACCGTAAATTTGTTTCGACCAATATAGATTCTCCTTTCGATGTTTCACGTGAAACAATTAGAACTTTATATTTAATTATAGGTTGAGAAGAATTGATTTTCAAGTTGTCTAACTAGATGCTTCAAATTAAAATTTTATTTCAAAAACGAATTTTATGATATAATCAAAGAAAAAACAAGGAAGAAATGGCTATGACAAATGGAAGTATTATCAATCTTATAAGTGGAATTCTTGATACGTTGCCTAAGTCGGAGCAAAAAGTAGGGCAGGCGATTTTAAATGAACCTAATTTTGCTGTAAAGGCATCGGTACAAAGTCTTGCTAAGAAAGCAGAGACAAGTGCGGCAGCTGTTATTCGATTTTCAAAATCGTTAAATCTAGATAGTTTTCCGGAGTTGAAACGACAGCTTTCTATGGAATTAGCAATGCCTAATAGGACAGGATACTATGATATTGAACCAAGTGAATCCTTTGATTCGATTCGTGAAAAGTTGGTTTCAAATGTTAATCAAACAACGCAAGATACGGCAAGCCAATTAAAAGAAGAGGCTATTATCCAAGTGTGCGCTGAGATGGAACAAGCTGTAACAATTTATGCTTATGGCGTTGGGGCTTCGTGGCTTATTGCAGAAGATATTGCTCAAAAGTGGTTGCGTGCAGGGAAAAATGTATTCTTGTCGCAAGATCCGCATGTTCTTGCTATGGCTTTTTCATCTGGAAAAGAAAATAGTTTGTTTTTTGCAGTTTCCAACAGCGGGGAAACTTCTCAGGTGCTTGAACTTGCAAATGAAGCGAAACAAAGTGGTTTGAAGGTGGTTAGTTTAACACGAATTGGAAATAATAAGTTGAAAACCATTTCGGATTTTGTGCTTGAAACATCTCGGGCTCCTGAAGCTGAAATGCGAAGTACAGCAACGAGTTCCAGACAGGCACAGCTGTTAGTCATTGACATTTTGTTTTATTATTTTGCATCGAAACAATATGATGAAATGATTACGCATATTAAAAAATCACGAGAAGCAACTAATCGTTTTCGAGAAAAGTAAATAAAAAAGCCGCATTTGAATAAAATCAAATGCGGCTTTTTTCATTAAAGCGCAATTTTATTTTTTGACCAGCAGAAATATAGGGGAGGCAATCAAGGTAGGATGGCTTAATTTGACCAATACAATTAATTTTCTCGTTAGCTTCTAAAGGAACTTTTGTGATGCAGATTTCACCAGAATAACGCCCATATTTTTGATTATCAATAGTAATGGTTCCAACTGGTCGACTAGTTGTTTGTCTCACTGCTAATAGAAGCGTGTTGAAGCAAATTCGACTCTTTTCTAACCGAATTAAATCGCGCGCGTCGTCCATTCGATTTTGGTCTCCTTGAATGAGGTGTTTTTTTATTGGGGTTGGGACAAAATCAGCTAATTCTGCTTCAAGGGAGACCGTGTTATCAAAAGCGAGATTTTGCCAAAATGGAAAATGTAAAGGATCGAGTGCGGGATCACCAATGTAAACATGGTCAACTGCTAAGGAAAATAGTTCCAAAGTGGCCGCGTAAGGACTTGCAAAACGATGCTTTTCCAAAGTTGGCAGCCCCGCATAAAGAGGTAAACGTTTTTGAGAATCACCTGGTACGAAAGCCGAAATTTTGAGACCATTTCCGTGCAGAAAGTGGTTTTTTTGATTGAAAAAGGCTTCGCTTAAACCAGTTTCTGGTTTTGGATAGTAGTTGTGGAAAGCTTCGATATTTTCCATATGGGCGTGAGCTTCTTTTAACTCATCTAAAAAAGGTTGATCTATGGTACTAGCATTTAAATAAACGGTTACTTTTTGTGAGAGTAAAGCAATTTGCTGAATGCCGATCCCATAATCAATTCGTAAGCCGGTTACGCCTATTTCATGGATTGCTTCTGCATTTTCAAAGCTTAGTTGAATTTTCTTTAACGCATTTTCTGAAATATCTAAGATGAGAGTCATATTGTTTTCTTGAGCGGCTTTGCCTAATTCTTCTAGACGAGCTCGGTAATCTATTTTACTTTCTTCTGGAATATGTAGTGAACTGAAGATGGATGAAAATCCATTTTGATGGGCAGTTTGAACAGTTTCTGAAACGTTATCCAAATCCTGTAAATAAAGACTAATTCCTAACATTTTATAACCTCCATTCTTATTACTAAGTATATGACTTGTGAAATAAAATTTCAATTAAATATTACAAAAATAAAATAAAGTATTGAAATTTTATTTCAAAAGTTTTATAATCAGTTTGTGAGGAGTGATCGGAATGCTTGAAAATTTATCCACAGAAAAGCAAAATTTGAAAACGCTTAACTTAGATACATTAAAAGTTGAGGAAATCTTATCTATTATGAATGAAGAAGATGGAACGGTTGCAACGAGCATAAAGCCAGCGCTTCCTGAAATTGCCAAAATTGTAAGGGCTGCCATTTCAAGTTTTAACCGGGGAGGTAGGCTTATTTATATGGGAGCTGGTACAAGTGGACGGCTAGGCGTACTCGATGCGGTTGAATGTGTACCAACATTTGGTGTTAGGAAGGAGCAAGTGGTCGGGCTGATTGCTGGAGGAGACAAGGCATTTGTTGAAGCAGTTGAAGGCGCGGAAGATTCTACCGAGCTTGGTAAAGCAGATTTAGAAGGTATTTCTCTTACGGATTTGGATACGGTTATTGGAATTGCCGCGAGCGGCCGGACGCCTTATGTGATTGGTGGCTTGGATTATGCACGAAATATTGGGGCTACGGCGGCTGCGATTTCTTGTAACAAAGACGCTGCCATCTCGCAACATGCGGAAATCGCAGTTGAAGTCGTACCTGGAGCGGAGGTTTTAACTGGGTCAACTCGGCTTAAAGCAGGAACGGCACAGAAATTAATTTTGAACATGATTTCGACGGCTTCAATGGTTGGGATCGGCAAAGTTTACAAGAACTTGATGGTGGATGTGAAACCAACGAATGAAAAACTGGAGGAACGCGCTAAACGAATTATCATGGAAGCGACGGAATGTAGCTATGAAATGGCGGAAAAAGTTTATTTCAATGCTGGAAAACAAGTGAAAACGGCGATTGTTATGATTTTGACGGGAAGCAGTAAAGAAGCTGCTGAACAAAAACTTGAAGCTTCAAATGGTTTTGTAAGAAAAACAATTTAAGGGGTTGAGTAGGGTGTCAAAGGAAGCAGAAATCGGCAGAAAAATCTTTGAAAATGTGGGCGGCAAGGAAAATGTTTCGCGGATTGCACATTGTATGACACGAGTTCGATTAGGGATTCGTGACCCAGAAAAAGTGGATTTAGATCAATTGAAAAAAGTTCCTGGTGTTTTAGGTGTTGTGGAGGATGAGACCTTACAAGTTATTGTTGGACCGGGAGTCGTTAATAAAGTCGCAGCAGCGATGGCAGAAGAAGCTGGCGTAAAGATCGGCGAAGTCATCAATGAAAATTTGGATGCGGACCAAAAATCTGGGAAAGAATTGGTGGAAGAAAAAGCAGCTGCAACGAAGGCAAGTATGAAAGCTAAACAAAATAATCAATCGAGTTTTAAGAAGTTGCTAAAATCCATTTCGAACATTTTCGTACCGTTGATTCCTGGTTTTGTTGGAGCGGGTTTAATTGCTGGTATTGCAGCGATTTTGACGAATAATATCACAGCTGGGAATTTAGACGCAGGAACATGGACTCAGTATGTGGATATTTTGGGTGTTATTAATAAAGGGATTTTCGCGTTTCTTTCGATTTATGTTGGGATTAATACAGCAAATGAATTTGGTGGAACACCAGTTTTAGGTGGTGGAATTGCCGGTATTACAATGTTATCGGGGCTTGCTGATGGGCATACGATCACAAATATTTTTACAGGAGATGCGATTTTACCGGGACAAGGTGGAATTATTGGTGTTTTATTTGCAGTTTGGTTAATGTGTGTGCTTGAAAAGAGCTTGCGCAAATTTATTCCGAATGCTATTGATATTATTGTGACGCCAACGATTGTTATGCTTGTAATGGGGCTTATTACGATTTTCCTGATCATGCCAGTTGCAGGATTAATTTCAGAAGGACTGGTTTCGGCGATTAATTGGACGATTGAAGTCGGTGGGCTATTCTCGGGCTTTGTACTCGGCACATTCTTCCTACCGATGGTGATGTTAGGTTTGCATCAAGTGTTGACGCCTATTCACGTGGAAATGATTGCGCAAACGGGTGCGACATTACTCCTTCCAATTTTAGCAATGGCTGGCGGCGGACAGGTTGGAGCTTCGATTGCACTTTGGATTCGTTGTCGGAAAAACAAACCGCTTGTAAATATGATTAAAGGTGGACTTCCTGTCGGGATCTTGGGAATTGGTGAACCACTTATTTACGGGGTTACGGTTCCGCTTGGACGGCCATTTATTACCGCTTGTTTAGGTGGTGGAATTGGGGGCGCAGTTATTGGGGCTTTTGGAAACATTGGCGCCATTGCTATTGGCCCATCTGGGGTAGCACTAATTCCATTAATTGCAGGGGGACACTGGCTAGGTTATGTTATCGGTCTTCTTGCTGCTTATCTTGGTGGTTTTGTTTTAACTTACTTCTTTGGCACACCTAAGGACGCCATGGAAGCAGTGAATGAGTAAATTAGATGAATTGGAAAAGTTGAACTTGATTGCTTATCAAGTTCAACTTTTTTTGTGTGGAAAAAGTCTATAGCGATGTATTACAAGGGATAGTGCTTTAAGCATTTTATATTAATTTAGATGACTCTCTAGAACTTGATTTATTTTTTGCTTCAATGATAGAAACATTTTTTCCACTGCTTTATAGAAATTAATTTTAACTAGTTGACAAACTTTCTATATTGTATTACTATGTAGTAGAACTTAACAATACTATATAGTTGATGGGAAGGAGGAAAATCTGTTTGCACGTAGGACAGATGACAAATTATGAATGGAATAACTGAAATGTTAAAGGGAGTTCTTGAGGGAATTATCCTTGAAATCATTAATCGCAAAGAAACTTATGGTTATGAAATTACGAAGATTTTACAGGAATCGGGTTTTGAAGATATTGTAGAGGGAACGGTCTATACAATTCTCCTGCGGCTTGAAAAGAAAGAACTCGTTGAAATAACCAAGAAAAAATCGACAATGGGTCCCGTACGAAAGTTTTATTCGCTTAGCGATGCAGGTCGAGAAGAACTAGAAAATTTTTGGAAAAAATGGGAGTTTGTTTCGTCGAAAATTAATAAATTGAAGGAGGAACAAGCATGAATTTCTGGGATAGAATTACAGGAAATGATATTACAAGAGATTTGAATGATTTTAAGTCGCGAGTTGAAAAATTGCCGGATGATTATCAGGCAGCTTGGGAAGAAATCACATTGAACCTCATGGGGCACGCCGACTTTACAGGTCGTAACCTTATCCCAATTCTTGGGGGAGTGCTCAGTTGGTTTGAGGAAACGGCAGCGGATGGACAACATGCGCAGGAAATTTTGGGAAACGATGTAAAAGGATTTTGTGTGGCGCTCGCTTCCGAAGAGGGAGCGAAGTCATTACGTGACAAGTGGCGCGATCAACTTAATAAAAATGTTGCGAAAAAATTGAATCAATAGGAGGGGTGAAAATGAGTTTACAGGAAATTCTGGCTGAGAAGAAGGAATGGCGCAAACATATGGCGCGTGTAAATGCTCTGCCGCGAGATTACAAGGTGGTTTATAAGGAAATCCAAAAGTATCTTTTTAAAGTTGGACCAATGGAACTTGTAGATGGAATTAAGCCGCTTTCTGCTGTTTTGGAACTTTTCGAAGAGGGCGCAGCAAGAGGTGATGAGGTGCTTACTGTCACTGGAAAAGATGTCGCTATATTTTGTGATCAGTTAATTCAAGATTCGAAAACGTATAGTGACGAGTATGAAGATAAGGTGAACCAAGAGGTAAAGAAAGCTTTGGATAAAGAAGCGAATAAAAAAAATAAATAAGCTGAAAAAATCATCTCACATGTTTTAGCGTGAGGTGATTTTTATTTGAGAACGGATCGTCAAAAGGTAGTTTCGTTCAGAACACCGGTTTAAACTTATGTTTTTCGGGCAAAAAATAAAAGAATGGCTTCAATTTCTGGGGGGAACAGAATGAAAAAAGTTTCTGTAGTATTAAGTGGCTATACGTTAGTACTAAGTGCGGTGATTGGTGTTGTCGCTGCCTTGTTTTTAGCAATCGTCCATTTTTCAACAGATTTTATTTGGGAAAAGTTACCGAAAAGTTTGCACGAACCAAGTTTGTATCCGCTAATCATTGGCATAATAGGGGGGATTCTTGTTGGTCTTATCCAAACGAAACTTGGTGCTTTCCCATATACGATGCACGAAAACATGGCCGAATTTAGAAAAACAGGACGAATCGAATACAAAAATCGGCTATGGAAAACGATTCTTGCCGCGTGGATTATTCTTTCTTTCGGAGCAAGTTTAGGTCCGGAAGCTGCTTTAGTTGGCATGGTCGGCGCGATGATAACTTGGCTAGTTGAACATTTGCGGATTAATTTAGCGAGCAAAGAGGAACTCGTAAATTTAGGAATCGGTGCGATGATGTCGGTTATTTTCCTAGCACCTTTTAACGGGGTCGTCCAAGATATTGAACATAAAAATCCAGTAGAAAGAAAATTACCTAGTTGGTTACGTTATTTACTTTCAATTGTAGCTTCGTTTTGTGCGCTTGGTGCCTTTGTTTTAGTAAAACATCTTTTGCCGCTTCCAGAAAGCATCTTTGGCATTCGACTATCAGATCATTCTATTTGGAATTGGCAAAATCTCATTTTTGCACTTCCAGTTATCATTCTTGGCGTTTGTTTCGCTTTTTATTTTAATGGTCTCGAAACGCTCGTAAAGCGAGGATTACGATTTGTGCAAAATAAGTGGGTGCTTGCGTTAATTGGAGGTATAAGCATTGGGCTTTTAGGGATGGTATCTTCTTACTTTCTGTTTTCAGGAGAACATCAGCTGATTGAGATGTCGAGCGAAGTAACAACGTATAGTTGGCTGTTTTTGCTACTAATTGCACTTGGAAAACCACTTCTTGCTGCAATTTGTGTAAATACTGGCTGGAAAGGGGGGTTAATCTTCCCGGCTATTTTTGCGAGTAGCGTGATGGGCTACGTTGTCACTTGGCCACTTGATGGGCACATTGGATTTTTACTGACTATTTTTGTTGCTGCCAGCTGTTCTCGAATTGTCGGCAGCCCGCTTCTTACTAGCTCTATTTTGCTGTTCGTTTTTCCACTACAGTTCTTTCCATTTATTCTACTTACATCATTTTTAGTTAGTCCTAAGCGGGTTCGCGAACTACTGCATAAAGAAACTAAATCTTAATACATAAAAACAGGCAAGAAACCTTATTTTCTAGTTTCTTGCCTGTTTTTTAATGGTCCCGACTGGTCTCGAACCAGCGACCCCCACCATGTCAAGGTGATACTCTCCCAACTGAGCTACAGGACCAAGTTTAATTTTATAATAACGATTGAGAGGCAAGCTGTCAACTAAAGATTAGGGCTTTGTTTTTTTGTAAAAAATGATATGATAGAACAAAAAAGGAGGTTCCGCAATGAAAATCGTCATCGCTCCAGATTCTTTTAAAGAAACGCTGTCTGCTGATAAAGCGGCAACAGCCATTCAAAAGGGGTTCCTGCGTGTCTTTCCTGAGGTGGAATATCATCTTTTGCCTGTTGGTGATGGCGGAGAAGGCACGCTTGACGTGCTGGCTAAAACTTTGCATACTGAACGAAGAATAGTTTCTGTTACCGGGCCATTTTTAGAGCCGGTAAACGCGCAGATCGCTTTCATTCATGCTGGACAAACGGCTTTCATTGAAATGGCTGAGATTTGTGGATTGCAACTTGTACCAGAAAACAAGCGTGATCCGCTCACCGTTTCAACGAGAGGAGTCGGAGAGATGATGAACTATGCGATGGATCAAGGCGCTAAGGAAATCATTATCGGGGTTGGGGGGACCGCTTCCAATGATGGCGGAATTGGTATGGCAGCGGGACTTGGATACGAATTTTTCGATGAATTGGGAAACCCTGTTTCACCTATTGGAAAGAATTTATCGCGAATTCACACAATGAAAAACAACAAAGTGAGGACGCAGTTAGCTCAAACAAAAATTCGTGTCATCACCGATGTAACAAATCCTCTTACAGGTCCAAATGGCGCTACCTTTGTGTTTGGCGGGCAAAAGGGATTAAATGAAGCAGAGATGCCTCAGGTCGATCAAGCGATGGAAACTTTCTATAACCGCTTTTTTGGTGTTCCAAAGACTCCAGGAGTGGGGGCTGGAGGAGGAATGGGCGCGGGTCTTCTTAAATTTGCATCGGCTGAACTAAAACTTGGAATTGACTATGTAATTGAGCAGCTGCAGCTTAAAGAAATATGTACTGATGCGGATTTTGTTGTCGTTGGTGAGGGCAGAATGGATGGACAAACGTCAAGTGGAAAGGCGCCACTTGGTGTCGCACGGGCGGTACCTGATGGGATTCCGGTTATTGCTATTTGCGGAAGTGTAACGAAGGATAGTGAAAAACTTTATCAGCAGGGAATGACGGCTATTTTTCCAAGTGTTGCTTCAGTGAGTACCTTTTCGGAGGTGCGCCGGGATGCCGAACAAAATTTAGTAAGGACAGCTGAGAATGTCGCAAGGTTGTTGAAATATGCCAAATGAATCTAAATTGTTTCACGTGAAACATATTGGACTCTTTGCGTAGAATTGAGGAGTTAAAGATGGAGCCAAAAGGAAAATTTTTCATGTATGCCGTTATGAATGCAACGGTATTCATGCCTTATTTATTTTTTATTCTAGTTGGAAACTTATATCATGGTTGGCTAAATGGTTATGCGTCATTAATTATTTTTTATGTCTTTAAATCAACAGGAACTTTCTTGTTTAATGCCTTTAATTATCAAGCAAAGGCAAAGTCGCTTTTACAAGTTTTAATCGCTATGGGGATTGTTGGATCAGTATTAGCTAGTCTTGGCTCTTTTGACGCTCTTTGGATTGAAATTGGGGCTATATTGATTGGGATATCAAGTAGTATGGCGCTCCCAGTTTATATTACTTTGCAATACCATGACCATTTTTATTATGGTAGAAAAATGTCTAATAATAACTATTTGCGAGCGCTTTTTGTAATTATCTTAGCCCTTGTTATTGGGGGGATTTTAGCCCAATTTCTTTATCCTAGTCTGGCCTTTCTTTTTTACGCAGTGCTCCTCTTGATTACATTTTATTTTGTTAGTCGCTTGCCTAATTATGAAGTGAAGACACGAACTGGAGATGCCTTTCTAATTCGCCCATTTCTTGTTTTTTTTGCTGCATCATTTATTCTATTTCTATTTAAAGAAGCTCGAACTATCGAGTCTACAGATTATGTGTTCTGGGTATTTTCAGCCGCTTTAGCGGGTATTTTGATTTTCGTTGGTGCGGGTCTTTATTTAATGCCAAAAATGAAACTGAAGCTAGCGCCGTGGATTTTATATTTCTCTTTTGCTCAAGGTGCTGTAATGAGTTTTTCATTGCTTTACGGAACATTTGTGGCGCTTGCCGAAAACAATTTCAAGTTTATGTTGTTTGGCGTTTATATGGTTTATTTCTTAGGAACTCTCTTTTCACTTGCAGTAGAGCCGCTTGTTAAGAAAGCGTGGGGGAAACGCCCTATTTTATATTTATACAGTCTAGGAATTGCTTTAAGTTTTGTTTTGATTGTCATACCGAGTTGGACCAGCATCAGTATTGGAATTTTTGGCGCTTCTCTGTTTTTATCAATGCTAAGTCGTCATCTAAATCGATCAGCGTATGCTACTGCCGCAAATGAAATGCAAGATGCCAGTTTATTACTTCGAAGCAGGTGGACAAAACTAGGTAGCATTTGCGGACAGATTTTCTTGATTTTCTTGCTATTTGTAGGTAGCTTATTTAGCGCTTCGCTTGATTTTAAACGAGTTATTGCAGCTTTTAATGGTGCGGGAAATATGTCTGGAGATTTATTTTTCGATTTTGCGGGGACAGCACTTGCGGCAGCGTTTGGTATTTTATTATTTATCTTTGCGGGGTTACGAAAATATCGGGAGATTGTTAAAAAATGAACAGTTAAGCTTGTTCGCTTGACGATTCAGATGGAATGGCATAATCTGAATCGAGAGGTGAGAAATGTGGCGATTATACATGCAAAAGAAGACGACTTTGATCAGATTATTGCCAGTCATTCAAAAATTTTACTTAATTTCTGGGCAGAGTGGTGTGCGCCGTGTCGCTGTTTTTGGTTAACTTTGGATCAGTATGCAGAAAGAGAAAATGAGGATATTCAAGTTGTTAAAGTCAACGTCGATAAGCAAAGAAAAATTGCTGATCGGTTTAAAGTCAAAGGAATCCCGAATTCATTTGTAATCGTGGATGGTGAAGTGAAGGGACGAATAACGGGAACAGTGAGTTGTGATGAACTTATGAAACAAGTAGAAACTTTTATTGCGGAATAAAAAAAGCCTTAACTGCTGCGCCTTTCAAGAAGGGCTTGTCAGTTAAGGCTTTTTTGGTAACTTATTTAAACACGCGGAAGCGTTCTTCGTCTGCCATGAATTCTTTTTCACCAGGTTCACTAGCGATGTTACCAAATGGCATTTGTGCACGCAAGTTCCAGCTTTCTGGAAGGTTCCATTCGGCTTTAACTGCGTCATCAATAAGTGGATTGTAGTGCTGCAAGGAAGCTCCAATTCCAGCGTCTGCGAGAGCTACCCAAACAGAGTGCTGCGCAATACCTGTTGCTTGTTCGGACCAAATAGGGAAGTTTTCAGCATAAAGTGCGAAATCTTTTTGATATCCTTTGATTACATCTGTATCTTCGAAAAACAAAACGGTTCCATATCCAGCACGGAAGGAAGCGATTTTTCCTTCAGTGGAGGCAAAATTTTCAGCAGGAACAATAGCACGAAGTGTATCTTCTACGATATTCCAAAGTTTATCATGGTTTTCGCCGAATAAAAGAACAGCACGTGAAGTTTGTGAATTAAACGAAGATGGACTGTGCTTAATAGCTTCTTTTACGATTTCTTCGATTTCGTCTTGAGATAATGATACGTTTTTATCAAGCGCATAGATCGAGCGGCGCGATTTGATTGCTTCTAAAAATGTGTTTGACATAGGAATACCTCTTTTCAAATGTTATTTACTTACTTTAGTATAGCGACTAATTTTTTTGATTGCAACCCTTTGTTTTTATGTAAGCGCTAAACCTACTCAGATTCTAAACGGAAAAAATTTCAAATAAAAAAGTTGCAAACAAGAACATTTGTTCGTATAATAGAAATAGAAAGAGGTGATCACAATGGTTTATGCTATATCTTTAGATAAACAAGTCGAAGTAACGAATCCAGCAGTTCTTATCGAAAAGCCGCAAGTTGATTTAGTGGAACAGGAAAGTTTTTATATCACCTTGTCTGATGCAATCAAGCGAGAATGGTTAGTGCGACTGAACTTTTTTGAAGAAGCAAATGTGGCGAAACTAGAGTTGGCATCTTTTGAGGATTCGGAAGCTTTCGTAGGGCGGGGTGTTATTCGCGAAATGGATTTAGTGCCATTCGAAATGGATCCTGAAACACAAGAAATTCTTTTTCGCGATATATTTGGGCAGATTTACCCTGTTCAATTTGATGAAATTATAAATATTGAGTTGCTTTAAAAGCTAGCTGAAGGCAGATTCTGGGCCTTTAGCTAGCTTTTTTGACTTTTTATAAATATTGTTATATGATTGTTAAGACAATTATTGTTGTAACAATTAATTAAGGTGTGGTGAAATGATGAGGCAAAAGTTTGATGAATTTTCCTTTCAAACAACGAAAATCGCGAAAAAAATGCACTTATTTCTTTCAAGAAGCTTGGCGGATCTAGAAGTAACACCTGAACAGTGGACGATATTAAACATTATTCAGCAAAAGGCACCAATCTCACAAAAACAGTTAGCCGAACTCTCAGAAAAAGACACGCCAACGGTTAATCGGATCATTGATGTCCTGTTGCGGAAAGACTTAGTGATTCGCAAAACGGATGAAGTAGATCGTCGAAAAACTCTGTTAAGTTTAAATGAAAAGAGAGAGAAGCTAACTTCTGTTTTGCAAGAAACTGTAGAAGAGGCTTGTAAAAAGATGTTTGCCGATTTTTCCGAACAAGATTTGCGAACTTTTGCTACTTTGTTAAACCAGATCGAGAATAATATTGAGTAAGAAGGGATTTTTTGGAAAGTAAAACAAAATTATGGACGAAGGATTACATTTTTTTACTGATAGGAAGTATTTTTCTATATGTTGGATTTATGGTATTTATGCCCACTTTGCCCACCCAAATTATTAAGCTTGGGGGTTCGCAAGTAGAAGCTAGTCTTGCTGTGGGTGTGTTTTCAGTAGTAGCGCTTCTCATGCGTTCTATTTCAGGAAGCTGGAATGATCGATTTGGCTCTAAAATGCTCATTTTAATAGGCTTTCTAATTTTAATTGCGACAACGGCTAGTTTTTATATTTCAACAGTTGTTTTAGCCTTGCTTGCGGTTCGTTTCATTCAAGGAGCAGGCTGGGGGATTAGCACAACCTCTATTGCAACGGGAGTTTCGGCAATTGTTCCGCCTAACCGAACGGGTGAAGGAATTGGATTTTATGGACTGACAACAGCGCTTGGAATGTCACTTGCCCCCGTTGTAGCCATTTTGATTATGAATTATTTTTCATTTAATACGCTAATTACTTTTGCACTGGTCATATTAGTTGGTACTTTTTTACTGCTTTCGCAAGTTCGAATCAAGCAAGAAAAAGTGAAAAAAGCCGGGAAAATAAAGCTTTTCGAGAAAACGGCGCTGTTGCCGGCTTTTTTATGTCTATTAATGGCTATCCCACTTGGCGGAATTCAAACTTTTATGATGGTGTACGGTACAGAAATACACGTTGAAAATACATGGATTTATTTTCTGGGACAAGCCATTACGATACTTTTAAGTCGGCTTTTTGCGGGTCGGTTATATGATACGAAAGGACATTTCGTTGTTGTGGTTCCAGGTGTCTTTGCTATGATACTTGGGATTTTATTGCTTTCCTTTGCTACGGGTGCGTGGATGCTATTTTTTGCGGCGCTGGCATTTGGACTAGGTTACGGGATGACACAACCCGCTTTACAAGCGCTGACAATAGATCGAGCTGCTCCAGAAAACAAAGGTGCTGCAAACGGAACATTTTTATCAGGCATGGATATCGGGATGGCGATCGGAAGCTTTGGGCTCAGTATTGTCGCAACGTATAGCAACTATGCCATCATGTATCGTTCTGCGATTTTAGCCCTTGTTTTATTCCTTGTAATTTACTGGATGGTCTTTAGAAAAACCAAATAATTGGAAACAAGTACTTTTAGCTAAAAGTACTTGTTTTTTTAGGAAAGGCTTTCTCTTTAATTTTAATGGTCTTCTGTTATAATATACGAAAACCTTTGATTTTTTATTTATTCTAAAAATTGTGTCTTAATGCACAAATGAAAGAGTGCTTTTAAAAAATAAAAAGGAATGGGAGCGAGTGGGAAATGGAGCAAATCTATAATTTTTCAGCTGGGCCAGCAGTGTTACCACAACCAGTTTTAAAACAAGTGCAAGAGGAACTGCTTTCTTACAAGGGATCAGGCATGTCGGTCATGGAACTCAGCCACAGATCCGAGTGGTTTGAAGAAATTTTAGCAGGAGCAGAAGTGTTACTTCGCGAATTAATGGGCATTCCGGATAATTATAAAGTTTTGTTTCTACAAGGCGGAGCAAGCCTTCAATTCACAATGGTGCCACTTAACCTAGCACATAGTAAAAAAGCAGCCTTTGTAAACACCGGTTCCTGGTCGCAAAAAGCCATTCAAGAAGCACAAAAATTAACGGAGGCCGTTGTAGTGGCTTCTTCTGAAGATCAAAATTTTCATTACCTTCCAGAAATTCCGGAAGTACCAAAAGATGCTTCCTATTTACATATTACGACAAATAATACCATTGAAGGAACGGCTTTCTTCGATATTCCACAATCAGAAATCCCGCTCGTTGCAGATATGTCTTCCAATATTTTATCGAATGACTACCGCGTGGAGGACTTTGGGTTAATTTATGCTGGTGCGCAGAAAAACATTGGTCCAGCGGGACTAACAATCGTCATCGTACGGGAAGACTTGATCGGGCAAGTTCCTGATCTTCCTGTGATGCTAGATTATGCGGTGCAGGCAAAAAATCATTCCCTATACAATACCCCACCAACCTTTGCTATTTATGTGGCAAAGCTTGTTTTAGAGTGGATTAAAAGCGAGGGCGGCGTAGCAGAAATGGAACGACGAAATCGTGAAAAAGCGGCTCTTTTATATACCTACTTGGATCAATCCAAAATTTTTAGTTCTTCTGTAGAACCTGCATTTCGCTCACTCACAAATATTCCCTTTCATACAGGAAGCGAACAACTAGATGCGCTTTTTTTGCAAGAAGCGAAAAGACAAGGCTTCATCAATTTGAAAGGGCATCGCTCAGTTGGTGGTATGCGAGCTAGTTTATACAATGCCTTCCCAATTCTTGGCGTCGAAGAATTTGTTCACTTTATGGAGGGTTTCGCTGTTAAATATAAAGGGGGAAAAATTTATGTTTAAGATTGAAACGCTAAACGCCATTGCAGAAGAAGGACTTGCAACCTTCCATTCCGAGAAATACAGTGTGGATCAAAATGCGGATCCTGATGGATTATTGCTCCGTAGTTACAGCTTACACGACTTTGAATTTCCGAAATCGTTGAAAGCCGTCGCGCGAGCAGGAGCGGGCGTTAACAATATCCCGCTTGAGCGTTGTTCAGAGCAAGGGATCATCGTGTTTAATACGCCGGGAGCGAACGCTAATGCTGTTAAGGAACTGGTACTTGCAAGTTTATTCATGGCAGCGCGCCCAATTATTGAAGGATGTGCCTGGGTTCGCGGACTTGAAGGGGAAAACGTAGCAGCAAAAGTAGAGGCAGGGAAAAAAGCTTTTTCGGGAACGGAATTAGCAGGCAAGAAACTAGGGATTATTGGACTTGGCTCAATTGGTGCGCTCGTTGCTAATGATGCGGCTGCACTCGGAATGGAAGTAATGGGGTTTGATCCTTACATATCCGTGGATACAGCTTGGAAAATTTCACGAGAAGTCAAGCGGGCAACTGAACTCGAAGAAATCTTAACGACTTGCGATTACATTAGCGTTCACGTTCCACTCAGGGAGAATACACATCAAATGTTCAATGCTGAAACGTTGATGCTACTTCGCTCGGATGCCGTACTGCTAAACTTTTCTCGAGGTGAATTAGTGGATGAAGCAGCGATTTTAGATGCGCTTGACCATCAAAGATTACGACTCTATTTGACAGACTTTGCTACGAATTCGCTACTTGAAAATAAGCGTGTCCGGGTGCTGCCTCATTTGGGTGCATCAACTGCTGAAGCAGAAATCAACTGCTCGATTATGGCAGCACGAGAATTACAAGCGTATCTCGAAACAGGCAGTATAAAAAACTCGGTAAACTATCCAAATGTGGAAATGCCTTATAATGGTCATCCACGAATTGGCGTTTGCCATCATAATATTCCCAACATGGTAGGCCAAGTTTCGACGATTGTCGCAAGCCATCAAATTAACATTCTTGACTTGACCAACCGCAGTCGTGAAGGATATGCTTATACGCTACTTGATTTAGAACAAAATGAAGCAGTAAATCTGGAACGTATTAAAGAAGACTTGGAGAAAATTGAAGGAGTGCTCCGCGTTCGTGTCATTGAACCGATCGGAGTGACCATTTCCTAAACTATTTCCCGGGAAATAACAACGTGATGGAGGAGGAAACAAGTTGGTAAAAGTAAGACCTTTTAAAGCAATCCGACCGAAGCAAGATTTAGCGCACCAAGTGGCATCGCTACCTTATGATGTTTTAAATAGTGATGAAGCGCGCGAACTGAGCAAAGAAAATCCCTACTCCTTTTTGCATATCGACAAGGCAGAAATTGATTTTGATAAAACCCTTTCGCCCTATGCAGCGGAAGTTTATCAAAAAGCAAATGAAAACCTTGAAACCTTTTTAAAAAACGGGTGGCTAGAAAAGGAGGAGCTAGATTCTTACTATCTATATGAATTGACAGTTGGCGGAAAGTCGCAATTGGGTTTAGCCGCCGTGACGTCGATACAGGATTACACAGAGGGGATTATCATGAAGCATGAGTTTACACGTGAAGAAAAAGAACTCGACCGAATTCGCCATATTGATGCTTGTGATGCGAATACAAGTCCCATTTTTCTTACGTACCGAGGAAAACAGAAATTGACAGATGCACTTCACCGTTATGCGAATCAAAATGAGCCTTTATACGACTTTGTGAGCTTTTATGAGGTTAGGCATCGGGTTTGGCAAATTCAAGATCAGAACTTGGCAGAGCAAATTGGAGAGACTTTTGAGGCTGTGCCGGCGCTTTACATTGCAGATGGGCATCACCGCACGGAATCGGCAGTCAAAGTTGGCTTGAAACGCCAAGAGGCGCATCCGGATGCACCTCATGATGCAGAATTCAATTTTTTCCTTTCGGTGCTATTCCCAGCGGAGGAGCTTTCAATTTTGGATTATAATCGCGTGATCCGGGCACCGCTTCCGGATGATTTCTTGGTGCAAGTGGAAGCGGCATTCGATGTGACACCGGCGCAGCAAGAGGCGTTTAAGCCGCAAGAAAAGCATCAATTTGGTATGTATCTGGATGGAGTCTGGTATGGTCTCAAAGCTAAACCAGAAACTATCCCAAGTGATGTGATTGGCGGGCTCGATGTTTCAATTTTGCAGGAGCTCGTACTTGGGCCTGTATTTGGTATTAAGGATGTGCGCCGGGATGAGCGAATTGATTTTGTGGGCGGGATTCGTGGCTTGGATGAATTAAAGAAGCTTGTGGATAGTGGGAAATTTCATGTGGCTTTTGCGATGTTTCCGCCGCAAATGGAGGATTTGCTCAATGTTGCGGATGCGTTTCAAATTATGCCACCCAAATCAACTTGGTTTGAGCCGAAGCTTTTGAGTGGCTTGTTTGTGCATCAATTGGAGACAAAATAATTAAAGTGTGCCTTGAAAATAAGAGGCATACTTTTTTTGTGGATAAAATAAAAAACGGTTGTTATCCACATGTGAATAAGTTAAAATAGAACATATCAATTGTGGATAATTAAATAATGCTGATGAATGACTTGAGCTTTGGTCAAAGCAGAGTGAATGGTTGTGTAGTCGCAAGGAATTTATTCGGACACTTTTAGCCCGAGCTTATTTGGCTTACAGAAGAAAGGTGGGAGAAGAATGGATTTGGATACTATTGCTGCTATCTCAACACCGCCCGGCGAAGGAGCCATTGCTATTATTCGATTAAGCGGCGATGAAGCGATTCAGATAGCGGATCGTATTTTTTATGCCAAAAATCGCTTGGCGGATGTAGATAGTCACACGATCCATTATGGACATATTAAAGAAAATAATGAAACAATCGAAGAGGTCATGACTTCTGTGATGCGAGCACCACGAACGTTTACGAGAGAAGACGTCGTTGAAATCAATTGTCACGGCGGGATCGTTGCAGTGAATCGGGTTTTACAGTTGCTGTTAAGAAGTGGCGCCCGGCTTGCTGAACCTGGAGAATTCACAAAGCGCGCCTTTTTAAACGGAAGAATTGACTTGTCACAGGCGGAAGCGGTCATGGACTTGATTCGTGCGAAAACGGACCGGGCGATGGGTGTTGCGCTGAAGCAAATGGACGGAAATTTGTCGCGCTTAATTAGGAATTTACGGCAAGAGATTTTGGACGCCTTGGCGCAAGTGGAGGTCAATATTGATTATCCGGAATACGACGATGTTGAGGAAATGACGCAGAGAATGCTCGTCGAAAAAACACTCCTTGTGAAAGCGTCGGTTGCTCAGTTACTTGAAACAGCACAGCAGGGGAAAATCTTACGGGAGGGGCTTGCTACAGCCATAATTGGCCGACCAAACGTAGGGAAATCTTCACTGCTTAATCAACTTATTCAGGAAGAGAAGGCGATCGTGACGGACATTGCGGGAACGACGCGTGACATCATTGAGGAATATGTCAATGTGCGCGGGGTACCGCTTCGTTTGATTGATACGGCTGGTATCCGCGAAACGGAAGATATCGTTGAAAAAATCGGGGTAGAAAGATCTAGAAAAGCACTGCAGGATGCGGATTTTATTTTGCTTGTGCTCAATCAAAATGAACCACTTACTGAGGAAGATCGAGCGCTTTTTGAAGCAGCGCGAAATCACCATTATGTGGTGGTGTTAAATAAAACGGATTTAAATCGGGAAATAGATATTACTCAGGTGCAGGCGCTTGCAGGTGCTAATCCTGTTGTTGAAACGTCGATGCTTACAGAAGGCGGAATTACGGAACTCGAAGAAGCGATTAAGAAACTATTTTTTACGGGTGAAATTGATGCGGGTGATGCGACTTATGTTTCCAATACGCGACATATTGCGTTACTTCACCAGGCTGCGAATGCGCTTGATGCGGTAATTGAAGGCGTTGAAGCAGGAATGCCGGTTGATATTGTACAAATTGATATGACAAGAGCATGGGATTTACTCGGTGAAATTACGGGGGATTCTGTTCAAGATGAACTTTTGGATCAACTCTTTAATCAGTTTTGTTTAGGTAAATAAAGGAGATGGAAGGAAAAAATGCAAATTTATGAAGCTGGTCATTATGATGTGATCGTTGTGGGTGCTGGGCATGCTGGCGTTGAAGCTGGGCTTGCAAGCGGCCGTATGGGCGCGAAGACGCTTATGTTGACGATCAATTTAGATATGGTCGCATTCATGCCTTGCAACCCGTCAGTTGGCGGCCCAGCAAAAGGAGTTGTCGTTCGCGAAATTGATGCGCTCGGCGGCGAAATGGGACGAAATACAGATAAAACTTATGTGCAAATGCGGATGTTAAATACTGGTAAAGGTCCTGCCGTGCGTGCTTTGCGTGCGCAATCGGATAAATGGGACTACCAACATGAAATGAAACATACAATTGAAAAAGAAGAAAACATTACGTTAAAACAAGGCTTAGTTGACCGTTTAGTTATAGAAGACGGGGTTTGTCGCGGTGTTATTACAAATAGTGGTGCAAAATACATGGCAGATGCCGTTATTTTGACTACCGGTACGTTTTCTCGTGGTGAAATTATTGTTGGAGATTTGCGCTATTCAAGTGGTCCAAACAATCAACAACCCTCTATTAAGCTCTCAGAACATCTTGAAGAACTGGGCTTTATTTTACGTCGCTTTAAAACGGGGACACCACCACGCGTGAAATCCAGTTCCATTAATTATGAGGAAACAGAAATTCAACCAGGCGATGAAAATCCACGCGCTTTTAGTTATGAAACGACTGAAATGCTGCTTACGCAGTTGCCGTGTTGGCTAACCTATACGAACGAGCAAACGCACGAAATTATCAATGCTAATTTATCGCGTTCGCCAATGTTTACAGCGACGAAAAAAGGGACAGGTGCTCGTTATTGTCCATCTATTGAAGATAAAATTGTGCGCTTTAGCGATAAACCTCGGCATCAAATTTTCTTGGAGCCTGAAGGTCGTAACACGGAAGAAGTTTATGTGCAAGGTCTTTCTACAAGCTTACCTGAAGACGTTCAAGAAAAAATGCTTCGGACGATTCCGGGTCTTGAAAATGTTGAAATGATGCGTGTTGGCTATGCAATTGAGTATGATGCGGTGATGCCGGATCAACTTTGGCCATCACTTGAAACAAAATTGGTTCCTGGGCTTTTCACAGCTGGACAAATTAACGGAACAAGTGGATACGAGGAAGCTGCTGGGCAAGGTTTGATGGCAGGGATCAATGCATGTCGTAAAATTCAAGAGAAAGATCCTGTTATTTTAGGGCGTGACCAAGCTTACATTGGCGTTTTGATTGATGACCTCGTAACGAAAGGCACGGAAGAACCATATCGCCTTTTAACTTCGCGGGCTGAATATCGCCTCCTCTTGCGCCATGATAATGCGGACTTGCGGTTGACTGAACTGGGTCATGAAATTGGGTTGATTAGTGATGAGCGTTATGCGCGTTTCCAAGCGAAAAAAGCAGCGGTTGAGGAAGAGAAGCGACGTCTTGAAACAACGAGAATTAAACCGACAGAACAAGTACAAGCGATGCTTCGTGAACTGGGTTCTGCTGAACTTAAAGATGGCGTTCTTGCGGCGGACTTTTTACGTAGACCGGAAATGACTTATGATCAAATTATTGAAATTGTTCCACGTGAAACATTTGTGTCTTGGGATGTGGCGGAACAAGTGGAAATTCAAATTAAATATGAAGGTTACATTGAAAAAGCTTACCAACAAGTTGAAAAAATGAAGCGCATGGAAGATAAAAAAATCCCGGAAAATATTGACTATGATGCGATTTTTGGCTTGGCTACGGAAGCGGTTGAAAAACTTAAGAAAATTGAACCACTGTCAATTGCGCAAGCAAGTCGAATCAGCGGGGTCAATCCGGCAGATATTTCTATTTTGTTGGTATATATTGAACAAGGAAAAATTGCAAAAGTAAAGTGAGGGAAAAACGTGAATCCAGAACAATTTCAGGCAAAACTTGCTGAAGCGGGAATCTTGCTAACGGAAAAACAAATGAGGCAGTTTGAGCGCTACTATGAATTGCTCGTCGAATGGAACGAAAAAATGAATCTGACAGCAATTACGGATAAGCAAGAAGTGTATTTGAAGCATTTTTATGATTCTATTTCTGCGGCTTTTTATGTGCCATTTAATGAGTTTACTACTGTTTGTGATGTTGGGGCAGGCGCAGGTTTTCCGAGCCTTCCGCTGAAAATTTGTTTCCCGCATCTAGAAGTTAGTATTGTTGATTCTCTAAATAAACGGATCACGTTTTTAAATCATTTAGCAGATGAGTTAAAATTGACGAATGTTCATTTTTATCATGATCGTGCAGAAACTTTTGGTCAAAATAAAGTACACCGCGAGCAATTTTCTCTAGTGACGGCTCGAGCGGTTGCTCGAATGAGTGTGCTTGCAGAACTGTGTTTGCCACTTGTAAAAAAAGATGGTGTGTTTTTAGCAATGAAAGCCCAACAAGCAGAGCAGGAGCTTGAAATAGCTAAAAAAGCGATCGCTGTTTTAGGTGGGAAAGTGACGGGGCATTTTGCTTTTCAACTCCCTGCTGAAAACAGTGAACGAAACCTTTATGTGATTCGGAAAGCAAAAGAAACACCCAAAAAATATCCTCGTAAAGCAGGACTTCCAAATAAACAACCGATTGAGTAATGTTTTTCCTGGCTATTTCTGCTAAAATGAAAGGAAGAGTACAAACTTTATTGTGAGATAAACTGAGAAGGGACGATACTCCATGGCTTTTTCACTTTTTGGGAAAAAAGATAAAAACAAAGCGGACGAGTTGGTAGAGCAGGATTTGACGCAACGAGTGGAAGAGATTCCATTAAATCAAATTATGCCCAATCAATTTCAGCCGAGGACTGTATTTGATCAAGAAAAAATTGAGGAACTTGCTGAAACGATCAAAATTCATGGCTTGATTCAGCCGATTGTTCTCCGTGAAATGGAGGAAAACAGCGAGGAAAGTCGATATGAGATTATTGCTGGGGAACGGCGTTACCGGGCAGCTGTTTATTTAGAAATGGAAACAATTCCAGCAATCGTTCAGGAATTTACGGATGATGAGTCGGCGGCGCTTGCTTTGATTGAGAATTTACAAAGGGAACAACTGACACCAATTGAAGAGGCTGTAGCTTATCAAAGCTTGCTTGAAATGAATGGTGTCACGCAAGAAGCCTTAGCGAAACAAGTTGGGAAAAGCCAGTCTGCTGTCGCAAACAAGTTGCGCTTGCTTAAATTGCCAAAGGGAATTCAAGAAGCGGTTCTTGCAAAAGAAATTTCTGAGCGTCATGCAAGATCCTTGTTAGCGCTTGAAAGTGAAGAAGATCAATTGAAAGTTTTGGACAAAATTCGAGACAATCACTTGAATGTGAAGCAAACAGACGAACTGATTCGTGAATTTTTGACGAAAAAAGATGAAAAACCGAAGAAAAAAGCGAATTTACGACTTGTAAGTAAAGATGCTCGAATTGCTTTAAATACGATTAAAGAATCAGTTTCGATGGTACAAAAAGGCGGAATGGATTTAAACATCAATGAACAGGAATCGGATGATTTTTTTGAAATTACCATTCAAATTCCTAAAAATAAAAAATAAGAGGGGAATCGAGAATGAAAATACTACAAATTATTTGGCAGATTCTGGGTATCGCTTGTTCAGCGATGATTTTGCCTTCTTTTGTCACATCAATTACAGAAGCTATCTTAAGGTTACAACCGCAACGCATGGTCATTTTTTTCATCTATCCATTAATGTCTGCGAGCCCAACAGCAGAAATAAGTAATGCACGAGCTATTTTTACAGCTGGAATGGGATATCTGATGTATATTATCGCTTTTATCTACGTTTTTTGGTTAATTCGAAAGATTATGGGTTGGTACAAAAAAGCAAAACAATTAGATCAACAGTCAAATTAAACAATCTTCCTTTGAAGGTTGTTTTTATTTGTATTTGGGGTTATCAGGTGCAAAAATCGCCTAAACAAAGTAAAATTAAAGTGGAAGGAAAATGATGAGGAGGTAAGGGAGATCATGGCTAAAATTATTTTTGTTAAAGACGAGGAAAATCAATTCCAAGCTTACGATTTTATACACGATTTGATTGAAGAGCAGCCATTAATGGCAACGCTTTTATTACAAGGGATATTTGATCTAGAAAACGCTGAGACACGGCGGTTAAGTACAGGTAAACAAATCGCGCCAGATATTCATCTTTCAATTGGGAAGAGTCAAGCCTATTCTCTTCAATCTACACGAATTGAAACGACTGTCGATCAACCGCTCCACGAACTTAAATTACACTTTAAGGATCGCAACTGCCGCTTAATTTATTTTACGGCTTTTTCAGAATCTGAAACGTATTACTGCTTTATTAAAGGTTACTTTAAAGATAAAAACCCCTTTACGGATCAGATGGGAGCGTATCGGGAAGAAGCAAAACGTATTTTCTTAAGTCGAACTACTGCTGATTTAAGTATTGGTAATGATGCGTATAGCTTTGATTCGCTGAAGGAGCTTGCCTATGAGAACGAAGGGATTGTTCATTATCTAGAGAGCATCTCAGCAATGCTTGCTCGAGGGATCTTTGCAAAGCGAATTGAGAAGAAATGGTCACAACTTGACTTAGCGTTGAAATCTGATTTATCGCCAACTATTATTGAGCGCATTGAAGCAGGGGATCCGGATTTAACTTTGCGTATGTATCAAAAGACCTGTGCGGTTCTAGAGGTTAAACTTTCATTCGATTACAAATAAGCTAAAAGACCTACGAAGGTAGGTCTTTTTTGTTTGGATAAAAATGTAAATGTTTCACGTGAAACAATTTTTTTGGTCGAAAAATAAAATTTTAGCTAATTTAAGAGACGGATTGAAAAAGTTTTGGTAGAATAGAAGTTATAGAACTGAGAGATCAGGAACTTAATAAGGGGCTGGTGAAGAAAGTGACCAAAATTATTGCACTTGCGAATCAAAAAGGCGGCGTTGGCAAGACGACATCTTCTGTCAATCTTAGCTCTAGCCTAGCTTTTTTGGGAAAAAAGGTCTTGCTGGTAGACATTGATCCTCAAGGAAATGCCTCTAGTGGTGTTGGTATCAATAAGGGAGAAATCGAAAACTGTATTTATAATGTATTAGTAGACGATGTCCCACTTAAAGATGTGCGTGAACATACGGAACTAGACAATCTTGATGTTATTCCTGCCACTATCCAGCTTGCTGGAGCAGAAGTTGAACTTGTTCCAGCTATCTCTAGGGAACTTCGTTTAAAGCGAGCAATTGATACAATAAAAGATGAGTACGATTACATCATCATTGATTGCCCACCATCCCTTGGATTGCTGACACTAAATGCGTTGACAGCTTCAGATTCTGTTTTGATTCCTGTTCAATGTGAGTATTATGCGTTAGAAGGATTAAGTCAACTTTTAAATACAATTCGAATCGTTCAAAAACAATTGAATGCTGAATTGCAAATCGAAGGCGTATTGTTAACAATGCTTGATGCACGTACGAACTTAGGTATCCAAGTTATTGAAGAAGTCAAAAAATACTTCCAAAATAAAGTATTTGATACAATTATTCCTAGAAATGTACGTTTAAGTGAAGCACCAAGTCACGGTAAACCAATTCTTTTATATGATCCAAAATCAAAAGGGGCCGAAGTTTATTTAGAATTAGCTAAGGAAGTGATTGCAAATGGCTAAAGGACTTGGAAAAGGAATCAATGCGTTATTTAATACAGTAGATACAGATGAAGAGACTGTTGTAAGTATTGCGCTTGATAAGGTGGATGCGAATCCATTTCAACCACGAAAAAACTTCGACAAGAAAGCTATTCAAGAATTGACGGATTCCATTAAAATTCACGGTGTGTTGCAACCCGTTATTTTAAGGGAGAAAAAGGATCGCTATGAAATTGTAGTGGGAGAGAGAAGATGCCGCGCGTCTGTTCAAGCTGGTCTAAAAGAAATTCCAGCGGTTGTAAGGACATTAAATGATCAAGAGATGATGGAGCTTTCTGTCATTGAAAACCTGCAACGGGAAGACTTGTCAGCGCTTGAAGAAGCTGAATCCTATGACTTTTTAATGAAAAACTTAAAATTAACGCAAGCGAAACTTGCAGAACGCGTCGGGAAAAGTCGTCCATATGTGGCTAACTTTATTCGATTGCTTTCTCTTCCAGATGAAGTTCAAGATATGATTCGTACTGGAGAATTATCTGCGGGGCACGCTCGAGCATTGCTTGCTTTAAAACAAAAGAAAAATATTATTCCACTGGCAAAGAAAACAGTGAAAGAAGAACTTACTGTGCGCCAACTGGAAAAATTAGTGACAGATATTAATGAGAATGTTTCACGTGAAACAAAGAAACCAAAGAAAGTACCGGTCTTTATTCGTGAAAGTGAAAATCAACTGCGTGATAAGTTCGGAACAGCGGTTTCGATTAAACGAACGAATAAAAAAGGTAAAATTGAAATTGAGTTTTTATCGGATGATGACTTGGATCGGATTTTAGAAATTTTAGATGTACAATTTGATGATTAAATAAAATTTGTGAAGAGGATAGAGATGGAAAGTAAAAAATTCGAGTTAAATGATATTGTAGAAATGAAAAAACCACATCCTTGTGGAAGCAATCGTTTTCGGATTATTCGAATGGGAATGGATATTCGAATCAAGTGTGAAGGTTGTGGACACAGCGTTTTGCTATCAAGACGAGAATTTGAAAGAAAAGTAAAAAAGATTCTTCCAAATGAAAAATAAACAAAAAGACCTATCAAGTGGATTTTGATGGGTCTTTTTGTTTATTTGGATTCACAAAAAAGATAAGCTGATTAGTTGCCTTGGAGCGAGGATTTCTTTATCATAATTAATATCATTTAATAATCATTTTAATTAAATGAATAATCTTGCACATGGAGGGATTTAATTTGACCGAAAAGAAAAATTTAACGACTAATCAGGGAGTGCCAATTGGAGATAACCAAAATTCGATGACGGCAGGTTTCAAAGGGCCAACGCTTCTTGAAGATTATCAGTTGATTGAAAAACTAGCTCATTTTGACCGTGAACGAGTTCCAGAACGTGTGGTTCATGCACGTGGGGCAGGGGCACACGGGAAGTTTGTAGTTAAAAATAGCATGAAAAAATATACAATGGCACACTTTTTACAAGAAGAAGGACAAGAAACAGAGGTTTTTGCTCGTTTTTCTACCGTTATTCACGGACAACACTCGCCTGAGACGTTGCGAGATCCACGAGGTTTTTCGATCAAGTTTTATACAGAAGAGGGGAATTATGATTTTGTCGGAAATAATTTGCCTGTATTTTTCATTCGTGATGCGATTAAGTTTCCAGATGTTATTCATTCGCTCAAGCCAGATCCAGCGACGAATATTCAAGATCCAAATCGTTACTGGGACTTCATGAGCCTAACGCCGGAAGCAGTCACGATGCTTACATATCTTTTCAGCGATGAAGGGACACCTGCTTCTTACCGTGAGATGCGCGGTTCGAGCGTACATGCTTTTAAATGGATCAATGAGGCAGGAAAAACGGTTTATGTGAAGCTACGCTGGCAACCAAAAGCTGGGATTGTCAATTTGACGACCGAACAAGCGTCTCAAATTCAAGCAAAAGAATTCAATCATGCAACACGAGATCTACATGAAGCTATTGAAGCAGGGAACTATCCAGAATGGGATTTGTATGTCCAAGTGCTTGATCCAAAAGACCTTGATCAATTTGATTTTAATCCACTTGACGCAACGAAAGATTGGTTTGAGGATGTTTTTCCATACGAACTTGTGGGCACAATGACATTAAATCGCAATCCTGAGAATGTCTTTGCCGAAACAGAATCGGTAGGCTTTAACCCCGGGGTTCTTGTAAGAGGTATGCTCCCGTCAGAAGATCGGTTGCTTCAAGGTCGCCTGTTTTCTTATTCAGACACGCAGCGTCATCGTGTGGGACCGAACTATCTGCAATTGCCGATTAACAAGCCGAAAGTGCCGGTCACAAATAACCAGCGTGACGGCTACATGCCAGTTGGGCAACAAACGAGCTCGATCAATTATGAGCCGAATAGTTATGATTCAGAGCCTAAAGAAAATCCGGCATTTGTTGAGCAAGAACAAGGAATTCGCGGTGATGTTTCAGGCAGACTTGCGGCAGAGAAGCCGAATAATTTTGTCCATGCACGTGAAGTTTGGAACCGTTACTCGGAAGGGGAACGAGGTGCGCTTGTGAAGAACATTGTGGACGACTGGGAAACTGTTCGCGAGGATATCAAGATTCGTAACTTGCGGAATTTCTATCAAGCTGTACCTGAGTGGGCTGAACGTGTGGCTGCGGGAACAGGTATTGAACTTGCAAAACATATTGTTGACTTGAAAAAATAATTAGCAAGATTTTTACTTGGTTGAAGGGTAAGATAGTTTACTAAATTAATCGTTAATAAAAAGTCTGAGAGGTAAATAATCTCAGACTTTTTGTTTTGTCTTAGCTTTTACAAGTGGATTTTGTGTCAATTTTCTAAACAGAGACTGACCTGTTTGTAGGTATTCTCACAATTCATGTAACTCATTTTATGGTTTTTGTCAATATTTTTTTTTGAATGAAAGGGACGTAAAAAAACAAAGTTCTCATAAATAGTATACAGATTTCTAATACTTTCATTGTTATACTTTTTTATAAATCTTAACTTTTTTAACTTAGGAGTTATTTAAAGGAGTGAGAATTATGGAAATTTGAAGAAGACTTTATCTGTTTTTTAAAACAGTTGGATCACAATTTTTTGAAAACACAGAGGAAAAGGGGACAGGATATGAAGAAAATTTTATCAGGATTGGTTGTTGCAATGTTAGTGTTTCTCACTGTTTCACAAGCAATCATGCCTTTTAAAGCAAAAGCTGCAGAAACAGGAGTTACACTAGAGGTAGGTACTGAACAACAACTGAAAGATGCACTAAATAATGATTTAGTGACTAAAATCGTTTTAACAAATGATTTAGACCTAAATGCTACTATGAATTATACAGTTAAACATGATGTAACGATTGAAGGTGGAAATCACAAAGTTGCACTTAACAATAGCAGTTTTGTGAGTGATTTATCTGGAGCGGCAAGTGTCGTTTTCTCTAACATTAATTTTACATCGACTTCTAGACCTATCTTTAAAACAAGTGTAGTTAATTACTCGGTCACGTTAGAAAATATAACTCTAAATGGTACTGAAGCCGTTTCGAATACAAACGGGACTACTTATGTAAAAGGAAATAATAGTATTACTACTACGGGATCAACTGACGTTTTCAGCGTGAAAAATCTTATTTTTGATAATGCATCAACAACAACTATCAAAAATACGGGAACTGCAAATACTATTCGAGCTTATTCATCAGGAAATGTACAAATTAACGCGGGGGCTAAATTATCAATTGATTCACAAGCAATGGGGATCTATCTAAGTGGTTCGCAACAGGAGCTTATTGTCGGGGACTCGGCTACTCTTGATGTTGTAAGTAGATATGAAGGTGTTAAAGGTGTAGATGCTAGTGCCACTTTCTCTACTGGAAGTAAAGTGAAACTGAATTATCAAAAAGCAAGCATTTCTTCGAACTCACGAATCTACATCAATCAAATAACAATGACAAAAAGTGCATCAGTAGAAGCACTTTCTTCTCCGATTGCTTTATATGCAGTACAAATTTCTCCAACAGGAAAAATAGTAATGGATAGCGTGGCTTATTTTGACTTCAGAAATGAAAATCCCGCTGGTTTAGCTCTTTACATGGAAGGTAATGGTGGGGTTCTTCAAACGACAAGCCAAAATATAGCAGCATGGGAAAAAGGAACGGATATTTTAGGAACACCTAAATATGCTTGGAAAAACCTAACATCACTTACAGATATTTATGGAAATAATAGTGAAGTTTCAATAACAAACATTCCAGCTTTTACAACAGAATTTAAAAATCAAAATTTCGAAAGATTGTCAAATGGATCCATTACGAATGATAAGCCTGTTATTAATGCAGCAGATAAGACGCTTAAAGTTGGAGATACATTCGATCCTAAAGCGGGTGTAACAGCAAGTGATACAGAAGATGGTGACTTAACAAGCGCAATCGAAGTAACAGCGAATAATGTAGACACATCAAAACCTGGTACGTATGAGGTTACTTATAAAGTAACGGACAGTGATGGCAACGAAACTACAAAAACCATTACAGTAACAGTAGGTACAAATAACAAACCAGTCATTGAAGCTGCAGATAAGACGCTTAAAGTTGGGGATACATTCGATCCTAAAGCGGGCGTAACAGCAAGTGATACAGAAGATGGCGACTTAACAAGCGCAATCGAAGTAACAGCGAATAACGTAGACACAACGAAAGCTGGAACTTACCAAGTAAGTTATAA
>NZ_JAARRM010000004.1:0-217680 GCF_014223975.1 Listeria aquatica | reverse complement strand
TGAGCCAGGATCAAACTCTCTTTAAAATAAATGGAATTTGAATACTTATCCAACACCGTGAATAAGTCTCCTTAGCGTCAAAATTGACTTTGCTAGCTTTCTTGCTTGTTTTTTTGGAAATCGCTCTCGATTTCCTGTCCTGCGAATTGATTGGTGAAACATACTGTCTCATCGCTTTTCCGTCTTCTTTTTGTTCAGTTTTCAAAGGTCATTTGCTGAAGTGACAGCTCTAATAGCATAACATTTTATCAAAGCCTGGTCAACAGTTTTTTTAAAACTATTTTAGCTCTCTTTAAGAAAGCTTTTTAATTATAGCTTATTTTTTAGTCAATTACAAGAAGTTTGTTTATGATTTTATTGCTTGTTCATTTTTTAATTCTTCAATGAACAAAAGCATAAAATCATGCCTCTTTTCTGCTAGCTTTCTGCCAGTCTCAGTTTGCATGAGCTTTTTCAAGTGAAGTAATTTATCATCAAAATGTTGCAGAGTAGTATCAGAATTTACTTTTAGATAGTCAAGCGGCTGTCTTTTTTGAGAAGCCCCATACGTAAATGCTCGGACAATTCCAATCGCTCCCATCGCATCAAGCCTATCAGCATCTTGGATAATTTTCTCTTCAATACTCCGAGCCAGTATCTTATTTTTTCCGTTTTTATAAGATACGACATCCACCGCCCGTAAAATTTTTTGAATGAAAGGCTCTTCAAGTTTTTCGTCTTCCATCCACTTTCTTAATTCACCCTTGGCTTGGTTCGTATCATGTGTCAATTTTTCATCTGGATAGTCATGAAAAAGAGCCGCTAGCTGAATAAAAAATAAGTCTCCACCTTCTGTAGCTTGAATTCTTGTTGCCGTTTCTACCACTCGCTTTAGATGTTCAAAATCATGACCCGTGTTTTCTGAGCTGAAAACTTCTTCCATCCACGCCTCTGCTTTTGCAATAATCGAATTCATATTTTCCTCCTATCGATCAAAACGCCCCTTCACTTTATCAGTCAAGGGGCACTCGTTATGATACTTTGTCATCAACCGCGTTGTTCGAAAAGCTGCACCATTTCGATGATTACTTTAGTAGCAAGTTCCATATTTTCAACGGATACGTATTCAAACTTCCCATGCATGTTTTCCCCACCAGCAAAGATATTTGGCGTTGGCAGTCCTTTAAAGGATAATTGAGAACCGTCTGTTCCACCTCGGATAGGTTCAACGAGTGGCTCAATATCCAATTTCTTCATTGCTTCATAAGCGATATCGACAATTTCTTTGACGGGTTCAATTTTTTCGCGCATATTGTAATACTGATCGTTTAGTTCTAAGACAATGTTTTCTTTGCCGTATTTTTCTTGCATTTTTGAAACGATATCTGCAACTTTAGCTTTACGCTCAGCAAATTTCAAGGAATCAAAATCGCGGATGATGTAATAGGATTTAGCTTGCTCAACGTCGCCATTTAACGAAATCAAGTGATAGAACCCTTCATAGCCTTCTGTATACTCTGGCGCTTCTCCTGCTGGTAGCGCATCATTAAATTCCATCGCAAGCTTAGTTGCATTAACCATTTTATTTTTAGCAGTTCCTGGATGGACGCTGTTTCCTTTAAAGGTAATCTTGGCTGCTGCTGCGTTAAAACTTTCATATTCCAACTGTCCGCGTGGTCCCCCGTCCATTGTATAAGCATAGTCTGCTCCAAATGCCGCAACATCAAAGCGTGCTGGACCGCGACCAATTTCTTCATCTGGTGTGAAAGCTACACGGATTTTGCCATGCTTAATTTCTGGATGGTCAATGAGATGGTGCATTGCAACCATGATTTCTGTGATGCCCGATTTATCATCCGCACCAAGAAGCGTTGTACCGTCTGTCGTAATTAAAGTTTGGCCTTTATACCCAGCTAATTCTGGAAATTGTTTAGGCGATAAAACTACATTAAGTGTTTCATTTAAAACAATGTCGCCACCATCATAATTTTCGCGGATTTGCGGACTCACGTTTTCCCCCGTAAAATCTGTTGCTGTATCAAGGTGAGCTAAAAATCCAATAACTGGGATTTTTTTGTCGGTATTTGCTGGAAGTGTCGCCATCACGTAACCATTCTCGTCTACTGTTACGTCACTCATACCAATTTCTTTCAATTCATTTACAAGAATTTTACCGAGTTCAAGCTGTCCTTCTGTTGTCGGGCAAGTGGTACTCTCTTCGTTTGATTGGGTATTCACTTTTACATATGTAGTAAAGCGTTTGATCAGTTCTTCTTTCATCACTTACACTTCCTTCAGTTTATTTTCCTCTTCTATTATATGCCGCTCATCTTAAAATTTCTAATATTATGTGCGATTCGTTGCGTATCCTCAAATTCTCAATTAAGGTATAATAGAAAAAGAACGAACTTACTGCAAAAAGGAGTGCTTCAAATGAAACTAATTTCTTGGAATGTAAACGGGCTTCGAGCCGCCGTTAAAAAGGGTTTTTTAGAGTATTTTCACGAGGTGGATGCAGATGTTTTTTGCTTACAAGAGACAAAGCTTCAAGAAGGTCAGATTGAGCTCGATACTCCTGGTTATTTCTCTTACTGGAACTATGCTCTCAAAAAAGGATATTCAGGAACGGCTATTTTCACAAAAAAAGAACCACTTCGGGTCCAGTATGGTTTGGGGATGGATGAGCATGACAATGAAGGCAGATTGATTACGCTTGAATACCCAGAATTTTACTTATTAACGGTCTATACGCCGAATTCTCAAAGCGAGCTGAAGCGGCTTCCTTATCGGATGACTTGGGAAGAAGCCTTTTTACGTTATATTAAAAGTCTGGATCATGAAAAACCTGTTATTTTCTGTGGTGATTTGAATGTTGCTCATGAAGAAATAGACCTGAAAAACCCAAAAACGAACCGGAAAAATGCTGGGTTTTCTGATGAAGAGCGCGCGAAGTTTTCAGATATTCTCGCCGCTGGATTTACGGACAGTTTCCGCTATTTTTACCCAGATAAAACAGACGCCTATTCTTGGTGGTCTTACCGAATGAATGCTAGGAGCAGGAACGTTGGGTGGCGGATTGATTACTTTGTTGTTTCTAATCGTTTAGAAGCTTCTCTTGTTGACGCCAAAATCCATTCAGATGTGCTTGGATCTGATCATTGCCCGGTCGAACTCGATATCAAACTCTAACAAAAAAGCTGACGCTTCAGGAAGCGTCAGCTTTTTGATTTCTTATTTCGCTAATTCTTTTTTAGCTGCATCTGCGACTTAAAGAGTTTCATAGAGTCTCATAGGGACGAAAAAAAGGCTTTATAAATATCAAGATTTCATTCGAATTCACTTGATCTCATAAAATTCCAAACGGATTGGAGTCAATTTTCGGTCAAAATAAGAAATGTGGGGTGCTGAAAAATGTTGATCTCTAAACACTAATAGTTAATTATACATAATTGATGGTCAACTAAATAAACCACAAATGAATTAGCGTTCGCTGATGACATCCATGACGAAGTACATCACATAAGCCTTGCCTGATTTTTGATCTACGTATACGTACACTTGTCCATTTACTCCTCTCATGATGTAGCGATTTTCTTGTTTATGAACATTTGCTACTTCCTCATTAAGACAAAAACAACTCAATCACCGATATAGATGATTGAGTTCTAAAATACTAATACAGTATGTTTATTCTTCAGTTAGTTCGTTGTTTAAACGATACTTTTTTGTTCTGTATGCTATTTTACTGAATTCTAAACTAGTTAACTTTGAAAACACTAGCTGTGAATCTATACTAATTTTAGATTTTTTATTGCTTTTGCATTGCTGGTAATTCATTTTTATTTAGCTTATTCAAGTAAGGAATTATCATAATAATACCAGCGACAAAGGCAATTCCCTCTGTAATAGTCATTGACCAGATCAAACCGTTTAATCTGTAGAAATGATGTAATAACAAAACGACAGGAATAAACAATGTTCCTTGGATAGTGGACATCACACCTGTTTGTGCACCTAAACCAGATGCTTGGAAGATTCCAGTGAATAAACCGGAAAAACCATTAAAGACAGAAGAAACCAATTGTGCAGCTAAAATGGTAAGACCGACTTGAATTACACGAGGATCATTGGTGAATAAGCTTAATACTGGCACACGGAATATATAAGCAACCAAAGCAAAGATAATTGAGATTCCTCCGATCCATAAAGAAACTTCCTTCAACGCTTCTTTTAATCGTTTTGTGTCATGAGCAGAGAAACTATAGGCGAATAATGGCATTGCCCCTAAAAATAGTCCCATTGTTAAAAATTCGGGCAATTGAGTGATTCGAACTGCGATACCAAAACTAGCAACCACATTGTCACCATATTCAGCAGAGAAATTATTCAATAATAAAGTTGTGACAATCATAAAAGCTGATTTGAACAGTTCTGAAACACCGATTTTATAAACTTCTAGTTGATCTTTAACTGAAATTTTAAAGTGTTTCAAAAACCCCTTCAAGGACTCACTCTTGTTTTCTAAGAACCAGACGTAATAAATAGTTGAAGCAATATTGGCAATCACAATCGAAATCCCTGCGCCGATCACATGCAAGTTAAACACCAAAATCAATAAAGCATCCAATACGATACTAACAGCAACACTGATAAACATGCCGTACATCGATTCTTTTGACGCACCTTCTGAACGAACTAATTGTTCCAAGGCAAAGTTTAAAATGAAGGCTGCGCCACCAGCAAACAGAATGGTTGAGTACTGTGTTGTATAAAGAATTGTTTGACTGTCTGCTGCTCCCAGTAAATGAACAAATGGATTCATAAAGATAATGGCAATGATTCCAATAATTATACCCAAAATGATACTTGCGTAGAAAGAATAACCAGCAACTTTTCGGCCTTTTTTTGTATCCCCACTACCTAATAGACGTGTAATAAATGTTCCGCCACCCACGCCAAACATATTTCCAACAGCCATTAAAATGAGCATGATTGGCATCGCTAAAGTGATCGCCGACATCATATTCGTATCATGGATTAGTCCAATAAAATAAGCATTGATCAAATTGTAGATTGTGGTTGCTGAGATACCAATCATCATCGGAATCGATAAATGAGCGATCGATTTTCGAATTGGACTTTCTTTTAAGTAGTAAATATTTGATTCATTAATTTCAAAATTTCCCATGACAATTCCTTCTTCTCTTAGATTTATAAATATTAGATATCTAACTATTTAGCTGCAAGCAGTTAGTTTCTGCTTGTTGATTAAAGACTACGATCGATTTTTCTTAACAACTTCGTTAATTGTTGAACTTCTGCTTCGCTTAATGCGTGTATTAGTTCTTTTTCTGCTGCATAAAAAGCTTCATTCGTTTCATCAACCAAAGCCTTACCCTTAGGTAGTACGTAAATATTCTTTTGCCGCTCATTGTTTTCCGGGATTCGGCGTTCAATATAACCTTTTTTCTCTAATCCCTGAAGCATACTAGTGATGCTCGCACCACGACGTTGAAATACTTCCGCTAAATCTTTTTGAATCAATCCTTTGTCTTCATTTTGTGCGATATAAGAAATCATTCGCCCCTGTTGAGGACTAATATCCATGTCTTTGGTACGGTGCTCCATTGATTCACGAGATTTGTTCATGATGGAACGCATCAAATTTGAAACAATCATTTTATCCAAAAAAATCCTCCCTTTGCTAAAAAATTAGATATCTAACTATTCGAAAAGAGTATACACACTCACAAAAGAAATGTCAAGAAAAAACATCGACTTATAATAATTAGAAATATAATAGTTAGATGTTAACTTTTTTATTGTAAAAGAATAAAATGGAGTAGGTTACATTACCAATATATGAACAACTAGGAGGCTTTAATAATGGAATTACTAACTATTTCAACACCAACTACTTGGATAAGTTCAGTTGATACGTTTCTTTGACAAAGGCTGCCAATCCTAAAGAGATACGGTCATATCACTTCTACCGAACAACTAGTTTTTAATCAAAATGAAGATAATTCCTTTTGCACTTAAAGACGTCACTCACTTGGCTTCAAGTTTTTTACCATCATCCCAACATGAAGAAAATTACGATTCATGGATTTCGACATACTCATGCCTTGTTACTTTTTGAGACAGGTGCGAATATGAAACAAGCGCAAGACTGCCCGCGACATACCAATATTAAGACAACAATGAATACCAATATCCATGTTACACAAAAAGGAAAAGATGAAACGGCCTCAATCTTTGAGAGATTTTATGGCAAAAGGTAAGCGTGTGGATCAAACAAAAGACCCGCTCGGATGAGCGGGTCTTAACGTTGTTAAATCAACGTTTACAGGCTTATTTCGCTAATTCTTTTTTAGCTGCATCTGCTAGAGATGTGAAAGCAGCTTCATCATTCACAGCTAATTCAGCAAGCATTTTACGGTTTACATCGATACCTGCTAATTTAAGTCCGTGCATCAATTTGCTGTAAGAAAGATCATTCAAACGAGCAGCTGCATTGATACGTGTAATCCAAAGTTTACGGAAATCACGTTTCTTTTGACGACGATCTCTGTAAGCATATTGGTAAGATTTCATTACCGCTTGGTTAGCGACTTTGAATAGTGTATGTTTCGAGCCATAATATCCCTTGGCTAATTTAATGACTTTTTTACGACGTTTGCGAGTTACTGTTCCGCCTTTTACGCGTGGCATAATTGTCTACCTCCTAGATTTTACAAAAATTAATTCGAAATTGCTTATTTCATTTTAGCGACCATTTGGCGAATACGTTTGAAATCGCCAGCTGATACCATTGCCGCTTTACGTAGTTTACGTTTTTGTTTTTTCGATTTGTTAGCAAACATATGGCTTACAAAAGCGTGTCTGCGTTTTAATTTTCCAGATCCTGTTCTCTTGAAACGTTTAGCGGAACCGCGGTGAGTTTTCATTTTTGGCATGAATATTTCCTCCTCAAAACTATTACTTTTCTTGAAGTGGTGCTAGGACTAAGAACATTGAACGTCCGTCCATTTTCGCTTTTTGCTCAACTGTGCTTAAGTCTTTGCACTCGTCAGCAAAACGGTCAAGCACCTTTTGACCGATTTCTTTGTGGGTGATTGCACGCCCTTTAAAGCGAATAGAACATTTCACTTTATCGCCTTTAGAAAGGAATTTGCGTGCATTACGTAGCTTCGTATTGAAATCATGTTCATCGATCGTCGGACTAAGACGAACTTCTTTCATCACGATGACTTTTTGGTTTTTACGGGCTTCTTTGTCTTTCTTTTGCTGTTCGAAACGATATTTCCCGTAGTCCATAATACGTGCCACTGGGGGTTTCGCGTTTGGAGCAACAAGCACAAGATCAAGGTTCGCTTTTTCAGCAATTCCAAGCGCCTCAACTTTCGTTTTAACGCCGAGCTGTTCGCCATTTTGATCAATCAATCTGAGTTCACGTGCACGAATCCCATCATTTACCATCATGTCTTTGCTAATTTTGAGCCACCTCCGTGTTTTATTGGTCGAACAAGTCAGAAAAGAGCAAGTCAGGTGTCCACCTTTACTGGCAGACAATAAAAAAACGGATTTGCTAAACGATCGCAAACCCGCACATTCAAAGTCACAACCAGTTCGGATGTGACGAATCATTGAACTTTTTGCCTGAAAACATTCGTTAACGAGGCGAGAAGCGGGTTGCTTCTTCTTTCTTGTTAATTAACCTTAATCACTATATCATGGTCTTCTTGCACTGTCAAGTTCGTAAAACAAGACTTCCCTTTTACTTCTCTATTTTCAGATACTCCTTTTCCTCTTTTATTTATCACACTTTTTTATTCTTCAGATTCAAAGTTCTTTTCAACTACCAGTAAATCTAAACTTACAAGCAATTGAACAAGAGGAAATTGTCTAGAAATTGCAACTTACACCAATTAGCAAATGGCTAATCCTACACAATTAGTCCGTTCTAGCAACCAATTTAGCTATATCCTTTGTAGCGATACACTTTAACGCTTCTACTTTCTGTTATGGGCAATACATCAAAATAAAAGATATGTTCTTCGCCATCTCGTGTTGTAAATTTTGGTATTTTAAATTGTGGACGTCCATTCACTTCCATCAAATGAAGTAATTTATTTTTGACTGCAAAAAGTGGAAGTGTTGTATCCACAAGCTCTACAAAGTCTTTTTCAAAATTATCTAAACCCTGACTTTGAAATTCAAACTGAGCCCCCTTTGGGTCCACCACCGTCATCACCTTCTTCATCCAATTCCTTCTCATCCATTATACGAACAAACGTTCTTTTTTGCAATAGTAACTATTCCACTCTAGGAATATGTGAACTTTTTTTGAACGGTTCTGTTTAGTCTTTCTCAAGTTTTGTAAAGAAATAGTACATCAGCTCTTCTTCCTACTCATTTATTTAAAAATAAACAAGGAAATATTTGCGCACTCCCTTTCTTGATTTTATATTTTTTAAGTGATTTATTTCTCACCTAATAACATTTCTTTCATTTTTTATAATCATTTACGTTTTATCTTTCTTGAGAATTTACCATTTTTATCTAAAATTTGATACGTTGTACCACGAAATATTCTTGTTAATTTACTAGTATAAAAATATAGTCATTCTTTGAACTTATTTCTACTATTGGGACAACAACATGAGAAAGGATGTAGCACCATGAACTTCAAGAAATGGCTGATTTTATTTATCAGCTTATTAGGAATTTGTTTTTTGTTTACAATTCCCACACTGTTTGCAGATGATAACACTGTAAAAGACCTCACTTTAACAACTAGTAAAGCCTCTTATTCTACAAGCGAAATAGTAAATCTTCGTATCCAAGATTTAAATCATCAAGATACTAAAATCATCATTCCCCTCCCAAAAGCCGTTACCTTTGAAGGAGGAGAAGATGGGGATGCTTCGATCACTAACGATAAAACTAATCAACAAATCGTTTTAGATTTTAAAAAAGGCTCTACCCATGACAACGTCGTTCGTCTTCGTTTCCGAGTTGCCGGGACCTATACACTTAAAGCTTATACCATTCGTGGTGACCAAACGGCAAATTCCAAACCGCTTATTATTCATGTAACAAACTCCTCTTCTGGTACTTCTGACCATCCAAGTGAGTCTGATCAAACAACTAACCAACAAGCTACACCTGATAGTCTTATGCCTCGAAGTGCAAGTGGACCAAACGAGGAAGAAGCGAATAAAATCAAACAGGCACTGGCAAATCCAGAGACATCTTTTGATTTTAAAATTGTCAGATCTTCAACAAATCACTCCATTTTCAAGCTTAATCAAATTGTACTGTCACAAAACTATAAAGGTTATAAAAGTATTAATATTACTTTACCATCAGGGCTATCGCTGTTAAGAAGCTCCGTTAAATTACCAAGTGGCGCTATATATACACAGGCTGGAAATTCGATTTCCATAACAAACACGACAGGTATGCAAGCAGATGTCATCACGACTTTTCTTGCTGGCCTTGAATTTCAATACAAAGCAAATGGCGTAACAGGAGGCAATCTAAAAATCGCCGTGGAACAAGAATCCATTTCAAACTGGATAGACGATCAAGGGATTCCGCATTATTATGTGTTTGTTCCAAACGCGATACCTTGGCAAGATGCCTACAACGAAGCTAAAAAATTGCATTATCGTGGACTTACTGGTTACCTTGCGACTATTAACTCGCTAAGTGAGCACGACTTTATTTTTAATTCTATTGCGAAAGAACCTGGACTACTCGGCGGAACAAGGCTTGTTCATATGAACGGAAGAAAGATATTAGATGAAGCAAGCATTCCGAGCACTCATTTCTCAAAAGATGTCACAATGTTAAATCCTGCTCAAAAGGATTGGAAAGATATAAATCAATGGTACTGGGCAACAGGACCTGAAGCTGGCACGATTTTTTATAACACCAAAACATATGATCCAGTTAAAGGGCCCGTCAAAGGAAGTTACAGCAACTTCACTACCGGAGAACCAAATAATGGGCATGGTGTAGAAAATATTCTTCAATTTGCTCAAAACGGGACAAAATTTTGGAATGATTTGCCCGATTCACTTGGATATTGGGCTTCTAATCATGGCTACTATGTAGAATTTAGCCAGTATGGGAATCAAAAAGAAGTCGACAACTCAAAGTCAGATCATGTAGAACCCCTTCCAGCTAATGTAAAAGTTCAGTATGTTGATGATAAAGGAAAATTACTAAACTTTACCAACGGAAGCGCAAATCCGAAACTTATCACTAGAGATGTGAATGTAGTTTATGATGCTACTACTCCTGCTTTTAAATTGATGAATATACAAGCAAAGACAGGACCATTTTATTTGAACACAGCAAGCTTACCTAAAAATGGGAAAGGAACCATCACAAATCAAGAACAAACTGTCACCTATAAATATTTGCCTGATTTATCAAATATTGTAGCAAAAGATTCTACAATTTATGTCGGCGAAACCTGGAATCCAAAAGATAATTTTATATCAGCCAAGGATCGAACAGGTAAAAATATGAGCTATAACCAATCGATGGTAAAAGGAACTGTCAACACAGCTAAAGCTGGAACCTATAAGGTCACCTACCAAAACGGACCGGCTTCAAAGTCGATTACAGTAACCGTATTAACAGGGACTCTAAAATTTGTTAATGTTCCAGAAATTATGGGATTCACGAATCAAAAAATTTCTAATAAGATGACAGAAAGTAATCGAACCGAAGTGGGATGGAAATTGCAAGTTGAAGATACCCGTCCCAATAAAACAAAATGGCGGGTAACCGCTCAGCTCGTTTCTCCTTTCACTAACACATCTGGTGATAAACTGCCAAATAGTTTAGTCTTTCGGAGACCTGGACAAGCTGATCAGTTGATAGGTGCCACCAAGCAAGTGGATGTTTATGATGGAACGAGTTCACAAAATCAGCGAAATTATGAAGTTGGCTGGGGGAAACAGTCTGGACCGTTACTTCAGATCTCTCCTGGCGCGGCTAAAACCGATTCTTATACGGGGAAGATTCAATGGGTACTTGTTAATGCCCCCCTCTAAATAGGGGGCATTATTAACAAGTTTTTGGAATAGCTTACACAGAAGGGGAAGATTTTTTAGAAGAGCGAACCACTTTGAGTAGAATAACAAATTCAATGATGCTAGCTATAAAAAGTACAATGAATGCATTTCGAGAACCCGTTGCGGTTGATATTTGAATCGCCCCACCTGCCTGACTTTGGGCAATGATTGCTGACACGACAGATGTGCCTGCTGCACCTGCAAATTGCTGCAGGGTATTTAGAATGGCATTTCCATCTGCTTGCTCGCTAAGTTTCAAGTTTTTTAAACCATTTGTCATGATATTGCCGAATGTGAGTCCAACTCCTGCCATGAATCCAAGGTAAATGCTACCAATTGCGAGGTTAGTTAATTCTAAGCTAAACAAGCTAAACAAAATGAGCGTAGATAGGGTAAGTACTGAACCGAGTAAAATAGGCTTCGCTGCGCCCAAGCTGTCCAAAATCCGACCGCCAAATGGAGCGAAAATAGCGCCCAAGATTGCTCCAGGCAAAACTACCATTCCTGCAATAATTGCACTGTTTCCATTTACTAACTGGATATAGTTAGGCAAAATAAAGGAAAGGCCAAGGGAAATCATCTGTAAAATAAAAAAAGCGATGACATGCCCACTGAAAGTTGTATTTTTTAAGACGCGTAAGTCAATAATGGGATTTTCTAATCGGTTAGATCGCAAGATCAAGCTAATGCAGCCGATGAGCCCGACAACGAATGCACCAAGTACGGTTAAACTAAAAAAGTTTTGACTGCCCATATTACTGAATCCTAAAATAAAGCCAGTAAACATTAGACCAATAAAAGCAAAACTAAGGATATCTAGCTTGAAACGTTGAAGTTCACTTTTTTGCTCAATCGTTAATATGCCAATTATAAGGGAAAGAAGTAAAACTGGTAATAAAAAAATAAAAATATAACGCCAGTTTAAACTTGTCACAATAATTCCTCCAAATGTTGGCCCTACTGCTGGAGCTACTGCTGTGATAAGAGTCCCTACACCCATCATTACGCCGATTTTTGAGCGAGGAACTTGTTCCAAAATAATATTGAACATGAGCGGCAACGCAATCCCTGTTCCAATGCCTTGTATGACTCTCCCAGCTAGTAACAAAGAAAAGCTCGGAGCAATAATATCTAAAACTACGCCAAGTAAAAATAAAAGATTGGCTAATAAAAATAAGTTTTTGGTTTTAAATGACTTTTTTAAAATAGCTGAAAGTGGTACAACGATTGCAACCACCAGTAAGTAAATGGTTGTCATCCACTGAACGGTCGCTATATCAATATTAAATTCTTTCATCAATGTTGGAAAAGTAATATTCATAGCTGTTTCTACTACGACCCCACAAAATGACATAATCCCTGTTGCTAAAATAGCTCCTAGGACTTTTTTAGAAATTTTCTCACTGCTCATGTTATCCCTCATATTCGTTTTCTTTTTTTATATAGAAATGCAATATTTCTTCAAATAAATCAATAGTTTCTTTTGAAAATCTTTTTTCCAATTGCTTTTGTTGAAGCTCCATGTACTTGGAAACTTTTGTACTTAGTTTGTGAGCATGCTCAGATAAATGAATGGATTTTTGCCTAGCATCTTTCTTAGAAGCTTTCCGATAAACAAGTTCTTTTTTTTCCATTCTTTGTAGCAATACGGTCGCAGTGGAGCGTTGAATGCTAAATTCTTTTTCTAAGTCTTTCTGTAAAATTTCCTTGTTCTCATTATTAACTAGATAATCAATAATTGCCATTTGAGTACTTGTTAAGTCGAATTGATCCGCAAATTTGTCCAAATCGCGAACCATTTGATTGCTGGCAATTTTAAGTAATCGTCCAGTATTTCTTGGATTCATCGTCTTCCTCCTTCTTTTCGTTAGCTAGCTAACGAAAATCAGTATACGACTTTTCAATAAAAAAGTCAAAAAAAAAACAGAACTTCGGTGAAATAGATTGTCAACTTGTGAATGACTCTATTCCCTAGTTCTGTTCTTTTCTTATATTTGCAATTACTTAATGTTAAGCGTCCATTCGCTCAGAAAGTCTTGGATGCGTTCTTCGATTTTTTCTGTCGTTAAGCCAAATGTTTCTTGTAGATAGTCTGGGGTTCCTACTTCGCCAAATCGTTCCTCAATGCCAACTCGTTTTAGCGGAATGGCCAAAGCATTTTCCGCACAGGCTTCTGACACGGCACTGCCTAGCCCACCAATGATGGAATGACTTTCGAGTGTTACGATGAATTTCTTATCTTGGCTTTCTTTCAAAAGCAACTCCTTGTCTAGCGGTTTGATCGTAAACATATCAATTACTGTGAGCGAAACTCCTTTTCTTGCCAAATGCTCTGCGACTTTGAGGGCTTCGTACACAAGTTGTCCGGACACAACAAGTAAACCGTCTGTCCCTGTGCGCAAGACGTTTCCTCGGCCAAGTTCAAATGTTGTCCCTGGCTGATAAATTTCATGTACGCTTTTGCGATTTCCGCGTACGTAATGAATTCCTTCGTGCTTAGAAAATTCATTAACGATCCAGTCCATTTGTACGGCACAGCAGGCATCGCAAACAATTGCATGGGGAATGCTACGCATTAAAGCAACATCTTCAAGTGTCGTATGAGTCCCTCCGTTTGGTCCAACTGCAAAACCTGGGTCGGAACCGTATATATTGATGGTCGTTTTGGCGTAACCACCTGAAAGATACAATTGGTCAAATACCCGCCTTGTCACGAATGGGCCAAAGGAATGGATAAAAGGAATGAAACCTGCGATACTCAGTCCGGATGCCATGCCGACCATATTGGCTTCTGAAACGCCTACGTTGATAAATTGATTGGGATGTGTTTCTTGAAGCTTGTTCCAATTGCTAGCTGCGCTTAAATCTGCATCAAGGGCGATAATTCGGTCATCTTGTTCCATCAATTTTTCTAATCGATCGGCGACAACATTTCGTAATTCTATTCCATATTCTTCTTTCTCGGATAATTCTATAGTCATTTTAATTGCCCTCCTCTTTTAATTTAATCCTTTACTTGTTCTTCTAATTCGCGGATAGCTGATTCGGTCGCTTCAATGATTTCTTGCGAATTGAATTTGACTGAATGCACGCCCGCATAATTTTCGAAAAATGGAACGCCTTGACCTTTGATGGTATCAAGTACAATACAGTTCGCTTGCGTTTTTTGGTTTTTAGCGATTTCAATGGCGGCATCTATCATTTCTATATTTTGGCCATCTACTTTTTGTGTGTAGAAACCGAAGGCTCGCATTTTTTCTGCAAGATCAAAATGGCGAATGATTGATTCGCTTTTCCCATCATTTTGGCCTTTATTTTCGTCAATGAAAACAATGCAATTACTAAGCGGAGCATGAGCTATATACTGAAAGGCTTCCCAGCACTGACCTTCATTTAACTCCCCGTCTCCTGTGATGAGATAAACATATTGATCGTTTGCTCCTTTTCGTACAAGCCCTGCTGCAATTCCCGTTGCAATGGAAGTTCCTTGTCCAAGTGAACCGGTCGTCGCGTCGACACCGGGCGTTTTATTCCGGTCTAGATGAGAAGGTAAGTTTGTTCCCCCTTCATTTAAAGTCTCAACCCAGCTTTTTGGAAAGAAGCCGCTATTAGCAAGCGCGCTGTATACGCCAGGGCCAGAATGCCCTTTGGAAAGCACTAAATAATCACGTTTTTCCCAGTGCGGCTCATCAGACCGATAGTTCATTTGTTTCCCGTAAAGGACGGCAAGTAGTTCAACAATTGATAAGGATCCCCCAACATGTCCGTAGCCTCTTTTTAGTAGCATTGCTAGCACATCTTTTCGGATTCTTGCCGCAAATTTATTTAAATCTTGTGTGGGTTTCAGGTTTGTACTGATCATTTTTATCCACTCCTTTATTTTTCACTCGCTACTTTTGATTTTTTACCTCTCCAAGTGAGTAGTAGCATGATGGCAAGGATAAGAATTAATGTGGCGATGAAGCCCCATGATCCTGCCACTTTCGAAACGTTTCCAAGCAAGATGCCGGTTACGCCGTAGTCTGTATCGGAGAAGGTTGAGCCTGAGAATCCGATACCGCTCATAATTGGCAATAAGAAAATTGGCATGAAGCTAATGATGATCCCTTGGGTGAAAGAACCTAATACGGCTCCTCTTACCCCGCCACTCGCATTTCCATAAACGCCGGCTGTTGCTCCGCAGAAAAAGTGTGGAACGACGCCTGGAATGACAACGGTTGTTCCCATGAGAACCATTAAGCCAAGGCTCACAATGCCTCCAACAAAACTAGAAAGGAAACCAATAAGCACGGCATTCGGTGCGTAAGGAAAGACAATGGGACAGTCAAGTGCAGGTTTCGAGTTTGGCACAAGACGTTCCGAAATTCCTTTAAAGGCAGGAACAATTTCAGCCAAAATCAAGCGAACACCAGCTAAGATGACAAAGACTCCTGCGGCAAAGCTACCAGCTTGTTGAAGCGCATAGACGATGTAGTTTGTACCGCCTCCAAGTTTCGTTACATAAGCTTGACCTGCAAAAAGTGCAACTAAAATATAGAAAACTCCCATTGTGATAGTGATACTTACTGTCGAATCACGTAAAAAAGCGAGTCCTTTTGGAAAGTTGATTTCTTCCGTCGATCTAATCTTTTTACTGCGACGACTGGTAAGTTGCCCAACGAGTCCACTCACAGCGTAGCCAAAATCGCCTGTATGTCCTAGGGCAATATTGTCATTTTGAGTGATTTTTCGGGTGAAAGGCTGGGCAATTGCAGGAAAGATGGTGTTTGCAAGTCCAAGTGCTAACCCTCCAAACAGGATGGCGAGTACATTGTTCATATCAATAGAAGTCACAATAACAGCAAGCATACAAGCCATATAAAGTGTAGCGTGACCGGTTAAGTAGATATATTTGTAACGTGTTATGCGAGCAATAAGTATATTGAAAGCCATTCCAAGAAGCATAATCAGTGCAGTTTTTGTTCCAAAGGTCGTTAGGGCAACTGCTACGATGGCTTCATTATTTGGTACAACTCCTGTTACATGAAAGGCATGTTGAAACATTTTCCCAAAGGGTTCAAGTGAAGTTTGGATGACTCCTGCTCCAGCTGTTACAACAAGAAAACCTACGAAGGTTTTAATCCCTCCGCGAATGATGTCCGAAAAATGCTTTTTTTGCAAAGCAAGTCCCAAAACAGCGATTAAGGCAACTAAAATGGCAGGTGTGCTAGCAACGTCGATGATTACTTTTAAAAATCCTGACATGATTTTCCCTCCCTATAGCAATTCTTTTTCCTGACAAACTTGTTTTACTTTTTCACGCAATTCATCGAGATCAATAATGCTGTCTAATACGACTACTTCTCCTAAGTGGGCGGCACTGTCTTCCAAATCCTTGGCGACAAAAAATACATCGGCAAGTTCTGGGGATGCACTTCCCATGTCATAATGCGCAACTTCAACTCCTGTAACACCTAAATCATTTAGAACGGAATTGATATTCATCTCTACCATAAAACTTGATCCCAATCCGGATCCGCACACAGCCGCAAATTTCATTCTTCTTCCTCTCCTTCTTTTTCTTTCATAATTTGGATAATTTCAGTATTTGTTTTTGCTTGAAGTAACTTATCTAAGCTTTCTTTATCAGACAAAATTTTAGTTAAACTTGCTAGCGCACGTAAATGAGCTTCATTATCGATGGCTGCTAGGCAAATAAAAATCGAAATCGGGTGATCTGTGTCATCCAAAAGCAAAACAGGTTCCTCTGTTTTAAGAAGTGACATCCCCATTTTTTTCACACCATCTTCAGGTCTTGCGTGTGGCAAAGCAATCCCCTTTCCAATATGAATAAATGCCCCGTAGTCTTCCACTTTTTGAATCATCGCTTGCATATAACGCTCTTCGATATATTCGGGATGAAGGGGCTGAGCGGCTTTTCTGATTGCCTCCTTCCAGTTCAATTTTTCATTTGTTACTTGGATATGGTCTTGCGTCAATAATTCAGTTAACATCGGCCTTTGATCCTCCTTACTGCTTGCAACTTTCATCATTTTACGACTTAGTATTTTCGCTACTTTCTCCTGTGTCACACCTTCCTTCAGTTCAAAATAGGGTAACAGTGTCTGAATGATTTCTTCGGGGGTCACAAGCGCAATTCCCGGAATGAGAAACGTTTCCTGAACTTCTTTTACCAACCGATTCTTCTCTGCCTGTTCCATGATTGGACGGATTATAAATACTGGTTTAGAAGCTACAACCTTTACGCTAGAAAAAATCAATTGATAGGAGTTTGTAGGAATTTGTTCAAGCTTCTCCGGCGTATACTGCGTATGAAATGTGATGGTCGGGAAGAGACGCTTTAGTTCAGCTTCCATGATCATGGATGTGCTCACACCGTTTGGGCAAATAATTAAAGCGTGTAAATGCTCGGATTGCTCCTTTTCTTCTTGGTTTTGAATCGCCGCCCCAAAAAGCAATGCGAAGTAAGCTTTTTCTCCTTTTGGAATAGGTCTTTTCACCAGCGTTTCGAGTGGGGCAAGTGCCAACCCTGTCAGTGCATAAATTTCTGGATAATCATTCTCCACTTTATACAAAAAAGGTTCTTCCATTTCTAAGCCATAGTAAATTCGGTAGTATGCCGGGACGAGATGGCTAAAAGTATCTAGCAAAAGTTTGCGATATTCTTCAAAGTGAACAGCGGCACGTCTTTCCAGTTCTTGGAGCATAGCGTTCGCACACTCGAGCAAAAAATCAAAAACGGATTCTTCAAGCCGACCTTGCGTAAGCGTAAGGAGGAGCACGGTTAGAAAGAGTGTTTCGTCTTCGTTTTTCGCCTCCTCTAACTGAGAAGCCATCTGATAGACAGCGGTTTGTTTGATTCGTTTGACATGATTTTCTGGCAACTCGATCTTTTCTTTACCGCTTCGTTCTTTTAAAAGGCAGATCAGCATGTAAAGTCCTTCTAGGCGGCTTGGTATCATACTAATTGTACGAAGCTCCGTCTCCTGTTCTAGCCTTTCTCGCACTTTTGAATAAGCTAAAAAGTCATGTTGGTGAATCCAATCAAATAATAGCCACTTCAATTCTGGGCGTTCGATTAGAGCATTCACCCAACGAAACGCCTGTTTTCGAATGGCCCATTCCTCTCCCGCCAAGAAAAAGCCTTGTTTGCGGTCATACAAAAGTTTGATTTCTGTCTTAGTGAGAAGTTCCCGCAATTTTTTGATATCAGATAAAATCGTGTTCTTACTAACTTTCAGAACGCTTTGATAATAAAACACCGACAACTCGTGATAGCGAGAAAAGGTCATCAAATAAATCAGCCTGATGCGTTCTTTTTCGTCAAAATAAAGCGGTCGTTCATTTAATTGCACCAAGAAGTCGGGAAAATAAGCTTTTGCTTCTTCCGAAATGCTGATCGTACCTTCACTTTGGCTGAACAAAGATTTGGGAAGATAGTGATTAAATTCCTTCAAAAAGAAAACTAATTTTTCTTCAGATAATCCGGTTAACGCGATAGCCTCCTCCATGTGCATATGATTCGCTGGAATAAGTTTGCTTAACTTGTAGCGCGACATCTTCGATTACCTCCTACTTTCATTATATTAAGAAAACGTTTTCACATCACGATGTCTTTGGTACAAATCCATAAGCAAAAGTTTTTATTGTTGTACCGAAACTTGTAGCATAATTCCTATCATAACAAGTAAAAATGAACTAGTCGCGAATTGAAACGGAAGTAGTAGCCCTATTTAAAGCCATTCAGTCATCACCCACCGTTTCATTTCTCCCTCTTTTTATATAAAAAAAGCCCTGACATTTGTCAGAGCTCTAGCCGATTCTTTTTTTGTTAACTGTTCGCAATAAATATGACAGAGAATCTCCTTGATTATTTCTATCTACTGCGCATCGTAAACAACTAGAGGTCAATAGATTTTATGTTTTTCGGATTTTAGCAAGAATATTAAATTTCTATCTGTGGTAATTTTAGACAGGAAAAAACCCTACCCGAAAGGATAAGGTTTTGGAACCATTCAAAATAACATACCTCTAAAACCGACGAGCGTACCCATCTTTTCCGAATTGTGTTTTGGAACCATTCAAAATAACATACCTCTAAAACCTCGGAGGGCTTCTCAAGGTTTCGTAATCGCGGCACTCGTTCCTAGCAGAACTTCCATTTTGATGGTTTTTTTTTTGATTAAATTCCGATTTTTTCTTATCTTTATCATAAAGCTTAGCTATATAAAAAACAAGTTTATTCTTTATTGATTCGACATAAAAATGGAAGCTAAAACCTTGTTTAAATATCCTGGTCTTTCCTCCACACTATTAGTTCCATTTCTTTTTTAGTTGTCTTCTATTTCGCAAAATATAATAGTACCACAAAAAAAGACCTGACAAAGAAAAGCAGGTCTTTATCTTGTTATGCTTATACTTTTTATTATTCAATCACAATAGGGACAGTTAAGGGATTTTGATATTTCTTAGTTTATCAAACTCCCACAGTAAGTTTTTTATTAGTTATTAGCAACTTGATTAGCGAGTTTAAACCTTACTAGTCAAGGTGCAGTCATTGATTATCAGTCTTGTGATTGAGTGCCTTATTCATTTAGTTTCTATGCTCAATTTAACTAAATTCAATTTAGCCTTTTATACTGTCATTAATTTCTGACCACTCTTCCTCTGAAAAGTCGGAAAATCCCATTCCAATAATTTTATTCTCTACATTCAAAAATAAAGATAAATGCTTGGACATTTTAATAATTGAATCCAGGTTTTCTTCATTTAATTTGAAATATAAATTTTTGTTCCCTCTAAATATGTTAAAATCTGCTTCTTTAGTTACAATCGTGTTTTCGGAAAAAATATCTGTTTCAATTACTGGATTTTTCTCTTCATATTCCTCAATAGAGAAATTAGAGTCTTCAATATCATTAATAGATGTGAATACAACTTCTACAATTTTCTGTGTAATAGAGTTAATTTTAACTTCAATAAATGACTCATGTTCATTAATAAACCTATAGTAATACAATTCTCCTAAATTATGTTTATCATCATTTTCTGGAAAAGAAACTGTAACCGGAACATAGTAGTCTACTTCCATGTCATCTTCAATTACTTTATTTTCATAACTTTTAACTTTCATAATTTGCTCCCTTCAAAGTTAAGGTAGATAAACAGCATGTTTTATAACTGGTAATTGTCCTACTTCTCTAGGTGGACTAAATATCAATTCCCAATTATCTATCACAATTTTAGTATCAAATTTAATCTCTGTAAAAGTTGCTTTTTCAACAGCACCTTGAAAACTTCTTAACAATTGTTGTTCGGTGAGTTTTCTACCATGTGATAAATTCCTAGTTGAATATTCTACCATGTGCTTAGTTCCATTAGGATTCACCCATAATTTTTCTCCATTAGCATTGATTTCAAAAGATTTAGGAATAGTTGTTCCTGCTCTTGGAGGCTGGGTACCTTTAATATCATCCCAAACAGTTCCAGTACCCCCACTAACTTTCTTACCAACTTTTCCTTCAACCATTTTATCAGGCGTTTTAAGCTGGCTTAGCTCGACATCTTTCAAGATTTTTTTCCCGTTTTTCATATTCTTCAAGATTTTCAAAGCTGTCGCTTCCGAAACAACCGTTAGAAGGAACATCAATGATGAAACGGCTTGTTCATTATGGGTGATCTTTTTGCCTGTTAAGGGGTCTATCCCGTCTACCATTCGGATATAATCATTGATCCCTACAACCTCTTTAAAGAAATCTTTCGCTTGGTCCATTTCTGCTTTTTTCTGCAATTGATTAAACTTATCAGTAGCTTCAGGATCATAAAGCCCATTTTTATACAGACGATACTCATAGGTATAGCCGTGATCCGTTTTGACGGCGATGCGTTGTACTTCATAATGATCCTTTTGACTCGCATTATAACTGCTTAGTTCTTTATAAAACTTTTCTTGACTAAAGTCAACCGATTGATATGTGTGAGAAGAAGCATCGTATGCCCCATCTTTTTTCAAGCGATCAAGGTAGGTATCAATATTGTCCCATGTTTCACTGACTGCTGAGAAGTCAGAAGCATGACTCGATTCAAAACGCCGATAATCTTCTAAAACTTGAATATCTTTATTAATATCTTCCATGGCATTGTCAAAACTCTGCCCAACGGAACCAGAATAACCACTTGCCACATACGATTGCGTAATTTTACTTTTCATCAACTCAAGCACTTGCGCTTTTGAAGCTTTAACGGTTTTTAACCGATCATTCAAATCCTCTAAATCGGCTGTATCTAATTTGTTTTTAGGTGATCCTACTTCGCTCTCAAAAGCAGCGAGGTACTGTTCAAAACGTTCTCCAAAATCGGCGAGGGCATTAAAGGTATTCACCGAAATGTTGTTTGGCTGAGTCCCAACTCTTTCCTTTTAACTTGTGGGTTCCTTCAAACTCTTTCACTTCCGTTTCAAATTTCCCAAATTTATGTAAAATCTCGAGTCTAGCATTTTGTGTCATCTCTTTTGTAGAGGACAGTTCACTTTTACTTATCCTTGGCATAATCATCACTCATTTCATTCTTTTGAGCTATTTGGTACTCGTTTTCAAGCATGGAAACTTCTTGTTTTAATTTTTGAATATATGCCTCGTAACTCTCTTTCATATCCTGAAAAAGATACCGATGCCCTAATTCTTCGTGGTATAACCGATCCATGCGTTGTTCTTCCATTTTTCTCGCTCGCGTTCCCTCACTAAAGAAAAGAACTTCCTCTCTTAACTGCCGTTCTTTTCTTGTCCAATCTGTAAGTTCTTCCGAGAGTTGATCGATTTCACGCGCTTCCTTTTCGATATCTGATAATTCCTCGTTTTTTTGCGTCAGCTCTTTCTTGAGTCGAAGTACGTGGTCCGTTATCCCGTTATCCCCCATATTTTTTTGCCTCACTTGCATCCGTCTTTTCGAGTGCATCACTGATGTTTTGGATGGTTTGACTATCTTTTTGAACGTGTGTCGAAAACTTTTTCACAATCGCTTCTGAATGCTTTAAAATTTTTTTGATATCTTTCACAGCCGGACTATTTGAATAATCAATTTGAACGACGGGTTTGAATTCCATATCCGTTTGTTCCTGAAAATGATCGGCAAAAGCCTTGGCGACATCTGAGTTATTTTTAATTTCTTGGCTCATCTTCCTAACTCCTCTTAAAAAAAGATGATATGCACCGCATACCACCTTCCTTTTCATTCTTAAAATCCAAAGTTTTGAGAAAGTTGTTGGTCTTGTTCTTCCACAGCGCTGGCCGTTTTTTGAAGTTGTTGTTCAATTTGGTCCATCAAGTTCGCAAATTCCGTTACTTTTGGTTTTAACTGATTGAACTGGTCGTCAAAGCGTGCGAAGGCTTGTCCTTCCCATTCGCTCCGAAGTTGTTCTTGCAATTGAGATAAGCGTTGTAGCATTTGCTCGATATCTCGTGCGCTTGTTCCGTAGGTTTTCGCACGGTCACGCAATTCTGCTGGGGTCATTCTGATTTGTCCAGACATAACATTCATCTCCTCTTTCTGTATTATTTTCTAATAAATATAATATAGCATATTTCCAAAAAGAAATTGTGTCGAATTTATGAACTTTTTAGCGAAACCTATACAAAAAAGCCTCACCCTTTAGGTGAGACCCATCTGACTCCTCTTTTAGAACCATTCAAATAACATACCTCTAAAACAGATTATTGACTATCGATTTGAACATCTAGTCCAATTTCGAAAATCTCTTCTAATTCTTCATTAGTTAGTAAACTTCCTTGTTTAATTATCTTACCGTTTAGCACTACAATTGGTAAAATGTTAAGACCATTACTGTCAATCTGATTTTTGACGATTTTTCTATGCTGAAAAACATAGCTATCTTTCTCGTAGAAATACAAGGTTACATCGGTTTCTATCCCTTTCATCGAAAGATACGCATCTCGAAATTGTTCATTCATTAAGCTCCTGAAAACTTCCATCTCAACTTCATACTTTTTATCATTTTTATAGCAAAAGTATTCTAATTTTATCATTTTCCTAGAGTTACTCCTCCTGCTTTTGAACTGGCTGTTCCCGGTTCCATTCGTGTCCAATATTGTGTACTAGCACTACATGTAAGATATCTTTTCTTACCATAATAATTAAAATAAATACCCCGCCATAACTTTTAGGAGACTTATAAGGAAGCACAGATGACTTTTTAGATTTTGAATCATAAGTCAACTTCGTATTTAACCCATAAAAACCTGATTTTGTCGCAGCAATTATATAAGCAGTGTATCCTGTTGTATTATTAATTTTTTTGTTGATGCTGTATACCAAATCACATTAACAGATCTTGTGGCAGCAACTCCGTTTTGTGGCATATCAATTACAGTGGTAGTGTAATATTCTTGATTATCATCAAAATCTACTTTTTTGAAAAAAGCTTTAATTTCTCAAGGCTTTTTGACTCAAAGAATTAGCCGTTTAACCACACAAATACTCCTAGACATATCAGGTGTTTCAATCATTTATCAAAATACTGTCATATCAAATTTTTATACCTAAGATAATTCACCCATAAGCAACTGTTCTTTTATTTTTTGCTCTTCGAAAAAACAATATTGGGAGAGTCAGTCCACTTTATCAATACTTTGTCTCCCTCTTCTTTTTTTGACACTTGGAATGATTGCAATAGAATATATGAATGTAGAAATAATCAGATTGCTAACTTCAAAGTTTTTAAGTAGCTTTGTTCCTAATGTAAAAATGACTATAAAGAAAAGTATATATCCCATCCACTTTTTATAATTCAATGTCAACAACTCCTAATCAGTCATTACTTCCTAACTTTTTGATAACTAATTTTAACGGGACCCTTCCAAGACTTCTTATTGTTTGTAAATTCATCAATGACTTTATAATAATGATAGTTTTTATCTGATCTCTTATAAATTGATTGTCTCATATACTTATAAGTCTTAACCAATCCACTAAAAAATGTCGTTCCTATTGCTCTAGCAACAGCATTTTCCATCGGAACAGATGCTAGACCACCAGCTACAAGTGCTCTATATCCTAAGTTCGTTCCACTATGATTTAAATTAACAACGTTCCTAGACACAAGACTGTACTTAGACCCTCCAGCCTTGTCTGATTTGAAAACAGTACAATTTCTCCTGCTGGTTGTATAACCTTCAAATCGCTGCCTATTGATTGACTTTCATCTGCTGATGTTATAACAGCTTCCCCACTTGATGCAAATGATGTAGCTGGGACTATACTTCCAAAAATCAAAAAAACAGTTAATACTACAACAAAATATTTTTTCATGTTCATTCCTCTTTTCGTTGTTTGATATTTGTTGCAAAAAAAGTATAGCATAAAAATATTCTGAAAAGGGAGAAAAGTAATGAAATGTCTGATTATCATCGCGAATGACTAAAAATCATTAGATTTTATATTTTTTAGGATGTTAATTTGAATATTAGATTTTTATTGTTTCTAATTTTCATCTTTTAAACATAAAAATAACCTTATCCGAAAGGACAAGGTTTTGGAACCATTCAAAATAACATACCTCTAAAACAATCGTACCGGAAGCTTATGACTTGCTTGTGTTTTGGAACCATTCAAAATAACATACCTCTAAAACCTCGGAAGTTTTTCCATTGTTTCGTAATCGCAGTACTCGTTCCTAGCAGAACTTCCATTCTGATGGTTCCTTTTTGATTTAATTCCGACTCTCTCTTGCCTCTATCATAAAGCTTAGCTGTGTAAAAAACAAGTTTATTCCTTAGTGTTCCATTAAAAAACGGCGTCGTACAAACTCGAGTTGAATACAAAAGCAGTGAAACGGCTGAATAAATTTACTTACACGTTACTAAAAGGGGAAAACATTGAACGTTTATAAAAATTTTCCCTTTTATAGAAATCTAATCAAATTTTAGAGTAAGCAAAAACCCTTGATTTCTCAAGGGTTTTAAGCTTAACGAATTTCTTTAATACGAGCCGCTTTACCGCGTAGGTTACGCAAGTAGTAAAGTTTCGCACGGCGAACTTTACCGCGACGAGTCACTTCAAGTTTAGCAATACGCGGAGTATGTACAGGATATGTACGTTCCACGCCTACACCGTAAGAAATTTTGCGAACTGTAAATGTTTCGCTGATTCCAGATCCGCGGCGTTTGATAACAACACCTTCGAAAATTTGGATACGTTCGCGCGTACCTTCGACAACTTTCGCATGAACACGAACTGTGTCACCGGGACGGAAAGCTGGGATATCAGTTTTTAACTGATCTTTAGTAATTTCTTCGATAAGTTTATTCATCTTATTCTCTCCTCCAACCAAATATTCTTACGTTTATAATGAACGAAGCGGAATATCGTTTTCATTCTGGATTACTCCAGACACTCATATAGGTTACCACAATCTCGTTTGTCTGTAAAGGGCTTTTTCTTGCAAGAAACTAGGATTCTGTCTTTTCTATTTCTTTTTTTAACTCTTCAAGCCATGTTGCTTCTTCTTTACCAAGCGGGTAGTCCTCAAGCAAATCCGGACGTCGTATCAAAGTACGCTTTAAAGATTCTTTTTGGCGCCACTTTTCAATTTCTGCATGATTGCCGCTAAGAAGCACATCCGGCACTTTCATCCCGCGAAATTCAGCTGGTCTTGTATAATGCGGATGTTCTAGCAAACCACTTGAAAAGGAATCATGAACTGCAGAGCTCGCATTACCAAGCGCTCCTGGAAGCAAACGAACAATGCTATCAGTCATCGCCATTGCTCCAATTTCACCGCCTGTTAAAATGTAATCTCCAAGGGAAACTTCATCCGTCACAAGATGTTCACGAATGCGTTCGTCATATCCTTCATAATGTCCACAAATAAAAATTAGCTGCTCTTCTTTTGCCAGTTCTTCCGCCAATTTTTGATTGAATGGTTTTCCTGCTGGATCCATCAAAATTACGCGCGGTGCCTTCTCTTGTAATTTGACAGCTTCTACCGCATCAAAAAGTGGTTGCGCTTTTAAGAGCATCCCAGCTCCGCCGCCATAAGGATAATCATCAACAACTTGATGCTTTCCTTCTGCAAATTGTCTGAAATCCGTTACCTGAATATCAACAATTTGCTTTTCGATAGCTTTCTTTACAATCGATTCCGATAAAATTCCTCTAAACATCTCAGGGAAGATCGATAGAATATCAATTTTCATCAGTCAAGTAGCCCCTCCATCGGTTCAATTACAATTTCCTTTTTCTGAACGTCTATATTCTTCACAACATCTGCAATATATGGAATAAGGAGTTCCTTTCCTTTTTCTTGCTTCACGACCCATACATCATTCGCTCCAGGTGTGAGAATTTCTGTGATCTTCCCTAATTCTGTGCCGTCCGTTTTATAAACTGTACAACCGATAATCTCATGAAAATAAAAGGCGTTCTCCTCAAGCTCATCCAAATCTTTCTCCGAAACTTTTAGTAAACCTTCCTTCATGTTTTCCACTTGATTAATTCCGTTGTAACCTTCAAAAGTCAACAAATCAAAGTTTTTATGCGTTCGATGCGATTTGACAATCAATGTAACCGGTTCTTTTTCATTTTTTCGGAATAAAAATAACTGGCTTCCCGGCTCGTAGCGTGCCTCTTTAAAGTCTGTTCGTGAGATAACACGGACTTCTCCCATCAAACCATGTGTATTAACAATTTTTCCTACATTATACATTTTTTCCATAGTCCACCTCTATCGTATCTCTGTCACGATGCCGTCTGTTACAACAATCGTCTTATCAAAAAAAGATTCATCCCATCTGTCCCCAACTGAAATTTCAAGGATCGCTTCCATTTCACGTTCGCGAATTTCACTTCCAAGCGGAAGAATTTCAAGTTGTTCCATCTGGAAATCAACCAGTTTTATTTTTTCTTTGCGCACCTGCATTTCCTGCTCAAAGTAATCGCTCACTTGCTCTTTTTGATACCTATTTTTATGCTCTACTTTCTTTTGCTCAAACAAAAGCTGTTCGCGTTCCTTTTCAAGCAATTTACGCTGTTCGCTATAATAAGTGAGTAACTCAGCACGACTTTTTTCAGTTAACACTTGCTTCACCGTGATTTTCTGAACGATTTGCATAGTTTCCCTCCCACGAACATGAGTTTATATCTATATTCTATCAGTTCCATACGGGATTACAAAGCTTTTTTATTAGTCACATAAAAAAGCATGACTGATGGCTAGCAATTCTTTCAAATAGTTTTTATAGCGTTTGCGTGACTTCGATTTTGCCGCACTACCAGAAGCACGAATATGCAATCGTTTTGCAAGAAACAACGCTCGAAACATATGATGATCACAAGATCGTTAAACCCAAATCTTTTTTGTGAAAACAACAGGTTTTCTTTTGTTCGACTTGATTTTACTTCCGTGCGGATGCACGTACTTGGAATGCCTTGTGCTATGAGGTATCGCTTCATGACGACTGCTTCTGGCTCGCTTTCATCTGGTCCTTGTCCACCACTCACGATAATCTGGCTTTCCGGATAGCATTTATGCACGTGGACTGCATGATCTAGACGTTCTTTTAGCATTTGACTTGGATAAGCAGGCTTGCCTTTTACTTTTGCGCCAAGAACAAGCAGTGTATCTGGATGACTGCTTGGCTTTTTTCGTGAGCCGCGATACATCAACCCGGCAAGGACGAACAAATAGACAGTAGGCATTAGGAGAAAGGCTAGTAAAAATTTTTTCATTTTTAAGTCTACCTCCTCGTTTTCATGGAAAAAGACAAGCTATTTTTACGCTCATCTTTTTACTTGGTTCTTCTTCGTTTCTTCGACAAAAAGGAAAAACAAGGCTTCACTTTCTGGATCTTTGCTATACATCAATTCCGGGTGCCACTGCACACCAAGAAGCCAGTTCCCTGTATTTTTTCCTTCAACGGATTCAATCATACCATCTTTGCTTCGACTTGTGACTTCAAGTTTTTCGGCTACTCGCTTGATATATTGGTGATGTAAGCTATTCACACGTTTTTCAACCGAATGCACACTGGCAAGCATACTTTCAGGATGAATATCAATCGTGTGTGAACCAAGCTGTTCATCCACATTTTGCAAATGTTGCAACAGATCGGGCGCTTTAACATGTGACCCGTCTTGATAAAGGGAGCCACCAAGGGCAACATTAACAAGTTGCATACCGCGACAAATGGCTAAAATAGGCTTCCCAAGATGCATCGCTTCATCTACTAAAGCAATTTCTGACTGATCTCGCGGTGGGAAATAATTACCGATTTCTGGGAGAGGCTCTTCTCCGTAAAGCTGTGGCGTAATGTCTTGTCCACCTGTCATCAAAAGTCCGTCAACCATTCCCATTGCTTGCTTTGCACTTTCAGGATCGCTGATTGGGATAACAAGTGGTAAGCCTCCTACTTTTTGAATGGCTTCCACATATCTTTGCTGTGTATAGGTTACGCGATGGCCATAAAAAATATCGGCTCCTTTAAAAAGTGCATTTCCAGTGATTCCTATAACAGGTTTCATTTTATTACCCCCTATTCAATTCATTCATTATTGTAACTTATTTCCACCAAAAAGGCTCCCGACTTGCCTAAGCTCATGAAGCGTTAAGTGGCAAGTATCATTTTCATCTTTTATTTTTCGTCAACAATTCATCCATTTTGTGTAACTTAGTTGCATTTCTATTCGTTTTGAAATGATTATACTAAACTTGTAAATTAACAAAAATGGAGGAGATAATTTTGACAGCAAAGACTTGGCTAAAACTACTTCCAATCTTGTTGATCTTCAGCATAGGTTTATTTTTTATTCCTCACCTATTCGCGGAAAATGGACAGGTTGATGACTTAAAACTAGTATTGCCAGAATCCAGTGTTACTCAAGGGGAGGCCTTTCCTCTTCAAATTACTGATACAAATCCTAATGAACAAAAAATTTATCTACCTTTGCCTGAATCATTTGAATACATAACAGTTGATAATAATCAAGCTGCGGTTACCTATGATAAATCAAATCATCAATTAGTTATTGACTGGAAGCAACAGAATGCTAAAAAAACAGCTACTCTCTATCTGAAATCAAAAAAAGCAGGTCAAATTCCAGTAAAAATCTTTGCTACACGGGTAGATAAAAAGGTAGAATCTAGTCCTGTAACAATTAAAGTTCAACCCGAACAAACTAATGACGACACTAAAGAAGTAGACTCCACATTTAATGCTATGAGTACGAAGCCACTTGATTTATCTCTACCAGATATTTATTCTATTAGCAATGGCTATCTTCAAGCTTTTGACAATGAAGCACTCATTCAAAATAGAATTGTGCTAAACGGTGAGGTTCCTATCAAAGGATTGAACAATCAATTAGGTTGGTACAATAATAAACTCTATGCATTAGGGCATGCTGGGTCTAAATTCACTTTATATGAAATTAAAGGAGACGGCTCCTATGTACAAACAAGTGTTGGTAATACTCCTTGTAAATTATTTGTTGGTGGAGGAACGTCTAAAAATGGTATTTATGTAGCAATTATTACTAACTCGGACAACATTCCCCAACTAGTTTCAGTCGATGTCAAAACAAAAAAATTAATTCAAGTAAAAAATATTTCTTTTCTTGCACCTGAAGATAAAAATAAACTCACAATGACTGGAGATATGGCATTTGATGGGGATGGCACTCTCTGGAAAGTTTCTTACAAAAAAGTAAATGGCGTTTTAACAGATCAGTATCTGCAAAAAATAGATATTCAAAATGCGAAGGTTTTAAAAACACTTCAGTTAAAAATTCCTTTCGTTGTGGATGCAAATTATGGCTATAGTGGTATTGCTTTCTTATCAAATGGAGATATGTTGCTAGGCAGTGGAGTTTACGGGAGAGGAACCTTTTCAAAGGTTAATATGGCTACTGGTGAAGTGAGCCTCGTAGGTGCTAAACTCGGTAACTATGGGACTTATGATCTTGCCTCTCCATTTTATCCTTACTTTAATACCCGTCTTACTCTTTCAATGCAATCTATTCCTACATCAGGAACAGACGTTTATCAAAGAAAAGAAATTGAATATGTCATGACTATTAATAATTTAGGGAACCTTGCTTCGAGTCATTCCAGTTTAACTGCATCACTCCCGGCTGGTACAGAATATGTGCCCAATAGTACTCTTTTAAACGGAAAGAGCATAAAAGATAGTGAGGGGATGAGCCCATTGTTTTCTGGCATGGAAGTTGCTTCTAAAGATTCTCTTCCTGGAATTATTAGCAAAAACCATCAAGGGATTATTAGTTTTAAAGTGAAAGTGAAAGGCAATACTCCTCCAAGCTCTATTGTAACCAATCAAGCAACACTTTCAGCCGAAAATACGGATAGCGTTCAATCTAATGTGGTAAAAAACACAGTTTTACTCAATCAAACTGATTTAGTAGTTAAGGATTCTAACATAAAAATTGGACAATCTTGGACTCCCGCAGATAACTTCATTTCCGCAAAAAATCCAGATGGCTCTAGAATTCCATTTGATTCTCAAAAAATTCAGAGTACTGGAAAGGTTAATACACACCAATTGGGAAAATATACTATTACTTATCAAAATCAAGATGTATCCAAAAAAGCTACTGTTACAGTTTCTGCCCTTCCAGCCCCAACCGCAAAATTTTCGCTTACAGTAAATAATCAGTCTGCTACACCGGAAGATCAAAGAATTTTACTTGGAGACACATTGACGCTTCAATATCAATTGCAGAACCCGACTAGTAATTCTGGGTTCCGACCGGGAGAAGCTAAATGGCTCATTCCGCTTCCTACTGGAGTTGAACCCATGAAATTAAGCGATTCCGTTACTTTGACGGGACCAAAAGGAGCGAGTAAGCAAGTAGCTTGGCCTTCACTTTATGATGCTAAATCGCGAACAATAACCATTGATAGTCGAAATTTTGATCAAAATTGGTTGAAGCTCATGCCAGATAATCCTCTTACTTTAAAATTCAACGTAAAAGTAGACCCGACGGATGCCGCGCATATTGTGGGCACGAAATTAAGTAGCACACCTAGTATGACAGGAATAGATTATAATGGAGATCAACTTACTCTAAAAAGTTCAACTCCACTTGCTTTTGGACCTATTTATTCGGGTTCTTTGCAGTTCCATCAGGTGCCTAGTACACTCGCTTTTAAAAATGGTTGGATCAAAAATTTCACGACTGAACTGCCTCGCGAAGATCCAGACTGGAAAATTGTAGTAGAAGACACTAGGCGACGAAGCAACGGTTGGAATAACAATTGGCAAGTTACAGCGAAACAACTTTCTCCTTTTGTAACTAAACAAAATGATCTTTTATCCAATATCTTAGTCTTCAAAGGTGCTACTGCGACCGCAAAGGAACAGATCATTGGTGAGAAGGCTTCTACGCTTGTCTTTAAAGGGAAGAGCAGTTCTGCAGATTTCTATGACGTCTTTTGGGATAAAAATCAAGGCCTCTTTCTCAAGATTCCACCTGGCAAAGCAAAGGCCAATCAAGTTTATCAAAATGTAATTGAATGGAATTTGAGCGATGCCCCGCTATAAAATAAAAAGCTACTTTTCTTCTAAATGTTTAGAAAAAAAGTAGCTTTTTTGTGAATTTAGTCGATGATTTCAAGACGAACTTTTTTGTCAGCTTTCTGACCAGCTGCATAAACTAGTGTTCGAATAGCTTTGGCAATACGCCCTTGCTTCCCGATCACTCGTCCCATATCTTCTTTATTCACGGACAATTGATAAAAGTAAGTGGAGTCTGTTTCCTCAGCGTGGAGCGAAACGTCATCCGGATGGTCAACAAGCGGCTTAACGATGGCGAGAATTAAATCTTCCATTCGCAACTAGCCTCCCTTATTTCCCAAGTTTTTGATTATGGAATTTTTCCATGATTCCTTTGTCAGACAACAAGTGACGAACTGTGTCTGAAGGTTTTGCACCATTATGCATCCATTTCAAAACGGATTCTTCATCAATTTTAACTTCTGCTGGATCTACAAGCGGATTGTAAGTTCCAAGTGTTTCGATCGAACGGCCGTCACGTGGGAAACGTGAATCAGCAACTACGATACGGTAAAAAGGTTTCTTATTTGAACCCATGCGTTTTAAACGAATTTTAACTGCCATTTTTAATTACACCTCCATAAAGTCTTACACAAGTATATATATTACCAGTAAAGGATTTGTTTGTAAAGTGTTTTTTCTTTACAGACTGAATTTTTTCTTCAAAAGAAAAACGAAGCTTGGGTAGCTTCGCCTTTCTAATTGTTAAAATGGCAGTTTGAAATTGCCGAATGGATTTTTCTTCTTTCCTTTTCCGCCCGTACCACCTGACATTTGTTTCATCATTTTCTTCATTTCATTGAATTGCTTGAGCAAACGATTGACTTCTTGAATAGGTCGACCACTTCCTCGTGCAATACGCTTCCGACGATTAGCATTGATGATATCCGGATTATCCTTTTCCATTTTTGTCATAGATTTAATAATCGCCTCAATATGTCCAAGCTGCTTATCGTCCATTTGAAGGTTATCCATGCCCTTCATTTTATTTGCACCAGGAATCATCTTGAGAAGCTCATCAAGCGGCCCCATTTGCTTCACTTGCTGCAACTGATCGAGAAAATCATCGAACGTCATCGAATTTTCACGAATTTTTTGCTCCATTTCGCGCATCTTTTCTTGGTCAACGTCTGTTTGCGCCTTTTCAATGAGAGACAAGACATCGCCCATTCCAAGAATTCGCGAAGCCATCCGGTCTGGATGGAAACTTTCGAGGGCTTCCATTTTTTCGCCTGTACCAACAAACTTGATGGGTTTTCCAGTCACAGAACGAATAGATAGAGCGGCCCCACCACGTGTATCGCCATCAAGTTTTGTTAAGACAACGCCAGTTAAGCCCAACTGTTCATTGAAGCTTTCTGCCACATTAACCGCATCTTGCCCTGTCATGGAATCCACGACTAGCAAAATTTCGGAAGGGGAAGCCACTTCCTTTACCTTCTTGAGCTCATCCATCAGTTCTTCATCCACATGGAGTCGCCCAGCCGTATCGATTAGTACGTAGTCAAGGTGCTCTTCTTTTGCTTTTTCAATAGCTTGTTTAGCAATCTCAACTGGACTTACTTGATCGCCAAGAGAGAAAACGGGCATATTTAACTGCTTACCTAGTGTTTCTAACTGCTTGATCGCTGCTGGACGATAGACGTCGGCTGCAACAAGTAAGGGTTTACGATTATATTTTTTCCGTAACAAATTCGCAAGTTTCCCAGTTGTTGTGGTTTTACCTGCCCCTTGCAAACCAACCATCATCACGACAGTTGGTGGCTTATCGGCTACTTCAATTTTACTTTCTTCACCGCCCATCAAATTCGTAAGTTCTTCCTGTACGATTTTAATGACTTGCTGTCCAGGTGTTAAACTCTTCATTACATCAGAACCCACTGCTCGCTCACTAACCGTTTTGATAAAGCTTTTTACTACTTTAAAGTTTACATCGGCTTCAAGAAGAGCAAGTCGGACTTCGCGCATCATTTCTTTTACGTCAGCTTCCGTTACTTTTCCTTTGCCGCGAATTTTATTCATTGTTTCCTGAAGTCTTCCAGCTAATCCTTCAAATGCCATAAAATCGGCCTCCTAATCAATCAATTTCAACTCGTTGAACAAGGCTTCTACTTCTGCATCTTGTAAACCTGCTTTCAAGTATGCTTCTTCGAGTTTATGAAGCACTTGTTCACGTTCGATATATTTTTTTAACATTCCTAGCTTTTCTTCATAGTTTTCAAGGCTTTCTTCTGTCCGTTTGATGTTATCATACACGGCTTGCCTGCTAACTTCAAATTCTTCAGCGATTTCTCCAAGTGAAAAATCATCCAAATAATAAAGAGAAAGATAAGCTTTTTGCTTTTCCGTTAACAAACCTTCGTAAAAATCAAATAACATGTTCATTCGGGTAGTCTTATCAAACAAACGAAACACCTCTTCCTTGTTCTAGATTACGTGTTTAGTCAAAGAATGTCAACCAGAAAAGGACTAGAACATCTTGAGAAACGCTACTTCCCTTTTGTTCTAGTCCTTTTATTATTTTTCTGCTTTTTGATCAATTAAATCAGCGAACAATCCATAAACATAATCAGTTGCATCAAATGGTTCGAGGTCATCTATTTTTTCACCGAGACCGACAAATTTCACTGGAATTTCTAATTCATTCCGAATCGCGATCACGATCCCACCTTTAGCAGTTCCATCAAGTTTTGTAAGTACAATCCCTGAAACGTCTGTCGCTTCTTTAAATTGTTTGGCTTGGACAAAAGCATTTTGCCCCGTTGTCGCATCTAAAACAAGCAGCACTTCATGTGGGGCATCTGGAATCTCGCGTGCGATTACACGTTTCACTTTTTCAAGCTCATTCATCAAATTCACTTTGTTTTGCAAGCGTCCAGCTGTATCACAAAGCAGAATATCGGCGCCTTTTGCTTTGGCTGATTGAACGGCATCAAAAACAACCGCAGCCGGATCGCCACCTTCTGCATGTTTGATGATGTCCACGCCAGCTCTTTCACTCCACACCTCTAGTTGATCAATTGCCCCCGCTCGGAAAGTATCGCCAGCCGCTAAAACGACTTTTTTTCCTTCAGATTTAAACTGGTGCGCAAGTTTGCCAATTGTTGTTGTCTTCCCAACACCGTTTACACCAACAAATAAGATAACCGTAAGCCCATTTTCTTGAATATTTAATACAGGTTCAGCATCACCTGCACCTTCGTAAATGGCCACAAGCTTCTCTACAATGACGCCTTCTACTTCTCTTGGATCGCTAATATTTCGCAATTTGACTTCTTGTTTGAGTTCGTCAATTAAGTCCATCACCGTTTCGAAGCCGACATCGGCACCAATAAGAGCTTCTTCAACATCTTCGAAGAAGTCTTCATCCACTTTACGATAACGAGCCATAATTTCATTTAGCTTCCCGGAAAAACTACTTCTTGTTTTCGTTAAACCTTCTTTATATTTCTCAGATTTTTCTTCGTTTTGTTGCCCTGTCATTTTATCTTTTAGTTTCTTGAAAAAAGTCATAGCGTTTGTTCTCCTTTATTTGATCAGTTCGGCTGTTTCTTCTAGTCTTACAGAAACTAATTTTGAAACACCGGATTCTTGCATCGTTACGCCATACAGTACATCTGCTTCTTCCATCGTACCTTTTCTATGTGTGATGACGATAAATTGTGTTGACTGTTCAAATTGCTTCAAATAACGGCTAAAGCGGACCACATTGGCTTCATCAAGCGCGGCTTCTACTTCATCCAGAATACAAAACGGTACTGGACGCACGCGAATAATCGCAAATAAGAGAGCAATCGCCGTTAGAGCACGCTCCCCGCCTGAACGAAGCGAGAGATTTTGTAATTTTTTCCCTGGCGGTTGGGCCACAATGTCAATTCCTGTTGTTAACAAGTCTTCTGGATTAAGAAGAACGAGTTCAGCTTTTCCGCCTCCGAATAATTCAGGGAATACTGCAGAAAATTCGTGTTTGATTGCTTCGAAGCTTTCACCGAAACGTTTTTTCACTTCTTCGTCCATTTCACCCATTACTTGGAATAGCGTTTCTTTAGCATTTAACAAGTCCTCTTGTTGTCCTTTTAAGAAATCAAACCGTTCTGAAATTCGGTCAAATTCCTCAATGGCTCCTAAATTGACAGTGCCAAGTTCATCAATCGAACGCTTCAAAAGACGTACTTTGCCTCGAAGTTCTTCTTCTGGCATTTCAGGAACTTTACGCGCTTTCGCCTCTTCTTTTGAAACCGCGTATGTTTCAAGCAAGCGATCCTCGCGATTTTTAGCGTCAACTTCTGCACGACCAATTTCAATTTCCGCTTGGTTTTTCTGTTCAAGGTAAAAACTTGCTTTATTGTTTTCTTCTGTGAGTTTTTCTTCTAGTTGCTTCACTTCGCTTTGCAAAGCGGAGCGTTCTTCATTTAACGTTTGAATTTTAAGCGCTGTTTCTTCTTTTTGAACGCGTAATTTTTCAATTTCACGAGAAGTTTCTTCAACCGAAGTAGACACATTCGTTAAATTATCTTGTAAAGCCTTAATTTTTGATTCTGCAGCTTCCTTTTCTTGATACTGCTCGAAAAGTGTAGCTTCTAAGCGTTCCACATCGTTTGTTGCCGTCTGTAACTGTTCTTTTTGAGCTGCCATCTTCACATTGAGGGCGGAAAGAACTTCTTCATCCGCTTTCTTCCTGCTACTTGCGGCTTTGCTTTCATCCGTCATTTGCTGGATCTTGCGGTCAAGGCTTTCAATTTTTTCTCCAAGTTGCAATTGATTTTCTGCGAGCTCTTCCTTGCGTTTCCAGAGTGTGTTCATTTCTTCTTCGCCAGATTTTTTTTCAGCATCATACAGTGATAATTGTTTATTGATCCGCTCAAAAGCTTCTAACTCACGCTCGTGTTTGCTTTTCACTTCGTGTTCGCGCATTCGCAAGTTCTCACCGATTTGGCGGGTTTCTTCAAGTTCACTTCGTTTATTGGCAAGCACTTCTTTGGCTTTTTTCACAGTTTCCTCGTATTGAGTCGTTTCTGTTTCAAGCGAAGCAAGTACTTTAGCCAGTTCATCCAGTTCGTTTTTTCGACTGATGATGGAAGATTTCCCCTGCTTCGTTGCGCCACCAGTCATTGAGCCTCCCGCGTTCACAACATCACCATCTAGCGTCACTACACGGAAGCGATAGTTCACAAGTTTTGCAAGCCTTGAAGCCCCGCGCAAATCCTTCGCTAGAATCGTTGTTCCGAGGGCATTTAAAATGACCGGTGCAAATTTTTCATCATACGAAACGACTTCGCTTGCAAGACTCACAAAAGCTGGTTCATTTCGAAGCGCATTACGTGTCGCTTCTGGTATATGACGTGGCTGAATCGTTGAAAGCGGCAAAAACGTCGCTCGACCAGCATGTGTTTTCTTCAAATATTGAATGGCTTCCCGTGCAGCTTGGTCGCTTTCAACAACCACATGTTGCGCACTTGCCGATAGAGCAATTTCCATCGCTTTCTGGTAATCAGCTGGAATTTGAATCAGTTCAACAAGAGCTCCGTGAATACCACCAAGTGTTTCTTTTGCCTTTAATACTTCACGAACGCCTTGGAAAAATCCTGCATAGTCATCTGCCAACTCACTAAGCGTCTCTTTACGCGACTTTGTTTGCTGTACTTTTTCATAATGACGATAAAGTTCTCGCTCCGCTCGTTCAAATTCACTTGTTTTCTGTTCAACAACTTGCTTAACATCCTGATAGATCCCAAGCTGTTCCTCAATTTCCGCATGAATCTCGTCAAGTTCCGCGCGCATCTTTTCAGTTCGCTTAGCTTGTTCCTCACGTGTTTTCAAATGTTCCCGGTTTTCATGATCAAGGCGAGCCGTTTTCGCTTCCTGTTGCGCGATTTCTCGTTCAACATAGCCAATATCGTTTCGAATGGTCGTTTCTTGGTATTTCAACTCAAACAAATCACTTTTCTGATTTTCAATGGCTTCCTCAGACAGCGCATCATAATGCTTAAGCTTTTCAAGAAGCTCATTTTTTTCACGCACCGAAACTTCATAAGCCGCTTCTTTTTCACGTTTTTCGTTAAGCAATTTCTCTTTTTCCGTTTCAAGCGTTGTAATTTTCTCAAGCGCTTGCGTGAGGGTTGCCTGCTGTATGCTCGCATTTTCACTCCCGTGCTTTTTCCGTTCAAGAACGAGGTTTCGTTCCCCTTCCAGTTGCTCGAGTCGCTCCGTTTCATGCAACAAATCATTCCGCATTTTTTCAAGCGTTTCATCTGTTTCAGCAATTTTTTCTTTTTTCGAGAAAGCGTCCCCTTCAAGGCTAGCGACATCTTTTCTAATTTCAACGAGAGCCGTTTGATTCTCCATAAATTTAGTTCGGCTTACTTCCAGTTTTTCAGCAATCGTCTCAAGTTCAAACGCAATCAAACCCACTTCATACTTTTCAAGCTCTTCTTGCTGGTAAAGATAATCTCTCGCAATCGAAGCTTGAATCTCAAGCGGTTCAAGCTGACCTTCTAGTTCGTGTAAAATGTCTTCTACACGATTCAAGTTTTCTTCCGTCTCAAGCAGCTTGTTTTCAGCTTGCTTCTTACGATTTTTGTATTTTAAAACGCCGGCTGCTTCTTCAAAAATAGAGCGCCGTTCCTCGGGTTTACTATTCAAAATTTCATCAATTTTCCCTTGTGAAATAATGGACATCGACTCTCTTCCAAGTCCAGAATCCATGAATAAATCCACAATATCTTTTAAACGGCAGGTTTGTTTATTGATCAAAAATTCGCTATCGCCATTTCGGTAAATTCGTCTTGTCACCACTACTTCACTATAATCAAGCGGCAAGTAGCGATCATCATTCGCAAGCACGAGCGATACTTCTGCAAAATTAATTGGTTTTCTTGAATCGCTTCCAGCAAAAATGACATCGCCCATTCGCCCACCACGAAGGCTCTTTGCAGATTGCTCGCCCAAAACCCAGCGGATCGCTTCAGTGATATTGCTTTTTCCGCTTCCGTTCGGTCCGACAACCGCTGTCATGCCAGGAACAAAATCAATTGCTACTTTATCTGCAAATGATTTAAATCCATTCATTTCCAGTCGTTTTAATAGCAAACTGCTTCTCTCCTTCCGTTCCTACTTATGCATCATCTGCCGAACTGCAAACTCCGCTGCATTTTGTTCGGCTTGTTTTTTCGTTCGCCCTGTTCCTTTTCCAAGAACTTGTCCATTCACTACTACTTGTGCTTCAAATGCACGACTATGTGCTGGACCACTTTCACCCAAAATGTCATATTGGATTAATACATCGCGATCGCGTTGAACAATTTCTTGAAGTTGTGTTTTGTAGTCTACTGTTTCCATAAAAATCCCTGTATCGATTTTTGGAAAAACGATACGTTCTAAAAATTGGATGACTTTTGCAAGCCCATTATCGAGATAAAGCGCTCCGATAAAAGCTTCAAAAACATCGGCAAGCAGAGCTGGCCGATTTCTACCACCCGCTTTTTCTTCTCCTTTTCCAAGTCGAACATATTTGGAAAAATGAACGCTGTCTGCAAATTCAACAAGGGATGGTTCACAGACGATAGCAGCACGCATTTTCGTCATTTGACCTTCCGCCATGTCCGGATACTTTTTAAATAAATAATCAGATACAGTTAACTCTAATACCGCATCTCCTAGAAATTCTAATCTTTCATTGTCTTTTAAATGTTCTTTACGATGTTCATTGACATAGGAAGAATGGGTAAACGCTGTTTGAAGCAACGTAATATCTTTAAAGGTAAAACCCACACTTTCTTGCAATTCATCCCAGTTATTCATGAACTTGTCCTCTCCCATTCCTATCAAGTTCATTTTCTAAACAGCTCCTTTTTAAAAGCTGCTTAGAAAATAAACCCTTTTCTTTGTAGAAAAAGAGGCTGCCAAATTGCTTCTCCTTCGCTTAAATGCTGGGGGGAGCAATCTAACACCCTCATTTATCTTTTCACTGAAATTATTGGTGTGCCTCTATGTACTTCACTGCGTCACCAACTGTAGAAAGTTTTTCAGCGTCGTCATCAGAGATTTCCATATCAAATTGGTCCTCAAGTTCCATTACAAGTTCAACAACGTCTAGAGAATCAGCTCCTAGATCGTCTTTGAAGGAAGCTTCCAAAGTTACTTTAGACGCTTCAACTCCTAAACGGTCGACAACGATATCAGTAACTTTTTCCAATACTTCTTGTTCTGTCATGGTTAACTTCACCTCCCTTCAAGTATTATATAAGAAAACATTCCGCGCGTAAACAATTAATTTACATGTTCATGCCGCCATCAACAGAAAGTACTTGTCCTGTAATATAACTAGCTTCATCACTAACAAGGAATAATACTGCATTTGCAATGTCTTCTGTCTTTCCGTAAGCATGAAGCGGAATTTGATCTAACATCATTTCTTTTGTTTTTTCATCCAGCTCATCTGTCATATCGGTTTGAATAAATCCTGGTGCAACGGCATTCACATTAATGCCACGCGGGGCCATTTCCCGAGCTGTTGTTTTCGTTAGCCCGATAACACCCGACTTGCTCGCCACATAGTTAGCTTGTCCGGCATTCCCAACAATCCCAACCACTGAAGCCATGTTCAAGATTTTTCCAGCGCGTTGTTTCATCATTGTGCGGCTCACTGCTTTTGTACAAAGGAAAGTACCTTTTAAATTGATGTTAATCACATCATCCCACTCGTCTTCTTTCATGCGCATCAAAAGATTATCACGAGTAATTCCAGCGTTATTGACCAAGATGTCAATTTGTCCAAAACGACTTACCACTTCTTTAAAAAAGGCATCAACATCTTCTGGACTTGAAACATCTGCTTTCATAGCTTCAGCTTCTACGCCAAATTCACTTACAAGATCAAGTGTTTCTTTTGCAGCGTCGGCACGCCCACCGTAGTTAAAAAAGATGTTTGCCCCTTCTTCAGCCAGTTTTAACACTATCTCGCGGCCAATGCCGCGCGATCCACCCGTTACGACCGCAACTTTTCCACTAAGTTTGCCCATTTAGTTTCCTCCTTTAAGTTCCGTAATAACTTCTTCTAAGCTTGAAACGTCTGATGCATTTAAAACTTTCACATCGCGATCAATTTTTTTGATTAAACCCGCTGTTACTTTACCAGCTCCAATTTCAACGAAAGTATCCACACCTTGCTGAATTAGTTCGCGAATCGACTGCTCAAAACGAACTGGAGAATAAATTTGACGCACTAGCTTGCTTTCAAGTTCATTCTTATCAGTTAAAAGAGCCGCATCGACGTTATTAATAACAGGAATCGAGCCATCAAGAATCGTCACGGTTTTTAGCACATCAGCAAACTTTTCAGCTGCTGGCTTCATTAACTCGGAGTGAAACGGTCCACTAACAGCGAGTGGCATCACACGTTTTGCTCCTTTTTCTTTGAGTGCTTCTGTTGCCTTTTCAATGCCTTCTTTTGATCCCGAAATAACAATTTGCCCTGGGCAGTTATAATTTGCAATTTGAACAGGTAGATCAATCGATGCCGTCACATTTTCAATCGTTTCTGCGTCCAATCCAAGTACAGCAGCCATTGCACCAGCCCCGTCAGGAACCGCCGCTTCCATCAATTTCCCGCGCTCATGTACAAGATAAACTGCATCTGCTGCTGTTAAAAAGTTCGCAGCAACTAATGCGCTGTATTCGCCAAGACTATGTCCAATCGCAAAATCAGCTTTAATCCCAGCTCCTTCAAGCACGTTCAAAATTGCAGTGCTAGTTGCGACAAGCGCAGGTTGTGCATTTTCAGATTTTGTTAGCAATTCTTGTGGACCATCTGTGATTAATTCTGTAAGCGAAAACCCGAGTTTCTCGTCTGCTTGGTCAAAAACAGCTTTTGCTTCAGGATATTTCTCGCTCACATCCTGTCCCATTCCCACTTTTTGAGAACCTTGGCCAGGAAATACGAAAGCTAGCTTGTTCATACTGTTTCTCCTCCTAATTTCCCTTGGTCAATTTCTGATTTTATCGTTTCGACCATTTGTTTTTGAATCATATCGCGTGCTTGACGGATAGTTGTAAAAATCCCGTGAGCGTTTGATGAGCCGTGTGCTTTGATCACAGGAGCTTGCACGCCGAAAAGACAAGCGCCGCCATATTCGCTGTAATCCATTTTAGCTCGGAGTGCAAGTAAATCTTTTTTCAGCACACCCGCCGCGAGTTTATTCTTAAAGCTATTCATCAAGCTCATTTTAAGCATCGAGAAAAAGGCAGCTCCCGTTCCTTCTAAGCTTTTTAAAACCATGTTTCCAGTGAAGCCGTCAGTAACAACCACGTCCGCTACATCCATCAGTAAATCTCTTGATTCAATATTTCCAACAAAATGGTAAGCCGTTTGTTCTTTCATCAGTTCAAACGCTTTTTTTGTCAAATCATTTCCCTTGGTTTCTTCTGTGCCAATATTCAAGAGTCCAATGCGTGGACGATCAATTTTCCGCACTTTTTCCGCATAGATCGAACCCATCAAGCCAAATTGCAATAAATGTTCAGCTTTAGCATCTGAATTTGCCCCGAGATCGAGCATCACAAAACCTTTTCCGCTAATCGTTGGAAGCGTCGGTGCAAGCGCTGGACGTTCAATTCCTTTGATTCTCCCAATAACAAATAAACCGGTCGACATGAGCGCTCCTGTATTTCCAGCAGAAATACAAGCATCTGCTTCCCCGTCTTTAACTGCCGTTGCCGCAAGAACCATAGATGCATTTTTCTTGCGTTTTACAGCACGAACCGGTTCATCATCACTTTCTATTTTTTCATCTGTATGTACAATTGTGACACGCGTTTTATCCGTTAAATGCTCTAAAATCGCTTCTTCTTTCCCAAATAGAATAAACTCGACATCTTTAAATTGCTTAGCGGCTTCCATAACTCCCAGAACGATTTCTTTTGGTGCATTGTCACCGCCCATGGCATCAATTGCTATTTTCATTTTCGTCAGTCCTTTTTACTTTTTCTGTGGCATGATACATTTCAAACTTGCCTTTTAAAACGACTTCATCGCCAACGTAACTTCGCACATCTACAATCGTAATTGCCCGTTCGCCAGTTTGCTTCCGAACAAGTGCTTTTGAAACCACTCGTTCATTAAGTTTGACTTGACGAACAAAACGGACCGTCGCTTGGGTAGTCAGTGCAAGCTCGTTTGGAATAACCGCTGTTGCAAGCGAATTCGCTTGTGCAAACAAATGGTGACCCCGCGCGATATGATTTCGTTTGAAAACATGTTCTTCTTTTACATCAAAAATCGAAATGGCACTTTCATTCAGCTTGATGTCAATAATTTCACCAATCACTTCTTCAAGCGGTAGACTTTTAACCGAATCAGTGAAATTTTCGCTTGCAACGTGTTTGATTCGTTCTCGCAGCTCGGGAATCGAAAGAGCAACGCGATCAAGCCGCACAGTTTGTACGCTGACGTTAAATGCCTTCGCTAGTTCGTCATCTGTAATAAATGGATTGGCATCGATGACTTCCTGTAATTTGGCTTGTCGCTCCTTCTTCGGATACTTTTTCATTCGAATTCCTCATCTCTTTTGATTGATGCTCCTAATACCTACTACTAAATTTAAGCTAAAAAAACGGGATTGGAAAAACCAATCGATTTCCTCACCCAATCTGGTTGCTTTTTAAGTTTACGCTAATATGTTATATAAAAAGTGAGCAGCTTGCAAGTTTTTTCCGTTTTTAGTCCAATTTTTCCTCGCTAAAAACGCCTAATGATTCAAGTAGATTTCGCAGTTGCTTGTACCTTGGTTCATTCATAAAATCTTCTTCAAAAATCAGTTTAGCCGCATCTTGACGTGCTAGTTCAAGCACCCGGTAATCGTGCACCATATCCGCCACTTTAAATTCAGGAATGCCGCTTTGCTTTTTCCCGAAAAAGTCGCCAGGTCCGCGAAGCTCCAAATCGCGCTCACTTAACGCAAAGCCATCGTTTGTCTCCGTCATAATTGTCATGCGTTCTTTGCCGACTTCTGTTTTGGGATCTGCAATCAAAATACAGTAAGATTGATGACTGCCACGACCCACACGTCCACGAAGCTGATGAAGTTGTGACAAACCAAACCGGTCCGCATCATAAATTACCATCATCGTTGCATTCGGCACATTGACCCCAACCTCAACAACTGTTGTCGAAACCAAACAGTCAATCTTGCCGTCATTAAACTCGCGCATGAGTTCCTCTTTTTCTGTTGGAAGTAATCTGCCATGCATGAGTCCAGGTGTGTATTTTCCTTTCCATTTACCAAGCAAAATATTGTAAAAATCAACCGCATTTTGCACATCTAGCTTCTCCGATTCTTCAATGAGTGGACAAATCACGTAAACTTGACGACCTTGTTCAATTTCTTTTTCCATAAACGAAATCACTCGGTCGAGCATTTCGTGCTTCACCCAGAAAGTCTCAATTTCCTTTCGTCCTGCTGGAAGTTCATCGATAATGGACACATCCATTTCTCCAAAAGCCGTAATGGCAAGTGTTCTTGGAATTGGAGTTGCCGTCATGAAAAGCACATCGGGATATTCACCTTTTTCACGCAAAAAGCGGCGCTGGTTGACGCCAAACCGGTGTTGTTCATCGGTTATCACAAGGCCAAGACGTTTGAAAACAACATCGTCTTGAATAAGCGCATGGGTTCCAATCAACACATCAAGCTCCCCTGCCTCAAGCATAGCTAGGAGTTCTCGTCTTTTCTTACCTTTTACACTGCTTGTTAAAAGTCCAACTGTAATACCAAAAGGTTCAAGTAGTTCAAAAAGCGAGTCCGCATGTTGCTCCGCCAAAATTTCAGTTGGCACCATTAAAGCACTTTGAAACCCACTTGTTGCCGCCGCAAACATGGCAATGCTTGCCACAACCGTTTTTCCAGAACCCACATCTCCTTGAAGCAAACGATTCATGTGGAAATGCGATTTCATATCTCCACTGATTTCATTCACCACTCGTTTTTGCGCATTTGTAAGCGGGAAAGGGAGCGAATCAATATAGCTTCGTAATTCCTTCACATCATAGTCGATCGAAACCCCGCCCGATCGCTCTCGTTCAATTTTGCGGAAAAACTGCATCTTCATTTGAAACAGTAAAAATTCTTCATAAACCATACGCCTACGCGCTTGTTTTAATTCCGTCTCACTTTTTGGAAAATGCAAGCTTTTAACAGCATCTACGCGAGAAATTAATTTATACTTTTGCAAGAACTCCTCAGGAATGACTTCTTCAATTTGATTCCCGTAAAGCTCGAAAGCTTGCTTTGTATATTTCAAAATCGTCTTATTACGCAAATTTCCTTTTAGGCGATAAACGCCTTCAAAGTTTTCCTCCTGCGCTTTTAGTCCCGCATGAAATTTACTGGCTGTAATTTGAGCACGGTTTTGATCCCATTTTCCGGAAATAGTCACCTCACTATTTAATTCCACTTTATTCTTCAAATAAGGCTGATTGAAAAAATCAATCTTTAAAACTTGTCCATTTGCTGACAAGCGAAAAGATAGTTTCGATTTTTTTCGACCGTAGTAAGAAACCGTCGGCTCCGTCAAAACTTCACCAAATACCGTAATTCGTTCTCCATTTTCCACTTCCGTTAAATCACGCATCCGGTAATCTTCATAGCGATAAGGAAAATTCCAAAGCAAGTCATAAATCGTTTCAATGCCGAGCTCCTTGAATGCTTTAGCCATTTCCTCGCCAATCCCTTTAAGCGTCGTAAGTGGAAGGCTATTTAAATTATTCACCAATGCCGTCTGGCGACAATCCAAAGATCTTCGCTTGAATCATACGTCCCGTTGGCGTTGCCGCAAGTCCTCCTTCAGCTGTTTCTCTTAAACTACTCGGCATTTGGAGTCCAACACGGTGCATCGCTTCAATAACTTCATCGCAAGGAATTCGGCTTTTAATGCCAGCAAGTGCCATGTCTGCCGAAATAATTGCTTGTGAAGAACCTAGAGCATTTCGTTTCACACAAGGCACTTCAACAAGACCTGCAACAGGGTCACATACAAGCCCCAACATATTTTTCATCGTCATCGCCATCGCGTGTGCCGACTGTTCAGGCGTTCCATGAGCCGCTTCAACAACTGCCGCTGAAGCCATTGCACTCGCTGACCCTACTTCTGCTTGACACCCGCCCGCAGCGCCACTGATAAAAGCATTATTAGCCACAACATAGCCAAACGCTCCTGCTGTAAATAAGAAGTTAACCATTTCTTCCCGCGAAAGACCAAGCTTATCTTTAACGGCAAACAAAACGCCGGGAACGACACCCGCGCTTCCTGCTGTAGGAGTTGCGCAAATAACACCCATTGCAGCGTTCACTTCATTCGTCGCAATCGCTTTTTGAACAGACCGGAGCAAAACTTCCCCCGACAAAAATTGACCTTTTTCAATATAGTCATTCATTAAAACAGCGTCTCCGCCAGTTAATCCAGTTGTTGACTCAACGCCTGCTTCGCCTTGTTTGATCGCCTCTTCCATGACATCAAGATTTCGTTCCATCGCCTCAAAAACTTCTTCACGTGATTTACCGGAAACACCCATTTCACGTTCAATCATGATTTCCGAAACAGCTTTATTCTCACGTTCTGCGATATCGACTAGTTCTGCGACTGTACGAAACATAACTTTCATCCTCCTAAATTAAATAATAATGCTCGCTACCTGGAAAACGCCGTCTAATTTTGCAATTTCATCGAGCAGATCTTGTTCAACAAGTTGGTCGACTTCGATGACCATGAGCGCATCGTCACCTTTCACTTTCCGAGAAACCTTCATCGCGCCAATGTTAATTTCATGATTCGCGATAATTTTTGTCGTACTCGCGATTAAACCAAATTTATCTTCATGCAAGACAAGAAGTGCTGGAGCCGTCCCTGTGAATTCAAGTTCAAATTCATTCAAACGAATGATTTCCACTTTCCCCCCGCCAATAGACGCTCCGACAAGTGTCATTTGTTTCATTCCATTTTTAAGAACCAGTTTGACAGTATTTGGATGAGGGGCTTCTTCTGTTTCTTCGATGAATTGAATGTGCATTCCCGCTTCACTTGCTAATTCTGCAGCATTTTTAATCCTAGGATCGTCTGGCTCAAAGCCAAGCAAACCGCCAATTAATGCCACATCCGTTCCGTGTCCCTTATAAGTTTTCGCAAACGAGCCATATAAATGAATATCGACTTGAGCTGGCTGCTCGCCAAAGACACTTCTTGCAATCGAACCAATTCGACTGGCCCCCGCCGTGTGCGAACTGGACGGTCCGATCATAACTGGACCAATGACGTCGAAAACACTATTAAATTTCATCTCTTACCACCCTTTCCTCATCCTCATTTTCTCCTTTTATTCCACTGAAAAGATATACGGATAGACAGGCTGACCACCGTCATGAAGTTCAAACTGAGCATCAGGGAATGCCTCTACAAGCGCGTCACAAAGTTGCTCTGCATCCTCTTTAGAAGTGCCTTCTCCGTAAAGCACGGTTACAATCTCACTCTCTTCATCAAGCATCGCTTCTAGCGTTTTTTGCGCTGCATCTTGAAGGGCTTTTTCACTGAATTTAATTTTACCAGCCACCATGCCGATAAATTCATCTTTATGAATTTCAACCCCATCAATCGTCGTATCACGAACAGCCGTTGTCACAGATCCACTTGTCACATCTTGAATCGCCTCTGTCATCGCTCCTGTATTTTCAGCAAATGACGTTTGCGGTTGATAAATTAGCATAGCAGCAAGTCCTTCTGGAATCGTCTTCGTTGGAATGACTTGCACCGTTTCTTCACCAAGTACCGCTCCCGCTTGATTTGCTGCCATCAAGATATTTTTATTGTTTGGCAAAACAAAAACTTGCTCTGCGTTGACTTCCTCAATAGCCTTTACGATATCTTCCGTGCTTGGATTCATTGTTTGCCCGCCTGAAAGAACTTTCGCACCCATACTTTCAAATAGTTGCTTTGTTCCTTCACCAGCAGCTACTGCGACAACTCCAACAGCTACCCGCTCAGTTTTTACTTCTTCAGGCTTCGCGATAATCGCATCGTGCTGTTCTCGCATATTTTCAACCTTCATTTTAATCAAGCTACCAAATTCTTGCCCATAATTGAAAACATCGCCTGGGTGCTCTGTATGAACATGGACTTTAGCGACTTCATCATCCGCAACAACAAGAAGTGAATCTCCCATTGTGCTTAAATGCTCGCGAAATTCCGACTCATTAAATTTCTTTTGACCCGCTTTATTTTCATTAATACGCACCATAATCTCTGTGCAATAACCATATTTTATATCATCTGTTGACATGAAATCTTGGACATGTTTGTGATGCTCGGCGGTTACAAGTTCACTCATAGATAGCATATAATCTGGAATTTCCATATTTCCTGTAAGTGCACCATAAAAGCCTTCATAGATAATAATCAAACCTTGTCCACCACTATCAACTACTCCAACTTCTTTTAAAACTGGAAGCTGCTCGGGTGTTTTTTGTAAGGCTTCTCTACCTTTTTCAAGAATTCCATGCATCACCATTTCAATCGTTGCATTTTCCTTTTTTGCTGCTTCAATACCTGCTTTTGCAGCTTCGCGAGCAACGGTAAGGATCGTCCCTTCAACAGGCTTCATAACAGCCTTGTAAGCTGTCTCTACGCCCTTTACAAATCCGCCAGCAAAATCAACTACAGAAAGCGTTTCTTTGCCTTCTACAGCTTTTGAAAAACCGCGAAACAGTTGAGACAAAATCACGCCTGAGTTTCCTCGTGCACCCATCAAAAGTCCTTTTGCAAGATTCGCACTAACAGCTCCTGCATGTGTTCTTTCGTTTGTTTTGACTTCTTCTGCGCCACTTGTCATCGATAAATTCATATTCGTTCCCGTATCTCCATCTGGAACTGGAAACACATTTAATGAATCCACGAAATCTGCATTTTTCGTTAAATTTTCAGCACCAAGTGCAATCATTGTCGCCCATTTTTCACCGTTTAACTGATAAGTAGTATCCAAATTTCATAAACCTCCCTTAATCCTCGTCCAAAACTTTAACGCCTTGAACAAAGATATTTACAGAGTCAACTGTAAGTCCAAGTGTTTTTTCAAGCGTATATTTTACGCGTTCCTGAACATTATGTGCTACTTCAGAGATTTTTGTTCCAAACCGGACGATAATATACATATCAATGTGAAGTCCATTTTCTTCTTTGCGAACAATGACACCTTTTGTATAGTTTTCACGTCGTAAAATTTCCGTTAAGCCATCACGAATTTGATGGCGACTTGCCATACCGACAATTCCAAAGTTTTCTTCCGCTGCCCCGCCAGCAATGGTCGCAATCACATCATCCGTAATCGCTACTTTGCCGTGCTTCGTTTCTATTTCAAGTGACATTAAATTTCCTCCTTGAAATCAGTTCCATTAACTGATTTAGTCTGCTTCGAAAGCGTTTAGTTTCCTTATCAGCCTCTATTTTACTATAATCCCCAAACGATTGAAAGCCTCTCTTCCCGAGGTTCATTCTTTCTTTTAGTGTCAAGTAAAAAATCTTTGCAGCAATTTCGCATAAGTCCTTGCAAGAAATGAATTTCTATGATAAATTATTCTAGTGTATGAAAATAACCGTAAAGATGCTCTTTAGATTTTCTTTCTGAAACATCTTTGAGAAGTTTGGTATAAGGAGGGGTTATAATGGCTAAAGAATGTGTGATTACAGGTCGTAAATCTCGTTCTGGTAACCGTCGTTCCCACGCGATGAATTCAAGCAAACGTACATGGAAAGCGAACTTGCAAAAAGTCCGTATCCTCGTAGATGGAAAACCTAAAAAAGTTTGGGTTTCAACTCGTGCGCTTAAATCTGGTAAAGTAGAACGTGTTTAAAAGATAGGAATGCAGCGGAGCCTCGTTGCATTTTTTCTTTGCTTAAAAATGACAAAAGAAAAAATCGGGTAGCTTGCCAAAATCGCCTTCAGCGCTTTCGCTTGAAGGTGGTTTAGCTTTACCCGATTTTTTTATGGTTTAAATTCTGGTTCAGAAGCCTTTCCGAGAAGCCCACAGATGACCATAAACATTCCCGCAAAAATATGAACAAAAATAAAGGACGGAATTCCACTTACGAAAATGATTGGAATCGCGATCTTGAATTTTTTTTGCACGAGAAATGAGTAGCCTACGACAAATCCAATAATAAAAACGAGGCTTGCAATTGTCATAATCATCACAGGAACTTTCAAATTTTCCGAGTAATTGGCAGAAAAGGCATTTCTCACAGTAAAAATTTGGACAACTAAACTAAAAATAATGCCCAGTCCACCAGAAATGAGTGACCAGGTATACTTACTTTTCAAAATGAGCCTCGCCCCTTTCCTGTTAGTCTTTACTTTGAATCATCAAAATAAGCCCAGAATCAAACGAAAACGTTCCAGAATCTTGGAGAAATTCATTACTCGAAAGCGCCCTTGCAAATGGGAACGTCGCATTTTGAAGCGGATATTTAAATCCCGTAAGCGTGAGCCCCGTTACATTTTCCATCGTAATAAACGCAGCATAGCGCATTTCTTGTAGTTTCTGAATTTCATGATGACCTGGTAAATACATTTTCATCCAATTATAGCAATCAATAATTTCAACAAGCGGAACCGCCTGCCTAAATTCCGGTTTCGTAAGCATCATCAAATTGGCTAACAAATGATCCATCCGACCACCTGTTGCTCCAAAAATCCGAATTACATCCGGTTTCTCTTCCATGGCAGCCATTAAGCCAATTTCCGTATCCGTCAAATCCTTTTCAGCAGGAAACTCCGTCACATCTCGCACTCGTTGCTTTAGTTGCGTAAGCTCCTCCGCTGATAGCGAATCAAAGTCGCCCAGTGCCTTTTTCATTGGAATATCGAATTCAAGAAGACGCTTTGCACCGCCATCAATACCAATCCATTCAGCATCCGCCAAGTAAGAATCAAGCGGTGGAACGAGTTCCACCGGTCCCCCTACCATAATGTGTATTGCTTTCAAATCCCCAACCCCTTTTACGGCCAAAAAGTCTTATCTAGCCTTTTTTCCTGCTACTATTCTCCAACGACTTGGCGCAGTTTATCGACTGGAATCGAGCGATCGGGATTTCCGTAAATATAACTTCCTGCAACAAAAATATTAGCACCCGCTTCAAGGCACAATTTAGCCGTTTCTTCATTGACGCCACCATCGACTTCAATGTCAATTTCGTATCCACGTTCAGCGATGTAGGCTTTAAAAGCAGCAATTTTATTCAGAACTTCCGGTATAAAGCTTTGACCTCCAAATCCGGGGTTTACTGTCATAAACAGCACCATGTCAAGCTCATCTAACACATGGAAAAGCGTATCAATCGGTGTAGCCGGATTTAAAACAGCAGAAGCTTTCACATCAAAAGAACGAATGTGTTGTAAGGTGCGGTGCAGGTGCGGACAAGTTTCCACGTGAACGGAAATTACGTCTGCACCAGCTTTTGCAAATTGCGGAATATAGGCATCCGGATCTTCAATCATCAAATGCACATCCAGAGGTAGCTTCGTTCGTGGACGAATCGCTTTTACCACATCTGGTCCAAAAGTTAGATTTGGAACAAAATGTCCATCCATCACATCCACATGCAAATAGTCAGCCCCAAGATCCTCAACTTCTTTAATATCTCGTTCTAAATTCGCAAAGTCAGCGCTCAAAATTGAAGGTGCAATTTTTCCCATTTTCAATACCTCGGCTTTCTATTTTTTAGTTCCGTCAAAATTTGTAAATAATCTTCATAACGAAAACGCGCAATTTCATTTTCAGCAACCGCTGTTTTCACAGCACAAGCAGGTTCATTTTCATGTAGACAACCACGAAACTTGCAGCCCGTTCGCCTGTCTTCAATTTCTGGAAAACAAAACTGCAAATTTCCAGGGGAAAGATCGTCGTAGTCAATCGAACTAAACCCAGGCGTATCCGCAATGAAACCATCGCCAATTGGAAGGAGCTCAACATGTCGCGTCGTATGCCTCCCGCGTCCAAGCGCATTCGAGATTTCCGCCGTACTAAGCGTCAATTCAGGATTGAGTTGATTGAGCAAAGTTGATTTTCCAACACCAGACTGGCCAGCGATCACAGCAACCCGGCCGTTTACAAGCTCAAGTAACGCTTCTTGGCTAACTTGTTCGTTAGTCAAAAAGATTTCATAGCCGGCCGCCTCATAAACTTCTTTCACTTCTTTCACTACCTCTTGTTCGCTCTTTGAGGCGATATCCATCTTACTGATACAAATAACCGGTGTGATATCTTCTTTTTCAATCGCAACAAGAAAGCGATCCGCTAAATTCGTCGAAAAGGACGGTTCCGTAGCTGAAAAAACCAAAATGGCAATGTCGATATTCGCAATTGGCGGGCGAACCAATTCGTTTTCACGTGGCAAGATTTCTAAAATATAGCCGTCGGTTGTGTTATCAGCTTGAAACTCCACATCATCACCGACAAGCGGCGTTAGCTTTCGCTTTCTAAAGTTCCCCCGTGCTCTTGTTTGATACGTCTTCCCGTCGCTGTAAACGTAATAAAATCCACTCAGTGCCTTAATAATTTGACCTTTCAGTACGAAAACCTCCTTTTTTCAGCTTATTAACCCGGATAAGCAACCGTTTCTTCGCTGACTACAGAGCCATTATTTAACACTTTATAACTCGCACTTGAACCTTCTTCAATTTCAAAAGAAATGGTGACATTCGTATTTTGCGTAATGTCCATTTCCCGGTAAGGTGAGGACATGCTATGATTCTTATCTTCGATGTAGATCACAATATGCTGTGGTTCAGGGGAAGGCTCTTCCTCATTTGAATCACTATCTGAATTCTCTTCATCTGCTTGATAAGGAATTTGCAAAGTTTTAGTCACCTTTTTAACTTGCTTTTCTTTAGGTCCTTTCGACAAAACAACATTAATCGTCGCTCCACTACTTACACTAGAACCCGCGGAAGGACTTTGAGAAATCACTTGTCCTTTTTCGACAGAATCCGAATATTCCTCAGTCGATTTAATAGTAATCCCATTGGACGATGCGTAATCATCAAGCGCCCTTTGATTGTAGCCACGCAGATCTTTCAGCGTGATCGGCGGAGCTCCTTTACTAACAGTGAAGTTTATGCTCGTCTCTTTTGCTATCACTTCTGTTCCAGCAGAAGGATCTTGCGAGATAATCTTCCCAGCTTCAACCGAACTACTGTATTCTTCATCCTTAGTAATGGATTTAAACCCTTGTTCTTCAAGCGTTTTCTTCGTTTCCTCATAATTCTCACCACTATAGTCTTCAAGCGAGATTTTTTTCGATCCGATACTGATATAAAGCGTGACTTTCGTGCCCTTCGCTTTTTCTTCGCCCGCTTTCGGATCAGAACTAATCACGCGCCCTTCCTTGACTGAGTCGCTGTTGCGCTCCACCGTTCGGCCAATTGAAAACCCGTCTTTTTGTAAAATTGATAGGGCTTCCGCTTCCGTTTTCCCAAGAACATCCGGCATCGTTAAATCATCCGGTCCGCGACCAATTGCCCAAAGTGTCGTAATTAGACCCGCAAAAAGGAGAATAATCACCAAAATGATCCAAAATGCTTTTTTCTTCTTACTTTTTTTCTTTTTACTTTTCTTTGACTCCTCTATGTTCGCCGAGTCTCCCTCGTCAGACACAACTTGTTCAGCTTGGTTATCCGTGTTTTCCGGGACAAGCGTTTCATCCAAATTCCGAGCAGCCACTTTTGAGGGAATGATCGGAACCGTTTTCGTATCTCCCTCATCTGTCTTCAAAATATACTTGGGTTCATTCAGCCGATCAGGATCCAAACAAGTTCGCAAATCTGCTTCCATCTCTTCAGCTGATTGATAGCGAGCAAATGGATCTTTCGCTGTAGCCTTGATAATGATATTTTCAAGACTTTGTGGGATATCCGGATTCGTTTTTCGTACAGAAGGAATCTGAGCTTGCAAATGTTTGATGGCAATTGAAACAGCCGATTCCCCGTCGTAAGGAACTTCGCCACTTAAAAGCTCATACATGACGATTCCAAGTGAGTAGACATCTGATTTTTGTGTTGCCATTCCACCGCGCGCTTGCTCAGGTGACAAATAGTGCACAGAGCCAAGGAGCGAATTAGTTTGCGTAATTGATGTTTCAGAAAGTGCCATCGCGATACCAAAATCGGTAATTTTCACAATGCCTTTTTGGTCGATCAAAATATTCTGTGGTTTAATATCTCGGTGAATAATATGACGCTCATGCGCTGCAGAAACAGCCGATACAATTTGCCGCATAATATCAACCGCTTTTTCAAACGAAATCGGATGATTTTCTTGAATATAGCGTTTTAAATCCATACCATCCACATATTCCATCACAATATAATGCAAGTCATTTTCATCCCCGACATCATAGATGCTCACAATATTAGGATGATCTAAACTCGTCGCTGATTGCGCTTCGCGTTGGAACCTTCGAATCAAGTTGCTTTCATCGGTTAAGTCAATTCTTAAAATCTTAACCGCCACATCGCGATTCAAAATCATGTCATGCGCCAGAAAAACATTTGCCATTCCGCCGCCGCCAATCGGACTTAAAATCTTATAGCGTCCATTCAAACGTTTACCGATCATCATCTTTTCGTCTCTCCCCCTTCTTTAAGATTTCTAGTTAGGAGAAGAACTGTAATATTATCTTTGCCCCCATTAGCGTTTGCTTTTGCAATAAAAGCATCTGCCTTTTCGCTTAGCGTACGCTCACTTAAAAGCACCTGCTCCATTTCCGTTTCGGGAATCATATTGCTGAGGCCATCCGAACAAAGCAGAAGAATATCGCTCGCTTCAAATGGAACAGCAAACGTATCCGTTTCAACACTACCTTCAACACCAAGCGCACGTAGTAAAATATTTTTACGCGGATGATTTTCCGCATCTTCTTTTGAAATCTCACCTTTTCTTAGCAGCTCGTTTACAAGCGAATGATCTTCTGTAATTTGCTGCAACCGTTCACGATTCAAAAGATAAGCACGACTGTCGCCAACGTTTGCAATCACAACTTGACTGCGTGTAAAAACAGCAGCAACAAGCGTCGTTCCCATTCCCTTTAAGTCAGATTCTTCACGAGCATAAGCCACAATTTCCTGATTGATCTTTTGAATGGTTTCACGGAACCAGTCTTCCACATCAGGTGCATATAGAAATTCCTCCGTTTTTTTCCAAGCCTCACTGAGTAAGCGCACAGCCATTTCAGAGGCCACATCACCTGCACGGTGTCCGCCCATTCCATCCGCTACAATCACAATAGGATTGCCCGTTTGATTATGGAAAACTCCGCCATTATCTTCATTATGATGTCTGATTTTTCCTTTGTCGGTTCTAAATTCTACGTGCATAATCTGCTTTTCTCTCCATTCTTAAGGACGTCTTTTGAAACTAGAAACATAAAAACCGTCGCTTCCAAAATCAGTTGGTAAAACTTGCAAGTCATCGCCCGTTTTCAAGTGCCTCAATGTTTCCGGGACCGTAACAGAAAGTTGTTCAAATTCCGGATGCTTCTCCAAAAAGGCCGTCACCACCCCACGATTTTCTTCTTGATCAATCGTGCAGGTACTATAAACTAATATACCATTTTCTTTAACAAGTTGGCTAACTTCATCTAAAATATCCAGCTGAATTTTGGACAGCCTCAAGATGTCTTCTTCTCGCTTAGTATATTTAATATCAGGCTTTCGTCGCAAAACACCAAATCCCGAGCACGGTGCATCCACAAGTACACGATCAAAACTCGCCGCATCAAACTCTTCGCCTGCTTTTCTAGCATCAAGCTCATGCGCACGAATATTTAAAAGACTAAGCCTACTTGCGGCTTGCTCAATTAATTTAGTTTTATGACGATGAATATCAAGCGCCGTTACCGTACCTGTCCCGTGCATTCTTTCAGCAATATGCGTCGTTTTCCCGCCTGGTGCTGCACAAGCGTCAAGCACATGTAAGTCATCTGTCAGCTCAAGTGCATAAGCCACAAGCATCGAACTTTCATCTTGGATTGAGCATTTTCCATTTCGAAATGCAGCTGTGTCTGCCACGCTACCATGTTTAATTCGAATCGCTTCCGCAATCTCAGGAGACGGTTCCGCCTCTATTCCTTCTTTTTGAAGATCAGAAAGAAGAGCCTTACGCGTTGTCTCTGTTTCATTTACCCGAACCGTTTGATGTGGCGGGATAAGGAAAGCGGCCGCGATTTCTTCCGCTTGCGCGGCACCAAATTGGTCAATCCAACGACGCGCTAAAAAGTCAGGCAAGCTCCCCCTAACGGCTAGTTTTTTCACGGGGTCTTGTATCTCATCTGGATTTTTCACACCTTCTCGAAGCAAATTTCGCAAAACACCATTCACAAAATTAGTTATCCCCGCATGCCCTTTGCGCTTCGCAATCTCACCAGCTTCATGCAAAACGGCATGTTCTGGGATCTTATCCAGAAACTCTAATTGATAAACCGAAAGTCTTAAAAGCATCTGCACCCAGTCTTCCGGCTTTTTCTTCAAAAAAGGGTCTAAAAAATAATCCAAAGTAATAGTTCGCTGTAACGTTCCGTAAACAAGTTCCGTAAGTAACGCCTTATCTTCACGCTTCAGTGGATATTTTTTCAAAGTTTCATTAATCAAAAGATGACTATAAGAACCTTGTTTTTCAATTTTCAAAAGCAATTCCAGTGCGAGCTCACGTGTCGTTTTTTTCATTTATTCACCAAACCTCGTTTCTTCGCTCATCTGTCTTCCAGCCCCTTGCATAAATGCCGCCGTTTCCATTTTGGGTTTTCCTGTCGGCTGAATGACATCCGGTGCGATCACGCCTCCATCCCCGCAAACAATCCCAAATGCTGATTTAGTAAGAAGAAGAAAACTTCCCGGTTTCAGCTTGCTCGTCTGTTCGGACAAATGTGCCTTTGAAATTTTAAAGGGCTTCCCTTCAAGCGTTGTATAAGCCGTTGGAAAAGGGGAAAGACCACGTATTTGATTGAACACATCGCGAGCAGGCCGCCCCCAATCAATTTTTTCTTGTTCACGTGTAATATTTCGTGCATAACTCACCTCAGACTCTTGTTGCGGGATCGCCGTGAACTCCCCAGCAAAAAAGGCAGGTAAAGTTTCCATCAAAAGTGTTGCCCCAACTTCTGAAAGTTTTTGGAACATCACTCCTGTGTCATCTTGATCCGTAATCGGGATCTTGCGCTGAGCAATCATATCTCCTGCATCAAGTTGCTCCACCATATACATAATCGTAACACCCGTTTCTTTTTCCCCGTTCATCACTGCATAATGAATCGGCGCCCCACCTCTATAAGCAGGAAGAAGTGAAGCATGCACATTAATCGCTCCATATTTTTCCGCTTCAAGTAAACGCTTCGGTAAAATTTGACCGTACGCTGCAGTTACAAGTAAATCCGCTTGTAAATCGATAAGCGTTTCAAGTGCTTCCGACTGCCGTAATTTTTCTGGTTGAAAAACAGGAAGTCCGAGTTCTTCTGCCTTCTTTTTCACAGGCGGAGGTGTTAAAACTCGTTTTCTTCCAACTGGGCGGTCAGGTTGCGTGACAACCGCTACCACCTCGTATTTATTTGCCAGTTGTTCAAGAACAGGGACTGCAAAATCCGGTGTTCCCATAAAAATGATTCGTTTCATGTTTGACCTCCTACATTAAAACATATGGCTGAACATCAATTGAAATCGTGAGTCCTTTAGCCTGTTCTTTTTGATAATGATCGAGCAGTGTTTTTAGTTCTTTTTTTAATTCAGGTTCAACTTTATATTTAATCATGCACTGATAGCGATACTTATTATTAATACGGCTAATCGTACTAGGCACAGGACCAAGTATCAAAGACTTCTCAGTTAATTTTGTTTGTAAATAGCGACTCATTTCTTGAATTGTTTGAATGACTTTTCGTTCATTTTGATCGCTTACGCTAATCAAAGTTAAATAATAAAATGGTGGATATTCCCCTCGTTTTCGCATTCTCATTTCATGTTGATAAAATCCTAAGTAGTCATGTTCTTTTGCAAAACGAATACTGTAGTGTTCAGGCGCATAACTTTGAACAACAACTTCGCCTGGTAGCTCGTGCCTTCCAGCTCGTCCACTTACTTGTGTGAGTAGTTGAAAAGTCCGTTCTGCCGCTCTAAAATCGGGTAAAAATAACATCGTATCGGCATTTAGCACCCCAACCAGTGTGATATTCGGAAAATCAAGTCCTTTTGCAATCATTTGTGTTCCAAGTAAAATATCTGCCTCTTGGTTTTTAAATCGAGTTAATAATTTTTCATGTGCACCTTTTGTCCGTGTAGTATCAACATCCATTCGAATAATCCGCGCTTCTGGAATCAACTTAGTGAGGCTCTCTTCAATTTTTTGAGTTCCCGTTCCGAAATAGCGAATATGTTCACTCCCGCAAGAAGGACAATTTGAAGGGACTTGCTCTTCATGACCGCAGTAGTGACATTTCATCCTGTTCCCAGTTTGATGATAAGTTAGAGAAATGTCACAGTTTGGGCATTCCATTACAAAACCGCAATCGCGACACATGACAAAAGAGGCGTATCCACGCTTATTAAGCAAAAGCACAACTTGTTCTTTTCTTTCGATTCGTTCTTTTATTTTTTCAAGCAAATCCACCGAAAATTCCGTGCGGTTTTCACTGCGCAATTCTTCTCGCATATCCACCACTTCAACTTTCGGTAACACTTGTTGATTAATGCGTTCTGGCAGTTCTAGTAAGGTGTAAACCTCTTTTTGAGCTCGAGCAAAAGACTCAAGCGAAGGTGTGGCGCTGCCGAGCACAACCGGACAACCGTAACGCTTTGCCCGCCAAATCGCGACATCGCGAGCATGATAGCGCGGATTTTCTTCTTGTTTATAGCTTGATTCATGTTCTTCGTCAATAATGATAATGCCAATATTTTCAAACGGCGCAAAAATCGCTGAACGAGCACCCACTGCCACTTTTGCTTCTCCTCGTTCAATTTTACGCCACTCATCATATTTTTCGCCGTGTGAAAGCGCGCTATGCAGCACAGCCACTTCTTCACCAAAACGACTTTTAAATCGCTCTACCATTTGCGGCGTAAGCGAAATTTCTGGAACAAGCACAATCGCTTCTTTTCCTTGTTCGAGAACTTCCGCAATGGATTGCAAGTAAATCTCTGTTTTCCCGCTCCCCGTCACCCCATGCAGTAGAAAGGTTTCAGCACTTCGGGCCGCAAGAATGGCATCAAGCGCTTTTTGCTGCGCCGGCAAAAGAGCAAGCGGCTCACTTTGTTCAAACTGTCTTCCTTTATAGGGATCACGCCCAACTACTTGTTCCGTAATCCGAATAAGCCCCTCTTTTTCAAGGCTCGTAACCGTACTTGCTGAAGCCTTCGTTTTTTCCCGAAGCTCAGAAAGCGGTAAAGTGGCATTTGTTTGCTCGGCAAGAAAAAGTAGAACGCGCGCTTTAGCTTTTGCGTTTTTAGGAAGGTCTTGAATAGCTTCATCCATCCGTTCCACGCTCGCAAGTCGTTCCACAACTTTTGCTTTTTTCTTCACGGCCTTATTTTTCACTTCATAAGCGATTTCAATTTCGCCATCATGTAAGTAACGTTTTAACGCAGGAAGCAATTCGTTTTGTTCTGCCTTTTTGAAATCGAGCGTCTCTGCCCCTTCAAATAAAGCTTCAAGCTCCTCGTCACTTTCGTCAAGTCGAATAAAATACTTTTCATATTTTGCTCGGAGTGCAGCAGGTAGCATTGCTTGATAAACCGAAACACGGAAAGAAAGGGTCTCAGCAGCTATCCAGTCTCCAAGTTCTAGCAATTCTTGATTAAGTACGGGTACAATATCCATCGCAGCATCAATGGTCTTTAACTTATCTGTATCTGCTTCACCTTGGATTGCAACAACAAATCCCTGTACCTTTCGGTTGCCGAAAGGTACAGAAACACGCGTCCCTACTTGAACAATTTCTAAAAGTTCTGTTGGAATCAAATAGTCAAACGGGCGATCAACTTGTCTAGCCGGAACATCGACGATGACTTTGGCTACTTGGTTCATTTAAGTACGCCCCAATTTTCTTGCAAGTTTTTCCGTGATTTTTTCCGCAACCTCACGTTTTTCTAAAAGTGGCAGTTCTTCTTTGCTTCCGTCTGCTCCATAAATCGTCACGATATTTGTATCTCCTTCAAAGCCTGCTCCTTCTCGTGAGACATCATTTGCTACAATGTAATCGGCATTTTTCGCTTCTAGCTTCCGAAGTGCGTTTTCCTCCACATTCTCTGTTTCAGCAGCAAAGCCAAACACTACCTGATTAGCCCGCTTCGTTTTTCCAACCTCAGCTAAGATATCTTTCGTTCGTTTCATTTCAAACGTTTTATCGCCCGGCGTTTTTTTCATTTTTTGCTCAGAAACATGAGCTGGCGTATAATCCGCAACAGCGGCTGCCATCACAAAAGCGTCTTGCTTGTCCGCTCTTTCCATCACCGCCTGGTACATATCTTCTGCTGAATCAACAGCAACGACTTCCACTTGATCTGGGAGTAGCGGATTTTTAACAGCGGTCACAACTGTTACATGAGCCCCTCGCAACAAGGCCTGTTCAGCGACTTGAAAGCCCATTTTTCCGCTCGATCGATTGGTTAAATACCGAACTGGATCGATTTTTTCGCGAGTAGCTCCAGCTGTTACGAGGACACGTTTACCAAATAAACTTTTCTCTTCTTCTTGAAAAAAGTGGTGGATGTGGTTTACGATTTTTTCTGGTTCTTCAAGCCGCCCTCTTCCGACATAACCACACGCAAGGTAGCCTTCTTCTGGCTCGATAAAGCGCACGCCATCCCGGTATAGACGCTCGATATTTCGAACAACTGCTGGGTGCCTCATCATATGCACATTCATAGCAGGAGCTACCCACACAGGGGCTTCCGTTGCAAGAATGGTTGTTGTGACCATATCGTCAGCAATGCCATTCGCCATTTTCCCAATGACATTGGCGGTAGCTGGTGCAACGATAACAAGATCCGCCCAATCCGCTAAATCAATGTGCGCAACAACGGCAGGATCTTTTTCATCAAATGTATCTGTATAGACATCATTTCTGGATAAAACTTGAAAAGAAAGCGGTGGAACAAATTCCTGTGCGTGACGTGTCATCATCACTTTTACATTGGCACCTGCTTGCGTGAGTTTACTCGTTAGCGCTACTGCTTTATAAACTGCAATGCCGCCAGACACTGCAAGTAGAATATTTTTTCCGTTCATGTTTTCCACCCCTCTAGCACAAAAGTTTACTGTTATTATAACATGATTCAGCCAAAGAAAAACGAAACAAATTTCCCCAAAGATAAAGGAAAACTCCACATGCAATCTTTACATGCGGAGTTCATTTTTATACTTCGTGATCATCCAGAACGAGCTTACCGGCATAAATTTCCTCAAGTGCTTTACCGACATATTTATGTGATTCATAGCTTGGAAGAACACCTGGGTCATTCGTTGCTTGCATCTCGCGAGCACGACTTGCAGAAACCGTTACAAGCGAATATTTAGAATCAATCTTTAAAAGTAAATTATCAATCGATGGATATAACATCATTTTAAAATCCCTCCAGCATATTTTGGTAACGGTAAAGTATCCGTTCCGTTTTTAAATGTTCCGTTTCAACGATACCTTTAATTTTACGTACCGCCTCACTAACAACATCATTTACAACAGCATAATCATAGGAAGCCATCATTTCAATTTCAGCACGAGCTGTTTTCATACGCTCGTTAATGACTTCAAGCGGTTCTGTTCCCCGACCAATCAAACGGTTCTTAAGCTCCGCAAGATCGGGCGGTGTAAGAAAGATGAAGATTCCTTCAGGCATGCGTTCTTTCACCTTCATGGCACCTTTAATTTCAATTTCAAGAAAGATATCAACACCACTTGCTAGTTTTTCTTCTACGTAATCAAGAGGAGTGCCGTAATAATTACCGACATATTCCGCATATTCGAGCATACGACCTTCTTTAATCGCCGCTTCAAATTGTTCGCGGTTTCTAAAGTAATAATCGACGCCTTCTTTTTCACCTTCACGCGGTTTTCTCGTTGTCATCGAAATCGAATACTCAAATTTTGTCTCCGGATCTTTAAAAATGGCTTCTCGAACCGTGCCTTTTCCGACACCACTCGGACCCGAAAGAACGATCAACAGACCTCTTTCAGCCATGCTCTTTTTCCCTCATTTCTTCATCTATTCCACATTTTGAACTTGTTCGCGGATTTTTTCAAGTGTTGTTTTCATTTCCACTACACTTTGCGTGACTTGAAGAGACATCGCTTTTGAGCCCATCGTATTGACTTCCCGGTTCATTTCCTGAATCAAAAAATCAAGTTTTCTTCCAATCGCGCCTTCCTGCGTAAGTATACTATAAAATTGCTTCAAATGGCTAGCAAATCTTTCAATTTCTTCATTGATATCCGCTTTTTCTAGTAAAAGAGCGAGTTCACTTAGCACGATTTTTTTATCAAACTCCGCACCAACAAGCTTATTAAGCCGGTCTTCGAGTTTTTCACGATAAGCTTTTTCCATTTCAGGAAGTGCCGCTTTCACCGCTTCAAGCAAGCCCTCAAGCTTCACTAAGTGCTCCTTCAAGTAAAGCGCGAGTTCCGTCCCTTCTAGCGAGCGCATGTCATCCAGCCGAGTCACTGCTTTTTCTAAAACAGACGTAATAAGGGCAGGAAGCTCGGGGTCTGCTTCGCTCGATTCATTGACTGTTAAAAAAGCTGGATCACTGAGGAGCGCCTTGAAGTTCACCTCTTCTTGAATCGTATAGCGTTCCTTCGCTTGGCGTAAAAAACGAACATAATGGTCAAGCAATTCCCAGTCTACAGAAAGATGCTGCTGAGCTACTTTTGCCCCTTCAAAAGAAAAAAAGCATTCCAGCCTGCCTCGTTTCACTTTTTGTGCAACAACCTTTTTAAGTGAAGCTTCCATATAGTGAAACTGCCTTGGAAGTCTAAACACCGTTTCTAAATAACGATGGTTCACCGCTTTTAGCTCAATCGTCACTTTAAAATCTTCTGTTTCTTTTGAAGCACGTCCGAATCCTGTCATACTTTTGACCATGTATTTCGCCACCTCAATCCTTTTTTCACCCCATTATTATAGCAAAACTGCAGTTAAAATCCTAGTTAAACGTGAATTGAAAGATTTTATGCTACAATAGATGAAGACTACTTTGGAAAAGGAAGAAAAATAATGGCTTTTGATGCAATGTTCTTAAAATCAATCACTCAAGAAATCAAGGAAAGTGCCGAAAGCGGCCGAATTATGAAAATTCACCAGCCGTTTCCGCATGAACTGATTCTTTATATTCGTAAAAACCGCGAAAATAAGCGGCTTCTTATCTCTGCTCATCCGAGCTATTCAAGGCTGCAGTGGACAAGTGATATTCCACAAAATCCTGCTGAGCCTCCCATGTTTTGCATGTTGCTCCGAAAACACTTGGAAGGCGCAATTATCGAAAACATTCAGCAAATTCCAAACGAACGAATTCTCATTTTTGAAATCTTAAGCAAGGATGACATCGGTGAAAAGCGCTACGTTGATCTTTATATCGAAATTATGGGCCGGCATAGTAATATTACTCTTGTCGATCGTGAGAAAAAAACCATTATCGATTGTATTAAGCATCTCTCCCCCGCTCAAAATAGCTACCGGACACTACTTCCTGGAGCTCCTTATGTACTCCCTCCAGCAGGGGATAAAAAAAATCCTTTTGAAGTAACGCGCGAGGAATTTGAAGCGGAAAACTTTGAAGTTGGGGCGAATCTTTCCAAGCAACTGGTTGGAAAGTTCGCTGGATTTAGCCCACTTCTTGCGGGGGAAATCGTGCTTCGCTACCAAGAAACGAACGATTTATTTCAAGCCTTTTCAAGTGTTGTCGCTGAAACTAGCCGATTCTTGGGAGAAAATGCTTCTCCTAATGAATTTACTCGAGCGGGAAAAAGTGATTACTATTTTATGCCGCTCACGTCCGTTTCAGACCGCCAAATATTTCCTTCGCTGAGTGCGCTGTTAGACCACTTTTATAGTGGAAAAGCGAGGCGTGACCGGGTTCATCAAATGGGGCATGACCTCGAACGAATGCTTTCGACTGAAAAGGCCAAAAACGATCTAAAACTGCAAAAACTTGAGCAAACCCTAGAAGATTCGGAAAAAGCTGATCGCTATCGCATCATGGGAGAGCTTCTCACAAGTAATCTTCATCTCGTCAAAAAAGGAATGAAGGAAGTAACCGTTCAAAATTTTTACGAGGAAAATTCACCGGAAATGGTGATTCCGCTTGATCTCCAGCTTTCGCCGTCACAAAATGCGCAACGTTACTTTACGCGCTATCAAAAACTGAGAAATTCGGTTTCTCATGTCAATGAACAAATAAAACAAACCAACGAAGAAAATGCTTACCTCGAAGAAATTTTGTCGCAGCTAGAAACTGCTGAGCCCGAAGATGTAGAAGAAATCAGGCAAGAACTGGCGGAGGAAGGCTACTTACGACTTAAAAAATCCAAACAGCCGAAAAAGAAAAATGCCGCGCCAAAACTCGACAAATACCGCTCTTCAACCGGACTTTTGATATTAGTTGGAAAAAACAATAAGCAAAATGACTATTTAACGAATAAACTAGCACGAAATCAAGAATTGTGGTTCCATGTGAAAGATTTACCTGGGTCACATGTTGTCATTCAGTCAACTGAACCAGATGAAACCTCTATCCAAGAAGCCGCCATGATTGCTGCTTACTATTCAAAAGCGCGCCTTTCAGGAAGTGTGCCTGTCGATGCAACACTTGTTAAAAACGTCAAAAAACCAAATGGTTCTAAACCTGGATACGTGATTTATGACAATCAAACCACTTACTTCACAACACCAGACGAGGATACTGTGCTTAAACTACGTGAAGCTTAAACAAACCCTGCCGCACTTATGCGGCAGGGTTTGTTATTTTCCAATAAAAAATCGATTTTTAGTTTTGGTTTCCGCGAGCTGCTTCAAAAAAACAAGTCTTTCTTGTGGTGTTTTACGTGCATCCAGTGCGGCATCTAACTTGGCAAAAGAGAAGGTATCCGAATCCCGTTTAAAGCTAAAATCATCCGTTTCTTGAGTGAGTGAAGCTTCGGTTTCTTTTTCTTTAAAGGCATGGACGGCCGGTCTCATCCAAAAAACGTTGCGTTTCAACACTTTGGCAGGATTTCCGCCGATGCTCGCATTTGAAGGGAATTTCTTCGTCAAAACGGCAAAACCTGCTGCAATCGCCCCCGACCCGATTTGCGTTCCCTTCAAAAACTTTGCTTCCTGTCCAACCCAAACGTGATCGCCGATAAAAATACTTTGGCTCAAATTGAGACGCTTCTTTGTTTCGACATCATAAATCAAATGTGGATCAGCATTTCGGAACAATACATCATAAGAAAACATATTATCATCTCCAACGAACAGATGCTTTTGCTCCGAAAGAATAATCCGCGTTTGCCCATTAAAGGAATTATCTCGTCCAAAATGAAGCACATTGTCATGATGAAGATCGGCTTCAAGTTGATAAGGCCAAGCAGATTTCGCGAGATAAACCACGGAATTGTTTCCTGCAAACAGCAGTTTTGTATCCACGATTTTGGCTCCATCTTCTACAAAAAGTACATTCCCTGTTCCTTTAAAGCGGACGCTACTATTAAAAAAACAACTAGCTTCTGTTTGATTCAAATGAATGGTATTTGATTGAATGCTTGCGACATCTTGATAACTTTCCACTACTTCCAAGTTTATCCCTACCTTTATCGCTTCGATTTCACGCCTTTATCATACCATTTTTTCTGTTCGCATCTAAATGATAGCTCCTCTAACTAAATAAAAGACTTAATCTCACGATTTTTCGTACCTGAAAAGCTTGTTGTATAAGTTAACGCTTCAAAAATCCCGTCAAAACAGAAATCGCAAACGGAATTGCTTCTTCTTTAGGATTAAGTTTTGCATGGTGAAGTCCATACGGAGAATCCACACCTAGCCAAAACATCATACCTGGAATTTCATCTAGAAAATAGCCAAAGTCTTCTCCTGTCATCGCGGCACTTGCTTCCACGTAAGCATCTGGAAACTCCTGCTTAACGAATTCAACAAATTGTTTCGTTTCAGAAGCATGATTGTATACTTCAAGATAAGCCGAACCTGACAAAAACTCCACTTCACATTGAAAGGCTTCCTCCATGCCACGCGCTAGCGCTTTGAGGCGTGTCCAAATCAGCTCCATCGTTTCTTTCTTTGCGGTACGAATCGTCCCCTCAAGTAGCGCTGAACCCGCGATCACATTTTGCACATCACCGCCTGTGATTTTCCCTACCGTAATAACCGCCGCATCCATAGGATCCACATTCCGACTGATAATCGTCTGAATTTGACCGACAAACTGACTAGCCGCAACAACCATATCATTCGCCAAATGAGGATAAGCGGCATGCCCGGATAAACCTTTAAACGAAATAAAAAGTTCAGCAGTATTGGCAAACAAGAGCCCTTCTCTTGTCGCAATTTGTCCAACTTGATACTCTGGCGCGATGTGGAGGGCATAAATTTCGTCTGGGCGAAAATCTTCAAATTCTGCGCTTTCAAGTAGCGGCTTCGCCCCACCAGGGCCTTCCTCTGCTGGTTGGAAAATAAAGACCAAATGATTTTTCGGTTGATTTTTTGCAAAAAAAGCGAGCACGCCGAGTGCAATACTCATATGAAAATCATGCCCACACGCATGCATCTTTCCCTCATGTTTTGAAGCAAATGGTAAACCCGTTTCCTCTTTAATCGGAAGGGCATCCATGTCCGTTCGGTAACCAATCGTTTTTTCTGGCATAGTCCCGCGAAGTCGAACCAAAATCCCCGTGCGCCAAGTCCTTAATTCCAGAAAATCGCAGTTCAAGTTTTCAATAAAGTCGAGCAAGTAGCGCTGTGTTTGCACTTCCTCAAACCCAGTTTCCGGAATTTCATGTAGTTTTCTTCTAATCTCAATAAATTGATCCATCGCTTATTTGCTCCTTTTCATAAAAAAAGCCGGATTTAGCCTATCACGCCAAATCCAGCCATTTTTCTTATAATTGACGCAAGCCTTGCATGATCTCTGTTTTCGATGCCGTCTTTGCATCTAGCTCCTTAAGCACACGTGCTGGGATTCCTGCAACAACTGTTCCCGGCTCAACATCTTTTGTGACAATTGCGCCAGCTGCTACGACTGCTCCTTTTCCAACGCGAACGCCTTCTAAAACAACAACATTTGCACCAATCACAACGTCATCTTCAATCACAACCGGATTAGCGGATGGTGGCTCGATAACGCCCGCAAGCACTGAACCAGCTCCAATATGACAGTTTTTACCAACCGTCGCCCGACCACCAAGCACTACATTCATATCAATCATTGTGCCTTCACCAATCACAGAACCAATATTGATCGAAGCCCCCATCATGACAACAGCATTATCGTGAATGGTTACTTGGTCACGAATAATCGCACCAGGTTCGATCCGCGCATTAACCTTTTTAAGATCAAGCATTGGAATCGCTGAATTTCTACGATCATTTTCAATCACTGAGTCAATAATCTCAGCTTCATATTTTTTAAGAAGGGGTTCAATAACGGCCCATTCACCAAAAATAGTTCCCACTTCATCATGAATAAACGTTTGAACACCTTTTGGAAAATCTATTTTTGAAAGATTCCCTTTTAAGTAAACCTTGACAGGTGTGCTTTTCTCACTATGTTGAATAAACGAAATAATTTGATGCGCATCCATTTGTTCCATTAACTAATCCTCCTAAAGTTTCATCTTGCTTTAAGTTTGCCATAGCTACAGATGAGTTGCAAGATATTCATTCATCACTTTCATAAAAGCATCCACTTGCGGAAGTGCAAGCGATTGCTCATAGGCAAGCAAAGTCGTTTCTCTACCAAGAACAGAGCCATCTTTTTCAACAAGCGGAATCTCATTAATCCCTTCTGTATCCCCTAAAAGCGTGATTTCTGGCAAAATCGCAAATCCAATGCCATTTAATGCCATCTGCCTTGAGGTTTCCATTTGATCGACAAACATAGCTTGTTTCGGCATTTTGCCAAAATTCCGTTGCCAATAGTCTTGAATCACTTGATAATAGTTCGAATCACTTCTAAACTGAATAAACGGTCGCTCCGACTCAAAAACTTCTTCAATCCGCTCAATTTCCTGATCCACCAAAACGAGCTTATCCTTAAATAAGGGCTTTCTCACACTTTTCCAGTTTGTTCCCCCACGAACGATCCCAAAATGAACAACTCCTTGTGCAAGAAGCTGATGAACTTCACTACTCCAACCTGTTTGCAGAGAAATCCTCACTTTCGGATAACGCGCTGAAAACTCCTTCAACACCCGTGGTAAAAACGACTGAGCGACAACGCTTGCGCATGCAATTCGTAGCGTTCCGCGAACCACGCCTTCCATTGCTTCCAAGTTTTCCTGAATCTCACGCTCTTTTTCAATCACACTGGCCGCATGCTGAACGATCGCTTCCCCTTCCGGTGTTAGTAACAGTCCTTTTTGTGTCCGTACAAAAATCTTGGTGTTCCATCGGCTTTCAATCGTTTGTAGGCGCTGAGAAAGAGCTGGTTGGCTTAAGAAAAGCTTTTCCGCACTTTTTCGCATATTAAGCTCATCAGCGAGACAAACAAGCAGTTCATATTCTGTTACAATCATGTTCTATCCTCCACTTTAGAATGAATAAACCGGTTCACTTGTTTTAAAATAACACGCCGAGTGAGGATCCCTTGAAATTCTCGTTCCTCATTTACAACACTGATAAAAGGAGCATCAACAAGCATACTAACTACACGTTCAGCATCAAAGTTTTCTTTAACAACAGGAATATCCGTTTGCATAACATCTTCTACTTTCATCGTTTCCAGTCGTTCAAATTCAATCTTTTCAAGCCCTAAAATGGCTTCTGTAATCATTGCTGCACTGATTAAGCCATAAAGTTTAAAATTATAATCCAAAACAGGAATCACAGAATAACCGCATTTTGTTAATACTAAAAGCGCATGCTCTAAGTTATTTCCAAGCTGCACATGAGCGACTTTTTCGGCAGAGATCATATTTTCTTCAAGTTGATTCTTTATAAAAAATCCAAATTGATTTGAAATCATTTTCATCTTTCCTCTTCTCAAGTATTCTCTTGAATCTTTTTCTCTTTTCCTTCAAACGCTTCCACTTAAACACTCGCTTTCATTTTACCATAGTCAGTTGATGATTTCCTCTCTAATAAATCTTTTTTCGGGCAAAAAAAATACTAGAACAGAAAAATCTGTTCTAGTTGTTTCTGCTTAATTTTCTTGTAGAGCTTCGAAAATTTCAATTGCTGTCATATCAATATCATCAAAATTATACTTACTGTTTGAATCGTGAATTTCGATTTCAAAAGACTGAGAAGGCTCGAAATATTTTACCTCGCAAATCACCTTTCCATCTTTTTCAAATCGTCTCGATTGTGTTTCAGCAGCATCATCGTTCTGCATGGCCTCCAACCGTTGAATTATTCCTTTTAACTGAGACATAGTACATTCTCCTCTCAAAATCCACCTGATGAGTTTTCCTCATCCACTACTTAATAATACTATCAAATTTTAGCGCAAATCACACCCAATAAGCAAGCATTCTTTCAAAATTTCACATAATATTTTTTTAGACTGCATGAAACAAAGCAAAACCGCCTTGATTTTCAAGGCGGTTTCTCTATTATTGATCTGTTTTTTCATTTTTAACAGATTGAAGTCTTAACTTAACAGCTCGCATAATGGTTTTTTTGCGATTAAAACCTTTTACACAAATAGTTTCAGAACCAAGCGTTACGAACACTTCTCCCCATGAGCCACATGGATTAAAACCATACGCATGCACTTTTAGCAAACCTTCTCTCGTTGGGAAAAACAACATTTCATAATTTCCAGCCTTTGACATTCGCCAAACTCCTTCCTCCTACAATTTGAGCAACTAGCGATTGAAAATGATTCTCAATTATTATAGTCTTCATTTTACGGGAAAGAAGCAAAATATGCAACTTTTTCTTCAAAAAAGAGGAGCTTGTTCGGCTTAAGCTCCTCTCTTTCCTTTACAATCCAAATGCCGCATAGAGTTTCTCAAAAAATTCTGTTTCATTCTTGATCTCCCACTTTTCATGATTATCCTCATCACGTTTTAAGCGAAGTGTTACTTTCGTTTCCTTTTTCTTAGCTGGACTGTTTAAATAAATATACTCAAGCATTTCAAAGCTCGTTTGATTAACTAGTTTTTTCATCTCATCATCTGTACTATCAGCCGTGATTTTTGATTCCACGTTTTTTACTAGTTCATCCGTTTTGGCTTGTACAGCTTTATCATTTAAATCAAGCCCCTTAACATTAACTGAAACTACAGCTTCTTTATTGCTTTCTTTTTTCACATCAACCGTATAACTCGTTGTTTTCTTTAAATGAGCAATAAATTTTTGATTGAGTTGGGTGATTTTTTCTTTCTCAACCCCACTAAGTTCGCTTTCAACAGATGTCACGAATTCATTTTCATTTTCTTTTTGGATCCGCGTATCATCGAGTCCATAAATCTCTTGTAATTCTGGAACATCTTCTTGATAGATATAACTGTCTACAAGCGCTTTTGTCGATACATCTGCTTTTTCAGGGTGACTACAACTGGCTAGCAGAAAAATCGCAGCACATAATATACCGAAAAAAATACCTTTTTTCATTTGTTCCTCCTAGTGATGACTCTGATTATAATTTTTCTTTTCTTGGATGATTTTTTGACGCTCTGAATCTGAAAGATTAGGATCTCCCAATTTTTTCCCGTATTCCCGGTTTTTCTCTCCAATTTCACGGCCTCTTTGGCTGGCACTTGTTGTTGCATCGCTTTTAGAATGAGTTGATCCATTACTACCAGAGGTACTATTTGAACTCCCCGTTTGCGGAGCTTTGTCTGAACCGCTTGCTGCTTGATTTCCCCCTGCAGACTGAACAGGCTCTTTGTGTGTGACTTTACTTTGCTCAGATTGCTTGCTATTTTCAGCAGCTGCTACTTGCGCTTTCTTTTGTTCAGCCGCTTTTTTTGCTTCCGCTTGTTTTTTTGCAACTTCTTGTTTTTTCACAGCAACTTTTTCTGTATGGACAGCCTTTACTTTCGATTCTACTCGCGAACGAATTGAATTAATTTTTGTTTGAAGAGCTTCCCGCTGTACTTTTGAAAAACTAGAAAGTGGAGCTGCTTCAACGGGCTGAATGTGACTCAACCCAAAAAAGATTCCTGCTGCAAATACTAAAAACCACATTCTTTTTTTCCTTTTCATGGTGTTTTCCTCCTAAATAATAATTATTTTAACCAATAGTCCGGGGTATAAAATACCTTTTTCCTATTTGGATAATATGCACTTTTAAGTCCATTTTTAGATGGATAATGTCGTAAAGAAGTTTTTGGATTATAAGTAAATAGGCTCCCTCCATTTAAACGCGGAGAGTCCCACCAAATCGAAAAGGCTTTAACCGTCCCAGAAAACTTATCTGTTCCTTTAACCGGCTTCAACCCGACTACCATGGAATGATAGATATAACCACTCATCCATTTTCCATTCACTTGGACACTTGTCTTATACCAATACGAAGAATATTTTCGCACCTGAATTTTTGTCCCCGTTCGCCACATTCGAAGTGGAGTTTTATCATTAAAATTCGTGCTGTGAAGAAGCGGAGCTCCGTCTACAACACTCGCCTTGATACTCGTTGAACTTTGTTCAGCATTAAATGCTTCTTTGTCCCAAGCATCCAATTGATATTGCTTAATCAATGAAATCAGTTTGTTTGCATATTGTGGATCTGTCGCATAACCGTCTTGTTTCAATCTGTTTGCGACAAGTTGATAGTCTTTCACATTAACAATATTTTTATAGCGTGATTTCTGTAAAAATGCTCCGTGGTCTTCAGTGCTTACATTTTTATTTGGATATTTACGAAATTTAGCTTGTATAGTGATCCATTTTCCATTTTGATATTCAAGCGTTGGCATTACAACATATTGCCCTTTATAATCCCCTTTAACTCCAAATAGATTATGAGCTCGCGTGGCAAGTTCTGATTTTCCCCAGCCACTTTCAAGAATAGCTTGTGCACTTGTAATAGAAGGTAAAATTTTATATTTTTTCCATCCACTGATAGACCCTTGCTTAATACTTGCTAGAAAAGCTGATGTATTTGTTGCAGCACGTGTTTCTCGCGCTTCAGTTGTAGAATAATAGCCTGGACCTAATTCACTGTTCGGTTTTAAAGTAGCTATTTGATTTTCTTCCGCTAAGACCGGCTGCAATGAAAGAATGGATGAGAAAGCTAAAAAGCAAGTAAGCAAACTGATGATAAGTATTTTTTTCATTACTTCTCCTTTTTTTATGAGAAAATGACTCGATCGATTCAATCGAGTCATTTTCATTTGTGTATCTATTTTAAAGATTGAATAGCTTATTTAATTTTAAATTCAAATTCGGATTTGTTTGGGAATTCTACTTCATATTTGAATTTCTTGAAGTTGTTTTTTAGTTTAAGTTCGCCAAGTACGTGACTTACGATTTGGTTTTTATTTTTAGACTTCATATTGAAATCAGCAAAGATACCTTCAATAATGCGTTGTGCTTTCGCACCTTTCACTTCTACGCCAGTGAATTCATTTTCATATTTCGCTTCAACTGTACCATTTTTCTTCACTTCATATTGTAATTCAACGTCAAAGTTTTTGTACTCGATGTCAACATCAAGTTCTTTAACTGCTAATTTACCTGTAGAAGGTTTCACAGTTTCATTGTTGTTCGAGTTATCTTCGACATCGCCACCTGGTTCAACGATTGTTCCATTGTCATTTCCTTCTTCAGTATTGCCTTCGTTTTCTCTATCCCCGTATCCGCCAGTATATTCAGTACCGAAATTAATTTGCTCATTCCAAGCTTTATCTACATAAATTACTTTCAGACTCTTATTGCTGCTTGCTGCGATACCGCTCAAAATTCCTTTTAGTTGGTAAGTATACGCACTTACACCTTGAGCAATTTTTGCTGCTTGTGCTTTTGAATAACCTGCATCTACCCAAGTAGCCGCCTTCGTCAATTTGTTATAAACTGAGTCAACATTTTTTGCTGTTAGCGTGATTCCTGTTAGTGTTTGTAAGTCTGACTTGCTGAAAGTCTTGATTGTTTTGTAAGCGTCCTGATAAATAGTGTTTCCTTCTACGCTTGCTGCTTCCGATACTACTGGTGCGAGTGTTGCTACCCCCATTGTAAGAGCTAGCCCTGTTGCTGCTGTAACTTTAACTAGTTTGTTCATAATTGTATTTCTCCTTTATGGTTTTATAGTTTGCATAGTATTGTTTTATTTATACTAGCTGAATTAACTATAACTTGAATAAATAAAAACGTCAACCTTTTTCTACTATTTTTTTTATAATAGTATTTTAGTAATTGCCTTAAAGTATTGATAATGCTATACTTATAACTACCTAAACTAATATAAAAAAATGAATAGTATTTCGCAGGAGGAATAAAGAATGCGTCCAACCGCTCAATTTAAAAAAGGCGTTTTAGACATTTGCGTGTTGTACTTATTACAATACAGTGATCAATACGGGTACGATCTTACACAAAAAGTTAACAAACACATCCCGATTACTGAAGGTGCGCTGTATCCTTCTTTGCGTCGACTTGTAAAAGATGGTTATTGTTCCACTTATTTGCAAGAGTCTCCAAACGGTCCTTCCAGAAAGTATTACCATATCACAAACACAGGCAGAGTTTATTTACAAGACATGCTTGAGGAGTGGGACCACTTTGTTACAAGTTTTAAAGACTTACGAGAGGAAGCTGATCAACATGGATAAGCAAAAATTTTTAAAAGAATTGAATAAAGCAGCTTCAGGTCTTCCGAAAGAAGAACGTGAAGAACTTTTACAATACTATGATGAATATTTGACTAGTGCATTATTAGAAGGAAAAAGTGAAGAAGAGATTCGACAAGAAATTGGTTCACCTACTCAAATAGCGGGTGCCTTTATAGAAGCAAGTAGTGAAGAAGAGATTGAAAAAAAGGCCTATAAACGCGTGGCAAGAATTGGCTGGCTAAAGCGAACAGGTATTTCTACCTGGTTTGCTTTTCTAGCGTGCCTCCTTTTTCTTTTCTTGTTCGGGGGAATTGCAAGTATTGTTTTTCTCGGAATTGATGTGATTTTGTTTCAACAAATTCATGTTTTCCAAATTTTTATGGTCCTATTTTCCGCGGGAATTAGCTACTTAGCCTTCTTAGTACTTAAAATTCTCTACAAATTCTATCTCACACGAAAAGGACGATTTTCATGAAAAAACAAATTGGAATTGCTTTTATACTTATTTTCATCGGACTTGCCGGTTTAATTGCCTGCTTTATAGCCAAAAATAGTCAGGATATTGGACAAAACTATTATAAAGAGTGGAACATTTCAGCGAATCAAACCAAAAATCTGCAGATAAGCAGTGAAAAAGATACTGATTTACGTGTAAAGCGTACCTCAGATAACAAAGTTAGTTTGCGGGTAGAAGGAAAAATGGCGAAGGCCGAAGTGAAAGACCTTAAGGCTCTAACTGGAACAAAAAACGCTTTTCATTTAACACTAGGAACAAAGCACAACTGGCTTGAAAAATGGCACCGCCCTCATTACGGAGTTCAAAAAGTGACTTTGCTGATTCCTGAAAGTATGTCACTTGGAGAACTGAAAGCAGATTTGAACAAAGCCAATGTTCGCTTGGATAAAGTACAAGGAAAGAAGCTTGCGATTACTATTTATGATGGTGAAGTGATCGGCTCACATGGTCGCTTTGATGTCACTAAAATTGATACAAAGAAAAGTTTAACGGATTTGAGCTATTGGGATGGGACTATCTCGATGTTTTCTGAAAAAGGCGATCAATTTCTTAAAGACTCATCAGGCAATTTTACATTACAAAATCAATCGGGGTTGTCTCAAGTTCATCGTCACGGGGGAACAAAGGGAGAAATTCTTAACTTCTCTGGGAAAGTGATTGCAACGGAATCGCACTTGGATCATTTAACGATCAATTCCACTGAAGGAACGGAAATCGTGCAGGGCCTTCGTGGTGATCTTCTTCTCAGTACGAAGAAGGGAAAAAGCATTTTGCGGGATAATCGCGGTGAGCAGCTGGTTAGTAGCGAAAACGGTGATGTGATTGTGAGTCAAACCCATTTGATGAAAAAAATGAATGTGAAAAGTAAGAAAGGGCTAATTAAGTTAACTTTAAACAAGTCCTATCAGAAGCAGCCTATCACAATTAATGCCCCACTCGGTTCAGTCGAATCTGATTTTCACTGGCAATCCAAGCAAAAAAATGCTCGGATCGTATTAACAACAACGAAAGGTGAGATTAAAGTTTTTCAGGAAGAATAAAGCTACCTTTGGAAAACTACGCTACAAAAAAGTAGCGTAGTTTTTTCTTCGCACAAATTGCTATAGCCTCTCCCCACTTTCTCATTAAAAATTAGGGTTTTAACTATTTTTTCAAAATCTCTATTAAAAATTCTTCATCTTTTTTCGCTTTCGTGATAAAATGAACTTGAATGATAATGATTCTCAGTAGATGGGCAACATAGGAGGAAAAAATATGCAACTGAATGAAGCAGCTGTTGGTGATCACGTCACGATTACGCATTTAAATGTTTCAAGCGACTTGCTTAAAAAACGGCTTCTTGCACTTGGGTGTGTGGAAGGTTGTGAACTTTGTATCAAACAAAAGGGGTTTTTTCGTGGTCCCTGTACTTTCGAAACAAAGGGGCAACACATTAGTATCAGAAACTGCGATGCCTGTGAAATCATGGTAGAACTTCATGGAAAATAGCAGGTACTGTTTACTTGGCAATCCCAATACGGGGAAAACATCTTTATTTAATGCACTTACTGGTTCTTATGAATACGTGGGGAATTGGAGCGGTGTCACGGTTGAGAAAAAAATCGGAACGCTACACGGGAAAAAAGGCAAATTAGTCGATTTACCTGGCGTTTATGATTTAAATCCGATTTCGCGTGACGAAAGCGTCGTTGCTCGCTTTTTATATGAAGAGTCTTTTGATTCTATGCTCAATATTGTAGATGCTTCACAAATTGAACGAAACTTGAATTTGACGGTGGAGCTACTCGAATACGGAGCACCTGTCGTTATGGGACTTAACATGGTGGATGTGGCTCTTTCTCGAGGAATTAAAATTGATATCCCGCGCCTTACAAAAATACTCAAGATCCCTGTTCTTCCTGTTATTGCTCGCTCGGGAAAAGGAACGAACGATTTGCTTTCGGCTCTTACAGAAAAACATCCCGCGCCTCAAAAACCTTTGCTTCTGCAGTACGGCGAATTAGTGGATGAAGCTATTTCCAAACTTTCTGGGTTATTTTCGGGTATACGCGTAAAGAAAGAACAACGCTGGCTTGCCCTTCAGTTTTTGAGTAAAAACCCTGTTATTCACGAAAAATTACAAGCAGAATCTTTTTATGAACAAGCGGAACAAATTCGACTTGAAGTCGAACAAAAGCTTGAAGTTCCACTTGCCGAACATATCCATAAAGTTCGCTCTGCTTTTATTGCAGATATCTGTTTAGAAGCTGTTACTTACACGAAAAAGGCACACCTTCCTTTTTCTGATAAGCTTGATAAGCTTTTCACGCACCGTTTTCTCGGGATCCCAATTTTTCTTGCCATCATGTGGCTTGTTTTTCAAACCACCTTTGCTTGGGTTGGAACGCCCATTTCTGACTGGCTCGACAGCATTATCAATGGTCCTTTCAAAGAAGGTGTCGCAAGTTTTCTCACTTCAATCGGAGTCATTGATTTTCTCGTCAAACTTGTCACTGATGGTATCATTGCCGGAGTGGGCGGTGTCCTTGTCTTTATCCCACAAATTTTGATTATTTTCTTTTTCATTTCGATATTAGAAGATTCCGGTTATATGGCACGAATTGCCGTTGTCATGGACCGGATCATGGAACTATTTGGGTTGAATGGGAAATCGTTTATTCCCATGATTATTGGATTTGGTTGTAATGTTCCTGGCATTATGGCCGCTCGTTCGATTGAAGAATCCAAGGAACGAATGATCACGATTTTAATTACACCATTTATGTCTTGTTCCGCACGACTTCCTGTATATGCTTTATTTGCCGGTGTTTTTTTCGCTAAATATCAAGCGCTTGTAGTGTTGTCACTTTATGTGATCGGAATCATTATGGCTCTTCTCATTACAAAGCTACTATCAAAAACGATTTTAAAAAATGAAAACTCTGTGTTTGTCGTCGAATTGCCACCCTACCGCATCCCTTCGCTACGCACATTATGGCGAAGCACTTGGGAAAAAGGAAAAGGTTTTCTCAAGAAAGCTGGAACATTTATCTTTGCTGGTTCAGTGCTCATTTGGCTACTTAACTATGCAGGCCCTAGTGGCTTTGATGTTCCAATGGGCCAAAGCTTCCTAGCTATAATCGGCGGGTTTCTTGCGCCAATTCTTGCACCTCTAGGTTTTGGAACTTGGCAAGCTGGAGCCACATTAATTCCAGGTTTTCTTGCAAAAGAAGTTATTATTTCAACCATGGCGATTATTTATTCGGTTAGTGAAAATAGCCTAACCCAAATCGTCACGCAGTTTTATACGCCTCTTTCTGCTTATGCCTTTATGTTATTTATTTTACTTTACATTCCTTGCTTGGCTACTGTTGCGGCGATTCGAAAAGAAACTTCTTCCTGGAAATGGACGATTTTTGCAATCATCTACCCGCTTGTAACAGCTTATGTACTCACACTGATTTTCTACCAAGTAGGACGTTTATTTTTCTAAGAAAGGATGACAAAAATGCTTACTCTTTTACTCAATATCTTGCTTGGGGCATGCATTTTCGGCTACACCGCCTATGCACTCATTCGTTTTGTAAAGCGTAGCAAGAAAGGCAAGTGTGCGGCCTGCGAACTTGAAGAGACTTGTGAACATGAAACTTCTTTACCTCGTCATCTAAAACCTTAATAAACAAAACCGGAATTTGGCGAGTAGGCTAAATTCCGGTTTTATTTGTCGTAAGGACGATACTTATCTCGAAGAGCCGTTTGCTTTTCGCGTCGAAGTTCAAGGTCTATCCGGTGAAAGAGCGTCATCTTTCCTTTCTTGCAGGAAGGAATCTTATGACGTTTGGCTAGTGACAAAAGTGCTTGCTTGGAAATCCCTAAAAACGCTGCTGCTTCTTCAGATGTCAAAAAAGTTTCATTTAACCACATTCGATCTTTTTCTTGCGAATTTATTTCCATCCGAGCACCTCTTCTCTTTTCTAGTTTAGAAAAACAAACGAGTTTTTTCAAGTAAATCATTAACAGTTTCCAAAAAAAACGCTATACTTAAAGAAAATATACAGATGAGGTGATCGATTTGAATCCTGTTATTCTTCAAATGATGAAACATCGCTCCATTCGTTCTTACAAAGCGGATGAAACCATTCCAGATGAAAAGCTTGACCAAATTATTCGAGCGGCGCAAAGTGCGCCTTCCTGGATTAACGGTCAGCACTATTCCATTATCGGTGTAAAAGATAAGTCACGAAAGCAAAAGCTTGCAGAATATACCAAAAATCCTTATGTGGCTGATTGCTCTGTTTTCCTCGTTTTCGTTGGCGATTTTTATCGTGTGGAACTTGCAAGTGAAAAACATCAAAAACACTTTACAACAAGATCAGAGGAAGACTTGCTGCTTATCGCTTCTGTTGATGTTGGACTAGCTTGTCAAAATGCGTTAACAGCTGCTGAAAGCTTAGGCTACGGCACTGTTTGCATCGGTGGAATTCGCCGCAATATTTCGGATGTAGCAGACTTTCTTGGACTTCCAGAAATGACGTTCCCAATTGTCGGTCTTTGTATCGGGGTTCCAGATCAAGATTCACCTGTGAAACCGCGTCTACCTAAGGAAGCTGTTTATTTTGAAGAAGTCTATCAACCGGACACTTTGCCGCTTCTTGAAGCCTATGACAAAACTATTATTCCCTTCTCAAAACGCGAGGGAAGCATTGGATTCACAGAACGAATGGCAAATTTTTATGACAAACCTTATTATAGCGGGATTACAGAGTTTTTGAAAAAGCAAGGATTCCTAAAGGGTTCCAAGTAGCTTTTTTACAAAGGTTAGTATATACTTTTAATCGAAAATGAGCTTTAATGGCTCAAATTTGGAGGTTGAACGATGGAAAAGGAAGCACTATTTTTAAAACCTGTTTTTCAGGAGCGCATATGGGGCGGTACGAAGTTGCATGACTATTTCGGCTATCAAATTCCGACAGATAAAACTGGTGAAGATTGGGCCATTTCTGCTCATCCAAATGGTCCTTCGACGGTGAAAAATGGGACCTATCAAAGGGAAACTCTGGATACACTCTGGAAAACGCACCCCGAACTTTTTGGAAATCCAAGTGAGCCTGTTTTTCCTCTTCTCACTAAAATTTTAGATGCGAATACGGATCTTTCCGTGCAAGTGCATCCCGATGATGCCTATGCGAAAGTACATGAAAATGGAGAACTTGGGAAAACAGAGTGCTGGTACATTATTGATTGCGCAAAAGATGCGGAAATCGTTTATGGGCATAGCGCAGATTCGAAAGAAGCCTTTACCGAGATGGTTCAAAATGGCGAATGGGACAAATTACTCCGCAAAGTAAAGATTAAACCAGGTGATTTTTATTATGTTCCTAGTGGAACGATTCATGCGCTTGGAACAGGTACGCTTGTCCTAGAAACTCAGCAAAGTTCGGATACGACTTACCGGGTTTACGATTATGATCGCACGGATAAAGATGGAAATAAGCGAGAACTTCATCTTGAAAAAGCGATTGATGTGACGACGATTCCGCATGTAGATGCCAAGCTAGATATTCAAACAGAACAACGTGACCATGCGTCAATCACAACCTTTGTTTCCAATTCATTTTTCAGTGTGTATAAATGGGAAATAGCTGGTAAAGCTTCATTTGAAAAGATAGCTCCTTATACACTTGTCAGCATTTTAGATGGCAAAGCGGAACTTATCATTGATGGCAAAGCGGAAACTATTCAAAAAGGGGATCATTTTATTTTACCTTATGCCGTTACAGATTGGACAATTGATGGCAACGTGACAGCTATTGTTTCAACACCCCCACTTCATCATTAAGTTTCTAGCTCCTCTTCGGGGGAGTTTTTTTGTGGATGATTTCCTGAGCCTTTTTCACTGTGGTAGCCCCACCTCCTGTTCCAGTCATGAAAAAAGACATTGAACTCGAGGTGTGATAAAATTAACATTAAGTGAAATAACATACATAAAGGAGTGTCTTGCATGAATGAAGCTGTAAAAACGTTAGATGGTTGGTACTGTCTACATGATTTCCGCTCGGTAGATTGGACGAGCTGGCGCGAACTTTCAGAAGCTGAACGGTCGCGGATTTTAACGGAATTTAGTAAATTTCTTTCTGAACTTGAACTAACTAAAAATATTGGGGAAGGCGAGCAAACTTTTTACTCTATTGTTGGCCAAAAAGCCGATTTTGTCTTTTTCTTGCTTCGCCCAACGCTTGAAGATATCAATGCGATTGAAAATCGCTTGAACAAACTAGAAATTGCAGATTTTCTTATTCCAACTTATTCTTATGTTTCGGTTGTTGAGCTAAGTAATTACTTAGCGGCGCACATGGCAGGTGACGAAGATCCATATGAAAATAAACACGTTCGTGCGCGTCTTTATCCAGAGCTTCCACCGAAAAAACATATTTGTTTCTATCCGATGAACAAAAAACGTGAAGGTAATGATAACTGGTATATGCTCGACATGGAAGAGCGTCGCCGAATGATTCGCGATCACGGTTCAATTGGTCGAACTTATGCAGGTAAAGTCAATCAAATTATTGGCGGATCGATCGGTTTGGATGATTACGAATGGGGCGTAACTTTATTTGCAGATGACGCGCTAGATTTCAAACGAATTGTAACAGAGATGCGCTTTGATGAAACAAGTGCTCGATTTGGCGAATTTGGAGCTTTCTTTGTTGGAAACCTCCTTCCACTAGAAGAAATTGAAGCTTTCTTTAAAATTTAAAAGATACAGGCACGTGTCCCGTAGCGGGACGTGCCTGTTTTTATTTTGGAGGTTGAATCAAGACGTTGCCACACTGATATTTTTTACGCTACAATAGAGCAGAAAAAAGCTTCAGCATTCAAACAAACTAGCCAAGATGACGAATTTGTAAGGGTGGCGTGTCTTTTTGTCATCTTATAAGCAGGCAGAATGATACGTTTTGCAGTAAACTGATACTGGAGATCTTTTTAGGAGGAAGCTATTATGGAACCCGTTTTAGAAGCCAAACATGTTCGTAAAGTTTACGGAAGTAAGGGAAATGTGTATACTGCACTCGCGAACATCAGTCTAGAAATATACGAAGGCGAATTTGTTGGAATCATGGGGCCTTCTGGTGCTGGAAAGTCTACACTTTTGAATGTGCTTTCAACAATTGACCAACCGACATCCGGCGAAGTAATGATTAACGGTCGTGATTTAGAAGACATGGATGAACAGGAAATGTCTTTATTCAGACGTAATCAGCTTGGCTTTATTTTTCAAGACTACAATTTACTGGATACTCTTTCACTTCGCGAGAATATCATTTTACCACTTGCGCTTGCCAAACATTCAGTTGCAGAAATTGAAGAACGTCTTGATTTCGTTGCTGATGTTTTTTCTATTCGGCCTATTCTTGATAAATATCCAACCGAAGTATCTGGTGGGCAAAAACAGCGCACCGCTGCAAGCCGAGCTATTATTGCAAACCCTAATTTAATTTTTGCTGATGAACCCACGGGCGCGCTAGATTCAAAATCAGCAGCGGATTTGCTTGAAAGTTTTTGCAGTCTTAATGAAGAAAGAAAATCGACCATTTTGATGGTTACTCATGACGCTTTTGCAGCAAGTTTCTGTAAACGGATTTTATTTATTACAGATGGAGAAATTTATACAGAAATTTATCGTGGATCAAAAACTCGCAAAGAGTTCTTCCAGAAGATTTTAGATATTTTAGCTAAACTCGGAGGAAATATGAATGACATTATATGATCTAGCTAGAAAAAATATTAAGCATAATTTTATCCACTATTTTCTTTATTTTGCTTCTATGAGTTTTTCTATCATGATCTACTATACGCTCGTGGTTCTTTCCAAGGATCCGACTGTGACGGCAAGAATTAATCGCTCTGAACGGCTATCAGCTGCTTTTACAGCGGCTTCTATCATTCTATTGATTTTCATCATTATATTTATTTTATACTCCAATAATTTTTTTATGCGTAAGCGAAAAAAAGAAATTGGGCTTTATAATCTGCTTGGTCTGCGAAAATTCGAAATTTCTCGGATGCTTTTTTATGAAAATTTTATCATGGGGATTGGCTCCCTCGTTATAGGCATCATTCTTGGAACTTTTCTTTCCAAGCTTTTTGTAGCCATTTTATTACGCCTTATGAACGATGCCCTTCCAAGTAGCTTTATTTTTTCTTGGAGTGCCGTTATCAATGCTAGCCTTGTTTTTGTTTTAGTAACCCTCATTACTTCGCTTCTCAGTTTCTGGACTATTTACCGAAATTCATTATTAGATTTATTTCATTCGGAAGCAAAACGTGAAAAGGCACTGAAACCCTCACTTTTATGGACATGTATCGCCCTTGCTTTCATCATTACCGGCTACGTCATTGCTTTGCAGCCATTAACTGTCCAAAATTCGATTTGGAGCATACTTGGGGTTCCCCTTACGTCTTTACTTATTTTATTTTTCACCATCGTGGGCACTGTTCTTTTCATTAGTTTTTTCTTACCATATTTTTTAAAAAAATTACGCACTCGAAAAGCTTCATTTTATCGTGGGACGAATCTTGTAACAAATGCACAGCTTTCTTTTCGCATCTCTTCAAATGCCAAGACGCTCTCTGTCATTGCGATTTTAAGTGCCATTACGCTTTCTGCAATAGGAGCCATTGGCAGCGTTTATTATAACATCAATCAAAGTGTGCAAAAAGAAGTTTCGACCTCATTTGAATATACGATTCCATCAGATTCTAAAAAAGCAAACAAAGCACTAGCAGTTGTTGAGTCAAATCCTTCTCACCCTGTTACATTTAAACAAGCAACTACTATCTATCTTTTGAAACCAGATATGCCTACAAAAAAAATAAACGATATTTTCCTTTATGAAGATCAGTTTCAGGTGATGAGTGAAAGCCAATATAAACGGCTCTTCCATGAACTTTATCCCAAGGAAATGTCTATAAATTTAGGTAAAGAAAAGGCGCTTTTCATTTTACCTACGAGTGTAGCTGAGCTAGACAAAATAAATCAAAAGCCAGCTACGATTCATCTTGGCAAATCAAATACTTTTCAAGTGAGTTATGATAACCGCTCGGTCTTACAGAGCCTATATGGTGGTATCCTCGTTTTACCTGATGGGGCAATCAAATCACTTCATCCAGAAAAATATCTTCACATCCAGTCCATTAATATTTCAAATGAAAAACAAGCCTTCGATCTCAGTAAAAAACTAGAAGCGCAGCTTTCCTCAGATGCTGATCTTCTTAGCTATCCTGAAACATATCGTTATGTCATGAACACTATGGGCGTTTTATTATTTATCGGATTGTTTATTGGACTTGTTTTTTTAGCGGCAACAGGTTGTATTATTTATTTTAAACTTTTGACAGAAGCCTATAGTGACAGAGAAACTTATGTCATTCTTAAAAAAATTGGCGTAACAAGAAAAGAAATTCGCTTCAGCATTGCAAGACAAGTTCTAATTATTTTTCTGATTCCACTTGTTCTTGGTATTATGCATAGTAGCGTTGCTCTACTTTGTTTAGCCAACTTAATAGAAGTGGACTTAACACGTCCTGTTATTCTAACCACAGTGATCTATACCTTGATGTATATTATCTATTATCTCCTAACCGTAAACAGTTACACTAATATCGTGATTGGGAAAAACAAATAAAAATTCTCTCCAAATTGCGCCTTCACTTGACACAATTTGGAGAGAAATAAAAAAACGGAAAGCGTGCTTTCCACTTCGATGTTCCCTTAAAAATCCTTTTGAAACCCCATTCGTTCTAATTCCCAATACAGCAGTTTTCCTTTGTCAGTAATAAAATATGTCTTCTTTGATTGAATAAACGGTTGTTTGCGAATCACAAAGCCCTTCCACTCCAACCAGTAAATCGTGAGTAAGAGTTCGTTACGAGAAGGATAGCTTTTATCATGACTTATTAGCGCATCAAACCGTTCTTCTTGGAAGTTTACGAAATAAAAATTGGGATCATAGACATAATTCAACGTAATCCACTTCAATTTTTCTGTTGGTTCTTTCAAAATGCGCTCACCCTAATATGCTTGATTTAATCCTATTATAGCAAAGCCGGCCAATAAAAGGAATTTTTGTTTTCGAGAAAATTTATTTGAGCAATCTTCCATTAAAAATTTTTTAATGGAAGCCACAAGTTTTTATTTCTATTTGCGAACAGAAATAAAAACTTGCAATTTTTCGATAACCCGATATAATCAACGTCTAGACATGCATGTCTAGACGTTGATTAAAAGGTGGTTTTATCATGACTAATTATACTTTGATTACTGGCGCTTCATCTGGGATTGGAAAAGCATTTTCGGCTTACTATGCTAAAAATAAGGAAAACTTAGTTTTAATTGCACGCTCGAAAGAAAAATTACAAACAATGAAAGCCGAGTATGAAAAAAAGTTTAACATTCAAATCAAAATTTTAAATGTTGATCTCGCTCAAGAAAGTGCTCCACAAAAAATCTTTAAAGAAATCCAAAATCAGAATTTACTTATCGATCGTTTAATAAACTGCGCTGGCTTTGCTACAAGTGGAAATGTCTATGATACAGACTTCTCAAAGCAACACCAACAAGTAATGCTCAATGTCACCAGTTTATTTGATTTAACAAAGCTTTTTGTAGATGGCATGATTCAAAGAAATCGTGGACAAATTATTAATATAGCCTCCAGTTCTGCCTATCACCCAATCCCGACAATGGCTGTATATGCAGCAACAAAGGCTTTCGTTTTATCGTTTACAGAAGCCCTAAGCCTTGAATGTCGGGACAAAAATGTCCAAGTATTAGCGATTTCTCCTGGAGCGACTGATACAAATTTCTTTTCCGAAAACGGTGGGGTAGCAGTCGGTAACTTACGAACTCCTGAAGGCGTAGTAAAAGCAAGCATCGAAGCTTTGGAGAAAAAGAAAATATCCAAAATCGACGGTTTCAATAACTATTTTACAAGCGCTATCCTTCCCCGCCTCCTTACGAGAAATAGAATGGCCAATCTTGTTTATGGTATAATGAAAAAGCAACTTAAATAAGTAAGAGAGGTTGAAATCGTAAATGGATAAGATAGAAGAACTGAGATACCTAATTAAAGCTGCGGACAGAGAAGGAGAAGACATTTATCGCAAAATGTTAACTTCTTTGCATATCACGCCTAGCCAAAATGAAGTATTAAAAATACTCTCGTTTAAAGATGGTCTTTCCATTTCCGAAATTGGTGACCTTTTAATTTGTGGTTCTGATAGTCCTAGCCGCATTGTTAAACGACTAATTGACAAAGAATATGTTGTTAAAAAGGTAAACCCTAAAGATGTTAGAAAATCCGCCATTCACCTTACTCGTTCAGGTGCAGCAATTTTAAAAGAAGCCACAAAAATTGAAGATCAGTTTAATACACGTATTAGAACTTTACTCGCTGACCAAATTGATATTGATTTATTAATAAGCGTCCTAACTAAGCAAATTGAAGGTACAAAAACAGAGCAGCAGATAAACCAACGAAAAAAGTTTTAGCTTCACTCTTTTAGTTTCTTTCTTCACATGCTCGTAGGTAAAAAAACAGACTTCCCCTTTTTAAGGATAGTCTGTTTTTTTTTTTGCGGACTTTTACGCTTGCCTCTTACATACACATACAGGGAAAGCGTCAAACAGTCGATTTCTTTATTGTTGTTTTTGGTGAAGGGATCGCTACAAAGGAAAGACTTTTTCCAAAAAGAAATAACTTCACATTTTTCAAACGCCAGTAACTAGCAATTTAAACGCTCCAGCTCCTTTTGGCAATGATAGCTCGCCCCAAGCAAGTTTGCATCATTGAAAAATTGCGCTGGTAAAATTTTAGGGTGAACCTTGTGATGGGGTCGATGCCTCAAAATTCGTTCAAGTGAATCTTGCAACACTTGGATAAAAAATGGGTTTTCGCTAACAGCCCCTCCAATTAAAATGATATCTGGATCTAAGATGTACTGTAAATTAATTATACTGGCAGCCAAATAATCCATTCGCTGCTGGTAAAACTCTTTCACTTCTTGATTTTGTTTCATGACTTCAAATAAAATTTTTCCATTTTTTTCTAAGCCAAATTGCTGCTCTGCATCTTTTAATACGGCTTGAAACCCAATTCGTCCACCGAGTGTCTGAAAAGAAGCATCAGCAGGATTATTCGCAATTAACTCATAGCCAAAGTTTCCCGGCATTTAAATTAGCTCCATGTAGAATATTGCCTTGAATTGCAATCGCGCCGCCAACAGCAGAACCGATGACATACATCGCCACATTTTGAATCCCCTTAGCGCTACCTAGCCATAATTCTCCTAGGAGGGCACAATTCCCATCATTTTCAATGAAAACGGGTTTTTGAAGATCGACAACAAGTGATTTTCCGATAATATATGAAATGGCGGAAGAACCTGTAAGTATCTTTTTCACCTGGTTATAAATTCCCGGCACACTAAGTCCGATAGCACGAGCTGCTTGATGGTTATGTGAAGCCTTTTCCAGATAATCAAGCAAATCAAGATAGTTACGAGGAGTTGATTGCACTTTTTTGAAAGACAATTCTCCAGAACTATTTACTAATGCCTGTTTCACTGTTGTTCCGCCAAGATCGAACACAAGATCAGCCATTCTTTCCAACTCATACATAAATAGATCAATGCCCTACAGCCATAATTTGATACTGACAAAATCATATGGAGCAATCTCCTGCTGTTCTTGTAGCGGTTGCTCTTGTACGTTTACAAAACAAACTTTGCTAAATTTTGATGTGTCTAAACTACCAATGGATAAAACTCGTTCTGTCGGATTTTTCAGCCGTAAAATAAAGGCGTTTCGGTCATACAATGATGGCATAAATGTGCTGTCCCAAGCCTCTGATTCACTTTGTAAAAGCGAAAACTCCTGAATCGTCTCTTCTGCTTTTTGATGAGTTTGAATCTTATTATCTAATCGATGAATAAATTTGTTTAGCATTTGATTTTGATAACACATGGATTCATCCACGTATTCTTGCTGTTCTTCTGAAACAACAGATGAATCAAATGTGCCCTTTTGAACGGAGAAGGCAAATTCAAATTCCAATTCTCCTAGAAGTTCTGCCAATGGCGTCGGCATCATTATATGCCCCTTTTTGGTAGTGTCTCCAGAGGCACGCCCTGGCCGGTATAACAGGTTTGGCTTTCCAAGCTGACTAGTACTTGCAAATAGGGTTAGGTATAGTTTGGATTGTTGGAATTGGTATTCTTTAATCCCTTTTCCGAAAGCTGTTATAGTTTTCTCCTCGTCATAAACTGAAACACTTTTATCAAACGGTTCTAAGTCAATCGGATATTCTACATACTTTTTGTGCCAGTCCTTGAGTTCTCCCTGCAAGTTTTCTCGCCCGATAAATCCAAATGGCAATGACGCAATAGTGTTTCGATTTTCTACTTCTGTACGAATGAGTACTCGCAAACGGTGGCTTAAAATCTCATTTTGAACAATTAATTTGCATCGAATAACCGAACTGTCTTGACGAAGTTCCATTTCAAGCTTCATTTTAAGTTCGCCAGTTTCTTCTGTTTCTCCACATCTTGCTGCGAGGTCTTTCGGCAATTGAAAGTTCCCCGATAAATACATGATTTCAACTAATTCTGATTTTTTCACTGCATCCACTTTTAATCCAAATAAAGTAGGGTTTTCATTTTCTAGTGGTGAAAAATCATACGTATCTCCATTATTTCCAGTATCTTCAAATGCTAAGAAGTTCTCAATTTCCGTACCCTCACTGGTTTTTAATAAGAGTCCAGTTTTTGTTTCTTGAATCCGGTAATACTTGTTTTTAATTTCTTTCTCAGAGACTTCTTCAAGCTCTGAAAGTAGATTCTCTGCTTTTTCGATTTCTAAAACTTTGAATCCCATTGCTGGAATTTCAATATTTGCTAGAACAAATAGGCGATAATAAGGATCTTCATTGATATATTTGGGTCCTTCTGGTGTTTCTAGCAAAAGATTATCTTTTCCTTCAAAATAGATTTCATTCAATATAACAGCTTCTCGCTCCCCTTTAAAACGAATCATTTTATCAGAAGCCAGAAAATCAATTATTTTGTACCCGTGAAAAGCTTTTGACGTCGTATTAAAGACAATCACATGATTCGCATTTAATCCAAGTTTCTCTGACAAACGTTTCGCCAAATAATTTTCAAATCCGCTCGCTAACTCATCTGCTTCCTTCATTCGGTGTAAAATGTCTTTTGCAACGTCATCCGATACGCATCCGCCCATCGAATCATGCGCATGTCCTTCAAGGAGTTTCTTCCACGTTTTAATGAGTAATTCGGTTGAAAGCTCTATTTCATGTGCTTTCGCAATCGCAAGTAATGGCTCCACACGTTTTGTTAACTTTTGCTCAATTAAATAGTTCAACCGCTTAATGTCATAACGTACAGAACCAATGGATTTATGCGCTCTTGTTGTACAAGGCTCCCTAAATTCACCTTGATATTCAGGTAAATCCGTTTGGTTTCTAAGCGTCTCTAAAAAGGCTTCATAACTGCTTTGAAATAAATAATAATCGACCTTTTTATTTATACGGTTTAGCGTTTCTGGTAAATTTGGAATGATTTCAAGCTGATCCCCACCTGATGGAAGTAGTAGATTCTCGTTATCCGTCCATTTTTCAATCCGCTTTAATGCAGGAAGCAAACGCTCTTCGAGATAGTCATCGGAATCATTTAAAAAAGCAGCCGTTCCGTATCCATCCACAAGATTTGCCGCAATAATTTTCTTTTCACCTAACCCTTTCCAAATAAAATAGGGTGATTGGACTTGTGTTGCAAGATTGAGTCCCCGCCAAAAAACAATATTATCAATTCCACAGTTTTGTAAGAGCGTTGGCATTTGCGCATTAAATCCAAATGTATCAGGTAAATAACCAATTTTCATTTCCTCTCCGTAGCGTCTAGAATCACGAATGCCTATTGCAAGATTACGAAGAAAGGATTCTTCTCCAACGAAAAAAGCATCTGTCTGCGTGTACCAAGGGCCAATAGCTAGTTGCTTTTTTTTCACTAACTTTTGAATTGTCTCAAGCTTTTCAGGGTGAAGTTCGAGATAATCATCGACAATGGAAGACTGCCCGTCAAGACAAAACTTCGCCTCCGAATTTTTTTCAAGCTCCGACAAAACATCAGAAAATAAATTATCACTTAACAAAAGCGCATCCATCGTCGTGAAATACCACTCTCTATCCCAGTGTGAATGACTGACCACATGAACCTTCTTTTTCACCTCACTTCACCCCCAATTTCTGACAAATCAATTGATAAATCTCATTTTGTGTTCGGCTAGCCTTTATTCCTGAACGAAACTCATCATCGATTAAGGCTCGAGACAAAAGTGCTAAATATTTCAAGTGCTCATCAGCAGCTTTTTCAGGAATCAATAACACAAAGGAATCAGTAATTGGATTCCCGTCAAGACTATCCCAAGGAATTGGGGCTGTTTTAAAATACATTAGTTTAGGAGAATAAACCGTATCATTTTTACAATGAGGAATAGCAAATCCTTCTTGGAATCCGGTTGTTTGTTGCTGTTCTCTTTCCAGCAAGCCTTTTAGACAAGCTTCTTTCGAGGAAACAAGTTCTTTTTCCGCTGCCTTTTCTGCAACGATCTTCAAAAATGTATTTTTATCTGTCAGCCCTTCCTCTATAAAAAAGATATTTTCTTCCGCAAAAATTTCATTCATCTTTTGAACCCCTCCAAATTCGACTAAAGATTTCAATTATCCAACCTGTTGTAATTCATTTTTTCGTTTTCTAAGCAGGAATCGATATAGTAACGCATTTAAGAAAGCCGCAAATAAAATAGCAACTATCCAGAGTAACCAAGACATTTCAGGCCCCGTTGTATAACCAACGAAAGCACCTAGAGGAGAACCAACTCCTCCATAAAACTGAATCCCCATCGATGCAACAAGTGCACCTGATACTGCAGAAGAAATGGTATTCGCAATGATAAGCGATGGATGGGCGGCGGCAAATGGAATCGCTCCTTCTGTTACCCCGACCATGCCCATAACTAAAGCTGATGAACCAAGTGTCCGCTCTTCTGTTGTGAAATATTTTTTAAATAGAAGCGTGGCAATACCCGCTCCGAGTGGTGCAACAGCAATAGCTGCTCCTGTTGCCGCTTGAGGAATAGCGTTAACACCAGTTGGTCCAAACTGATTCATTGTATCAACAAAAATAGCAGAAGAAACGAGCAAAGCAGTTTTATTGATAGGCCCCCCCATGTCGACACCCATCATTCCACCTAAAACTGCTCCGTAAATGATTGGTGCAGCAGCATTATTAAGTGTTAAATCATTAATAAAGCTATATAAAGAATTCATTAACCCAGCAATCGGTTGTCCAATCAAATAATAGATCACTACAAAAGAAATAAAAGTAGCTATAACGGGGATAATTAAAATGGGAACAATAGGTTTAATTAGCTCAGGCCATTTAATTTTTTTCAGTGCTTTCACCATAAAACCAACACCAAAACCAACTAAAATGGCTCCGATAAATCCAGCCCCTGTTTCAGCTCCTAGAAATTTCGGATCATTGATAATATAGCCTGCAATGAATGCCGGAGCAACAGCTGGCTTGTCTCCAATTGCTCGGGCAACCCCAGCAGCAAAAATCGGAATCATCAAGGTGAAACCGACTTTACCTAAATCAAATAACTTGGAGAAAAATTCACCACTTGCTGTATCACTAAATCCCCAAACAACTAGATCGGCATTATTAGGATCTGGATGAAAGGCCATTGTATTAGCAATCGCAAAAAGTAAACCAGCAGCAATCGTAACAGGAATCATATCTGAGAGCCCAGACATTAGATATTGGACAAATTTATTCGATGAAGTCCCAATCTCCATTTTTCCGCCTACTTTTGTTCCCTTTCCCCCATGAATCGTTGCTTTCTCCATGGCTTCGCTCAACAAGATAGAAGCATCTTTGAGTGCATGGTTTGTATCTGTTTCAAATAACTTTTTACCGATAAAACGAGATTTATCAATGGCTATATCCGAAGCAATAATAACAAGATCGGCTTCTGCAATTTCTTTTTCAGTTAGCGCATTCTCTGTTCCAATCGTTCCCTGTGTCTCAATTTTTGCGTCTATACCGAGTTCTTCAGCTGCCTTTTCAAGTGCCGCTTGAGCCATATACGTATGTGCAATCCCTGCAGCACAAGCGGTTACCCCCACAATTTTTTTCATTTTTATCCCTCCAAGTTAAATTGACATAAAAGCGCTTTCATGATAGAGTTTAACTGCAAAAGAATTTTTTTCAATACCAATTTTAAATTTGAGAATTTGTTCTCAAAAAATCGGAGGTCTAAACATGAACGAAGTACTAAATCGAATCAAAAGATCCTACGAATCATTTACCTCCAACCAGCAGGATATTGCTAAATTTTTACTCAAACAACCAGAACAAATTGAAAAATTAAATGTTCGGGAACTTGCAAAAGTTACAAGAAGCGCTCCAAGCGCCATTATCAATTTTTCAAAACGCTTAGGTTATAAAGGCTATTCTGAGATGAAATATGAGTTTCTAAATAATCGTGAAGACTTATCTTCCTTTATGATTCCCTATATGGCAGTGAATAAGATCAAACAAACCAGCTCTTTCAAGCAAGTGGCAGATAAACTATATCAAGCAGAAAAAATCTACCTTCTTGCTTATCAAATGTCTCAAATTCCCGCTAAAGACTTTTACTTCAAAATGCATAAAATCGCGCCAAGTAAAATTGTTTTTTTCACTTCTTTTGAAGACCAAATACGTAATTTACCCATTATTAAAGATGGAGATGTAGTACTGATGATTTCAAACAGTGGCGAGTGCGAGGAGATTCTTTCTGCAACACCACTTTTACCTAGTGAGTGTTGTAAGATCTTACTTACAAATGGTGTGAAATCAAACTTATCAAAACATGCGGATATCGAACTTAGCCTAGGCATCTTGGAAGACGATCCACTTTTGTTCAAAGAAATTCCGACTCTTTCTCGAAATGCTCTTCTTTATGCACTTGATGAATTGTTCAAAATGATACTTGAACAGGATTACGAGAATAACCTAAAAAAAATTAGACAATCCAGTAAATTCTTTTTGAATAAACGTTAGCAAGTAAAATGGAGCTTATCATTTGGGTTATTCATTTTTCTTGGATAGGAGAAGGTCGCTAAATTTATATTAATTAAGAGGAAATGTGTCTATACAACATCACGAAAATCAGCCCGCACATTTTTCCGACACACATGTAAAAAGGCTTGATGAAGCGGGCTTAAGTGAAACAGCAATTCAGCAAAGAATTGGACATGTGAAAGGTTCAAAAATCACAAGAATTCACACTCACTCTGATGAAGTCATAAGAAAAGACACAATTAATATTTATTTAGAGTACAAAAAGGGCAAAAAATCTGATTTTAATAGTGAGGGATTTTGTGAGGGACAGCCCAAAAATTGAACAAAAAAAGACGCTCAACCCTTGCTATAAGGGAAAGCGCCAAACAAAAAGGGAGTTTAAGGTAAGAAAGGATGACCCACTACTAAAAAGGGAGAAAAAGTAATAAGCCATCGTTGCTTACTGTTTATTTACCCGCTTTTTTTCAATTAAACCGTTTTTTTTACTACAAAAACATTAACATTACTTAACAATCAAACGAAATTATGTAATTAAAGTTACAAAACAGATAAATTGATTGACTCAATATCTACTAAAAAATGAGTTTTGTCTAGCTGCTCCAATGATTAAACACAACCAGCCTGCGAGGAATGCAAAACCACCAAAAGGAGTAATGGCTCCTAAAATTGAAATTTTCGTGATGCTAAGTGCATATAAACTTCCTGAGAACAAAATGATTCCGATAGAAAACAATACAGCAGCAGAGGCATATAAACGACTTCTTTCTTTCATCAATAAAAGACCGCAAACTAAAATCCCGACAGAATGGAACATCTGATACTGTACTCCTGTTTCCCAAGTCGCTGCATTAGCTCCTAAAATTTCCTTTAATGCATGCGCTCCAAATGCTCCGATCGCAACGGAAAGCATTGCAAAAACACCGCCCGTAATCAACGCTTTTTTCATACTACTTCACACCTCCTAAAAATCGAATAATGAATCACCATTTGCTCCATCCTCAAAATCCATTTTTTCACTTTTTTCCTTTTGAATTTGCGGCGGACGGCTGCCCGTCATTTTTTCCCAAGTCAAATCCTCAGGAACCGCCGCTTTCTTGCCCTCATTTTCTGTTAAAAGCACTTCCGCTAGAACTTTCAGTGCACTTAGATGTATTTTGCGCTCCGTTTCATTCGAAGCTTCTTTTGCGGAACTTAATTCCTGCTCCATCTTTTTAAAAACAACTTGTATATCTACTTCCACTTGTTTACCCTCCAGGAATTTCTTTGATAATTTTGGCAGGATTTCCGCCAATGACCACATTATCGCCAAAACTTTTGGTGACAACTGCACCAGATGCTACAACGACATTATCGCCAAGCGTCACACCCGGATTAATAATTGCTCGTCCACCTATCCAAACATTATCACCAATTGAAACGGGCTTTCCAAATTCTAAACCGCTATTTCGTTCAACTGGATCAACTGGGTGTGCGGCTGTATAAATATGTACCCCGGGCGCAAACATACAATTATCCCCGATTTTCACTTCACAAATATCTAAAATGACGCAATCGAAATTAGCAAAAAAATGTTCACCTACAGAAATATTGGAACCATAATCCACGCGTATACAGGGTTCTACATTTAACTCTTTCCCAGTACTTCCAAACAGTCTTTTCAGGAGCTCTGCCCTTGTTTTAGGTTCAAGTGTTTCATTGATTTCTCTTGTTAATTTGCGTGCTCGTCTTCTTGCATAAACGAGCTCTTGATCTGACGGGTCATAAAATTCACCCGCAATCATTTTTTCCACCTCGGTTTTCATCCACACACCCCATTCCGAATTTGCTTCTTTCATTATAACGAAATTCATGAAGCGAAGCAAAAATGCTTGATTTTCGTACAAGAAAACTGCAAATTCCCTCAAAAAGTGCTATGCTAGTGATGGGTCAAGGAAAACACAGGAGGAATCTTATTTATGATCAAAGTTATTGCTTCTGACATGGATGGAACGCTTTTAAATTCGGATATCCGTGTGACGGAAGAAAATGTCAAAGCCATTGAACACGCACGCGGAAAAGGCATTCACTTTGTCCTTTGTACTGGGCGAATGTACGATGATGCTATGCGTCTTATCAATAAAGCTGGTTTATTTGCACCGGCGATTTGTATGAACGGCGCTGAAATTCGCGATGAACATGGAAAAATTCTACTACAACATGTTATCGACAAAGATCTTGCCAAAAAGACATTCCAAATTTTAACTGACTTAGGCATGTACACTGAGATTTTCACTAACATTGGTCCGGTTACTGTGGACCGTGAAAAGGGAAAAGCTTTTATGATCGAGATGTTTCAAAAAATCCATCCAGAATCAACTGTCCAAACGATTACAGAACAAATTGAAAATCGTTTTGAAGCGAAAAACATTCATGAAATTAAAGATCCCGAACGAATTTTTAGTAATGACGAGATGAAAATTTTAAAATTCATTACATTTTCTGCGGATCCTGACGTTTTAAAACAAGCCCGTGAAGCTCTTAATGTTTCTAATGAACTAGCCATTACTTCTTCTTTTTCGGATAATATCGAGATCACAAACCATGAAGCTCAAAAAGGAATTTCCCTGCAATACTATGTGGAAAAACTTGGTGTTTCGCTTGAAGAAGCTTTCGCAATTGGAGATAATATGAATGATATTTCCATGCTTAAAATGGCTGTTTATAGTGTTGCTATGGGTAATGCGGAAGATAAAGTGAAAAAAGAAGCTAAATTTATAACGACGACAAATGATGAAAATGGGGTTGCAGCAGCCATTTATAAAATGCTCGAAACCAATTCCTAAGAATATATTTGGAGGGAACAAAAATGACAATCAAAAAAACGTTAACAGTAGCAGGTTCTGATTCAAGTGGCGGAGCTGGTCTTCAAGCTGACTTAAAGACGTTTGAAGAATACGGTACATTCGGTTTTAGTGCAATCACAACGATTGTAACAATGGATCCTGATAACAACTGGGCACACGGAGTAACGCCAATTGATGCCGAGCTTGTTCGTGATCAGCTTAAGACCATCCTTTCTGGCGGTCCAGTGGATGCCATGAAGACTGGGATGCTTGGTTCTGTAGATATTATTCAAGCTACTCGAGAAGTAATCGACCGCTATCAACTCAAAAATGTGGTTATTGATCCGGTTATGGTCTGTAAAGGAGAAGATGAACTCATTCAGCCAGAAAATGCGGAAGCAATCCGGGATCTACTTCTTCCTGTTGCAACTGTAACGACACCAAATCTTTTTGAAGCCGGTCAGCTTTCTGGTTTTGGAAAACTTGAAACCGTTGAAGACATGAAGCGTGCAGCTGAAAAGATCAACCAACTTGGTGTTAAATATGTCGTCATAAAAGGTGGAAAAGCACTCGAAAGTAATAAAGCGATTGATTTGCTTTATGATGGCAAGGATTTCACGATCTATGAAGTCGAAAAGGTAGATACAGATTATAACCACGGAGCTGGTTGCACATTTGCTGCAGCGATTACTGCGGGACTTGCCAAAGGGATGACTGTTCCCGAAGCAGTTCAAAAAGCAAAGGATTTCGTGACGGCTGCGATTCAAAATGGTTTTGCTTTAAACAAATTTATCGGTCCTGTTTGGCACGGTGCCTATAATCAGGCTGAAAACCGAATAAAATAAATTAGCGAAAGCTCCCTTTTAAAAAAGCTAAATCGAAGTCGATTTAGCTTTTTTTATTTCTTGCATCAGCCATTTCATGTATAATGGAGGTGATCTGATTTTAAGGAGGATTTACATAACCATGGAGCAAAATCAAGAAAAGTTTTCCAAATCAACATCTGAAAAAAATTATTTTTGGCCGATTATGATTTTTTCAGCGGTTGCTGTTGTTATTATCTTATTACTATTCTTTTCACCCATCGGCTATCAAGGAAAAGTCCATTTTGATTTAACGATTTTACCACGAATGAACGCTATTTTTAACAGTTTTACTTTTGTCTTTTTATTAATTGCACTTTGGGCGATCGTTGTAAAGAAAAATGTGAAACTTCACCGTGGCTTCATTTTGGCCGCTTTCACTTCTACCCTTTTCTTTCTCGTCACTTATTTAAGCTTTCACTTCCTCTCTTCTGAACCAAACACATTTGGAGGAACTGGATTTATCCGCCCGATTTACTTTTTCATTTTAGTGACACATAGCTTTCTTGCCGCTGTTGTTGTTCCGCTTGCTTTATTCGCTCTTGTTTGGGGCTGGACGATGCAAGTTGAAAAACATAAAAAAATCGTACGCTGGACGATGCCAATTTGGCTTTATGTGAGTTTAACTGGCGTGCTCGTTTATCTCTTTATGGCTCCTTATTATTAAACACTAAAAACCCCTGCCAAGTGACGGCAGGGGTTTTTAGCTGCGCAATATTTATTTTTTGGCATTTGGAACCGTATCAAGATTGGCATCACTATCTCCTTCAACGCCATCTGGCAGGTTCCACAAGAAGCGGCTGACAAGCGTGTCTACTTCTGCATTTTCATGAAGTCCGCTGTGTGTTACATCCGGTCCTGCAACAACCCGCTCTTGATAGGTACCTTTAGGGAAAAAGGTTTTCGCATAAAAAACACTGCTTACTTTAACGAGACCATCAGAACCTGAATTGTTCCGATTTCCAGCAACCGCTAAAACTTGAATGTTTTTTGGGATGCCAGCTTTTTCTTTTACAAGAAGTTGTAAAGCAGCCGAGCCGACTTTTAAGTCATGTGCCGCCGGATCTTTTTGCAGTTTAAAATAATTTGCCTTATCAATTCCCGCAAAAGGCGTTGCGATCGCAATAAATTTTTGAGGAACCGGGTAAGCCGCATCAACAGGGGTCTTTTCCAAGTAGCTCAAAATAGCTAAACCTCCCATTGAATGTCCAACAAAATTAATTGTCTTCACCTGCTCATGTTCTCGTAAATATCGCATGGCTTTTTGTAACCAGATCGTTTGTCTTGCGAGGCTCGCGCGGTTATCTTCAAATAAAATTTGAACGGCCGAATCCCCGTCTTTTTCATATTTTCCAATTCCACCAGATACATCTAGCTCGCCGTTTTCAGCAACCACTATTCGCATGGCTATCTTCTTACCGCCTGATTCGTAACCAAACCGGTTCAACATATGCCCGAATGAATTCACTGTTCCTTTATAGCCATGTACGAAAACAGTTGGAATAATTGTTTCCTTTACTTTTGCTTCACTTTTTTCCTGTGTTTTCCAAAAATAAACGCCCAGCACAGCTGCGCTAATAATCAAAACGGCGACCAGCAAACCTAAAATTTTCGCTTTTTGCAAGGTGACACTTCCTTTATTTACAAACTAGGAACAATCACTTTGATAAGGTTCATCTTTTGAAACCATAAAGATTTTTGTGACTGCTTTTTCCTCCACGACAACAGCATTCAAACTGCCACCAAACACTGCCCCGCCGTCAATATCCATTCTAGTTTGATCTTGGGATAGCCAAATTCTACTCGATCCATCGCTATGTAAGTTCTGAACAGGTGTATGCCCGAAAATGAAAACTTTTCCAGTTCGATTTTCTCCAAACAAAAAGGGCTCACGAATCCAGTAAAAATCACTAGGCTTTGTATCATACCAGTTTTCACAATTAAAATCAACTCCAGCATGAACAAAAACATATTGATTCATTTCATAATAGAGAGGTCTTGATTCAATAAAGGCGATTAAATCCCCTGACTCTTCCATAACTTTTTTTGCCAGTTCTTCTGGAGTTGCTAAATCATCTACATTTTCAAGGAGAAGTGATTGAATCGTTTCCATACCACCTTGACTGATATAATAACTCATCTTCTCAGCAGGATTTTTCAACCAGTCGAGTAGCATAGCTTCATGGTTTCCTTTCAAGACTACGACATCCGCTTCATCATATAGTTTTTTCACAAGTCGTAAAACCGCGCCCGGATTCTCACCTCGGTCAATTAAATCACCCACGAATAAAAGTTGTTCTCGCTCTTTATTCCAGTTTTTCAGCATCTTTTCAAGTAGTGAAATCTCCCCGTGGACATCTCCAATCGCAAAAATCGGCTTCATCGCCTCTCCTCCTTTTCTTGTCAGATGGAACAAAAACGTCCCAATAAATCTGGACGTTTTCATTTTTATCATTTTCTTCTCATCAGTCGATTGGATCTTTACGAAGTTTTTCCTCAATTTCTTTAATTTCGCGCCGAATACTTCCAAGGCGCATTTCTGAACTGTTGATCGGTCCATTTTGAAGCATCGGATCTTCAAAGCCTTCTGGATCAGCAACAACTTCTTGGTATTCACGTCGCAACTCAATTAAGCGGTCTTCTAAATCTTGCCTGCTTTTCTCGTTCATTTTGCCACCTGCACTTTGGAAAACTCTTCTCTTCCTTTTCCCCAAAAAATAAAAAACAACCCTTTTTTTGAAAAATAATCGAACAAATGGATAAAAATACGTTTTTACTGTATTTCATTATCATTTTATGCTATTTTTAGGATGATATTAGTGAATTTCACAAAAAAGAAAGGAAGATGATAATATGCAATCTATTTCAGAACTACGTCGTTCTGCACGTGAATCACTCCGAGGCAAATGGGGACTTGCCATCGGCGTGTTTATTCTGAGCTATCTCATTATTGCCGCCGGAAGCTCAATCTTAGGATTCATTCCGATTCTAGGCTGGCTCGCTAGTTTTCTTTTAATTGGACCGCTTACAATCGGAGTCAGCTGGTTCTATCTCTCTTTAAGCCGAAAAGAACGCCCAGATGTTGGCTATATGTTTAGTGGCTACAATGACTTTGGACGAACCTTGCTCGCTTATGTACTTGTTTCAGTATTCACCATGCTCTGGTCATTACTCCTCATTGTTCCCGGCATTATTAAAATGTATTCTTATTCGCAAACCTACTATATATTACGTGACAATCCAGATATTTCAGCACTCGATGCCATCACAGAAAGTCGCCACATGATGAATGGCTATAAAGGAAAGCTTTTTGGACTTTCCCTCACCTTCCTACTTTGGTATCTGATTCCAGTAGTAATCTTTATCGTTGGTATTGCCGTAATGGGAACTGGTGCAGCCTTTTCCGATATGAGTTACTATGGACAGAATGGGAGCATTTCCATTATTTCAGTAGGCTCGATCATTGGTGGAAGTTTTGTCTTACTACTTGGCTTCCTTGCTTCTATCGCTATTTCTATTTTCATCTATCCTTACTCCCAAACAGCTTACGCAATCTTCCATGATGACTTGTATAGCGAACTCGAACAAGATTTAGCAGAAAATGCTTTTTACGACGAAGACTTTACAGAAGAATCAGCAGAAGTGCAAGAGGATTTTGGCTCCGAACCAAGCGAAAAAAAGACGCAAGAAACAAAAGAAGAAGATGACATCGAAAATGACAAAAACAAATAAGCTACTTGTAGCGGATGACACCTTTTCAATTCGAAAAGCAATGCCAGAAGATGCACAAGCCTTACAAGAATTAATGCTTGAAACGGCTCGTTGGCTGAAAGAAAAAGGCTCCTCGCAGTGGAACGAGATTCTCCAAGGAAAAGATGTTCACAATCTTAGTGAAAAAACAGCAGCTAACGAAGTTTTCCTCGTCCAAAGCCAAGATGGACAAGTCGCTGGATCCATGATTATACAAGAATCCCCAAATGACTGGGACAAAGCACTTTGGCAAGAAGAAACGGCTAACAAAGCTCATTATTTACATCGCTTGATGGTTGCCCGTGCATTTAGCGGGCAACATCTGAGTCAAGCCATGATTCAGTTTGCTGCAACTTTCACCATTTCCGAACAAGTTCCAAGGTTACGGCTTGATACAAAAAAAGACGTCCCTGTTCTTAATCAACTTTACCAATCAGCTGGGTTCACGTTAAAAGGTATCCAAAATGGTTACTCACTCTATGAAAAAATTTTAATTAATCCATAAAAAAAGGACTATCCCCCCTTTTAGCTCAAGGGGGAGATAGTCCTTTTAAATTCGAGTTTAACGAAAAGCACTGGCGCCATAGCTTAGTAAGAGTGTCTTGATTTCATCACTAGCTTCTAAGTAACGGCGTTCTTTGAGTAAAGCAAGAATGCTATTTAATTGCTTGATGTTATGTTCTCGCATTTCCTCTGAAAATTGATTGATCGGATCTGCTGAGAAATAGTTAATGTTGAAAAATACTTTTTTCGTCATTTCCTTGTAGTAAGGGTTTCCGGAGTAGTTGATCAAACGCAAGAAAAATTGATGTTCATTGAAAATATATTCATCCATGTCACGCAAATAAGAAGCACGATCCATAGATTGTATACATTTTTCTAGTTCGTCAATATCAATTTCTTCCTCAGTTTGTTCAAGTTTTTCAAGTGTTGCTTTAATAAATAATTCAACAACTTCAAGTAATTGCACATAACGTGTGGAATCGACAAGCGAGTCTTTTACAACCACGCCGCTGTAGGTTCTATAGTCCAAGATGCCTTCTGCAACAAGTGCTGTGATAGCTTTCCGAATAGGTGAACGACTAACCCCTAGCTCTTTTGAAAGTCTTTCTTCAGTTAGATGTTCATTGGGCTTCAATTCACCATTCTTGATTTTTTCAATAACACTGTAATAAACAACTTTATCGAGGGTCTTATAGTCTCGTTTACTTTTCAATTTATAACGCTCCTTCAATCGGTGAACTTTCTCATATTATACCACATGCGATAGATGAAACAAAGCTGATTTTTTAGGCTTTTTCAGAATCTCTAAAAAAAGACAATGAAAAAACCTCAAAAAACCGCTCAAATGATACATAGTTCCCATATACCCATGAAAAAGAGCCCCGAAACGAATTTTTGACAACTTTTTGACACTTTTTCAATTCAAATAAATGCTTATTGTTTCTAATTTCTTTTTATATTGTATACCAAATTCAGCGTTTAGTTAATGAATGAGTTTACTTCGTTTTGCTTTAGCCGAAAGTTTCGGCACAACTCGATCAAGTGGTTTTTTCAAAAGCGTTCCAATCAAAATGAATATAATCATAAAGCCAAACAAGACACCTATATCTAAATAAGCTCCTGGCCAGTAGATTCCGCCAACGCTTTCGCGGATTAAGTTCACAGCATAAGTGAATGGCAAGAATGGATAAATCGCTTGGAAAAACGGTGGTGACACTTGAATCGGGAAGTTTCCACCCGCGCCAGAAATTTGTAAAACAAGAAGAATAATCGCGATCCCTTTTCCGACATTGTTAAATAAAGAAACAAGCGTGTACACGATCGTCATGAAGACCATACTGATGAAAAGACTAAATATGATATGCCAAACTGGTTCACGAATATACACGTGGAGCAAGAAAATATTTCCGAGTGTAACAAACATGGCTTGCATAAATCCAATGGAAAGAAAAGTTAAAAGTCGACCAAAATAGCGATGAATATTCGTGAAGATCCCACCAGGAACTTCAACATCCACCCGGAGAAGCGAGATAACAAGTAGAGCTCCTACCCAAAGACAAAGCGCTGTGTAAAACGGTGAGGAAGCAGAACCGTAATTTGGAATTTTGTAATACTCCGTTTGATTTAGCTGTACCGGGCTCGCGATAAAGTCACTGTCCTTATCTGCATCATTTCGAAGGAACGAAATAATTTCTTGTAAATTATATTCCTTATCAAAATCATTTATCTTAGAAGCCGCTTGATTGATCGCTTTTTCAAACGTAGGCAGTTCATTTCGCGAAAGATCAGCCGCGATCGTTACCGCTTTTTCAAGCTCAGGCATCTTTTCTTTGATCAATTTAGAAGCCGCTTGTAACTCTTTTTCAAGATTCGGAAGATCATTTCGAACAAAATCTCCTGCTCGGTGTAGCTTCGTTTTAATAGCCGGGAAATCATTGCGATAAAAAACAGCCGCTTGATTGATTCCAGAAATCACTTGATCGAGTTTTGTATCAATCAACTGAGAAGTATCCTTCAAGATTTTTTCAATTTCCGGCAGTTTAGCTTGAAACTCTTTCAAATAAGCTTGACCTGTTTGAAGAGTTTTCTTCGAATTTGTCAAAACATCAGCAATTTCCGGTATTTTCCCTTGAGCCGTTTTCAAAAGCTCTCCAGATTTCGCTAAATCCGCCTTGATTTGACTAAGCCCCGCCTTGATTTTTGGAACAATCGTGCTATCATATTTTCCAAGAATTTGGTCTAGCTTGCCGCTAATTTGCTTAGCCTCGCTGTTCAAACGATCTACGAGCTCTTCGGTCGGTTGTTTGCCGGCCTGAACGTCTTGCTTCAACTTCTCAACCGTTTCTTTTTGCTCAGCAAGTAGCTGTTTCACTCCCGATAAATCAGAAATAAAGCCATCTAAAGGATGATTAGGAAGCGTCTCGTTAAGCTCTGTCAACAAATCAATTTGTTTCGTAAGAAGCCCTTCTAAGTCCGTCATTTGTTTTTCAATTTGATTTAGCGCTTTTAGAGCCTCTTCAGGCGTCAAGTTGCCATCCTTCAGATCCCCTGTGATCGCGACAACATTATCCGCAACTTGCTTCATTAGCGTCAAATTCGTTTTAATCGCTGGCGCTACCGTATCAAAAGATGCATCCACTTGATCTGCAAATTTCGAAACTTCACTTGCGTACCGACTACCATCCGAAGCGATTTTTTGTACTTCTGGAAGCGCCTCTTCAGCTGTATTAATGATCCCAAGTGCCTGACTGGATTCATCCAAGGCATCATTCAAGGTTTTTTTCACCGTACCAAAGTTTGCCTCTACTTCGTTAATTCCCGCCGCCACTTTGCGAATTTCCGGTATTTTCGTTTGCAGAGTTAAAATTTCACCGCCCAGTTCATCCATTTTCGGAATAGCTGCTTCTACTTTTAAAAGTTCAGAAGCCGCTTCATTCAGCTCTGGTATGCGGTCACTTAATTCTTCCACCTGTTGAGCTTTTTCCTTGATGTCCGGAAGTTTCGACTCAATTCGCTGTGCCTCTTCTCCCATTTTGTTCATTTCTGGGATTGCATCTTGAACAGCAAAAACTTTATTTTTCACTTTTCGAATAGTCGGCAGCTCATTTTCAAGGTCAATCCCCGCCTCGTTAAACTCAGCAAGAACCGATTTACTAACAGTCCCCACAAATTCACTGCTAATTTGATTCACAATCGTTGAAGCCCCAGCATCCGTCATCTTAGGCGCTATCGCATTGATTTTTTCATTTACCGAATAATCAATTTGCGGTTTCTTAGCATCATCAGTCACAACCGATACCATATCCTTCGAAAAGTCAGCTGGAATGTGGATTGCTGCATAATATTTCCCACTTTTTACACCCTTTTGTGCTTTCTCGTTGCTGACAAAAGTCCATCCTAATTTATCATTTTTCTTCAATTCTTTCTTAAGTTCAGTTCCCACATTCACTTTTTGATCTTTTCCAGGAACTGAAACCTCAGCGCCTTTATCATCAATGGAAACCGCCACTTTGATTCCTTTGGTATTCGAATACGGGTCCCAGAGCGCTTCGATGTTGAACCATGCATAAAGCGAAGGCAAAATGATTAGAGCAATCACAAGGAGAAGTGCTAGTGGCGCTTTAAAGACACGTCGCCAATCTAAAATAAAAATTCCAAATACCTTTTTTATTTTAATCCCCTCCTATCTAAATGTTTGCACGATAAATTTATTTATTAATTCTTTCACGTTTTTTCTTGCTTCCTCGTAACTTCCATTCTGCAGATTTTTTATAACCGAACTCATTCCTTGCTCCGTTTCTGCAGCCAAAATAAGAGGTAATACTTTGATTTCCTTTTGTGCTTTTAGATCAAAATCGCTTTCTAACACCTGAATAAACCGGTCAGCATAACTATTTTGCATAAGATGAACAAAGCTTTTAAGTGAATCAAACAAAACTTCGATGTAAAGAGTTTCCTGCTTTTTTTGCAAATGCTTTTGAAGAATTTCTTTCTTCTCTTCAAACCGTTCAGCTTCAAAAGTAATTCGTTTATTTTCTAATTTAGAAATCGTCTGAAGAACTAGTATTTCAACGATTTCAAGTAGCGAGACAAAATGACTTGCTGTCATTTCACTTTCAATAACTGTCGCTCCCCGATTAACTTTTATTTCTAACAATTGTTCGGCTTCAAGTCGTGCGATCGCCTTCCTAACAGGTGTCCTTGAAATATGTAACTCACTCGCGATAGAAGCTTCAGAAATATGATCGCCAACCCGTAGTTTTCCGCTTAAAATCTTTTCTTTGATCGTTGCGTAAGCTAATTTTTCAAACGTTTCTTTTTCGGGCACTCAGCCTTCCTCCTTCTTTTAAAAATACTTTTTCCTCCAAAAAACGAGGGTAACAACAAGCGTTACGACAAGAGTAAATATCATAATAAGTGAAAAAGCATGGGCATACTCGGCAAATGGCAATTTCACGTTCATACCGTAAATACTTCCTATAATTGTTGGGAGAGACAAAATAATCGTAAATGATGTCAAAAACTTCATGACCATGTTCAAGTTGTTGGATATGACAGAAGAAAAAATATCCGACATCCCACTAATGATTTGCGTATATGTATCTGTCATCGCAATAGCTTGTTTGTTTTCGACAAGAACATCTTGCAATAAATCACGATTCCCTTTATCCCACATAAAATGGCCTACACTTGCAATCTTATCTAAAGTTGCCTTATTAGATTGTAGAGCAGTAGCAAAAAACACAAGACTTTTTTGAACAGCCATAAATGCATATAACTCTTCATTTTTCATCGATTGTTTAATTTTTAATTCTAGTTGATTCGTTGAGCGAATGATTTCATTCAAGTAACGCAAATAATAGAATGATACAGCATAGAGAATCATAAGTAAAAACTGCCCACGCTTATGTGTATCGAAGTATTTTTCTGTTTTATCCGTTCCAACATTTTCTAGTACTGGTATTTTCTTGAGTGTAACCGTCATAATCACTTCATGTGTCAAAATAATTCCAATCGGTAGGGTTTCATACATTTTATATCCCATTTCATCTTTTGAAACATACGGACAGTCTACAATCACAAGTGAATGTTTAAAGGTTTCAACCTCTCGCTCCATCTCTACCCGCGAGCGTTCTTCCGTATCGAGTGCATCGAAAAAATAGTCATGCGGAATCCCATATTTTTCACATAACTGGTCAACTTCTTCATCCGTCGGTGCCGTTACTTTAATCCAGCAGCTTGAATTTGGTGCATCAATCTGTTTGATTTTATGTTGCTCATCTGTTTCAAAGAACTCAATCATATTTCTTCCCTCGCTTCATAGAAACTCTCCTTCTATATTAGCAATTTTTCCGCGTATTGTCGCTTTTATTTGTTTATTACAACAGATGCTATCTTATCACTCAATACAAAAAGATGCAAAGACGTTTACTACTGAAACATCTTTGCATCTCTTAGTTATTTATTTAGCTGACTGTGCCGCTTTCCGTATAAGAAATAAATCAGTAAACCAATTGCGAACCAAATCCCACATACAAGCCATGTGAGGGGTTGGAGTCGTGTTATTAGGAACAAGCAAAGTAAGGTTGAAACGATCGGCAAGACAGGATAAAATGGTGTTTTAAAGCCATCTTGCGACACTTCTTTATTTTTTCTAAGGAATAAAATTCCAAATGAAACCATCATGAAAGCAAACAGTGTCCCCATATTAACAAGCTCTGCTAAGCGGCTTAAAGGAACCACACCCGCAAAAAAAGCGATAATCGTTGAATAAATCCATGTATTTTTCACTGGCGTATGATGCTTAGGATTCACTTCTGCCATCATTTTCGGGAGCAAACCATCACGACCCAGTGCGTATACAAGACGTGTTCCACCATAAAGCATCACGAGAATAACGGTCAGCATTCCAATAACAGCACCGAGTGAAATAATCCCCGCAACCCAGTTTTGGTCAATCAACTGCAGCGCAAACGCAACAGGATCAGAAACATTTAAATTCTTGTAAGATGCAATCCCCGTAAGGACTACAGAAACTGCCATGTAAAGTATCGTACATACAAGAAGTGAACCGATGATCCCTATTGGCATATTTCTTTTCGGATTTTTCACTTCTTCAGCTGCACTGGATACAGCATCAAATCCAAGATAGGCGAAAAAGACAAGAGCCGCGCCATTTAAAACGCCAGAAAAACCAAACGGCATGAAAGGCTGCCAGTTAGATGGTTTTACATAAAATACACCTACAATAAGAAATAACAGGATAACTCCAATTTTAAGAAATACGATCATTGTATTAACGCGTGTTGATTCTTTGATTCCTCGAGTTAGTAAGAAAGCCACTAAAAAGACGATTAAAATAGCTGGAATATTAATATATGTCCCGTTTGCAGGATCAAAAGAATTGGAAAATGCGGCTGGAATTTCGATATGAAACCCTCTCAAAAAGGCATTTAAATAGGAAGACCAACCACTTGCAACAGAAGCCACTGCTAGCCCGTACTCAAGCAAGAGCGCCCATCCAAGTAGCCACGCAATAAATTCACCAAAAATCACATAACCATAGGTATACGCGCTTCCTGCAACAGGTACAGCAGATGCAAATTCAGAATAGCACATCGCTGCAAGTGCACAAACAACAGCCGCAATCACAAATGAAAAGACGATGGCAGGTCCTGAATGAAGTGCAGCAACAGTTCCAGGTAAAATAAAAATCCCAGTTCCAACAATGGCCCCCACACCTAGCAAAATTAAATCCATTCCATTTAAGGTTTGTTTTAATTGGATACTTCCACTTTTATTTTTGTGAATTAAATCATGAATCGGTTTTTTTCTAAAGATAGACAAACTTTTTCACACTCCCTCTACTTCAATACAACTTTTTTCTATCATACATTTTTACACGTTAAAGTTCAATAGCATTAAAGAAATAAAATTATTTTTTATTTGACGAGAATATTTGTACTTATATCGGGTTTGTTGTAAAATAGCTATAATTGGAAAAGTTGCCTTTGTACAAATCCATTATTTTAAAATAGAAAGAGGCTATAGCATTGCTAATCATTTATCTTCTTTTAATCGTTGGTCAATTTGCATTTGCTTATTTTCAAATTTTTCAAGACCCAAGCTTTTTTAGCTTCATAGCAGATTTGGCTTTCGTTTTTCTCATTCTTCTATTCGTTCATGCATTCGTCAAAGAACGTTATCATATTTACGTTTACGCTTCGCTCACCTTTATTGTTGGCGTACTCATGTTGGTATTCGTTTTATATAGCCGCTTCTATCATGAAATTCCAACCTATCACAGCTTCTCGCTAATTGGCGAGGTTGGCGTTGTAAAAGATAGTGCCTCAAGTTTACTTAAATGGTATGACTGGTTGTTCTTTGCTAATTTATTGCTTTTCCCTGTCGTTCTTTACTTACGACTTAAAAAACACGTTGCTTTTAAATCTTTTCGAATCAAGCGTAACTGGTTTGGGGCTCTTGCTTCTATTTCGGTTTTACTGATCGGACTTTTCACTTACGACATGATGAATCAAAACATTATCAGTGATACAAAACGTGCTGAAAAAATGGGCGTGTTTACTTTTAACCTCGCCACTGCTTTTACCGGAACCGCCCATGTTCGTGCAGCTGATTTAAATGCTCAAAATGTTCAAAAGCTAAAAGGAATAACACCGAAGAAAAATCCTAAATATTTTGGAACAGCTAAAGGAAAAAACTTGATTATCATTCAATTAGAATCCTTGCAGCGGAATTTGACAAGTGTCAAAATAAACGGGCAGTCTATTACGCCAACGCTTGACAAATTGCAAAACGAAACGCTTTACTCTGATTCGTTTTTCCAAACCGTTTCAAAATCAAACACAGCTGATGCGGAATGGTCCGTTTATACTTCTACATTCCCAAGTGGCTACTACACGAACACACAAACTTATGGAGACCGAGTCATTCCTGGCTTGCCACGCGTTCTTGGAAAGAAAGGTTATACATCTGCTACGTTCCATACAAACGATGCAAGCTTTTATAACCGTGAGAATTTCTATCCAGCAGTTGGTTTTGATAAATTTTATGATCGTTCATTTTTTGGAGACGAAGACAAAATTGGATTTTCTGCAAGTGATGAAGTCTTGTATAAAAAATCACTGCCTGTTCTTGAAGAGCACTATACAAATAAAGAGCCTTTTTATGCCCAGCTTATTTCTGTAAGTTCACACATGCCGTTTAAAATTCCAGAAGAAAAACAAGAATTGACACTTCCAGCTGATCTTGAAGGCACGGAATTAGGAGATTACTTCCAAGCCGTACATTATGCGGATAAACAACTTGGTCAATTTATTGATGAACTAAAGGCAAAAGGAATTTGGGATGATTCTGTTGTTGTAATGTACGGTGATCACCATATTATCGACACGACAGCACTTCCTGACAATCAAAAGAAATATATTAATCGTTCCTCAGAACTGAAAGCTCAACCTGCTGATGATTATCGTATTCCATTTTTCCTTCATGCTCCTGGGATTGAAAAAACTGGGAAAATCAATAATATTGGTGGGGAAATTGATGTAATGCCAACGGTTCTAAATCTTCTTGGTATCAAGACGGATAATCAAATTATGTTCGGGGAAGACATTTTAAATTCTAAGACAAACTTTGTTCCTGAGCGTTATACAATGCCTGAAGGTAGCTATTTTGCTAATGATTATATGTACGCGCCAGATGAAAGTTTTGAAACTGGGAAAGCCACCCACTATGATGGCTCTAAAATGCCACTAAACGACTCCATCAAAGAACGCTTTGATGCTAGTCGGAAGTTGTTGCAGTACTCAGACAGCTATGTGGAAAATTTCCCGAAACAAAAAGATGAAGAAAAGCAAGAGGAGAAATAAAAAACGAGACTAACTAGCCAAAAATAAAAGAACAGAAATCGTTCAATGAAGCCATTTGTAGAAATGGTAGATTTAACGATTCTGTTCTTTTTTGTTTTATTCCGAGCTTATTTTCATTTGGTTTTCTTCCAATTTTTCCGCTTAAAAGTAAATTGCTTCATCCACGGTAAGCCCTTCTTAAGCGCGATATAACCAATTATCGCAATAACAAGTGCTCCTAAAATATCTACAATGATGTCTCCCATCGTATCAGCAAGTGCTGCCCGTCCAACATAAGGCGTGCCTCCTGATGATTCAAAGCGTTGCATGTTAAGTCCAAGTAACCCATCAAACGTGTATTCATAGACTTCCCAAAATGCGCCAAGTGTGACTGCGAAACAAAAAGAAAAAACAGCTACAAAGCCTGGCTTCATTTTCAATACAACATTTTCATTGAAGTTCAACAAGCTTACAAAAGAAAAACCTATCGCTCCTAGCATCGCACCACTGAAAATATGCAAAATTTTGTCCCAATAAGGAACAATCGAATAAAACTTTTGAATCGTTCCTAAATAAATGGAACCGTAAAGGAAAATAATAAACAATAAATACACGAGTCCAGGAATTTCAAACTTAAAACTTCTTGCAAGAATTGACGGAAGCGCCAAAATTAAAATCCCTAAAATAATTTCGACCAATAAGAAAATATAGTCACTTTGTAAAGTTACTTTTGGGCCGTGTACGGGTTGCTCAACAGGTGCGGTGAAAATCTCAAATACCGTAAAAACAAGTGACACCGCCATTGACGCAAAAATAAATAGTGCTACCCACTGCGTCCAGTTCAATTTTTTAATCCAGTTCATTCTTTTGTACCTCCCAATCATTTTAACAAGGCTCTCCGCCTTTCTTTACCCAAAAATAGTCAGAAAAAAACCGACATGATTTTCTCATGCCGGCGCAAAAGCTTTCTTTAATTTTTGGAAGGATAATTTTCCAAGAAATAAATGAGCGTTTGCAGTTCCGTCGTCAAATCAATGTGGTGTACGCGAACTTGTTTAGGAACGCTGATTCTCGCTGGGGTAAAGTTTAAAATTCCTTTCACATCAGCTTCTACGAGCTTATCTACCGTTTCCTGAGCTTCATCAGCTGGAACCGTTAAAATGACTACTTCCACTTGATTTTCTTTCAAAATCTCTTCCATATCATTTAAATGATAAATTGGAATTTCTTGTTGAACCGTACCCACTTTGGCAGGATCAACGTCAAAGGCTGCACAAACGCGGATATTGTTGTTTTTCATGAAGTTATAATGAAGCAGAGCCATCCCAAGGTTTCCGACTCCAATGATGGCTACATTAGTTTCTTTATCTTGACTTAATGTTTTACCAAAAAAATCAAGTATGTAAGAAACATTATAGCCATACCCTTTTTTCCCTAACGCTCCGAAGTAAGAGAAATCACGACGAATCGTTGCAGAGTCCACTTTCACAGCTTCGCTTAATTCCGCTGAAGAAACGCGCTCCTTGCCTGATTCGTAAAGATATTTCAAATAACGATGATAAAGCGGTAAACGCTTCGCCGTCGCCTGCGGGATTTTTGTTGTTTCATCCATATTCTTCATTCGTCCTTTCTACCTTAAAATTCACTTTTTTGACTACAAATCTGCAGTTAATTTAGTTTGAAGCTGTTCTTACTTTCACAATGCTTGCTTTACTACTATAAACATTTCACAAGCAATGCACAATCTTTTTGCTCAAAAAAACCAAAAAAAGTACTTAATTGTTTAATTCAACAGACCGTTCTATTTTATTTTACTGTAAAATCACAAATAAAGCTAACTATTTCACATAATTTTTTTATGTGATTGCATGATAAACCGCTTTAAGCTAAACTAATAGAGATGGGAGAGAGAAAAATGATTCTATTACAAGCGCAACAAATTGCAAAATACTTTGGCGCAGAAGTGATTTTAGAAAATATAAAACTCGAAGTGAAAACAAACGACCGGATCGCGCTTGTTGGCCGAAATGGTGCTGGGAAATCGACACTTCTTAAAATTATTGCCGGACAAATCGGCTATGATGCAGGAACCATCTCACATCCAAAAAATGTGCGGATTGGTTACTTGGCACAAAACACTGGACTTGAATCAAGCAAAACCATTTGGAATGAAATGCTTGCTGTCTTTGATGATTTATTGGAGCTTGAAAAAGAGATCCGTATGATGGAAAAACGCCTTGCAGATACTAGTTTATATGAGGACCCTGAGTCTTCAAAACAAGCGCTTGAAACCTATGATAACTTACAGCATCTTTTCAAAGAACGCGGTGGTTATACGTATGAAGCAGAAATTCGTTCCATCTTGAACGGCTTTAAGTTTTATCAAGAAGACTATGATAAACTCGTCTCCTCGCTAAGTGGCGGGCAGAAAACACGACTTGCGCTTGCCAAACTACTTTTATCAAAGGAAGACTTGCTGATTCTTGACGAACCTACCAATCATCTTGATATCGAAACACTCGCTTGGCTAGAAAATTATTTACAAAACTATGCGGGCGCGCTTTTGATTGTTTCACACGATCGCTATTTTCTCGACAAAGTGGTCAATCAAGTTTATGAAATCAGCCGTACGAAAATGCAGCACTACACGGGAAACTACAGTCGCTACTTGGTTCTCAAACAAGAAAAACTAGAACGTGAATGGAAAGAATTTGAAAAGCAACAAACTGAAATTGGAAAACTTGAGGATTTCGTTGCCCGCAATTTGGTTCGCGCTTCAACCACTAAACGAGCGCAGAGCCGCCGAAAGAAGCTTGAAAAAATCGAACGTCTGGACCGGCCTGAGGGAGCGGAAAAAGCGGCTCACTTTGGTTTTCAATTTGAGCGTGCCTCTGGAAACGATGTTTTATTTGTTGAAGAACTTGCAATCGGCTATGACAAAGAAAAAACAGTTTCGAAAAACTTAACCTTTGAAATGAAGCGTCAAGATAGTCTTGCACTTGTTGGACCAAATGGAGTCGGAAAATCGACATTGCTCAAAACGCTAATCCAAGAACTTTCTCCACTAAGTGGTAGCTTTCACTTCGGTGCAGGCGTGAAAATCGGTTATTATGACCAAGAGCAGGCGAAACTTTCTTCAAACAAAACCGTACTGCTGGAGCTTTGGGACGACTATCCCGAGCTTGACGAAAAAGTCATTCGAACAACACTCGGCAATTTTCTTTTTTCTGAAGACGATGTTTTAAAACTAGTTTCTACACTGAGTGGTGGCGAAAAAGCCCGACTTGCTCTTGCCAAACTAACCCTTCTTGGCGCTAACGTACTTATTCTTGATGAACCGACTAATCACCTTGACATTGAGAGTAAGGAAGTACTCGAAGCGGCTTTAATTGATTTCGCTGGAACGATTCTTTTCGTTTCACATGATCGCTATTTCATTAACCGGATTGCTTCTAAAGTCGTTGAACTGAGTCCAAACGGAGCTCTAGTTTATCTAGGCGATTACGACTACTACCTAGAAAAACTAGCATACGAAAAAGAAATTGCTCAACTTGAATTTGAAGAAAAGCTTCAAACTGGCCAAATTGAAGAAAAAAGTGTTTCTGGTAGCAAAGAGTCCTATCAAAAAAGTAAAGAAAACCAAAAATTGTTCCGCCAAAAAACTAGAAAACTTGCAGGGGTTGAAACCGCGATGGAAGATGCCGACAGCAAAATTGCGGAGCTTGAACAGCTTCTAACACAACCTGATGTATTTAACGATCATGAAAAAACGCTACAAATCACAGAGGAACTAGATAGCGTAAAACAAGTAGCAGAGGCACTAATGGAAGACTGGGAAATTTTAAGCACGGAAATTGAAGAACTAACTGAATCATAAAAAAAGACAAGCTCGTAGATACTCTACGAGCTTGTCTTTTTTTGATTTTATTCAACCGTTACACTCTTCGCTAGATTACGTGGCTTATCCACGTCACAATCCCGATGAAGAGCGGCGTAGTAAGCTAGCAACTGACAAGGAATGACGCTAACAAGCGGTGTTAACAATTCATGAACGTGCGGTAACACCAACTGATCTCCCGGCTGTTCTAAGCCTTCCATCGCGAAAATACAAGCATTTGCTCCACGTGCTAACACCTCGTTTACATTTCCGCGGATGTTCCAGTTGATATTTTCTTGCGTAATAATCGCAAAAACAGGCGTTTCATCTTCAATGAGAGCAATGGTTCCATGCTTCAATTCCCCACTTGCAAAGCCTTCCGTTTGAATATAGGAAATTTCCTTCAACTTAAGCGCCGCTTCCATAGCTACGAAATAATCAACACTTCTACCGATGAAGAAAGCATTGCGTGTTGTTGCTAAAAATTCACCTGCAATGTGTTCCACAAGTTCCTTGCTTGAAACCATCGCTTCCATGGCCGTCGCTGCGATCCCAAGTTCCGATACAAGATCAAATTGAATGGCAACTTTATTTCCCCGAGCACGCCCAGCCGCTACAGCCAAAATGCTTAACACTGCTACTTGTGCTGTATAAGCTTTCGTTGAGGCTACCGCAATTTCTGGACCAGCATGAAGATACATGGCTTGATCTGCTTCCCGGTCAAGCGTTGATCCCGGTACATTCGTAAGCGTCAAAGTCCGGTACCCCATTTCTTTCACTTTCACAAGAACTTGACGGCTGTCAGCTGTTTCCCCGCTTTGCGTAATGAATAGGAATAACGGATTCTCTGAAAGAAGGGGCATATTATAACCAAACTCACTTGAAATATGCACTTCTACAGGAATTCCTGCTAAACGTTCGATTAACACTTTTCCTACATAACCTGCGTGGCTACTTGTTCCACAAGCAATAATGTAAACACGGTCTGAGGCAAGAAGTTCGTCAAGTACGGCTTGATCGACTGAAATTTCACCAGTATCATTTTGATACGCTTGAATGATACGGCGCATCACAGCTGGCTGCTCATCGATTTCTTTTAACATATAATGCGGATAAGTGCCCTTTTCAATATCAGAAGCATCGATGGTCGCAGTAAATGGAGCACGTTCTACTTCTTCCCCATCAAGTGTTTCAATTTCAATTTGATCGCGCTTCAAAATAACAAGTTCTTCATCAGCAATTTCAATAAATTCACTTGTTTCCTTTAATACAGCCATTGCATCACTTGCAATCACATTAAAATTAGTCCCAGTGCCAATTAAAAGCGGACTTTTATTCTTAGCTGCAAAAAGAGTATCTGGTAGGTTTTTATCAATAACACAAATTGCATAAGAACCGTGAAGAAGCCCTAAAGTCTTACGAATTGCTTCTTTAGTTTCCAATCCTTCTTGCGCAAATTTTTCAATGAGTTGAACGATAACCTCTGTATCTGTATCACTTTTAAAGAGTGCACCCTCTAGATATGTTTCTTTTAGTGAAGCATAGTTTTCAATAACGCCATTATGCACAATAACAAACCGTCCTGATGCGCTTTGATGCGGGTGGGCATTTTCTTCACTTGGTTTACCGTGAGTCGCCCAGCGTGTGTGACCAATCCCAACTTCACCAAACGCCTCATTTCCCACTTTCTTACGCAAATCTACAATGCGTCCTTTTTCTTTAATCACCGTTACTTGTTCATGGTCTAATAGCGCAATACCCGCTGAATCATAACCACGATATTCTAATTTTTCAAGTCCGTTTAATAAAATCTCTTTTGCATTATTTCTTCCAATATACCCAACAATTCCACACATAATAAAAAGCCTCCAATTAATTTAAGGCAGACAAATCCAATTTCTCTACTGCCTCCTATTTTTCACGTTCCCTTGGAGGTTGTCATGCACATGTTCTTTAGCGCTCTGTTCAACCAGTCACCTGATTGGTTTGTAGCTAAAGCATAACGACTGCATGCACAGCCGGGAGACTCCCGCCGAATTCTCGATTAATCTCCTCCTCGTCAACTGATTTCAGATAAGCCGGAATTTCACCCGCTCATTTATAGACTGCAATCAGTTCTGGCGCTTTTATTTAGTTTTTAACGATCCTCCTTTTTCTTATCATTCAAGGAAACTTCTCTAAGTTTACAATAAAATGTATATGCCGTCAAGCATGACAATTAGTCATTCTAACAAAATTGGTCTATACAAAAAAGAACGTAATGCCTCTTGGCATTACGTTCTTTTTTTACCAACTAATTGGAAGACTCCAGAAAGAGTTGCAAATAAAGCAATTAATAAATTGATGCCAAAAATGCGATTTTCTCCGTTCCCAAATTTCAAACCATTTTTAGCCGCATAGCGCATCCACTCGTCAAACCAGAAATAATTCGTCAAATAAATAAACCCAATTCCTAACACAATCCCTGCCAAAAGGTAAGAACCTTTTCTAAAAGTCCAAATTGCCGCCAGAATAAGCAAGATAATGCATACCCCCGCAAAAACTGCATCAAAATCGTTACTGAATAAAAATGGATTATTTTTCGCCGGACTACTATATTCCATCACAATAATAATTAACGCCCAAATAGCAAGTCCCGCAGCTAGTAATGCTGTTATTGCCCCAGAAATTCGCCATTTTGTCTTCCACGCTTCACTTTGTAAAACCGAACTCGTCGAATCGCTCATCCGAATAAAAAGTAAAACCACAAACAATGCGAATGCAAGAACCGTGAGGATTAGATTCGTGTAATTAAAGGGCATTTTTTGCTTTAATTCACTTAGCGGTTTAATTTGATAAAAATACGTTGATAAACCTTGAAAAACTACAAAACTAAGGAGGACAATAAGCGCTGGGATTCGAGTCGGATGACTTTTTAAAAGTAAAAAGCCCGCTCCAACTAATAAAAGCATGAATAAGCCTATAACCCAGTAGTTCCAGATAAAGTCGTACCCTTCTTCACTTGCAAAATAGCCATAAGCGGCACTCAAAAAGCTATAAAATTGTGTAAACCCAAGCATAAAAATTATACTCGCGCTTATTTTTCGAGCTCGTTCTGTCATTTTTTCAAGTCCTTTCTCTAAATAAAAAATCCCGCTACCGAAAAGCGATAACGGGATGCATTTAAAATTAGTTATCTAAACCCATTTCTTCTTGTACAACAGCAGCGATTCGGTTACAGTAACCTTCAGTTTCCTCAGCTGTCTTCGCTTCCACCATTACCCGTACAAGTGGCTCAGTTCCAGAAGGACGAACAAGTACTCGACCATTTCCAGCCATATCTGTTTCAACGTCTTCAATAACAGCATGAACTTTCGGATTATCCGTTACAGCGTGTTTATCGGTTACGCGAATATTCACGAGTTTTTGTGGGTACGTCTGCATTTCACTAGCCAGCTCAGAAAGTTTTTTGCCGGTCGCTTTCATCACATTGATCAACTGAATTCCAGAAAGTAACCCGTCACCTGTTGTATTGTGATCAAGAAAAACAATATGTCCGGATTGCTCGCCACCAAGATTATAATTCCCGCTCCGCATAGCTTCAACAACGTAGCGATCTCCAACAGCAGTTTGTACATCATGAATGTGAAGCTCTTCTAAGCCTTTATAAAAGCCAAGATTACTCATCACTGTTGAAACGACAGTGTTTTGTTTTAACAAGCCTTGTTCATTTAAATATTTAGCACAAATGAACATGATTTTATCTCCATCCACAATGGTTCCATTTTCATCAACCGCAATGACACGATCGCCATCACCATCAAAAGCAAGTCCAACATCCGCTTCTTTTTCTTTCAAGAATGCGGCAAGTGCTTCAGGATGTGTCGATCCAACACCATCATTAATATTCAAACCATCTGGCGAAGCGCCCATTGACACAGTGTCCGCCTCTAAATCTGCAAACAAATGTGTTGCAAGGCTCGACGTAGCCCCATTTGCACAATCAAGCGCCACTAATAGGCCTTCAAAATTTTGATCAACCGTTTGTTTTAAGAACTGCAAGTATTTTTGTTTACCTTCAAAATAATCGCTTACAGTTCCGAGTCCCTCAGCACTCGGCCGAGGCAAATTATCAGTCGTCTCGTCAAGCAAAGCTTCAATTTCAAGCTCTTGATCGTCTGAAAGCTTGAAGCCATCAGAACCGAAAAACTTGATTCCATTGTCTTGTACAGGATTATGTGAAGCAGAAATCATTACACTTGCTGAAGCGCCTTGTGCTGTTGTTAAATAAGCCACGCCAGGTGTTGAAATAACACCAAGTCGCATCACTTCAATCCCAACAGAAACAAGCCCAGAGATAAGAGCTGCTTCAAGCATTTCCCCAGAAATTCGCGTATCACGTGCAACAAGTACTCGCGGATGTTCTCCCACATGACGCGTTAATACGTAGCCGCCCATACGACCTAATCGGAAAGCTAGTTCAGGTGACAACTCTTCATTAGCAACTCCACGAACTCCATCTGTTCCAAAATATTTACCCATTATTAATTCTCTCCTTCTATTCAAAGAAACATTAAAATTTAATTTTCCACTACTGAATCAAGCAGAATTTATTTTTCTCTTAACTAACAAAAATTCACTGCAGGTTACATTATACCTTTTTTATAAGAAAAATTCATCTAAAGTCTAAAATCCAGCTTCAAAAGCGTTTGCCTGACTGATTTATAACATTTTATTCTTCATTTTTTTCTTCAACTGTGAAAACCGCTGTGCTTGTAGAAAGTGAATAGGTGACTCCTCTTGGGATCCCTCCGACTTCAATCATTGTGCTATAGCGTCCAACTGTTGCATTGGCTAAGTTGGTTGTAATGCTTACATTTGAAGAATTAAGACCGTTCAGTAAACTACTTTTCCCATGTAGCGTCAAATTCACTTTGCCATTTGCTGGTGAAATTAAAGTTGCTGTTAAATTGGCTGGCAGAGATTGCGTTGAAATAGTGTGTCCAGATAAAGTCTTTGAAGACTCGGTATCTTCTTCATTATTTTCTTGACCTGAATCGTTCTGCTCGTTCGTGTTACCGGTTGAATGATTTTCTTCTGCATCCTCATTTCCATTTCCACTTTCATTTGAGGAATTTTCATCCCCACTAGACTTTTTTGCTGTTTTGATCCGCACTTCAATTGATGAAGGTTGTACAGCTTTTGCCCCACTAGGAACTGGGATCTTAACCTCTTTTACCGTGTCCGCAGTTAAACTTGACACAGGGACGTTCACCGTGATTTGATCAATACCTTTTAGTACATCGTCATCACCAACGACTACAACCTCATCTTGATCTGTCGTCATGCTTTGGATAGAAATATTATCTGGCAAGTTGCCTTCCGCTTTTAATTTAAGCGGAACGGACTTCCCCACCTTATTCACCGGAACCTTTACGTTTACTTTTTGCGGGCTGATCTCGACATCTAATTTATTCAAGTTCCTATCAAATGCAGAGACCGTCGCTTCGGCTTCAAAATCGTCCTTATGCTTCTTGTTATCATCTACATTGGCTTTGACATAGGCAATCTCTTCAATCGTATCTTTTGCACCTGTCACAGAAACTTTTCCAGGACTGATTTTAATATTTCCAGCTTTATAACCACTCGCAATCGCACTACTACTTAGTTCAGCATCTACTGAAAATTTCTTCGTTACTTTTTCCTGAACGTTCACTTTTACAGTTTGCGGACTAATAGTGGCTTTTAAGCGATTCGAAAGGTTTTTGATTTTAAGCTTCGTATTTTGTTCTCCAATCGAAGCATTCCGCAAATCTGCATATACTTTGAAGTCCTGTTGAGCCTTTGTATTTTGAACAATGCTTCTTGGACCACTAATCGTAACGGATACCGTTTCAGGAAGCCCCGAAACATAAAGGTTTTTCTTATCATAGTAGACCTCTACCGGGACGTTTTGAACAACCTCCGTATCATTTTGTGTCGTTGTTTGGAAAGTTCCACCGCTATTTTTATTATCTGTATTCACAGAAGTAAACAAAATGGCAGCTAACACAAGAGCAAGAATGCGAATCGACCATTTATTATTTAAAATTCGATCCATCATTTTTTACCGCCTCCTAGCCATTTAGAAAAGAAGGTCGTCTTTTTCTCTGGTAATTTTACGAGTTCTTTTTCAAGAATCTCTCTTAAGCGTTCCTCTGAAACATCGCGAAATAGCTCGCCGCTTTTCGTTACAGAAATCCCACCCGTTTCTTCTGAAACAACAACCGTTAAACTATCTGTCACTTCACTAATTCCAAGTGCAGCGCGGTGTCTTGTTCCGAGTTCCTTAGACAAATAAGGACTATCTGAAAGTGGCAAATAACTAGCTGCTGAAGCAATTTCATTGCCTTTAATAATAACCGCGCCATCATGGAGCGGCGTATTTGGAATGAAAATATTAATTAAAAGTTGAGAAGAAATCCGAGCATGTAGTGGGATTCCCGTTTCAATATAATCTTCCATTCCCGTATCTTTCGCGATTGAAATCAGCGCACCAATTCGTCTTTTTGACATATATTTGGTTGAATCAATGATCGCATCCACAATTTGATGCTGTTCCTTTTCAATACGCGAGCCAATCCGCATAAAGATATTTCCCCGTCCGAGCGTTTCAAGAGCTCGTCTCAACTCGGGTTGGAAAATAATGATAACCGCAAGAAATCCCCAAGTTAGCGCTTGATCCGTGATCCATTCTACAGTTTGAAGGCCAAGGAAGCTACTGATGATTTTTACCGCAATAATAATGAAAATTCCTTTTAAAAGTTGAACAGCTTTTGTTCCGCGGATGAGCATGATCAGCTTATAGATTACAAACCAAACAACAAGGATATCTATGATGTTTGCAAGATAGTGCAAAATTGAAATGTTTGAAAAGCTCATCTTTTCGCCTCCGTCTTTTAGGCAAACTTGCCTACATAATTACAAACTATCCGACAACATTCGGACAGATTCACTTTTCTTATTGTATCATAAAAGCTTTCTAACAACGATTAATATCACATGAGAAATGAAGAAGATTTTGCTTTTCTTGAATAAAACTATTCCGAGCTTTTCCTTAAAGAATAAAAAAACATCCACAAAAAATTTTGAGGATGTTTTAGCTTCTAAATTTCATGATATTGCGTTTTCAAATCTTTTTTAGGCGTTCTTTTTTTCTTATATTCCGTATTAAAATGCATCACGAACCCAAACAACTGGTGCAAGGCACCAATTAGCCCACCAGAAACACAAGCAACAAGTGTTATCATAAGAAAATTAAGTAGTGGAAAAGCTATACCACCGGTTCCAGCAATGCCAAGTATGAAAATAACAATCATGGGTATAACATAGTATCGAATATCCAGATTTGACATCTTGCGCACTCCTCACCTTCCAAAAAACTTCAAAATCCTTTACACACTTGTTTCTAATTACAAGTATACGCTCAGATAAGCCCAATTTCAAGACGTTTTTCAAAGTTCACAAAATTGTCAAGTTTAACGAATGAAAGGTGATTTTTCACAAATATTTCTCCTTGTCTTTCTCATGAATTTTCAAGTCAAACCTTTAGCTTTTTTTCATCTACTAGAGATCGAGTTTTAAAATAAATTTCAAACATTCTAGCCATAAATTTAGCCGATTTATTCCCCTCATCTCGAAGTGGATTTAAGCCCGCAACCATAATCGACGAAAACGAGCCTCTCTCCGCCATAACTTCCATAAAATGTGCAACTTCTCTATACGCGAGTCCGCCAACAGATATCCGGTTTACACCAGGAACAAACACTGGATCTATCGCGCTTGCACTCAGCAGTAAATGAATAGGCGTATCTTTTTTGCGAGTCCAAGCAAGCAATCTCAAAATGACTTCTTCAAAGCCCAAATTTTCAATATCCGCTAGCCCAAAATATTTTACGCCAACTTTCTCAAAGAAAGCTTTTTCAGTCTCAAGTTCTCTTTTGGCACTCAAAATACAAAACTGTGAAGGTTTTAACCTCAAATTTCCTAATTCAGAATTAGGTTCCTCCAAAAGCTTTTTTAAAACGCCAAGGTATGAAGCAAAAAAATCTGTTTGCACCGGTGCGTCAAGAATGACATAAATACTCTCATCATTTTGTTTTTGAGCGGCGAGAAAAAGCAACTGTGCAACCCACTCATCTCCAGCAAGAACAAGAGAAGTGTCTACTTGTCGAAGCATTACTTCAAGTAACTCCGTATGACTTAACATTTTATTTGTAATCGCTTTCAAATTAGATCTTAAAAAAAGCATCTCTTCCGTACAAAAATCCAAGTTTTCAAAATCACACAGTTCTATTTCCATGTTGCTCAATTGTTCCAAAATCCCCGTATAACGAATCGCAAAAGGAGCTAATGCCGTTCCTTGTCGCTCATCTGAAAAAACCCAAGGGATTCCAACTACCCCTACTTTCTGCATCATTCATCCACCTATTCTCTATTTATTAGTAACACGTTCATTCTATCATGATTCAAGCTAAAAAGAAAAAATTTCGATGAATTATTAAAATTGATTTTTTAGGTCAAAGAAGACATAAAAAAGCGTATTTTCCTAATGGGAAAATACGCTTTTTAAAAGAAAGTTCGTGAAGAAAAACAAATAGTTCACTTTTTACAGGTTTGTTCCGTTTTGTTAAGCTTACTTCATTCCGAATACGAAATAGAAGTGAAGTTCCCCTACTTTTAATTCGTAATTATTCCTTTAGATGGTACGGATAGGTGGCAACAATAACATCACGCTGCATCATAAGCCTTGTCCGAATCATTAAACTGGTTTGGTTATGCAATAAGTTTTGCCAACCCTTCTTAGGAATGAATTGAGGAATAAGCACAGTTAATGAATAGTTATCATGATCTGCTTTTTGTTTAGCCGTATCAATGAACTTCATCAGCGGTTCAGAAATCGAGCGATAGGTCGAATAAAGATGGGCAACACGAACCTCAGGGTGAATTCGGTTCCACCTCTCGACGAATTCTTTTCCCTGCATCCGGTCAATCGAGACATGAACCGCAATAACTGTGTCGCCAATAGATTTCGCATATTTAAGCGCTCCTTCCACCACTTTTGTCGTATCAGAAACCGCAACGATCACAACATTTCCTTTGAAATCAGAAACGTCAATATCCATGGATTCATCCACTCGAAGTTGTCGTTTTAATTTTATATAGTGGCTTCTCGTCCGGTGAAAAACAAAAATCATAATCGGCAAGAAAATAAAGACAGGCCACACCGAATCGATCCGCGTAAGGAATAAAACAATTAACACTGTGAAAGAAATGATCGCCCCTAACAAATTGGCGGCGAGCTTTTTATGCCAACCTTCTGAACGCTCTTTCCACCATTTAATAATCATCCCCGTTTGTGAAAGCGTAAATGGAATAAACACTCCAACCGAGTACAGTGGAACGAGCAATTCTGTTTTTCCTTTAAATAAAATGATCAGTAAAATCGAGCCAACTGCAAGAGTAATAATGCCGTTTGAGTAACCAAGTCTGTCCCCTCTTGCCAGATACATGCGTGGCATATATTTATCTTTCGCAAGGTTAAATGCTAGGAGCGGAAAAGCAGAAAAACCGGTATTAGCAGCAAGCACCAAAATCAATGCGGTCGTTGCTTGAATAAAGTAAAACATGAAATTTCTACCAAAAACATTTTCTGCAATTTGTGAAAGAACGGTTACTTTAAGTTCAGGTACTGTTCCGTAAACGAAAGCAAGCACAGTAATTCCGAGGAAGAAGAACCCAAGAATCGTCGCCATAATCGTCAATGTTTTAGCAGCATTTTTAGCTTGCGGCTTTTTAAAAAGCGGCACTGCATTTGAAATGGCTTCAATCCCTGTTAACGAAGCCGAACCAGATGCAAAGGCCCTTAATAGTAGAAAGAGTGTCACTCCTTGTACATGTGTGCCAATTGAAGCCGTTTCGTGTGTAGCATCCATTCCTAAAAGAACTTTGATGATCCCCGTTAAAATCAGCACAACAATTGAAAAGACAAAGAGATAGACAGGAATTGCTAAAATGCTAGCAGATTCCGTAATACCACGCAAATTAATAATCGTGACAACAATGACGAGAAAAACTGCAATCGGAACTGCAAAAGGAAAAAGTGAAGGAACTGCGGAAACAATGGCATCAGTTCCTGATGAAATACTTACGGCAACCGTAAGCATATAATCGACAAGAAGAGAACCACCTGCGACAAGTCCAGCATTTTTCCCAAGATTTTCTCGTGAAACTACATAAGCGCCACCGCCATGCGGATACGAATGGATAATTTGTTTATAAGAAAGATTGAGCGCAAATAAAAGAACCAATACGCAAAGTGCGATTGGAATCGAATACCACATAGCCGCTGCACTCACAGCAACTAAAACGAGCAGAATTTGTTCTGTTCCATATGCAATAGATGATAACGCATCTGATGAAAGCACAGCTAAAGCTTTCAATTTCCCTAATTTTTGTTCTCCCGCTTCTGAGCTTTTAAGCGGGCGCCCAATGAGTAGTCTTTTTAAAGGCGATGCCAATTTCATTCCCTACCTTTTTTTGAATTTCGTACAACAAGCTATACAATACCACACATTATAGCACAGGGCGCAATCAATATGTGCAACTTTTTATTACAAATCAAATACAGCTTGATGTTAGCAGCGTTACGGTAGATTTTTTGACCAATTAATGATATTCTTTATCCGTATTTTGGCAAAGTCTTATTTTCAGAAAAAAAAAACTTTATTTTAACTATTTACAAATGTCGTGACAGTTTATATAATAGTTTTTGGCTGTGAAAATTCTTTTCAAAGTTTGGCCCGTTGGTCAAGTGGTTAAGACACCGCCCTTTCACGGCGGTAACACGGGTTCGAATCCCGTACGGGTCATCAAAGCCCAGTTTCCTCAAAAAACTGGCATTATTTTAAAAAATGTTATACTATAATAAAGTGACGATTCACTTGGTATAACATGCCGACTTAGCTCAATCTGGTAGAGCAACTGAATCGTAATCAGTAGGTTGCGGGTTCAATTCCTGCAGTCGGCACTTTATTGGAGGAGTAGCGAAGTGGCTAAACGCGGCGGACTGTAAATCCGCTCCTTCGGGTTCAGTGGTTCGAATCCACTCTCCTCCACCAGTTAATGGGCTATAGCCAAGCGGTAAGGCAACGGATTTTGATTCCGTCATGCGCTGGTTCGAATCCAGCTAGCCCAGCCATTAATGAGCCATTAGCTCAGTTGGTAGAGCATCTGACTTTTAATCAGAGGGTCGATGGTTCGAGCCCATCATGGCTCATCAAAAGGATGAAAGAGACTTCTCTTTCATCCTTTTTCTTATTTTTAATGCTATAATTTAAAAAACAATCAACTGAAAGGAACTAAAAAAATGAAGCTCGTAATTAATGCAGATGACCTCGGTTATACAAAAGCAAATACAGATGGAATTTTTCTCAGTCATAGTGAAGGTGTTTTAACCTCGACAACACTTTTAATGAATGCGAACGCAACAGCGTATGCAATAAGCGAAGCAAAAAACTACCCAGCTCTTGGTATCGGAGTTCATCTAACATTAACAGCGGGTTACCCGCTCACCAGTCCTAAAACACTGATACAATCAAACGGTGCTTTTTTAGATCAACTTACGCTTCGGCAAGCAGTGATTTCTGAAACAGAAGTCTTGCAAGAATGGCAGACACAAATAGAGCATTTTGAAAAGCAAATGGGTAAAAAACCGACGCACCTCGACAGTCATCATGATGTCCACTTCGACCCGCGCTTTTTTGAACTTGCGAAAGCTCTTGCTAAAAAATGGGATATTCCTCTTCGCGGCGCCGATCCAAGAATCCCAAACGTTCAAAACGCTTTCCCAGAGCCTGAAGCGATTTCACCTGATTCTTTCATCAAGCACCTTGATCATCAAAGTAGTTACACAGGAACCGAGTTATTTTGTCATCCAGGCTTTTGCGATGCCGAGCTTCGTAAATTAAGTTCCTATAATGAAGCACGTGAACTTGAATTAAAAGTCTTAACTGATCCAGTGATTCAATCTTATCTTGCTGATTCGCAATTTGAACTTTCTACTTATTAAAAGGAGTGTTTCTATGCTGAATTCCAAAAAACAACCTGCTCATTCGATTTTGCTAGTTAGCGGAACGTTTTTTGCACTTATCTTTCTCTTTTTCTGGAGAAGTGTTTCCACCAAAGCAGAATGGCTCACACAGCTTGATCAAAGCTTGAATCACCTGATTCGTTCCGACTTAAAAGAACCTTTTATCAAATTTTTTAAAGTTTTTACTGATCTTGGCGGAACAATGATTCTCACCCTTTTTTCAGTTCTCCTTTTTCTTTTTTTATGGAAAACGAAAGGATTGCTTTTTTCACTTTGGGCCGGTTTCACCCTTCTACTCGGTGAACTTGTATTGCCACAAATTGTGAAACATATTGAACTACGTCCTCGTCCGCTTGATAAATTAATTTCCATTTCTGGTTACAGCTTTCCAAGTGGTCATGCAGCTGGATCAACTGCTTTTTATGGACTCACAGCTCTCATTCTTATTTTATTTTTCTTAAAAAAAGCACGGCAAAAATGGATTATTAGTATCTTAGCCTTTCTTTTAATTAGTCTGATCATGTTCTCGCGTGTATATCTTGGCGTCCATTATCCAAGTGATGTATTTGCCGGCTTTTCCCTTTCTGCTTCACTACTCTCTTTTTCTTTCTATTTTTTGTTTAAATCACCAATTTTGCAAAGAAGTTAACAAATCCTGTTGACTTCCCTGCAGTAAAAGGATACATTTAGTAACGGAATAAATTAAATTCGAGGTGACAGAATGAAAAAAAGAAAATGGATTGCGCTTCTTTTTCTTGCTCTCATCGTTGCGCTTGCAGGTTGTGGAAAAAGTGAAACGACAGATAAAAAGCAAGCAGAAAAAACAACTATCCTAGAAACCCCTTACAAAAAAACAGAATTCTTAATGGGGACAGTTGTCACTCTTTCCATCTATGATAAAGGCAAAGAAAAGGTGCTTGATAAAGGCTTTGATCGTGTAAAAGATTTGGCAGATAAAATCGATGTTAATGACGAAAAGACCCGTACGTCCGAAGTAGATAAAATCAATGCTGCAAGCGGTGTAAAAGCTGTCAAAGTGGACGACGACATTTATTACCTTATTAAAGAAGGTCTCAAATTCAGCGCACAAACTGGTGGTTCCAAAGATATCACAATCGGTCCCATCACTTCACTTTGGCATATTGGTTTTCCAGACGCGCGTAAACCTTCGCAAAGTGAAATTGATGAACGTCTTCCTCTTATCGGCTATAAAAATGTTGAATTAAATGATCAAAATAAAACCGTTTATTTGAAGAAAAAAGGTATGGAACTTGACCTTGGCGGAATTGCCAAGGGCTTTATTGCCGACGAAGTGAAAAAAGTTTTTAAAGAAAACGGCGTCACAACAGCCATCATTGATCTAGGTGGTAACATTTTACTTGAAGGTGAAAGTCCAAAAGGAAAAGACTGGAATGTTGGGATTCAAGATCCATTTTCCCCGCGAAATACAATTCTAGGAAAACTGCCAGAAACCGATAAATCCATCGTAACTTCTGGTATTTATGAACGCTATCTAGAAGTGGATGGCAAAAAATATCACCATTTATTTGACCCGACAACTGGTTATCCATTTGATAATGATGTTGCTGGTGTCACAATCATTAGTAAAAAATCAATTACTGGAGATGGCCTTTCTTCAGCTGCCTTTTCAAAGGGTATCGATGAGGGACTTGCATTTATCGAAAAACACAAAGGGGTTGAAGCGATCTTTGTCAGCAAAGAAAAGAAAGTCTATATAACTTCTGGTCTCAAAGGAAAATTCGAACTTACAAGTTCTGAATTTAAAATGGGGAATTAAGAGAAAGTAAGCCTGACAAGCCTTAGTAAATGTTTGTCAGGCTATTTTTTCATCAAAAAAGCCTTCACGAGAGCTTCAATAGCTCTCGTGAAGACTTCTTAAGATTATTTAACTTTAACGATCCAATCTTCTGGAGCCTTTCTTTCGCCAAATTGAATGCCACAAAGTTCGTCATAAAGTTCTTTTGTTACTGGACCAACTTCTGTTTCGCTATAAAAAACATGGAAGTCATCGCCATTTTGAATACCACCAATAGGTGTGATGACCGCTGCAGTCCCACAAGCCCCTGCCTCTTTAAAGTCATCTAACTGGTCGATATATACGTCTCCTTCTTCTACTTCAAGCCCTAGTCTGTGTTCAGCTAAATAAAGTAGCGAATACTTAGTGATACTTGGCAAAATAGAAGGCGAAAATGGTGTAATGAAGCGATCATCTTTCGTAATAGCAAAAAAGTTCGCTGCACCCACTTCTTCAATTTTCGTGTGTGTAGCTGGATCTAAATAAATAGCATCCGCAAACTCACGTTTTTTAGCTTGTTTGCCGGGAAGTAAACTCGAAGCGTAGTTTCCGCCGACTTTAGCTGCACCTGTGCCGCGTGGCGCTGCTCGGTCGAATTCAGATACAATAAAGTTTGCAGGCTGCAAACCACCTTTAAAATACGCACCTACTGGCGTACAAAAAATCGAAAAGATATATTCATTAGCAGGTTGAACCCCAACATTATCTCCCACACCGATGACAAATGGACGAAGATAAAGCGTGCCCCCAGTTCCATAAGGAGGTAGATAATCTTCATTGGCAGAAACAACTTGTTTGCATGCTTCAATAAATTTCTCAGTTGGAATTTCTGGCATTAACAGACGCTCACAACTTTTTTGCATCCGCTGTGCATTTTGATCGGGACGGAACAAATTAATCGAGCCATCTTTGGCGCGATAAGCTTTGAGCCCTTCGAAACACTGTTGGCCGTAGTGAAGCGCCGTTGAACCCTCGCTAATGTGAAGTACGTTATCTTCTGTAAGTGTTCCTTCGTCCCATTTTCCGTCTTTAAAATAGGAAATGTAACGCTTATCTGTTTTGATATAACTAAATCCTAAATTTTTCCAATCAATGTCTTTCGGCATTCTTTTCCCTACTTTCTCTCTCCAAAATCCACTGGAGCTTCTTTTAAATTCTAGTATAGCACAACATCTTTTCAGTTTCAGTAATTTTTTAAACCTATTTTTCAAATAAATCAAACTATCTAAATTCATTATATTTTCTATTTTTCCCATTCAAATAAGCAAAATAGCCGCCTTTTTTATTCAATCCATGATAAAATGAAAGCATTCTGAACTGGAAGGGGAGATGGATTCATGGCTGAAGGAAAAATACTTGAAGAAAAATTGTTTAGTAAGCACTTAAATGAAGAAATGGAAGTCATCATTTATTTGCCAAAGCAGTACTCAACTCTTTACAAATATCCGCTTTTCATTATCCAAGACGGGAAAGACTATATTCGGTTCGGTAAACTCCCAAAGCTTGTTGACGAGCTTACAGAAAGCGGTCAAATCCAAAAATCTGTATATGCCTTTCTCCCGTATAAAACGGTGGAAGATCGACGAAAAAAATACCATCCAGATGGCGAGCAAAATGAGGCTTATTTACGCTTTTTAGCCCATGAACTCGTGCCTTTTCTCGAAAATTTAGTCCCATCTTTCCAAATGGCTGGCAGTCGTTTCCTAATGGGCGATTCACTTGGTGCGAGCACTTCCCTAAAGGCCTGCCTCAAGTACCCCTACACATTCGGAAATGCCGTACTCCACTCGCCATTTATAAATGATGACCTGCTAGAACTTGTGAAACAGGCTAATCCCGGGATGCTCAAAATCTTTCACATTATCGGGGACCAGGAAACGGAGGTTGAGACTACAAACCACACAATCGATAACTTCTTGCTTCCAAATGAAGCCTTACATAAGTTGATTCAAGATAAAGGCTTTGAATCTGAATTTCACTTATTCGAAGGTGGACACCGCTGGACTTACTGGCAACCCTTTTTAAAACCAAGCTTAACATATATGCTTCCGGCTCACACGTTTGACTTAGAAAGTATGGAAAGCTGATTAGAGGAGGAAAACAAACGATGACTGTACAAAAAGCAACTACTGAACAAATGCGCAAAGATGCGCTTCAAATTCGTAATGACGTTTTTGTAAAAGAGCAACATGTAGATCCAGAGCTCGAATGGGACGAATTTGATGATGATCCAGAAACTACCATGTTTGTAGATTATGATCAAGACCATACTCCCCTTGCGACGGGGCGTTTCCGGATTGTCCATGGCTATGGCAAAGTTGAGCGCATTTGTGCTCAAAAAGTCGCTCGCGGAAAAGGCTCTGGTAGAAAAATCATGGAAGCTATTGAAGCGGAGGCAAAAAAACGAGGTGTGAGCAAACTTAAACTGGGCGCTCAAGTAACCGCGATCCCCTTTTATGAAAAACTAGGTTACGAAGTGTGCTCGGATATTTTCATGGATGCTGGTATTGAACATAAAGAAATGCAAAAGCAAATTTAATCAAAAAATAAGCCGGTCGTAAGCTTGCGACCGGCTTATTTTTTAGATCTACTTGGTCAAAATGATGGGTCCTTCTTTCGTCAAAATAAGTGTATGTTCAATTTGTGCTACATAACTCTTTTCAGTCGCATAAGTCCAACCATCCGTTTCTTGAAAAACTTCTTCTTCAAAAGTTGAAATAAATGGTTCGAAAGCAATCACCATTCCATCTTTCAGTAGCTCATCATCCCAAGTGGCATTGTAGTTAAAAATATGGTCGGGAGCTTCATGAATCGTGTGCCCAATTCCGTGTCCCGTGAGGTTTTTAATGACCGTCAAATCATGCTCCCGAGCCGTTTTCCAAACTGCTCGACCAATTCCACTTTTTTTAGAACCAGGTTTTGCTTTGACAAGTCCTGCATCAAAAGCTTTTTTAGCAACTTCGCAAAGTTGCTTAAGCTCTTCCTTTCCGTTTCCTACTACAAACGAAAGACCCGTATCCGCAAAATAACCATTTTTCGATCCAGAAACATCAATGTTGACTAAATCCCCATCTTTAATTTCACGATTTCCCGGAATCCCATGGGCAACTTCTTGTCCAACGCTAATACAAGTGAATCCCGGGAAATCATATTCACTCTTAGGTGCAGAAACAGCACCTTCTTCTTCAAAAAGCTTACCTGCTAGTTCGTCAAGCTCTTTTGTTGTTACACCAGGTTGTGTTTTTCGAACGAGTTCATCGCGAATCCTAGCTACGATTTTCCCAATTTCTTTTAACGCTTCAAAATCTTCATTTGTTTTTGCTATCATTTTATTCCTCCATTACTTATTCAAAATAAGATTTTAAATTTTTATTAAAGATCTATCAAAAACAGGTATAATAGAAATTAGACAGCCTGAAAGGAGTTGCTACTTAAAATGAAAAAGCTGATCTGGGCTTGCCGAATTTTTTATTTAAGCCTTATGTTGCTTCTTTTTTTCGTTCTAGATTACTATCATTTTCTAATTTTAAATGTAACACTTGCTTATATTCCATTTGAAATCGCCGTATTTCTTTATCATAAAAAGCGAAATCCTTTTGTATTTTGGATCGTAGCAGTCGCTTGGCTACTCTTTTTCCCCAATGCCTTCTACCTTGTGACAGACTTTTTTCATCTGAAGCAATTCCGAATTTATGATTACAATGGGATTCTCAAAAAGGATAGTTTTCTTTGGCAAAGCTTTTCTGTGATGGCTGCCTCCATCTTCTTCGGTCTTTTCGTAGGCAACCTATCACTACAGTTTTTCTTAGATGCATCCAAAGAACGAATGAAAAAAGATCGAACATTCCTTTTGCTTCCCCTTGTGCTCCTTTTATCGAGTTATGGCATCTACCTAGGACGTTTCGAGCGACTCCATACCATTCATCTTATCACGGAACCACTGGAAGCTGTAAAAAGTATACTAGATATCTCAAGCTTTCAATTTGAATTTATCGGTTACTTATTTATTTTGCAACTACTCGTATACTTGATGTTCCGTTTTTTCCCAAAAAGGCCTTAATCAACGTTTTTCGATTGTGCCATCTTTTTTACCAATTAAAAGTTCACTTGCCACCTGTAAAAATAGTCCATGCTCTAAAATACCGGAAATGCTATCGAGTTTTTGTGCCAGCAATTCGGTATTTTTTATTTTTTTTAACGAAAGATCAAAAATATAATTTCCATTGTCGGTTATAAATGGCTCTTTACTATTAAATACATTTCGAAGCCTTGGATGAAACCCTAGTGCTACAAGTTCTTTTTCAACTTGTCTGTAGCCAAAAGGTAAAACTTCAACCGGTAGTGGAAAAGCTCCCAGTTCCTGAACAAGTTTGGTTTCATCAACCACCCATAAATTCCGTTTAGAATGAAGTGCGACCATTTTTTCACGAAAGAGAGCTCCCCCACCGCCTTTTATCCCATTTAAGAAAGAATCTACTTCGTCAGCCCCATCAATGGTTAAATCAATCTCATGAACTTCATTTAAAGAAACAAGTGGAATCAATCGTTCACTTGCTAGCTCTTCCGTTTTTTTTGATGTTGCAACCGCCTGAATTTTGAGCCCAGCACTTACTCGCCTTCCGAGTTCTTCAATCGCATAAAACGTTGTTGACCCCGTCCCAAGTCCGACGACCATTCCTTCTTCTATCTCTTCGCATGCTTTTTCGCCAGCCAACTTTTTCATGTTTACCATTTCTTCACCCAACCTTACATTTTTAACATCTTTCTGACCGTTAAAATTGATTTCCTTCTTTCATTATACCGATAATCCTTGTTATTTTCAGGATTTTATTACTCCTCCACTGATCGTAATCGCTAAATGTTTATTTTTCGCCATATGTAAGCGCTTCAACCTTACAAAAATGTAATTAGACATTTGCAAACCCCTGGGTTACATTATTAATTGAGTAAAAGCTTAATATTTGTAACACAATAGTAATATTAATGAGGTGAATACATGAACAAAGTCAAGCATTTTTTCTGTCTTCCCGGAACGATTTTTGTTTTAAAAACAATCTTCTATTTAGCTGTCTTACTTGGCTTGCTCTGGTTTTACGGATTCAAAAATCCGAACAGTACAAACTTTATCTATAACGAATTTTAAAAAGAAAGGATGAATAAAATGAGTGTGCAAACCATGGCAACATCTATTGTCGAACGAATTGATGAATGGGCAGAACGAACACCTGACTTTCCTTGCTATGATTATCAGGGAAGAGCACTTTCCTATCTGGCACTCAAACAAATGTCAGATGCTCTTGCCAGTCACTTGTTGAAAAAGCTGAAGCAAACAGATAGTCCGATTGTTGTTTACGGTCATATGAATGAACTTATGCCCGTTGCATTTATGGCTTCACTAAAAAGTGGACATGCTTATATTCCAGTGGATGTATCCATGCCAAGCGAAAGAATCGAACAAATCATTCAAGTATCCGAGCCTTCTATGGTTCTTGCTGTTGAAAGTTTACCTGAAGATGTACTTTCGAAAGCTCAAGTTATGACAAGAGCAGAAATAGATGAAGCGATTCAATCAGAAGTAGGCGTGCAAGTTGATCGCAGTCATTTTGTAAAAGATGACGCCAATCATTATATCATTTATACTTCTGGAAGCACTGGTATGCCTAAAGGAGTTCAAATCAGTCAAAATAACTTAGTCAGTTTTTCCAATTGGTTGTTGCAAGATTTTTCGCTTCGTGAAGGAATGCGTTTCTTAAATCAAGCCCCTTTCTCCTTTGACCTTTCTGTCATGGATTTATATCCTTGTCTCCTTTCTGGGGGGACACTTGTTCCAGTTGACAAAACGATTACCTCTAATTTGAAAGACCTTTATAGCGCACTGGGTACTTTAGATTTAAACGTTTGGGTTTCAACCCCTTCTTTTATGGACATTGCGCTTCTTAGTCCAGATTTTAACGCTGAAACTTGTAAAACTTTATCTTCCTTCATTTTCTGTGGTGAAGTCTTAACCAAAGAAACCGCACGTGAACTTCTGAAACGCTTCCCAGATGCTAAAATCTTTAACACATACGGACCAACAGAAGCGACCGTTGCAGTGACTGAAATTCAAGTAACTAAAGAAATAATTGATGCCTATCCAAGTTTACCACTTGGTAAAGTCAAACCAGATACTAAGCTTCTAATTGTAGATCCAGAAACCAAGCAAGAAGTTGCTTCTGGTGAAAAAGGAGAAATTGTTTTAGTGGGACCTAGCGTTTCAAAAGGTTACTTAAACGAGCCAGAAAAAACGGCAAAAGTCTTTAAGCACACAAATGAAGCTAATGCGTACTTTACAGGTGACTGCGGTAGCATTCAAGATGGCTTTCTTTTCTTCTATGGTCGGCTTGATTTTCAAATTAAACTTCACGGCTACCGAATTGAGCTAGAAGATATTGAAAACAACTTAAAAGAAGTCAGCTATATTCGCTCGGCTGTTGTAATTCCTAAAATTGTCAGTGGAAAAGTTGATAGCTTAGTGGCTTTTGTTGTCCCTAATCCACATTCTTTTGACAAGCCGTTTAAGCTAACTAAAGCGATTAAAGAAGAACTCCAAGTGAAGATGCCAAGCTATATGATTCCGCGTAAATGGATTTATAAAGACGAGTTTGCACTTACGAATAACGGAAAAATTGATCGCAAAGTTTTAAATGACGAGGTGAACGAATGACAACCCCATACGGTACAATATTTTACTTTGCAATCCTGGCTCTTTTTATCGCGCCTATCGTGATTGCAAATTTAATGGGGAAAAGACTTCCCGTTTATAACGCATTTGTAACGTTACTCTTTATTTTCTTTATGTTTTCAAGCAACATGGTACAAGGTATTGCTTTTATTGTTTTCATTTTTTGGCAACTAGTGGTCGTCCGATTTTACTTTAATTACCGGCGCGTCCAAGGAAAAAATCATGGTGGCATTTTTGTATTAGCAGTGATTCTATCTATCCTGCCGCTGATTATAGTAAAAGTGCAACCTCTGCTTGAAAGTCAAACAACACTCGTCGGGTTTCTCGGCATTTCGTATTTGACCTTTAAAGCGACCACAATGGTAATGGAAATTCGCGATGGACTCATTAAAGAATATGATTCCACACAATTCGTCAATTTCTTGCTATTTTTCCCAACTATTTCTTCTGGTCCAATTGACCGGTTCAGACGCTTTCAAAAAGATGTCACAAAACCAGTTGATCAGGAAAAATACTTGGGGCTTTTAAATCGAGGTATTTTTTACATCTTCCTTGGTTTTCTGTACAAATTTATTATCGCTTATTTGATCGAAACCTACTGGAAAGGACCACTTGAGTTCAATGTCTTGCATCATGTTGACTTTGGTTCTAGCTTGTTCGGCTATATGTATGGCTACAGCATGTATCTCTTTTTCGACTTTGCTGGGTATAGTTTATTTGCCGTCGGTGTTTCGTACTTACTTGGTGTGAATACGCCAATGAACTTTAATAAACCATTTCTCGCTCGCAATATTAAAGACTTCTGGAATCGTTGGCACATGACACTATCTTTCTGGTTCCGAGATTTCATCTTCATGCGACTTGTCTTCTGGCTAACAAAGAAAAAATGGTTTAAAAGTAAGTTTACAATTGCCTACATTGCCTATTTCGTAAATTTCTTCGTGATGGGAATCTGGCACGGTCTACACTGGTATTATATTGTTTACGGTCTTTATCAAGCCTTGCTAATTGTCTGCTTTGATATTTTCGAACGTATCAATAAAAAATATAAGTTTTATCCAAAAAATAAAATCACTTATGTCATCGGAATGTTCATTACCTTCAACTTCGTTTGTTTTGGTTTCTTGATCTTCTCCGGCATATTTGACAAATTAATCAATTTAAACTAAAGGTGGGAATTAATTATGGCTTTTCGTGACGAAGTTTTAGATATTTTAGAGGAAATCACAGAATCAGAAGAAGTAAAAGAAAATACAGATGTACAACTATTTGAAGAAGGACTCCTTGATTCGATGGCAACTGTCCAGCTGCTTGTTGAAATTGAAAACAACCTTGACATCACAGTCCCTGTTTCTGAATTTGAGCGCGACGATTGGGCAACTCCAGAAATGATCATCAAACAGCTTGAGGCATTAAAAGGATGAAAAAAAAGCTTTGGATGATTTTTGGGCCGATTTTAGTGGCAGGTTTTATCTTCCTATTCATTTTATTTGGACCAAGCGCCATTTTTGGTGGTGTCTCCGAACGAGCTGTTAGTGAAGGGGCAACTTCAATGAGCCCCGCCGTGGTTGGTGGAGAAGAGATTCAGCGTGTAGCTTTTGGATCTGATAAGTATTTACCAATTTTTGGTTCATCGGAACTTTCACGAATTGATCCGCTTCATCCAAGTGTCTTTGCTAAAAAATATAAAACCGGCTACACGCCCTTTTTAATCGGTCGACCAGGCACTCAGTCGCTCTATCATTACTTGGATATTAACATGCTAGAAAATGAACTAAAAAATAAGAAAGTCGTCTTTATTTTATCACCTCAATGGTTCCAGCCAAAAGGGGTAGACGATAATCACTTTGGCGCTACATTTTCACCAATTCAAGCCTATACATTTGCGTTACAAGACGAAAAGGAAACGCCTGAACGTCGCTACGCTGCACGCAGATTGTTAAGTTTTAAAGTCGTTCAAAATGACGCAACTCTTTCGAAACTACTTGAAAACATCGCAACAATTGGTCCTAATAAGCCACACAGTCCGTTTCTTACAAAAAGAGCTGGTGAAATTCAGTATCGTGTTTTAAAACGCAAAGACGAACTGCAATCGAAGTTTGTAACAGGATCTAAACAAGCAAAAATCGACAAAGAAGTAAAACAACTACCGGATCAACCAAACTTCAAAGAGTTAGATGAGTTTGCAAAATCACTTGGTGAAAAACAAACTGATAACAATGATTTCCATGTAAAAAATCACTACTATACTAAAAAAATCAAACCTATTGAAGAGAAATTAAAAGATAGCAAGAAAGATTTAAGTTACGTAGAATCTCCGGAATACGATGATTTACAACTTATGATGGATGCCCTTAAGAAGGTGCACGCAGATGTGTTATTCGTAAATCCACCGATCAATCGTGAGTGGACAAACTATCTTGGAATGGATCAATCAAAACTTCATAAGTACTATGAAAAATCAGAGGCTCAGGTTAAGAAAAATGGATTTAAATACCTTTCCTTAGAAGAGTATTCCGATATGCCTTACTTCTTAGAAGATCCGATCCACTTAAGTTGGCGCGGATGGGTTCAAGTAGACAAATCTTTAAATCGCTTTATGAAAGAGCCTCTTCCGGTTCATTATCCGAAAACAGATCCAAAATACTATTTCAAGAAGCAACCTTTACAGAAAAATTTAAAACAAGAACTAAAAAAGAAAAATTAATTTAAAAAGCGAACGCGTTAGAAGATACCATCTTCTAACGCGTTCGTTTTTGTTATTTTAGGGGAGTCATTTTAGCAACTTGCTGTTCGGATATGATTTGAAACCTAGTCGGTTCAGTTACCTTTTCAAGCGATAACATTTGTATTTGTCGATTATCATATAAATGGACATATAGTGCTTTTTCTTTTAAATCATACGCTGAGGTATATTGTGTAAACTGCACTTTATGGTTATCTCCCGATACCACTACACCTTTTGGAATATCAAAACTATCTAGAACATGGAAAATCAATTCAATTGCTTTATCATCATCTACAGGATCTGAAAATTGGTTTAAAAAAGTCGCGCGAACAAAACGAGAATGAGGCGTGAAGTCTCCCGGAATACCATAAAGTCCATTTCCCTTTCCTGAAGAAAAGATGTTTGCCTCGCCGATTTTACGAGCCGGGGCAATTTCCTGACTTAATCCTACATAATTTTCAAGATTCGTTACGTGCCAATCAAATTTGGGACTATTCGTAAAGGTTCCCACTAAATTATCATAGATTTCAAAACTACCTGGAATAGATGGCTCAACAACAAGCGACTTGCCGGACAAATCTTGAAAAACATAGTGCTGCGGGAGTGAGGTTCCAAGCATTCCACCGTCCGATGAAATCGCTACCTCGGCTAAGGCTTTTTCCCGCACTTCTTCAACATTTTTACAGTTTGCAAGTGCCCAGGTCACAAACTCTTCTCCTGCAAGTGGCAACTTACTTGCGGCTTCAATCTCACTTTTTGGTTCGTAGCGATTGACATTGCCAAAATAAAATGAACCGCCAGCTAATCCTGCATCGTTAACACCGTCAACGACCATGTCAGCTCCTTTTATGGAAACTCCTACAAAGGAATGTTTAGCCACATACTCTGTAAGTGATGCTTGAATCACTGTTTGAGCAGGTATAATTAATCCAAGATACTCTAAATCCATATCAAATTCTTGGGTTCTTCCCCAAAAAGGATTTCCTTGCTTCGAAAACACACTAATTCCTGTACACATATTTATCTTCTCCTTTTACACAAGTTGTTTTTGTTTTTTCCGTTTTCCTCTAATCATAAGAACGGCCAAGCCGCCAAAAAGAAAAGTACCCGCTAGGAATAGAAAAGCGGACTGATACGAGCCTGTTTTTTGGACAAGCGCCCCAATAATCATCGGCGCAAAAAAACCACCGAATACGCCACCCGCATTTACCGTTGCATACTTAGTTGCCACTTCATCTGGTCGGAACAACTGATGCGGCAAGCTCATCAATGTCGAAAAGGCGATGATACAAAGCATGTTAGCAATACAAAGCATGATGATTGATGTCAGTAAACTTTGCATCATAAAAACGCCATAAATACAAAGCGCTCCAACCAGGCCAGAAAGAACAATGATGTGCTTTTCTTTTCCTCTGAAAAATCGTCCAATCAAATATCCACCTAAAACGCCTGCAAGTAAAATGAAGACCCCCGTTAAAGAACTCACGTAGCCGACTTGATCAATAGGAAGCCCGCGAGCTTCACTTAAATAAGAAGCAAGCCAACTTGTTAAGCCGTAAACCGACGCATTCATAAGAAACGCAGCGATCACGAGCACCCAAATCACAGGATCTTTAAGAATTTGGAGAAATGAAAGGCTTTGCTTAGCTTCCTTCGTTCCACTGCTTGCTGTTTTAGTTTGCTTAGGCAATATTAGAAGCGAAAGACCTATCAAAATAACGATACCACCCATTATGTAATAGGTGTTGCGCCAACCCACAGTTGTCAAAAGCGGAGCCACAAGTAGTGGTCCAATAAACATTGCAAAACCTGATGAAGAAATCATGATCGTTTGTGCAAATCCTTTTTTCTCAGCTGGAACATTTGTCGCGATAAAACCACTCACAGAAGGGGGATATCCAGCGTGAGCAAGTGCCCCCGTCAAAAAGCGAATAATCACTAAAAATAACAATGAAAAACCAAAGCCAAAGATCATTAAAAAAAGACCCACTCCAACGAGTGAAAAAACAAGTACAATCTTAGAACCAAATTTATTGCTTAAATAGCCCATCGGTATTTGCATGATCGTATAGCCAAGGAAAAAAGCACCTAAAATAATTCCTTTTTCACTCGGATCAAAACCAAGATCTTTTGATATTGTGACTAGTGAAATGCCGATCGTATATTTATCTACATAAACACACGTATAGCCAATAAATAAAAGAAGCAGTAGAAAAAACGATTGATTAGCTCTTCCCTCTTTTTCAGTTGTCACGGCAAATTGCCCCTCTCTTTGATTTATTCTCTTGTTTCTACCGTCTAGCAACCTAAAACTGCACCCCGTTTGACTGCGCTTACATTCATCTCCTCTCTAAAAGGCAAATTACTTCTATCACGATAATTATATCATCAGATAGCTTTTCAAGATAGATAATTAATAAACTAAAGTTTTATTTATCAAATTAGTTAACAAATTTGTCAAAAATAAAAAAATCCTTGCGATGCAAGGATTTAACAATCTTTACCGGTCGCCCGATTCAACCTTTAATAAATTCATTTTTTAAGAGCGCGTAGGTGTTTAAATCTGTAAATTCATCATAAAGTTTCTTGGCCTGTCTAAATGTTCCTTCTTTTTGAAACCCACTTTTTTCAGCCACACGATTACTGGCTACATTAGTTATATCCGCTAAAATCGTCAAGCGATTTAGCTTCATCTCTAGAAAAGCAACTTCACAAACAGCTCGCACCGCTTTTGTCGCAATGTTTTTCCCGCAATGAGTAGAACTCACCCAATAACCAATCTCTGCACATTGATCGCTTAAACTCATGAAATGCAAATCAATCGAGCCAATAATTTCGTCATCAAAGGCAATAAAAAATAAGCGGTCTGTTCCTTTCATGTAGCCATCTAATTTCATTTTTATGTAGGCGCTCTCGTCTTCTGGGCTTTTTGTGCTATCTACGAAATCCAAAAATGTTCGCAAATGGTCGCGATTTTTATCGAGCACATCAAAAACCTCCGTTGCCATCGAAAGACTCGGTTGAACCAAACTCAACTGTTCATCAATCATTAATTTAAAAGCTTTCTCCATTTGTAGTTCCCCCTAAATTCAAATTTTTTCCGTTCAAACATTGCTAAAAGTCAGATTTTTCTTTTCATAGTAACATGTCTTCACTTTTTGAACAACAAAAAAGCATTGCAAGGATATGGTCGTAGAAAAGAGAGTTCTAAACAACTTAGGGAGCCTTGCAATACTTTATTTAATCATATCCTATTTCTAAAAAGAAGTCTGTGACAAATTTGTGAATAATTTATGAATTTATAGCCTTTTGTGTTGCTTTTTCGGTCCCATAAGAATAAATTATGAGACTTTTACTCAATTAGACGATAAATCACGCATTTTTTGCAAAATCTCAGAGGCACTTGTAAGACTCACACTGCGATTTTTCAGCAAAATTTCTGCCACTCGTTCCACTTCCGCTCCGACTGCTCCAGCTGCGATCGCCGTTGATTTGGCTTGTAGTGACATATGACCGCGCTGAATCCCTTCAGTAACTAATGCACGCAAAGCCGCAAAGTTTTGCGTAAGCCCCACCGAAACAATGAACTCGGCAAGTTCACTCGCTGATTTCACACCCGAAATTTTTTTTGAAAGGGAGACAAGTGGGACAATCCCAATTGAACCGCCGACCATGGCAACTGGCATGGGAAGCGTAAGTTCACCAACCAGCTCCCCCGCATCAGAAACTGACCAGCTACTCATCGGTTGATACATACCCGTTTTTGCCGCAAAGGCATGTGCCGCTGCTTCCACCGCACGGGTATCATTGCCAAAAGCAAGAACAACTGCATCCACACCGTTCATGATTCCTTTATTATGCGTTGTCGCTCGGTAAATATCGGCCGACGCAAATTCGTAAGCACGAACTATACGATCACGAACTTCTTCTCCACTAAAGCCCTTTCCTGAAAGCAAGTCAGGTGAGATCACACATTTAGCCGTTGCCGTTGCTTGATCGACCAAATTGGTCAAAATCCGCATTTCCGCGATTCCACAAGAGAGCTCTTCAAGCCTTGGAGCAAGGGCTTCCACCATTGTATTAATCATATTTGCTCCCATCGCTTCAAGTGTTTCAACCGATACATGCACAACTAAAAGCGTCTCACGCACCGTCTTTACCTCTCGAACAGTCAAATCAACAGCACCGCCCCCGCGCTTTTGTAAAGACGGATAGGCACTATTAGCAAGAAACAATAGCTCTGTTTTCTGCGCCAAAATGGCGGCCCGACTTTTCTTGACATCTTTTATCCCGCATAGCTCAATTTGCCCTGTCATTTCACGTGAACGCGACTCGGCCTTGATTCCCCCAGCTTGACGAATCAACTTTCCTGCTCCACTTTGTGCAGCAATCACAGAAGGTTCTTCCGTTGCCATTGGAACGAGATAATCCCGACCATTCATTCGCATGTTTAATCCCAGTCCAAATGGCACTCCATAAGTCCCAAGTAAATTTTCTACCATATGATCTGCTGTCTCAAAAGAGAGTGCCCCTGCTTGATTAAACAAAGCACGTTCCTCATCAGACAGTCCGCACAGCTCTTGAACCGCATCCAGTCGTTCTGTTCGCGTCTTCTTATAAAAGCCCTCAAGCATTTTTTCTCACCTCCCTACATCGGATAAATTTTATGTGTCTGCGTCGTCTCCCGTTTATCCTCATAAAATGTAAAACGCATCTCAAGTTCCTGACGCAATTTTTCCGGTGCAACGATTGCATCCACAATAAGTTCAGAAGCTTCTTGATAAATATTAATTTCCGCTTGATATTCTGCCGTTTTTTCCGCGATAAACGCCGCACGTTCCTTTTCATCTAACTCCGCAATCTTTCCTGCATAAACCGCATTAACAGCCGCATCAGGCCCCATCACCGCCACCTCAGCCGAAGGAAGTGCAAGAACTGCATCTGGCTCAAACGCCGGACCAGCCATCGCATAAAGACCTGCTCCATATGCTTTGCGTACAATCACAGAAATCATCGGAACCGTTACTTCGCTTACGGCTGCAATCATTTTTGCCCCGTGGCGAATAATTCCTGACCTTTCAACTTGTGAGCCGATCATAAATCCAGGTACATCCGCTAAAAACAAAAGTGGAATCCGGTAAGCATTACAAATCTGGATAAACTTCGTCGCTTTATCCGCAGAATCCGGGAACAACACGCCGCCCTTTACAATCGGCTGATTCGCCACAACGCCAATCGATTTTCCGTTCAAGCGAGCAAAACCCGTAATCAGTTCCTTGGCAAACAGCGCTTTTATTTCAAGAAAACTGTCTGCATCGACAAGCGCTTCAATGACTTGATACATATTTAGTGGTGCGTTGGGGTTTTCTGGAATGAGCGAACCAAGATCTTGCCCATTGGGAAGGTTAGGAATTTCCCCATCTGCCTCATCTAAAACTGCTAAATACCGTCTAGCAAAAAGAATAGCCTCATCCTCTGATTTCGCAAGGACATCGCCACATCCCGATACCGTACAGTGCATCCGTGCTCCACCCATTTCTTCAAGCGTCACCTTTTCACCAATGACCTTTTCCGCCATTCGTGGTGATCCTAGATACATTGAAGCATTTCCTTCCACCATGACCACAATATCACAGAAAGCAGGTATGTAAGCTCCGCCTGCAGCAGATGGACCGAATAGCAAACAGATTTGCGGGATTTTTCCAGCAAGCTGCACTTGATTGTAAAAAATTCGTCCAGCCCCCCGTCGCCCTGGAAACATTGCGACTTGATCTGTAATGCGCGCCCCTGCGGAATCCACAAGGTAAAACAGCGGAAGTCCCAATCGCCCTGCCGTTTCTTGCATCCGAACGATTTTCTCTACCGTTTTTGTTCCCCATGAGCCAGCTTTCACCGTCGAATCATTAGCAATTACCGCCACTTTTCGCCCATTCACAAAACCCAAACCGGTTACGACCCCGTCCGCCGGAAGTCCTTCTGCTTCACTTTCCGCAAACAAACCATCTTCTTGAAAAACGCTATCCGTATCGAGCAATAGTCGAATCCGCTCACGAACAAAACGTTTACCTTTTTCGCTATTAGCTTGATGATATTTGGCTTTACCACCCGCTTTAATCTTCTCTATCCGTTCATTCAAGTCCACTATATCGTTACCTCCCTTGAAATTTGGCTCTCCGCTTCTCTTGAAAAGCCAAAAGCCCCTCACGTCTGTCCGCTGTTGGAATCGTCTTTAAATAGCCTTCTTTTTCTAGCAAGAAAGCGTCCTTCTCAGGCAATTCGCTTGCTCCGCCAATCACTTCCTTGGCAATTTGAACCGCGATGGGCGCATTCTTTGCCAGCTGTTCTGCCCAGTTTAGCGCCGTATGGAGAGCATCTTCCGCTACTTGATTCACTAAACCAATCTCAAAAGCAGTTTCAGCCGTTACTTTCTTCGCCATCAAAATCAGCTCCATTGCTTTGCTTTTTCCTACAAGCTTTGTGAGCCGTACCGTTCCAAAAGAACCCGGAATAATGCCAAGGCTTGTTTCCGTAAGCCCGAGTTTCGCTTCTGGCGCCGCAATTCTAAAATCGCATGCGAGGGCGAGTTCAAGCCCGCCTCCAAATGCGCCACCTTTTAAAACGGCAATCGTAGGACACTTTAGCACTGCCACTTGCGCACATACCGACCGAATCCGTTCTACAGCGGGCCAAACTTCATCCTCACTTAAACCTGCTCGTTCCGACAAATCTGCCCCAGCCGAGAATACGCGTTCGCCACTTCCTGTAATGAGAAGCGCACGAACTGGCTTTAATGTTTGGAGCGTCTGCTCTAAATCAGCAAGCATTTCCTTTGAAAGTGCATTGGCCTTTTCAGGGCGATTTAGCGTCAAAATGGCTACTTCATTTTCTAAGTATTCCAAGTTGATCAGTGCCATTTAATCAAGCATCCCGATCGTATCATTTTCATTTACAAACTCGCCTTCTGTAACTGACCATTCTACAATTTTCCCCGTATTTGGAGCTTCAACAGGAATCAGCATCTTCATGGATTCAATTTCTGCCAAGACTTCTCCTTTTTTTACTTTGTCCCCTGCATGTTTTTTAAATTGATGAAGCGTTCCTGTAATGACCGCACGAATTTCTTCCATTATTTGTTCTCTCCTTCTTCCTTAAATAGTTGTTTTGCAATCACGAGACGCTGAATTTCTGATGTGCCTTCACCAATTTCAAGAATTTTAGCATCCCGAATCAAGCGTTCAACTTCTGCAGGTCGCATATAGCCTGTCCCACCTAAAATTTGCATTGCCCGATTAGCATTTCTAGTAGCTGTTTCCGATGCAAAAACTTTTGCCATAGCGGCTTCCTTAATATAAGTTTCCCCAGCATCTTTGAGTAAACAAGCTTTTTGAACAAGCAATCTTGCAGCCTCCGTTTCAGTCAGCATGTCCGCAAGCTTAAACTGAACAGACTCAAATTGCCGAATGGGACCGCCAAACTGAACGCGTTCCCCGGAATGACGGAGCGCTTTATCAAACGCATCTTGCGCAAGGCCAACTGAAATCGCTGCAATCGAAATGCGGCCGCCATTTAGCACATTTAGCAACTGTTTCAAACCATCCGTTTCTTGCCCTAATAAGTTTTTTTGCGGGACGTGCACATTTTTAAAAGTGATTTCACCTGTGTCAGATGAACGAGCGCCCATTTTATCATACGGGCTCGTCACGGTAATCCCTTCTGTACTAAGCGGTACAACAATCGCCGAAATAATTTTTTCGCCAGAAGATTTATAGCCCGTGATCGCCGCAACCGTGATGATAGAAGCGTAGTTCGCATTTGTAATCCACTGCTTGGTTCCATTCAAAATATATTCATCGCCCACTTTTTCAGCCGTCATCTCGATTCCCTTCGCGTCAGAACCTGCTGTTTTCTCTGTTAGTCCAAACGCTGCCAGTTCGTGGCCCTCTGCAAGCGGTCGTAAAAATTTCTCTTTTTGTTCGGGTGTTCCGTATCTTGCAATCGGTTCTGTTCCGATCGAAACCGTTGCGACATAACTCAGCGCAACGCCTAAACTTGCTCGAGCAATTTCCTCAGCGGCAATCATGTAAGCAAGTGTTCCCATGCCTTTACCGCCATATTCCTTAGAAAAAGGTAGCCCAAGATAGCCTCGTTTTCCCATTTCTGTAAATAATGCGCGCGGGAAACGGGCCTCTTTATCGAGCTTATCCGCCATAGGACGAATTTTTTCTTCCGCAAAAGCACGTACCTCTTTTTTTAGCGCGACAAGTTCCTTTGAAAATTCAAAATCCATGTTGCTTCCTCCTTCTTGGATTGTAAAATTACTTCCCTTCAATGATAACTATTCTCATTTTGAAAAGCAATTTTCAGGATTGCAAAAAAATCCTGCACAAGGCTACCTTGCGCAGGATTTTAGCTTCTTTAAAAATTAAAATTGTCTGGATCTGGGCCCGTTCTTTCATCTTTATTCATCCCTGAGATTGCAAGCATATCTTCCTCAGAAAGTTTAAAGTCGAACACATCCGCATTTTCCAAAATCCGTTCCTTGTGAACCGATTTTGGAATCGTCACAATCCCATTTTGCAGATCCCACTTAATAATTACTTGGGCTACTGATTTTCCGTATTTATCTGCAATTTTTTTAAGTTCAGGATCGCTTAACATTTGGCCATTTCCAAGCGGCGACCATGCTTCAACAACAATTTTATGGTCGCGACAGAATTTCCGAAGCGGCTCTTGCGTTAAATGCGGGTGAAGCTCGATTTGGTTCACCATCGGAACAATATCTGCATCTGCAATGAGTTCCTTCAAGTGATGCTCTTGGAAATTACAAACTCCAATCGCCCGAATTTTACCATCTTGGTAAAGTTGTTCAAAAGCACGCCACGTATCTTTGAATTTCTGAGCAACTGGCCAGTGAATCAAATAAAGATCAAGATAGTCGGTCCCAAGTCGTTTAAGGCTTGCTTCAAAAGCTTCGATCGTTGCATCATAGCCTTGATCAGCATTCCAAAGTTTACTTGTAATAAAGAGATCTTCACGCTTTATTCCCGACCCCTTGATTGCTTGTCCGACGCCAGCTTCATTTCCGTAAGCTTTTGCCGTATCAATGGCCCTGTACCCAGCTTGAAGTGCCCATTTAACAGGATCAATCACTTCTTTGTCATCCACTTTCCAAACACCGAAGCCAAGGCGAGGCATTTTCACGCCGTTAGCGAGTTCAACGGTTTCTGTTATACTCATTCTCTTCACCTTCCTATTCTTTACGACTTTATTTTATACCCTTCTAAATGAATTTCAAATCATCCGCTCACAAATTTCATTCGCCATTAAAGCGATAACCCGTTCCCCAGATCGTTTCAATTAGCCGTGGTTTATTGGAATCAAACTCAATTTTTTCGCGCAAACGCCGCACATGAACAACAACCGTCGTCGTGTCACTAAGCGCCTCCATTCCCCAAATCAATTCAAATAAATCGTCCTTGTTAAAAACTTGATTCGGGTGCTCGATAAAAAACTTCAAAAGCTCAAATTCTTTGGTTGTGAAAACCACTTCTTGATCAAGTATGAACACCTTGTGTGCGAGCGTATCGAGCCGAATATGATGTACTGTAATTAAATGGGCTTGACTATTTCCTTCATTGTCCACTTGAGTTAATCGCTTGTACCTCGAAAGATGTGCCTTGACACGCGCCACAAGTTCGCTTGGACTAAACGGCTTGCTAATATAATCATCAGCTCCAAGACCAAGTGCGCGGATCTTATCAATATCTTCTTTTTTCGCTGAAACCATCAAAATTGGCTGCTCCATTTTTTTCCGCAACTCTTCACAAATTTCGAGACCGGAGAGGCGAGGAAGCATCACATCTAACAAAATCAAATCATATTGCCCTGTTAGCCCCATGTCAAGCCCCGTTTCTCCGTCCGTTGCAATCTCAACTTTATAGCCACTTAATTCTAAATAATCCCGCTCAAGTTCCGCAATTGCCTGATCATCTTCAACAATTAAAATTCGCTCCATCGCTATTCTCCCTCTTCCAGCTTCAAAGTAAAACTAATCCTTGTAAATTCCCCTAGTTTGCTTTCCGCCCAAATTCTCCCGCCATGTTCCGCGATAATCTGCTTCGAGATAGCAAGACCAAGCCCACTTCCCCCAGTGTCCCGGTTGCGAGAACTTTCAACTCGGTAAAATCGCTCGAAAATCAAGGCAAGCTTATCCTGTGGAATACCGCTTCCGTGATCTTGAATAACAATCTGAGCTTCCCTGCCTTGAATCTTAGCGTATAAATAAATCCGTTTCTCTTGCTGCAAATACTTGCTACTATTTTGTAGTAAATTAGCTAGCACACGCCTAATTTTTTGCCCATCAAAGCGGACAAGCGTATCCTGAAGCGCATCCACATCAACGACAAGCTCAATTCCCTGCTGCTCCAAATCAAGCTGATATTCATCCGCAAAATGAACTAAAAACTTACGTAAATTGGCTACTTCAAAATCGAACGGCAACTTATGCAAATCAAGTTTCGAAAACGTAAATAAATCATCAATCAAGTAGTTCATGTTTTGCGCTTGGCTATGAATCATGTTTAAATAGCTCAGCTGTTTTTCTGGCGTTCGTGCTACTCCATCCCTCAAACCTTCGACATACCCCATAATCGATGTAATCGGCGTCTTCAAATCATGCGAAATATTTGATAATAGCTCTTTGCGATTTTTCTCGTATTTGCGATTTTCTTGATTGGCCGTATTTAAAGCGCTACGCAGTTGCTCAAATTCCTTCGCTAAATCAGCCACTTCGCCTTTTGCTTTACTAGAAATCTCCAATTTTTCATCAAGCTTCCCACTTTTCAGTTGCTGTACTTTGCGGCTCAACTCTTGTAAAGGATTAATAATCGTCTGCCGAAGCGAGCGATTTAACCAAAGTATCAGCAAAAAAGCGACAATAACGATCATTGCACTAAACAAAAAACCCCACTTTTGCAAGAACTCGGAGAGACTGCTTTCTCTTTTTAAAATCATAACACTGCCGTTTTCCTGGTCTTTAAAGTGAAAGTCAAATTTCAAATAACGAAATAAATTGCCTTTGTTATCAATCGTACCTTGTGTAAAAATATTGTCTGTATCAAAAGAAGGAGCATGCACTTTAAGCGATTTTAAAACGAGGTCTTTAGAAGAATAAACAATTTCTTCATTTTTCCGAATCACAATAGCAAGGTTTTGGCGTTCATATTTCTTAATTTCCTTCTGAATTTCAGGTTTTAGAAGGTCATTTGGATCATGCTTAGCAATACTCCGAAAAGCAATGAGCGCATCTTGTTCATTTTTAGAAATCGTTTTTTGCTGCGTCATCATTTTATAAAATTTAGCTGGCGTTGCAATTTCACCATTGATGGCATAAAAAATCAGCATAAAAACCGCAAAAATAGCGGCCAATGAAACGAATAAACTTCCCAAAAATGTCACTAAAAATCGCGTTCGCATCCAAAACTCCTCCTAGAAAAAAGAAGAAAAGGTCTTCCCTTTTCTTCTTTTCATCTTAATCAAAATGTAAATGCTGGTTTAAAATCACCTTGATACGGCTCGTGTTCAACAAAGACTGTAATCGCTTCGCCAGCTGCATTTTTTCCTTCTCGTTTATACGTAAAGCGTTTCGAATTTAGCTCAGTGATTTCAAGAACAGCTCCATATTTATTTGTTCCAATTGAAGCATGTGCTCGAATTTTGTTATGACGAAGCACATCAAAGTAACCAAAATCGCCTCGTGTTTCTCCCGTTTCAAGATCAAAGAATTCATATTGGTTCGTTCTAGCATCGAATTTTGCAAGACTAATGAAATTTTGATTATATTTTGTCACATCTTTCCCATCAGCGTCAACTACTTTTGTGCCATTCCATAAAGTTTTTCCTAAAAGATTCGCCCCAGATTCATTTCTCACAATTTTCCCAGTTTGCGTGGAAAGTTCCTCAAGCGGATTTGTGAAGCTTAATTTTTTCTCATGATAAGGAATATGGTCTACATAAACCTCAACTGGATTCCCTGCTTCATCTTTTCCCATTCGTTTATAAGTAAATTTTTGCTTGGTCAACTTAGTAATATCCACAACTGCTTGATAATTTTTCGTTTGCGAAATCAAAATTCGTTTTGTCCCGTTATTCGTTATGAAATAAGTTCCTGAATCCCCGCGACTTTCTCCTGTTTTTTGATCAAAGAATTCATAACGTCCATTCTTCTGATCATATTTCGCAAAACTGATAAATTCTTGATTTTCTTTTGTTAAATCTTTTCCATTTTTGTCATAAACTTTGGTTCCTTGCCAGTTTGTGCTCGATAAAATTTGATCTTTCTTATCACCCATTGTCTCACTGAAATGTCTCTTTTCCTTTGTACTTTCCGCCTGTGCTTGTTCCCCGTCTGCTTGCCCCATTCCACAACCTGAAATAATAAGCCCTGCTCCTAAAATAGCAATCATCATTTTTTTCTTCATTTTTTTCAGCTCCTCTTTCTTTGATAATTTTATTATAGGAGAGAGTTCTAAACTGCCGATAAACCAATTCTTAAATAATTCTTAAATCCCAAAAAAGCTTGCCCTCACTCGGACAAGCTTTTGCGTTTGTTTTTTCGCTTACGAACAACAACAAAAATGATTCCCGCAAGCACTATAAGTAGAATTCCTGCAAAAATAGCGATATTTAGCACATTCGGAACGCCTACTTCCACAAACAGTTTATTTTTTTGATCGAGTGGCACTTTCCAAGTTAGCTGTCCGCCATCTTCCCGGTCCGCATTGCTATCTTGAACTTGCGAAATTGGCAAATCGAGCACAAAAGTATAATCAATCTGTGCAAGCACTTTCTCTGGAATAGGGATTTCTCCACTGCCCAACTCTCCAATAAGTTTAGGAATATCCAAATTCGCTTCCACTCGGTAGGAAGTCATAAAAAAACCACGTTTCTCCCGAATTTTCACGCCATATTTTGCAAGTTCCTGCTTTGAAAGCGCCTGTTGATCCATTTCCTTCACTTTTTTACGAACTAGAAAATGTGTGGTTGACTCTTTTTTAACTGAAAAACCTTGCTCTTTCAATTTTGCTTGAATATCACCGCTGACCTGCTCAGAAAAAAGCCATGCTAGTTTCGAAAGTTTGATATCAAAAGTGAGTTCAGCGGAACGATCACGATTCACCTTCACTGTATTTGTCACACTAGCACAGCCAGCTAAAAATACGACTAGTACTAACAACCATAAAACAAGAATTCGTCCTTTTCCTTTCATCGCTTAACCCACAACAATCTTCGGAAGCTCTTCAAGCGATTCAATTTCAAAAGTTGGTGTGTTTTCAGAGCTATTAACATCTTTATGCGGATTAAACCAGCAACTATCTAGTCCAACTAAATTCGCCCCGCGAATATCCGAGCTAAGCGAATCACCAATAATCAGACTTTCTTGTAAAGAAAAAGCAGGAATTCGTTCAAAGCAATATTTAAAGAATTCAGGCATTGGTTTTTGAAACCCTGTATCTTCTGAGACAAAAATCCCCCGAAAATATTGATCCATTCCAGAATCCTTCAAACGTCTATATTGCGTCTTCGATACACCATTTGTCACGATATACAAATCAAATTCCCGGTACAACCTTTCAATTAGCGGTTTAGCTCCATCAATCAACTGATGCCCGTCTTCAAGAAACTCTCGGTACCGACTTTCCATCAAAAAGCCATCCACTTGTTTATTAAATTCCGCAAATACCCGTTTGAAGCGCGTATTTAAAACTTCTTCACGAGAAATTTCTCCACGTTCAAATTGACGCCACAAACCCGCATTCAGGTTTTTATACACCATTAAAAGCTCTTGACTAGCATCAATTTTTTCACTTTGAAACAAACGCTTTAAAGCACTATCTTCAGCCGCTTTAAAATCAAGCAACGTATCATCCACATCAAAAAGTAACGTCTTATACCCCATTTCCCAAGACTCCTCTCAAAACTCTATTCTCAACAAATCCTATCATAAAACGCGTCCCCTTGCCATTAAAAGTTTCCATTTAAAACGAAAACTTGCTGGCCTTTGGGCCAGCAAGTTCCTATCTTATTTCCATTCAATCCACTTATAGCTATAAGGAGCACCAAACAAGTGATGAACCATCCCAGTTAAGTTTGACTTTTGAAGTGCTGCCGTTCCATTTTGATAAAGTGGAGCGATCCCAGCATCATCTATCAAAATTTTCTCTGCATTAATCATCGTTTGCCACCGCTCTTCTGGTTTAGTTGCAAGCGTAGTTGAAGCTTCATTTAAAAGCTTATCATATTCTGCATTTGAATAATTCGCTCGATTATAGTTGTTGTTTGTAATTTGCGTCGCAAGGAATGTGATTGGATCTTGATAGTCTGGCCCCCAGCGCGTCAGTTGAAGCGTGTAATCCTTATCTTCATCCAGTTTTAGCCGTGACTTATAAGGAACCGCCTTAATTTTCACTGTCACACCGTCTAAGTTCGACTGCAAAGCATTTTGAATGAACTCCCCAGATTTCTTGTTAAAATCTTGATCATCGACAAGAAGTTCCACCGTAATTTTATCCAGTCCCAATTCTTTTTTCGCTGTTTTCCAGTATTCTTTTGCTTTTTTCGCGTCTATTTTAACTAACGCCCCACTTTCTTTCCGGAAATCTTCTTTAGTTTCTGGATTGAACGTGAATTTTTCTGGCACATACCCCTCAGCCGGCTTCGAACCATTTCCAAGAACAGTATCGACCAATTGTTCACGATCTAGTGTAAGTGCGAAGGCTTGACGCGCATTTTTATTCGCAAATAGGGTATCTTTTCCATCTAGTTTTTGATTAAATTTCAAATAGTAAACAAAAGCTTCTAGTTCAGTTTTATAATCCTGATCTTTTTGTTTTTGCTTAGCGTAATCACCTGTAAGCGTTGCCCGGTCCAGTTTTCCAGTATTGTAAAGATTGACCGCTGCACCAGGTTCTTTTACCACTTGCACATTAATTTGGTCCACTTTCGTTTGCTTTTTGTTCCAGTATTTATCATTTTTCTCGAACGTCCACTTTTTGCTTGTGTTCGTCCAGTCTTTCATCACAAAAGCACCATTATAAATCATATGCTCACTGTCTTTAGCATAATCTTTCCCTTGTTTTTCCACGTACTCTTGTTTTTGTGGATAAAACGTCGGGAAAGTAAGTAGTGAAAGGAAATAAGGCGTCGGTTGCTCAAGAGTAACCTCAAGCGTTTGATCGTCCTTTGCTTTTACCCCTAGTTCTTCAGGTTTTTTCTTCCCTCCAATAATATCCCCAGCATTTTTCACAACTCCTTCAAAAATACTAGCATATTCCGCAGCTGTTTCAGGATTCACAATGGTTTGCCATGCATATACAAAGTCATGTGCTGTAACAGGGCTCCCATCGCTCCACTTCGCATCCTTACGAAGCTTCATCGTATAAACCGTTTGGTCTTTATTCACTTCTGGTTCCCCGGCTGCAACACCTGGCGTCACTTGATCTTTTTGATTCAAGTAATAAAGTCCTTCAAAAGCTTGATTGATAGCTGTAAAACTCACGCCATCTGTGCCTTTCTTCGAGTCCATTGAAGGAATCTCAGCTAATTCCATCAGATTTACAACTTTCTTTCCATTTTCACTTGAGCCACTTTTCGAACTAGAATCACTGTTTCCTCCGCATGCAGACAAAACAAAGCTGATAATCATGATGCTCGAAATAAGCCAAATACCCTTCTTTCTCATACAAAACTCCCTTTCTTTTTTGTTAGTCACACGCGAAATAGTTGTTTTCAAAAATCATAATAGATTTTATACATCAAATTTTCAGTGTTTTTATATATTAGCATATTTATGATAAATAAAAAAGGGGAATTTTCAGTGTTTTTAAAAAAGATGCAAAAAAAAAGAAATCACAGCGATTAAACTGCGATTTCTTTTCTTAAATTCTTTTTTGCATATGGTCGTATAAGTGTCCACTCAAAACGATTTCTGAAGTGGCAATGAACCCTTGCCGTTGATAAAGCTTTTTGGCTTTCGGGTTGGCTTTATCGCAACTAAGACCGATTAATTTTTCACCTTCAGATCGAGCGATTTCCGGCAATGCTTCAAGCAGTTGCGTCCCGATCCCTTTACCGCGAAACCGAGAATCTGTCACAATCGAGTCTAAATACCATTCACCTGGAAATGTTTCTTTTTCAGTAAATACAGGAAACGTATAGTTCAACTTATTTCGTTTTGCGAGGGCTTGCCAAGGCTCATCAATAATTGGTTCATCTTCACCAGGATACCCCGCCACAACGCCTGCAATTTCGCCCTTTTCTTCAAAGACATGCATTCGGTTATATCCGTAGCGGTAATCAGGTACAGCAATTCCCTCTTGAAGAGTAGCTAAAATCGCCTCTTCAGAGTCTGCCTCAAAAATAGGAAGTTCCATATCCTTCCAAATAGTGAGTAAAAGTGGTGCGATTTGTTCAGCATCTGCTGGTGTCGCTTTTCGAATCATTTTATACAATCCCCCAAAACTAATTAACGTTAGGTTAATTATAACATGCTTCCAAAAATCCGTCTATGACTCATAAAATTGGTGAAAGCAAACTTGATAAGTTTTCTTTCATTTTCGTAAACGTAGATTTCTTATCCATATCAGCCATCGTATACAAATGGCTTTCTGCAAAATCTCGTTCAAAGTCTTGTTGCATTTTAAGAATGGCATCATCACGATCGTATAAAAAGACCATCAGTTCATGATTTAAACGGAAACTTCTTACATCAAAGTTTGCCGTTCCGACTGCACCACATTCGCCGTCGACAAGCACTTGCTTCGCATGGATGAAGGAATCATCACGATAAGCATAGACTTTGGCTCCCGCTTCAATCATTGTTTCAATATTTCCATTGCTACCATAAAAAGAAATGCCTCGGTCACCTTTTCCTGGCAAAATGATTCTCACATCAATCCCACTCATGGCTACACGCCTGATCACGGCAAGAGCTTCCTCATCTGGCACAAAGTAAGGAGAGGTTATCCAAACAGATTCTTTAGCCGAATCCATTAAATCAAGCAATGCATCTCGAACCCATTTTTCTTTATCATACGGTCCTCCGTAAATAACTTGCGCCCAGTTATCACCTACTGGTTCTGGTGAAAAGTATCTTGCTAATCCTGCAGAATCAACAAACGGCTTTGCAGAATCGGCCTTGTTTTCCATATACACCCAGTCAACCAGAAATGATTCTTGAAGCTCCATAACAGCTGGACCTTCAATTTTAATATGGGTATCACGCCAAATAACGAACTCTTTCGAATTACTTCGATATTCTTCTCCGACATTCAAGCCCCCTGTAAAGCCAATTTGACCATCTATGACCACCATTTTTCGGTGATTTCTCAAATTAGCTGTCCGCGCAATCCAGATAGAACCAAGCGGATCAAAAGCATGAATCTTAATCCCAACTTTTCGCATCGGCGCTAAAAAATGTTCCGATAATTTTGAGGATCCCCATGCATCATACATAAATTTCACTTCTACACCAGCTTCTGCACGTTCGATTAAAAGATCTCGGATTTCCTGTCCGATTGCATCTGACCGGTAAATATAATATTGAATATGGATATGATCTTGCGCTTGTCGCATTGATTCAAGTAAAGCAGGGAATGTTTCTTCTCCATTTGTAAGCAAGGTCAACCGATTTCCGTTAACAGGTTGAATCTGCGTAAGGTGCTCAATTCGTTTTGATAAATGTGGTGGTTTCTGACCCTTTGTATAGGGTGCTAACTCATGGATTGTATCTGTAATGCGATCCATTTCTTCAATCTGGTTGTGTTGAAAAATGCGATTTTGTGGATTTCTACCAAAGAACCAATAAATAATGACACCAAATATAGGTAAAATGAAGATTGCTGCAATCCAAGCAATTTTTGATGAAGTTACGCGACGGTCAAAGAAAAGCAACCGAATTGCAATAATCATCCCACAAAGCTCAACAAAAATACCGGCACTGTATAAAATAATGGATGACCATTGTTTTAAGACAAATCCAATAATCAGGATAAGTCCAATCAGTATGACTAACTGAAATCTTTTTTTCATTTTTTTTCCCCTTTTCCCAAGTTTCGCTTTCTATTGTATGTAAATTTCGTTTAAGATTCAATCTAAAACCCCATCTTTCAAAATTCTCCATCTAATAAAGCGAACCAAATTTAAAGATACCTTGAAATTGGGTAGATGGGTACTCAAAAAATAGTTTTTCAAAACAGGAATATTGATGACTTGCTAAAAAGACGTAGGTGAACAATCACCTACGTCAGACGGATAGATTTTATGCATTTTCACGTGGTTTCTTCCAAAGCCCGTAAATCAAGCCTGAGATGACCATCCCGATTAAAATTGCGGCTAAAAACATCAGCGGTTTATTCGCAAGGAAAGAAACAAAAATACCGCCGTGAGGTGCTGGTACATTGACAGCCCAAATTTGTGTAAGTGCACCAGCTACCGCTGAACCAATAACAGAAGATGTGATTACACGAAGCGGATCAGATGCTGCGAACGGAATGGCACCTTCTGTAATAAACGCGAGTCCAAGAACATAGTTTGTAATCCCTGATTGCCTTTCTTGTTCAGTAAATTTATTTTTAAAGAACGTTGTCGCAAGTGCAATCGCAAGCGGTGGAACCATCCCACCGGCCATAACAGCCGCCATAAATGCGCCATCGCCTGTCGACGTAAATACACCGATCGCAAATGTATAGGCTGCTTTATTAAATGGACCACCCATGTCGATCGCCATCATTCCACCAAGCACAAGTCCGAGAATAGCAGCATTTGCTGTTCCTAATCCTTCTAGTTGCGTTGTTAAGAACGAGTTGATTACCTTGAAAATCGGATTGACAATAAAGTACATCAAAGCCCCAGAAATTAAGAGCCCAAAAACAGGATAAAGCAGAATCGGTTTCAGTCCATCAAGCGAGCGCGGTAAGCCACGGAACAAGCGTTTCAAACCAACCACTACATAACCAGCTAGAAAACCGGCGGCAAGACCGCCGAGGAAACCTGCACCAGAATTAAGAGCCATCAAACCGCCTACCATACCAGGCATAAGTCCCGGACGGTCCGCAATACTGCTTGCAATAAAACCAGCGAGAATCGGAATCAGGAATAGAAACGCCCCAGTTTCTCCCCCAGAAATCGTCGAAAGCATATTGAAAATAGGACTTTTTGGATAAAATTGCTCGATTAAGAAGGAAATCGCCATAAGAATCCCGCCGCCAACAACAAATGGCAACATATGCGAAATCCCATTCATCAAATCTTTATAAATTTTGCTTCCAACTGAAACTTTTTCGCCCTCCGCTTCAGTTTGATCTCCATTTGGATCTGCGTGGTAAACTGGTGCTTCTTGTTTTAGTGCTCGATTAATCAATTCTTCCGGCTTACGAATCCCATCACTAACCGGCGTTTCCAAAACATGTTTCCCATCAAAGCGAGCCATCTCCACTTTTTTATCTGCCGCAACAATGACACCAGAAGCCCGTTCAATGTCTTCACTTGTCAACCGGTGTTTAATACCTTCCGAACCGTTTGTCTCAACTTTAATTTGCACGCCCATTTCCTTGGCTTTTGCTTTCAAAGCATCCTCTGCCATGTACGTGTGAGCAATCCCAGTTGGACAAGCTGTAACTGCAATAACAAGAGGCTCATCTGTTGCTTTTGCTTCTGCTGGCTTTTCAGGCTCAGCTTCCGCTTCTTCTGATTTCGCTTGTTCAGCATCAAAAAGTTGAACGACTTCATCCGGTGTTTGCGCATTTTTTAGGCTGTTTACAAAATCTGGATGCACAAGGAGACGAGATAAAGCAGCGAGAGTTTCAAGATGGGTTTCATTTGCCCCGTCCGTTGCTGCAATCATGAAAAACAAGTGTGCAGGTGCCCCGTCAAGTGATTCATAGTCAAGCCCTGCTTCGCTCTTTGCGAAAACAACAGTCGGCGTATTCACCGCTTTTGTTTTCGCATGTGGCATCGCAATCCCATCGCCAATTCCCGTTGAGCTCTGCGCTTCACGCTTCATAATTTGTTCTTTAAACAAAACGGGATCATTTATCTTTCCATGCTCTTCAAGCGAGGCAATCATTTCATCAATCGCACCTTCTTTTGTTGTCGCTTTTAAAGACATGATCATAACATCTTTACTGAGTAAGTCCGTAATTTTCATTTCGAATCCTCCATTTTTACGATTTCCACTTGCGGTAAGATTTCTTCAATCCGCTTCGCTTCTGCAAGATCAGTTGAAAAAGCTGTCGCAGTTCCTGTTGCAACACCAAGACGGAACGCTTCTACAGCATCACCAGACTGATGAAACTTCCCAACAAAACCAGCAATCATCGAATCTCCAGCACCTACAGAATTTTTCACTTTGCCTTTAATGGGTTTCGCAAAATAAACTTCGTCTCCTGAAAAAAGTAAGGCGCCGTCTCCTGCCATCGAAACAATCACGTGTTTCGCTCCCATTTCTAGACACTTTTTACCATATGGAATCAAATCTTCTTTTGTCTCAAAATTCACATGAAACAAATCAGCGAGCTCATGATGATTTGGTTTAATCAAAATTGGTTTTTTAGGAAGTGCAGCAAGAAGCTCTTCCCCAGTCGTATCAATCATGAAATCAGCATTTTTCGCCTGAGTAAATTCAATAATTTTATCATAAAAGTTTTTCCCAAGCGAAGGCGGGACACTTCCCGACAAAATCACGATATCGCCAGCACCAATTCCAGCAAGGGTTTCAAAAAAATGCTTTTGTTCGCTTTCTGTCACAACTGGACCAAGCCCGTTAATTTCGGTTTCTTCCCCAGATTTCAGCTTGATATTAATGCGCGTATCATCAAGAACTGGCGCAAAGTTGGTTTTTACCCCTTCTTTTTTCAACCAGTCCGCAATGAAACCGCCTGTGAAGCCTCCGAGAAAGCCACTCGCTTTTGACTCAATTTGAAGTTGACCAAGTACACGTGAAACATTAATGCCTTTTCCACCAGGAAGCTTATGGTCTTCCTTCATTCGATTTAATGCACCAATTGAAAAATTTTCTACTTCGACAATGTAATCAATCGAAGGGTTAAGTGTCACTGTATAAATCATTTTTCTACCTCGATTATCTTGGTTTTTTGGATAAAGGTTTCTCGGTTTTGTTCTTCCGGTAAAAAGTCTGTGATAATCACAGCTTGTTCCAGTTCAAACATTTTCGCAAAATTTGCTTCGCTAAACTTCGAATGATCCGCTAGCACAAAAGATTGTTCTGACAAATGAACTGCTGCCCGCTTTAAAAAAGCTTCTTCAGGGTCAGGCGTCATAAACCCACTTCGTTCATGAATGGCATTTGTCCCCATAAAAACTTTATCAAAGTGATAATTTTGGATATTATCAAGAGCCACAGCACCAATCACTGCTTTTGTATGAGCTTTCATTTTTCCGCCTAACAAGTAGCTATCAATTTGAAGCTGAACGAGCTTTTCAATATGCATCAAACCATTTGTGACAACGGTTACTTTCTTGTCCTTCAAAAAAGGAATCATCTCAATTGTTGTAGAGCCAGCATCCAAGTAAATAAAGTCATTCGTTTCAACTTGTTCCGCCGCATATGCAGCAATTTCACGTTTACTTTGAATGTTTTTGAAAGATTTTTCATTCATGCTTGGTTCCAAATTGTGTTGCTTCACAAGTTTAGCCCCGCCATGAACACGTTCAAGTAATCCATCTTCTTCAAGTTCAATCAAATCTCGGCGAATCGTCGACTCAGAACAATTGAGTTTTTCTACCAGATCCATTAACTTCACAACGCCAAAGTGCTCTAAAGTGCTAAGAATTCGTTCCTTCCGTTCTGCATTTAGCATTTCCTTTGCCTCCATCCATTTGTAGTTTACCATCATATTCATTCAAAAACAATCATTTTATTTCATTTTCATTCTTTTTTATTCATTTTCTATCTTCATTTTACCATAAAATAAAGAGCTAGCTTGTTCTTCTTTAAGCGCAATTCGTTGAAATGTGCTTTTTTACCCTGAAAATTGTGTTTTTTCTGGTGTTTTATAAAAGCGCTTGGTAGACTACTAATAAGCAAACCTTTTCGAATTAGGGGGATAAAAATGGAAACATTAACGGAATACTTAGACACGCTTGAAATACCAGAGCAGCGTGCACGCATGGTGGAGATTTTTGATTGGATAAAAGAAAGTTTCCCGGATCTCGTTCCAGTCATCAAATGGAATCAACCAATGTTTACTGACCACGGCACTTTTATCATTGGCTTCAGCACTTCCAAAAAACATATCTCGGTAGCGCCTGAGGTGAAGACCATGAAGAAATTTGAAGAAAAAATAGCAGATGCTCATTACGGAGCCACTTCTAACTTGTTTCGAATCACTTGGAAACAACCGACCAATTTCGATTTATTGAAAGAAATTATCGAATTTAATGTGACTGATAAACAAGATTATACAAAATTTTGGCGAGAAGCTTGATTGCGCAAGAACTGCAATACCGAAATAAAAGCACAAAAAAGGATTAGCTGTTTTCAGCTAATCCTTTTTTGGAACTTATTTCGATCTACCAGTTACAAATGCTGTAGCGATAGCACCGATTCCTTCGAGAATGAAGAAAAATCCCATCAACAAGACGATACCAAGTGCGCTCACAACTGGATTGAATAGGGCGATAAAACCAAGTATGATTCCAACAATCCCGATAAAGAGTACAAAGCCCCAACTTGAACCTCCAGCTTGTTTGAGCGTAAATGCGCCGATCGTCCGAACGATTCCAGCGAAAAGAACCCACATTGCAAACACAAGAATGAGCGATGCGGCTCCAGCAAATTGATTGGCCAACATCAAAATCCCAAGTAACGTTGATAAGATCCCGTCTGCTAATACCCAACCGGACAAGTGACGTTCACTTTCAGTAAAGTATGAAATGATGTGGAAAATCCCCGATATCAAGAGTAGTAAACCAATCACAACGTTTAGTGTCAACAAGGACGCTACTGGATTGAACATCACCCAGAATCCCATGATGATCATCGCTATTCCCGCTAGAACGATTAAAATTTTTGTAAAAGTCTTCATACATTTTCCCCTCTCTTCTTATTACTCTTGAATATTACCTCATTTTTAAGTTTTTGAAACCCAGAATTCCTCTTTTAAAAAAATAAAAAAAGGTGCCCTACTTACCTTTTAGGCAAATCGGACACTTTTTCTTTTAAATTTCAGCAACGACTGTAAACTTAGTTCCATCAAGCGCTTGATTCAAGCGTTCCACTGAAACCTCTTCTCCTGTCACTTTAGCTTGTTTCTTTTCTAGATCCACATCAACAGATGCAACACCTGGAATCTCTTCAAATGAAGATTTGACGATATTTTTGCAACCATCACATTTCATCCCACTAATACTGACCGTTTTTTCCATTTCCCATCTTCACCTCCTTCAAACTCATTATTTAGCTGGTTTAAACCGTTTTAAACGCAGTGCATTCATTAAAACTGATACCGAACTAAAACTCATAGCTGCCCCAGCAATCATTGGGTTGAGTAGTGGTCCGCCGAACAAATACAAAATTCCCATTGCAACTGGAATCCCCAGTACATTGTAAGCGAATGCCCAGAACAGGTTTTCACGAATATTTTTAATTGTTGCCTTGCTAAGTTCGACAGCTGTCGCCACATCAAGCAAATCACTATGCATCAAAACAATATCCGCTGATTCCATCGCAACATCCGTTCCCGAGCCAATCGCAATCCCAACATCAGCTTGTACAAGAGCTGGCGCATCATTAATGCCGTCTCCAACCATCGCTACTTTTTTACCATCTTGTTGAAGTTTCGCTACTTCACTCGCCTTGTCTTCAGGCAAAACCTCACTTAACACGCGAGTAATCCCCACTTGTTTCGCAATGGCTTCAGCTGTTTTACGATTATCCCCGGTAATCATAGCCACTTCAATGCCCATTTGTTGCAAAATTTGAATGGCTTTCTTGCTGCTAGGTTTGATGGTATCCGCAACCACGATAATTCCAACAAATTGATTGTTAAGCGCCACATACATAGGCGTCTTCCCTTGTTCGGCCAACTTTTCAGAAGTAGTTGCAAATTCGCCTAGCAGAATACCACGATCTGCCATTAGTTTTTGGTTTCCTAATAAAAGTGCTCCTGCTTCAACAACAACCTCAATTCCGTGACCAGGAATCGCTTTAAAATCTGAAATCGGTTCAAGATCTAAGCTCAACTCTTCAGAGCGAAGCAAAATCGCTTCCCCAAGTGGGTGTTCCGAACCTTTTTCCGCAGAAGCTGCCAACCGAAGAAGTTCCTGTTCGCTGATGCCCCTTCCGCTTACAACCACATCGGTCACGGCTGGTTTTCCTTCTGTAATTGTACCTGTTTTATCAAATACAATCGTTTGCAGTTTTTTCGTCGTTTCAAGCGCATCGCCACTCTTGATGAGCACCCCATTTTCGGCCCCTTTTCCAGTTCCTACCATGATTGCAGTAGGTGTCGCAAGACCGAGCGCACAAGGACACGCGATGACGAGCACAGAAATCGTAATCGTTAAAGCAAACACCCAAGATTCTTGCCCCAAGAAGAACCAAAGAATACCTGCTAGAACAGCTAGCCCAATGACAATTGGCACGAACACCCCAGAAACTTTATCAGCTAATTTTGCTATAGGTGCCTTGCTACCTTGGGCTTCTTCCACGAGTTGGATAATTTGCGCAAGTGCCGTTTCTTTTCCAACCTTGGTTGCTTCAAACGTAATGTTCCCATTTTTGTTCATACTTGCCCCGACCACTTCATCGCCAGGTTTCTTATCGACAGGCATACTTTCACCTGTTAGCATGGATTCATCAATTGAAGTTTTCCCTGCAAGCACAACGCCATCCACAGGAATTTTTTCACCTGGGCGAACTTGGATTAAATCCCCTTCTAACACTTCATCGATGGCAATTTCCATCTCTTTTCCATCACGCATCACACGTGCGGTTTTTGGTGCAAGTCCCATCAACGTTTTAATTGCTTCCGAAGTTTTCCCTTTCGATACAGCTTCAAAATACTTCCCAAGCGTAATCAACGTTAAAATAACCGCTGCCGATTCATAATAAAGCCCCATCGCAAAACTTGCATCACCTGTCCAAACTCGGATGGTTCCATATAAACTATAAAGGAAAGCTGCACTTGTCCCAAGCGCAACGAGCGAATCCATATTCGGATGCCCCTTAAATAAAGCTCTGTAGCCAACTGTAAAGAATTTTTGGCCTAAATACATCACTGGAAGCGTCAAAATGAGTTGTGTTGCTGCAAAAACAGAAGCATGTTCCTCTGGATTTAAAAAGCGAGGAAGCGGAAGTCCGAGCATGTGCCCCATTGCAATATACAAAAGTGGAACAGTAAACACACCAGAGATCCAGAATCTACGCCACATTTCTTGGATGCGTTTTTGTTTCTTATCGCGGTCATGATCCACATCAAGTGCCTGCCCTTGCTCTTCTTTAGCTCCGTATCCAGCATCTTGGACAGCCTTTTGAATCGCCGGAACAGATAAAACTTCTGGATTAAAATCAACGGTCATTTTTTCGCTAGCCAAGTTGACCGTAGCTTCGTTAACGCCTTCCAGTTTATTCACTGCTTTTTCAACCGTTTGTGCACAAGAAGCACAAGTCATTCCTTCAATATCAAAAATACGTTTTTGCGACTTAGAAACTGCTTTATAGCCAGCATCTTGAACGGCCCTTTCAATATCCGAAACGCTTAAAACAGCGTCATCATATTGAATGTTCAACTTCTCAGTCGCCAAATTAACAGATGCCTCACTTACGCCACTCAATTTTCCTGTCGCTTTTTCGACCGTTTGCGCGCAAGAAGCACAAGTCATTCCTTCGATATCAAATGTTTTACTTGCCATTTTCCCCATCTCCCTTGTCATTTCTCGTGGCATTTGCACTGTCCGGGAACACAATTGCAAGGCACACTTTCAACTGCCGTTTTTCGCTTTTCTTCAAGCAAAGCTTCAATTGCATCAATATCATCAAAGCTTAATTCACGTTCTGCAATAATTAGTTCTAGCAAATTTCCTGTTTTTTTATTACAAACCTTAGTTAGCAAATGTTCAGCTGCTTGTTTAATGCTAATGTTTTCTTCAACAAGCGGCGTATAAATATATTTGTTTCCTTCTTTACTGGTTTTTAGCAAGCCCTTTTCAACAAGTCTTGCTAAAAGAGTTTTTACAGTGGAAGGTTTCCATTCGGTTTTATGATCTAACACATCAATGATTTCACTGCTCGTTGTCTTTCGTTTTGTCCAGACGATTCGCATGATCTCCCATTCGGCATCCGTAATTTTTTCAATGACAGAAGCATCCATCGCTTTTCTCCTCCTTGTCTACATTTGTAAACTGCATGGTTAAAAAAAATAACTTGTCGTTCGATATTTAAAGTTTACAATTGTAGACGGAATTTGTCAACCACTTTGTCAAAAATTTTTTCAATTAGCAAAAAAACTGGTATTTTTCACTCTCAAAGCTTACACTAAACATAGCTTAAACAAGAGGAGGTTTAGAGCTTGGAACAGAAAACATTCACCTTTGCTGAAAAAAACGGGATTATACTTTCAGCAGATTTGATTACTGGAAAAGAAAAAACCAGTCAAACGATTATTTATTTTCATGGTGGCGGCTTACTTTATGGCTCTCGTCATGACTTAAATGATGCTTACATCGGTCAATTTTTAGAAAATGGTTTCAATGTCCTTTTAGCAGATTACAGGCTTGCTCCTGAAGTCAAACTCCCAGACATTTATGAAGATGCTAGCGATTTAATTTTATTTTTCCGGCACCACGCAGAAAGTTTAGGGTTACCAGACAAAGAATTTATTTTATTTGGTCAATCTTCTGGCGCTTTTCTTGCCTTGATGCTTGCTTCAGACCCCATGCTTCCAAGGCCATGTGCAGTTTTATCTTTTTACGGCTATTCTTCCGTTTCTGCCCCTTGGCTAAAAGAACGAAACAAATATTTTAATACGTTTCCGCTTATTAGTGAGTCGCTAAAAAATGCGATGATTCGGCAAACTCCTTTAACGGCGGGATCAGTTGATACTCGCTACCCTCTTTACGTGTATTCTCGTCAAAGTGGAAAATGGTTAGATCTCGTTTTTGGGGAGAACTATTCTAAACAAGATCTCGAACCATTTGAACTCGATCCAGAACGTGATTTTCACTTTCTGCCACCAGTTTTTCTCGCACATAGTTTTGCAGATGAAGATGTTCCAATTGAAGAATCGGAAAAAATCAAAAATGGGACACTTACAAGTGAGTTCTTTACAGTGCGTGACTTACCGCACGACTTTGATACGCATACGGCTGGAGCTGAAGGTCGGATGGCTTATGATGCCGCCATTCGCTTTTTGCATGACGTCCAAAAGAAAAACCAGTGAACGAATTCGTTCACTGGTTTTTTGATGCAGCTTGCACGAATTTTTTAGTCAGAAGTTGTGGACGCGTGATCGCACTGCCGACAACAACAGTGTAAGCCCCGCTTTGATAGGCCTTTTGAACTTCTTCTGGAGTTTCAATGTGTCCTTCGCAAATCACTGGTATTTTGAGAGTCTGGCTGAGACTTTCTACTAGTTGAAAAGCAGGGCCTGTTTGTTCTTTTGATTCCTCCGTATAGCCAGCAAGTGTTGTTCCCACTAAATCAAAACCAATTTCTTCCGCGCGGACGCCTTCTTGGAAAGTAGCAATATCGGCCATTGCGAGTTTACCTGCTTGATGGATTTTTTCCACTAACTGTTTTAAATCCGCATCGCCCGGTCTGGTTCTTTCTGTACCATCAAGCGCGATGATTTCTGCTTTTGTTTCAAGCAGTTCCAGAACTTCTTGTTCGGTCGGCGTAATGTAGACCTCTGAATCGGGATAGTCACGTTTGATGAGGCCAATAAGTGGCAAGTCAACTACGGCTTTAATGGCCTCAATGTCTTCTGCTGAATTTGAACGGATGCCAACTGCGCCACCCATTTGGGCTGCAAGTGCCATTTTTGACATAACAAATGAACTATAGAGCGGTTCATCCGCTAGCGCCTGACAAGATACAACGATTCCGTCCTTCATTTTTTCTAGCAAAAAATCACTTCTTTCTATTATAATCTGTGAAAATGTACAGACCAATAATTAAGCAAAGGGTGCAAGTGATCGGGCGGAAATACAACCCTGAAAAGCTTGGGGAAAAAAGCAAGCCTAAAATTAAACCAAACACCCAGAGCACTAGCGCTAAGAATAGCAAAAAATCATTGGTTTTTGCAAGAATAATCAATATGCCGGCTAAAAACATGAGAATGCTTAGTATAAGTCCAGCATTTGCGGAGAGTCCTTCTGGTAAGCCAAATAAATTGATGGGTGTTGTATTACTTAGTTTGAGCCAAGAAAAAAAACCTAGGATAGAAGCTTGAATGGAGAAAACCCCAGCAAAAATTCGCAAATAAAATCACCGTCTTTATTGGATTGTTCGATTTTGTCTCGAACGTAAGTAAACATAGGTTCTTGTTTAGTTAGAATCTGTTGTGTCTGTTGTGTCTGTTGTGTCTGTTTGTTTTTCTTCTTTAGGCTGTACATAGATGCTTTCTGGTTGTTCACCGTACAATCCAGAAATTCGTTTAAACCAAATGAACACGTGTGTCCAAACTACTTTTAAAACAGCGTAGCCAGGAACGGCAAAGATAACGCCCAAAACGCCAAATAGTTTACCCGCAACAAGGATTACAAACAAAATGGTAATCGGATGCACCTTGAGCGATTTCCCCATGACTTGCGGGGATATAAATTTCCCTTCTAGGAGCTGAACAACAACCCACACGACGATGAGTTTAATGAGTAGCCAAGGTGAGGTTACAATCGCAATGATGATGGCGGGTGTAATCGCTATAGCAGGCCCTAGGTAAGGTACAATACTTGTAAATGCTGCAATAATTGCAAGTGTGAGCGCATAAGGTAAGCCAATGATCAAATAACCAATAAAAAGCAATATTCCTATGCAAAAGCTGACAATAATTTGTCCGCGAATGTAAGAACTAATTTGATGATTCGACTCTTTCAGCACTTGGCGCGTATGTGCACGGCTGTTTACTGGTAAAAATTTTAAAACAAACTCAGGAAGTTTCTTTCCGTCTTTTAGTAAATAAAATAGAACAAGTGGTGTCGTAACAATTGCAAGCACCACTTCTGTTACTGTTCCAACAACATTTCCGATGCTTGAAATAGCGCTGTTTAAAACGTCTGTTCCTTTGTCAGAAACGGTTTTCATGATGTCATTCATATTCGTTGACACTTTGTCTTTAATTTGATCAAAAAGTGGAGACTGGCTGAGTTCATTAAATTTATCTGTCACTTGATTCCAATAAGTTGGAAATGTCTTAATTAAACTCATGATCTGATCTCGAACTGCTGGGATCACAAAGCTGAAAACTAACACAATGATACCAAGAATCACAAGGAAAAGCAGCCCAATCGACCAACCACGGTGCCAGCCATGGCGTTCAAGAAAATCAATGATTGGGTTAAACAAATAGTAAAGAATGCCCGCTAAAATAATCGGAGCGGCGATCGTTTCCACAATAACCAAAAGTGGATGGAAAACAAACGAAATTTTGGTAAGCACATAAATATCAAGTGCCACGAGCAAGAAAATCAGTAATCCCAACACGAATTTGTTTTCAATAAAAAACTGTTTAAACTTTGAAAGTTTTTCTTTCAAGTACAATCACCTACCTGTCTTTCTATTATAGCGTGCTCTTTTAAAAAATACTTGTTAAAAATCAGATTACTGAAAAAATCAGTCTCAAGATGGACTTTATCCAACCACAAGTCCATCTGGGTCTAATTCAAGCAAGGCATGTGCAAAATAGAAATGATAATCCGCTTGGAATTTTTCAAACAAAGCGGCGCCTTCTTTTTGATACATCACGAGCGGATCTTGCTGACCATAAGCACGCAAATGAATCCCTTCGCGAAGTTGAACCATCTCATCAAGATGAATAACCCACATTTGGTCCATTAAATTTAAATAGACTTCTTTTTCAATCATTGCAATCGTATCAGCAGGAAATTTACGTCTAACTGTATTGTGCCAAGCTACAATTTTTTCGCCTACTTCCCGAGGCTCCATCAAAGTCACTTGGTCAAATGTATATGGAAATTTAGTTCCGCCAAGCAATTCTTTTTGTTTTTCAAAGAGCTCTTCTTGTTCTTCTTCCGATTGCGCTTCACGAAACACCTTGCTTGCTACTTCCCTTAAAATTTTCTCAGACGAAACTCCGAGCTTATTGCGGCGAAGCACTTCATCGCGTTCTTTATAAACGATTTTACGCTGCAAATCAATCACTTCATCGTAAGACAACAAGTCTTTCCGCAAGTCATAGTTAGCTCCTTCAATGCGTTTTTGCGCATCTACAATAAAACGGCTAATTTTGGGGGAGTTAACCGGTTTTCCGTCATGCGGATGCTTCCGCTTTAATTTTGTGCGGAAATTCTCCCAGCGTTTATTATCAAACTGTTCCAGCAAGTCATCTTCAATAGAGACCATAAATTTACTAAATCCTGGGTCTCCCCTTCTTCCAGATCGCCCCATTAACTGCAAATCAATTCGTCTACTTTCATGCCGTTCTGTTCCGATTACAGCAAGTCCGCCCAATTTATAAACTTCCGCGCTTAGCTTAATATCCGTTCCTCGTCCAGCCATATTGGTCGCAAGTGTAACCATCCCTCGTTGACCTGCTTTGGCGATGATTTCCGCTTCTTGCGCATGGTTTTTTGCGTTTAAGATTTGATGAGGAATTCCTGCTTTTGTCAAAAGTGAACTGATCCATTCATTACTTTTAATTGAAGATGTTCCGATTAACGTGGGTTGACCTTTTGCGTGCCGCCAAGAAACTTCATAGACGATTGCACGTCCCTTTTCTTTTTCCGTATAAAATACATCATCCGGCATATCTTCCCGATTAACTCGCAAATTCGTTGGAATCACAACAACATCAAGCCCATAAATTTGGCGAAATTCTTCTTCTTCCGTCTTAGCTGTTCCTGTCATGCCCGCGATTTTTTGATACATCCGGAAATAGTTCTGAATTGTAATTGTCGCAAGTGTCCGAGATTCTTCATGTACTTCCACTTCTTCTTTTGCTTCGATCGCTTGGTGCAAGCCATCATTAAAACGGCGGCCAGGAAGCGCTCGACCAGTATGAGGATCTACGATGAGCACTTCTTCTTCTAAAACGACATAGTCTTTGTCTTTATGCATCAAAAAGTGAGCACGTAAGAGTAGCATTGTAATCCTGAGCAGCGGCTGGTTATCTGCTGTATATAGGGAGCGCACTTGCCAAAATCGTTCCGCCTTTTCAATTCCCGCATCATTTAACCAAATCAATCGTTTATGTTCATCAATTTCATAGTCATCTTGCAACATGGTTTTGACAAGATCATTAGCTTTTAAATAAAGGCTTAAATCTTCTTCCTTGCGGTCCGAAATGAGTAGTGGTGTTCGCGCTTCATCAATTAAAATAGAGTCGGCTTCATCAATTAAAACAAAGTCAAGCCCTGTTTGTACTTTATCTTCAAAAGAACGCACCATGTTGTCTCGCAAATAGTCAAAGCCAAATTCAGAAGTCGTTCCATAAATGACGTCTGCCGTATAAATAGCTTTTTTTTGTCTTTTATCGAGTCCTGCCGCATTAAGAGCTACAGAAATTCCCAGATATTCAAGAACTTGACCGATTTCTTCCCGGTCTCGGTGCGCCAGATATTCATTGGCCGTTACAAGATGAACTCTGTTGCCACGAATCACTTCAATATACATAACGAAAAGTGAAACGAGCGTTTTACCTTCTCCCGTCTTCATTTCCGCAATCTTCCCGTCTCCAAGAACAAGGGCGCCAATTAACTGCACAATGACAGCTTCTAGCCCAAGAACACGCTTCGCAGCTTCACGAACCAGTGTAAAAATATTGATTTTATCACGCATTGTGATTTCTTGCGTTTGAAATTTATCCCGCCAGATCTGCGTTTGTTTCATCAATTCACTTTGATCCATATTGGTATAGAGGTCTTCTTTTTTGACAATTTGACGCGCTGTTTCCCTGTATTGTTTTACGATTTTTCGATCGTCGAAATTTTGATTCATACTTCCCCCTCCATGCTTTTCATTATACAACACTTCCTCCCTGAATTTGAACTTATTTCTCACTTGAATTTTATTCTATTCTCTTGTCAATTTACAAGGGCGGCTTTTCTGAACCTAAAAAGAGATATTACAATTTGATTAAATTTTTCTATTTAACAAAAACAACAGGTTGCCAAATACGCAACTTGTGGATAGAGATGCAAACTACAAACCATTCTTAAAAGCGGTGATATTCAACTTTAACGCGTTTTAGAATGCTTGTTCGTCTTCTTTTTCGTTACAGCAATATTACAAGTAGCTGGTATAGTCCTTTCCTTCTACTTCTCTGTCCCGAGTTTGGTTTGTTTTTTAGCATTAAACTGGGTAAAATAAAACTAGTCAGTATTAAATTTTGATGTGAACTGATTGTTAGAAAAGAGAGGAGTTTTAGCAATATGAAAAAAGCGACCATTGCAACAGCTACCGCGGGGATTGCGGTCACTGCATTTGCGGCGCCAACGATGGCTTCTGCCAATTCGGTAGTCGTAGAGTCTGGTGATACGTTATGGGGAATTGCAAATTCGAACGATACAACGGTTGATTCTTTAAAGAAACTCAACAACCTTGATGGCGATAAAATTTTTCCTGGTCAAAAACTCGTTATCAGCGAAGCGAAAAGTGAGCAAGCTGAAAAAGAAGTTTCTGCTACTTGGTTAAATGTTCGTCAAGGTCCAAGTGTTGATAAAAGCATCCTCACTTCCATTCAAGGTGGAACAAAAGTAACTGTCCTAACAAGTGAAGACAACGGCTGGAATAAGATCTCTTATGCAGATGGTAAAACAGGTTATGTGAACGGAAAATATTTGGGAGAAGCGAAAACAGCTACTCCAGTAAAAACTGAAAATACAGAAGTGAAAGCTTCTACTCAAACTGAAAAAACAGAAACTGTAAAAGAAGAAACTACACCAGCGAAACCGGCTAATCTTTCTAATTATACGGTTAAAAGTGGAGATACACTTTGGGCTCTTTCCGTAAAATTTGGTTCGTCGGTGCAAGACTTAATAGCTTGGAATAACTTGTCTTCTTCTTCTATTTATGTAGGTCAAACGCTTGCAGTGAAAGCGGAAGCTGCGAAAACAGCTCCAAAAGCCGAAGCGCCTGCTCCTAGTGAAACACAAACGGTACAAAAAGAAGAAGCCAAAGCTCCGACTCAAGAAGCAAAACAAGAAGCTCCTCAAGTTGATGTGAATGCTTCAAGTTATACAGTACAAAGTGGCGATTCGCTAAGTAAAATCGCTGGCCTATTCAAAACAACTGTTAGCGAACTTAAAGCTTTGAATGGTCTCTCAAGTGACTCAATCACAGCTGGAGATGTACTTAAAGTAAAAGGTGAAGTGAAACAAGCTGCACCTGAAGTAAAAGAAGAAGTGAAGCAAGAAACGGCTCCTCAAGCTAATACTGAGAGCCAAGCTTCTAACCAAACGGAACAAAAAGTGGAAGCTCCTCAAGCTCCACAAATTGACACAAACGCTTCGAGCTACACAGTTAGAAGTGGGGATTCATTAAGTAAAATCGCTGGTATTTTTGGGGTTTCAGTTAGCAAACTTAAAGCATTGAATAGTCTTTCAAGCGATAGCTTGCAAGTTGGACAAGTGCTGAAAGTGAAAGGGACTGTTCCTCAAACTAGTACAAATAACACTTCAAATAGTGGGGCTACAAATATTAGCAATGCCAACTCTGGTTCAAGTAGTAGCTCTAATGTTTCAACAACACCTTCTAAACCTTCAACAGGTAGCGGAAGCAGTAATATTAGCAGTGGAAGCAGCCAATCTGCAAGCTACAGCGCGCTGATTGCAGAAGCTCAAAAACACCTAGGTAAACCTTATGGTTGGGGTGCAAATGGTCCTTCTTCTTTTGACTGCTCTGGCTACACAAAATATGTTTTTGGTAAAGTAGGAATCAGTCTTCCAAGAACTTCTGGATCACAATATGCAGCTGCAACTAAGATTACAGAAGCTCAAGCTAAACCAGGCGATCTTGTCTTCTTTAACTACGGAAGCGGAATTGCACACGTTGGTATTTACGTTGGCGGCGGTCAAATGATCAATGCTCAAGATAACGGCGTAAAATACGATAACATTCACGGCAGTGGTTGGGGTCAATTCTTAGTTGGCTTCGGACGTGTTGCAAACTTTTAATTAATAGAAATTGAACTTGAAAATAGCTTCCTGCTATGTGGGAAGCTATTTTTTTACGGAGTGATTTTTTGATGGCGCTAAAGATTAAAGTAAAAAAACAATATCTCACCAAATATCAAAATGGTTATCCGCTCCTTTCATCCGAATGGATTCAATCTCTTCCTGGAGGAATTCGGGAAGGTGATTTGATAGATATTCTCTCTCCTAGTGGTCAATTTATTGCAAAAGGCTATTACGGGAAACAAAATAAAGGGTTGGGCTGGATTTTCAGCGCGAAGCGTGAAGCAAAACTTGACGGTTCCTTTTTCCAGCATATCATTAGCCAAGCTCTTACACTTCGAAAGTCACTGTTTAGCGATGAATTAACAACGGCTTTTCGTTTATTTAATGGAGAGGGAGATGGACTGGGTGGCGTTACCGTGGATTATTATGACGGTTTCTTGCTCGTTCAGTGGTATAGTCTTGGGATTTATCGCTATAAAAAAGATTTTTTGAAAACCTGGTTCTCTTTTCCGTTTGTAAAAGGAATTTATGAAAAAAAACGTTTCGAGACTTCTGAGGAGACAAGCGATTTTGTTGGGGGAACAGAAGCTCCTGCCCCGCTTCTTGTTAAAGAAAACGGAATCACTTATGCAACTTATTTAAACGATGGCTGGATGACAGGCATTTTTCTCGATCAACGAGAAGTTCGAAAGCGAATCATGGATGAATACGCCTTATCGAAGCGTGTCTTAAATACTTTTTCTTATACGGGAGCTTTTTCTATTGCCGCGCTTTATGGGGGTGCGGCACATACAACGAGTGTCGATGTGGCTAAGCGGAGTCTTGCAAAAACGGCTGAACAACTACAAGTAAATGGTATGGATCCAGCTAAGCAAGCAATTGTTGTCGAAGATGTTTTCCATTACTTTAAATATGCGAAGCGAAAAGGATTACGATTTGATCTCGTTATTGCTGATCCACCTAGCTTTGCTCGCACAAAAAAAATAACATTTCGAGCCTCCAAGGATTATCCTGAGTTGTTGCGTGATTTGATTGAGATTACGGCGCCAAATGGCATGATTGTTGCTTCTACTAATTATGCAGGCTTCTCTTTTCAAAAATTTAAAGAGCAGGTTGAAGAAGCGTTTCGTGGCACGAAACGCAGTTATCAAATTCGCGAAACTTTTCAATTACCTGTTGATTTTGCAACGATTGAAAGCTTTCCAGAGGGGAATTATTTAAAAGTCCTCTTTTTAGAACTTGACGTATAAAAATGACCGCCTCCCAGGCGGTCATTTATACTTAAGACTTATTCAATTAGAGTAGCTTTTTCAGTTGTTCAGCTTCTTCGTCAGTAAGTGTAATCCCTTTTCCCATTTTTTCATGATCTTCTGACCAGTCACGAATATCAAGCTTTGGATCTCTTCCATTCCAGCTAATGCGATTGAGTTCTTTACTCCAACCACGCGCATTCGTGGATAGCACACCGAGCTTTTCAACAATTTCATAATCAATGGAGGCCATGATTCAAAAACCCTCTTTCCTTGTTATTCTCTTTATTTTAACAAACTTCTCTAGATACTAGAAATTATTTCTATCCTGCGGTAGGATTAAGTACAGCATTATTTTAGCAAAGGAGGTCCCTTTTTTTGAAAAAAGAAAAAGACTATTTACTTGAAACATGTTTGATGGCCGGAAAAATCATGATGGAAAGCGGCGCTGAAATCTATCGTGTGGAAGATACAATGAACCGAATTGCTGATGTCGCAACAAATAAAAAAGGCATCAGTTTTGCAACGCCAACGGGAATTTTCATGTCGATTGAAGGCGAACGCAATTTACAGTTAGAAACAATTCCAACACGAACCATTAATTTAGAAAAAGTCTCTCTTGTTAATGATCTGTCTCGCGAATTTTCTTCACGCAATATTACACTCGAAGAACTGCATTCTAGCCTTTCCCAATTGGAGAAAGATACGCGATTTTTCCCTGTCTGGTGGCAAGTTATCGCAGCAGGCCTTGTGAGCGGAGCGCTCATGATTATTTTTGGCGGGGCTTGGTTCGATTTTATCAGTACTTGTCTAATCGGAACAATTGGCTTTATCATTTATTACTATGCTGCCGAATGGCTTAAAATTAAATTTTTAGCTGAATTTTTATCTTCATTTGTCATCGGATTACTCGCAGTAATTGCAGTGGACAGTCATTTAGGCATTAATCTTGATAAGATTATCATCGGAAGCGTTATGCCTCTTGTGCCTGGAGTCCCTATCACTAATGCTGTCCGCGACTTGCTTGCCGGCCACTTGCTCGGCGGAATGGCACGTGGGATGGAAGCTTTACTGACAGCAGGCGCGATCGGAATTGGAATTGCCGTTGTATTTCGTTTTTTTGCATAAGGAGGGATTATTGTGTTACTCATTTGGACGATTTTCATTCAACTCATTTTTAGTTATATCGCAACGGTTACCTTCGCGGTCATTACGAATGTTCCAAAGCGAGCTTTAAACGCATGTGGGCTCACGGGAACCCTCGGCTGGATTTTTTTCTGGGCAATCAAGGAACTCGGTGGTGGAACTTCAATGGCAACACTTGCTGGGGCTTTTATCGTGGCTGTTTCTAGTCACTTCTTTGCTAAATACAAACGCATGCCGATCACGATTTTTAATGTTCCTGGGATTGTTCCGCTTGTCCCTGGTGGCCTCGCTTATCAAGCGGTTCGTAATTTTGTACTCGGAGATTATACTGAAGCGATTGGTTTTTCTGTCCAAGTAACGATCGTTGCTGGTGCCATTGCTGCTGGATTGATGCTTTCGGAAATCTTCAATCACAGCATTCGCCGCTTCCGAGAACATAAAGCTAAATTTTAATGATAGCCATAAAAAAGAAGGGAATCCCCAAAATGAGGATTCCCTTCTTTTTTATCGTTTCGCGATGTTTACTGTCGTAAATACAAATTTGTCGTAGCGATGTCTCGACCTTGAATATTCAAAAGCAACACCATTGTTTAAATAAACCGTTTGTTCCACTTCCATTACTGGTTCATTTTTTTTACAGTTCAAGTACTGCTCATCAAGTTCGTCTGGTTTATCTGCACGAATTTGTTTATAAGAGCTCGCAATTTTTTGGTTCAGTTCTTCTTCAATATACGTGTAGATGGAACCTTCAAGTATTTGCTTTGTAATGCCTGGAATAACATTTACAGGCATGTAGGTATGCTCAAGAACATAAGGCTCAGCATCTATTCCTCGCACTCGTAAAATATCATAAACCGGCGCTTCTTTTTCAATGTTTAATCGCTCGGCCACGACTTCATCTGGAAAGACAACTTCAAAATGAATCACTTTTGTCTCAACTTTTTGTCCTTTTAAAAGTTTCGTAAAACCATTCACTTCTTGATTATGGATTTGAAGTTCGTCTGCATCCAGCGCGGACTTGATGATGAAGGTGCCATGTCCCCGTTTCCTGTAAAGAAGTCCTTCCAAGACTAAAACTTCAAGCGCTTTTTTCATCGTCATTCGACTACAGCCAAATTCTTCTGAAAGCGTCATTTCATCTGGAATAGGTCGATCAAGCGGATACATATGTTCCTTGACTCGCTTCCTCACTTCATCGGCAATATAGCTATATTTGGTTTGATTTCTCGCCACGCCAGCCACCTCATTCGTTTAAATACTCTCTTTATTTTATCATATTCTAGCAAAAACTGCTTTAAAATCCATTTTGTGAAGTCAGCGTCTTAAACCATTTCCCGGAAGCTTTCACCGTTCGCTTATAGTTTTCATCTAAATTCACTTCAACGAAGCCGTAGCGATTCTTATAGGCATTCGCCCAGCTCCAGCAGTCCATGAATGTCCAGAGATGATAGCCATGGCAATTTGCCCCTTCAGCGATGGCTTTATGGAGCCATTTCAAATGAGACTCAATAAACTGAATTCGGTAAGTATCCTCAATGAAGCCTTCACTATTGCGGTAGCGCTCCTCACCTTCCACGCCCATTCCATTTTCAGAAATAAAGAATGGAATATTTCCATAGTTATCACGCAGATTGATCGCAATATCATAAATAGCTTGCTCATAGATTTCCCAACCACGATACGGATTCATTTTGCGGAATGGCATTTCATAGTTGTCAAACAAGTGCTCCGGCATAAATGGTGCGTCTGGATGAGGCATATTTTCTTTCGCCTTCACGCGACGCGGTTGATAGTAATTCACACCAAGAATATCGACCGTGTTTTCCTTGATGATTTCCAAATCTTCAGGTTCATAATTTGGAAGGAAATCACGTTCGCGAAGAATCTCAACCAAATCACTTGGAAATTCGCCTCGAGTTACCGGATCAAGGAAGCTACGGTTGAAAAACAAATCGGCGATATGTGCAGCTCGCAAATCGGCAGGATTTTGGCTTCTTGGATAAGATGGCGTTAAGTTTAAAATAATGCCAATTTTTCCATCCAAGTTTAAGGCATGATAGGCTTTCACAGCTTTTGCATGCGCAAGCGTTGTGCCAAATGCCACCTGCGCGGCCCGTTTAAAGTCCACTACATTTGGATAGTGCATATCGTATAAGTAGCCTGCTTCAACAGGGACAATAGGTTCGTTAAATGTAAACCAGTATTTAACACGGTCGCCAAACAATTTAAAACACGTTTCGGCAAATGTGACGTAAGCCTCAATCACTTCGCGGGATTCAAATCCCCCTTTTTCTTGCATGGAAAGTGGCATATCAAAGTGATAGAGGTTCATAAATGGCTCCACGCCTTGCTTTAGCATTTCATCAATCACATTATTGTAAAATTCTACAGCTTTAGGATTTACTTCACCAATGCCATCAGGAATAAGTCGTGACCACTGAATGGAAGTCCGGAAAGAGTTGTGGCCTGTTTCTTTCATTAGTGCAATATCTTCTTTGTATTGATAATAAAAATTAGATGTGTTTTTAGGGCCAACGCCATTAAAGAATCTGCCTGGCTCAATCTCATACCAGTAATCCCAAATGCTTGGTTTACGGCCATCCACATCTGCTGCACCTTCAGTTTGTGGGCCAGATGCTGCGCTCCCCCACCAAAAATTTTCCGGAAATTGATATTTCATATAAATCCCTCCATCTTTCTTTTCGTTTATTTTATTATACATTATTTTTATAAAAGTATAAACTAATTCATGAAAAAGAATATATAAAAAGACTTGCAGTATTTTTCCTGCAAGTCTTTTGAGCTTTAAACTGTCCTAGTTAATCTTGATATCCGCATTATTTTCACCATTTATAATAGGTAAGTCAATCCGCAAAATCCCGTCTTCAAGGGACGCTTTAATCTTTTTCGGATCAATGTTACCAATTGGATAGGAACGATGAAACTCGCCACTTGTCCGTTCTTCACTAATAACTTGGTTATCTTTTTTCTTTTTCGATTCTTTGTGCCGTTCTGCAAAAATGGAAAGTAAGCCATTGCCATAATTTAGCTTAATATCTTCCCTTTTAAAGCCTGGCATGTCGACAAACACTGTGTAGCTTCCATCATCATTTAAATGAATGTCTGTATCCATGATGCGAGACATTTGCTTAGCTTCACGGCGATTTGGGTAGAAATCTTTGAAAAAATTTCTTCTGAAGTCGTCAAAAAAGCCGTCAAAATCACGATCCACTGGGTACAAGTCTCTTTGATTCCGCATAACAAACACTCCTTTAATATTTTTACACCTGTCTTCTTCCCGCTTCCTATTTTTTTAAACGTTTCTTAAAAACTTATTTTGTGAAACTTACCTTAGATACAATGTACCTTTTTTCGAGGTGTTTCTTACATCTTTTTGAACAATCGTGATAAAGTATTTCTTTTTATCTCTCGAGTGTTATGATTAGAGTAATCTATATAGGTGTTGCAATCCCTCAACAATGACTAGCCTTTCCGCACCTATATAGACCCCGATTTTCCATGAGCAGAAAGAATACTGCTTAGACCTGAAAAAAGCCAAAGCTGAAAACCAGCTTTGGCTTTTTTATTGTTTATTCTGTTTGAAAAAGTGTCTTTTCTGTGAAATGGTGACAAAAATGTAATGTTAGCTATTTAAATTGTAAGAAAAGAAACAGGATTATCTGATATAACTGGGCTATACTAAATTTATCGGAGAAAGTTACTTTACCCAAAAGAACTGTTTTGTGTTTATCTTAGGCAAGATGACTCTTAAGTAAATCATTAAACTCGTTAAGTTTCCCAAATTATCCCTTAATCTTGTCTTCGAAAAACACAACTCCAATAACTCCCTTTATCCTACACGTCCCCCCGTGTAGGATTTTTTCTTATTTCTTCCTCCGTCAAACTTGCACGATTTTTTTTCAAACGGTAAACTGGATTTATAAGAAAGTTTCATAAACAAGCTGGATTATAGCTTATTTAAGAAGTTCAATTTAAAGGAGCCGATCATTTATGAATCAACCTCGTTTCTCTACTTCAACTGTCAAAACAACCTCAGCAGAAGATTATGTCGCTCGGATTTACGAAAAAGTTCAAGCGCGTAACTCAGGCGAGCCAGAATTTCATCAAGCTGTAAAAGAATTTTTAGATTCAATCGTTCCAGCGCTTCAAAAAGAACCTGCTTATGAAGAAAACGGGATCTTAGAAAGGTTAGTTGAGCCAGAACGGTTGATTACTTTTCGTGTTCCTTGGATGGATGACTTGGGGCATGTTCAAGTAAACCGTGGCTTCCGAGTCCAGTTTAATAGCGCAATTGGCCCTTACAAGGGTGGTTTAAGATTCCATCCATCTGTAAACAGTAGTATTATTAAGTTCCTCGGTTTCGAACAAATCTTTAAAAATTCACTAACGGGTTTACCCATCGGCGGCGGAAAAGGTGGATCAGATTTTGATCCAAAAGAAAAGTCTGATGGTGAAATTATGCGTTTTTGTCAAAGCTTTATGACTGAGCTTTCCAAGCATATCGGCCCGAATACTGATGTCCCTGCTGGAGATATCGGAGTTGGTGCTCGCGAAATTGGCTTTTTATTCGGACAATATAAACGAATGCGCGGTGCTTTCGATGCAGGAACGCTTACAGGAAAGGGACTTACTTATGGCGGAAGCCTAGCTCGTACGGAAGCAACTGGATATGGCGTAGTTTATTTCACTCAGGAAATGCTCGCCGCTAAAAATGAAAGTTTCAAAGGAAAGCGAGTCGTTATTTCTGGTTCTGGAAACGTAGCTATCTATGCGATGGAAAAAGCAATGGAGTTTGGCGCAAAAGTTATCGCATGTAGTGATTCAAGTGGTTACATTTACGATTCAGAAGGAATTGATTTGCAGACCGTGAAACAAATAAAAGAAGTTGAACGTAAACGAATTCATGAATACTTAGCGGTTCATCCAACTGCTGATTTCCACCCTGATGGCGATATCTGGTCTTTACCATGCGATATTGCGCTTCCTTGTGCCACTCAAAATGAAATTAGCGAAGCTCAAGCAAAAGAGCTAGTCGCAAATGGTGTCATGGCAGTTGCTGAAGGTGCCAACATGCCTTCTGAACTTGCAGCAATTGATGTTTTCTTAGAAAATAAGGTTTTATTTGGTCCGGCAAAAGCAGCGAATGCTGGCGGAGTGGGTGTATCCGCACTCGAAATGGCGCAAAACAGCAGCCGAATGAATTGGAGTTTCGCAGAAGTGGATGAACATTTGCAAGATATCATGAAAAATATTTATAAAAACTCAAGCTTGCTTGCAAAAGAATACGGTCATGAAGGCAACCTTGTCGTTGGAGCCAATATTGCTGGTTTTCTTAAAGTAGCGGATACCATGCTTGCGCAGGGTCTTATTTAACCGAAAAATCAACATCTGCTAACTAGATGTTGATTTTTTCTATGTTTTTAGTGAACAAGTCACTACTACATCAAACTTGCTCGCTTGTTTTTCGGATAAATATAGCAAATTAGTCTATCCTATTTCTTAACTATGCTATAATAAATAAGCGAGAATTTTTAAAAACTAGGAGGAATGAAAGCGATGACAAATCAAACTGCAACTGCTTACATTGGAACTTACACCAAAGCAGAATCAGAAGGAATTTACCGTTTAGTCGTAGACACCAAAACGGGAGAAATTCTGGAAAATAAGTTGGCTGGAAAAATGGATAATCCGACTTATTTGAAGATTTCGGGAGATGAAAAATATCTTTATTCCGTTGCTAAAGATGGAGATAAAGGAGGGCTTGCGGCTTTCGCAATAAATCAAGATGGTTCGCTTTCTTTGCTTAATACAGAAGTTAAAGTGGGGAATCCTCCGTGCTATGTAGATGGATCAGATGATAATACTGTCGTTGTTTCTGCGAATTATCATCTCGGAACGATACTTAGTTATCCAACTGAAAACGGGAAGTTACTTAGTCCCCTTTCTGAAATTCAGCATACTGGAAAGGGTGTACATGAGCGCCAAGAAAAACCACATGCCCACTTTGCTGGTTTCACTCCAGATCAAAAATTTGTTGTGACTTGTGACCTAGGAACAGATCATGTGACAACGTATAGCGCAAAAGATGGTCGTTTAGAACAAGTAGCGGATCTTGTTGTCACACCGGGAAGCGGTCCTCGCAATCTGGTTTTCCATCCTAATGCCAAGTGGGTTTATATTATGACAGAGCTAACTTCGGATGTGTTCGTTGCTAACTATGATGAAAAAACAGGAGAACTTTCAATTATTCAATCCATTCCGTCACTTCCGGCAGATTTTTCGGCTGAAAATAAAGGGAGTGCAATTCACATCTCGAATGATGGTCGTTTTCTTTATGTTTCTAACCGTGGTCAGGATGCAATTGTTTCATTTGAAATTGATGCAAGTAGCGGTATGCTAACACTCCTTGAAACAGTTTCTGTTGAAGGAGCTGGCCCTCGTGATTTCGACCTTGATCCAAGCGGTGAAATCCTGCTTGCAGCCAATGAAAACACTCAAAATGTTACTGTGTTTAAAGTGGATAAAACTTCGGGACGGTTAACTCTGCTTCAAAAAGATATCCATGTTCCTGAGCCTGTCTGCGTCAAATTTATGCAGGCTTAGCCGCCATAAAGAATTAGAAAAAACGCTCGGGTCACGTGTGACCCGAGCGTTTTTTTATTTTTGTCCAGCTAATATGTAACTGGTATCTCCGACTGTTTGAACGGTCAGTGAGTCAGCTTCATAAAGCAGTGTCGTTATACTTGCGTTTTCCAGTAAAGGATCTACTTTTTCTGGAGCAATCAACGAAATGGCGGTATTGATTGTAAGTCCGTGTGCGACGACTAAGATATGCTTCTCCGCTTCGCTCGCTTCACGTTGGATAATTGTCTCAAGCGCTCTTTTGACACGCGTCTCCATCACTTCCCACGGTTCTGCGGTATTTGTTGTGTCAAGCTCACAAACACCCGACACGATTTCTGCAAAGCTTGTTTGAGCCATGCCTGCTTCGCCTGATTCATAGCCTAAGTGTGTTAAAACAGTTTCAAACATATCCGCACTCGGCAAACCTTCAAATTCGCCAAAGCACAATTCACGCAAATCTTTTAACATCGTTTCTTTGAGATGCGTTTGTTTGCTTTCTTGTAAAACGAGTCGCACTGTTTCAACGGTCCGTCTTAAATCACTTGTATAGACGGCATCAAATTTCAAATCGAGTCCTCGCCCAAGGCTCTTGGCTACTTCTTTTCCTGGAACGGTTAGTGGCGTATCAGACCAGCCTTGAATTCGCTCCATTTTATTGAACATGGTTTCGCCATGCCGCGTTAGATGTAGATAAAGTTTTCCGGTCAAAAAAATCGCTCCCTTCTCTCTTTCATCATATCAATCGGCCTTTGTAAACGCAACCTTTTGGAAGCTTTTGGCAAACGAAAAAAGACTCAGTGTGTGCTGAGTCTTCTTTCTTAGGAGGGTTTGGCGACAGTTTGAATTTGGGGTATCAAAATATCACCAGTTGTTTATGCCGTCTGCACTTTTTTAAATAGAGTCAGTTTAGCAAGATTAACGACGGTTCTTCGACTTTCACCAAATTTGATAGGTTCCGCATCAACTTCAACCAAGACGGAGTTGGTATAAAAACCAATCACTCTTCCAACGTACTCAATATGTTCCCGTTCAAACAATATTTTGTCTCCCATTTTTAGCTCTGTTTCATATCCTGGCTCTGTTCTCAACAAACTAAAACTACTGTGTTCGCTCATCTTGTTAACCTCGCTTTCCTTTTCTCTACAGACTTATCATAACCGAAACGGAAGCTACTCTTCTATTACTCATGATAAATTCAGCGGTCGTTTTTGTATAAATTGTGACAAATTATATTAAAACATCCACCCAACTCTCTTTTACCAAGTTGGGTGGATGTTTTTAGCGAGGAAGCCTGGAAGAATGGCGTTTATTTTCTAGCCGGTAGAGCTCTTCTGGAATTTCAGAGAACAAAGGCGATTTGCTTCCATTTGAAGTGACAACTAAGTCATGCATCGCACGCGAACAAATAGTATAAAGCAGGGTTCGCTCTTCTTCAAGCGCGTAAGCCTCTTTTGAAGCATCTAGCACAATAACGCTATCAAATTCGAGTCCCTTGGCTAAGTAAGATGGGATAATCATCACACCTTCTTGCAATTTTTGGTGTTCAAAATGGACGAGCCGAACTTTCATTTTCTTGTAAAGAGACAGATAGGCAGCTTCGCAAATTTCCTGGTTTTTCCCAATGATCGCCACCATGTTTGATTTTTTGGCTAACTTGTTTGCTTGCTCGTAAACATTCTCCATCATCTCTACAAAGTTTTCGGTTTCAATGAGTTCTGGCAGTTCTCCTTCGCGTGCAAACGGAATGATTTCTTCCTTTGCTTGGATAATGCCTTTTGTGAAATTCGTGATTTGCTCAGTTGAACGGTAGCTTTTATTTAGTCGAATGACTTCAGTTTTTTCAGGATTAAACAAGTCTTTAATCTCTTCAAGTAGCGTTCGTTCTTTTTCTTGTGTTTTAAAGATCGCTTGGTTGAGATCACCAAGCAGTGTAAAGCGACTGCTTGGGAACAAGGTTTTGAGGTAATAAATTTGTGCTGGTGAGTAATCCTGGATTTCATCAATAAACAAAAATTTCATCGCTCGATTGGCTTCTTTTCCAACAACTCGGTCGCGTAAGTCAAGATAGAATACCACGTCTTCTTGTGCAAGTTTGTTATCATTTAAGCTTGCGACAAGTCGTTTGATTTCAGTTTGCCACTCGCTTTCTTGGATGCCGAATTTCTCTAAGCTTAAGAGCTTAGGAACAGCTTGCATAAAGTGAACAAACTGCTGGCGAATATGGAAAAACCGATTTTTTTTGATTGCTTGATGCACTTTCTTCATTTTAAGGCGAACAATTTTCCGCGCCAGATAATCTTGCTCAGCATCAAAGCTATCAAATTCCAGTTCAAGCGGGACCAAATTTTGATACGTTTCTTCACTTAAAAGCTCAATTTCATCCTTTACCCAGTCTTTTTTGGCTTCTTCATTCGCAAAAACAAATAGTTCCTCTCGCAAGGCTTTTCGCGTGAGTTCAAGTCGCGCCGGGAGGGAATAATCAGAACGAGTTTGATAAAAGATTTCCTTTACTTTGTTCTTCGAAATCACGGTTTTCCCGCGAAAGCGAATATCTTTGAAGCGCAAACCATCTTTTTGTAAAAGCTTTTGATAACGAGAAATAGCAGCAAAAAGCTGTGTGCTTTCTTTCAGCCCGAGAATATTCTTGCGCAATTCATTCGCCTTATCCTCAAACTGCTCAAATAAGCTTTCCATTTCAAGTTTGCCGAGACGAGCGGCCGTAAAATCTTGAAAAGTGGTTTGCAGCATATTTTTTTCGCCAAGTTCAGGGAGAACATTGCCAATATAGTGATTAAATAAACGGTTAGGTGAAAAAATAATCATTTGTTTTTCATCTAGACCTTCACGGAAGCGGTACAGTAAATAAGCGATTCGCTGCAAGACTGCTGAGGTTTTACCGCTTCCAGCTGCACCTTGGACAAATAAAAGATTACTTTTCGTATCCCGAATAATCCGATTTTGCTCGCGCTGAATGGTCGCCACAATATTTTTCATTTGTAGATTGGATTCAGCACCAAGAACTTCCTGAAGCATTTCATCACCAATCGCAGCACTTGTATCAAACATAGATTGGAGTTTCCCTTTTTTAATCGAAAACTGGCGCTTCAAAAGCACATCCACCGTAAGCTTACCTTGCGGCGTATCATAACTTGCTTGGCCGATTTCCCCATCATAATAAACGCTTGAAATCGGAGCGCGCCAATCATAAACAAGAAACTGATCCTTTTCATCAAGCGCTGAACCAATTCCGATATAAATTTCTTCACGTGGGGTTTCTTCATCGGCAATATCAATCCGAGCAAAATAAGGAGCGTTTTTCATCTTATCGAAGACTTTCAATTGCTTCTCAGCATGTTCATAGTTTCGTTCTCGTTCACGCAAAAAATGTTCTTGTTGACGAATACTAATATTTGTTTCTGAAACGTCATCCGGTTCAAGCAAGTTAACCCGAACGTCATCCCAAAAATTTGAACGAATGTCACTCGCTTCTTGTTTAACGGAAACAAGCGAATCCTTGATTTGTTTTTCTTGTGTTTTAATTTGTTCGATTGTATAGTCAATCCGCTTTTGTTCTTGTTTTTCTTCGCTCATAAAAAAACCTCCTAAAGGTATTGACAACTCATTGATTTTAGTGTATAATTTAATTGTATTAGGTGTATTTTCAAAAAACTTCAATCTGACAATGTTTTTTAGTATACCATGAAAACATAAAATCCGCAATGTCTTTCCACTTTGAGAAAGGCTTTTTTTATGCTAAAAAAGAAGCTGCTAGGATTTTAAATCTCTAGCAGCTTCTTTTTCAATTAAAAACTATCCCCAACTTCTTTAACCATTTCTTTGACTGACTCAAGGCCGCCTCCAGATAGATACCAATATTCCGGATTCAAATAAATGATTTTACCATTTTTATAGGCATTCGTTGTTTTTACTAAATCGTTTTCTACTGTTTTCTTAGCAGAAGATTCTCCACCAACGGCAGCTCCACGATCAATCACATAAATATAATCTGGATTTTTATCGGAAATATATTCCATCGAAATACTTTGCCCATGTGTTGAAGCCTTGATCGACGTATCCACTGGTTCTACGCCCAAAACATCGTGAATCAATCCAAAACGCGACCCCGGTCCATAAGCACTGATTTTTCCATCATTTGCAAGAATAATCAAGCCTTTTTTCCCTTTCGGTGCCGAAGCTTTTACTTTCTCAATTTGTGTGTCAATTTTATCCAATTCTTTTTGGGCTTGTTTTTCTTTCCCAAAGATTTTCCCGATTTTTTCAACGTTCGCATGGAAAGACGCTATGTAATTGGAAGTATCCAGACCCAAATAAATGGTAGGCGCAATTTCACTAAATTTGTCATAAGTATCGCTTTGCCGCCCAGAAATAATATTTAAATCACTTCCTGTTTCATTAATCGCTTCAAAATCTGGCTCCTTTAATCCACCTGCATCTTTGACTTTATCTGTATCAAACGCTTTTAGATAAGAAGGTAGACTTTGTTTTGGAGTCGCCGCAACTTTATTGCTTAATCCTAATTTTTCCATCGTGTCTAGAGATCCAAAATCAAAAACGGTTACTTTCGACGGGTCTTGCGTAAGTTTTGTTTTACCTAATTCATGCTTAATCGTAATTTCTTTCGAATCTGCTTTCGCTTTGTCCCCATCTGAACTTGCTTTCCCGCCTCCACAAGCTGTAAGTACAACTGCCAATAAACTAATAAAAAAGAGCGTTGCTAATTTTTTCATAATAAACCTCCTATTTTTGGTCAATCTTGTCTTTCACGTTAAAATATAGTCCAAATTTATTTCCGCCAACCTCTGTGATCGGAATGTTCATTTCAAAAATTTCCCGCAAAACGGCTTCATCCATCATTTTCGCAGTTTCACCTTCTGCAATTTTTTCGCCATCTTTTAGCGCCACAATCCAATCAGAATAGCAAGAAGCAAAGTTAATGTCATGCAAGACGAGAACCACCGTTTTTCCCAGTTCATCCACAAGACGTCTAAAAATTTGCATCATGGAAACGGCATGTTTCATATCCAAATTATTTAGTGGCTCATCAAGCAAAACATAGTCGGTATCTTGCGCAATCACCATTGCAATAAAGGCACGTTGTTTCTGGCCACCGCTCAGTTCATCAAGGAATTGATGCTGTTTAGCTTCCATTTCCATATAGCGGATCGCTTCGTCCACTTTTTGAATGTCTGCTTTCGTTAAACGACCGGAAGAATAAGGAAAGCGCCCAAAACTTACTAAATCCCGCACGGTTAAACGCGCCGTCAAATGGTTCGATTGTTTCAAAATTGAAATCCGCTTAGCCAGTTCTTGATTGTTCCAGTCAGAAAGTTCTTGCCCCGAAAGCATAATATGACCGGAATCTGGCTTAGTCAGCCTGCTCATAATCGAAAGGAGCGTACTTTTCCCTGCCCCATTTGCTCCGATAAGCGAGGTGATCGACTGAGGCTTTACTTCAAAGGAAACATCGTTCAAAACGGTTTTATCTCGATAGGTTTTTGTGACATGCTCAATTTTCATACCAGTTTCCTTCCTTTCAAGAGTAAATATAGAAAATAAATTCCGCCTGCTAAATTGATAATCACACTAATTGGCGTGTTGAAATGGAAAATCCGTTCAGCGATGACTTGCCCAAAAGTTAGCGTTAATACTGAAATCAGCGCAGCTGCTGGGATCAAAATTCGGTGCTTGTGGGTTGGAAAAAGCTGGTAAGCGATATTCGAAACAATCAAGCCAAGAAATGTGATCGGCCCGACAAGCGCGGTGGCAATACTCGTTAGGATGGCTACCACAATCAATAGGCGCTTCACCACTTTTTCATAGGCTACTCCAAGGTTCATGGCTTCTTCTCGGCCAAGTACGAGCACATCTAGATACTTGCTGATTTTCCCCAAGTAAAGAAGAACTAGCCCGGTGAGGATCACACTTAAAAGTAGCACATCCGAGTTGACATTCCCGAAGCCCGCAAAACTTTTATCCTGCACGATTTGGAACTCATTTGGGTCAATTAGCATTTCCATAAAGGAAGAAAAGCTACTGAAAAAAGTCCCGCATATGATGCCAACAAGGAGCAGCAAATAAATGCTTGTTCCTTTGCGCTTGAATAATAGATAGTAAAAACAAATTGAAAACACAACCATCAGCCCGCAAGAAAACACGAAATTGATTTCGCTTCCGAGGTGAATCAGGTTACTTTGTCCAACTAAAAAGAGGAGCGCCGTTTGGAATAACATATATAAAGAATCAAGCCCCATAATACTAGGTGTCAAAATTCGGTTTCCCGTGATAGTTTGGAAGATCACGGTCGAAATCGCAATCGAAGTCCCCGTTAAGAGTATCGCAAGCCACTTTGTCCCGCGAAGCTTCAAGGCAAACTCTAAGTTCCCGCCAATAAATAAAAATAAATACCCAGCCGAAAAAATCAAGACGAGGACGATTAGAAGGGTCATTTTTTTACGCATAGCTTTTCCTCCTAAAGAGTAAAATTAGGAAGATGACGCTACCGATAATCCCCACAACTAAGCTGATCGACACTTCATATGGATATAAAATCACGCGCCCAATCATGTCGCAAACGAGTAAAAAGGAAGCGCCAAATAGTGCTGTATCCATCAAGTTTTTTTGCAAATGGTCACCTTTTAAAATCGAGATGATGTTTGGAACGATCAATCCAAGAAAAGGAATCATCCCCACGGTTAAAACGACAGTCGCTGTGATAAAAGAGACAATCACAAGTCCAATCCGCATAACAGCACGATAAGAGAGTCCTAAATTGCTGGCGAAAGTTTCTCCCATTCCACTCACTGTGAATTTATTCGCATATATGTACGCAAGGATAAACAGTGGAATGGACAAGTAAAGAATTTCATAGCGTCCCTTCATAATCATCGAGAAGTCTCCTGCAAGCCATGAAGAAATATTCTGAACGAGATCAAATTTCACAGCAAAAAACGTAGCAATGGAGCTAAGAATGTTCCCGAACATCAGCCCAACGAGCGGAATTAAAATGGTATCGCGAATTGAAATCGAATCGAGGATCTTCATAAAGACGAAGCTCCCTGCCAGTGCAAATAAAAAGGCGACACTCATTTTGACAAAAAGAGAGGAACCAGTAAAAAAGAGCAAAGAGACGAGCACGCCAAGTCTTGCGGCATCCATAGTGCCAGCGGTCGTTGGTGAAACAAATTTGTTTTGCGTCAAGCTTTGCATAATCATACCGCAGATACTAATTCCAGCACCGGCAATGATAATGCTGATAAGTCTTGGAAAACGGCTGAATAGAAAAATATCGAGCTCGTGGCTACTCCACGTGTTTATATGTATCGGAAGTTTCTCTACACCTATAAAAAGAGAGGCGACGGCAAGGAATAAAAATATGATAAAAAGCACCAGTCGTTTCATTTCACCTCTCCTTTTCAAGCCACTTTTTCTTTCATTTCATTTTCCTCTTCTATTCTAATTGATAATGAATCTCATTGTCAATAAGGCACTAGTAAAAATTTACTGTACTAACTGTACCATTTGAGATAAAATGAAAGAGGTAGGTTAAATTGAGAAGGAGTGACTGATATGTTGATTAAAAATCTTTGCATACCAAAAACCAAATTAACAACGGTTCCAGAAACAGCAACATTAAAAGAAGCGATTGATTTGCTTGAAGAGTCTGGTTATCGCTGTGTTCCTATTCTTGATCAATCTGGCGACAAATTTTTGGGAAATATATACAAGATGCACATCTATCGCCACGTGGCAAACGGGGGCAGCTTAGATCAACCTGTAACTTCCCTGCTCAAGAATGCAACGAAACACATCAGCGTCAACTCCTCATTCTTCAAAGTGTTCTTTACAATTAAAGAACTGCCTTACATCGCAGTATTAAATGAGAATGGCGATTTTTACGGGATTCTAACGCACGGAGAGTTACTTGGACTTTTAGAGGAAGCTTGGAATGTTCAAACAACCAGTTATGTCTTAACTATTGCAACTGGAGAAGTCCCTGGAGCCTTAACTAAAATCACGAAAATCATTGATAAATACACCTCGATCGCAAGTGTCATTACACTCGATGATCAAAGTTCAGATTTTATCCGCCGAATTCTTGTGTCTCTTCCACTTTCTGTTACGGAAGAGAAGAAAAATGAAATTGTTCGGCACTTAGATCGCAAAGGTTTCCGTGTTGTTGAAGCTGAAAACTTACAAGAAGAAAAATAAAGAACATAGAAAACCCCGTATCTGCTTAACATGCAGATACGGGGTTTTTTTAATTTGTTCGATTCAAAATTTGATAAATCTTGTTATTCACTTTTCCAAATGAAGTAATATTATTTTGTATGTTTGAAAATAAAATAACGAAGGTTTTACCGGATTTGCTAATGCTATTTGACACGTTCCAGCCATTTAATACGCCATGATTATTGTAGCTTCCAGGGTCTGCATAAAAACCCATGCCATAGCCTGAACTGCTTCCTTTTGTAAACATTTCCGCTAAACTTTCAGGCGACAATAGTTTTCCACTCATGAGTGCCTCGTCAAATCGGTACATATCTCCTGCCGACATATAGACATTTCCCACACCAAAAAGTTGCGATAAATCAGGCATACTAGGAATGCTGTAACTTCCATCTTTTTTCAGATAATAGCCTATTGATGCATTTTTTTGTTGTTTAAAATCTTCATAAAAGCCAACTTGTGTCATTCCTGCCGGTTTAAAAATGTGCTGTTTATAATAGCTCGCTAGTGACTGTCCACTCAGTTTTTCAACCAAATAAGCAAGAACTGTGTAGTTGGAATCACGATAATCCCATTTCCCAGGAGCTCGTTTGACTCCTCGCTCTTCAATATCTTGGACAAGCTCTTTTGGTGTGATTTTTGAATTTGTTTCAAGGTGACCTTTCAACCCGCTTGTGTGGTTTAACAAGTTTTTAATGGTAATTCCACTCGGGAAACCACTTAGGTACTGAGAAACCGGATCTGTAAGCGAAAGTTTCCCTTTTTCAACGAGCTGTAAAATCGCTGTTGCTGTTAAGGCTTTTTGCGAAGAACCAATATAAAACTCCGTATCCGGCGTGTTTTTTTTCTGCTGTTCCATGTTCCTGTACCCATATCCTTTGTTTAAAACCATCTTTCCATTTCGAACGACAACGGCCGTACCACTAAAGTGCAGTTGCGTAAGATACTGGTCCAGTGCCTTATTTTGCACAACTTCTTTCGTTTCTACTTCTGTCTTTTTCTTTTCTTTTTGCTTAGAAACAGGGGATTTCGCTTTCCGAATCGATTTTTCTTCTTGCGCCGCCTTATCGGCACTTTTTGGCGTTAAAAGCTGTACGACTAAAAAAAGAACAGCTAAAAAAACCACAAGGGTGAGCACGAATAAAAAAATTTTTCTTCTCAGTTTCTTTTTTTCTCGTCGTCTTTGATTTTTCCGATTTCGCTCCAAAGTGAACACTCCTTAGCAGGTAATCTATCGGAAAAAGAACTTATGCCCCTCCGTGTTTTTCCCAAAAGCTCGATAACTCCTATTTGAATAGTAGTTGAAAATTCCTTAAAAAGCAATTTTTAACAAAAGGGTTTAAAGAAACTGCTACAGGGTAAAGAATGACGTATGAAATATGCAGAAAAAGGAGATCGATAAATAATGGTTACAATGACAAGAGGCAAATTTGATAGTTTGAATCGTCTTGCAAATGATAAAGGTGTCATTGCCGCACTCGCGATTGATCAGCGTGGTTCGCTCAAAAAAATGATTCAAGCTGCCAAAGGTACAGAAGACAAAAAAGATGTGGAAGACTTCAAACAATTAGTTTCAGAAGAACTTACTCCTTATGCTTCTGCTATTTTGTTAGATGATGAATATGGTACACCTGCTATTAAAGCACGCCATGAAGGTTGCGGACTTTTGACTTCTTATGAAAAAACAGGATACGATACTACGATTCCTGGTAAATTGCCTGACTTAATTGAAGACTTATCGGTACTTCGGATCAAAGAAAATGGCGGAGATGCTGTTAAAATTTTGGTTTATTATGATCCGGATGAGTCGGATGAAATTAATGAAATTAAATATGCTTTCTTGGAACGAATCGGAGCGGAATGCCGCGCCGTCGATATCCCATTTTTCCTTGAGCCAATTACATATGATGCAAATGTGACTGACTCAGGCTCGCTTGAATACGCAAAGCTTAAGCCAGCTAAAGTGAAAAAGGCGATCAAGGAATTTTCGAAGCCTCGTTACGGCGTTGATGTATTAAAACTTGAGGTTCCTGTTAACTTTAATTATGTGGAAGGTTTTGCAAAAGATGAATCCGCTTATTCGCAAGCGGAAGCAGCTCGCCATTTTGAAGAGTGTTCGGATCTTTGTCCGCTTCCATTCATTTATTTGAGTGCTGGAGTTACGGCGGAAATGTTCCACAAAACGATCGCTTTTGCTAATGAACACAATGTGCAATATAGCGGTGTATTGTGTGGCCGTGCAACCTGGAAAGACGGTATTGAAGTTTATGGTAAAGAAGGCGACGATGCGCTTCGCAAATGGCTTCGTACGCAAGGGAAAGAAAATATTACGTCGCTTAACAAATTGCTTGATGAAGGTGCTGTTCCTTGGTGGACAAAATATGGCAACAAGGAAGATATCCAAGTTATCGATAAATAATCGGATAGGAAAAAAGCCTTTCGAACGGGTGCGTTCGAAAGGCTTTTTTATTTAGATAATGAAGAAGTAGCCGATTAAATTATTGATGAAGTGAAGCAAGATACTCGCTTCGATGCGCTTTGTTTTGTAATAGACAAGACACAACCCAACTGCCATCACGAAGTAAAGAAGGAAACTTAGGATATCTGTCGGGATATGGGCAAAGGTGAACAGTAAGGCACTCACTGCGAAGCCTATTTTTGGATACTTCCTGAAAATGATCTTCATGATCAAACCTCTGAAAACGACTTCTTCTGCGATTGGTGCTAGAATGACAACGGCAACGAACACGACAAGTGGCGATGCCGAGCTGACCATATCTTCAATGCCAGCTTGGTTTGCGGTATTGAAGCTTGGATTTAAGTAAGTGATCAGGATTTCAAGTAGGTTTGAAATGACAAGGGTTCCGAGGCTGATGACAATAAAACTCAGCCACGTTTTTTTTGAAAAAGCTCGAAAGGAAAAAAGTTTCATGTTCGAGATTTGTAGCAAGAAAAGAAGAATGATCAAGGCAAATGCTTGCGTGAGATTCATGTACCAGTTCATTTGGAGTCCGTTAATGATGCTATCAAGCGATTTATCAGCATTTAGACCTTGAATGATGGGTGGAATCATAGCAAGAATTTCACCAATAAATTCGAGAACAAAATATAAGACCAAAAAAATAATGCCTAACCAGGCTTTCGGTTGAGGTTCTGTTTGAAGTTTAAAGGGTTCGTTTTCCATAGTTGGCTGCCTCCAAGTGTTTTTTCATTAGTTCTATCATACACGATTTAAAACGTTTCCCATAGTCCTAAAAGTAAAAAAAGACTCGCAGAAGCGAGTCTTTTTAAAACTTAAGCTTGTTGTTTCACGAAAAATTGAGGCAAGTGCTCTTTATGGGCTTCAAGTAGCTCATCCAGTACTTCTTTTGCGATATCTCCACTTGGCACAAGCGGGTTTAAAGTGAAGGCTTGCAGAGCTGTTGCATAGTCACCCGTAACAGCGGCTTCGATCGTTAATTCTTCCATCGCTTTCATCACTTGTAGTAAGCCCCGTTCTGCAGGAGCAAATTTCCCGAAATTGATGGGTTCTGCTCCGTGTGCCCCAATGATACTTGTGATTTCAACGGCACTTTCGTAAGGGACATCATCAATCGCCCCATTGTTCCGTGTGGAGACCACCATTTTCGTTCCTTTATCATTGTAAATCGAATTGATGATTTCACAAGCGGCATCGCTATAATGTGCCCCACCACGCTTCGAAAGCTCTTCTGGTTTATAATCCAAGTTTGGATCTTTATAGAGTTCAAACAAGCTTTCTTCAAGGCGTTTTACGACTTCCCCGCGAGTGCCTTCTTCTTGGAAGGCTTTCATTTCGTCTTTTAGCATGTTATCTGTCATGTAATAATAACGGTGATACGGGCAAGGAAGCATCTTCAAATGTTTCACTTGTTCATAAAGGAAGCGCATGTCTTTGATGTTTTCAACAACTTTTTCTGGATTTGCTCCCGGCGCGTAAAGCCCATCAATCACTTTTTCGGTCAATTCTGTGCCGTCTTTATCAAAAATACGATGCCAGTGCAGATGATTAATGCCCGCAAATTTGAAGAACAAGTCTTCTTCTGGTTTACCTAAAACGGCAGATGCACTTTTTACAGCTCCAATAGGAACGTTACAAAGTCCAATTACTTTTTCCCAGTTGCCATAGCGAAGTACGGCTTCTGTTACCATCCCTGCAGGATTTGTGAAATTGATCAACCATGCATTTGGACAAAGTTCGCGCATATCACTTACGATATCCAAAATGACAGGAATCGTCCGGAATGCTTTAAACATTCCTCCGGCACCATTCGTTTCTTGCCCAATCATTCCGTGCGAGAGCGGGATTCTTTCGTCTTTAATCCGCGCGTCAAGCAACCCCACCCGAAATTGTGTTGTCACGAAATCAGCATCTCGTAAAGCTTCACGACGGTCGAGTGTTAAATGGATTTCGCAGTCAATTCCTGCTGCTTTTACCATGCGTTTTGCCATACTGCCGACAATTTCAAGTTTTTCACGTCCTGCTTCGATATCCACGAGCCATAGTTCTTTTACTGGAAGTTCACTGTAGCGTTTGATAAAACCTTCAATCAATTCTGGTGTATAACTTGAGCCTCCACCAATTGTTACGATCTTAACTCCGTCTTTCATAGTTTTGAAACCTCCCAAATTTAAGCGTTTTCTTCTTACAATTCGATGATAGTTTATGTAATGCATTACAGGTCAACCCCCTTTTTGAAAATTTTTTATTTCTCGTTTTATGCTATACTAAAATTGGATAATAGAGCGAGGTGTTCGGATTGGCAAATATTCAAGAAATTGCAAAACGCGCAGGAGTATCTTCGGCAACGGTTTCCCGAGTGATCAACAAGCGCGATTACGTGAGCGAGGAAACAAGAAAGCGCGTTCAAACTGTGATTGACGAACTCGATTATGTTCCAAATCTTAATGCGGTTTCGCTCAAAAAAGGAGCCACTAAATTGATTGGACTTGTAGCGCCAATGTTTCGTGATTCTCCTGGAATTTTCATGCAAAATTTTACAAATGCCGCACAAGAACATGGATATAACGTGACACTTTTTATGACAAATGGGAAACGCGACAAGGAATTAGAAGCGCTTGAAATGTTGCGCCGTAAACAAATTGATGCGCTTGTTCTTGTCATCCGTCAAAATGAATGGGATGTGATCGAGCCTTATACCAAATACGGTCCGATCGTGACTTGGCAACGCGTCGAACATAAAAAAATCGCCTCGGTTTTCATGGATCAATATGAAGGCTATACGCTTGGTCTTGAACATCTTTACAAGCGTGGCTACCGCCGGATTTGCAATATTTATGGTTTTACAAGCGGATTAAATACGCAAAGTCGGATGCAAGCCTATGCAGATTTTTGTAAGCGCCACAATCTTAATCCGCATGATGTGAAGCACTTTTACGGGATGGGGACGCGTGCGCAAGGAGAAGAGATCGTCCATTTTTTCAAAAAGACAACGAACAAACCAGATGCTTTCTTTACGCCAAATGACTATTTAGCCGCGGGAATTGTGTCTGAGGCACGTAGGCAAGAACTGCGGGTTCCTGCAGATTTCGCCGTATGTGGCTTTGACGACATGGAAGTGGCGCATTTATTTGATATGACGACGATTCATTACCCGGTGGATAAGCAGGCTCTAAACGCCTTTACGATTATCCACAATACACTAAAGCAAGCAAACCAAAAACTCATCCCGCTCAAGTTTCACTTGGTAGAGCGAAAAACAACTTAAATGGGCACATTTATAAACTAAAAAAGCTTCTCCATTTTAAAAATGGAGAAGCTTTTTTGATTAGCCTTGTTAAAAAATAATATGTTCTTCTAGCAAACTTAAATTAGTAATGACGAGTTGATTTTTCGTAACCTTAATCACATTTTCTTGCTTAAGCTGCCGTAAAATGCGACTTACACTACTCGCTGAAGAGATCCCACAAAACTTCGCGATTTCTTCATTGGTTACTGGAAAGTCAATCACGATTCCATCCTCTGTCTCCACGCCGAAAAAGTCATACAGCTCATAAATTTGTGAACAAACCGCTCCAATTTTCCCATTCATCAGCATCTGTTGCATTTTTTTCATCATATAGAGTAACCGGTGCCGGTAAAATTCTTTCACATAATGTTGCAGTTCAGGACTATCATTAATGTCCTTCCAAAATTGTACGCGATTGATTCGGTAAAATTCTGCTGAATCTGATTCAATTCGGATGTTATAAGGGGCATCAATGAACTGCGAATACTCATCTTTTAAAATCGAAACGATTTCTGATTCTTGAATGTAGCGCAAGTTAAACTCCCGACCATCGTTTGAGATGACGCTTGCTTTCACGATCCCCTCTTTTAAAATGTACGTATAACAATCTTCAAGTCCTTCGTAAGTTAAATATTTATGATACCCCTTTTTAATGACCGGAAAATCATTCTCTTCCACATAGTTTCTTAACACACGATTATCCAACTTTTCTTCCCCGCCTTTTTGATCCGCTACAAAAAGCATATAAAAAATCCGTTCCCAAGACATTAACATTTGTTACTAAAATCTGTTACTTATAATTTTACACATGAAGTGTGCTTTTCGACAAGTCTTTTTCGCCTTATACTGAGAAACATATTACAAAAGAAAAGAGGAATACCAATGAACATTTGGATGAGCACGATTGTTGAACGTCTCGACACAGCTTATAGTAACAGATTCGATTCAAAAGCAGCACTGATTTTCTTAAATGATGCGTATCAAAGCGCTATGGAACTGATGCGAGAGCTTACGATTCGGGAATCACCTGAATCTAGAGAATTCCTGAGACTCTTCATGACGACAAGAGATTTATTTGTGGAGCAGCTCGTTGATCGTTATCCATCAAACTACAATGAAATCGCTGCAAGAATTGAAAAAATCAAAGCGCTACAAAAGATTGGGGAACGGGATTCTTATGCCAGAAAAGCTATTTAATAAATATTTTATTGGCGTGACGATACTTAATTTCGTCGTCTATCTTGTTTACTACTTACTGATGGTCATTATTGCCGTAATTGCACAAGATGATTTGGGAGCCAGCATGAGCGAAGCAGGATTCGCTTCTGGGATTTACATTATCGGGACTCTTTTGGCACGTTTATTAATGGGAAAACAAATCGAGCTCCTCGGCAGAAAATTTGTACTGCGCATAAGCTCCTTGTTTTATCTTGTCACGACCATCTGTTACCTTTTCATCCCTAGCCTTGGCGTTTTATATATCATCCGTTTCTTAAACGGATTCGGTTATGGCGCCATCTCCACTGCTACAAACACGATCGTAACAGCATACATTCCACAAGCTAAAAACGGGGAAGGCATTAACTATTACGGCTTAAGCACGAGTCTCGCTGCTGCTGCTGGACCATTTCTTGGCATGTTACTTTTAAGTGCTACAAATTTTGAATTTATCATCTGGCTATCCATTAGCTTGATTTTAGCGGTTGCGATTGCTTGCTTCCTGTTTCCAGTAAAAAATATTCAACTATCAGCGGAACATAAAGCAGCGATCAAATCTTGGAATTTCAACAGTTTCATTGAAAAGAAAGCCTTATTTATTACTTTCATCGCTTTTTTGATGGGGCTTTCTTACTCGAGTGTCCTTTCATTTTTATCTTCTTACGTAAAAGTCATCGATCTCGTTTCTGCGGGTTCTTTTTTCTTCGTCGTCTATGCGCTTGTCATTACATTCACACGTCCTGCTGCAGGGCGAATCTTTGATGCAAAAGGGGAGCCCTATGTGATGTATCCAAGTTATATTTTCCTTGCGCTGGGCTTACTTCTACTAGGTATAACCTCTAACAATTTAACGCTTCTTATCTCCGGTGCCTTTGTCGGGCTCGGTTATGGAACTTTTATGTCAAATGGGCAGGCGGTTTGCTTGAAACTTGTGAACACACACCGGATTGGCGTTGCGCTTTCTACTTACTTTATCGGTTTGGATTTAGGACTTGGCGTTGGGCCGTATATCATGGGCATTCTTAAAAACGCAACTTCCTTTAGAGGGCTTTATCTCATCGCAAGCATTATTCCACTCGTCTGCGCGCTTCTCTATTTTGTGAATCATAAAATGAAACACAAAAAATGGGAACATGCTGAAGCACCACTTAAGAAGATGTCATCAAATGAAGAAGGTATTTGAAAAAACAGATGTGGGAAAACTTCCCACATCTGTTTTCATGTTCCTTGGAGGATTTCATTTTTCATCCCAAATTTTAATTTGTTTTAAGGAATCGCGATAATAGTTGGTTAAAACTTCCAAATAGTTTCCGCCTTTTTCAGCTGTAAACGGATCTGGACCTTCGGCCACCATTTCCATAATAATAGGGCCTGTGTAATCCACTTTATGCAAAGCTCTTATTTGCGCTTTGATATCTGCATGCCCATTTCCGACAGCTTGGCGGTTTGAATCTGCTACATGATACATCCCTAATTGATTGCCTACTTTTTCTAGTGTAGCAACCGGATTTGTTTCTTCGATATTCATATGGTAGGCATCCAGCAAAACGAATAACGAATGACTATCCACATCGCGAATTAGCCGCAAAGCTTCTTCCCCTGTTACAATTTGGTGATTTTCATAGCGATTCAATACTTCAAATACGACCACAATCCCCATTTTTTCTGCTTTTTCCGTGACGGCTTTTGTACTTTTCACAAGTTGCTCCCAGTCGCGTGCTCTATCTCCGCACCCTCTGATTTTTCCAACTTCACCGTGCAAACAAATTTTGGGCACTCCAAGCTCAAAAGCCCAGTCCAACAACTCCAAAAAATAGTTTTCTGCTTGCTGACGAATCTTTTCATCACTAGATGCAATATCCACATTGTTCGGTGTGACGGAAAGAATTTTTAATTGATGCTGCTTTAGTAATCGTGCCAGTTCAACTGGATTTTGCGTGAGATCCCCGTCAACTTCAACACCGATTACACCAATTTCATTTGCTAATTGACACTTTTTTTCAATCGGGATATCACCAAAACTCCATAAACAAACCCCATAATCCCGCATTTCTATTCCCCCTTTTTGTTTTCATTTCACTTTTAGGGTAAACTTATTGTTATGCTCAAAAAGTAAGCCCTTACAAAAAAGTATACCGCATTCAGTTGAGAATAGCACTCCCAAATTTAGAGACGCGAAACTCCTATTTCTTGCATATAATTTTGGGTTTAAAGAAGAGATAGATCACCTTCCCTAAAAACGAGGCGATTAGCTTTTGATATTCTTGACTGGCTAGCGTCTTTTCGCCGTAAATCAAAATTTCATACCAGACTTGTTTTTCCTAAACTCCTAAACCTGTACCATGGAAATCATGACGAGGGAACAAGGCTGATCATAATTATGTCCTGCCCTTTTTCAGGGTATTAGAAAACGAGAGCCACTTTCAAAGAAAATTCCTTGAAAGTTCTCTCGTTTCATTTAAAAATCGTCATCTTCAAATTCTTTTGGTGCTACGTAACGGTAAATCCCGGTTTTCCCTGTCTCAAGTACCTGATTCGTCAAATCTGTTAGTGAAAATAAATCGCGACTGATTAAGGCTTCGAGTAACATCGGAATATTCGCACCCGTTAAAAGCTCCGCTTGCATAAACTTATCCAGATTTCTGACTAAAACATTAAAAGGAGTGCCTCCCTTTAAATCTGTCAAAAATAAAATGCCTTCATCCACATTTAGCTTGGCTACTTCATGTTCCATTTTAATGGCTAAATCTTCTGGCGTTTCCCCAACATCAAAAAATGTATAGCCGACATTTTCTTGTTCCCCACAGATCATTTCAGCTGATTGAATCAACTCACGTGCAGCATTTCCGTGCATACAAACAAAAACTGCTTTCACATTTGCCACACTCCTTAATATTTCAATTGACGATAATAACGTCTGATTTCCATTGGATGGCGGTTAATTCTTTCGATGTGTACGTCAATCCGGTTGTTTACTGCATGGAGAATAAACGGCGAAAGCGCTCCTCGGAATTTTTCTGAGATCCCGGGTACGTCATAGTCTTTAGCATCAATAACGGTGTAATTCCCGCAAATTTGGGGAATGAAATTCACTACTCTTTCACTCAATGAGCGCTGGCTATCTTCTGTCACATAAATCGTAACCGGTGTGTCACGCTCCACAATTTCAAACATGCCATGGAAAAATTCATGCGCTTCAATTGATTTTGTCTTGAGCCAGTGCTGTTCTTCCCAGTAACACATTGCGTAAGAATAAGTCGCGCCCCACTGATTTCCTGCCCCAACAAAATAATGCATATCATCGTCATGGTGAGCTTCTGCGAAAGCTTGTCCAAATTCGTCAGCTGCTTTTTCCACTTCAACAATTCCCTTTGCAAAATGAACATCCATTTCTGCATAAAATTCTTCATAGTCTTCAAATTCGCCAGCAAGCTGCATCAAACGGTCTCCCACCATAAAGAACTTCAATTGTTCATTTAGCGGATAAGAAATCAAATGGTCTACCATACGAGCTAGTGCCGCTTCCTTTTCATCAATAAAGCCTAGTACTGTAGCACCAATTTCGTTGCATTTTTTAACAGCAGCCACAACCTCCTCAGTACTCCCAGTGACCGACGAAATAATCACAAACGTGTCTTTCGTAATTCGCTTATTCCCAGTTGTCAAAAAAACAGCGGCATTTTCATAAAAAATTTCCATGCTTGATTTTTCTTTCATATGCACAACAGCTTGCATCGCCGAAGCGTAAGTGCCCCCAATTCCAAGCCAGCATACATTTTGAAACCCACGTTTATAAATCGCATCCACAACTTCATTAATTTGTGGTCGAAGTTTCAGCGCACCTTCCATATTTTTTAATGTCGCTTGTTCGTCAAATTTCAACATTTTCATTCCTACTTTCTTTCTTAAATTTTTGAACCCGTTATGCGGTCGAACTCTGGATAGGCGGAAATTTCCAAATTGATTCCTTTCCACTGTGAAACTTTATAAGATAGTAAATGCACTGGGATAGTAGTAAAAAGTGATGCAAGATACTCACTTGTTTGAACGCCGAGCATCAGATCCCGAGCTTGTCTTTCTTCCACTTTATCTGCGTAAATCGTATATAACGTTTCCACATGCCCTGCCAAAAATTGCTTCAATTTTTCAGCACGCCCTTCGAGTTTCCCGTGAGGTTCGATAAAGAAAATGCGATCCGTTTTCGCTAAACCAATATAAGGACCATGCATGTATTCTTCTAATTCTTTACCAAAAGCAGAAATCCGTACCGTTTCCGTGATCTTCGTCTCGCCTTCTCGCGCAACGCCGTAAGTACTTCCATAACCAACAAAAATCATTCGTTCAGCTGTTAAAAATTCTTCTTTGAATCCTTCAATCCACCGTTCCGCTTTTGCAATTACTTCTGGCAATAAACGAGCGATTTTGCTCATCTCATCCAGTTCCTTTTCGTAGTCTTCCGTGTGCAGTCGTTTCATTTGACGCGAAAGCTCCAGCGCTAATAAATCCAAAATGAGAATCGTCGCACTATAACCAGCTGTGACATAAGGCATTTCTTCCACTCCCATGCCCATCCCAATCACATGCTTCGCTTTTTTCGCAATTGGACTTTCGAGGTCACTCGTCAAAGTAAAAACTGTCCCGCCATGCTTTTCAATTTCTTCCACAATGTGAATCGTTGAGTAACTGTGACCGCCTTGCGAAATAGCCAGATATAGCGTCTTTTGATTCAAATGCATCATATAATTAGCTGCAAAAGAAGGCTCCTCAATATAAACAGGAATCTGCAATTTACTTGCCATATAAGGTTGTGCTGCAAAAGCGGCATTTGAGCTCGAGCCAGTTGCAAAAATAACAATGGACTCGTAACTGGCTAATTCCGTAGCAGATAGCTGTGTTATTTCCTGCAAAATATCATTTCTATTTTGCAAAATGTTTTGATAAATAGTTTGTTCGAGATTGATATAATCTTCCATACTTTTCATCTTTTCACCCACCTATTTTAGTAAACCTGTATAAGCACCTAAGATACCAATTGCCGCAATCATCAATAAAATCCAATGGGCTTTCAACCCTTTTTTATCTAGCCAGAAGATAAAGAGCGTAAATAACAGCGGTAAAATGCCTGGAACAATGCCATCAAAAATACTTTGAATGCTTACGGCATCTTTTCCAGTTCCAAACTTAAGCGGCATTTCAAGCGTTACCATCGTAGCAACCATCGCTCCAACTACGCTTAGCCCAAGTACAGACGCCCCGTAAGAAAGCTTCGCCATCAGCCCAGTTTTTTGTACTTTCTCGATAAAGCCAGCGCCGATGTTATATCCGATAAATAGCCCATAGTAACGTGCAGCAATCGCTGGAATGTTAAAAATAAGCAAGAATAAAATTGGACCTAGAATATTTCCTTGTAAAGCAAGCGAAGTGCCAATCCCAGTTGCAATAACTCGAAGTGTGCCCCAGAAAAACGAATCTCCTAACCCGCTAAGTGGACCCATTAGTGCTACTTTAATATTATTAATGGAATCCGTTTCAAACTCAGGATCTTTTGCTGACTCTTCTTCCATGGCTACAGAAATCCCAAGTGGAAATGTGGAAAGCCAAGGTGTCACGTTGTAGAACTCTAAATGACGTTTATAAGAAGCGATTCGCTTTTCTTTATTGCCTTCAAAAATTTTATCAAGCGCGGGAAGCATGGCGAACGAGTAACCTAAGTTCGATTGTCGCTCATAGTTCCAAGCCCACTCCATCGTAAAAGAGCGCCAAAAAACTTTCATTAAATCTTTTTTGGTGAGTGTTTTAGAACTCTTCATCTTCATAGTCGATTCCTCCCTCTTTAGCAAGTTTTGAATCTGAATCTTTCGAATTTTGATTCGTTTGTTTATCATCCTTAAATGCTGCATAGCCAGTTAAAATAAGTGCAAGACAAGCCCCAAAAATAGCAACTCCTGTAACTGGAACTTTTAAATAGACAGCAAGTGCGAATCCAAATGCGAAAAATACGGCATTCTTTTTGTTGATCATCAGTTTAAGTAGCAAAGCAAAACCATAAGCCGGAAGAAGGCCTGTCGCGATCCCAAGACCATCAATCACAAATTGCGGAATTACATCCAAAATGGTTTTAATGACTGAGTTCCCTGCGATAAATGAAAAGGCTACGATCAAACCAATAGGTAGGTTAATGGAGAAAAATCCACCCCAAAGCTGCATTCGGTCAATCCCTTTTGAATTCCCTTCCTCCGCGTAGCGATCTGCTTTATGAACGAAGTAAGGTAAGACAAAAATAAAGCAAAGGTTTTTAAGGATGAGAACAAGTGATGCAATCGGAATTCCAAGTGCTAATGCAACGGCGGTTCCTTTACCTGCTGCAATGGCAAAAGCTGTTCCAAGAACGCTTCCGGAAATAATTTCTGGCGGGATAGATGCTCCGATAGAAAACGCTCCAACAAAAGCAAGTTCAAGGGTTGCCCCCATGATAATCCCCGTTGTAACATCTCCCATGATGATTCCTGTAATGGTACACGTCACGAGTGGACGTGACAACATCGAGGAACCAAATAGATATTCCGCATTAGCAAGCATTGCTGTAAGCCCTAATAGAATAGCTATAATGATATTGTTTTCCATGAACTTTGTTTCCTCCCTCTTTTATGCTTCAAATGAAATCTTTTTTTCATTTGGAACTTGTTGAATAAATACATCAATCTGTTTCTGCTTTAATTCCATTAACTTCGCTACTTCTTCGGATGTTAAGTTCACTGCCTTCGAAAAATTCTTCGTTCCTTCGCGCTGTTTTGTTCCACCTAAATTGAGTAGCGAAATTTGTCCGTTAACGCCTTCAATTAATTTGTAAGCGTCATCAACAGATTCCACAACGATAAGCATCTTATATTTATCGGTCACACCAGAATTGATCGCTTCGATACTGTCTGCAATGCTTTTCATCACTAGTTTAGCGTCATCTGGTTTTGCAAGCCGGATGGCAGATTTACGGAAATCATCCCCAGCCACACTGTCATTGGCAACTAAAATGGTATTTACATCCAGAGCACCGAACCAAGATACGGCTACTTGTCCGTGAAGTAAGCGGTGATCTACTCGCAAGAATTCAATCATTTTTCTTCCTCCTCTAAAACGATTAGTTAAAGTCAATCATATATTCAGTTAACATCGCATTTTCATAGCGATAGCCTACTGCTACTAGGGAATTTGTGTCGTCGTAATAAACTGTGCTCAATTTGACGACGGGTGTATCTTCATCAATTTGCAGGTATTTCATTTGTTCTTGAGTACTTTTAACAAGTTGAAGTTCCTGTTCAAGCGCAAATAGTGCCTGCCTGCCAGAATTTACTAACTCCAAAATACTTACAATTTGTAAATCCTTGACTCTTAAATCAGGATAAAGACTAAGCGGCAAAAGCAAAATCTCCATCTGATGTGCATCCTTATTTTTTTGAAGCAGACGAATAAAATAAAGCAATTCATTTTCTTTGATTCCGAACTTTTGTGCATAAAATTTTCCCGCTTTACGCATATAAAAGTCTTTAATTTCTCGAACTGCTGACTCAGCAGAACCGCTTTTCATCACACCTGTCATTTCCAAGATATTTTGCGTTGTTAGCTTTGGTTCCACGTACAATCCAATGCCGTTTTTACGAATCACAAGCTTTTCTGCTACTAAGAGGTCAACCGCTCGGCGAATCGTTGTCCGACTACTTGAAAAAAGCGATTGTAATTCTTTTTCGCTCGGCATGAGCATTCCTGGCTTATATTCTTCCCGTTCAATTTTCTCTTTCAATTCGTCTGCAATTTTTTCAAATAAAGGTTTTTTCTCGCTCATTGTTCTTCCTCATCTTCCAAATAATCAAATATGTTTGTCGCGTTGATTTTATAAGTGACTTGATTTCCAATTAAATATTGTTTGCTGTACTCGACAGGCTCATCGTTTTGGTCGAAAGCCTTACTGGTGACTTCAAATAGAGGTGTATTAAGCGGCACTTCCAGTAATTCTGCTTGACCTTGATCTGCACGAATAAAACGAATTTCCTCGCGACCATACGTAGGTGTTATCCCAAACTGCTCTTTTAAAGCACTGTATAGCGACTTGTTTTCAAAGTTCAACACTTCAATTCCAGAAAATTGTTCGGCATTTAGATATGAAATTTCATACATAAACGGTTGACCATCAATGAATCTTTTTCTTTTAAGCTCAAAAAGTTTTTGTTTTGCCGATAACCTTAAAAATAAATTTATTTCTTTTTGTCCAGCTATTAGCCCGCTACCAAGAACTCGGATCGACTGCTGCTGATTTTTATTGTTTAGCTGCTCGCTCATCGAATTCATAGCTAACAAATTAATAGTTTGCTTCTCATTAATTTCCATACCTTCACGGTTATTTTTCTTGATAGCGCCTTCTTTTTCAAGCACATCAAGTGACCGCCTTAGCGAGGTTCGGCTTATCCCAAGTTCAATCCCAAGTGTTCGTTCAGACGGAAGTTCTTTTGTCCCAAACGCTATTTTTTCTTGGATAATGGCTCGAAGTTGCTCTTCTCCAAGGACTGATGGTGATAAATCTTTGTACTCCATACGCAAAGCACCCTTTTCTGGTATCTTTTACTAAATAACACGTACTTCTCAATCCCCATAACTCCTTGAAATCTGTTTAATCATTTTTAAAAAGATACAGGTTTATCGTTTTTTAATACCAATGTTATTGTAAACGTTTTCAGCTCAATAGTCAATACCTTTTCTAAAATTAATCCATAACCCTTCAAGTGATCCACATTCAAAAAAGCCAGCCAAACTTGCCTGGCTGGCTTTTTTGAATCCTTAATTTTTTTGTATTTCACTAGTATTTTGCCGAGTGAAAATGGGAATAGCTAGTGAGATCAGTAAAACTCCCATAATGGCTGGTGCTGTGTGACCGAATAACACATAGATTTGCCCGCCAATTACCGGTCCAATGATTCTTGCAAGAGATTGTACTGATTGACTACTTCCCTGGATGCGCCCTTGCTCTCTTGATGAGACAGACTTCGATAAGATCCCATTAAAAGCGGGACCAAATAGTGAATCTCCAAAGCCAAAGATAAACATTCCTACAACAAACAATGGGGCAAATTGGAAGATCGCAGAACTCGCAATAAAAGCATATCCTAGCACATCCAGAATTAAACCGAACTTGGCAATCTCTGTGTCACTAAATTTCTTCAACAACTTAGGCATAACTAGTCCCTGAGCAACAATATCTTGAATCCCCATAATCGAAAAGGTAAGACCAATTAACACCGGTTGCCACTGGAAAGTATCTTTCGTAAATTGAGAAAAAATAGCTTGAAGTGAACCGTTGGGGATCCAAATCAAGAGCCCTGCAATAAATAAGCGCGCAAGTTGCTTCATAGAAAAAAGATGAACAAGTTGCGTAAAGGGGTTCAGTTGACTCCGCTTGATTCTCTTTAATCGCTTTTCTTGAGCAAGGCTCTCCGGAATGTATAAGATTCCGAAAACAAAATTTAAAAAAGTAACAATCGCTCCAAAAAACATGGGCGCCGCATATCCAAAATGAGTCAATAAGCCGCCTATTGCTGGACCAATCGCTACACCAGTGCCAAATAAGGCACTGACCCAGCCAAAATATTTAGTCCGTTCTGAAGCAGGGGTAATATCCGCAAAATAAGCAAATAGCGTACTAATACTTCCCCCTGTAATCCCCTCAAGGATTCTTCCCAGAAATAGCACCCAAAGAGCGCCGCCAATTCCAAAAATCAAGTAGCCCGCTGCCGATCCTAAAAGACAAACGAGTAAAACAGGTCGTCTTCCTAGCCGGTCACTTAAAGCTCCAAGGCTTGGAGAAGCTAAAAACACACAAACTGCGTAAACAGAAGTTAGGGTCGTGACGATAAATGCTTGGTTTGCAGGTGTTGTCACATAAGGGGCAACGAGAAAAGGAATAACTGGTGTGATAATACTTAAACCTAACCCGCACAGAAAAATAGAGATCAGCCCAAAAACAAGTGCCTTTTTTTCTGGAACGGAAGGTTGGTTTCTTTCAATTTGTAGCAATATAATTTCTCCTTTTTTGTTTCTTTGTCAACAAAAATCATAACTCTATTTTGTGTCCTTGTCAACAAAAAATAAAATAAAAAAAACAGCATTTAATTTGCCGTCTTCTTTTACTCGTTTTTTGATTTCGTTTTCTGTTTATTCATTTCCTTATCTAAATGTTGATTATAGCGGTCAACAAACTTTAACATTCCCTTTAATTCTTGCCTTGTGATACTATCGAATACAGGCTTATCCCGTTCTTGAAATTCCTGATGAAGCCTAGTATGAATTTGATCCACTTCACGACCTTTTTCTGTCAAACGAAAATAAATTTCCTTTTTATTTTCCGGCTTTTGATAACTTTCAATTACTCCTTTTTCTGTCAATTTTTTTGTCATTTTACTCATTGCACTTCTCGTCATGTAAAAGGCTTCAGCAAGTTTAGTGACATTCACTTCATTATTTTTCCCAATAAATTCTAAGCAATGTACTTCCGCTGGTTTATAGCCGCTGAGACTGTTCTCCATTTTACTTTTATTAAGCCAAACTAGCTTATTATACACGTCTCGGAATCCAGCTAAAAGACGTTCTTCGTGATTCATGAAGTTTCCTCCTCTCAAATCCATATTCTTATTATAATAGAATTTTGTTTCCCATTCAACAAACCAAAAAAAGAGGGGAATTGCTTCCCCTCTTTCCACTAATCTCGAAAAGAATTAGTCTGATCAATATAAATCATTTCTTTCAGTAGATCTTTATAGTAGCCTGATTCGAAATGAGAAAATGAATGGCCAAAAGGATAATAAAAATCACCGATATAACCTTTGTTCGAAAAATCAATAACACGAACATTCGGAGCGACAGATAAGAAATAGTTATTTAGTCTATCCCAAAGAAGCTGTGCCTTTTCAATAGCCATTTTGTTTTTATAAGCAATTACTTTTTGATTTTCATCATAATATTTATAAGTAAAGCCGCCTTTATTTAAAATAACACGTTCCTCGGGAATGATCTTTAGTAGCTTTGCCAAAAATTCATCAGCATGTTTCTTCCAAACCTGATAAAAAGCCTCATCATCAGTATGGTCAAGAATTTCTCGACAAGGAATCACGTCAAATAGCGGTGAACCTTCTAAAATATAACTACCGGTTATCGCCGATTTCTCATCAAGCCAAATAATTGGTCGAATCGCATCTGGATATAAATCAATTAGAAAATAATCAGGCTGTGCCTCATGAAGTCGCTCAAAGAAATCCTTTCGGAAATCATCTTTCACATTTTCAAGTTCTGTTTTCGTAAATGTATCCGCATATTGATCAAATGGGATCCCCTCTGAATAAGCCGGCGTCGTTGCACTAATAAGTGAAGTGTGCGTTTGTGTAAATTGAATATTGAAAAATGACTTATAATCTGGATTAAAATATGGCGAAGTATTAAAAGCATTTCGGCTAAAGCAAGTCCCCATTACAACAAGATTCTTAGGTTCTTGCTTAATAATCGGAGCTGCGACGAAACGAATGGTTAAATCTCCCATCCCGTTTTTCATCAAACGTGCACGATACTTTCCTTCGTTCACCAAGTCAAACTTCGGTTCAAATTCAATCTCATCTGAAACAAAAATAGGCAGATCAATACCTTCACTTGTACGTATAAAGCCATCCCATTTTTCATCTGGCTGATAAGTCTGAAGCGGGTAGAGCATTTTTTTAGAAAGTTTGACCTGAAAAGATCGAAGTTTTTTCGTAATGGGCTGAACAGTTTCTTCAAGATACTCAAACGTTGAAAATTTAGAATCACGCCGCTTTAACACAAACTCAATCGGCGAAATATTTCCCGAAACTTCAAAACCAAAAGAAAAAACACCTAGTCGTTCTTTAAAAGTTACTAATCTGACCAGTTTATGAAGTTCTTTCCGGTAATAAAAAGATAAACGCTTCGAACCTGTCACATAAGACTCTAATGAAGACCTAAAAGGCTCCTCTAGCAAGAACTTGTGAGGAATATCTTCCGCCACGCCGGAATGTGTTTCAATATGTGCAAGCTTTGAACCTGTCCACTTTGATCGCAACTCAATAAACGTATCAATATTGTTCGTCTCATCAATCAAAAATTCTTCAGAAAAAGAGTCTACTGGAAGAGCAACTTGGATTTTCCCATTTGCAACCTTTCCAATCGGAAACGACTCACGCTGCTCAAAAAAGTTATAAATCTCAGGTCTTGAACGTCTCTTCAACCAGAAGACAGCATCTAGACCTTCCACTGAATACTCAGAAGTCACACGAACATCAAGCTGTAGTTTTTTAGTATCAAAAGAAAATTGTTGCAAAATCGCTTGGAAGGGTTTCGGACGACTGACAAAAGTTAATAAATCTTCAGCAAATTGAAAAGTAAAACTGTGTAACGAATCATCCACAGAAATTGTTTCAAATGAAAGAGGTTGAGCTACCTTCAACAAAATATCTTTATTTTTACTTCTGCAAAGAAAACGCCATTCTGTTTCCCGATCAGTCAACGAATGTTGAAGAACCAGTTCAAGTGGTAAATGAATTTCATAACCATCTTTTACTTTTTGAAATTCAAGCTCAAACTTTCTTGCAGGTCGAAGAAACTCTCTCCGTTCCTTATAAAAGATTAGAACAGAATCTAAAGCGATTTTCTTCGAAATAAGAATTCGCCATCCTCTTTTTACTTCATCTAAAGAGATTTTTTGCGCTACAATCATGCTATTCTGTCCTCCATCTATTTTAATACTTTAAGATTAATTGTAGCATTATTGTTCGTTTTTTAATAATACTTTGCTCTTTTTCACACATCATATTCCAATTCTTTTTCCGCATTCAAACGGCGTTTGGACAGCTTCTCGATCAACCACTTTTGCCCCTATTCAGAGCCCCGAACGCCTTCAAACTCCCCGTCACTTCTCTTCAATGAATTTTCAAGCAAGTGAACTAAATTTTCTAGCATCGCAAATTCCTGTCCGCCAAGCTTATCCGGTAAAACCACGAGCGTACCATGGGACTTCCCATCTTCAATAAATAGATATGGATAGTTGCTAAATAGCAAATCTACTATAGCAACAAAGCCAAAAGTTTTACAACGACTTTCAGTCAATAGTTTGATCAATTTGACTGCGAATTTCTCGCGCGATGCATTCAATCGTATAAAGTGCAGGAAGCTGAGAAGTAATATTTGCCTCTTGATACATTTCTTTGTTGATATAGTAGGCAATATTCGCATCGGAAAGTCTCGCGATGCTTGATTTTGAACTATTCGTAATGGAAATGACTTGGCACTTTTGAGTTTTGAGTTCATGGATATAGCGAATAATATCTTCATTTTCACCATCGACAGATAGCGCAACTAAGCAAATTTTATCCGAAAGCTTATCCGAAAGATGATAAAATGGATGGTTCAGTGGGTCTTCGATATGGAGGGCCAAAGTGAACAAGGATGAAAAATATAGTGCTCCATATTCTGCAATAACGCCTGATGAGCCAATTCCTACAAACAAAACGAGCTCCGATTGACGCAAAATCGAAACAGCATCCTGAAGTTGTTCTTGAAACTCTTCTCCTGCTGTTCGTTTTAAAAAGTCGATATAGGTCGTTTCGTCTGACATGTCAATCGCAATCCGTCGCCGCTTTTCTGCGTAAAGCTTCAGTTTCACGCGAAATTCAGAAAAGCCACTACATTTAAATTTACGACAAAAACGCAAAATGGTCGTAGTGCTTACATGTGTCTCATCTGCTAAATCACGAATTCGCATATAAACTACCTTTTGAAGGTTAGCGGTGATAAAATTATAAATTTCTAGTTCGGTATCATTTAATTCTACGGATTGTTCTAAAAATAACAAAGTCATCCCTCCACTCGTTCATTCTATCATGTAACACCTCGTTACTCAAATGTAACAAATTCCAACTTTAAAAATAGCTACCTAAAGTCCTGAATCGACTAGCTTTTCCAAACAATTCTTTCTATACTGAATTTGTAAAGAACAGCTGTTACGAAAATAGAAAGCGCAATCATTGGATTGTGTTTTAAATACTGGAGGTAAAAATAATGAAAAAAGATGGTATCAAAATCGCAACGATTGGTGGCGGATCGAGTTACACACCAGAATTGATTGAAGGTTTTATTAAACGCCAAAATGAACTGCCTGTTCGTGAACTTTGGCTTGTAGATGTGGAAGCAGGGAAAGAAAAACTTGAAATTGTGGGGAATTTAGCCAAACGAATGGTCAAAAAAGCTGGCGTAAAGATGGAAATCCACTTGACGCTTGACCGTGAAGAGGCGCTAAAAGATGCAGATTTTGTCACAACGCAGCTTCGGGTCGGTCTTCTTGACGCTCGTGTTAAAGACGAACGGATTCCAAATTCTCACGGAGTTGTGGGGCAAGAAACGAATGGTCCCGGCGGTATGTTTAAAGGACTTCGGACGATTCCAGTTATCCTTGATATTTGCCGCGATATGGAACGGCTTTGTCCGGATGCTTGGTTAATTAATTTTGCGAATCCGGCAGGAATGGTGACAGAAGCCGTACTTCGCTACAGCAATCAGAAAAAAGTTGTGGGACTTTGCAATGGGCCAATTGGGATTGAACGCAATATCGCAGAAACGCTCGGCGTAGATCCTTCTGAGATCTATGTAGAATTTGTTGGCTTAAATCACATGGTTTTCGCCAAAACGGTTTATTATCAAGGGAAAGATGTCACACGTGATGTGGTTTACAAAATGACGGAAGGCGATTCAGGATCGACGCTTAAAAATATTAATGCAACTGGTTGGGATAAAACCTTCTTGCGTACGCTTAACATGATTCCGATTGATTACTTGCGCTATTACTGGCAAACAAAGCAACAACTTGAAGATCAAGCGAAAGCTTATGCCGAACATGGAACACGTGCAGAAGTTGTGAAAAACGTGGAAGCGGAACTATTTGAACTTTATAAAGAAGAAGAACTGGCTGAAAAGCCCAAACAACTTGAGCAACGCGGTGGGGCTTACTACAGCGAAGCGGCTTGCAACTTGATTAATTCGATTTATAATGACAAGCGTGATATTCAAATTGTCAATACACGTAATAATGGTGCGATTCTTGATATTGATCCGGATTCTGCAATTGAAACCAATTGTGTGATCACTCGTCAAGGGCCATTTCCACTTGCAAGTGGGCATCTTCCTATTGCGATTAATGGGATTGTTCAAGAGATTAAGACGTTTGAACGTCTTACAGCGGAAGCTGCAGTAACTGGGGATTATGACAAGGCGCTGCTTGCGATGACGATTAATCCGCTTACACCAAGCGATGCGGAAGCCCGTATTTTGCTTGATGAGTTGCTCGAAGCGCACAAGGATTACCTTCCGAACTTTTTCAAGGAAGTTTAGGAGTCAGAAGTTCAACTAAAAACCAGCTAGGCGCATATGCCTAGCTGGTTTTTCTTCTAGCGTGCAATCAGTGTATCTACACCCGAATGCGCCAAAATATAGGTAGAAATGCTGCCTAGTACGATTTTCTCCACTTTGTTTAGTCCAGTAGCTCCCGCGACAATTAAATCTGCGTGAAATTCTTCTGGAATGTCTTTTGCTAGTATGGTTTTTGGATTTCCGCTTTCTACATAAGTGACAATTTCTTTGATGTCAGCAGCTTCCGCGCGATCCCGGTAGCCTGCAACACGTGCCCTCGCTTTTTCTTTCGCACGCTCTTCGAGTGATCCATCATAAGAAATATTTGGCGAAAAAGAACGTAAATCAACAACACTTGCAATTCCGAGTGCTGCTCCGTACTTTCCAGCTAGTTCAAGCGCCTTTTTGAAAGCTCTATCTGCCTGATCTGAACCGTCTACGGCGACTAAAATTCGTTGATAATTTTCCATTACCCCTACCTCCTCCATTTGAGTTCCTTCATTTCCTTTACCCAGAAATTGTCTTTTCTACCCTTTTTTAAGAAAAAAATAAATTTCTTTTTTCGAGAAAATAAGGATATGCTATACTAAACGTATCGAATAAAAAGGGGCTAAAAAATGAATAATGAAAAGCAACTCAATCAACAAATCGCCATGTTTTATTTTGCTTATAAAAGTTTTTCGGATTCTCTTGATGCAATCACTTCATTCCACGGCCTTTCGCATCTACAACACCGGATTCTTTTTTTCGCAGAACAAATTCCTGGAATGACAACGAGTGAGCTGATAAAGATTCTAGAAATTAGCAAGCAAGCACTTGCGAAGCCACTTCGCGAGCTTAAAGAAAAGGGACTGATTTATGTTGCCATAAGTGAAGAGGATCAGCGAAAGCGAGCACTTTTCCTTACTTCAACTGGCATTCATCTGATGCGTGATTTAAATCGTCAACAGCAAAAGCAGTTTTCTGAAGCTTATAAGCAGGCGGGCGATCCAACTGGAGCTGCTTTTGCCGCTGTTTTGAAAGAATTTGCTAAAGATCGCCCAGGTATGTCTTTTATTGATCAATTTTAGGAGGTTTTTTGATGGAAAAATTACTTTTTATCCAAACGGGATTTGGTGTTGATGTTCATGGTCAGAATGTAACAAAAGCTGCCAAACGTGCTGTAGAGAATGCCATCTACCATAACTCAATGCCCGGAATTGAAGATTTGCTACCTAATCAAGATTTAAACAATATGAAAGTTCGTATCAAGCTTGCTGTCCCTACTGATAAAGACGCACTTGACAAAGAGGCGGTCAAAGAATTAATTCCTTACGGCACGGTTGAAGTTGAAGTAATGGATGGAGGCATGATCACAACAAGCGGCATTTTCCTTGCTGAAAAGGATGACAAAAACGAAATGATGTATATCGTTAATGCTTCTGTTGAAACTGGCTATTAAACAAAAATAAACCGAGGGGCTCTTAGCTTCTCGGTTTATTTTTGCGCTTTTTCAAGTGCAAGTAATGCCGTTTTCATGTCTAGCCCACCCGCATAACCTGTGAGTGAACCATCTTTTCCAATCACTCGGTGGCAAGGGATCACAATCCAAATGGGATTGGCGCCAATAGCCCTTCCAACAGCACGGACTGCTGTTTTCCTCCCAATTTTTCCAGCAATTTCGCCATATGTTGTTGTATGCCCATATGGAATTTGTTGTAAAGCTTGATAAACACTTTTGGAAAACGGTGTGGCTTCCAAATCGAGCGGAAAATCAAATGTTTGACGCTTTCCTTGATAGTAATCAAGCAGCTGTTGCTTTTCCACTGCAAGCTTTGCTTCGTCATATTGCAAATCTTCTTTTGGTAAATGTCTTTTTTTCCAGCTTTTTAATTGGTCAAGACTATTTCCAATAAAACAAACACCTGTCTTTGTTTTCGCAAGGACAAGCCCTTGTTCCTGCATGGTACCATAAAACATTGTCTCACCTTCTTTATTTGTAGAAATAACTTCTTAAAAAGTGATAGACTCCATCACGGTCATTGGATTTTGTTACAGCATCCGCACGCTTTTTCACAAAATCATCCGCGTTTTTCATCGCCACGCCGACACCTGCTTCTTGAAGCATACCAAGGTCATTTTCGCCGTCTCCAGAAGCAATCACATTTTCCGGTTTCACATTAAGTTCTTCAGCAAGTTTACGAACAGCCAAACGCTTGTCGTGTCCTTCTGGAAGAAGCTCAATATTGTTCGCATGCGAAGACAAGCAAGTGACCCCGTTTACCTTTTCGAGAAGCTCGCGTACCGCTCCAATTCGTTTAGGACCATCTTCTTCAATAACGATGCCATTAACGATTTCTGGAATAACCTGCAAAAAATCCGTTTCTCGCTCAACAAGCTCATAGCTCGGAGCAGCAACCCGTGCGGCAGCATCACTCGTTTTCCGCAATCTTTTTCGTTCCTTAGTAGAATAAACCACATTTTCTGAGAAAAAGGAGACGAGCATATCCTCACTTTGACAGACTCGGTAAACCTCAAGTAGCACTGCTGGCTTAATTTGTGCTTTATAAAGCACCTTCCCACTTCCTGATATTGCAATAGAACCGTTCGAAGCAATGACACCTGCTTCTTTATGAACAGATTCCGCAAAAAAACGAGCCATCGTAAAAAGGCGACCTGTAGCCACAGCAAAATAATGTCCATCCGCTATTAAATCCTGTAAAATCTGCCGGTTCTTCTGCGAGATCATTTGGTCGCTTGAAAGAAGCGTCCCATCTAAATCCGAACAAATCAAATGTTTTTCCACGTTTTCTCCCTCTTTGTTCCCGAAATTCTCTTCTCTTTTATTGTAACGGGAAACGTAGAGTTTGTATATGGATTTTATGCGTTTTACTGTAAGTGAAGCGAGTAGTCAATGATTTGATTCGCTGTTTCATCAATACACCGATAATGTAAATAGAGCTCCAGTTTTTCGGTTATTGATTGATAAAAGCTAGGTAAAATCGGAATTACCATTTCGTATTGGCCATCTTGGCCAGGATTCAAATGGATCTGAGTTCCCCATTTCACCGTGTGATCATTTTTTTCAAGGGTTCATAAGAAACCGGAATACTCGTTGCAAATGCTTGATTCGCCAAGTAAAATCCATCCAATTTCACCTCTAGTTTTTTATCAGAATAATTGGTTATACTAAGCTTGAACTTTTGATAAGTTAGCTCTTCTTTCCTGAAGGTGTCCGTTTGATTTGCTTTGATAATCAATCCATTTTCTGTTCGGATGGGCTCATTTTTTGCAAGTTTTATAGTTTGAAAATGAACAGATTGAGCAAAAGAGTGAAGCTTGTAGAAACGAAAACTAGCAAGACCTGCAAGGACTAAAATGAATAAGCTAAGCCAAATATACCTTTTTTTCACGCTTCAAACTCCTCTTCTGAATAAATTTTACCTGCTTCAAAGAAAAATAGCTTTGTGCAAACTTCTTGCAAAAATTTTTCATTATGGCTTGTAAGCAGTACACATTTACGAGCATTTTTCCACTCGGAAATTAATTCAGAAAGTAGCTTTATTCCTTTTTTATCGAGTGCATTAGTAGGTTCATCTAAAATAATGAGTGAAGGATTTTCCATGAAAGCTTGGGCAATCCCTAATCGCTGTTTCATGCCAAGTGAATAATCTTTTACTTTCATTTTACTATTTGGCTCTAATTCGACTCGCTCCATTGCTGAAATAATTTCATCTTCTCCAATTTTATTTTGAACAGATGCAAGCAATCTCAAATTTTCTTTTCCCGTATAGTATTTAACAAATCCAGGATATTCAATGATAAATCCAGTATCTCGCGGAAATTCAATTTCTTGATATAATTTTTGCCCATCTATTTCAATACTTCCAGTATCTGGCTTTAAAAATCCTAGTATCATTTTAAACAAGACCGTTTTTCCTGATCCATTTGCACCTTGGAATCCATAAACTCCCCCACTTTCCATTTCGCAGGAAAAGTCGGAAATAATCGTTCTTTTTTTTAGCTGTTTACTGATTGACTTAATCGAAAGTGTTCTCTTCATTCATACAACCTCACTCTAAAATAGGATTTTTTTAGCCATATAACTAAGAAAAATATAAGAACGACCCAAATGGCTAGATATATTGTATCTGTCGTTTCCCAAACACGATCCATTCTTGCTCCCATGGTGTAATTAACGAGGGAAAAATAAGAAGGTTGGAAAACTGAAAAAAAGTAAATAGCGATGATGCAGGTAAAGACATAAATGCTGGATAAAAAAAATAACAAGCAAAAAGCTAAAAGAGACACTAAAAAATTAGTGATTAAGTTAAATAATACATGCATGACTATGTCTTTAGAAAAGGAAAAAGTAACCACGTATAAAGCCAAATGATAAAACAGAATCAAGCCAAAAAAACTAATAAAATTCGCATAAAAAAGGAGCCTTGTAGTTTTCACACGTCCTAATAAATAGCGATCTATGGAATGGATGGTCTCTGCAAATAAGTCTAAAAAAAGAAAATAGGGAGCCCATTCGAAGAGTAACCACACAAAAGGAATTTCAAAAACAGAAAGGTCTGTTTCTATATGGATTCCTTTAAAAATTTCGCTATAGCTTTTAAAGAAAAGGGCGGCGATTAGAACAGGAAGTACAAATCCCAGAAAGTGCCTTCCATTTAGCTGAGAGAAGTTACGTTTTATAAGCTTTATGAACATTACCGCTCTCCTTTCCTTGAAAAGAGTTTTGTAAATTTGATGGATTCACTATAGCAGATAATGAGTAGCACCAATACACCCCAAATTAATCCTAGATTAGGCCAAGAATAAATCTCCATTAAATTAGGTCTTTCATCAAAATACCACTTATCCGCAAAAAGCGAGGTTCCATTAAACCTATTTATCCAAAAATCTTCAAAAAACAAATAGCCAAACAAAACGAAAAAGGAGATAAGCGAATGATGACATAGCCGTGTCAAAAACTCAAAGCAAATTAATAGGAAAAAAGTAAAAAAGAAAGTATTGATGACTAAGAAAAGTAGATTGATACTCACTTCTTCATTTTCTAAAATAGCAGGAAGTGCGACGCAAAACTCTACAAAGCAACAGAAAAACGCAAATAAACCATTACACATAATTTGTACTACAAGTAGAAAACGGTTTGTTCTAAATCTTGCAAGAAAAAATTCCGATGTGTTTCGGTGTAGAAAACCAAAACTCATATAAAGAAAGGGTAAATAAAAAAAGACAAGATATCTTTTGCTGAAAAAAAGTTCTAAACCTCTATCTTCTGGCTTCTCGCACAGTAAAAAAGTATTGCTTAAAGAAAGAAAAAGTAAGAAACAAGCAATAAGGAACCCTCTCTTTTTCTCAAGCGCGAAAGAAGTAAGCAGCACTGTTTTTAATTTATCCATCGCCAAGGATCTTCTTTCTATAAAGGAAATAAAAAATAGCTATAAGTAAAAATGGCGCGAAAAAAACTAATAAGGGAGAAGGCCTACTTGCTGAAATCGACATGTTCAGAAATTGAGCTGGGGTCCATGCTACTGAAAGATCCAAAATTGCAGACAAAAAGCCCACCATTGTTTGTATTAAAAAGGGAAGTAGTAAACAAATAAAGCGACTCGAAATATAAACGGAAAATAATGCGGCAAGTGTTGTAAATAAGCTAGCATACAAACTGGCTAGAAAAATATTAACACAGGTTGCTAAAAATGGATGATAATAGAAAAGTGAAGGAAACATAAATGTATAAATTCCACGTCCAGCATTGTCTAATGCAAGATAATCATGAAACTTGAAATCTGGCCAAATGAGGAAGAGGCTTAAAAAATCCATCATTAAAATCACGAAGGACATGAAAAAACCGATCAATAAAGAAGCACGAAAAAATAAAAGGGCATAGCCTTGATTTGAAAGCTTATATCTTGAAAAATAATGGAATCCGGATTTTCGGTAGTCAAAATAAACAGAAACCGTTGGAATGGCCACCAAAATGGGGAGTAAAATATAAAGAAACGTTCCATAGCCATCGCCATTTTCGTTTCCGATCCACATCGTATAAGGACTTAAATAAAAATCAAAGGAACGGATATTAAACGTCGCATGTAAAGCCGTTTCCAAATTATGAAGAATATTTAAAAATGGAAAAATGATCATCAAGATTATTGATAGATAAAAATAAGGATTTTTAATATAGGCAATAAAGTAGTTTTTCATGCTGTCCCACCTTTTGGATTATTCCTAATCGACCATCTAGATTTTGTATCTAGATGGTCATCTTTATGTACTTAAATATCAGGTTGCCATGAGCCAGATGCCGTAGATCTGCTTCTATCCCAAAACCAGGTACGAAGCTTAAACTGAATATCTACCGAACAACCATAACCATAATTTTCAACAGCATAGTTAGGAAGTGTTTGCCCACCAATCCTTTGCTTTTTGTCGTATCCAGCATTGACTCCTTGCCTATTTGCTCGGGGCCACATATAAATATCACCTTTAGATTTTAAAGAACTCGTGTAGATTCCGTATGATGATTTCGAATATTTTCTTGTCTTTGGTGTGAAATCATATGGACTACTATGATAAAAGACATTTTTGAAACCAACCTTATAGGCTTCTGTATTCATCCCTCCGATTGACAGCAGTACTACTAACAGACTCATAATAACCAGTAATTTTTTCACAATTTATGCACCTTCATGTTGTTTATTGAGATTTTTTTCTCATACGCAAAGCATAGCATGAAAAGCGAAGTGAAAAATTGACAATATTGACAATTTCTCCTTACAAATTTGTCACATATAAAAAACCGAGCTTGATCTTAGCTCGGTTTTTTTCATCTATTACTCCTCTTCCTTTTTCTTGCGTGATTTTCTGCCTAATAAATACACGCCGATCAGAAGAAGAAGGACAAGAATCACGCCGCCAATCACATACCACATCGTGTAGTCGTGTTCTAGTTCGACTGCCTTGTCGTTCCACTTGGTGGCTTCCTCTCGTTTGATTTCAAAGTTCTTTGTAAACGTCCATTTTTCCCCGCTCCCCCATGCCGTTAGATGAAGCGTATATTTCCCAGGTTTAAACGCCTGATTGTTCCAGTTCACTCCATAATTAAAGTTGGAATTTGGCGCAAGCCGCATGTTTTCCTTCTTTTCTCGGAATAAAACCTGATCTTTCCCGCGTTTTGTCA
>NZ_JAARRM010000003.1:0-217810 GCF_014223975.1 Listeria aquatica | reverse complement strand
AACACGGTAGTTAAGCTTCTCCGCGCCGATGGTAGTTGGGGGCTTCCCCCTGTGAGAGTAGGTCGCCGCCGGGCAAGGTGTTATTGTTCCACAGTAGCTCAGTGGTAGAGCAATCGGCTGTTAACCGATCGGTCGTAGGTTCGAGTCCTACCTGTGGAGCCATTTTTTTGTATATCTGGCCTTGTTTTGCCGCTTTAGCTCAGTTGGTAGAGCGCTTCCATGGTAAGGAAGAGGTCGCCGGTTCAAGCCCGGCAAGTGGCTTTTATATGATTGAGCCGGCTTAGCTCAGTTGGTAGAGCAACTGATTTGTAATCAGTAGGTCGCGAGTTCGACTCTTGCAGCCGGCATCGGATAAAGACATTCTTAACAGGAATGTCTTTTTATTTGGCATTAACTTGAACTATGCGTTTATTTTTATTATACTTAGGGTGTAATTATCTTGAGGAGATGAAGAGTTGAAAGATAAAAAACGGAGAATTATAAGTGAAGCAAAAACAATTTTTAGAAAAAAAGGTTATTTATTAACTTCTGTGACTGATATCGTGGAGGCCAGTGAAATTTCCAAGGGAACATTTTATAATTATTTTACATCAAAAGAAGAACTGGCTATTACAATTTTTAAACAAGAGTATTCGGTTCTTTACCAGAGGTTAGATCAGATCATGCAAGAGGAAGATAAGACCCAGAAAGAAAAGTTCAAAACTTGTATTGAACTGCTGGTGAAATTCCATATCAAAAATGCCGAAATTTTAAATATTAGTTTTTCTCAAGCTACACTTGATGATGACTTTAATCAATTCCTTCTCAGTGTGCGTTCGAAAAGTGTTAAATGGATAAAGGAACAGATGCTACTAGTATATGGGAAAGAGACTGAACCTTATTTGAATGATCTTGCAATGATGTTAACGGGAATGATTCTTCTTTTTGTATTTGTTTCAAGCAAACGCAATAAAGAAAGGGCAAGGATTCCTGAAGCTGTAGACTATGTGATGAACCGAATGGAAGTTATTGTGAAGGATGTCGTTAGGACGAAAGAAATTGTACTCACAGATGAAGATATGGATGGGTTTACGCCTGACCACTTGTCACTCAAGAAACGGCGGATGGGTAAATTGAAAAATTTGGTGGAAGACTTGCTGATGAAAATTGATGCCGGGCAAATTGCTGATTCGGATAAGTGGCAGTTTAAGGAAACTTTAAATGCTCTTTTAGCTGAATTAAACAATAAGGAAACTCCACGAAGCTTTATTATTCAAGGCGCAATTTTATATTTAAAACAACAAGTACCCAAGAACTTGGAAACTGAAATAAGCAAACTTGAATCACAAATTAATGAATTATTATAAATTGACTGCGTGGTCATTTTTTCTTGACTAACTAGTATTATTGAATTATACTACTAATATTCACAGAAATGCTATTTGGGAAGGGGAAGTCTACGTGAACGCAATTTCAGAAGGAAATCCAGTAGATGCTAACGGAAAACCGTTTAATCGAACTCTATTGGTGGTAACGATGGTCATTGGTGCGTTTGTGGCTGTGCTGAACCAAACGCTACTTGCTACAGCGCTACCGATGATTATGGATGATTTAAAAATTACAGCAGCAACTGGGCAGTGGCTGACAACGGCCTTTTTACTTACAAATGGGATTATGATTCCAGTTACGGCGCTATTGATTGAAAAAATAAATTCGAAAATTTTATTTATCACAGCGATGGTTGTTTTTGCCACAGGTACTTTGATTGCTGCTCTTGCGGGATCATTTTCGGTGCTACTGATTGGACGGATTGTTCAAGCGGCTGGTGCGGGAATTATGATGCCGCTATTACAAACTATTTTTCTTTTAATTTTTCCAAGAGATAAACGGGGAGCAGCGATGGGAATTATGGGACTCGTCATGGCATTTGCTCCAGCCATTGGACCAACGCTATCTGGATGGATTGTAGATAGTTTTGATTGGAGAGTTTTATTTTGGGTTCTTATTCCAATTGCTATTGTTGATATTTTGCTGTCATTCTTTGGTATGAAAAAAGTTGTGACGTTGACTGACATTAAGATTGATTTCTTTTCGATTGTGCTCTCGTCTATTGGTTTTGGATCACTTCTTTATGGATTTAGTGCAGCCGGCAATGATGGTTGGGGAGATCCAATTGTAGTTGCAACCTTGATTGTTGGGGTAATTGTGATTGCATTATTTATTTGGAGACAATTGAAAATTGATAATCCAATTTTGGAATTTCGTGTCTTTAAGTACCCGATGTTTTCACTTTCGGTAATTATTAGTTCGATTGTGACAATGGCTATGATCGGAACTTCGATCGTGCTTCCATTGTATATTCAAAGTATTCGCGGGGAAACGGCGTTACAATCTGGATTGCTTTTGCTTCCAGGTGCACTTTTGATGGGAGTTATGAGTCCTATTACAGGGGTTATTTTTGATAAAATTGGGGCACGTTGGCTAACGATTATCGGCTTAACTATTTTAACGGCGGGAACGATACCGTTTATGTTTCTTACGGCAGATACGCCAATGTGGCATGTGATGCTATTTTATGCGATTCGCTTTTTAGGGATTTCGATGGCAATGATGCCAGTAAGCACAGCGGGGATGAATGCTTTGCCTAATCATTTGATAAATCATGGCTCGGCGGTTAATAATACGATCCGGCAAATTGCTGGTTCGATTGGAACGGCGCTGATGATTACGGTTTTGACAAATGTAACAAAGGATCATATGCCAGGAAAATCGCTTCTTGCAACGAATCCGCAAAGTTACGCGCAACATGCGGCGGATGCTAGTTTAAGTGGAATGACTGCGGCGTTCTTTGTTTCTGCGGCCTTTGCGGCACTTGGCTGGTTGCTTAGCTTTTTAGTGAGAGACCGGAAGCCGGCAGCTGTTGTACAAAAATTTGAAGCGAAATAAGCGAAAAACGCACCCTTTAAGGGTGCGTTTTTTGTGGAAGAATGCTATATTTTTACTGGATACATCGAAAGGAGCGGAAAACAATGAAAGTAGGATTTATCGGCGTTGGAAATATGGCGCAAGCGATTATTAGCGGTCTCGTGAAGGAAATGCCCGCAGAAGATATTTTGATTTTTAATCGTACGAAGGAAAAGGCAGAAGACTTTGCAAGAAAAACTGGCGTGAAAGTGCTAGATGCTTCTGAGGATTTAGTTTTACAAGCTGATATTGTCGTTGTGGCAGTGAAGCCTTATGTATTTGAACTGATTTTACCGGATTTGAAATCGGCTTTTGAATCGAAGCGCCCACTTATGGTTTCGATTGCGGCTGGACTTAGTCTGGAACAATTGGCGGGGTTTGTTGGAGAGAAAATGCGCATTGTTCGTGTCATGCCTAATGTAAATGCAACAATTGGCGAATCTATGTCTGGGGTTTGCGGGAACGAATTTGTGAGCGCGGAAGACTATCAAAATGTTGAGGAGATTTTTGCTGCGGTAGGGAGCACGGCGCGTATTCCTGAAAAAGATTTCAGTACGTTTGCGGCTCTTGCTGGAAGTTCACCTGCATTTATTTATATTTTTATTGACTCGCTTGCACGTGCGGGAGTTAAGGCCGGACTTGCTAAGAAACAGGCGCTCGAAATTGCGGCTCAGGCGGTTCTTGGTAGCGCTAAAATGGTACTTGAAAGCGAAACACACCCGTATGAGCTTGTGGATCAGGTATGTTCTCCTGGTGGTACGACAATCGCTGGTGTGAGTTCGCTCATGGATGATGCGTTTGCAGCGAGTGTGATGCACAGTGTGGAGGCAACTATGAAGCGTGAAGCGGAACTTTCGGATAAGTAAAAGTGACTGGTTTTAACAAAAAGCAGAAATCAAATGAAGTTTTTTTAGAAACTTTTGTTTGATTTCTACTTTTTATTTTGTGATGCTTTATCTTTCTATGGATACTGTTGTTTTTGAAAGAAGTTGTTTTTTACAAGGAACCATTTGTAGTGGATGGTAAGCTAGAATGATGTTTTTTGTCTGTAATTCATTTAGCGTTTTATAGACTCGGCTTCGGTTACAACGTGTGTAGCGAGTGATGAAAGTCTTAGTTACGAATTTAGGAAAGGTAATTTTATTTCCGATGATTGGTAAGTCGAGGTTTTTGGCTATTTCACATAAAGCGTTGTAAATTCTTTCTGATGGAGGAGAAAAGACCTTTAGATAATGATTGGCATATTTAATCATCGATTGAATTACGCAGTCCCGCAATAGTTTTTGAAAGCCCTCTGTTCCGTATAGGTGGTTTAAAATGTATTCTCTATCTAAGAAAAAGATTTCTGATTGTTGTAATGTGGTGATTCGATATTGTACTGGATCATATAGCAAGGAAGAATCATCTAAAAGTATTTCAACACCAAAAATGTCTTCACTTTTTAGAATACCAAGTAACACCCATTGTTCATTTAGATAACCTTCTAATTGGCAGAAACCACTCTTTATAATGCCGATTTTGTGATTGTGATTAGGAAATGAATAAATCATTTCCTGTGGTAAGAAAGTTGCTTGCGCAACATCCGATGTGATTTTTTCTTCATTTTGTAAAAATGATAATATCTCTAACATAATTATTTCCTCCCGTAAAAATAATTACAATTATACTGATAAAAATAATTGTAAAACAAGTATTTGTGGGACGATTTAAAGTAAAAGATATGTAAAAAATATAAAAATTTAATTTTTGAGCGAAAATAATATAGCTTATGGTGCCAGATTATATATATATATGGTTGTTCACATTTTCGTAACAAAAACAGAGAATTATATTTCATGTTTGATATGTATAAATACTTATTCACATTTTTGTAACAAAAATCAATGGAAATAGTCTTAGGCGTAATTTAAAAGGACTTGGAATAAAATTAAAATAGTATAGAAGGATAAACAAATATGAATAAAGGAAGAGGAGAAAAATGTTGAAAATGAAAAAGTTTTTTTTAATGGGAGCAATGATTTTACTTGCTTGTTCATCAATACTAATGAGTCAGAGCAATTTTGCTTCAGCAGCAGGCATTCAAAAAGCTGAGACGCAGACTTCAAGAGTAACTGGGAAGTTAGTTCACGGAACATTTACAGAATACTTTAAGCGAGATGGCGTAAGCTATACACCAGTTGCAAGTCAATATGAAAATACAGATTTGAATTTTAGCTGTCCTACAAACAGAGAACCTTATCCGGGACTAAATCCTAACACTGGCTTTAGAGTTGCAAAAACTGCTTATATTAAAATAAATGAAACTGGCACATATAGATTTTATGCTTCTTCATCAGGTAATGCACAAGTTTATATTGATGACATGCTTGTCCAAAGTTATGCACCTGTTTATTTGCAAACGGGACAAATTGTGAAAGTGAAAGTTGTTAATTCATTTCCGACAATGGATTCTGCTAGACAAGGTGTGTACAGTACGGATCTATATTGGTCAACTCCGTCAATAGCTAGTGGCGTTATACAACCATATCGCTTAATTCCTCAAGAAAGTATCTACACGACTCCAGATTTGCAAGGTGTGGATACTGAAGTGCCTGACAAACTCGTTCACGGAGTTTTTACTGAATACGCAAAACGTCAGGATAATCTTACTTTGAATTTCATTCCGGTTGCAAGTCGTTATGAAAATGCAACCCTTGATTTTAGCTGTGCAGCTAACAAGGAGCCGTATCCGGGAATAAACCCAAGTGCTGGTTTCCAAATAAAGAAAACAGCTTATATTAAATTAACTGAAACAGGGACTTATAGATTCTATTCAACGGGAAGTGCTCAAGTGCAAATCTATGTTGATGACACACTTGTTCAAAATACTGCGCCATTATATCTACAAGCAGGACAAATTATTAAAGTGAAAGCTGTGGCACCTTACTACACTGCAAGTCAAGCTTCTACAGGTAGATACTACTATGACTTAAGATGGTTAACTCCTTCTGCTGCAAGTAGTTTTAAACCATATGCACTTATTCCACAAGAATTACTTTACACAACTCCAGATTTGAATGGAGTTCCAAATAACTAAATAAGAATTCTGTTTGTTTATCCTTCAAAATTAATACTGAGGAAAAATCATGGTAAAAAAAGTATTTATATTTTGTGTAGTACTATTTATTTTGCTGAATTGTGTCAATGTTTATCATTATTTTTTGAAGAATCATCAAGAAGTGGAAGTGCAAGTTGAAAGCAAAACGATTAAGGAAGAGAAGAAAGAAAAAGATTCTATCAAAAAAAAGGTTCTTCCAGTAAAATTAAAGTTTTTAAAACCATCAATATCCGTGCCTATTCGTCTAGTTAGTGTGGATGAAAAGCAGAGAATGGAGGTGCCGGAAGGGCTAAAAGAAGCCGGTTGGTTAAAAAATAGCGCGATTCCTGGAGAAAAAGGAACATCACTTATTGCGGCTCATAGGGATTGGAAAAATGAGCTTGGTCCTTTTTCTTATTTAGAAAAAATGGATCAAAAAGATCAAATTGAAATTACGTTTTCCAATGGAAAGAAAAAGTACTTTGAATTCAAACGAAAAAAAAGGGTAGACACGGAAGCGGATCCTGATGCTTCGATCGATGTAAAACAAAAAACAACTTCACAAGTCATTTTGATTTCATGTACAGGAAAATTTAATCATAGAACAGGAAATTATAATCAGCGGGAATTAGTTTATTTAATTCCAGGGAAGGTGAAGAAGTAATGATGTTGATAGATGTTCTTGCCACTATTTTATTTGGTATATATGTGTTTTATGTATTTTTATTAATTACTTCTCCTAAAATGATTAAAAAGGAGAAAATGGTCTATCAAGATCTGCTTCATTACGTTGTTTTTATTCCTTGTTTAAATGAAATGAAGGTTATTGATAAAACAGTTAGAAATATTTTGGATTCGGGAGGCAATGTCCATGTAGTGGTTATTGATGATGCCTCTGATGATGACACACTCAAAGTGGTCAGGAAGATAGCTAGTAAGAACGTTCATATTATTGAACGAAAACTTCCTAATGCGCGAACTGGTAAAGGAGAAGCCCTAAATGAGGCTTTTAAAAAGTTGATGCGAGTTGTGCGTATGTTAAAAGTGGATGACACAAAGCTAATTGTCACTGTGCTTGATGGTGATGGTGAATTTTCAAAGAACGCACTAAAAGAAGCATCCATTGCCTTTCAAGATAGTAGCACTTCAGCTGCTCAATGTCGTGTTAAAATTCGCAATAACAAGCGTTTGTTACCATTATTGCAAGATGTGGAATTTTTTACAATGGTTGCAGATATACAAAATGTTCGAAATTATACGAATAGTGTAGGGTTAGGCGGGAATGGACAGTTCATTCGTTTGTCTGCCTTGGAGAAATTGAGTGTGGAAGCGCCTTGGGGAAACAGCCTGTTAGAGGATTATGAAATGACTTTACGGTTATTTTTGAAAGGTGAAAAAATTAAATTTTTACCAAGAGGCATTGTTGCCCAAGAAGGTTTGACCTCAGTGAAACAGTTAATTATGCAAAGAAGTCGCTGGGTACAAGGAAATATTGAATGCTTGAAATATCTACGTAGGATTCTGAAAAGCAAAAAAATCGGTTTGTCGGGTAAAATAGATATTTTTTACTTTTTTTCACAACCGTTTTTGAATTTATTAGGTGGAATTTTAATCTTTTTTTCTTGGATTATTTTAAGTGTATTTTTATATCACTTGGTACACACGGAACTTTTATATAGCGGGAAATTAGACAATACATTAGCTTTTATTTTGATTCTTATTGCGATTTCTATTGTACCAGGTATGTTTTTTGCCATTAAGTATTATTGGAATGTACGTGCGTTTAAAGAGATTGAATCCATTTCTTTTTTTCGATGTATTGAAGCGGGACTGTTCATGCCGATATACAACATTATAATGATTCCAAGTGTTTTGATTGCTTTTAAGCGCTATTTATCGAAGGAGAATGGTTGGATTAAAACGGAGAGAGTGTGAGGGAATGAAAAAGAAATATTTTTTAGGAATAGGCTTAGCGGTACTTGTAGTTCTTGTTGTTGGAGCTTTGATTTGGAGTGCTCAACAAAATAAAAATGCGAAAGAAACAACCATTCATCAGAATGATGTAAAACAAATAAAACTTACAAGAGATGAACTTAAGTTTCAACCAGATTTTTTTGAAGTTTCACGAAGTAAAGGAACGCTTTGCTTGACGCCGGTTAAAGCGGAACACAAAAAAGAAAGTGAAGTTTTTTATCAGAAACAAAATTATAAATTAAAAAAGATTCAGTTGTTTTTCCCAAGTAAAAAATTGTTGAAGGATAAAAAGTATCCTGGTGAAATTCGCATGCAACATCAAGCGAAGTCAGGCGATAAATTAACAATTGTTTCGTATGTGGAACGGGGGAAAGAGAATTTCGCTCTGAAGGAAACAAGTGAAATCGCTAAAAAATTGAAAAATAATGAAGAAATAAAAACTCGAGATCCTATTAGCACGCTAGCTTTAATCAGCCAAGATTATCGAGTAGTTCAATATAAACAGTCAGAAAAACAATTATATATAGTGTTCAAACAACCGATTACGTTATCCCAAAAAGAGTTTGACAGTTTTAAAAGTATGAAATAAAACTAGCTTTTTTGGATGGGTGAAGGAGGTGACAGCAGTGAGTATTTCAGGAGCGAATGTTTTATTACCTATAACTGGTGGTGGAATTTCCGCAGTGGCGTTAGTAACGAATGGTTTCCCAATTTCAGTTGTGTTAGCAGCAGCGGCATTAGCAGTTGGCACGAATTTGTTTTTAGTAGTAAAAAAGAAACGCAGCATGAAATTAGAAGGAAAATAATTAGGTGTTTTACGGGTCTAATAGGGAAAATAAGAGGTGAATATTTTTTTGAAAAAGCTTAGATTGATTAACATTTGGCTCACAGTACTAATGATTATGAATATTTTGGCGCCTAGCATTTCTGCATTCGCTGTGGAACGCTCGAGCGGTAAAAGTCTTGGCAAGGCCGGGACGGCTTCTGTTAGTGCAACTTTTTTCGAAGATTTAAATGGAAACTATACGCAAGATCCCGATGAAGCAGGTGTTCCGGGAGTTACTGTGACATTGTATGATGCGAGTACACTGAAAGCAGTGGGAACTCAAGAAACAGACGCATCGGGTAAATATAATTTCGCTAATCTACCAGCTGGTAGATATTATTTGAATGTTAAAGCACCTGAAGGCTATAAGTTGTTCACACAAGGCTCACTTGGATTTGGACCAGATGGAAATTCGGGTTACTTTTCAATTAGTGAAGGTCAGGTTTTCACAGAAGGTTGGGGAGGATTGTACCCTACAACAGCGATGGTATCAGGTTTAGTGTTTGGTGATGAAAATAAAAATGGTGTGCAAGATGGCTCAGAAAAAGGAATTCCAGGGATAGAATTAGGTTTGTATTTATCTGGAAGTTCTACGCCGCTACAAACTGTTAAATCTGACACGACGGGTAAATACCTTTTTAAGAAAATAACAACGGGTCAAACTTATGAAGTGCGAACCATTTCTGTACCGCCAAAATATCAAGTTATTAAAAATAGTAACTTCGATAACACGGGTAAAAGTATTCCTCTTTTCTTAAATTCAGGAGACAATAGACAGAATATTAATTTAGCCCTTTATGAAAATGTTCCTGTTACAGGATTAACCGTGACACCAGATAAGCTTTATGAGGAAGTTGGAAACAAAGGAAAAATTACGGCTAATGTTTTACCGATCAATGCAAGTAATAAAGAGGTTTTATATACCTCAGAAGATAGCTCAATTATTAGCGTGGATAGTGTCGGAAATTGGGTCGCAAAAGCTGCAGGAACAACTAGAATCAAAGTATCTAGTGTAAGCAATCCAGAACAGGTTGCATATGTAGACGTTACGGTAGTGGAAACGAAGAATTCTGCTATTAATGGGATTATTTCTAAAAGTGATGGCACGGGTTTTAGTGGTATAAGTGTTTCACTGATTGAAGTTGGAACGGATAAAGTTATTGGAAGTACGACGACTTCTCAAACGGGTTCCTACTCATTTACCGGATTGAAAAAAGGGAATTACTATGTTTCTGTTTCAATTCCAAAAGATTATGAGGTTAAAAATGGAAACGGCTATTTTGATACAACCGGAAAAACAGGTTATTTAAAAGTGGATGGAAGTAACATCTTGTCAGGCATTAATTTGCAGTTGAAAGAAAAAGATGTATATGCTTCGTCTATTACTGTTACGCCAAGCAAAATTGATGCGATAACAGGGGATACAGGTAACATTACGACGACATTTGAACCAGCGAATACAAATCACAAAAAAGTTACGTATACGGTTGGGAATCTCGGAATTATTTCTGTAGATCCTGTTACTGGAGTATGGACAGCGAAAAATCCAGGAACTACAACAATTACAGTAACAGCAGAAGGTGGAGCGAGTAAAACCATTGATGTCGTTGTAAGAAGTAAGGCAAATTCTCATATTGGTGGTAAAATCGTGGATTCGAATAATGTTGGGGTTGCGAATGCGCGGTTAACGCTTTACAGATGGAATGGAGAAATTGTTGGAACACAAACTACTACAAGCGATGGTCTTTATGACTTTGGCGGTTTGTCGGCAATGGATTATTACGTCAAATTAGAAGTACCAGATGGTTATAAATTTGTTTCTTCTAATTATTTTTTCCAAAGTCAAACAGGTTATCTTAAGGTAGATGGGACTCAAAATATTAGTGATGTTAATGCGATTGTTGATGTTGCTAATCCGAAAAGTTCGGCGATAAGTGGGAAAATTACAGACTTATCAAATGGAAACATTGGGATGAGTCAAGTGAAAGTCTCGCTCTTTTATGCAAGTACTGGTGAAAGTGTTTCGACCGTGACGAGTGCGGATGGAAGTTATTCATTTGACGATCTGAAAGCGGGCTATTATTATTTGAAACTAACAGCTCCGGAAGGCTATGAATTAGGTAGCTCAGAGAAATTCTATCAAGATTTAACGACAGCCTATATTTACGTAGATGGTAAAAGTAAAGCTGCTGATTATAATGCGGCGCTAAAGAAAAAAGTTCCAGCCAATCAGTCTAGTTTATCTGGAAAAATTAATTTGTTAAATGTAGGTGGATACGGTGATGTTGCATTAGATTTGTATTCTGCAAATGGAATAAAACAAGCAACAGTCCAAACGGACGCAAGTGGTGCGTATTCTTTTGCGAATTTGGAAAAAGGAACTTATTACATCAAACTGAACATACCAACAGGTAAAGAAATTTTTTATTCAAATGGTTTTGGCGGTGATGGTGTATCAGGTTTCTATGAAATAACAGGTAGTAACACAATTGTTGGTATTGACGCGACTTTACGGGATAAAGATGTTCCTGTAACGGGTATAACTGTTGAACCGAAAGAATTGAACCAAGTTGTGGGGGATACAGGCAAACTAAAAGTAACATTCACACCAAGTAATGCAACAAATCAAACCTTGACTTACACAAGTGCGAATCCAGAAATTATGACAGTGGATAAAGATGGGAACTGGAAGGCTGTTGGACCAGGTGAAACAACGATTACCGTGAAAACAGCGAATGGTTTAACAGCTGAAGTTCAAGTTACTGTTAAGCAGAAAGAAAAATCTTCACTTGCAGGTACTGTTAAGGATAAAACATCGGGCTTAGGCTATAGCGGACTAACTGTCATTCTTTATGATATTACGGGGAAACCAATCGGCCAAACAGTCACAAGCTCAACAGGAAGTTATTTGTTTGATAGTTTAGTGCAAGGAACTTATTATTTAAAATTAAGTATTCCAGCAGGTAAAGAAATCACAACCCCAAGTTCGTTTGGTGGCGATGGTGTATCTGGTTTTTATGATGTAACAGGAGTAAATTCTATTACCGGAATTGACGCAACTTTGAAAGACAAAGAAGTACCTGTAGAAAATCTTACGGTTGAGCCGAAAGAACTCAACCAAATTGTTGGAGATACTGGTAAGTTAAATGTAACGATTACACCAAGCGATGCAACGGATAAGACGCTAACTTATACAAGTGCGAATCCGGAAATTATGACAGTGGATAAAGATGGGAACTGGGTAGCGGTGGCACCTGGTAAAACAACGATTACCGTGAAAACAGCGAACGGCTTAACGGCAGAAGTGCAAGTTACAGTCAAAGCGAAAGAGATTCCTGTAGAAAGCATTACAGTAGAACCGAAAGAATTGAATCAAATCGTTGGGGATACAGGTAAGTTAAATGTAACGATCACGCCAAATAATGCGACGGATCAAAGCTTAACCTTTACGAGTGCGAACCCGGAAATCATGACGGTGGATAAAGATGGCAACTGGAAAGCCGTAGCGCCAGGTAAAACAACAATTACGGTGAAAACAGCGAATGGACTCACTGCCGAAGTTCAAGTAACAGTAACTCCACAAGAAAAATCTTCACTTTCAGGGACTGTAAAAGATAAAGTTTCAGGAATCGGTTATAGTGGCTTAACCATTGTTTTGTACAGCTTTGATGGAAAACCAATTGGACAAACGGTTACCGGGGTTTCTGGTAGCTACGCATTTAATAATCTTCCAAAAGGAACTTATTATTTAAAATTAACGATTCCATCAGGAAAAGAAATCGCAATTCCAAGTTCATTTGGTGGGGATGGTGTATCGAGTTTCTACGATTTGACTGGAGCAAACTCTGTAACTGGAATTGATGCAACGCTTAAAGATAAAGAGATTCCGGTGACAGGGATTACCGTTGAGCCAAAGGAACTTAATCAAACTGTTGGGGATAAAGGCAAACTAAATGTAACCATTACCCCAAGCAACGCAACCGACAAAAGCTTGACGTATACAAGCGCTAATCCAGAGATTATGACAGTGGATAAAGACGGTAACTGGGAAGCTGTGGCGCCAGGTAAAACAATGATTACGGTAAAAACAGCAAATGGGCTAACGGCAGAAGTGCAAGTCACGGTCAAAGCAAAAGAGATCCCGGTAGAGAGTCTTACTGTTGAACCGAAAGAACTCAACCAAATTGTTGGCGATACTGGCAAGCTAAATGTAACAATCACACCTAGCAATGCGACTGACAAAACGTTGACATATACGAGTGCTAATCCAGAAATTATGACAGTAGATAAAGATGGCAACTGGAAAGCGGTGGCGCCAGGTAAGACGACGATTACGGTGAAAACAGCGAATGGTCTTACTGCTGAAGTGCAAGTGACAGTAAATCCGCAAGAAAAATCTTCACTTTCAGGAACTGTAAAAGATAAAGTTTCAGGGATTGGTTATAGCGGGTTAACGGTCATTTTATACAGCATTGATGGAAAACCAATTGGACAAACAGTCACCGGAGTTTCTGGGAGCTATGTGTTTAGTAATTTGCCAAAGGGAACTTATTATTTGAAGTTGATGGTTCCTACAGAAAAAGAAATTACGATTCCAAGTTCATTTGGTAGCGATGGCGTATCGAGTTTCTATGATTTAACTGGAACAAATTCTATAACTGAAATTGATGCGACACTTAAGGATAAGGATATTCCAGTTGAAGGAATTACAGTCGAGCCGAAAGAACTCAACCAAATCGTTGGCGATACAGGTAAGTTAAACGTGACGATCACGCCTAGCAATGCAACAGATAAAACATTAACTTATACAAGTGCGAACCCAGAGATTATGACGGTAGATAAGGATGGCAACTGGAAAGCGGTAGCGCCCGGTAAGACAACAATTACAGTGAAAGCGGCGAATGGACTTACTACTGAAGTTCAAGTAACGGTTAAAGCGAAAGACATTCCAGTGGAAAGTATTACAGTCGAGCCGAAAGAACTCAACCAAATTGTTGGGGATGCAGGTAAGTTAAATGTAACGATCTCACCAAATAATGCGACAGATCAAAGCTTAACCTTTACAAGTGCAAATCCAGAGATTATGACAGTAGATAAAGATGGCAACTGGGTAGCGGTAGCACCCGGTAAGACGACAATTACGGTGAAAACAGCGAATGGTCTTACTGCCGAAGTTCAAGTGACAGTAAATCCACAAGAAAAATCTTCGCTTTCAGGAACTATAAAAGATAAGTCTTCAGGACTTGGATATAATGGTTTAACAGTCACATTATATAGTTCTGACGGAAAAGCTCTTGGACAAACAGTTACAGGGATTTCTGGTAAATATGTATTCAATAACTTGCCTAAAGGCACTTACTATTTGAAATTAAATATTCCTGATGGAAAAGAAATCGCAGTCCCAAGTTCGTTTAGTGAAGATGGGGTTTCGAATTTTTATGATTTGACTGGAACAGATTCGATTACTGGAATTGATGCAATGCTAAAAGATAAGTCTATTCCTGTAGAAAGTCTCACAGTCAAGCCGAAGGAATTAAATCAAATTGTCGGGGATACAGGTAAGCTAAATGTGACCATCACACCAAGTAACGCGACTGACAAGTCGTTAACTTACGCGAGTGCTGATCCAGAGATTATGACAATAGATCAAGCTGGAAATTGGGTAGCCAAAGCACCTGGTAAGACAACGATTACAGTAAAAGCTGCGAACGGCATTACTGCCTATGTTCAAGTAACAGTCAAGGCGAAAGATGTACCAGTGGAAAGTATTACAGTTGAACCAAAAGAGTTAAACCAAATTGTTGGGGATACAGGTAAGTTAAATGTGACCATCACACCAAGCAATGCAACAGATAAAACATTAACTTATACAAGTGCGAACTCAGAAATTATGACAATAGATAAAGATGGCAACTGGAAAGCAGTAGCGCCCGGTAAAACAACAATTACAGTAAAAACAGCGAATGGACTTACTGCTGAAGTTCAAGTAACGGTTAAAGCAAAAGATATTCCTGTAGAAAGCATTACGGTTGAGCCGAAAGAGTTGAACCAAATTGTTGGGGATACAGGTAAACTAAATGTGACCATCTTACCAAGTAACGCGACTGACAAGTCGTTAACTTACACAAGCGCTAATCCAGAGATTATGACAGTAGATAAAGACGGAAATTGGATAGCAAAATCTGTTGGTAAAACAACTTTGATTGTAACGACAAAAAATGGCTTGATGTCCTTTGTTCAAGTGACTGTCAAAACAAAAGACGTTCCAGTGGAAAACATCACAGTGGAACCAAAAGAATTGAATCAAATCGTTGGGGATACAGGTAAACTAAATGTGACCATCTCGCCAAGTAATGCGACTGACAAGACATTAACTTATACAAGTGCCGATCCAGAGATTATGACGATAGATCAATCAGGAAATTGGGTAGCTAAAGCTCCAGGTAAGACAACGATTACGGTGCGTACTTCTAATGGAGTTACAGCTTATGTTCAAGTAACAGTTAAAGCAAAAGATATTCCAGTGGAAAGCATTACAGTGGAGCCAAAAGAGTTGAACCAAATCGTTGGGGATACAGGTAAGCTAAATGTGAGCATCTTACCAAGTAATGCGACTGACAAGACGTTGACATATACGAGTGCCGATCCAGAGATTATGACGATAGATCAATCAGGAAATTGGGTAGCTAAAGCTCCAGGTAAGACAACGATTACGGTGCGTGCTTCTAATGGAGTTACAGCTTATGTTCAAGTAACAGTTAAAGCAAAAGATATTCCAGTGGAAAGCATTACAGTGGAGCCAAAAGAGTTGAACCAAATCGTTGGGGATACAGGTAAGCTAAATGTGAGCATCTTACCAAGTAATGCGACTGACAAGACGTTGACATATACGAGTGCCGATCCAGAGATTATGACGATAGATCAATCAGGAAATTGGGTAGCTAAAGCTCCAGGTAAGACAACGATTACGGTGCGTGCTTCTAATGGAGTTACAGCTTATGTTCAAGTAACAGTTAAAGCAAAAGATATTCCAGTGGAAAGCATTACAGTGGAGCCAAAAGAGTTGAACCAAATCGTTGGGGATACAGGTAAGCTAAATGTGAGCATCTTACCAAGTAATGCGACTGACAAGACATTAACTTATACAAGTGCAAATCCAGAAATCATGACGATAGATCAATCAGGAAATTGGGTAGCCAAGGCACCTGGAAAGACAACGATTACGGTACGCACATCCAATGGCATCACTGCAACTGTTCAAGTGACCGTTACTAAAAAAGTGAGTCAAGGAGTTGGCGTTACTTTCTACGATTATCCAAGATCACTTGGTTACTTTGTCGAGAAAGGAACGGGAACTGCCACAAACTTTGACGACGATTACAACAACGAAGAGCCATATCCAGGCCTTGGAACGGATTATTATAAAGTGAAAAAAGTTGGATATGTGACAGTTAAAGAAACGGGTAGATATACTTTCTCTGTTGAGACAGATGACGCTGGAACCGTTTATTTAGATGATGAAAAAATTATTGATCATGATAATGTGATTGGTGGAGCTCTATCAAACTTCCGCTACTTACAAGCTGGGCAAACGATTAAGATTACAACGGAACATTTTAACAAGGAGGCGCCAGTTTCTTACTTCCACTTGAAATGGCAAACACCAAGTAATCCATATTCGCCAGCTTCAATTCCGGATGCGGATATTGTGATGGATACAAAATGATTTTTGAGGGATTGTAAATTTTATTAAAGTTGTTTGACAAATTGTCTGTAGGAACGAGAAACTTCGAATTCTGTGTTATGCTTGATGGCAAACAAAACCGAAGGAGGCGTTTTTATGCCGCTATTTGATCAATTGAAAAACTTGGCCGGGGACAAGCTTTCGGAATTCCTCGGTGGCACTGGCGAACAAATTTCGGAAAGCGCAGACGAAGTGACGAATCAAGTTGAAGCAGGTACGGATAAAGTGACGGAAACTGTTGAACAAGTTGATCCAAGTGAAATAACGGGCGGTCTTAGCGACAAGGTGGATGAAGTGAAAAATTCTATCGGGGAACAGCTAGGCTCACCTACTGATTTGTTAAACAACGTCAAAGATTTTTTCGGAAAATAGTTAGAAGAATGCTGTAATCGGGTATATATTCCCGGTTGCAGCTTTTTTTTATTTGAACAATCACTCAAGATGGTGAAATTGGCTATATCATGCTATTTGATAAGCGTTCTCAATTAAGTTTTTACTGTATAATTCACATAAAAGCTGATATAATAAAAAGTATGTAATCGTTTTCTTAAATAGTAAGGAGGAGGAGCTTTTATGGCAGAAAGAATCACCGTTCAGATTAACGGGAAGCCTCATGAAGTGGATGAAGGGCAACGAATTTTAGACTATCTGAATGAACAAGAAATAAAACATCCGCATATTTGCTATAGTGAGCAAATGGGACCTATCCAGTCTTGCGATACTTGTATGTGCGAAGTGGACGGCGAATTGATGCGTGCGTGCAGTACTGAATTTAAGTCGGGGATGCAAATTGAAACGGATTCGGAAAAAGCAACGGATGCCCAGCTAGAAGCGATGGACCGGATTTTGGAAAATCATTTGTTGTACTGTACGGTTTGCGATAATAATAACGGGAATTGTCGTGTACATAATACAACGGAACTTCTAGGTGTTGAAGGGCAATCGCGCCCTTATCGCGAAAAAGGCTACCTGAATGATTTTTCGCATCCGTTTTATCGCTATGATCCAGACCAGTGTATTCTTTGCGGACGCTGCGTGGAAGCTTGCCAAAGTGTTCAAGTAAATGAAACATTATCGATCGATTGGGAAAGAGATCAGCCAAGAGTGATCTGGGATGATGATAAACCGGCGAACCTCTCATCTTGCGTTTCTTGCGGGTTGTGTTCAACGGTTTGTCCTTGTAACGCGATGATGGAGAAATCCATGCTCGGGCAGGCTGGATTTATGACGGGGATAGACGAAGATGTACTTGATCCGATGATTGATCTTGTGAAAAAAGTGGAACCGAACTATCAAACGGTTTTTGCGGTTTCTGAAGTTGAAGCGGCGATGCGTGATACACGGACGAAGAAAACGAAAACGGTTTGTACGTTCTGTGGTGTGGGTTGTACGTTTGAAGTTTGGACGAAAGATCGTAAAATTTTGAAAGTGGAACCAACAGGCGAAGGTCCGGTTAATAAGTTTGCAACTTGTGTGAAAGGGAAGTTCGGCTGGGACTTTGTGAATGACAAAAAACGTCTAACTTCACCACTCATGCGGGAAGGTGACGAATTTGTACCGGTTAGTTGGGAAAAAGCGCTTGAAACGATCGGAACGAGGTTGCGGGAAATTCAGGCAAAATATGGCAGTGATGCACTTGGATTCATCAGTTCTTCGAAGACTACAAATGAAGAGAACTATTTAGTGCAAAAGTTGTCGCGCCAAGTTTTTGAAACGAATAATGTGGATAACTGCTCGCGGTACTGCCAAGCGCCGGCTTCTGATGGTCTTACTCGGACAGTTGGAATCGGGGCGGATTCGGGAACGGTTGAAGATATTGAATCGGCAGGACTAATCATGCTTGTTGGCTGTTCGCCTGCGGATGGGCATCCGGTTATCGCGAGTCGAATCAAGCGGGCGCACAAATATAATGGTGCAAAACTGTTTGTTTCAGATTTGCGTAAACACGAAATGGCAGAGCGAGCAGATAAATTTGTTCGACCAAAACAAGGAACGGACTTTGTTTGGTTAACGGCGGTCGCGAAGTACATCATTGACCAAGGCTGGCATGATGAAGCCTTTATGAATGAACGTATTTCGAATGTGGATGAGTATTTGGAATTCTTAGCACCGTTTACGTTGCAATATGCGGAACAAGAAACGGGGCTTTCTGTAGATACGCTTAAAGAAATTGCCGAAATGGTTCACGAAGCAGACGGGACTTCAATTTGTTGGGGAATGGGCGTTACGCAAAATATTGCTGGTTCGCATACTTCGTCTGCTATCTCAAATCTACTTCTTGTTACCGGAAACTACGGAAGAAATGGAGCTGGGGCATTCCCACTTCGCGGACACAATAATGTTCAAGGTGCTTGTGATATGGGCTCACTTCCAAATGTACTTCCTGGCGTGCAACCAATTGGTGATGCTGATGTAAGAGCTCGCTTTGAAGCGGAATATGGGGTCTCAATTTCGGAAACTCCAGGTCTGAAAAATAACGAAATGCTTGATGCGATTGAAGCAGGCACGTTGCACGGTATGTATCTAGTTGGTGAAGAAATGGCTTGGGTGGATTCAAACTCGAATCATGTTCAAGATACACTCGCAAAACTTGATTTTCTTGTCGTACAAGATGTCTTTCTTTCAAAAACGGCGCAATTTGCTGATATTGTTTTACCAGCTTCGCCTTCTCTTGAAAAAGAAGGAACGTTTACGAACACAGAACGCCGGGTTCAGCGTCTATATGAAGTTATGAAGCCGCTTGGTGATTCGAAACCTGACTGGTGGATTACGCAAGAAGTAGCACGTGCTTGTGGAGCGGACTGGAATTACAGTCACCCTAGCGAAATTATGGACGAAATTGCAAGTCTCGCACCATTTTTCCGTGGCGTAAGTTATGACCGGATGCAAGGCTTTGATAGTTTAGTTTGGCCGGTTGATGAAACGGGTCAAGATATGCCGCTTCTTTATAAGGAAAGATTTAATTTCCCTGATGGAAAAGCGCAATTCTCGACACTTCCTTATGTACCGCCAATTGAATTCCCGGATGATTATGACTTGCAGCTCAATAATGGGCGTTTGCTAGAGCAGTTCCATGAAGGGAACTTGACGGACAAATCGAAGGGTCTGGATTATAAACTTCCAGAGGTATTTGTTGAGGTTTCGCCAGAACTTGCAAAAGAACGTGGCGTTGAAAGTGGCTCGCTCGTTCGTCTAAGCTCGCCGTATGGACATATTAAATTGCGCGCGGTTGTAACGGATCGGATGAAAGGCAAGGAAGTCTATGTGCCAATGCACTCTGTAAGTAGTGAAACGGCTGTAAACTTGCTAACAAGTAGTACGGGAGATGTTCGTACGAAGACGCCAGCGTTTAAACAAACGAAAGTTGCGATGGAAGTGTTGCAAAAAGAAGGTAAAAACCCACTTCCTGATCATAATCCGCGGAACCGCAAACGTTATCCGCAACAAGGCGTGGAAGTAGAACGGAAATGGAAACGAAATGACTATGTTCCAATTTCAAAAGTGAATTGTGCTTGTGGCGGAAGCTGCGGTTGTAAAGGAGAGAAAGAAAATGGCTGAACCAATTTCAAAAATTCGTGATGTTTCACCTTCTCCGGAAGAAAAGGAAGCGGAACAATTAGAAGAACTAAAACAAACTATCGCACAAGATGAGTCGGGCTTTAAAGAAATTTTGGAGTTTGTTAAATTGCTTCACGATGCAGGAGCGCTTGAAGCAGTAAACAGTGCAATGAAAGCGAAAGAAGATATCGCTAAAACTTTCTTAAATGAATGGCGCAAAGAACCAACGACGAATGCGATCAATAATTTGATGATTTCTGGTCAATTGCTTACGGAAACGAAACCTGAACAAACGGAAGCGATGATTGGTCAAATGAAAAGTGCTGCGAGCGAGGCAGATAAAGCGGCAAAAGATGAATCGATTGTTGGATTGTTCGGTTTAGTGAAGGCGATGAAAGATCCGGATGTGAACCGGGCATTACGTTATGGCATTGCTTTTCTGAAGGAAATGGGTAAAGGATTAAAATAACGAAGAGGGCCTCCAAGTCAATTTTGTTTGGGGGTCTTTTCTTGAAAGGGGGAGCGTGATGGAGACAAGTGCAAGCGAAAAAATGGTTCGTTATGAACGCGGGGAAGTGAAGCGTGATCAAGAAGCACTTGTTGCGGTGGAATACCCGCTGACTATCTATGTGAACCGAGAAGAGCTCGTTACGATTGTTTGTACACCGGAGTATTTGGAAGATCTAGTCATTGGTTTTTTAACTTCAGAAGGTGTCATTCGTGGCGTACAAGATGTGGATCAAATTGAAATTGTAGAATCAACGGGGCATGCTTATGTGACGGCGAATTTTGTTAACAAATTTAATGCGAAATATCGTGCGAAGCGTTATATTACCTCTTGTTGCGGGAAATCGCGTGAAAATTTCTATTTTCAATCGGATGCATCCTTGCTTGAAAGCTTTAATGAGACTTCGATTAGCTTAAAGCCGGAAACGATTTTTCGATTGATGATGGACTTTGAGGAAGCTTCGCAGACGTTTCACCGGACAGGCGGAGTGCATAATGCCGGTTTGTGTTCGGTAGAAGAAGTTTTGCTTACGCGGATGGATATTGGGCGGCACAATGCGCTTGATAAGATTTATGGGTACTGCTTGGAAGCGGGAATGAGCGTAAATGATAAAATTGTGATTTTCAGCGGTCGGATTTCTTCAGAGATTTTAGTGAAAACTGCTAAAATTGGATGCGGCATTATTTTGTCTCGTTCTGCTCCGACAGAACTCGCAATTCAAATGGCAGAGGAACTGGGAATTACTGCTGTTGGTTTTATCCGAGATGAAACCATGAATATTTATAGTCGTCCAGAACGAATTTTGATAGAAAACTAAAAACTGCAGCTCTATCTTAGAGCTGCAGTTTTTAGTTGGCCAGTTGATATACGTTTTTTTCTGGGGAGGTGTATTCAGCTAGGAACCAGTAAATGAGTTGGATGGACTCCGCGGATTTATAGATGGCATGATGACTCGCTTCTTCGCCGCGTTCGACTTTTTCCATGTATACGTGGATGTTGTCAAAAATGAGTCGCGAAGAAAGTGCACTTTGAAGCGGGACAACGCTATCTGTATTGTGCTCAGCATCTGAAATGCCTGCAATCGAAAGAAATTCTAAATCGCTTGGATTTTGCTTCTTTTTGGATAGAAAACTCTTGAGCATTGCTGTTTGATGCGCAACCTTTTTAAAATTGGCTCCGCCCGCATTGTCTTCCTCACTTAAGTCGTTAAATGGTGCCCCAAGTGTGATGATTTTTTGAAAACGCGGAGTTGCTTGATTGCCCTGTACGTAAGCAGAAAGCGCTAAGCCGCCGTTTGAATAGCCCACGCCATCCATTTTCTTGAACTTAAAGTGCTTTTCAAGGTCGTCTGTCGCAATTCGGAGCCACTTTGCCCAGTCGCTAATAGGAGCCTCATTGTCTTCAAACGCCACCGCGATAATAGGATGTTTCGAATTTTTGGTCAGTTTTCCCCGATACGAGAGCTCGCCTTTCGAGCTAATTAAAACCTCTAGTTTCTCGTTCGAAAAATGGTATTTATCTCGTAGGTTTTCGCTGATTTCATCAAGCGTGTGCTCATTTCCGCCACTCCCATGGACAAGAATGATCGGGACGGTGTTGCTCAAATTGACGGAATCTGGCGCTTCGAGTGTTTCTGGCTCGGAACAACCGGCTACGAGAAAAAGCAGAGCAGTAAGGAAAAGGATTTTTAGGCAGTTGCGCAAAAGAATGACCTCCAGATTTTGAAAATTTGGCTTTATTATAGCATATTAACGAGAAGCAGGCGTGACAAACTGGTCATTTCGGGCTATAATTCGAGTAGACTGAACCTGAAAGAAGGACGTGTAAAAGAATGATAAATACGATTGTAACGGATATGGATGGAACGCTGCTTGTCACTAAAGGAGATCAGATAGAAGCGAACAACAAAGCGGTTCTTTTGGACTGGCAAAAATCCGGAAAAAAACTTTTTTTGGCAACAGGACGGCTGGATTTGGCAATTTTACCGTTTATTCATGAACTAAAAATCACCCTTCCAGTGATTTCGTGTAACGGCGGGCTCGTTCGCGATTTTACAACGGGAGAAATTTTATATAAAAGTAGTTTGGCGCTCGAAACGATTGAAGCCGTTCTCGCCGTGCTTGCTGAGCTAGAAGTCGATTACCATATTTACACAACGGAACGAATTTTAGGGCCTTCGAATACTGGGAAAATTGCTTTCTTTAATGAGCAAAATAAGCAGCTTCCAGAAAATGAACAAGTGCCAATCACGCTCACGAAAATACCGCTTGAAGAGCTTAGTGAAGGTGAATTTCCGCTTAAAATTTTAGCAGTTGATGAAGACGAAAATAAGCGCAAGAAAGTGAAGGATGCCTTGGATCGATTTGATTTGTCTGTGATGTCCTCTGGGAAAAACTTGGTGGATATTATGAATAAGGGAATTGATAAAGCTCATGGTTTGCGCTACCTAGCGGAACATGGTTATCTCGATCTTGCGGAAACGGCTGCATTTGGGGATAACGAAAATGATGTTGGCATGATCGAACTCGCAAAAGTCGGTGTTGCGATGGGAAACGGGATTGAGCTTGCACGCGAAAAAGCAGACTTTATCACGACGGATAATGATGCTGGCGGACTTGCGCAATTTGTTCGCGACGAAATCCTGAAGGGCTAGCAGTCGCTTCCTTCTTTTGCTTCATGATATGATGAGTGTAGAAGTAAATGTGAGGAGCTGATGAAGATGGAAGAAAGTTTTGATCTTGGGTATTTCTTGAAGAAAGCTTTTGTGATTGCGGTGAGTCTCAGTTTGTTTTTTGTTGCGTTTATTGCTATTTTGACGCTTGTGGGTGTCATCATCGCGATTCCGCTACTTAAAAAGGGGAGTGAACTACTTTTTAGGAGCGATGAAAAAGCGATTGGAAGAAAATTGAAATGGAAAACGCCAGAATATGAAGCTAAAGTAAAATTCAGCGATAGTCACTTGCTAGATGAAAAAAGTTGAGATAGTGAAAAAGCTTGTTTAGGAGCCATTTCTAAGCAGGCTTTTTTTGAATTTAAAATTAGAAGCTTTATTTTAGTGAGATCGGGGAATAGAAAAAGGAAGAAAGGGTGAAGAGGATGAAAGCGGTAGGACTTTATCGGTATTTGGATATTGAGGATTCTGAGAGTTTACTGGACCTTGAACTTGAAGTACCTGTTCCAGAGGCACGAGATTTACTGGTTCGCGTCAAAGCGGTATCAGTTAATCCAGTGGATACCAAGCAGCGTGCGCCAAAAGAGCGGGTTGAAGCAACACCGCGGGTTCTTGGCTATGATGCAGTTGGAGAAGTTGTAAAAGTGGGGCGTGATGTCAATTTGTTCGCTGTTGGCGATGAGGTATATTTTGCAGGTGATGTGACAAGACAGGGAAGTAATGCGGAATATACAAGGATTGATGAGCGGCTAGCGGCGCACAAACCACAGAATTTAACAGCTTCGGAAGCAGCTGCGATGCCGCTTACGACTCTTACAGCTTCGGAAGCTTTGTTTGATAGACTGCTCATTACACCAGAAAAAGATAAAGGGAAATCCATTTTGATCATTAATGGTGCAGGTGGTGTAGGTTCAATTGCAGTGCAACTCGCCAAGTTTTCGGGTCTAGAGGTGATCGCGACTGCGAGCCGGCCAGAAACGATTGACTGGGTAAAGCAGCACGGGGCTGATTTTGTGATTGATCATCATTTGTCGATCCCAGAGGAGCTTATGAAAATTGGATTTCCACACGTGGATTATATTTTGTGTTTGCATGATACCTATCGACATTTTGAAGCGATGGAGCAGGCGATCAAGCCTGAAGGGCAAATCTGTTCGATTGTTGAGCTTAGCCATCCTGTTCAAATGAGCATCCTTAAAGATAAAAGTGCAGGTTTTCATTATGAGTTTATGTTTACACGATCCAAATATCAAATGGCTGACCAAATTCGACAACATGAAATTTTAGAAAAGGCGCGAGTGCTTTTTGAATCGGGAGAACTAAAAAGTACGCTAACGAAGGTATTGACACCGATTAATGCGGAAACAATGCGAGAAGCACATAAAATTGTGGAATCCGGCAAAATGATCGGAAAACTGGTTGTGAAAGGATTTGATGAAGATGACAAGTAAACGTGTCTCACTCTATATTGCAGTCAGCTTAGATGGTTATATTGCGGATGAACTAGGGAGCGTAGAATGGCTTGAGAAAATCCAAAGCGCGGGGGATAGTGGCTACGAAGCTTTTTTTGATAGTGTAGATACCGTCGTGATGGGACGCACGACTTACCAGCAAGTTTTCTCGCTCACAGATACTTTTCCGTACAGTAGAAAAGATGTTTATGTATTCTCGCGTTCAAAAGCAGATTCGGCCGATGAATATGCTGCTTTTGTTTCTGGAAACGTGCGGGACTGGCTTGCAACAATTGAAGGAGCGAACATCTGGCTAGTTGGCGGTGCAGGTCTTGTGAGGCAATTCTTGAAAGAAGAAGCGATTGATAAATTTGTGCTTACGATTGCACCAGTTATCCTTGGGAGTGGGATTCCGCTATTTGAAGCTGACCATCCGCACAGTCTTAAACTGGAAGACGTCACACGCTTCGGCGAGTTTGCGCAATTAACTTATGGAAAATTGGAGGAAGAATGACAATGAAAATTGCAACGTTCGATGTGGATGCACAAAATGGATTCAGTCCGGTATGCCCAGAGGAGCTTCCGGTACCAGAAGCGGAAGAGATTGTTCCAGAATTAGAATTTATGGCTACGCTTGCTGACTTTCGGATAGCGAGTAAAGATGCCCATCCAGCAAATGCAGTTTGGGTGGTAGACAAAAGTGAGGATATGCTTCAACCGCTCGACTTTCCAAATGCAGACTTAACTTGGGTGAGGCACTGCGAACCGGGGACGAAAGGCTTTGAGCTTCTTCAGGGGCTTCCGCATCCAACAGAATATGACTATTTTGTTTGGAAGGGAATGGAAGCTGATCTGCATCCATATGGCGCTTGCTATCATGATATTAAAGAAGAGCTTTCAACAGGTGTTATAGAATTTTTGAAGCAAAATGATGTAGGGACGGTAATTGTAGGTGGACTTGCTTTTGATTTTTGCGTTAAAACAACTGTGATTCAGCTTGAAAGAGCGGGATTCCAAGTTATCGTTTACTTGGGAGCAACACGCGCGCTTACAAGCGAGGGGTATCAGGAGACGAAGAAAGAGCTAGAACAAATGCCAAACATCAGACTGATAGAAACGCGGAATGACCTCGCTGTGCTTTTAAATTAATTTTTTAAGTATAGGAAGGTGAAGGAGATGAAAAAAATCGGGATGTTTCCAAGTTTGGTTATTTTGATTACGGTGGCAGCTTCCCTAATTAGTTATCCGCTACTTCCGGCGGAAATGGCCGTTCATTTCGGCAGTGACTTCTCTCCAGATATGTTTATGCAGAAGTGGCTTGGACTTATCCTGATCCCGTTTTTAATGGTGATGTTTACCGGGACGGAGTATTACGGCAAGGAGAAAGTAAAAGAAGAAAGTAAATTGGAATTTGAATATTGTTTCCGACTTTTGCTAGTTCTACTTGCTATTGTGCAACTAAGTTTGATTGCTTATGGACTGGGTTATGAGATTCCGACAGGGCGTTTTGCGTTACTTTCGGCAAGTGCTTTTACATTGTTGCTTGCTGTTTATCTAAGCTATTCGAAAAAGGTCTTCCTTTTTTTGCGGCTCGTCGGATTCAAGAAAACGGATGCCTATGCGAAAAATTTGTGGAAAAAGATCACGATCGCATCGCTCGTCTTTTTCGGTGTGGCTTGTTTAATTCTTGCGGTCTTTATGCGAAATGATCCAAGCTACTTTATGATGATTATGGTGGCAGCAGTGTGTATTATTGTTGTTGGTTCGGGCGTTTACTTGAATAAAAGATGATAATTAATACAGATTTTATTTACAATAGATACAGTTGATACTATAATGAAAGACGGAAGACTTATTTTGATTTTAAGTCTTTCGTCTTTTTTGAGTTATTTGGAAAGCGCTTCCTAGGAGGAGAAAGGCAAACAAAAAAATAAGGAGGAAAAAAATGCGTAAAAGGGGACAAAAATTTCTAGTTGGAAGTTTGATTTTTGGAGCTTTAGCACTTTCGGCATGTGGTGCGAATGAAGGGAAGTCAGGGGGAAACCAAGGTAAGCAGGCGGGAGACAGCAAGATCGTTAATGTTATGGAAACGTCTGCTGTGCCAAGTGTCAATCCAATTACGGCGGACAATGGAGCTAGTTTTAAGGTTGTTAATCAGGTTTTTGAAGGGTTGTACCGTTTGGATAAGAAGGGAAAACCTGAACTTGCGCTGGCTGAAAAAGAGCCGACTGTTAAAAATGATGGAAAGACATTTATTTTCGACATTCGAAAAGACGCCAATTGGTCGGATGGAAGCCCTGTAACGGCAGCAGATTTTGAGTTTGCTTGGAAGAAAGTAGTAGATCCAAAAACAGCAGCAGCCTATGGACCTCAGATGGAAGAAATCGTAAAGAATGCTACGCAAATTTTAAAGGGGGAGCTTCCACCAAGTGAACTGGGCATTAAAGCGCTTGGGAAAAAACGCGTACAAATTGATTTGGAAAATCCAGTACCTATCTTCAAGGAACTCCTAACAACAGGCACCTTCTTCCCACAAAAAGAGGCTCAGCTTAAAAAAGAAGGTAATCGTTACGGGACAAATAGTGATACGCTACTTTCAAATGGACCGTTCATTTTGAAAAATTGGGATAGTACAAGTCAAACGTTTGATTACGTTAAAAACCCGAGGTATTGGGATAAAAAGAACGTGAAGGCGGATAAAATTCATGTAACGGTAGTAAAAGATACGAATGCAGCGCTTAATTTATATAACACTGGAAAACTCGATCGTGTTGAACTTGATGGCGATTTTGTCAAACAGTTTGAAAATGATAAAGAGTTTCATAAAATGACAACGGGCAGATCGGTTTACATGAAAATGAATCAAGGTAAAGATGGCGTGAAAACCGATTTAGCCAACTTAAATATTCGGCGCGGTCTTGCAATGGCAATCGATAAAGCTGGGCTTGTTGATACGTTACTTGCAAATGGTTCAAAACCGCTTGACGGAGATGTTCCAGGTGGGATTATGTTTAGTCCAGAAAATGGTAAAGATTTTCGGGAGATTAATGGGCCGCTCTTGACTTATGATAAAGATGAAGCAAAAACTTATTTCGAAAAAGGGCTAAAGGAACTTGGTAAAACGGAATTAACGTTTACTTTGACCGCGGGAGATACCTCGCTTATAAAAAAACAAACTGAATTCATTCAAAATCAACTTGAATCTAATTTACCTGGCTTAACAGTAAAACTAAAAAATGTTCCGACGCAAGTTAGTTTTAAAGCAGATGTCACGCAGGACTTTGAATTACTGCTTGGCGGTTGGGGCGGAGATTACCAAGATCCTTTGACTTATCTCAACTTATTCCTAACTGGAAGCCCTGGGAATCATACAGGATTTTCAAATGAAAAATATGATGAACTGGTGCTAGGTGCGAAAGGGAAACTTGCGAATGATTTGAATAAGCGATTCGATGCGCTTCTTGAAGCAGAAAAAATCTTGTTAAAGGATAATGCGGTTTTAATTCCTCTTTATCAAGGGGGAAGAGCCTATCTAGAAAAATCAACTTTAAAGGATTACATTGCATACCCAATTGGGACAGAAAACTATAAATGGATACACAAAAAATAAGAATATAGGTTAAACAAAGACAGTAGCTTGAGAGCTGCTGTTTTTTTGTCTAAAATTATAGTGATATAAAGAATTTTTTATGATAAACTATGAATGTAATTGCATTAGACAGATAGCGAATACAATTAAAGGAGGAACATTCCAATTGAAGCTTTTGACTATCTCTGTTCCGGCATACAACGAAGAAACAATGATTGTGCCACTCTATGAACGTATTGTAGAAGTCATGAATGAAGTAAAAGAAACCTATACATTTGAATTGCTGTTTATTAATGATGGAAGTAAAGACGGGACTCTCGATCAGATGAAGGCTTTACATAAAAAAGATAATCGAGTTGTATTTGTTGACTTGTCACGTAATTACGGGAAAGAAGTTGCGATGGCTGCTGGATTTGATTACGCTAAAGGGGATGCACTTGTTACAATGGATGCTGATTTGCAACATCCGCCAGAAGTAATTTTAGAGATGCTTAAACTTTGGGAACTAGGCTATGAAGATGTGTATGCGAAAAGAAATCGACGTGAAGGTGAAACGTGGCTTAAAAAAGCTACTTCAAAGATGTATTATCGGATTCTTCAAAAAGTCGCTCGGATTCCCGTTCTTCCAGACGCGGGAGATTTTCGTTTATTGGATAGACGTTGTATTGAGGCGCTTAAGCAAATGCGAGAAACCAATCGTTATACAAAAGGTCTTTACAGCTGGATTGGTTTTAAGAAAATAGAAGTGACTTTTGATGCGGCTCCCCGTTACGATGGACAATCTAAGTGGAATTACCAGTCATTAATTAACTTAGCGCTTGAAGGGATTACTTCTTACACAACTTTTCCACTTAGACTTTCTACATATAGTGGGTTTATTGTGTCGGCAGCAGCTTTTATTTATATGATCTATCTATTTATCAAAACACTGCTTTTTGGAGCAGATACGAGTGGCTTTCCTTCACTCATGATTATTATCCTATTTTTAGGTGGCGTACAACTTATCAGTATAGGTATCATTGGGGAATATTTGGGACGGATTTTTCAGGAAGTTAAGAAACGCCCCCTTTATTTTGTAGAGAGCTATAACGAAGACAAAGAAACAGTTAATGAGAAGGGATAGAGAGAAAAAATAATGACAAAAAAAATTAACAGTCTGCATCTAGCGATTTTCAGTTTCATCTTGTTTGTATTTTACTTTTTCCTATCATATATGACGCCGCTCACACACGATGATTGGACATGGGCGATTCATTTTGGTACAGATCGCTTGGGAGAGTGGTTTAAAGATTACAACGGCAGATATCTAGGGAACCTGACAGAAATTTTAATTACGCGTTCTAGTTTTATTCGTTATTTTTTGATGGGGGTCTTAGGAGCGGCATTAGTTGTTCTACCACTGCTTATTGCGAGAACTAGTAAATGGACGCTAAGCTTCTTAAGCTTTTTTCTTGTGCTTTCAGTTCCACTTGGCATGTTGAAATCTACTTTTACTTGGGCAGCAGGATTTGCCAATTATAATACAGCTATATTGTGTATTTTATTATATATCTTGATCATTAAAAATGTCTTTTATGATAAAGCGCCGAAATATAGCCTGTTTGTTGTTTGTATAGCCCTCCCATTTGGTGTTATTTCTCAGCTTTTTGTAGAACATGCAACTATTTATAATGTGTTTGCAGCACTTTTTATTATTATTTATAGTTTTGTGAAGTTCCGTAAATTTTATTTTTTCCAAGTTTTATATTTTGTTGGAACCTTAATTGGTGCCATACTTATGTTTACAAATGGAGCTTATGTTAAAATTTTCAGTGGGTCTGACAATTACCGCTCTGTTAAAACGGATCAAGGCTTGTTTTCCAGAATTTATGAAGTCTTCTATACAGATATGTACAAGCTTTTTATCATGAATAATATGTGGCTTAATATAGTTCTAGCACTCGTTACAATCTTGCTGCTCGTTAAAGCAGGTAAAAATCTTTCAACTGGACTACTGATTTTAAAGAATAGCTTTATTTTTATTTTAACTATCTATGCTTTTTACGTGCCTATTGTTAAGAACACACTACATTTAAGTTTTTTTACCAATCCAGTGAAAAATGCAAATTTTGAAGCATGGCTATCCGTTCTATTTTATTTAGTCTTGATTCTAAGTGTGTTTCTTTTTGTTTTGAATCGTAATTTAAAAGTTGAACTTTCTTTTTATTTGCTATCGGCAGCATTTGTTTCTGCGCCACTTTTCTTAATCACGCCAATTGGCGCGCGTTGCTTTGTTATTCCGTATTTAATGTTTGTACTCTACATCATTCGCTTACTTGTTTTTGCCAATGAATCAAATTGGATTGATTTTTCAAATTGGATTATTCCAATTGCTGGTTTAACGATTGTGGTTGCACTGGCTTATAGCGTTGTCTTTTATCACATCAAGTCCGCTGACAATGAACGAATGGAAGAAGTCAGACAACAAGTTAAGAGCGGCGAAAAGGCGGTTACTTTGAAGCGGCTCCCATACGAAGACTTTTTATGGAATAGCACTCCTGTTCCAGGGAGCTTCCAAGAAGAAACCTTTAAAGTGTATTTTAAAATTCCAAAAGAAACGAAACTGATTGTTAAATAGGACTATGAAGTGCTGCTATGTATGCGTGCGCCTGATGAATGGGCAAATGCGTATATAGCAGTTTTTTTGTGGGCTGATTGTGATATCAGACTAAGGAAGGATAGAAGATTCATTCTGCAGCCTTTTTTGATCGTGCTAATTTCCCTTTATAATAAGTTTATCAAATCAAATAAGGGAGCAAGAAAAATGAAAAGGGCAATGTTTGGATTGTTAGCTACAGTTTTTGTGATTGTGATGGTTTTTATTGAATTAGGATCACCGTTTGCGGAGGCTTCAGATACATACACAGTGACGATAAATCATTCAGGTGAAAAAGTTCAGAAAGCCAATTTTAAAGGATACGCATTTAAGGAAGAATGTAAAACATCATCGGGAAGAAATGTTCAACTGAAATTTTATTCAAATGATAAGCTAGAAATGAATAAATCATACCGTTTAGTTATTCAAGATAATCAAATGGTAGTTCGTTCAAAGGAGCTTTCAGATATACAAGTCGTTTCATCAAAATAATAAAAAAGAAATGAGGAGATTGATTATGAGTAACTTTTGGAAATACTTTTTAACAGTTGTTTTAGCACTTATTGGTTTAAATATTGTTTTGAAAATTATTGGTGTAACTTTACACTTCTTGTTCCCGATTTTAATTTTGGCAGGGATTATCTTCTTGCTTTATAAACTTTGGTCGGGGGACGATCGCAAGAACCATAAAAATGGCCGTGACCCCTATGAATACTAATATTGCTTAAAAAGCTCCCTAGCTTTTCTATATAATAAAACGAGACTTTCCCCAAAGAGTCTCGTTTTTTTGTTTGAGTTGAAAAAAGAGAAGGAAAAGAAAGAGAAACAAGAAAGTTGGATGAGCATGAAAAAACAAATTTTGTTTTTAGTGGCTATTTTATGTTTTCTTTGGTTTAAACCTAAAAAAGTGAAGGGAAAAAAACAGATTTAAAACCAAATGGCGATTTTAAGGGACTAGCTCCCATAGAAAGGCTTGGTGTGCTATAATAGCAAAAAAGAAAAGTGAAGGAGTTTGCACCGTGACTTTATTGGAAGAAGGCTTACTCAAGCAACCTAAATGGCGTTTTATTGATCAAACGAATGTTAATCCTGCTTTTGGGGCGCTTGAGTCTTACGCAACTGATGACACGCTTTGCCGAACTGTTGGAAAAAAAGTCAGCCCCCCTACTTTACGTGCTTGGGTTCATGAAAAAACGGTTTCGCTAGGGATTCAAGATACAAAACTTCCTAAATTACAAGAAGGTATTGCTTTTTTGAAAGAAGCCGGCTATAAAGTAGTTTTGCGTAATTCTGGCGGGTTAGCAGTTGTATTAGATCAAGAGGTTTTAAATTTGTCGCTTATTTTACCGGATGTTGAACGGGGGATTGCCATTGATCGTGGCTATGAAACGATGTTCACATTAATTAAAGATATGTTTGCTGATTTTGATCAAGTGATTGAAGCACGTGAAATTGAACGTTCCTATTGTCCGGGAAGTTATGATTTAAGCATTGAAGGGCGAAAGTTTGCTGGAATCGCACAACGACGCATGGCAAAAGGGGTATCTGTACAAATTTATCTTGCGTTGAATGGTAATCAAGATGAACGTTCGACTCTTATTCGTGAGTTTTACAAGCGAAGTGGAAAAGATTTGCAAGAAAAATATAAATTTCCAGATGTTGATCCAAGTGTGATGGGGACATTGTCAGGCTCTCTGGGACAGGAACTAACGGTAAATGATATTGTACGACGTTTACTAAATAGTTTGCGCTATTATGCAGGTGAACTTTATTCAAGCACGCTGTCGGCTGAAGAGCTTGACTTGCTTCCGCAATATTTTGAACGAATCATTCAACGTAATGAAAAAATCAAGTGAAGGGAATGTGACGAAATTTGAGCTACTTACAACAAAAGATGCCTGAAGGAAAAGTATTCAAAGATCCAGTTCATGGACTTGTACATGTAAAAGACCAAATTATTTGGGATTTGATTGCAACAAAAGAATTTCAGCGTTTGCGCCGGATTCGTCAGCTAGGAACAACTTCGCTTACTTTTCATGGGGCTGAGCATAGCCGGTTTAATCATTCACTCGGGGTCTATGAGATCGTTAGACAAATTTTGGATGTTACCTTTGCTGAAGATACGTTTAATGAAACAGAACGAGCTACAGCACTTTGTGCGGCTCTTTTACACGATCTTGGTCATGGTCCGTTTTCACATGCGTTCGAGAAAGTGTTTCACACGGACCATGAAGAGTTCACACAAAATATTATTACGGGAAAATCAGAAGTAAGAGACGTACTCATGCGTGCTGGGAAAGACTTTCCGTTTCTTGTCGCCTCTGTTATTAATAAAACACACGCTAATCAAACGCTCGTAAAGCTGATCTCAAGCCAGCTTGACGCAGACCGGATGGATTATCTGCTTCGCGACGCTTATTACACAGGTGTGAGCTACGGAAAGTTTGATTTGGAGCGAATTCTTCGTGTTTTACGGCCAAGTCCTGATAGCAACGGCGTAATTATTAAAGAATCAGGCATGCACGCGGTGGAAGATTATTTGATGAGCCGTTATCAAATGTATCAACAAGTCTATTTTCACCCAGTAAGTCGAAGTGGTGAAGTGCTTTTATGGAAAATCTTAGACCGGGCAAAATCACTTTATCAAGAAGACTATGAATTTGCGGTCACGCCGAATGAAGTTTTACCGTTTTTCTGTGAAAATGTAACGCTTGACGAATATTTGGCGCTAGATGATTCAATTTTGATGTTTTATTTCTCTATCTGGCAAAAAGAAGATGATGAAATCTTGCGCGATTTATGTAACCGGTTTTTAACAAGACGTTTACTCCATTATGTGGATTATGAGCCATCACAAGATCAAGCCTTTTACAATCAAATGAAGGGGCTCTTTGAAAAAGCGGACGTGGATCCTTCTTACTATCTTGTGATTGATTACTCTTCTGACTTGCCATATGACCTTTATAAACCAGGAGCAAGTACTGGAAAGTCGCCAATTCAGCTTCTAATGCGTAACGGAGAGCTGCATGAACTTTCGACGGAATCTCCTGTGGTTGAATCGATTGGCGGGAAAATCCGAACGGATGTCAAACTATATTTTCCGCTTGATTTTATTGAAAATGGGCGAATTCCGATTGAAGTGGCAAAAGAGATGGTCTCACTGATCCATAAAAAAGAAATGCAATAAAAAAACCTTGCCGCAAGCGGCAAGGTTAGGCGATTATAGGTCTGAGCTGCGGATGCCCGCAACACCGTAATCAGTTTTCTTCATTTCTTCCAAAACAACATGAATCTTTTCTTTAGGTGCATTTAGATCAGATGAAACAACGTCTGTTACATTTTTTACGAGTGCTTTTTTTTGCTCGTCGCTTCTACCTTCTAGAAATTTGATGGTTACAATCGGCATGGTTATCACCTCTGCTATTATTTGGATAGTGCCATTATAATATAAATTTTAAGGAAACGAAAGGAATAATTAAATGAGTAACTTTTTAGCTTATCCGCTTGAGACACTTCCATATGTCGTTGTCACCATCTTGATTGCGTTTACTGTTCACGAATGGGCACACGCTTATACAGCCCTTTTATTTGGCGATGATACGGCTAAGAGAGAGGGAAGATTATCCCCGAATCCCTTTGTGCATGTTGATCTTATTGGTTTATTGATGGTTGTTTTAGTTGGATTTGGTTGGGCAAAGCCAACTCCTGTTAATCGTTTTAATTTAAAGAAGCGCCGTTTAGGAAGTATCCTCGTTTCTCTTGCGGGGCCAATCAGTAATTTATTATTAGCTTTTATCGCGATGGGCATTTTTATGTTTCTTGTTAGCCATAATCATTCTATTTTAACAGTAACTATCTGGTCTAATTTTTTCACGATTTTTATTCAATTAAATTTAGTTCTATTTGTATTTAATTTAATTCCTTTCCCGCCTCTTGATGGCTATCAAATTATACTGGAGTTTCTACCGATGCGATTCCGCGAGAAAATCGCACCAGTTGAGCAATACGCTTTTTTAGTTTTTCTTATCATTGCGCTAACGCCGCTATATAATTTTACAATTGGTCCGATTTTTAGTACAGTAATTCCGTTTTTCATTAACGGTATGACCGAATTCTATCAAGGGATTTTCTTCTAAGTGATTTGCTTTTCTATGTTTTTTTTTCTATAATATAGTACGTCTACACTTCTCTTCGAAAGGAATCTGAAGGATGGTAAAGGAACGTAAGCCGGTAAGAATTCAAATTACTAATCTAGTGCGGCAAATGGATGCTCTGGAAAAAACTGAAATCACTGTTCCAGGGGTTTTTTATCGTGACGAGGGGAATATTTATCTTCACTATGAGGAACAACAAGTGGAAGGAAAAATCCGCTCGGTTCTTAAAGTTTCAGAAACAGAGCTTCTTTTGCTTCGAAATGGCGCTGTTAATATGCGTTTACACTTTTTTAAAGATAAAAGCAAAAGCACTGCTTCGGTTGAGTCTGGCGCAGGTAAGTTTTTATTTGAATCGGAACTCGTCAGCTATAATGAAGTGTTCAATCAAGATACGGCACAAGGAGAAGTTGCATTTCAGTATGATTTGCTGAGTGCAGGAACCTACGTGGGTTCATATGAGGTAACAATGCGGATAGAGGAGGACCCAAATGAATTTAATTAAAGAAACACAGGAGAATTTGGTTGGGCAAATTAAGCAGGCTGTTCTAAAAGCAACGGGGATTAGCGAAGCTGATATGCCAGAAATTCTTCTTGAAGTACCGAAAGAAAAATCGCATGGTGACTATTCCACAAATATTGCGATGCAGCTTGCTCGTGTAGCGAAAAAAGCACCTCGAGCAATCGCTGAAAGTATTATTCAAGAATTTGATACGAAAAGTTCTCAAATTGAAAAAATTGAAATTGCTGGTCCTGGATTCATCAACTTTTTCTTGGATAATCGTTATTTGACAAAGGTTATTCCTGCGGTTCTTGCAGAAGATGAGTCTTACGGGCAGTCTGATTTTGGTAAAAGAGAGCGAATTCAAATTGAATTTGTTTCAGCGAATCCAACAGGAGACTTGCATCTAGGCCATGCTCGTGGCGCCGCAATTGGAGATTCGCTTGCAAATATCATGGATATGGCTGGGTTCGATGTTGAACGGGAATATTATGTAAATGATGCAGGAAATCAAATTCAAAATTTAGTGCTTTCTGCTGAAGCACGTTATTTTGAAGCGTTAGGCATTGAAAAAGCTTTCCCAGAAGATGGCTACTACGGAAAAGATATCATCGAGCTTGGTAAGGAACTTGCTGACAAATATGGCGATCAGTATGTGAATGTGAGCGAAGAAGAACGCCGTGAAGTATTCCGGAAAGATGCACTAGCGTTTGAAACAGCAAAATTAAAAGCAGATCTAGATGAGTTTCGGGTTCATTTTGATAGTTGGTTTAGCGAAACGTCGCTTTATGAGAATAATAAAATTTTGCCGACGCTCGAGAAGCTGCGTGAGAATGGCTATGTGTTTGAACAAGATGGTGCAACTTGGTTACGAACCACGGACTTCGGGGATGATAAAGATCGTGTTCTGATTAAATCAGATGGGAGCTATACGTATTTCTTCCCAGATATTGCGTATCATTTGGATAAGCTAAATCGTGGCTTCGATATTTTGATTGACGTCTGGGGGGCCGACCATCATGGTTATATCCCGCGGATGCGTGCTGCGATTGAAGCACTGGGTTATAAGCCTGGCCAACTTGAAGTGGAAATTATTCAACTGGTTCATCTTTATGAAAATGGCGAACAAGTGAAAATGAGTAAACGGACAGGGAAATCTGTTACAATGCGGGATTTGATTGAAGAAGTTGGTTTGGATGCAACACGTTACTTTTTTGCAATGCGGAGTTCGGATACGCATATGAATTTTGACATGGGGCTTGCGAAGTCGACTTCAAATGAAAATCCGGTGTATTACGTACAATATGCTCATGCGCGGATCGCAAGTATTTTGCGTTCTGGCGAAGAAAAAGGAATTCAAGTTTCTGATCAGGCAGATATTTCGTTGCTTGAATCGGAAGTCGAATTTGACCTCTTAAAAGTAATTGGCGACTTCCCTGATGTTGTTGCTGAAGCCGCTTCGAAAAGAGCACCACATCGAATTGTGAGATTCTTGAATGACCTTGCCGCAGCATTCCACCGGTTCTACAATACGAATAAAGTATTGGATGAGGAAAATGTTCCGCTTACTAAAGCGCGTTTAGCTTTGATTAAAGCGGCAAAGATCAATTTGAAAAACGGCTTGAAATTACTTGGAGTTGAAGCTCCAGAGAAAATGTAATTAGGTGCAAGACAAGAGGAGAAAAGCTTCTTTCATGGCTTTTGCCTTCTAGGTCTGTTGATGCTTGTTATTGACGGAAGAAATAAAATGTTTTAAAGTTAAACAAACAGAGGCATTTTAATGACGGGGAGAGCAATAAATGAAGCGAATCATTATATTAACGCTGCTTTTCGTGTTTCTGTGCGTCGCAATCTATGTTCTCTATAATTTTCAACTTGGATCAATTCCAATCTTACTGATGGCGGTCCTATTCTTTTACATTGGCTACCAAATCGTAAAACGAAGTTGAATTTTCGGATTGTGCTTGCGTCTAGTAACATGTAAAATAGTGAAATGAGATAAAAGTTGAATAAATGAGTTGAAAAAGTCATTGAAGCGAAAACGTGTGAGGAAAGGGCGTGCCAACTTTGGATTTAAGTAAGTTAACGCAAGAAGAACGGAAAGAAGTCTCACTAATTGAGGTTGCACATTATGTGCTAGAAGAAAAACGTGAAGTCATTAATTTTCAAGAATTAGTTACAGAAATCGAGAAATTTTTGGGGATTTCAAGTGACGACATGAAGGAACGCTTAGTTCAGTTTTATACGGACATGAACATTGATGGGAACTTTATTTCGCTTGGTAATAATACATGGGGACTTCGAGCATGGTATCCAATTGATGCGATCGATGAAGAAGTTCAAACACACTCAGCTCCGAAGAAAAAACGTAAGAAAGATCAAGACGATGATGAAGATGAAGAGTTAGATGATCTTATGGATGACGATGTTGAGTATGAGGAAGACGATGTAGTTGAGGAACTGGGTGAAGAAGAAGTTTCGCTTTCTGATGGTCTAGTTGACGAAGATGAAGATATGGATGATCATTTGCCGGATGGTATCGAAGGAGATTTGGCAACGGTAGAAGATGATTATAGTGATGGTGATTATACAGAAGATCCGGAAGAGTAATTCGGAAAAAATCAGCTAAAAATTTTTTAGTTGATTTTTTTCTTATTACACGTAGCTAGCGGATTTGAGCTAGACGGGCATGAAGTTTGTCGAAAGAAAAGCTTGACTTATTTGGGTTTCAACTGTAGTATTTTAATTGGGCTCCCTTAATTGGGACAATTGATCGGAAGAAAAAGCGCTCCCGTATTTATTTTCGGGGGCGCTTTTTTTTATTGGATCCGTGGATAGATAAAAATTAACCAAGTGCAGAATCAGCATTTCTTGCATTTGGTGCTTTTATTTGTAGGGCGGTTTTGTTCTTACCCCAAGCGACTGAGAAGCGCTGATATATTTATTTTTTGGAAGGAGTAGATTTTAAACGATGACGAAGTATATTTTTGTGACGGGTGGCGTAGTTTCTTCAATCGGAAAAGGAATTACAGCGGCTTCACTTGGCCGTTTGCTAAAAAACCGTGGTCTCAGTGTGACGATTCAAAAGTTTGATCCGTACATTAATGTCGATCCAGGTACAATGAGTCCTTATCAGCATGGTGAGGTGTTTGTAACGGATGATGGTGCTGAGACTGACTTAGATCTTGGGCATTATGAGCGTTTCATCGACATTAATTTAAACCGTTACAGTAACGTAACAACTGGAAAAATTTACTCCGAAGTTATAAAAAAGGAACGCCGAGGCGATTATCTTGGTGGGACTGTTCAAGTCATTCCGCATATCACGAACGAATTAAAAGATCGTGTTTTTCGTGCTGCAAGAATGACAAATTCTGATATTATTATTACGGAAATCGGGGGCACCGTTGGGGATATTGAGTCGCTTCCCTTCCTTGAGGCCATTCGCCAAATTAAAAGTGATGTAGGTTCAGAAAATGTGCTTTATATTCATACAACACTTATTCCTTATATTAAGGCTGCTGGTGAGATGAAAACAAAGCCAACCCAACACAGTGTAAAGGAATTACGCAGTTTGGGTATTCAACCGAACTTGATTGTTGTAAGAACGGAACAACCGGTTTCGACGGAAATGAAAGAGAAGATTGCGCTATTCTGTGATATTAAAGCTTCAGAAGTTATTGAAAGTCGCGATGAAGACACCCTTTATAATGTGCCACTTTCTCTTCAAGCGCAAAAAATGGACCAAATTGTGTTAGACCATTTAAAACTAGAAGCACGAGAGGCAGAAATGACAGAATGGAAAGAGCTAGTACATCGTGTGAAAAATCTGTCCAAGAAAACACGGATTGCGCTAGTCGGCAAATATGTGTCCTTACAAGATGCTTATCTTTCAGTGGCTGAAGCTTTACGTCATGCTGGATATGCACATGATACAGAAATTGAAATTGACTGGGTCGACTCCGAGAAAGTGACAGAGGAAAATGTTACAGAACTACTTGGACATGTGGATGGGATTCTTGTTCCTGGTGGCTTTGGAGACCGAGCAATCGAAGGTAAAATTGCTGCTATTCGCTATGCTCGTGAAAACAAAGTGCCATACTTTGGCATTTGTTTAGGCATGCAGCTTGCGACAGTAGAGTTTGCTCGAAATGTAGTGGGGCTTAAAGGGGCACACTCTGCAGAGATTGATCCTGAAACGCCGTACAATATCATTGATTTACTTCCAGAACAAAAAAATATTGAAAATCTTGGTGGAACCCTTCGCTTAGGTTTATATCCTGCTCGAATTAAAGAAGGAACCAAAACGGCTGAAGCATATGGCACAACACTCGTTGAGGAACGTCACCGTCACCGTTATGAATTCAATAATGATTTCCGTGAACAAGTGGAAGCAGCGGGTATGATTGTTTCAGCAACAAGTCCAGATGGTCGTTTAGTTGAAGTTGTTGAATTAAAGGATCACCCGTGGTTTGTCGCTTGTCAATATCATCCTGAATTTATTTCCCGCCCAAATCGTCCGCAAAGCCTGTTTGATGGATTTGTAGGCGCAGCTTTGGCAGCACAAAACTAAAAGAAAAAGCATAAAAAAAGCTTAGTTTGACTCGAATCAATCATATTCGAGAGAACTAAGCTTTTTTCGACAGATGAAAAATCCCCTGAAAGATTTCAGGGGATTTTTAAAATTAAGCTTTTAAATTAGATGCAAGCGTCCAGCCAACAATGGTTGAGCCATCTTTCATACGATTCCAAACAGCTCCATCGACTGTTACTTCACGGTCAACAGTTAAAGTTTTACCCGCATATGCAGCAAGTGTTCCTTTTCTGTCAACAGGTTCAGGAACAGGTAATTGGTAATACTCACCATTTGTATTTTTCACTGTCCGCTTCACAGAGATAATTTTCTCCATAGAGGATTTATAGAAAACATTTAGCGAGCTATTGTTTACCCAACCAATTACTTTTCCATCGACACTAAATTGTGATGATGTAGTAGTGCCCACTTTGGCTTCTCTGATGAGCCGTAACTGCTTACCGGAATAGCTTGATAAATTACCCGCAGATGCGGCAGCGGCGGAGCCGACAGGCGCAGAATAAATAGGTGTATTTGCCGTTTTTACTCGAGCGTAAGCCCAGATGATATTATTGGAGGAAGCGGCAACCCCAAGGTTACTAGCCTTCGTCCAACCAACTAAATTCGATCCGTCTTTCATACGTTGCCAAACTACGCCATCAACAGTTACTTCACGGTCAACAGTAAGGTCTTTGCCATACACGTTCTTCAAAGTTCCACGTTTATCTGCAGCTTCTGCAACAGGTAACATGTAGTAGCCTTCTCCTTGACTTGTGGCTTTAACCATTCGTTTTAAGGAAACGACCTTTTCATTCGCAGATTTGTAGAAGATATTAAGGGCAGAGTTGTTTACCCAGCCGATCACTTTTCCATCAACACTAATTTGCGAAGAAATGGTATTTCCGACTCTAGCTTGCCGAACAAGGCGCATTTGTTTACCAGAATAACTGGACAAGTTTCCTACAGAAACAGCTGTTGCAAAATCAACAGGACCAGAATAAATGGTTGTGTTTGCTGTTTTCACACGAGCATAAGCCCAAATGATGTCATTTGTTGAGACGGTAAGTCCCAGATTGCTTGCTTTTGTCCATCCAGCAATAGCAGTTCCGTTTTTCATACGATTCCAAACCACGCCGTCAACGGTAACTTGTCGGTCGACTGTTAACACTTTATTATAAAGGTCTTTCAAAGTACCCTTTTTATCAACCGGCTCAGCAACAGGCAACATGTAGTAGCCGTCGTTTTGATTTGCCGTTTTTACCATGCGATAGCCAGAAAGTGAGGTTTCGTTGGCTGTTTTATAAAAGATATCGAGTGAGTTATTGTTTACCCAGCCGATCACTTTTCCATCAACACTAATTTGCGAAGAAATGGTATTTCCGACTCTAGCTTGTCGAACAAGGCGCATTTGCTTACCGGAATAACTAGACAAGTTTCCTACAGAAACAGCTGTTGCAAAATCAACAGGGCCAGAATAAATGGTTGTGTTTGCTGTTTTCACACGAGCATAAGCCCAAATGATGTCATTTGTTGAGACGGTAAGTCCCAGATTGCTTGCTTTTGTCCATCCAACAATGGCTGACCCGTTTTTCATACGATTCCAAACCACGCCGTCAACGGTAACTTGTCGGTCGACTGTTAACACTTTATTATAAAGATCTTTCAAAGTGCCCTTTTTATCAACCGGCTCAGCGACAGGTAACATGTAGTAACCATCATTTTGATTTGCCGTTTTTACCATGCGATAGCCAGAGAGAGAGGTTTCGTTGGCTGTTTTATAAAAGATATCAAGTGAAGCATTGTTTACATAGCCAATCACTTTTCCATCAACACTAATTTGTGAAGAAATGGTATTTCCAACTTTTGCTTCACGGACAAGGCGCATTTGCTTGCCAGAGTAGCTAGAGAGATTACCAACAGATGTTGCTCCTTTTGCACCAGTTGGTTTTGAGTAAATAACCGTGTTTGGTGTTTTCACGCGAGCATAAGCCCAAATCACTTTGTCATACTGAATAACGCCGTTGTTAATTTGATTATATTTTTCTTGGATGAGGGACATCATGCTGTTCCAATTATAGCCATATTGATTAAAGTAACCAATTGGATCGGTATGAGTGGTTCCACCAAGGTATTTGGTAACCGCATTGTGTGACCAAACGGTTCCTTTACCATCGCTTTCCGCACTGTCAACTTTCATATTGTATTTTGTAAGCAAATATGCCGAATAATACGCATAATTATTGATAGAACGAGCAAAATCGTCAAAAGTTTTGGAACGAACAAGCTCAAATTGGACAAACCGAGCATTGGCATACTGTCCGGCTCCCCAAACAGCATTATCAGTTGGATGAATCTGAATAATACGAGATTTATCAACAAAAGTATGAACAAATGCATTTTGCCAATTTCCACTCATATAATCAATTTCATTTTGAATAGTGGAATTATTGTTCGCTGTTTCGTGCAATACAATTCCTTCAGGTTTCCCGTAACCATTCCGATAGTTGAACTTCGGGAATTGACTTTTTAACTGATATTCAATACTAGCCGTACTGAAGTTTTTAGATTTGATGTAGCTGTTTACATCTGGATAACCAGCAGCACGGAGCATAGGAACATCAGCTAATACATTCGTATCCGTCCCATCTTCAAATCCATCATTTTCTTCCGTGACTTTTCCTTCACGGATTGCTTGAGGAACATAAATAGATTGTTCATCCGCGGATTTTAAGTCGTCCGTAGTATCGTGAGGCCGCGGGGTATTTACTTCATCAGCGGAGGCAACGCTTGGAATGGCAACAAGAGCCAGCCCAGTTGCAAGAAATGCTGAATGCAGAAGTATTTTCAAATGTTGATCAACTCCTCTTTTTTTATTGTCGAAAAATGAAAAAAATGTCACTTTCTATTTCTATTATGACAATCCTATCTGGTAGCGTCAATATACCAATCAAAAATGATTCTTTTGGCTGGTAAAGTGTTCAGTTTTTTCAAGGCGTTTAGCGAATATATAATATTTAACATAAAAAAAGGGTATTTTTTAGGAAAGGAAATAGTTAATTTTAGGAAAAAAGTTGAGGGCGCAAAGCCCTAAAATTGACAGATGAATGTTTTTTGTAGGAAACTAAAAAAGTGAAGTGGGGGGATGAATGTGTTGAAAACAGCGATGATTATTTATAATCCAGCGGCGGGACAGAATAAATTCCATAAAATTATGCCTGAGGTTGAACGATTATTAGTTCAAGCTGGTTATGAAGTAACGTTAGTATCTTCAACAGAAGAGCCGGGAAACATTACAAAAATAGCTTTTCAGGCAGCAAGTGAAGGGTGGCAAGCCATTATTGCCGCTGGAGGAGACGGAACTGTTAATGAGGTTGTTAATGGCATCATGCGTTCTAATAATCGACCAGTTTTAGGGATACTGCCGATTGGGACAACGAATGATTATGCCCGAGCACTTGGTTTCCAAAAAGATCCCATTCTGGCAGCAAAACAAATTGCTAAGCGCAACATTGTGAAAGTAGATATTGGAAAATGCAATCAAGATGAATATTTTATTAATAATGCAGCGATCGGTAAAATAACAGAAATTACATATGCGGTCTCTGAACAGAAGAAAAAACGTTTCGGGAGGCTGGCTTATCTTTTTGACGGGTTAAAGATGCTCCCTCAATTGAAATCTGTAGATGTGCAGATGGATTTTGATGGGGAAACATTTGAAGGGCCGATCTTACTGAGCTTTATCAATAACTCGCATACAGTTGGCGGACTGGAATCGCTTGTCAAGAAAGCGAAAATTAATGATGGCTATTTTGATCTGCTGATTTTAAAAAAGGTAAGTCCAGCCCGTTTGTTCTCGCTTTTTCTATTACTCAAGCGTGGAACACATCTGGAAAGCGATGATGTTATTTATCGGCGAGTCAAAAATGTTGAGATTACTGGGCGCACGCCTTTGAATTTCAGCTATGATGGGGTGTATGGTGGTGAGACTCCTTATACTGTTCAATGTTTGCATCAAGCCTTAGAGGTTTTTGCTGATCAAGATAAGTTGAAAAACGCTCCTTACTAACTGATAGCAGTAGATTTTCAAAGTGATTAGGAGTAAAGCGTTTTCAGAAAATAATAGGTATTCTTTATGGTAAATTGCTCACAAATCTGTTATGATATTTTTGTTAGGGAAAAATAGCTGCCACTATTTTTCACGGCGGAAATTCAAATAAGTTAAGAAAACATCAAGTTTTCTTAAATTCCTGAGGGAGGAAATTGTATTATGCCTATCGTTAACATGACAGACATGCTGAACAAAGCATTGGCTGGAAAATATGCTGTTGGTCAATTCAATATCAACAATCTTGAATGGACACAAGCTATCTTGAAAGCTGCAGAAGCTGAAAAATCACCTGTAATTCTTGGTGTATCTGAAGGTGCTGCAAAATACATGGGAGGATTCAACACGGTTGTAAAAATGACTCAAGGGCTTGTAGAAGACTTGAAAATTACAGTTCCAGTTGCTATCCACTTAGACCATGGTTCAAGCTTTGATTCTTGTAAAGCTGCGATTGATGCAGGCTTCACATCGGTAATGATCGATGGTTCTCACCATCCAATTGATGAAAACGTAGCTATGACAAAAGAAGTTGTAGACTATGCACATCCAAAAGGTGTTTCTGTAGAAGCTGAAGTAGGAACTGTTGGTGGTACAGAAGATGGTGTTACTGGTGGAATTAACTATGCTGATCCACAAGAATGCTTACGCGTTGTGAAAGAAGCTGGTATTGATGCGCTTGCAGCTGCACTTGGTTCTGTACATGGCCCTTACCACGGCGAACCAAAGCTAGGCTTCGACGAAATGAAAGAAATCTCCGAACTTACAGGTAAACCGCTTGTACTTCACGGTGGATCAGGAATTCCTGAACATCAAATTAAAAAAGCGATTGAACTTGGTCACAGCAAAATCAATGTTAACACTGAGTGCCAAATTGTTTGGACTGCAGCTGTTCGTGAAAAACTTGCTGCTGATAAAGATGTTTATGATCCACGTAAAGTTATCGGCCCTGGTGTCGATGCGATCATTAAAACAGTTACAGAAAAAATTCAAGAATTCGGTTCTAACGGAAAAGCGTAAGAACAATTTTAAATTTTTTAGGGAGAGGCGTTTGTACGTCTCTCCTTTTTTGTTTGCCTTGATTTAGGGAATTGTTTAACGGCCTGGAATAATGGTTATTGTGTTATATCGAAAAGGGTTGTAAAATAAAGCAGTTGGAAAAAAGTGATAGACACTTTAATTAAAGATTTAGATAAAAATCATTCTGAGGGCGTATGAAAAAGTGAGGATATGGCTTCATAATAGAGATATCCGAACAATAGGCTTTGGGATACATATATCGTGAATTATGCTATAATAATGAAACAGATATCCAGAGAACCAACATGGAGAGAGTAGGCGATAGTAATGAATATAGGGATCTTTACCGATACCTACAGTCCGCAAATCAGTGGGGTAGCGACTTCAATTGCCACCTTGGAAGAAGAGCTGAGACGAAGAGGACACAACGTATATATTTTTACGACGACCGATCCTAATGCTGATAGAGCAAGCGAAGAGGGACGTGTATTTCGTTTGCCAAGCATTCCTTTTGTGTTCTTTCCAGAGCGAAGAATCGCTATTGCAGGCATGAGTAAGTTTATTCGTCTTGTCGGAGAATTGAATTTAGATATTATTCATACACATACTGAATTTTCGCTAGGACTTTTAGGTAAAAAAATTGCGAAGAAATATTCGATTCCAATCATTCATACCTACCACACGATGTATGTGGATTATCTGCATTACATTGCTAAAGGCAAAATCTTAAAGCCAAATATGGTAAAGAGAATGACACGTTCTTTTTGTGAAAGTTATCAGGCACTCATTGCGCCAACGCAAAAGGTGCGTCATCATTTGGAAGATTGTGGTTTAAATAAATTAATTTACACAATTCCAACGGGTACAGATTTGCATTCGTTCGAACGTGCAGACGATGAAACCTTAGATGCGATCCGTTCTGAACTTGGCATTTCAAAAGAAGATCCGGTTATTTTGTCGCTAGGTCGTGTCGCTTATGAGAAAAATATTGATGCAATTCTAGAAGCTTTCCCGAAGGTTTTACAAGAGATTCCTAACGCGAAACTGGTGATTGTAGGAGATGGACCAATTAAGGCGGAACTCGAAGAAAAATCTGTAGAACTTGGGTTAGCCGATTCTGTGATTTTTACGGGTGCTGTTGAGTGGACCAAAGTTGGGAATTATTACCAGCTAGGCCATTTGTTTGTCAGTGCTTCGACAAGTGAAACACAAGGTTTGACTTATATCGAAGCTATGGCTTCAGGACTTCCAGTTGTTGCTAAACGTGATGAGAGCATTGAAGATTTTCTAATAGATGAAAAAACAGGCTTTTTATTTGATTCTGATGAAGAGTTAGCGCCCCGTTTACTGTTTGTTTTGAAAAACCCGGGAAGGGCCAAACAAATTGCTCAAAATGGACGGAGCGAAGTCCTATGTTATTCGGCAGAGAACTTTGGTAAAACGGTTGAAGCTGCCTATATGGAAGTGATTGCGACCTACCAGTCGACAGAGAGAAAGCCAATTGATTTGAAGCCGACCCTTTTAAGAAGTAAGATGGCTTCGCAGGTTTTCTCATTAACATCAAACCCACACATCAGGAAAGGTAGGTCTAGTAGACGTGATTAAACTAACTATGCTGTCGTCTGCGGAAAAAGTTAAGGGACAAGGAGTTGCCTCTGCCTATCGTGAGCTAGTTAACCTTGTGTCCGAACACTTAAATGATAAGTTTGATCTTTCAATTAATACCTTTCATAAAAGCGACATTACGCATTACCATACGGTAGATTTTCATTTCTATCTTTCGACATTTTTCAAGAAAAAGCGCGGAGTTCGGGTTGGCTATGTCCACTTTCTGCCAGAAACTTTGGAAGGAAGTTTAAAGCTACCTAAAATTGCCCGCGCTGTTTTTTATAAATATTTGATTTCTTTTTATAATCGAATGGATCAAATTGTAGTGGTCAATTCGTCGTTTATACCGAAGCTTGAACAACACGGGATTGCTCGCGAAAAAATTCATTATATCCCTAATTTTGTCTCCAAAAAAACATTTTATCCAATGAAGAGCGAAGCGAAACAAGAAATTAGGAAAAAATATCAGATTGCCCCTGACAAATTTGTTGTGCTTGGAGTTGGACAAGTGCAGCATCGAAAGGGCGTACTAGATTTCATCGAAGTCGCACGTGCGCTCCCTGAAATTGAATTTGTTTGGGCAGGAGGATTTTCTTTCGGGAAAATCACGGCTGGTTACGAGGAACTCAAAGAAATTTATGACCATCCTCCAAAGAATGTAAAGTTTATTGGAATTGTCGATCGAACAGAAATGAATGATTGCTTTAACATGGCAGATGTCTTTTTCATGCCTTCTTATAATGAACTTTTCCCGATGGCGATACTCGAAGCGATGAGCGCGGATGTTCCAGTGCTTGTTCGGGATCTTGACTTATATAAGGATATTTTAACGGGATATTATGATGCTGCAAGTGACAATCAGGGATTCATTCAAAAACTGAGTGAATTAAAAGAGAATCGTTCTGATTATGACCGGCTTGTTCAAATGGCGAGAGCAGGTGCTGAATACTATTCAGAGGAGAGGTTGACTAAAATTTGGGATGACTTTTACCATCAATTAGTGAAGGAGTGAAAAGAGGCATGAGCAAAACTGCAAAACGAAACTGGCTCAATATTTTTTTGATTCTTGTGATTAGCATTGGTTTTTTAGTTTGGCAGTTTCGCGATGTCGATTTGAGAAAATTCTTCGAAGAGATGGATCGAGTTAACTTATGGTGGATTTTAGTAGCGTTCTTATTCATGTTTTTGTATTGGCTATTCGAGGGCGTCGTTCTCCATAAAAGTGTAAAACCAAGTTTTAAGAAACAAAAATTTTTTTCGTCTTTTCGTATTACAATGATCGGGCAATTTTTCAATACCATTACACCTATGCAGGCGGGCGGTCAGCCTGCACAGCTATACGCGCTGATCAAAAAAGGCATGGATATTGGATCTGCAAGCTCAGTTTTGCTATTTAAATTTATTATCTATCAAGCGATGATAGTTGTTAACTTTTTACTGGTTTTGATTTTTGGTTTTCACTATTTGATGACTGGAGCAGTTCCGCAAGTGAAATATCTTGTAGTAGTAGGTTTTTTGGTTCATCTTTTAGTGATCATCGCTTTAGTTCTTGTCAGCAAGAGTCGTGGCTTTACGACCAGATTGGTACATACACTTTTAAAGCCGGTCGGTTGGTTTTTGAAAAAAGAGCGGATGCTTAAAATAGAGGAAAGCATCGATGAAAAAATTGATACATTTCATGAAGAAAGTGGTCGAATCAGTAAGGATTGGCGACTCATATTATCAGCTAGTTTTTATACAACATTACAGTTATGGGTATATTTTGCGATTCCTTACTTTGTAATGCTAGGGTTAGGTGTTACAACTATGGGACTCTATATGGTGATTACATTTCATGCTTTCATCATGATGTTTGCAACAGTGATGCCAACCCCTGGCGGAAGTGGTGGAGCGGAATACACGTTTACGCTTTTGTTTGCTCCGTTTCTTGGATCCGCTAAGTTACTTGCAGCTCTGATCTTATGGCGTATTGTCACGTATTATAGTTGTATCGTATTTGGGGCGGTTGCGTTAATGGTTCGAGATAAGCGGCCTGAAACGAAAAAAAAAACGGCGAGCGTTCAATTTAAAGAAAAGCTGTCCTAGAGGAGGATGGCTTTTTTACGGAGCAGAGTCTTGCATAAAAAACGGGTTTCAGCGATAATGAAGGAAGAAATTGAAAAGAAAGAAGGTTAGTCATGGCGAATCGATTGGTGATACAAGGCGGCAAAAAGCTTTCAGGGACTGTAACGATTGACGGGGCTAAAAATAGTGCTGTCGCTTTAATCCCAGCTGCAATCATGGCAGACTCAGAAGTTGTACTAGAGGGATTGCCAAATATTTCAGATGTTCATACACTCTATCAAATTATAGGGGAACTCGGTGGAAACGTTCGATATGATGAAAATCAAGCAATTATCGATCCAAGTGAGATTGTCGATATGCCACTTCCAAATGGCAATGTAAAAAAACTTCGTGCTTCTTATTATTTAATGGGGGCACTTCTTGGTAAATTTAAAAAAGCAGTAGTGGGACTTCCAGGCGGTTGTTATCTTGGCCCTCGTCCAATTGACCAGCATATTAAAGGTTTTGAAGCACTTGGCGCAACAGTAACAAATGAACAAGGTGCTATTTATTTGCGAGCAGAAAAGCTTCGCGGAGCAAGAATTTATTTGGATGTCGTTAGCGTCGGGGCGACGATTAATATTATGCTCGCGGCAGTTTTAGCTGAAGGAAAAACGGTGATTGAAAATGCGGCAAAAGAGCCAGAAATTATTGATGTTGCCACTCTTTTGAATAATATGGGTGCAAATATCAAAGGAGCTGGGACAGATACAATTCGCATTCAAGGTGTCGAAAAGCTTTCGGGTTGCAAACACGCGATTATCCCAGACCGGATTGAAGCTGGGACATATATGATTGTTGCGGCAGCTGCTGGAAGTGGAGTTAAAATTCAAAACGTTATTCCAGACCACTTAGAAGGGATTACAGCCAAATTAAGTGAAATGGGGGTACCCATTGACGTTTCGGATGATTCTATTTATATTGGTGAAGCTAAGCAGTTGAGCAAGGTTGATGTGAAGACGTATGCGTATCCAGGATTTGCGACAGATTTGCAACAACCGATGACGGCGCTCCTTACCCAAGCAGAAGGAAGCGGTATCGTGACGGATACGGTTTATTCTGATCGCTTTAAGCAAATCGCTGAGTTGGAACGAATGGGTGGTAAATTTAAGCAAAGTGGTCGAAGTGTTGTGATTTATGGAAAAACACCACTAAAAGGGACAAAAGTGACAGCGACAGACTTACGCGCGGGAGCAGCTCTAATTATTGCGGGCCTTGTTGCAGAAGGAACGACAGAGATCCTTGAAATCGAACATATTGAACGCGGATATGGTAATATCGTTGAAAAATTGACAGCACTTGGTGCAGATATTCGTAAAGAATCGGGCGAGCCATCTATTTCTTGATAAATAAACGTTCGAGTCATCGACTTCTTGTGAACTATTTTAAACATAAAGGTGGTTAATTAATGGCAAATTTGTCCATGTCTTATCTAGAGAGTTTAACGATCAAAGAGATTTATGCGCTCGCTAAAGAACATAAAATTGCATATTACAGCAAACTGACTAAAAAAGAACTAAGTTTTGCATTGCTTAAATCAAATGCAGAAAAAGAAGGGTTCTTTTTCATGGAAGGTGTGCTGGATATTATTCCGCAAGAAGGCTTTGGCTTTTTGCGACCAATCAACTATTCTGCTAGTTCAGAAGATATTTACATTTCTGCTTCGCAAATTCGACGATTTGACTTGCGCACGGGGGATAAAGTTTCTGGAAAGGTGAGACCACCTAAAGAAAATGAACGCTACTTTGGTCTGCTACATGTGGAAGCAGTAAATGGCGAGAACCCTGAGGTGGCAAAAGAACGAGTTCATTTCCCTGGGCTCACGCCACTTTATCCGAACCGACAAATTGATTTGGAAACTGGTCAGTACCCGCTTTCTATGCGAATGGTGGATATGATTTCTCCCATTGGATTTGGGCAACGTGGGCTGATCGTAGCTCCTCCAAAAGCTGGGAAGACGATTTTACTAAAAGAAATTGCCAATTCCATCACGGAAAATCATCCAGAAGCAGAATTGATTGTACTCTTAATTGATGAACGACCTGAAGAAGTAACAGACATTGAACGTTCAGTTTCTGCGGATGTGGCAAGTTCAACATTTGATGAAGTACCTGAAAATCATATTAAAGTGGCAGAACTTGTTTTGGAACGGGCGATGCGGCTTGCTGAACAAAAACGAGACGTCATTATTTTGATGGATAGCATTACTCGGCTTGCGAGAGCGTATAATCTTGTGATTCCTCCAAGTGGACGGACGCTTTCTGGTGGGATCGATCCAGCTGCTTTTCATAGACCTAAACGTTTCTTTGGCGCGGCGCGAAACATCGAAGAAGGCGGGAGCTTAACGATTCTTGCTACAGCGTTGATCGATACGGGTTCAAGAATGGATGATGTGATATACGAAGAATTTAAAGGCACAGGAAACATGGAACTACATCTTGATCGTACACTTGCTGAAAGAAGATTGTTCCCGGCGATTGATATTAGACGTTCTGGAACACGAAAAGAAGAATTACTGCTTGCAAAAGAACGACTAGATCAACTTTGGAAAATCCGGAAAGTTTTGCCTGTGCAAGGCGATGCACTTGATATGTCAGAACGATTCATTCGCTATATGAAAAAGACGAAAACCAATCAAGAATTTCATGAATTATTGAATGAAGAAATGTTTAAAAAATAACTATTGCTTGTTTGCGCATCAGTTGTTATAATTATCATACTGTGTGTTTCTTGCAGTGAATTTCTCTGTTTCAGATGATTCAGGGCGAAGGAGTTGAAAAGAAATGAAGACTGGAATTCATCCTGATTACCGTCCAGTTGTTTTCGTTGATACTAGTACTGATTTTAAATTTTTGTCGGGTTCTACAAAACCGTCAAATGACACAATCACTTGGGAAGATGGTAACGAATATCCGTTACTACGTGTCGAAATCTCTTCTGATTCGCACCCTTTCTATACTGGTAAACAAAAACATGCGACTGCAGACGGCCGTGTGGACCGCTTCAACAAAAAGTACGGACTCTAAAAAGTTCGCGCAAACGAAGCCTAATCATGAAGGAACAAATACATCTCTTCTTAGAGGTGTATTTTTTTTGATGTTTTAAAGCAGAATAGTCAGTAAAGTGGAAGAAATGTGAAGGTTCGAATAAGAGGGTTTACATCCTTGAATAATCGTGCGTATAATAAAGAAGAGATCAATACTTTTCAAAGGAGGTTTTCATGTGAAAGCAAAATTACAAGTAGGTGTGTTAGGATTTGGTACCGTGGGAAGCGGCGTTATTCGTATTCTAAAAGAACACCAAGAAAAAATCAGCCAAGTGACGGGCTATGATATCACCGTAAAGAAAGTACTTGTACGCGATTTAGAAAAGAATCGCCGTTACGAGGCAGAAGGTTTTACCTTAACAACCGAACCAAAAGACGTGCTAGATGATCCAGAAATCGCTGTTATTGTAGAAGTAATGGGCAGCATTACAACCGCACATCATTACATTTTGCATGCACTGAAAGCAGGGAAAAGTGTTGTAACCGCAAATAAAGATTTAATTGCTATTCACGGAGATGAACTCGTAGCAGTGGCGCAAGAAAACCACTGCGATTTATTTTATGAAGCTAGTGTAGCAGGTGGGATCCCCATTTTGAGGACGATTGTGAATAGCCTAGCTGCGGATAGAATTAAAAAAGTTTTAGGGATCGTAAACGGGACGACAAACTACATGTTAACGCAAATGACAGCCTCCAATAAAAGTTATGAGGAAGCTTTGCAAGAAGCGCAGGATCTGGGTTTTGCTGAGTCTGATCCAACGAGTGACGTAGACGGAATTGATGCGGCCCGCAAGATGGTTATTTTAACGAGACTAGCCTTTGGAATGAATGTAAACCTGGACGATGTGAAAACTAAAGGGATTCGTGGCATTTCCCAAAAAGACATTGCAATCGCTTCGCAGCTTGGCTATAGAGTGAAATTAGTTGGACAAGCCGAGGAAATTGATAATACAGTTGATGTTGCGGTCGGTCCAGTACTTCTTCCAAAGGCGCACCCACTTTCTGGCGTAAGTGATGAAAATAATGCCGTTTTTGTAACTGGAGCAGCTGTTGGAGAAACAATGTTTTATGGGCCCGGGGCTGGCGAAATGCCAACTGCAACGAGTGTCGTAAGCGATTTAATCACAGTGGCTAAAAATACCAAACTTGGAACGATCGGGAACGTGTTTAATCGTTTTGTCCATGAAACAAAGTATACACCGGCAGAGAAAGTTTTTTCGAAATATTACTTCCGGATGCAAATGAATGATAAAACAGGGACATTTTTAAAGTTAACGAAAATATTTGTTGATGCAGGTGTTAGCTTTGATAAAATCTTGCAGGAACCAAATGATAAACATACGGCAACGGTAGTGATTATTAGTCATGCTGCAAGCCGCAATCAAATTGACGAAGCTGTACGCGGCGTGAATGCGGAACCTGAGATGCGCCTTATTACACAGTACGCGGTCGTGGAGGGATAAAGATGTACAAAGGTTTACTAGAGACATATAAAGATAATCTGCCAATTACAGAAGCGACACCTCTCCTCTCGCTATCAGAGGGAAATACGCCTCTCATTCCACTTCTTCACTTGTCAGAAGAGCTGGGCGTTGAACTTTACGGCAAATTTGAAGGGCTGAATCCGACCGGCTCGTTTAAAGATCGGGGAATGGTAATGGCTGTTGCAAAAGCGAAAGAAGCGGGAGCAGAAGCAGTTATTTGCGCATCGACAGGAAACACATCGGCTTCTGCTGCAGCTTATGCGGCACGTGCAGGCATGAAAGCTTATATTGTAATTCCAGACGGCAAAGTAGCTCTTGGAAAATTAGCACAAGCTGTCATGTATGGTGCAGATATTATTGCGATTGCAGGAAACTTCGATCAAGCCTTAGACGCCGTGCGAGAACTTGCGGAAACAGAAGCTGTTACCCTTGTCAATTCAGTAAACCCATTCCGTCTTGAAGGGCAAAAAACGGCGGCTTTTGAAATTTGTGAAGATCTGGGAAAAGCCCCTGACATACTTGCTATCCCAGTAGGTAATGCTGGAAATATTTCCGCTTACTGGAAAGGCTTCAAAGAATGGAATGACAAACATGGAACTGGTCTTCCAGAAATGCACGGCTTTGAAGCAGAAGGAGCAGCGGCCATCGTGAAAGGTGAGCGAATCGAAGCGCCTGAAACGATCGCAACGGCCATCCGGATTGGGAATCCGGCCAGCTGGAAGCTGGCCGAGGCGGCACGTGATGAATCGGGTGGCGCCATCACGGCTGTTTCGGATGAAGAAATTATTGAGGCATACAAGCTTGCGGCCGCACGCGATGGTGTCTTCATTGAACCGGGATCGGCCGCTTCACTTGCAGGTGTTATCAAGAGTTTGAAGGAAGGGCGCATCAAGCAGGGCTCGAAAGTGGTTTGTGTCTTCACTGGGAATGGCTTGAAAGATCCAGATACAGCTATGAATGTGCATGCTTTTGATATTGCGCATATCGAAACAATTGATGCGATGCGAGATCATTTGCGAAACGGAGTGAGAGTCTAATGCGCATCCGAGTCCCAGCAACAACAGCGAATCTTGGACCTGGTTTTGATTCTTGCGGACTTGCGCTTGATTTATATTTGACGCTTATTGTTGGTGAAGAAAGTAAAGCTTGGCGGATTGAGCACCAACTTCCGGATGAAATTCCGACAGATGAAACCAATATGGTCATTCAAGTGGCTAAAAAGGTGGCACCTAATCTTAAGCCTCACAACTTGATTATGGAATCGGATATCCCGCCAGCAAGGGGGCTTGGCAGCAGTTCAGCTGCAATTGTTGCTGGAATTGAGCTGGCTAATCAACTTGCAAAACTTGGTCTTTCGAGTGAAGCAAAAGTGAGGCTTGCTGCAGAATTTGAAGGTCATCCTGATAATGTTGTCCCCGCTATTTTGGGAGGGCTCGTCGTTTGTAGCAAGCAGCCAGATCGAGATTATTATGTGCAGCATGCTTTTCCAGATGCGGCGATCTTGGTTGTTATCCCAAAAGTAGCTTTGCTTACAAGTGAAAGTCGCGCGGTGCTACCACGCGTGCTTTCGTATGCGAATGCGGTTCGAGCGAGTAGTGTAGCTAATGTGATGGTTGCAGCTCTTATGGCAGGCGATTTACGACTTGCTGGTAAAATGATGGAACGCGACTCGTTTCATGAGAAATACCGGGAGAAGCTTGTCCCACACTTAAGTGTGATTCGGAGTAAAGTAGCCGAGTTTCATGGATATGCGGCGGTTCTTAGTGGGGCGGGACCAACTGTGCTCGTGCTTGCGCCACATGATGTGAGTGAAACGCTAAGGCGAGAACTGCGCGAGCTTGATTTGGAAGCGGAAGTGGAGGCGCTTCGCACGGAGCATAATGGGGTGCGCGTTTTTGAGTGAAATAAAGTGATAAAGGAAGCCCGGCCAAAAGTAGCCGAGCTTCTTTCTTTAAGCAAAATCGAAATTTCTTGCTTCCCTATCCAATTTTTTTAGGGACTGTGGTAGAATAGGAAAAGAGTTTTAGAAAAGAGGGTATGGATTTATGGCACAGTTATTTTTTCGTTATGGTGTGATGAACAGTGGGAAAACGATTGAAATTTTGAAAGTAGCACATAATTATGAGGAACAAAATAAGCCGGTTGTGATTTTTACGTCTGGTATTGATAATCGTGACCAGGTGGGTGTTGTTTCAAGTCGAATTGGCTTAAAACGGGATGCGATTCCGGTTTTTTCTGATACGAATATTTTTGAACAGGTAAAGGCAATTGAACCACGCCCTAGTTGTGTTCTGCTAGATGAATCACAATTTCTTGAGAAACACCATGTCTTTCAACTTGCGCATATTGTGGATGAGCTTGGGATTCCTGTTATTGCTTATGGGCTAAAAAATGATTTCAGGAATGAGTTGTTTGAAGGATCGAAATATCTGTTGCTGTATGCAGATAAAATTGAAGAAATGAAGACTATTTGTTGGTTTTGCGCGAAAAAAGCAACAATGGTTTTGCGTGTTGATGAAGAAGGAAAGCCTGTCTATACAGGAGAACAAATTTTAATTGGCGGAAATGACCAGTATTATCCGGTTTGCAGAAAGTGTCATGCGCATCCGCCAATCGATCAATGAAAGGTGAGGGATGAAATCAATGTATGATCGTTTGCAAGCGGTTGAAAACCGCTATGATGAACTAAATGAGTTATTAAGTGACCCGGAAGTAGTTGCGGATGCAAAAAAATTGCGTGATTTATCAAAAGAACAATCTAGTATTGCAGAAACAGTGGAAACGTATCGTCACTATAAAGAAGTAACCTCTGGTATTGACGAAACGAAGGAGCTTTTGTCTGAAAAACTGGATGATGAGATGCGTGAACTTGCGAAAGAAGAGCTAAGTGGTCTGCAAGAAGAAAAAGCGGAGCTGGAAGAAAAATTAAAATTGCTTCTTGTACCGAAAGATCCCAATGATGATAAAAATGTTATCATGGAAATTCGTGGTGCAGCAGGCGGCGATGAAGCCGCTCTTTTTGCGGGAGATTTGTTCCGGATGTACAGTCGATATGCAGAGTCACGTGGCTGGAAGGTTGATGTGATGGATGCGAGCCCAACGGGAATCGGTGGTTACAAAGAAATTATCGTGATGATAAATGGAGCGGGGGCGTTTTCGCGCTTGAAATATGAGAATGGAGCTCACCGTGTGCAGCGGGTTCCAGAAACGGAATCGGGCGGACGGATTCACACGTCTACGGCAACGGTTGCTATTTTGCCAGAAGCAGAAGATGTAGAAGTGGATTTACAGGATAAAGATATTCGTGTGGATACTTTTGCTTCAACTGGTGCTGGCGGACAAAGTGTTAATACGACGATGTCGGCTGTAAGGCTTACGCACATTCCAACGGGGATTGTTGTCTCGATGCAAGATGAGCGTTCCCAAATCAAGAATAAAGAAAAAGCGATGAAAGTCTTGCGTGCTCGGGTTTATGATAAATTTGAGACAGAAGCACGCGAAGAGTATGATGCAAACCGGAAATCGGCAGTTGGGACGGGTGACCGTTCTGAGCGAATTCGGACATACAACTATCCTCAAAACCGAGTGACCGATCACCGGATTGGTTTGACGATTCAAAAACTCGATCAAATTATGGAAGGCAAGTTGGATGAAATCATCGATGCGCTTATTTTAGAAGATCAGACAAGTAAATTGGAGCACTTAAACGATGCCGAATAAGCAAACAATTGGTTCAATTCTTCATGAAGCGGCTCAAATTTTAAAAGCGCGGAACTTGGATTTGAATGCAGCAGAGATTTTACTTGAAACAAGGCTCGGGCTAAAAAGAACAGAACTTTGGTCGAGCTTTGACCGCATTTTAGAGGAAAAGCATGAGCTTCAGTTTAAGGCAGACTTTGATCGTTACTTAAATGGCGAACCTGTGCAGTACATTTTGAACATTGCCCCGTTTTATGGGTACGACTTTTATGTGGATCAAAATGTATTAATCCCGCGACCTGAAACAGAGGAACTTGTCTTGCTGTGCGAGCAGTTTCTAAAGAAAAATAAACAAAAAACAGTACTTGATGTTTGCACAGGAAGTGGCATCATTGCGATTTCTTTAAAGAAACTTTTTCCAGAGCTGGAGGTTTTTGCTTCGGACATTTCAGCTGGCGCACTGGCTGTTGCACGAAAAAACAGTTTAGCACTTGATGCCCCGGTGACTTTGGTTGAGACTGATTTGCTGGATGCTTTTAAGCACGAGGGACAAACTTTTGATATCGTTGTCGCGAATCCCCCTTATATTGCTGAACGCGAGAAACAAGAGATGTCGGCTTACGTTCTTGCGAACGAACCAGAGCTAGCTCTCTTTGCGGAAAAAAATGGCTTAGCAATTTATGAGCGCCTTATAAAGGACTTGCCTCATGTGCTGAATGATAGATTCTTAGTGGCGGTTGAAATTGGTTATACGCAAGGGGAAGCGGTGCAAGCCTTATTTACATCGACCTTTCCAGAAGCGAAGACCTATATTCACCGAGATATCAATCAAAAAGATCGCATTGTAGTTTGTTCGAATTTGTTAAATTGAGACATTGACTGAGGAGTCGTGTCTTTTTTTGTAGCGTACCACGCATCAGTTTGTGGATAACTTCTTGGGGAAAGGGGTTCAAAAATGTAAATTATTCTTTGTTAAGGCAGTCTGAAACAGGGTTTGGGACAGATATCCACAAATCCACATTAAGTTATCCCCAGGGAACAAGTTATTATCCACAATCTGGGGATAACTTTTTAGCCACAAAAGATTGTAAAACGAGTGGGAAAGAAGTTAGAATAAGACAAGAAGGCGAAAAAAGGAGTATAAAAGATGGAAACAAAACTTTGGAATATTGATCAAGGAAAAGAAATCTATCAGGAAGCAGCAGAATTGCTTCGTTCTGGAGAGACAGTGGCCTTTCCAACAGAAACAGTTTACGGTCTTGGTGCTGATGCGACAAATCCAGATGCGGTCAAGCAAATTTATGAAGCGAAAGGTCGTCCATCCGATAATCCATTAATTGTTCATATTGCGGATGCTAAGCAAATGCAGGAGTTTATCGCCGAGGTTCCTGAAAAGGCGGAGAAACTAATGGAAGCCTTTTGGCCAGGACCGCTTACGCTGATTTTACCAATTAAACCCGGAGTGCTTGCAGAAAGTGTCACGGCGGGCCTAAAGACAGTTGGGGTTCGGATGCCCGTTCATCCTGTTGGCTTGGAGCTACTACGGATTACGAATCGGCCGGTTGCTGCTCCCAGTGCCAATCGCTCCGGACGTCCAAGTCCGACAACTGCTCGACACGTAGAAGAAGATTTGAGTGGACGAATTTCGGCGATCATTGATGGAGGAAGCACTGGTGTTGGTCTCGAATCAACTGTGCTAGATGTGACTTCTGATACACCAGTGATTTTGCGGCCAGGTGGTGTTTCAACGGAGCAAATTGAGGAAGTTATTGGAGAAGTTCGTTCTGCTCGAAACATCCCGCAAAAAGAAGAAGTTCCGAAGGCGCCGGGAATGAAATATACACATTATGCACCTCTTGCGCCGGTTTATCTCGTTGAAGGGGGAGCTGCCTTTTGGGATAAACAAATCAAGCGTGGTCTTGACCGAGGCGAAAAAGTAGGATTGCTACTTTCGGATGAGCTCGCGGCGGAAATTCGAGAGCCGGTAATGAAAATTAAAATTGGGAGCCGGGCTCAGATGGACGAAATCGCAAGGCGTTTGTATGATGGATTGCGATTGTTTGACCACACAGATACGACTTTGATACTCGCAGAAACGTTCTCAAAAGATGGAATTGGGGATGCGGTGATGAACCGACTTGAGAAAGCCGCGGGAAATAAATATTTAAATGAAACAAGTGAATTACCGCGATGAATGTGTTGCTAATTTGTACGGGGAATACTTGTCGCAGTCCAATGGCAGAAGGAATTCTTCGAGCGGCTAGGCCAGATATCTTGGTTCGTTCGAGAGGACTGAGTGCGGAAGAAGGAGCTCCGCTTTCAACTGGAGCGAGGCAAATTTTACAGGATAAGGGGCTTTTGTTTTCTCATGAAGCCCATTTACTTCACCAAGAAGACTTAATGTGGGCGGACAAAATTTTTGTGATGACTTCGGCTCAGTTAGCCTTACTTCGGTCGATTTTTCCTGCAGAAGAAAAGAAAATGGCGCTTATTTCACCAGATGGCGTGGATGTTTTTGACCCGTTTTCTGGTGGAGTAGCGGAGTACCGAGCTGCTTTTAATGCCTTAGAAACGGCTATTTCCGAACGCTTTCTATAAGTGAAAGTGTTCACTTTCTAAATTTACTAAAAAGTCTTACAAAACGCTTGCTTTTTATTTTTTTTTGCGTAATGATAGAGATAATTGAAATGAAGAATTCGACAAAAAACAAAAAAATAGGAGGTTGGGTGTATTGGTTTATCTGCAAAAAGGAGATACTGAGGTTTTTAATGCAATTCACTTGGAACTCGGAAGACAAAGAAATAACATTGAGCTAATCGCATCGGAAAACTTTGTAAGTGAACAAGTTCTTGCAGCTATGGGATCTGTCTTGACCAACAAATATGCGGAAGGGTATCCGGGACGGCGATATTATGGCGGGTGCGAATATGTTGATATTGTTGAAAACTTGGCAAGGGACCGAGCAAAAGAGCTTTTTCATGCGGATTATGCCAATGTTCAGCCTCACTCAGGAGCGCAAGCTAATATGGCTGTTTATCAGGCGGTGCTTTCGCCTGGGGATAAAGTTCTCGGCATGAATTTAGCGCATGGAGGGCATTTGACGCACGGGAGTCCTGTGAATTTTAGCGGTGTGCTATATCATTTTGAGGAATATGGCGTTGACCCTGAATCGAAGCAAATTGATTATGATGAAGTTCGGAAAGTAGCGCTTCAAACGAAGCCAAAATTAATTGTAGCGGGAGCAAGTGCTTATCCACGGGCAATTGATTTTGCGAAGTTTCGCGAAATTGCTGATGAGGTGGGTGCGCTTTTCATGGTTGATATGGCTCATATTGCCGGACTTGTTGCTGCGGGTCTTCATCAAAACCCTGTAGAGTACGCAGATTTTGTCACAACGACAACGCATAAAACGCTTCGAGGTCCTCGAGGCGGAATGATTCTTGCGAAAGAAAAATGGGGACAAAAAATTGATAAAGCTGTCTTTCCGGGAATCCAAGGTGGACCACTCATGCACATTATTGCGGCAAAAGCAGTAGCCTTTGGTGAAGCCTTACAACCTGAATTCAAGGAATATCAAGCTCAAATTATTAAAAATGCGAAACAGTTAGCTGCGACTTTACAAGAAAATGGGGTTGATGTGTTAACGAATGGAACAGATAATCATTTGCTATTGATTGATTTAAAAGCGTTAGGCATTACGGGGAAAGATGCAGAAATAGCGCTTGATTCTGTTGGTATTACAGTGAACAAGAATTCTATTCCGTTTGAAACGGAAAGTCCGTTTGTAACAAGTGGGATTCGTGTTGGGACAGCGGCCGTAACAACACGAGGATTCGACGAGGAAGCAATGGTTAAGGTTGGGGAACTTATTGCTAAAGTGCTGCATCATTTGAATGAGCAAGCTATTTTAGATGAGGTACAAGCAGAAGTGATAAGCTTTATGCAAAATTATCCGTTATATGAAGATATGTAAAAAGAGAAACAAGGTAGAGAAGTTTATTTTCTATCTTGTTTTTCTATGAAGACGATTTTTTCTGTTGCACTTGAGCTGTCTTCTGATACAATTAAGAAGAGAAATTTCGATATGAAAAAGGAGCGGAACGGAAATGTCAGAAGTACATGTAACAAGTCATCCATTAATTCAACACAAGCTAACTATTCTTCGCGATAAAGAAACAGGGACGAAAGCATTTCGTGAACTTGTCGATGAAGTGGCCACTTTAATGGCGTATGAAATTACTCGTGATATGGAACTCGAAGAAACAATGGTCGAAACACCTATTCAAAAAACAAAAGCGAAGTCACTTGCAGGGAAAAAGGTCGGTGTTGTTCCTATTTTGCGTGCAGGTCTTGGAATGACAGACGGAATCTTAAAATTGATTCCTGCGGCAAAAGTTGGACATGTTGGGTTATACCGAGATCATGAAACGCTTGAACCTGTCGAGTACTTTGTGAAACTTCCTTCTGACGTTGAAGAAAGACTTTTCATTGTTGTTGACCCCATGCTTGCAACGGGTGGTTCAGCAATTATGGCGATCGATTCACTTAAAAAACGCGGTGCGAAAAATATGAAATTTATGTGCCTAGTAGCGGCTCCAGAAGGTGTTAAAGCCCTTCAAGAAGCACATCCAGATGTAGATATTTATATTGCAGCGCTTGATGAAAAACTAAACGAAGACGGATATATTATCCCCGGCTTGGGAGATGCGGGCGATCGTTTATTCGGAACAAAATAGAAGAGGTTGAGGGATATGGCAAAAATTAAAGTGATGAGTGTTTTTGGGACAAGGCCTGAAGCAATTAAAATGGCACCACTCGTCCATGCACTTAAGGAAAATTCGGATCGGTTCGAGTCGGTTGTAGTCGTAACGGCGCAGCATCGAGAAATGCTTGATCAGGTTATGCAGATTTTTAATATCGAAGCAGATGTAGATTTAGATATTATGAAAGCGGGTCAAACGCTAAGTGATATAACATCACGAGTTTTATCTGGTCTAGTCGAAACAATCAAGCAGGAACAACCTGACATTGTGCTTGTCCATGGAGATACGACAACAAGCTTTGCTGCTGGTTTAGCTTCGTTTTATGAACAAACAGCAATCGGGCATGTGGAAGCAGGGCTAAGAACATGGAATAAGTACTCACCGTTTCCTGAAGAAATGAACCGCGAACTTACAGGGGTTTTAGCTGATCTGCACTTTGCACCAACGGATACGGCAAAAGAAAATTTACTGCGTGAAAATAAGAAGGCGGAGACCGTTTTTGTAACGGGAAATACAGCAATTGATGCATTAAAAACAACAGTACAGGAAGACTATTCACATCCGATTTTAGATGCCTTGGGGGATCATCGTTTGATTTTAATGACAGCTCACAGACGGGAAAACCTCGGCGAACCGATGCAAGGAATGTTCGAAGGTGTGCGTAAGATTGTTGAAGAGCGCCCGGATGTTGAACTCGTTTACCCGATGCATAAAAATCCTGCTGTAAGAGAAAAGGCTCTCAGCATTCTTGGCGGACACGATCGAATTCATTTGATTGAGCCATTAGATGCGATTGACTTCCATAATTTCTTGAAAAAATCTTACTTAGTTTTTACCGATTCAGGCGGTGTACAAGAAGAAGCGCCAGGAATGGGGGTTCCGGTCTTGGTTTTACGTGACACAACTGAACGGCCGGAAGGTGTGGAAGCTGGGACGTTAAAATTAATTGGTACTCAAAAAGAAGCTCTAATTAGCGAAGCTTTATTGCTACTTGATAACCCAGCAGAGCATCAGAAAATGAGTCAAGCAAGTAACCCATATGGAGACGGAGAAGCGTCTAAGCGAATCCTTGAAGCGATTTCTTCTTATTTTAACGATACAGAACGACCAGCGGATTTTAAAACAAATTGATGTAAACAGGCAGTTATCCAGTAAGGAGACTGTCTGTTTCTTTTTCGGTTAAATGAAAACGCCTTATTATTACATGTTTATTACATAAGGGATTAAGGGTAGAGCTTTTTTGTAACATGTGATAATATGTTCAATGTTATCAATCAAATGGACCTAGAAACGTACTTTCATTCATCAAGGGATAGAGCGCTGCAATGCATTCTTTTATTCCCGCCGGCAAAAATTGCTGACAGAAATAGAGTTGCGGCTTTGAAGGGGACTATCAATCGGGGAGTGAAAGAACTGCTTTTGTGTTCTTTTTCAGTAGAAAAGTGCTTTCAAATTCTCGATTTTAAAGAAATGAGAGCCTTTTACAATTGTGAAAGGCTTTTTATTTTCTTAAGTTTGTGAAATCATATACTTGTTTTTTGAGTAGGCTTTTCTAAGTATCGGAGGTGTTTATGGAAACGAACTTGAGCTATGGATTTCATGCGATAAGCCTTTACAAAAAAGTAAACAAAAAAACAATCAAATGTTTTCTGAACACCTGAGAAATGTGATACTATAAGAACGTAGGCGCAGAATGAAATGTGGTACGATATTGACTTTTATCTTTTCACTGTTGTATTCTAGAAAGGACACGGTGTTAAGGCTTTCATTAGTGGAAGAAGAGGGATAGAAGGTTCTAGGTGTGTCGTATTTCACAAAGTTTAGCTGCTCACTCCGATTAAGTTTGCAATTTTGCAAGTGAGACGATTGACATGCATGAAAAAGAAAGGACGGCATCAAATGTTAGAGTCGCTAATAGGAATGTATCATCGCCATCAAAAGTATCTCATGGTATTTATTGGAGTTTGTCTTGTAGGCTGGTTTCTTACGCCATATGTACATATCTTCTTAGGTCTGAAACTTGGTCTAATCGTAGGCTGGTTTAATTACTGGCTACTTATGAGACGAACGCAAGCGATGACAAAGGCTCTTGCAGAAAACCGAAACTTTTACGGTATCGGGACTGTTGCAAGAATGGGAAGTGTCCTACTTGCGACAATTATTGCCACTCAGCTCCCTGAGTACTTTCATGTTTACAGTATGCTTACTGGCTTAGGAATTGCTTATGCTGTTATTTTCTTGGACTTTATACTGTATTCCTTATATCGGAGAAAAAAGTTAACAAAAAGAGAGGGGTGAACCAAATTGGAAGAAAACTTTCCCATAGTCCATTTTCTAGGCTTGGATTTTAACCTTTCCAATCTAGTGATGATTACTGTTACATGTGTGATCGTACTTTTGATCGCTATTCTTTGTACCCGCAATTTAAAACGCCGCCCGGCTGGGAAGCAAAATTTTATTGAATGGGTCATGGACTTTGTTCGAGGTATCATTGGTAGTAATATGGACTGGAAAACTGGAGGAAGATTTCATGTTTTAGGGATTACGCTAATTATGTATATTTTCGTAGCGAACATGCTCGGTGTTGTTACATCTGTTGCAGTTCACGATGAAGTTTGGTGGCGTTCACCCACAGCGGATCCGATTGTAACATTAACACTTGCCATTATGATACTTGCGCTTACTCATTATTATGGTGTCAAGATGCGCGGATTCAAACATTATTTCATGGGCACATATTTGAGTCCAATGAAATTCTTATTCCCGTTAAAAGTAGTTGAGGAGTTTGCTAATACGCTAACACTTGGCTTACGGCTTTACGGAAACATCTTTGCTGGTGAAGTTTTACTTTCTATTATTGCGACTCAGCTTGCACACATCAACATTTTTACAGGTGTACTCGCAATCATTCCAGCACTCTTATGGCAAGGGTTCTCCGTATTCATCGGTGCTATCCAAGCATATATTTTTACCATGTTGACAATGGTTTATATGTCACACAAAGTTAGTGATGAACATTAAGCTTTAATAAATGAAACAAATTAAACAGGAATTTTAAGGAGGATATTAAATTATGTCTTTAGGTGTTATTGCAGCTGCAATCGCAGTAGGATTAGGTGCACTTGGTGCAGGTATTGGTAATGGTCTTATTGTTTCAAAAACTGTTGAAGGTGTTGCTCGTCAACCAGAAGCTCGTTCGATGCTACAAACGATTATGTTTATTGGTATTGGTTTAGTTGAAGCCCTTCCAATCATCGCTGTTGTTATCGCGTTCATGGTTCTAAATAAGTAATTAAAACCACGAATCGCGAAGTGATCGGGGTTTTTCCCCGTTTCTTGAAATATAATTTAGTTTTAGCGAATGTTTGGAAAGGAGTGAAACAGGCGTGTTACAACCACATTTAGTAGTAGGTTCTGCTTTTACAATAGGCGATAGTCTATTTACACTCTTTACTTTCGCGCTTTTATTAGTACTGATCCGCATTTTTGCTTGGAAGCCACTAATGAATGTTATGAAAGAACGTGAAGAGCATATTGCTTCTGAAATTGATTCGGCTGAAGAAAGCCGTTCACAAGCTGAAAAACTTCTTGATGAACAACGTGAAGTTTTGAAACAAGCTCGTGTAGAAGCACAAACAATGATTGAAAATGCTAAACAGCTTGGTGAAAAAGAGCGTGAAGAAATTATTAAACAAGCACGTTCCGAATCAGAACGCCAAAAAGAAGAAGCGAAAAACGAGATTGTTCGCGAAAAAGAAGAAGCTATTTCGGCTCTTCGCGAGCAAGTCGGCTCCTTATCTGTTCTGATTGCCTCTAAAGTAATCGAAAAAAATCTGGATGAAAAAGCACAAAACGATCTCATTCAAGATTATATCGAAAGGCTAGGCGATGAAAAATGAGTAAAGATTTAGAAGTCGCAAGCCGTTACGCTACAGCCATTTTCCAAGTGGCTGAGGAGAAAAACCAAATTCATGAATTTGGTGAAGAACTCTCCGCAATTAAACAAGCTTTAATTGAAAATGAGGATTTTGTAAAACTACTTGAAAATCCAACTCTTACAACAGAGCAAAAAAAGAATCTTGCTGGTTCTGTGTTTAAAGATGTAAATGAAACGCTTCGGGACTTTATCTTCTTACTGATTGACCGCGGGCGTGAAGATTACTTGATAGCTATTGCTGATCTTTATAAAGAACGAGTGAATGATTTGGAAGGAATTGCTGAGGCAGATGTTTACTCAGTTATTCCACTTTCAGATCAAGAAAAAGAATCGCTTTCTGCTGTATTTGCCAAGAAGTTGGACAAGAAGAAGCTTCATATTCACAATCATGTCGATAAATCGCTTATTGGCGGAGTTCGTGTCGTGATTGGGACTCGCATTTACGATGACAGTTTAAAAACGAAATTAAAGAACATGGAACGGCAAATTAAAGCTTAGTTCCCGTTTTTTCAAGGGGTGAAATTGATGAGCATTAAGGCTGAAGAAATCAGTTCCATTATAAAGCAGCAGATCGAAAACTATCAAAGCGATTTGGAAGTAAGTGAAGTAGGTACAGTTACTTATATCGGTGATGGGATCGCGCGTGCACATGGACTTGATAATGCAATGGCCGGAGAATTGTTAGAGTTCTCAAATGGTGTAATGGGAATGGCACAAAACCTAGAAACAAATGATGTAGGTATCATCATCTTAGGCCCTTACACGGAAATTCGTGAAGGCGATGAAGTTCGTCGTACTGGAAAAATTATGGAAGTACCTGTTGGTGACGCGCTTATCGGACGTGTTGTTGATCCACTTGGTCGACCAGTTGACGGTCTGGGCTCAGTTGAAACAACTAAAACGCGCCCTATTGAAGCAGTGGCGCCTGGCGTAATGCAACGGCAATCTGTTTCTGAACCGTTACAAACAGGAATTAAGGCAATTGATGCTTTAGTACCAATTGGTCGTGGACAACGTGAGTTGATCATTGGAGACCGGCAAACAGGTAAAACATCTGTTGCGATTGATACAATTTTGAATCAAGCTGACCAAGATATGATTTGTATTTATGTTGCGATCGGCCAAAAAGAATCAACCGTTCGTACAGCAGTTGAAACGCTCCGTAAATATGGTGCGCTGGATTATACAATCGTTGTAACAGCAGCAGCTTCACAGCCAGCACCTCTACTTTATCTTGCACCATATGCTGGTGTAGCAATGGGCGAAGAATTTATGTATAACGGAAAACACGTTTTAATCGTTTATGATGATCTATCGAAACAAGCGGCTGCATACCGCGAACTTTCCTTGCTTCTTCGTCGTCCTCCAGGTCGTGAAGCTTATCCGGGGGATGTTTTCTACTTGCATTCGCGTCTTTTAGAACGTGCTGCCAAACTAAGTGATGCACTTGGCGGGGGATCGATTACAGCACTTCCATTTGTTGAAACACAAGCAGGCGATATCTCTGCTTATATCCCAACAAATGTAATCTCCATAACTGACGGACAGATTTTCTTACAGTCTGATTTGTTCTTCTCTGGGGTTCGTCCAGCGATTAATGCTGGTTTATCTGTATCACGTGTTGGTGGTTCTGCGCAAATCAAAGCAATGAAGAAAGTGGCTGGTACACTACGGCTTGATCTTGCTGCATATCGTGAACTTGAATCATTCTCACAATTTGGATCTGATTTAGACGCGGCGACACGTGCAAAACTCGAAAGAGGGAAACGCACGGTTGAAGTGTTAAAACAAGATTTACACAAACCTTTAAAAGTTGAAAAACAAGTACTCATTCTTTATGCGCTTGTTCACAACTATTTAGATGACATCCCAGTTCATGATGTCTTACGCTTTGAATCTGAAATGAATACGTGGTTTGATCATAATCATGCAGAATTACTAGACGAAATTCGGACTACAAAATCTCTTCCAGATGAAGCAAAATTGAACAGCGCACTGGATGAATTCAAAAATACTTTTGTTCCTAGTGAGGAAAAATAATTTCTTCTAAGGGTTGCAAGAAATAAGGTGGTGAAAATCTGTGGCATCTTTAATTGATATTAAACAGCGAATTACTTCGACAAGGAAAACCAGTCAGATCACAAAAGCCATGCAGATGGTTTCTGCGTCTAAACTGGGGCGTGCTGAAGCGAATGCAAAAGCTTACGCACCTTATGTTTCGAAGATTCGTGATGTCGTTACGAATGTTGCGGCAACAGGGAATAGCTCAGATCACCCAATGCTCGTTTCGAGACCTGTAAAACGGACAGGTTATATCGTGATTACTTCTGACACTGGACTTGCTGGTTCATATAACAGCTCTGTCATTAAAGAAGTTTATCAGGATATCACAACGAAGCATAATTCAAGTGATGAGTATGCACTCATTGTTGTAGGGCGAACTGCACGAGATTTTTTCAAAGCTCGTGGTATGAATATTGTTCTAGAAATTGAAGGGCTTTCTGATCACCCGGCTTTCGCCGAAATTAAAGACATTGCGAGCAATGCTGTGCAAATGTTTGAAGATGGTGTTTATGATGAGTTGTTCATTCATTACATTCATCATATCAACTCGATTTCAAATGAACTTCGAAATGAACAGCTTCTTCCGCTTACAGAGTTTCATGAAGCGGGGGAAGAAAACGAGCATGATATGACTGTGTATGAATTTGAACCATCCGAACAAGAAATTTTAGAAGTTTTACTTCCGCAATATGTGGAAAGCTTAATTTTTGGTGCGTTATTAGATGCCAAAGCTGCTGAACATGCTGCCCGAATGACAGCGATGCGTAGCGCGACAGATAATGCATCTGATTTAATTAGTGACTTATCGCTTCAATATAACCGTGCTCGCCAAGCGGCGATCACGCAAGAAATTACCGAAATCGTTGGTGGTGCGGCCGCACTCGAATAGCCTATTGGTGCTATTTGAAGCAGACTTCAGCCCATGCGAACCCTTTTGGGAAGGTAAGTGAGGAGGAATAATCGCATGACGAAAGGACGAGTAATCCAAGTAATGGGACCAGTAGTCGATGTGAAATTTGATGGCGGCGATCTGCCTGAAATTTACAATGCCCTTACTGTGGAGTATCCAGCTCAGTCAGAAGAAAAAACTACAAGAAGTCTTACCTTAGAAGTAGCTATTCAGTTGGGTGATGATGTTGTTCGTACAATTGCGATGGCATCCACTGATGGTGTACAAAGAGGTATGGATGTAATTGATACAGGAAGTCCAATAACAGTTCCTGTTGGACAAGTGACACTTGGACGTGTATTTAACGTTTTAGGTGATACTATTGATTTAGATGCACCAATTGAAGGTGACGTGAAACGAAATAAAATCCACCGTTCCGCTCCTACATTTGATGAGCTATCGACAACAACTGAAATTCTAGAAACGGGTATTAAAGTCGTTGATTTGCTAGCACCATATGTTAAAGGTGGTAAAATTGGTCTATTTGGTGGTGCGGGTGTAGGAAAAACCGTCCTTATTCAAGAACTGATCAATAATATTGCACAAGAACACGGCGGGATTTCTGTATTTGCTGGTGTTGGTGAACGTACACGTGAAGGTAATGACCTTTATTTTGAAATGAAAGAATCTGGTGTTATTGAAAAAACGGCGATGGTGTTTGGTCAAATGAATGAGCCGCCAGGTGCTCGGATGCGTGTAGCGCTAACTGGTTTGACTATTGCAGAATATTTCCGTGATGTAGAGCATCAAGATGTACTACTTTTCATTGATAACATTTTCCGGTTTACTCAAGCTGGTTCAGAAGTATCTGCCTTACTTGGCCGTATGCCTTCTGCCGTTGGTTACCAACCAACGCTTGCAACAGAAATGGGACAATTGCAAGAACGGATTACATCGACAAATGTTGGTTCTGTTACATCTATTCAAGCAATTTATGTGCCTGCCGATGACTATACGGATCCGGCTCCAGCCACTACGTTTGCTCACTTGGATGCAACGACTAACCTTGAACGTAAATTGACAGAACAAGGGATTTATCCAGCGGTTGATCCGCTAGCGTCTACTTCTCGTGCACTTTCCCCTGAAATTGTGGGAGAAGAACACTATGAAGTCGCTACACAGGTGCAACAATTATTGCAACGTTATCGTGAGCTACAAGATATTATTGCTATCCTAGGTATGGATGAACTTTCTGATGATGACAAACAAGCTGTTGCACGTGCACGTCGCGTACAGTTCTTCTTGTCACAGAATTTCCACGTAGCTGAACAATTTACTGGACAACCTGGTTCTTATGTCCCTGTTAAAGAAACAATTAAAGGGTTTAAAGACATTCTAGCTGGTAAATATGACCATATTCCAGAGGATACTTTCCGTTCTGTAGGTCGTATTGAAGAAGTCCTAGAAAAAGCAAAAAGCCAAGGAATCGAAGTCTGATAAAAACAGGAGGAGATACGTATGAGCGAATTAAAAGTAAGTGTCGTTACTCCAGATGGCCCTGTTTTTGAAGGTAATGCAAATATGGTGATTGCCAGAACAAAAGCTGGCGAGCTTGGTATCTTGCATGGACACGTTCCGCTTGTAGCTCCGCTTAAAATTGATATTGTTCGTTTGAAACAAGATTCAGGAGAAGAGTGGATTGCTGTAAATGGAGGATTCATGGAAGTAAACGGTGAAGAAGTAAATATTTTGGCGGATACAGCTGAGCGTGAGCAAGATATTGATATTGACCGCGCTGAGCGTGCGAAAGAACATGCTGAACAACGATTGAAAGAAGCCAAAGAGCAGAAGGTTGATGCCATTACGGCACAAGTTGCTCTTCAAAAAGCAATCAATCGAATTCACACAAAAAATCATTAAAACAGACAAACTCTCAACCACAAAGGTTGAGAGTTTTTTTCAGGACAAGAAAATGTATTTCCAATTCTTTTTTTGATAGAATGGAAAAGAACGTTTTGAGGAGAGTGAATAGATTTGTACAATATCGTTATGGAACAGCCTCTTACAGTAATTCTTTCACATTTAATTTTTATAATAATCACGTTTTGGGCACTTCAATCAATTAACTATGAAAAATTTTTACGAAAAAACCACGTGATACAAGCAAGACTGCTTTTCGCAATTCTTGCTATAGTAATCGGTTATTTTTTGAGTAGCTTTTTCATTGATTTTTTAGCCGTTTTTAGACAATTGTTACATTAATTTTTAATTAATGTGTTTAAAAAAAGCGTTTTCCGTGAATAATTATAAAGATAAATATTTAATATAATTTGAAAGGCTAATTGTCCGGGAAAAGAAAGTTGAATGTAATACGTAATGATGGTAAAATAATCAAGGTGCTTATATTTTACGAAATGATGACAAAGATAAATAGTTGACATAAAAATTATTAGAAGTTTGAGTAGTACGGAGGGATAACGTTGGAAAAGATAATAGTTCGTGGCGGAAAACAGTTGAACGGCAGCGTGAAGATTGAAGGAGCAAAGAATGCGGTTTTACCTGTGATTGCTGCTACGCTTTTAGCAAGCAAAGGAACGAGTGTACTTAGTAATGTACCAAGATTATCAGATGTCTATACGATCAATGAAGTGCTAAAATACTTGCAAGCTGATGTTCATTTTAAGGATGATATTGTAACAGTGGATGCAACGGGTGAAATTTCATCGGATGCGCCTTTTGAATATGTTCGAAAAATGAGAGCTTCAATTGTAGTAATGGGACCATTACTAGCTCGTACTGGTAAAGCTCGCGTTGCTCTTCCTGGTGGATGCGCGATTGGTTCAAGACCCGTTGATTTACACTTAAAAGGTTTTGAAGCAATGGGGGCAACAGTCAAAATAGAAAATGGTTATATTGAAGCTACGGCTGAAAAACTGCAAGGAGCAAAAATTTATCTTGATTTCCCAAGCGTTGGTGCTACTCAAAATATTATGATGGCTGCGACTCTTGCTGAAGGAACGACTGTCATCGAAAACGTTGCACGTGAACCTGAAATAGTTGATTTAGCAAACTTCTTAAACCAAATGGGCGCGCGCGTCATTGGTGCAGGAACGGAAGTTATTCGAATTGAAGGTGTGAAGGAACTAACAGCTACAGAACATTCTATCATTCCAGACCGCATCGAAGCTGGTACTTTTATGATTGCAGCTGCTATCACAAAAGGAAATGTTCTCGTAGAAGATGCTGTTCCTGAACATATAAGCTCACTAATTGCAAAATTAGAAGAAATGGGTGTTCAAATTATTGAAGAAGCAAACGGACTACGTGTCATCGGTCCTGATAAGCTAAAACCGGTAGATGTAAAAACCATGCCGCACCCAGGATTTCCAACTGATATGCAATCTCAAATGATGGTTATTCAGATGCTTAGTGAGGGCACAAGTGTAATGACGGAAACAGTTTTTGAAAATCGTTTCATGCATGTAGAGGAAATGCGACGTATGAATGCGGATATGAAAATTGAAGGAAATTCTGTTATTATTAATGGTCCTGCTAAACTGCAAGGAGCTGAAGTAGCTGCAACTGACTTGCGTGCAGCAGCGGCTCTGATTCTTGCAGGATTAGAAGCAGATGGATATACACAGGTTACCGAATTGAAATACTTAGATCGTGGTTATACAGATTTCCATTTAAAACTTAGAGCGCTTGGTGCTGATATTGAACGTGTAGATGATCAAGTAGTCAAAGAAAAAGGTCTTGAAGCTGTTTTTGAAATGAAATAATAAGTTGGTTTTTAGTTTGAAAGAGTGCCTTGTTTTAAGGCCTCTTTTTTTGTAGCTAAATTAAGTCAAGAAAAGCATTTCAGCGAGATATAAATTGTGCTATAATTCAAAATGAGATGTGAAGAAAGATCGAATCACCGAAGAAAGGGGAATAATTTTGGCAAAAGACGTAGGGATTGACTTAGGAACAGCAAATGTATTAATTCATGTAAAAGGACAAGGAATTGTCGTAAATGAACCCTCAGTTGTTGCAATTAATAATAAAACAGGACGTGTGCTAGCTGTTGGTGAAGAAGCATACAATATGGTCGGAAGAACTCCAGGAGATATAACAGCGATTCGGCCAATGAAAGATGGGGTTATTGCTGATTTTGATATGGTTCAAGAAATGCTTCATTTTTTCTTACAGAAATTGAACTTGAGAACATTTTTCTCGCGACCTCGAGTATTAATTTGTTGCCCAACAAATATTACTTCTGTGGAGCAAAAAGCAATTCGCGAAGTAGCTGAGAAAAGTGGAGGAAAGCAAATTTTTTTAGAAGAAGAACCAAAAGTTGCTGCAATTGGTGCCGGGATGGAAATTTTTGAGCCGAGTGGTAATATGGTGATCGATATTGGAGGTGGAACGGCAGATATTGCTGTTTTATCCATGGGTGAAATTGTAACTAGCCAATCTGTTAAAGTTGCTGGTACACAGTGGGATCAAGACATTTTACAATACATAAAGAGAAAGTATAAACTTCTAATTGGTGAACGTACAGCTGAAACATTGAAAATGACGATTGGAACCGCCGTTACAGGATTTAGAACGGAAACAATGGAAATTCGTGGACGTGATTTAGTAAGCGGACTACCTAAAACGATCACAATCTCTAGTGACGAAATTGAAGAAGCGCTTCATGAGTCGTTAGAAAATATTGTACATTCAGCTCGACAAGTGTTGGAAAAAACACCTCCTGAACTTTCAGCTGATATCATTGACCGAGGAATTATTATGACTGGTGGTGGTTCGCTTCTTCATGGACTTACAGATTTGATGGCTGAGCGATTGAAAGTACCCGTGCTAATCACTGAACGCCCACTTGATGTGGTGGCTTTAGGGACTGGTGTTTTACTAGAGTCGCTTGGAAGTAAAAAACGAAGCTGGCTTTAATTTCTAAATGAAGTGAGGGATAGATTTGTTAGATATCAAACAAATTAAAGAGCTGTTGCCGCATCGATATCCATTTTTATTGGTTGATCGAGTAATTGAACTAGAGGAAGGAAAACGTGTTGTAGCTATTAAAAATGTGACTGCCAATGAACCGTTTTTTAATGGACACTTTCCAGAATATCCAGTTATGCCAGGAGTTTTGGTTGTAGAAGCGCTGGCGCAGGCATGTGGATTAGCAGTGGTTCAAGATCCAGCAAATCAAGGAAAAATTGGACTTTTTGCAGGGATTGATAAATGTCGGTTTAAAAGACAAGTAGTTCCAGGAGATCAACTTCGTCTAGAAGCTGAAATTACAAGATTTAGAGCTTCAATTGCAAAAGCAAATGTAAAAGCAACTGTTGATGGTGAAACGGTTTGCGAAGCAGAGATAATGGTTGCTTTAAGTGAAGCTGAATAGAATGTCAAAACTCGATTCAATACTGGATCGAGTTTTTGTATAGTACCATGCTCTTGTAACTTGTTCAATATACTAAAAAAAGTTTTTGGACCAGTTTATGAATAGAAAAAACAAATTTTATTCAGGCGGAAAATAATTTTTTGACGAGGGATAAGTCTGCTGAAAAGAAATTTTCAGCTTTTTACAAAGGAATAAATTATAGCTAAACTAGCATCTAAAACTAAGAAAGAGGTGCTAGAAATTATGATTAATCAAGTAACTTTAGTTGGAAGGCTCACCAAAGATCCTGAATTACAATTTACTGCTGATGATAAGACAGTACTAAACTTTACACTAGCGTTAAATCGCTTTGGGAAAGCTAAACGACACGAACAAGATGCAGACTTTATCCCTTGTGTTACTTGGGGAAAGCGAGCTGAAGAAATGTCTCATTACTGTGATAAAGGAACGCTTATAGGAGTTGTGGGAGAACTACAAACAAGAAGTTATCTTAATAAAGAAGAAAAACGTGTATTTGTAGTAGAAGTTCTGGTGAGGAAAATCCGCTATCTGAGCTCAAATAGAGGGAATTTAAAAGAAAAAGAATCCAGTATGCAAGGAAATAATGAGGATGAGACGAATGAAACTACAAATGATTTATGATGATCCGATTTTCTAGTGGTTTTTATTGAACTTGGAATAGGAAGCTGATTACTTTTATGATAAACTGGATATATAGATTTTTTTAGGAGTTAATTATGGAAAAGAAAACAGTGGAAATCCTAGGAGTTCCGTTTTATCGTACTACACAGCAGCAATTTATTGATGAGTTGCTCCAAAAAGCGGAAAATCAGGAAAAAAAATTTGTAGTAACGGCAAACCCTGAAATCGTGATGAGTGCGAAAAAAAATTCTCAATTTAAAGAAACGATTTTGCAAGCGGATTATATTACTGCTGATGGAATTGGAATTATATTAGCTGCAGAAAAATTTGGGCTTCCGCTGAATGAACGTGTGACAGGATTTGACACGATGGTTGGAATTTTGGAACATGCTGCTCAGAAAAATTTAAAAATCTTTTTTCTTGGGGCTAAGCCGGAAGTCAGCCAAGCTCTCCAATTAGTACTGAAAGAAAATTATCCGCAACTTCAAGTTGCAGGTTGCAGGCATGGCTACTTTTCTGACGGAGAAAGTGAACAGATTGTTCAAGAGATTCAGAAATGCGAACCGGACTTTATATTTGTTGCATTAGGCTCGCCTGCTCAAGAAAATTGGATTGTTTCACATTACCGCTCTTTCTCGAAAGGAATATTTATGGGAGTTGGCGGTTCATTTGATATCTTATCAGGGACAGCGAAGCGCGCGCCAAAGATCATGATCAAGATGCGTCTTGAATGGTTATATCGAATCGCAACGAATCCAACAAGGTGGCGCAGGTTTTTAGCACTCCCACAATTTCTACATGTGGTTAATCGAGAAAGAAAAAGGAAAGAAAGTGTAAATAAATGAAGCTAAATAAAGCTTATTTATACAAAGTGCATCTGCCACTTGTGAGCCCGTTTCGAACTAGCTACGGGATATTGCATCAAAAGAGTTTTTACTTGATTGGACTAGAGGACGAGTTGGGAAATATTGGTTACGGGGAACTTGAAGCTTTCCCGTTACCTGATTATACAGAAGAGACACTTGAGGGGGCTAAGCAGGTAGTTACAGATTTCCTGCTAGAAGAACTTAGTGGGAAAGAGATTGAACAGCCGGAACAAGTTAGCCAAATATTCGCTTGGATTAGAGGGAATGAGATGGCTAAGGCTTCCGTCGAATCTGCTTGTTACGATTTATTTGCTAAAAGGCAAAAAACAAGCTTAGCTCATTTTATCGGGGCAAAGAAAAAGGAAATTTCTGTAGGCGTTAGTATTGGAATTCAGAAAAATAAACGATCACTTGTAGAGAAAGTTCGTTCTTATGTTTCAGCAGGGTATGGCAGAGTAAAAGTTAAAATTCAACCAGGTGCAGATTTTTCTTATCTTAAAGCGGTTCGTGATGAATTTCCTGAATTACCACTTTTAGCGGATGCTAATTCTGCTTATAAAGAAGAGGATTTAAACGATCTTTTGAGGTTGGATCAATTAAATATCACGATGCTTGAGCAGCCTTTTGGTGTGCGAGACTTGTGGCTTCATGCTGAGTTACAAAAAAGATTAGAAAGAATGGCTGTTTGTCTAGATGAAAACATACGAAGCTTAGAAGATGTTAAACAAGCGTTTGCGTTTGGAAGCTGTCGGGCAATTAATTTGAAAATGGCTAGAGTTGGGGGCTTGCATGAAGCTCTTCGGATTGCGGAGTTTTGCAAGCAAAGAGAAATGATCGTTTGGTGTGGTGGAATGCTTGAGGCTGGGGTTGGTAGAGCGTATAATGTTGCGCTTGCTGCACGAAACGAATTTCAGTTTCCAGGTGATATTTCTGCAACTGATCGATATTTTGAACAGGATATAATTAAACAGAATTTTGAACTGATAAATGGAAAAATTTATGTGCCAGAAGGATTAGGAATCGGTGTTGAAATTGATGAACAAGCGTTAAGTCGTTTTGCAGAGTCATTTGAAACCATTTTGCTAGATTAAAGATCGGAGCTGAAATCAGTTTGTATATTTGGATCATTTTGGCGTTTGGGCTTGGAGTTCTTCTTATTCCTATCGTTCGAAGATTTGCGAATGCTGTAGGTGCCGTGGACGCCCCTCGTGAACGACACAATCATAAACGGATTACACCAACGCTTGGTGGACTAGCCATATTTATTAGTTTTTCTGTAGCCTTTTTTTTGGCTCCAATTGACCGAACGGGTTTTATTCCTGTGTATATTGGAGCTTTGATTGTGGTTGCGACAGGGGTAGTCGATGACATTATCGAACTGTCGCCTAAAATTAAACTGATTGGACAAATTGTAGCGGCGCTTTGTGTGACGGTTTGGGGGCATGTGACTATTGAATTTATTAATGTCCCGTTTTATGGGCAGCTTGATTTTGGTTTGTTGTCTATTCCGTTATCCATTATTTGGATTACTGCTATTATCAATGCTGTGAATTTGATTGATGGTCTAGACGGATTAGCTGGTGGCGTGTCAATCATTGCACTTACAACGATTGCTGGTATGGCATTGCTTTTGAAGGATGCTTTTGTTGCTCCTGTGGCCATTCTTTTAGTGGCTTCTGTTTTTGCTTTTTTAATCTTTAACTTTCCGCCAGCTTCTATTTTTATGGGGGACACGGGATCACTATTTCTTGGGTATATGATAGCAATCCTCTCGCTGATGGGCTTTAAGAATGTCACGTTTATATCGTTGCTTGTTCCGCTTATTATCCTTGGAGTCCCGGTGTCAGATACATTTTTTGCGATCGTCCGTCGTTTGAAAAAGAAAATGCCGATTTCTTCAGCTGATCGTTCTCATATTCATCATCGTTTGATGGCGCTTGGGTTCACTGAAAGGCAAACTGTGCTGTTAATTTATAGTATGGCATTATTGTTTTCCTTAACAGCATTTGTATTCTCTGTTTCAACTGCTTGGGGATCCATCATATTGCTTCTTTTGATGATTATCTGTGTTGAGGTGATTGTTGAATTTATTGGGCTTGTGGGAGAAGATTATCGTCCGATTTTGAATGTTTTACAGAAGATTCATCGAAAACGAAAATAGAGTAATCTAAAAAGCGAGTCAACCTTCGAAGGTTGACTCGCTTTTTTTATTCAGAATCTGCGGTTGATGAAGATTTAGAATCTTCATATGGTAAGGCATTTGGGAAGGGCTTCGAGATATTCAGCTCGGAAGCAAATTTGTTTGCCACGCTTTCAACTGAATTTTCATCAAGTTGATAGTAATAGACTCCATTTTGTGGAGCGTCACTCCCTTTTAAGCTGAGTGATTTCATTTTAATATCATTGGTCATTGAAAATTTAGCAATTGAGATCATCTGATTGAAAGACAAGTTTGTTTTCATATTATCTCCAACAGCATCAATAATACTAGAGTACTTATTGATAGAAGTGATTTTAGTCGCCTCATCAACAATGGCTTTAATGATAAGTTGCTGTCTTTTACCACGTTCAATATCATTATCAATATGTCTGGTTCGTGCAAGAGCTAGAGCTTCTTCTGCATCCAGTCGCTGTTTCCCTTTTTTCAAGCTGATAGCATCTGCTTCGTCTTTAGAATTTTGCTCTGTAAAAGAAACAGGAACATCAACGTCAATCCCATCTAGCGCGTTTACAATTTTTAAGAACGCATCAAAATCGAAACGAACGTAATAATCAATCGGGATTTGGAATTTTTCTTCCACAGTTTTCATGGTTAGTTCTGGACCACCATAAGCATGAGCGGCATTGATCTTCGTATAAGTATCTATATTTTTTTTCGGGTAATCAATATGAACGTATGAATCTCGTGGGATGCTTGTCATTTCGACACGAGCGTCTTTCACGTTGAATGTGGCTAAAATTAATGAGTCACTACGTGGTCTCCCGTCAGACGAGCGTTTTTCACTCGTATCTACACCGATAACTAAAACAGAAAAACTATCTTTAATGGGTTCAATATCCTTGGTTCTAAGCGTTGAAGCTTGGCCATTTCGTACGTCGTCAAAAGAGTTATCAGCCGCAAGCTTTGTCTTGCTGAAAAGATAGGTTCCATAACCCACTCCTACAAGAATTAAAAGTAAAAACGGAATTAAAATCCAGTAAAGAATTCTGCGGCGGCGTTTATATTTGGACGCTCGATTTCGTCCATTAAAGCCATTTTCCATATAATATTTTCTCCTTAATTGTCGTTTTCGATTTGCTAACAACAAACACAACAAGGTTAATTGTATCATTTTACACGGAACTTTTTGTTACGTGAAAATTACGATTTCTTTAATTTTGTAAGGGAATCATCATCAGGTAATACAATAGCCATCTTTTCATTATACTCGAAACTTATTAAAAAGAAATAAAAAACTGGCAACCTTTCAAAATTGTAACCTTAAAACGTAGAAGCTTTTTCGAAACTGTGCTCGAAAATCAGTACCTTGCTTAGTTGTTTGTTGTCTTGATCCCATTCGTGTGCTTCGCCAGATATTTCAAAACCAAGTTTTTTCAGCAGAATAGTAGAAGCTGTGTTTTCAGGAATTACTTTAGCATAAACACCAGAAAGATGGAGTTTGTCTTGTAGAAAAGGTAAAAAATCACGAAGAAGCTCGGTCATGATTCCTTTACGCCAATACTTTTGTGCGAGTTCATAACCAATTTCAGCAGTATTATTGGCCACATTGACTTCATTAATTCCAAAAGATCCAATCACTTGTTCTTGGCTAAAGATCGTATATCGAATAGCATCAGGCTCGGCTGTGATCGCTTTAATCATTTCTTCAGCCTGGTAAACGGAAGAAAATTTTTCGATATTCATAAATTCAGCGACCGCGCTGTCCGACCAAATTTGAAAAAGCGGGAAGGCATCTTGGAGTGTCGTTTTTTTGAGTACAAATCGACTAGTTGTTAGTTCGTCGGGCAAAGCGCTTAAAAAATGAGCATTCATTGTGATACATCCCTTTCATAGTATTTTTTTTCACCAAGTGTGCAGTGAATCTGACCATTTGAAACTTCTGTCATCCATGCGAGAAAGGGATCAATGTCGTCTTCATCAACAAACACGGAAAGAGTTACAACGTCAGTGAATTGTTTATCTGCAATGCTGTAATTTTTTTGAGCAAGTGCGTTTTCGAATTTCCCAAGTTGACTGTAACTTACAGTAAATGAGACCAGTGTAGCTAAAATTCGCTCCACAATGCCGATTTCGTGACAAGCTTCACTTACAGCACTTCCATAAGCACGAATTAGTCCACCAGCTCCGAGCTTTGTACCACCAAAATAACGTGTAACAAGAACCACGATGTTTTGCAAATTCTTCTTTTTTAAAACTTCAAGCATCGGGATTCCAGCTGTACCAATCGGTTCGCCGTCGTCGCTTGCTTTTTGAAATTCTGAACGGTCGCCAATTAAATAGGCTGAACAATTATGAGTAGCGTTCCAGTATTCCTTTTTTATTTTAGCAATAAAGCTCTGGGCTTCTTCTTCCGAGTAAGCACGAGCAATTGTGCAGATGAACCGTGATTTTTGAACATTAATTTCATGCTGACCCTCTTCGCGGATTGTTAAATAATGATCTAGCATAGTAGCCTCCTCAGTTGAAAAGCTAAGTTATGCTTCTATTTTAGCGGAAATTACTGGGGATGTATATATAAGATTTTTTAAAGACACTTCCGTTCTAAGTGAAGTAGGAGCAAATTCATGTTATAATGAAAATTACTATTACTTTAGATAGATAAAAAAACATCTCTACTCTTTTATATAGGCAAAATGAATTATATTTTTTCGCTTATTTGGTTTAATTTTAAGAGAACAGGTAATAGTTTGGGGAAGAGTAAAAAAGGTATGAAATTGCCGAATAAAGGGACGGCAAATTGCTACTTTGAAAATACAAAAAATTAAGAAGGAAACTTATACGAGGAGGAATCGTTAGTATGACTCTCAAAATTATGATTGTTGATGATCATCAACTATTCCGTGAAGGAATTAAGCGGATTTTAGAACTTGAAGATTCATTTGATGTAGTAGCTGAAGCAGAAAATGGAAAAAATATTGTTGCAAAAGTTAGGGAATACAAGCCCGATATTGTTTTGATGGACATTAATATGCCTACTGTAAATGGTTTGGATGCAACGGAAATGTTAGTCCGTCAATTCCCAAGCATTAAAGTGGTTATCTTGACGATTCATGATTCAGACGAATATGTAACGGAAGCGCTTCGTTCCGGTGCAGTTGGGTTCTTATTGAAAGAAATGGACGCAAAAGAACTCGTTGGTGCAATCAAGATTGTTGATGAAGGGGGAGCTTACATTCATCCAAAAGCGGCGATTAAGTTGATTCGCGAATATCGTCATCTTGCAAGCACGAATACCGCACAAGGAGCTTATGGTTACCAACAGCCAGAGGTGAAAATGCCGTTACACATTTTAACTCATAGAGAGTGTGAAGTGTTGCAACTCTTAACAGATGGAAAAAGCAATCGTGGAATCGGAGAAACTTTATTTATTAGTGAAAAAACAGTAAAGAATCATGTTAGTAGCATTTTACAAAAAATGAAAGTAAACGACCGAACTCAGGCAGTTGTAACAGCGATTAAGAACGGTTGGGTGTATATTCGCTAAGGGGTGTAGGGAGAATAAAATGGTTGAAGAAAAAATTGCAGTTGTTGTAGATAGTACGGCTTATTTGCCGCAGGAGGCCATCAACAAGTATAAAATTCGCGTGGTTCCGCTCTCGGTCATTATTGATGGAAAGTCTTATAAAGAAGAAGTGGATCTTTCGACAGACGATTTTTATAAAAAAATCAAAGAAAGTAAAGATTTTCCAACTTCTTCGCAACCAGCACCTGGAGATTTTGTTCAAATATTTGAAGAGCTCAAGCAAGAAGGGTTTAATACAGTCGTTTCCGTTCATTTAACAAGCGGAATCAGTGGAACATTTCAAAATGCTGTTTCTGCAGGAGAAATGGTAGAGGATTTGAACGTTTTTGCTGTGGATTCTGGGCTTGCTTGTATGGCGCAAGGATCACTTGCTTTAAAAGCAGCGATGCTTGTAGAAGAGGGAAAGAATGTCGATGAAATAGTAGCATACTTAGAAAAAATGAAGCAAAATATGGATGCTTATTTTGTGGTGGATGATTTAAATAACCTGCAACGTGGCGGGCGACTAACAGGTGCGCAAGCGATGATTGGAAGTTTGCTTCAAATTAAACCGATTCTCCATTTTGAAGATAAACATATCGTTCTTTTCGAAAAAGTTCGCACGCAGAAAAAAGCTCTAAAGCGAATTGAAGAAATCCTTGATCAAGCCGTGCAAAACGGTGAGGCGGAGCAGGCTTATGTGATTCATGGCAACGTTCCGGCAAGAGGGCAAGCGTGGCTAGACGAATTAAAAGCGAAGTTTCCTGCAGTTGAGTTTCACCTTAGCTATTTTGGACCAGTTATCGGTACCCATCTTGGAGAAGGTGCATTAGGACTAACTTGGTCGATTAAATAAAAAAAGCATAAAATAGTGGATTACCTAAATAAAACGTGATTTTCGGAATCGAAAATCACGTTTTTCTTATGGGGATTTTCCTAGTTTTTGAATCACAAAACAGTATTTTTGCTTCTGCAAAAAAATATAAAATCAGGTATAACTAAATCAGACGAGGTGAAGAAATGTATCCGGGAATTTTATATTTAGATGGTGAACAAAGTACATGTCCGGACAGGGTGCAAAGTAGGCAAGCGATTGCGGGGGATGAGAAAAAGCCATTTTGCTTTCGCTGTGGGAACAACACTCCCTATTTATTCGCAAAAACTTTCAGTGGAATTCTTTATTGCCGGAATTGTCTTATGATGAAACGAGTGGAGAAGTCGGCGTGTCTCCATTATTTAGAAGCTAGGGAAGATGATCGGATTTTCTTTACTCGACCTCTAAAATGGGCGGGAAAGCTTTCGGTGGCGCAGCGAAAGGGTTCGGATGCTGTAGTTTCGGCAGTTGAGCGGCTAGAGCCTTTACTTCTTTGGGCGGTAGCAGGTTCTGGGAAAACGGAGATGACATTTCGAGGTCTTGAAGTGGCTTTTGAGCACGGAATGCGGGTTTGTTTTGCTTCGCCGCGTGTGGATGTCTGCATCGAGCTATTGCCAAGGTTTCAAGAAGTTTTTCCAGATGTGCCGCTTGTTTGCTTATACGGAGATTCAGAGGATAGGTTTCAAGGTGAGCAATTTGTGGTTGCAACGACACACCAATTGATCCGCTTTTATCACTATTTTGATGTGATTTTTATTGATGAAGTGGATGCTTTTCCTTACGCAAAAGATCCTTTTTTGGAATATGCTGTTCGAAAAGCAAAGACGGAAAATGGGACAGAGATTTATATCACTGCAACACCAGAGAAGGCCTGGCAAGATGAGTGTATGAAAGGGATCAGGCAACACGTGAAGATTCCGGCGCGTTATCACGGGCATAAATTGCCAGTTCCAGAGGCTGTTTGGATTGGGGACTGGGCAAAGCGACTGAAGAAAAAACAAATTTGTAAAAAAGTGCTCAACTGGATTCAGAAGCATCGACAAAATGATAAACCTATCTTGCTGTTTTTCCCAAAAATTGAAGTTATGTATGAAGTGAAAGAGGCACTTGAACAAGCCGGTTATTTGAAGATAGAAACTGTGCATTCGGCTGATAAGGAACGGAAAGAAAAGGTGGAACGATTTCGAGCGCGCGAAACATCGATTTTGCTTTCTACGACCATTTTAGAGCGAGGGGTGACTTTTACGGATGTTCAAGTGGCAGTTTTCGGGAGCGAAGGAGTTGTTTTTACAGAAGCTGCTCTTGTCCAAATTGCCGGACGTGCTGGAAGAAAAGCTACACATCCAACAGGCGAAGTCACTTTTTTTCATTACGGTCAAACACGGGAAATGAAACGCGCTACTAGGCATATCAAAATGATGAACGCGCTTGGTTTGAAAGAAGGATTGCTAAGTGAATAACTGTTTATTGTGCGGAAATCAAATTCGAATTCCGATTCATTTTACGAACCTTTTTGGTGCTACAACAGAGTCGCGGCTTTGTACATTATGCAGGTCAGGCTTTTTGAGCGTGGAAGGCGAGCGAAATGAGCGAAGAGAGGCGATTTTTAAATGGAATGAGCAAGCGGAGAACTTTGTGGATCGCTATCTTAAAATGCAGGATGATGAACTTGCGAAATGTTTTTGTGTGGATGTTCGCAAGAAAGTGTGCCCGAAATTAGCTTACTTAGCTTTAACTGACGCTACCAAACAGATTTTGATAGCTGCATCGGTTCCGTGTGTAACGCTTGATGAGCTTCCAAAGCAAACAAAAATCGGCGTATTTTTGATGCAAGTAGCGGAAGAAACAAAGCTTAGCAGACTGGAGTGTGTTAGTAGTAAAATAGTTCATGTTTTATCACTTTTTGAAGAAGAGGTGAATGATGGATAAGTTAGGTTTGTTTCTTAAGTATTGTGGAAAAAGAAGGGAAAGAATTAAAAAACAAAATTGTAAGGAAATCTCACCCCGAAAACCGTGTAAATGTTTGCAAAAAAGGGCGTATTCCCTTAGACTAGAGATAAGGAGATAAACTCCTTATTAAAAGATTTTGTTTTATCCCAAAGGAGGAATTACAATGCTTAAGTACAACATTCGTGGTGAAAACATTGAAGTAACCGATGCAATTCGAAGTTATATCGAGAAAAAGATTGATAAATTAGAAAGGTATTTTACTGAAACACCTGATGCTAATGTGCATGTTAATCTTAAAGTGTATTCGGATAAAAATGCGAAAGTTGAAATTACAATTCCCCTTCCGAATTTGGTGCTTCGTGCTGAAGAAACAAGCGGTGATCTGTATGCAAGTATAGATTTGATTGCTGATAAGCTAGAGCGACAAATTCGTAAACACAAAACAAAAGTAAACCGGAAATTCCGTGATAAAGGTGCTGTTCAGGATTTCTTTGCTTCGGCTGATACTGGTGTTGAGCCAGGAGAAGAAGTGGATAGCGATCTAGAAATCGTACGAACAAAACAATTTGATCTTAAACCAATGGACAGTGAAGAAGCAGTTCTACAAATGAACATGCTTGGACATGACTTTTATGTTTATACAGATGCGGAATCGAATGAAACCAATATTGTTTACCGTCGTAAAGATGGAAAATATGGTTTGATTGAAACAAATTAAGTGAACGGACAAAGCGCCTTGCCACATCGAGCAAGGCGCTTTTTTTGAAAAATTTCACATGAAATACGAGAATTCACACAAAATACATATTTATATGGCGAATTAAATGGTATAATGGTGGGTGACTTATCGAAAAATAAACTTCCTATTATCATTTTTTCGGAATAAGTGATAAAATTAAGTAGTGTACCTTATTTGATTGATAATATCCGGAATTCATATAGAATAGCGAGTTTTAGTTAAATTTAGTAGAGGAGAATTAGTATGGCAGGATTATTAAAAAAGATGTTTGAATCCGGCAAAAAGGATATCAAATATCTTGAAAAAAAAGCAGATCAAATTGAAGCTCTTGCAGATGAAACTGCGCAACTTTCGGATGATGGTTTGCGTGAAAAGACAGCTGAGTTTAAAGAGCGTGTTCAAAACGGCGAAACGCTAGATGATATTTTAGTTGAGGCGTTTGCTGTAGCAAGAGAGGGTGCTAAACGTGCTTTAGGACTCTATCCTTTCCGTGTGCAATTAATGGGGGGCGTTGTTCTCCATGAAGGGAATATCGCGGAAATGAAAACTGGGGAAGGTAAAACTCTTACGGCTACTCTTCCTGTTTATTTAAATGCTCTTTCTGGTGAAGGTGTTCACGTTGTAACTGTCAATGAATACTTGGCGCAACGGGATGCTGAAGAGATGGGTGTGCTTTATGAGTTTCTTGGACTTAGAGTAGGTCTCAATTTAAATGAGCTTTCTAGTGAAGAGAAACGTGAACAATATGCGTGTGATATTACTTATAGCACGAACAATGAGCTCGGGTTTGACTATTTGCGTGACAACATGGTTGTTTATAAAGAACAAATGGTTCAGCGCCCACTTTCATTTGCTATCATCGATGAAGTTGACTCGATTTTAGTTGATGAAGCACGGACACCGTTAATTATTTCTGGCGAAGCTGAGAAATCCAATCTTTTGTATGTGCGTGCTAATACATTTGTTACGACACTTACGGAAGAAAAAGACTATACAGTCGATATTAAAACAAAATCTGTCAACCTAACTGAAGAAGGTATGGCACGTGGAGAAAAATATTTCGATGTGGACAATCTTTATGATTTGGAAAACACGGTATTACTTCACCACATTGCACAAGCTCTAAAAGCTAATTATACAATGGCTCGCGACGTGGATTATGTTGTTCAAGAAGATGAAGTGCTAATTGTCGATCAGTTCACGGGTCGGATTATGAAAGGTCGTCGTTTTAGCGAGGGGCTTCACCAAGCGCTTGAAGCGAAAGAAAATGTGACGATTCAAAATGAATCGAAAACCATGGCGACGATTACGTTCCAAAACTACTTCCGGATGTATAAGAAATTAGCTGGGATGACTGGTACGGCGAAAACGGAAGAAGAGGAATTCCGCGATATTTATAATATGCGTGTTATTGAAATTCCGACAAACCGTCCGATCGTTCGGGATGACCGTCCTGATTTGATTTATACAACGATTGATGCAAAATTTGATGCTGTTGCAAATGATATTGCAGAACGACATGCGAAGGGGCAACCAGTTCTTGTTGGTACTGTGGCGATTGAAACGTCAGAACTCATTTCAAGTAAATTGAAGCGCAAGGGCATTCCGCATGATGTTTTGAATGCGAAACAGCATGAGCGTGAAGCCAATATTATTGAAACTGCCGGAAAACATGGCGCTGTTACGATTGCAACCAATATGGCTGGTCGTGGTACGGATATTAAATTAGATAGTGAAGCACTCGATGCAGGTGGTCTTGCTGTTATTGGTACAGAGCGTCATGAATCACGCCGGATTGATAATCAGCTTCGTGGTCGTTCTGGTCGTCAAGGGGATCCAGGTGTAACGCAATTTTATCTTTCAATGGAAGATGAACTAATGCGTCGCTTTGGCTCGGATAATATGAAGAGCATGATGGAACGCTTTGGCATGAGCGAAGAAGCGATTCAAAGTAAGATGGTTAGTCGTGCTGTTGAATCTGCGCAAAAACGGGTTGAAGGAAATAACTTTGATTCGCGGAAACAAGTCTTACAGTATGATGATGTTCTTCGCCAACAACGTGAAGTGATTTATAAACAACGTTATGATGTTATTACAGCTGAAAATGGCTTGCGTGAAATTATTGAGCCAATGATTAAACGGACGCTCAATTTCATCGTTTCGGCAAATGCCTCTTCTCATGATCCAGAGGAAAGCTGGAACTTGCAAGCGATCGTTGATTATCTTGATGCAAACTTGCTTCCTGAGGGAACGGTAACAGTCGAAGATTTACAAGGCTTAGATTCAGAAGGCATTGAAGACTTCGTTTACGAAAAAATTACGGAAGTTTACGATGAAAAAGAAAATCTTCTTCCAGAAGAGGACTTCAATGAGTTCCAAAAAGTGGTCTTGCTTCGTGTTGTAGATACGAAATGGGTTGACCATATTGACGCAATGGATCATTTGCGTGATGGGATCCACTTACGTGCTTATGGTCAAATTGATCCGCTTCGTGAATATCAATCAGAAGGCTTTGAGATGTTTGAAACAATGGTTTCTTCCATCGATGAAGAAGTTGCGAAATATATCATGAAGGCTGAAATAAGACAAAATCTTGAACGTGAGCAAGTTGCGAAAGGTGAAGCAGTCGATCCTGCTGAAGGGAAACCAGAAGCGAAGAAAAGACCGATTGTGAAAGATAACCATATCGGTAGAAATGACCTTTGTCCTTGTGGCAGTGGTAAAAAATACAAAAACTGTCACGGAAAAGAAGCTTAAATCTCGGGGCGCCACTTTTGGCGCCTTTTCTTGTGGAAAAAGCGATAGATTTCTCTAGAAAATTTCGTTATACTAGGAATAGCTTTTGAATAAATCGAAAAAGGTGGAAAAACAATGGAATTAGCAGAAATTCGGAATATGCTGGAAAAAACGGCCAGCCAAATAAAAGATTTTAGGGGGTCTCTTTGACTTAGAAAGCATGGAGGCACGTATTGCTGAATTGGAAGATCAAATGCTTGATCCAAACTTTTGGAATGATCAGCAAGCGGCACAAAAAGTGATTAATGAGTCAAACGGGCTGAAAGATACTTTCAATGCTTTTCACAAGCTGGAAGAAGAACAAGAAAATCTTGAAGTGAGCTTGGAATTGTTGCGTGAGGAAAATGATGCGGATTTGCAAGCGGAACTGGAAGAGGAGCTAGGCGGTTTTGTGAAAGAGCTAGATGAATTTGAACTAAAATTAATGTTGAGCGATCCATATGATGCGAATAATGCGATTATAGAATTGCATCCTGGTGCTGGTGGTACGGAATCACAAGATTGGGGTTCCATGTTACTACGGATGTATCAACGCTTCGCTGAGAAAAAAGGGTTTAAAGTGGAAACGCTGGATTATCAGGCGGGCGATGAAGCAGGAATAAAAAGTGTTACGCTTCTTATTAAGGGACATAACGCTTATGGGTATTTTAAGGCTGAAAAAGGAGTGCACAGATTGGTGCGGATTTCTCCTTTTGATTCTTCAGGAAGACGTCATACTTCCTTTGTTTCAATTGATGTGATGCCAGAGATGGATAATGATATTGAAATTGATGTTCGACCAGAAGATCTGAAAATTGATACTTACCGGGCAACGGGTGCCGGTGGACAGCATATTAATACAACGGATTCCGCGGTTAGGATGACGCACATTCCGACGGGGATTGTTGTAACTTGTCAATCAGAACGTTCGCAACTGAAAAACCGGGAACAAGCGATGAAGATGCTCAAGGCGAAGCTTTATCAAAAAGAACAGGAAGAAAAAGAAGCTGAACTTGCTGAAATTCGTGGTGAGCAGAAGGAAATTGGCTGGGGTAGTCAAATTCGTTCTTATGTCTTCCATCCTTATTCGATGGTGAAAGATCACCGCACGAACGTTGAAACGGGAAATATTCAAGCTGTTATGGACGGCGATTTAGACGAATTTATTAACGCTTATTTACGTTCACGTATCAACTGATTCGGAGGGAAACTATGGGGAAAAACTTTCATTCGTCCTTTGCACGTCAATCGCGCGATTATTTATTTGTCATTTTAGGAGCCGCTATTATTGCGCTTGCCTTTAATGTCCTGCTTTTGCCTAACCATATTGCATCTGGTGGTGTAAGTGGTATTAGTACAATCCTTCACTATTTAACGGGGTGGACGCCGGCGTTTATTCAGTGGGCTTTAAATATTCCGCTGTTTATTGCGGGGATCATTTTTCTTGGCTATCAGTTTGGCTTGAAAACGTTTGTTGGGACAATGGCTGTTCCGCTGTTTGTTTATTTATCTCAAGGGTTAGATCCGTGGACCAAGGAACCGTTAATTGGTGCGCTATTTGGTGGTGTTTTAGTTGGGATTGGTCTTGGAATTGTGTTCCGGGGAAAAGCATCCACTGGAGGAACAGATGTAATCGCACAAATTTTGCATAAATACACACATCAATCGTTGGGGATTTGTGTAGCTTTGATTGATGGAACGGTTGTTTTGCTTGCCATGATCGCGTTTGACATCGAGTCAGGTTTGTTTGCTTTGATTGGCTTATTTGCTACGAGTAAGACAATTGATTTGGTTCAAGTGGGTTTGGATCAATCAAAAACGGTGCTTATTATTTCGGAGCGCCAGGAGGCAATCCGTGAAGCTGTTTTGTTTCAAATTGGGCGAGGAATCACACGTCTTGAGGCAAAAGGTGGTTACACGGATGATGAAAAACAAATTCTTTTGTGTGTGATCCAACAACGAGGTTTCCAAAAATTGAAAGAAGTGATTAAGGAAATGGATCCAGATGCCTTTGTTGTTGTAATGAGTGCAAGCGAGGTAATGGGAGAAGGTTTTAACCGTTAATAAAAAGCAGTCGTTCTAAAGGGAGCGATTGCTTTTTTTATATAACAGTTTGATGACAAAAAATAATGTGACAGACTACACAGGTGTGAACTGAAGGGATAATTGGTATATGCCTTTGCTTGAAAACTGTAAAGATTTTTAATATCACTGTAATGTTATTTTACCTAGAAAAACGATACAATAGGTTCATCGGGAAATTTGAAGTTTAGTAAATTGCATTTCCTGAAAGAAAAATGTTGAAGTTGAATTTATGTAAAACGAAAAAGAGAACATCCATTTTGCAACTGTGTATTACAACAAGACACAGATTGTCATGTGCTGAAATATAACTGTAATGCAATTAACCTAAAGTTGAAAAACTAGAATGTTATAATATACTCTGTTGTGACAGAAACATCGTCACGTAAGTAACAGTTTTATATCGAAGGTTATCATTGCATTACCTTTAAACCGAAGCTATTAAGAAAGGCAAGTAAGGTGATTAAATGATAGTTATGGAAGACGTTTATAAGAAGTACCCAAACGGCATTACTGCTGCTAATGGTCTGAATGTTAACATTGATCAAGGGGAATTCGTCTATGTTGTTGGTCCAAGTGGAGCTGGTAAATCCACTTTTATTAAAATGATCTACCGAGAGGAAAGAGCAACTAAGGGAAACATACAAGTTGATCGGTTTGATCTTATCAACATGAAAAACAAGGAAGTTCCTTACTTGAGACGAGATGTTGGCGTCGTTTTCCAAGATTTTAAGTTACTTCAAAGTAAAACTGTTTATGAAAATATCGCTTATGCGATGGAAGTCGTGGAAAAAGATCCAGCTGAAATTAAAGATCGTGTCATGGAAGTTCTTGATTTGGTTAATCTAAAACACAAGGTCAGAATGATGCCCGACGAACTCTCGGGAGGAGAACAACAGCGGATTTCGATTGCAAGATCAATCGCAAATACGCCAAAAGTTCTGATTGCCGACGAACCAACCGGAAATCTCGATCCAGATACTTCATGGGAAATCATGAATATCCTTGAGGAAATCAACAAAAACGGGACAACGATTGTAATGGCGACTCACAATAAAGAAATTGTGAACACGCTAAAACATCGAGTTATTGCTATCGAAAATGGTAGAATTGCCCGTGATGAAGAGCAAGGAGAATATGGATATGAAATTTAGAACAGTTGGACGGCATATTAAAGAGAGTTTTAGGAGTCTTTATCGAAATGGATGGATGACTTTCGCGGCAGCAAGTGCTGTAACAGTTACATTGATTCTTGTGAGTGTATTCTTCTCTATTTTGATCAACATGAACAAACTTGCTTCTGATGTTGAAAATGACGTACAAATTAATGTACATATTTCGCTTGGAGCCAATCAAAAACAAGAAGATGAACTAAAAGCGGAAATCGAAAAAGTGAGTGGCGTTGCAGATGTGACGTTCTCCTCGAAAGACCAACAGCTTAAAAAACTTGTTGGGGCTTACGGAAAAAACTTCGAACTGTTTAAACAGGATAACCCGCTCCACGATGTGTTTGTTGTTCAGGCCAAAGAGCCAGAACAAACCAAGAAAGTGGCAACTAAAATTGAAAAACTAAAACATGTAGATGACGCTGAATATGGCGAGAAAACGGTAGACAATTTATTTAATACATTGAAATGGGCAAGATATGCTGGTGTAGTTCTAAGTATTGGATTACTTCTTACAGCGATGTTCCTCATCTCAAATACCATTAAGATTGCTATCTTCTCACGTCGCAGGGAAATCGAAATTATGAAACTGGTCGGAGCGACTAACTGGTTTATCCGCTGGCCTTTCATTCTAGAAGGTGCTTGGCTTGGATTAATCGGTTCGATCATTCCAGTTATCTTAACTTTTGTAGGTTATATTAACACTTACAATCTGGTGAATCCGAAATTGGCGACAACGTCACTTTCACTCTTATCACCAACACCATTTGCTTATGAATTAAGTGCACTCATCATCTTGATAGGCGTTCTAATTGGTATTTGGGGAAGTGCTATCTCAATTAGAAGATTCTTGAAAGTGTAAAAAGGTGTACAGAAGTATATACCCGAATTAGTCAAAAATAATCTAAAAAATAAAAGGAAAGCTAGGGAGCTTTTTAGGAGGTAAATTCTTTGAAAAAAAATGCGTTTATTGCAGTCTCACTTGCAGCAGTTATGAGTTTAACACCGGCTTTTACGACAGATGTTTTCGCGGACGTAAATAAGGATATCCAATCGCAAGACAAAAAAATTAGTGATTTAAAATCCAAGAAAGGCGATTTACAATCGGAACTATCAAAACTAGTTTCTGATATGGATTCTGCTCAAAAGAAAGCGAAAGATTTGCAAGCAGACTTTGACAAAACAGGAAAAGAACTTAAACAGTTAAACAAAGAAATCCAAGAAATCAATGAACGTATTAAAGAACGTGAAGAAGTTTTGAAAGAACGCGCACGCGCTATGCAAAAAACTTCAAATTCAAATGCTTACCTTGATGTTATTCTAGGGGCTGACAATTTCTCTGATTTAGTAAGTCGTGTTTCAGCTGTTAACGAACTTGTTAACTCTGATAAATCGATCTTAGATGATCAACAAAGTGATGAAGCTGCACTTAAATCGAAACAAACTGCAGTGAAGAAAACACAAGACAAACAACGTCAAGCTATTGCAGACTTCGAAGCTCAACAAAATAAAATTGAAGCTCAAAAAGCTGAAAAAGAAGCGGTTGTTGCTAAACTTGCACTTGAACAAGCAGGTGCCGAAAAAGCAAAATCTAATCTTGTAAGCGAACGTGATAAACAAGCAGCAGCAGCGGCTGAACGTGCTCGTGCTTTAGCAGCAGCGGCTGAACCAACTGCTGGAGAAACTGTTAAATCAACAAATGATACTAATAGCGCGTCATCATCAAGTTCAAACCGTACTGCATCTGCTGCAAGCAATGTTTCTTCTAGCAGTAATAGCGGCGGTAGTAAAGCTTCTTCTGCAGGAAGTAGCTCAAGCTCTTCTTCAAACAGTGGATCATCTGCTGGAAGCAACACGCCAGCTCCAAGTGGTAGCGGCTACTCTGCAATGATCGCAGCAGCTCGTGCACAACTTGGTAAACCTTATTCTCTAGGGGCTTCTGGTCCAAGCGCTTTTGACTGCTCAGGATTTACTTCTTATGCATTCAGAGCTGCTGGAATTAGCCTTCCAAGAACTTCTGGCGGGCAATATGCTTCTGCAACTAAAGTAAGTGCAAGCCAAGCAAAACCTGGTGATTTAGTATTCTTTAACTATGGTGGCGGAATTGCACACGTTGGGATCTATGTTGGCGGAGGTCAAATGATCAACGCACAAAATGACGGTGTTAAGTATGATAATATCTCGAGCGGATACTGGGCTCGTTATCTTGTAGGCTATGGTCGTGTAGCAAACTTCTAAAGAATGGAAAACGAAAATTTGAAAATCGAAGAAGTACCTTTATCTCAACTTGATGAAGGTACTTTTTTTATAAAAAAACGGAAATATGACAGTGAAAGTAGTAAAAAATGAAGTGGGGTAAAGAAGTAAGAATGAAAAAAAATAAAAGAATTGGCTTTGCTGCAACAGTTGCTGCTGCAGTATTAATTTTACAGCCGGTGAATGTATTCGCGTCAAATATTTCTGACATGGAAAAGCAAAAGCAAGGAATTACCGAACAACGGTCATCGGTTGAAAAAGGGATTGAAACTAAACAATCCGAATTAAACCAAATAGAATCAGATACGGCTTCAGTTAAAGCTACACTAGAGCGTGTTTCCAAGGAAATTAATGAAACAAATGCGAAATTGAAGCAACAAGTTGAGAAAGTTAACTCGGAGCAAAAACAAATTCAAAAGCTTAAACAAGAAATTGCAGTACTCAAAGAGGAAATTAAACAACGTCAAAAAGTGCTTGAGAAACGTGCTCGTGCTATTCAAACAAGCGGAAGTGGGAAAAGCTATCTCACTATTTTGATGCAAGCGGAAGACTTTAGTGATTTCATTGATCGTGCGAATCTTGTGCAAGTGATCGTGAAATCAGACCAAGAAATTATGGAAAAACAAAAAAGCGATCAAAAATTATTGAATGATAAACAAACGGCGTCTGAAAAAAAGTTAGCTGAATTAAATAAGTTGAAAGACCAAATTATGCTAACGAAAAACAACTTGGAAAGTCAAAAAGCAGAACAAAATGATTTGATCAGTACGCTTGCTGCTAAGAAAAACAAAACAGCACAGGAAACGGCGCTTCTTGAATCACAAAAGAGTAAACTTTCTAGCCAAGAACAAACGCTTCTTTCTAACATTTCTGCTGCCTATGCAGAGGAACAACGCAAGAAAGAAGAAGCAGCAAAACGAGCAATGGAAGAAAAACGGAGACAAGCGGCAGCGAATTCTGCAGCGTCAGCAAGAGCTGTTTCGCCAAGTCCAAGCAAGTCTGCTCCTGCTACAAGCTCCGCGGTCGCACAAGCACCATCGACAGGTAGCTCATCTAGTTCAGCTGGCGGTATGTTCATCAAACCTGCTCAAGGAATTCTAACTTCTGGCTTTAGTGATCGGACAAACCCAGTAACGGGACAACATGAATCTCATAAAGGCCAAGATATTGCAGCTGGGGGTACGGTTCAAGTTGTGGCAGCAGCATCCGGTCGCGTAGTGTTTGCGGGATATGGAGCACCAGGTAGTGGCTATGGCGGTTACGGGTATGTCGTTGAAATTGACCATGGAAATGGCTATCAAACATTATACGGACATATGCGTGCTGGGAGCTTAAATGTAGTCGCTGGTCAAAATGTCATGCAAGGACAGGCGATTGGAATTATGGGCTCAACAGGTCAATCCACAGGGCAGCATTTACACTTTGAGATTCATAAAAATGGTGTACCTGTAGACCCGACACCATATTTATAAAAATTTTGAAAGCATCTCTCTTTTCTTGGAATAGGAAAGAGGGATGTTTTTTTTAGGAAAATAGGCGAAAACTTATTTTTATGATATGATGTTCTAGAGTAAGTGAAAAAGGAGAGTGCTAAGTGGGAATTTTGACAGCTATTTTAGTCATCTTGTTAGTGCTAAATGTGTTTTTCGCGGCCGTTACAGTCTTTTTAGAACGAAGAGACACATCTGCTACTTGGGCCTGGCTTCTTGTCTTAACTTTTGTTCCTATTTTAGGATTCATTATTTATTTGATTTTTGGGAGAAAACTTTCTAAGAAAAAGATTTTTGACTGGAAAGGACAAGAAAAAATTGGGATTAAAGAATCGACAGCAAATCAAATTGAGTTGATTCGACAAAATGAATTTCCGTTTAGTGATCCGAATGTGCAGCATTATCGGGATCTGGTTTATCTTTTACTGGTTAACGACGGGGCAATTTTAACACAAGATAATGAAGTAGAAGTATATGTGGATGGACACGAAAAGTTTGAAGCACTCATAAAGGATATTGAAGCAGCGACAGATCATATACATATTATTTATTATATTTTCCACTCGGATGAGCTAGGGAAAAAAATGATTCACTTGCTTGAAAAGAAAGCTAAAGAAGGCGTTAACGTCAAGGTGATCTATGATGCAATGGGATCGAGAACTACCAAGAAATCCTTTTTTCGAGAACTGGAGAAAAGCGGAGGGATTGTGAGGCCGTTTTTCCCGTCTAAGCTCCCCTTAATCAATTTTAGGCTAAATTACCGGAATCACAGAAAGTTAGCGATCATTGATGGCAAGGTTGGTTATATCGGTGGGTTTAATATTGGGGATGAATACCTTGGGCTTTCGAAGAAATTCGGATATTGGCGCGACACGCATTTACGAGTACATGGAAAGGCCGTCTATGCGATGCAAACACGCTATATTATGGATTGGAATTCGGCGGCGCCAAATCATAAGATTGATTATAAGGCGCGTTATTTCCCAACTTTTCATGGGAAAGGGCAAACTTCGATGCAAATTGTGTCAAGTGGGCCAGATTCAGAGTGGCAACAAATTAAGAATGGCTATATTAAGATGATTAATTCGGCGAAACGGTCGATTTATTTGCAATCACCGTATTTTATCCCAGATGCAAGTTTGTTTGAGGCGCTTAAGATTGCCTCGCTTTCAGGGATTGATGTTCGGATCATGATTCCAAATAAACCGGATCATCCGTTTGTTTACCGGGCAACGACCAGCTACGCGGGGGAACTTATGGAAACCGGCGCTAAATTTTTTATTTATGATAATGGGTTTATTCATGCGAAAATGCTCGTTATTGATGGGGAAATTGCCTCGGTTGGGACGGCGAATATGGATTTCCGGAGTTTTCGTTTGAATTTTGAAGTGAATGCATTTATCTATGAAAAAGCGCTTGCGGCAAAGCTTGAAGATATTTTCTTGGAGGATATTTTGAAGTCGTATCAGCTGACGCCAGAACTTTATAGTGAACGTTCACTTTGGATTAAGTTTAAAGAAGCAGTAAGCCGATTGCTTGCACCCATATTATAAGAAAGAATCGGTTTTTTTAGGGGGCTTTTGTTGAGATGGATGTCATAGAGATTATTTTAAAAGGAATACTGAGTTTATTGCTCCAGCCGGTTTTTTACTTATCTATTTTGTTTGCAATACTAGCTGGTTATAACCGAGTGAAATGGGAGCGACGTTCGTTTAGCGTTCGGATTTATTCGCCGTTTCTCGAATTGAAAAATTTCTTTTCGCTCGGGATTGGCATTGCGATTGTTCTTTCCATTGTTTCTTTTTTCATCGGATTCGGTGTTATGGAAGTATGGATTGTCATTTTTAACGTTGTAACTATTTTAGTACTGATCGTAGCAATGTTTAGGCTCAGCTCAACGGCAATCACGATTGGGATTTCGAGTTTAGTCTTTTATTTCTGCTATTATTATGATATTCAGTTTGGACCATTTCAAGACAGCTTACTCTCATATGATGCGCTTTATATTGATAACTTCATGATTGCGATGACGTTCCTGCTTGCGATTTTATTGTTTGTTGAAGCCTGGTTAATCCATTATACTAGTGCAAAGTCGCCGTCACCTTCACTTAGGAAAAGCGGTCGCGGTAAGCTTGTCGGCGGGTTCCAGCTTAGAAAGTTTTGGTTTATTCCTTTAATTGCTTTTGTTCCTGGAACTGAAATTACGCATTTATTTGATTTTTGGCCCGTGTTTAATATCGGCTCCGAGTCTTATACGCTCGTGTTGTTGCCGCTTGTCATTGGCTTTCAGCAAAAAACACGCTCTGAGTTACCGGAAGATTTAAGCCGGAAAATTGCTATGCAAGTTACGACGCTTGCGGTGATTGTTGCTGCTATTGGCTTAATTAGTATCGTTTCGCCGGTCATGACTTTGTTTGCGTTTGTACTTGCGATTATTTCCAGATTTTGGATTTCGTGGCGTTTTTACCGGATAGATAAAAATGCACCGCTACGCTATAAACCCGAGCCAGATGGAATTGTGATTTTAGGTGCGCGTGAAAATACGCCATCGTCGCGGATGCACTTAGTTGCTGGTGAGAAAATCACAGAAGTGAACAGTGTACCCGTGAAAAACCGGACGGAGCTTTATGAAGCGTTAAATAAAAACCGAGCTTTTTGCAAGTTGAAAGTGGTGGGGTTAAATGGAGAGCCTCGTTTTGAACAGACCGCTCTTTATGAGAATGATTCATTTGAACTGGGCTTGCTACTAGTCGAACCAAGATGATATTTACAAGTCCGCTTCGTAGAGCGGACTTGTTTTTTGTTTAAGTTTTTGTAAAAAAACCGTGGATTGCTATCCGGTAACGTTAAATCCATGCTATATTTAGGTTAATAAATAGAGGAAGTTGGAAGAGAGGGAAGGCATTGTGACAAAAATTTTAGTTGTGGATGACGAATCATCCATTGTTACGCTTCTAGAATTCAATATTAAAAAAGCTGGTTACGAGGTGATCACGGCTTTTGATGGTGCAGAAGGTTATGACCTCGCTATCTCGGAACGGCCAGATTTAATTGTGCTTGATTTGATGTTGCCTAAAATGGATGGGATTGAGGTGACGAAAAAATTACGACAAAGTAAAGTGGATGTGCCAATTTTGATGCTTACAGCAAAAGATGAGGAATTAGATAAAATTATTGGCCTCGAACTTGGGGCGGATGATTATTTAACAAAACCCTTTAGCCCGCGCGAAGTTGTGGCTCGAATTAAAGCGATATTGAGACGCGCTGCGAAGGGAGACAAGTTTAGTGAAGAGGCATCAGGAAGCGGAGAGGAAAACAAACTCATCATCGGTGAACTAGAAATTCTTCCAGAAAGTTATCAAGCTTTTTTGCGCGGCGAGGCGCTTGAACTTACGCCGAAAGAGTTTGAATTGCTACTTTATCTGGCGAAACATCGCGGGAAAGTGTTCTCACGCGACCAGTTGCTCGATGCGGTGTGGAACTATGATTATATTGGAGAGACGCGAATTGTCGATGTTCATGTGAGTCATTTGCGTGATAAAATCGAGACGGATACGAAACAACCGCAATATATCAAAACGGTGCGCGGGTTTGGCTATAAAATGGAAAGCGTAAAGGAATAGACGAATGAATAAATTATGGCTAAAGATCGGTGTTTCCTTTTTCGTTTTATTTTTTATCACGATTGTTGTGGTGGGGTTCTTTTCAGGAGAACTTATGAAATCGACTTACATGAAAATGAAGGAGAATCAGTTAAAAGATGAAGCGCAAATTTTGGTGCACACACTTAATCTAAGCAACCAGGATTTAGATGGACGTGAAAAAGAGCTTGAAAAGGCGCTTGCGCCGCTTGGGCGAGAAGTGGATGCGCGGATTACAATTATTGACCGGCCGGGAAAAGTGATCATGGATTCAAAAGAAAATCGTGAACAGCTCGGGAATCATGCGAGTCGACCAGAATTTAAAACAGTACTTCAAAATGGGAAATCTGTTGGGATAGCGACAAGAAAAAGCGCTACAGTTGGCTACAGTATGCTCTATGTGGCGGTACCTATTTTGCACGATGGAAAAGTGGATGGAGCCCTCCGAATTTCTGTTTCACTTGAATCTATTGAAAAAGCAGTTAATAAGTTATGGGGAAATCTTCTCTTGATTTTAATCCCAATTTTACTTATTATCGCAGCGATTAGTATAATCCTTGCACGACGGATTACACGCCCTGTACAAGAAATTATTGAGGTCTCAAATGACTTGGCTTCGCGTAACTACAGTAGCCGAATTTACGGGAAATCAAGTGGAGAACTCCAAGAAATTTCAGTGTCCGTCAATAAGCTAGCGGAAAGTTTAGAACAACAAATGTATGAAATTCGTGAAAATTCACAGCGGTTATCTGCGATTGTGGAGAATCTTGTGAGTGGTGTTATGTTGATTAATTACGATAAAGAAATTATCATGACGAATAAAGCGATGTATCAAATTCTAGGCGAACAAGAAATTACTGGCAAAACATTTTATGAAGTCATTAAAAGTTTTAGTGTCAGTAAGTTGATTGAAAGAGGCTTTCAAGAGAAACAGCGTGCGCAAGAAGAAGTGGCGATTTATTTCCCTAGAGAAATGATACTAGATGCCAGTGTTACACCGATTCTGATGGAAGACGGAGAAATTTCTGGTATCGTGCTTTTATTGCATGATATCACGCAAATTCGCCACCTCGAAAACGTTCGCTCTGAGTTCGTTGCTAATGTGTCACATGAGCTAAAAACCCCGATAACGGCAGTTAAAGGTTTTGCGGAAACATTACTGGATGGGGCTATGGATGATGAAAAGCTACTAAAACAATTCTTGACCATTATTAAAGACGAAAGTGAGCGCTTGAACCGCTTAATTTTAGATATTCTAGCACTCTCGAAAATTGAGCAAAAAGCACTCCCTGTACACATGGAACAAGTTAATTTAGATGATGTGATCCGGCAATCCGTAGAAATGGTAAGTGAACTGGCGAGCGTGAAGGCCATTCAGCTTGAAATTCCTGAAAAAAAACAGCCACCCCTTGAAATTACGGCGGAGAGGGATCGAATCCAGCAGATTCTTGTAAATTTATTGTCGAATGCCATTCAATATACGCAGACAGAAGGGAGAGTTCGCTTAAGTTTGGATGATGCAGGGGATTACGTTGTGATAAAGGTAATGGACAATGGGATCGGTATTCCGGAAAAAGATTTGGACCGGATTTTTGAACGATTCTACCGAGTGGATAAGGCAAGAAGCCGCCATTCTGGCGGAACGGGACTAGGTCTCTCAATTGTGAAACACTTAGTTGAAAGTATGGATGGCGAAATTCTTGTTATGAGCAAAGAAAATGAGGGAACAACTTTTGAAATTAAATTGCCTAAGATAAAGTAATCTCGTTGTCTAAATCACTACACGAAAGATGAGATATTTTAACCATTTCAAATTAGAAGAAGCAAATCTTAACACGCCTAGGCGAAAACTTTCGCTTAGGCGTGTTTTTTTATCCAAAAAATTCATTTTCCTGTCATTTTTTTAACGGGATTTAAAGATTTACACGATCTTAACATTAGCTAAATAACGGCTTAATGGTTTCTGGTTATAGTAGGTATTGTAAGGATAACCAATTTATCAAAATAAGGTGGGTAATAAAAAATGAAAAAAAAGGTTTTGGGTATAGCGACAATTTTATCAGCATTAATGCTTGTTCTTGCGGCTTGTGGAAGTGGAAGTTCTTCAAATGGCTCAGGCGGTGATTCTGATGAAACATCTGGATCCCTTACTGCTGTTGGATCAACAGCACTACAACCTCTTGTTGAAGCTGCAGGAAAACAATTTCAATCGGAAAATCCTAAAGCACAAATTAACGTACAAGGTGGCGGCTCTGGAACAGGACTAACACAAGTGCAACAAGGTGCGGTAGATATTGGGAACTCAGATGTGTTTGCTGAAGAAAAAGACGGTGTGGACGCTTCAAAACTTGTTGATCATAAAGTTGCAGTTGTCGGCATGGCTCCGGTTGTGAATAAAGATGTTGGCGTTGATAACTTAACTCAACAACAATTGATTGACATCTTTACTGGAAAAGTAACGAACTGGAAAGATGTTGGCGGAAAAGACGAAAAAGTAACGGTGATTAACCGAGCTGAAGGAAGCGGAACTCGTGCCACATTCGAACAATGGGCGCTAAAAGGGGAAACGCCTATCAAAGCACAAGAGCAAGACTCTTCTGGAACCGTTCGTAAAATCGTAAGTGAAACACCAGGAGCGATCAGTTACTTAGCTTTTTCTTACATTAATAAATCAGTAGTTGGTCTCTCTGTCGACGGTGTAAAACCAGATGAGAAAAACGTCGCAACGAACGATTGGAAAATCTGGTCTTATGAACATATGTATACAAATGGTAAGCCAAAAGGTCTTACAAAGAGCTTCCTAGATTATATGACGAGTGATGCCGTTCAAAAGGATATTGTTCCGCAACTTGGCTACCAGTCAATTAAAGAAATGAAAGTAGAACGTAGCGCAGATGGAAAAATTACAAACCTTTAAATAAAAGATGAGAGAAATAATGAAAATGGGAAGTCTATCCTTTGAGATCAGGATAGACTTGCCCGCATGTTGGGGAACGGAAGGAGTTTTACGTTTTGGAAATCATGAATGAAGAAAAACTAACACGCACATCCAAAAAAGCACGCCTTGAATCAAGAGGGAAAATTATTACCTTTATCTGTATTGCCGTGATGGTCATTGCGGCAGTTTCTATCCTTTATTTTGTCATTTCAAAGGGATTATCCACCTTTTTTATTAATAAAGTATCATTTTGGGATTTCATTTCTGGAAAGGACTGGAATCCAACGAAAACAGATGCGGCAGGCAATGCTCTTGTCGGCGCACTTCCAATGATTATAGGTTCATTCGCCGTGACTTTGCTTGCCGCTTGTATCTCGGCGCCACTTGCGATCGGAGCAGCCATCTTCATGGTCGAAATTTCTCCGCGCTTTGGGAAAAAGGTATTGCAACCAGTCATTGAACTACTTGTTGGGATTCCATCGGTTGTTTATGGCTTTATCGGGTTAAGTGTTATCGTCCCGTTTATTCGAGAACATATCTCAGGGAGCGGTTTTGGGATTGCCGCTGCAACCGTTGTTTTAACTGTAATGATATTACCAACTGTAACGTCACTTTCAGTTGATGCGATTAAAGCAGTGCCACGCCATTACCGGGAAGCTTCGCTCGCGCTCGGAGCAACTCGTTTTCAAACAATTTGGCGTGTTGTGCTTCGTTCTTCGCGCGCAGGGATATTGACAGCCGTAGTGTTCGGTATGGCGCGTGCCTTTGGTGAGGCGCTCGCAGTTCAGATGGTTATCGGAAACTCAGCAGTCATTCCGACGTCTCTTTTCGAGCCGGCATCTACCCTAACAAGCATTTTGACGATGGGGATGGGGAATACAGTCATGGGAACACTCGACAACAATATTCTCTGGTCGCTTGCAATGGTTCTACTGGCGATGTCACTCTTTTTCATCATTATTATCCGATTCATCGGCCGTAGGAGGAAAGCGAAATGAATGTAAAAACAAAAGATAAAATTGCCACAGGCGTCTTTTATTTCATAGCCGTCCTCATTACGCTCATACTTGCAAGTTTGCTTGGTTATATTCTTGTGAAAGGCGTGCCGAAACTTAGCCTCGATTTCTTGACGAATCCTCCGCAAGCATTTAAAGCGGGTGGTGGAATCGGACCTGAAATCTGGAACTCCTTTTACATGCTAATTATTACAATGCTCATCTCAATCCCAATTGCTCTTGGTGCAGGGATTTATATGGCAGAATATGCACGGAAAAATTGGGTGACCGACTTAATCCGGACAACGATCGAAGTCTTAAGCTCCTTGCCATCTATCGTAGTTGGACTATTTGGATTCCTTGTTTTCGTCATCCAAATGGGCTGGAGTTTCTCAGTATTATCCGGAGCTTTAACACTAACCATTTTCAACTTGCCGCTTTTAATCCGCGTTGTTGAAGATGCGCTTCGAGCGATTCCAGATACACAACGTGAAGCAGGTTTAGCTCTTGGAATCTCCAGATGGGAGACTATCACACGGGTTCTGATTCCAGCCGCTCTCCCGGCGATCATAACCGGCATCATTCTTGCGGCAGGACGTGTATTTGGTGAAGCCGCAGCACTTATTTTCACAGCAGGACAAAGCACGCCGATTCTTGACTTTACAAACTGGAATCCAGCAGATGTCACCTCGCCACTCAATATTTTCCGTCCCGCTGAAACACTTGCCGTACACATTTGGAAAATCAACGGGGAAGGCATTATGCCAGATGCGCGCGCTGTTTCAGATGGAGCTTCCGCTGTATTAATTCTATCGGTGTTACTTTTCAATATCTTGGCTCGTTTACTCGGAAAATTAGTATTCAAAAAAATGACGTCTTCGTCTTAAAACAAAGGAGTTTTGAAGATGCTGTTAACGAAAAATCAAACCAGCGCAGGGATGCTTGATAAGCAAGAAACAAAAACTAGGGCTTTGACAAATGAATCTAGCTTAGCGGCAAGCCGAAACGCGATGGCAACAGAAGACCTCCATGTTTACTACGGAGATAATCATGCAATCAAAGGAGTAAGTCTAGCCTTTCCTGAAAATCAAGTTACCGCGCTAATTGGACCATCGGGATGTGGAAAATCTACCTATTTGCGGGCGCTTAATCGTATGAATGAAGAAATTGATGGATGCCGGATGGAAGGCAAGATTCTCTACGATGATATTAATATCAACCGGAAAGAGATTGATCTTTACCGCATTCGACAAGAAATTGGCATGGTTTTCCAAAAGCCGAATCCATTTTCGAAATCCATCTATGAAAATATTGCATTTGGACTAAAGCGTCACGGAATGCGTGGTAAAAAAGAATTGATGGAACGTGTTGAGAAAAGTTTACGCGGAGCTGCACTTTGGGATGAAGTAAAAGACGACTTAAATAAAAGTGCGCTTTCGCTTTCTGGTGGGCAACAGCAAAGGCTTTGTATCGCAAGAGCTATCGCGATGCAACCGAAAGTCTTGCTCCTTGATGAACCGGCTTCTGCACTTGACCCGATTTCAACCAGTAAAATTGAAGATTTAATTAATGAACTAAAAGAGAAATACACGATTGTCATTGTGACGCATAACATGCAACAAGCCGCTCGTGTATCTGACTTTACCGCCTTTTTCTATCTAGGCGAAGTAGTAGAATTCAAGGAAACAACAGAACTTTTCACGAACCCATCAGAAAAACGAACGGAAGACTATATTTCTGGGAACTTTGGTTAAAGGAGAGGGAATAGGATGGAAATGACGACCGAAAAAACCAAATTTATGATTGAAACAACAGATGTCGATTTATTTTATGGGGCCAAACAAGCTCTTAAAAAAGTTTCGCTTTCAATTAAAGAAAATCAAGTCACCGCATTAATTGGCCCATCTGGATGTGGAAAATCTACATTTTTGCGAACACTCAATCGGATGAATGACTTGATTCCTAATGTAAAAACGACTGGCAACATAAAAATCTCAAATGAGGAGATCAATCAAGCAAAAGTAGATCTCGTAGGGCTTAGAAAGCGTGTTGGGATGGTCTTTCAGCAACCCAATCCTTTTCCATTCTCAATTTATGACAATGTCGCATACGGGCCACGGATGCATGGCGTAACGAATCGGAAAGAATTGGATGCGATTGTGGAGCGAAGTCTTCGCCAAGCCGCACTTTGGGATGAAGTCAGTGATAGGCTCGACAAACCCGCAACAGGAATGTCGGGCGGGCAGCAGCAGCGCCTCTGCATTGCGCGAGTTCTTGCCGTAAAACCCGAAGTCATTTTGATGGACGAACCAACCTCGGCGCTTGATCCAATTTCAACGGCCAAAGTCGAAGATTTAATTTTGGAATTGAAAAAGGATTATACGATCGTCATCGTGACACACAACATGCAACAAGCATCTAGGATCTCCGATGAAACAGCCTTTTTCTTAAATGGTGAGATCATTGAATTTGCGGATACCACCTCTATTTTTACCAATCCAGCAAAACAAAAAACAGAAGATTATATTTCTGGTCGATTTGGATAAGGAGTGAAAACACTATGGTAGTGAGAAAGTTATTTACGGAGCAATTGAATGATTTACATCAACATTTATTAGAAATGGGCATGTTAGTAAACGAAGCAATTTTTAAAGCGATGAAGTCACTTTCAGAACGTGATATCAAGCTTGCCGACCAAGTAGTTGCAGAAGACAAAGCTATTAATAACATGGAATTATCACTTGAGCAGGGCTCTTTTGAGCTCATTGCCTTGCAACAACCTGTTGGGACGGACTTGCGAAAAATTGTCACAGTTTTAAAAGCGAGCTCTGATTTGGAGCGAATGGGGGATCATGCAGTCAGCATTGCGAAAGCGACTATTCGCTTAGGGGACAGCAAAGTGCTAAAGCCCATCCCTGAGATTCCTGAAATGGGAGAACTTGTTAAATCCATGCTTCACGACGTGTTGAACGCTTATTTAGCAGGGGATGCGGTGGCAGCGCGCGAAATTGCAGCGCGTGATAATGATGTCGATAAGCTACACCGAATTGTGTCACATAAGTGTATTGAGCAGATGCAAGAAAATGCAGAACATCTGGAGGAAATCTCGCATTTACTGCTTGTTGCTCAAAATTTGGAACGAATTGGAGACTACATCACCAATATTTCTGAGTGGATCGTGTATTTGGATAGCGGTGAAATTGAGGAATTGAATAACTAAAAATAGCCTCCGGCATACCCGGAGGCTATTTTTACAGTGGAACATTTTCTCGGATTGAAAAAAACAAAATGATGAAAAAGCTTCAGGAACTGCTAGTGTAGACTTGTTACTAATTAACTTTGTTTTTGGTAAAAGAAGGTCAAACAAAATTGGGAATTCACTTGCCTTTTTAAAAGTTATATATTATTATATGTGTATATTGACATATAATAATATATAACTTTTAAATTCACTAAAGTTGCACAAACCCGTGCGAACACGCTATCATATGATTATATGAACATATAATAATGGAGTGTGAACGGATATGGAAAATCATTCGGGTTTAGACGAAGAGACATTGCTAAATGTCACACAAATTTTTAAGGCGCTTTCGGATCCAACACGTGTCCAAATTTTGAATCTCTTGCAAGAGCGAGAGTATTCCGTGAATGAAATTGCGCGAACGCTCTCTTTCAACCAAACGACGGTTTCTCATCAATTACGGTTTCTGAAAAATTTACGACTTGTGAAATCGCGGAGAGAGGGTACAACCATTTATTATTCGCAAGATGACCACCATGTGCTTGAATTGCTTAAACAAGCGATTCATCACGTTGAACACAGATGATTTAAGGGCGCCTATGCTAGGAGCGGATCATGATGACAGAGTATCGACTAACAGGACTTTCTTGTGCCCACTGTTCTGAAAAACTGGAGCGGGAAATTCGGAATTTAGACCATGGAAGTGAAGCTAAAATTTTTTATAATACATCCAAGCTTATTCTTCCAGATAAAGTACCACTTACTGCTGTTGAAAAAATCTTAAAAACAGAAAATGTAGCGATTGTAAATTCTGATAGCTCGCATTCAGAAGACGAGCATGCGCACAGCCATGAACATGGCAACGATAAAAAACTTTTGATTCAGTTAGGCATTTCAACGGTATTGTTTCTAGCCGCATTTATTCTTGGAGACAAAATTCCTTGGGGAGCTTCTTTTGCTATTTATTTTGTGGCAGCGGGACTGAGCGGCTATCAAACTTTCTTTAAAGGGCTTAAAAACCTTTTTCGGTTGAAATTTACAATTGATACACTCATGACAGTGGCTTTAATTGGTGCTTTTGCAATAGGTGATTATAAAGAAGGTACAGTTGTAGCGATTTTGTTTGGCTTAAACGAATATCTGGAAGGTTTCGGCATGCGTCAAGCGAGAAAATCCATGTCTGAACTTTTAAAAGTCGCCCCTAAAACAGCCAATATTCTGGTGAACGGTGAAGTGAGTCAAATCCCAATCTCCAAACTTCAATTAAAAGACGTAGTTTTAATCCGCGCTGGAGAGAAAGTCCCATCGGATGCGACGGTTATTGAAGGCGCAAGTTCCTTCAATGAAGCAGCAATCACCGGGGAATCCATGCCAGTTGAAAAACAAATTGGGGATCCCCTGTTTGGCGGTTCGATTAATAATGAAGGAACCATAAAAGCTGAAATTTCAGCGCTATATGAAGATTCTTCCCTTGCAAAAATTCTTCACCTTGTGGAAGAAGCGCAAGAAACGAAGACGCCAACTGAACTCTTTATTGATAAATTTGCACGTTACTACACGCCAGCGATCATGCTTTTTGCAGTAATGATTGCGTTTTTGCCACCACTTCTTTTCGGTGCAGATTTTTCAAAATGGCTTTATGAAGGGTTAGCCGTTCTAATTATCGGCTGTCCATGTGCGTTAATCCTTTCTTCGCCAGTTGCGATTGTTTCGGGGATCACTCGTAGCGCGAAAAATGGCGTTTTAATCAAGGGTGGCGTTTTTCTTGAACAGCTTGGAAAAATAAAGCAAATTGCATTCGATAAAACAGGAACACTGACAAGTGGAAAGCCAGTTGTAGCAGAAATGATCAAGTACAATGATCACTTCATGGACATTGCGGCGCGGATGGAAAGTGATTCCTTACATCCGATTGCATCGGCAATTACTCAAAAAGCGAAAAGCGACGGTGTGAAAATCGGCAAGATGGACTCGATGGAAACCATCGCTGGAAAAGGCCTTGTAGGAAGCCTTGCTGGTGTATCCTACTTTATGGGAAATGAAAGTCAAATCCCGGATGGGGCTTGGGATGAGAGAGCACGCTCAGATGTGCAAAGTTTGAAGCAAGCTGGCTATACGGTCGTTGTGACAGCATCTGAATCGCAAATCCTCGGGATGTTCGGTATCCGAGATGCACTCCGGCCAGAAAGTCGGGAACTCATTTCAGATTTACATCAAATTGGCGTGACGAATACCATTATGCTCACTGGAGACCATGTGAAAACAGCTGAAAAGGTTGCATCCGAAATTGGCATGGATACTTATTATGCCGACTTGCTTCCAGAGCAAAAACTGGACCAAATCCAGAAGATTCAATCTGAAACGGGGAAAGTGATGATGGTTGGAGATGGCATCAATGATTCGCCTGCACTTGCCACGGCAGATCTTGGGATTGCTATGGGAAAAGGCACCGATAGCGCGATTGAAGTGGCGGATGTTGTCTTGATGCAAGATCATTTGCTTAAGCTTCCAATCACCATCCGGATTGCTAAAAAGGTGCGCAAAATTATTGGCTTTAACATTGCGTTTGCGCTAGGCCTTAAAATTTTGGCACTTTTGCTGACGTTACCAGGGTTACTCACACTTTGGATGGCCATTATGGCAGATATGGGAGCAACGATTATTGTGACGCTTCTTAGTTTGACAATTTTGATCCGGACGAAAGAAGAAAAAATTTTATAACTAGAAAGGACGTCTTTTCGTTTCCTGCAAAGGGAAAAAGGCGTCTTTTTGTCGAAAAATTTGGCTTTCTGTGGTAAAGTAAAGGACAAATAAGATTTTGGAGGGAAAGGTTTGAAACTCACGTCAAAGCAAAAAACGGCGGTCATTACAGGTTTTATTTTGATGTTTGCGATCGCGATCCTCGGTTTGTTGTTTAATCAGTCGCTTGCTCTTGTTTGGATACTTGGAATCTTGCAATTTATTTTGATTCAAGTCACTTGTTTTATTTGGATTTATGCGCCGATTCAGGCAGATCAAGCACGAAAACGCAAACTTTTCAGCTGGGGCGTGCTGCTCACTGCTTTAGTTTTGCTTATTCTTGCACTCGTTGTGCCGGATAACTTTCGCTCTTATTCAGGTTTCATGATTGCGCTTGTTGGCTATGCGGCTGCGGTTGTGATGCGTGAAGTGGAAAATACGAATCCAGCGAACAAAAAGCAGCAAAGTCATAAAAAATAATTAAGAAGGAGTGTTAAGATGGGAATTCATCAATATTTTCAAAGTTTATCGGATCTTGAGAACATTTATCGTTGTCCGGGAAAGTTTAAATATCAGGAGCATTCCGTCGCTGAACATTCTTTCAAAGTGACAAGTATCGCTCAATTTTTTGGAAATGTAGAGGAGAAAGCTGGAAATGAGGTCGATTGGCGGGCGCTTTATGAAAAAGCGCTGAATCACGATTATTCTGAGCTTTTTATTGGCGATATTAAAACGCCTGTAAAATATGCGACAGCAGAGCTTCGGGAAATGCTTTCAGAAGTGGAAGAAAGCATGACACAAAATTTTATTGAGCGGGAAATTCCAAGTGAATTTCAAAATATCTATCGCCATCTACTAAAAGAAGGTAAAGATGAAACGCTTGAAGGCAAAATTTTGGCGATTGCAGATAAAGTGGATTTACTGTATGAGTCCTTTGGTGAGATCCAAAAGGGGAATCCAGAAAATGTCTTTGTTGAAATTTACAGTGAGGCGCTTGCAACGATTTATAAATATCGGGAGATGGCAAGTGTGAAATATTTTCTGGCAGAAATTCTGCCAGATATGCTACATGAAAAAGGCATCCGCAAAACTGAGCTTCCTGAATTAACGAATGATATTACAGCTCAGGCTTTAAAAGACGATTCCAAGTAAAGGAGAGGAGAAACATGATTGATCAAATGCTTTCGGCTATTTTCTTTCCTGGACTTTTGGTCATCATGTTTGCGCGAATTACTTATAATCGCTATATTGCGCTTCTTTTGATGGTCATTTTAATTGCGGCGAGTGTGAAGCTTGGTTACACGGGAACATACTGGTTGATGGTCCTAGACGCGTTATCCATGACGGTGGGATTTGCTGTTGCAACGGTCATGCTGAAACGGCTCAAGGCAAAAGGAAAGCACATGGATAGGTGAAAAATAAGAAAAGTGATAAAATAAAGAGAGAAAAAACGTGATCCGTCGAGATGACGTTTTTTCGTTCTCTTTAAAAGCGAAAATATGTTCGCTTTTTGCTAGGCGAATAGAATACTTTATGGTAAAATGAAAGAATCTTATGTATTGGTAGAAAAAATTTAACGAGCTGGAATGGAGGAAGAGACATTGACTGATAAATTTGAACTCGTTTCAGAATATAAACCGTCTGGTGATCAGCCAAGAGCGATTGAACAACTGGTTGCGGGCCTTAATAAGGGTGTGAAGCACCAAACTTTACTTGGGGCAACGGGAACCGGGAAGACGTTCACGGTGTCTAATGTCATTCAGGAAATTAATAAGCCGACGCTTGTTATGGCTCATAATAAGACGCTAGCGGGACAACTCTATAGTGAATTTAAAGAGTTCTTTCCAGAGAATGCTGTCGAATATTTTGTGAGTTATTATGATTATTATCAACCTGAAGCCTATGTTCCGCAAAGTGACACTTATATAGAAAAAGATGCGAGTATTAATGATGAAATTGATAAATTACGACACTCGGCAACGGCCGCTTTATTTGAACGACGTGATGTCATCATCATCGCTAGTGTGTCTTGCATATATGGTTTAGGGGCACCAGAAGAATATGGGAAATTACTTGTTTCACTAAGGACTGGAATGGAACTTGGGCGGGATGAGTTACTTCGTCGTTTAGTGGCTATTCAGTACGACCGAAATGATATTGATTTTCAGCGTGGTCGTTTTCGCGTACGTGGCGACGTTGTTGAAATTTTTCCAGCTTCTCGAGATGAACACTGTATTCGGGTCGAGTTTTTTGGTGATGAAATTGAACGAATTCGCGAAGTAGATGCGTTAACGGGCGAAATTATTGGTGACCGGGAACATGTTTCGATTTTTCCGGCTTCTCACTTTGTGACGAGCCCAGATATTATGAAAATTGCCATTCAAAACATTAAACTTGAGCTAGCTGAACGTTTAAAAGAGTTGCGCAGTCAAGATAAGCTATTAGAAGCGCAACGCCTTGAACAACGAACGAATTATGATATTGAAATGATGGAAGAAATGGGGTACTGCTCGGGGATTGAAAACTATTCAAGACACCTAGCGCTTCGAGAACCAGGTTCGACGCCTTATACGTTGCTTGATTATTTCCCAGATGACTTCCAAATTGTGATTGATGAGTCACACGTTACAATGCCTCAAATTCGGGGGATGTATAACGGGGACCAAGCGCGAAAACAAATGCTTGTAGATCACGGGTTTAGACTTCCATCAGCGCTTGACAACCGGCCGCTACGACTAGAAGAATTTGAAAAACATGTCAATCAAATTGTTTACATTTCCGCAACGCCAGGTCCTTATGAACTAGAGCACAATCCGGATGTAGTGGAGCAAATTATTCGTCCAACAGGGCTGCTTGATCCAATTATTGAAGTTCGTCCAATTGAAGGACAAATTGATGATTTGATTGACGAAATTAATGATCGGACTGGAAAAGATGAACGGGTTCTGGTTACGACTTTAACGAAAAAAATGGCGGAAGATTTAACGGATTATTTGAAAGAAGCTGGTATCAAAGTCCAGTATCTGCACTCTGAGATTAAAACTCTTGAACGGATTGAAATTATTCGGGATTTGCGGCTAGGGGTGTTCGATGTGTTAGTCGGCATCAACTTATTGCGTGAAGGGATCGATTTACCGGAAGTATCATTAGTTGCGATTCTAGATGCCGATAAAGAAGGATTTCTTCGTTCAGAGCGCTCGCTTATTCAAACGATGGGGCGTGCGGCACGGAATGAACACGGAAAGGTTATCATGTATGCGGATAATATGACAGATTCCATGAAGAAATCCATTGATGAAACGGAACGTCGTCGTAAAATCCAAGAGGAATATAATGAAAAACACGGTATTGTGCCGAAAACAATTCGGAAAGAAATTCGTGGCGTGATTTCTGCGACAACAGCTTCTGAAGAGGAAAACGAGAAATTGCAAGACTTGAGTAAGCTAACGAAACAAGAACGTGGTCAATTAATTGAAGATATGGAACATGAAATGAAAGCTGCGGCGAAAGCACTTGACTTTGAGCGGGCGGCTGAACTTCGTGATGCACTTTTAGAACTTAAAGCGGAAGGATGAGTCAGATTTGAAAAAAGATAAGATCGTAATCCAAGGAGCAAGAGCGCATAACTTGAAAAACGTTGATGTGGAAATCCCACGCGATAAGCTAGTTGTCATGACTGGCTTATCTGGTTCCGGGAAGTCTTCGCTTGCTTTTGATACGATTTATGCCGAAGGACAAAGGCGTTACGTGGAATCCTTGTCCGCATATGCTAGGCAGTTCCTTGGTCAAATGGATAAACCTGATGTGGACTTAATTGAAGGTTTAAGTCCAGCTATTTCGATTGACCAAAAAACGACAAGTCGAAATCCACGTTCCACGGTCGGAACGGTAACAGAAATTCACGATTATTTGCGCTTGCTTTATGCTCGCGTTGGTCATCCTATTTGTCCCAATCATGGAATTGAAATTACTTCGCAGACGATCGAACAGATGGTAGATCGTGTTTTTGAATATCCTGAAAAAACTCGGATTCAAATTATGGCTCCGATTGTTTCTGGAAAAAAAGGCACGCACAAGAAAACGTTTGAGGAAATTAAAAAGCAAGGTTACGTGCGGATTCGTGTTGATGGTGAAGTATATGATGTTAATGATGAGATTGAACTTGAAAAAAATAAGAAACATTCTATTGAAATTATTATTGACCGAATTGTCATCAAGGAGGGTGTACATTCACGTCTATACGATTCACTTGAATCGGCACTTAAGCTCGCAGATGGCTATGCGATTGTAGATGTGATTGGTGAAAAAGAACTCCTATTTAGTGAACACTATGCATGTCCATATTGTGGCTTTACTGTTGGAGAATTAGAACCGCGGATGTTTTCTTTTAATAGTCCGTTTGGAGCTTGTCCAACTTGTGATGGTCTTGGAACAAAGCTTGAAGTGGATGTAGAAACAGTTATTCCGGATCCATCACTTTCACTAAATGAAGGTGCCATTGTACCTTGGAAACCGATTAGTTCACAGTATTATCCACAAATGCTTGCTTCTGCTTGTGAAGAGTTTGGGATCGACTTGGATACACCATTTGAAAAACTTCCGAAGGAACATCAAAATATTGTTTTAAGGGGTTCTGGTGAAAAAGAATTTTTCTTCAAATATAAAAATGATTTCGGGATGACACGAGAAACTTGGATCCCATTTGAAGGTGTTCTACCAAATATTGAGCGGCGTTACCGGGAAACAAATTCGGACTTTACGCGAGATCAAATGGCACAATATATGACTAATTTGCCTTGTCCAACTTGTCATGGCTATCGTTTGAAAGAAGAAGCGCTCGCTGTGAAAGTTGACGGAAAGCATCTCGGTGAAGTGAGCGATTACTCGATTACGGAAGGCTTTGATTTCTTTGAAGGCCTTGATTTATCGGAAAAGGAATCACAAATTGCTGCTCCTATTTTGAAAGAAGTTCGAAATCGATTAGGTTTTCTCAAAAATGTTGGATTGAATTATTTAACGCTGAGCCGGGCAGCTGGAACGCTTTCTGGCGGTGAGGCACAGCGGATTCGACTGGCGACGCAAATTGGCTCAAAACTAACCGGTGTGCTTTATATTTTGGATGAGCCTTCGATTGGCTTGCATCAGCGAGATAATGACCGACTTGTAAATACTCTTCAGGGAATGCGAGATATTGGAAATACGCTTATTGTTGTTGAGCATGATGAGGACACTATGATGGCAGCGGACTATTTGATTGACATTGGTCCTGGAGCTGGAGAACATGGCGGGGAAATTGTTGCAGCAGGAAGTCCAGAAGAAGTTGCGAATAACGCCGATTCAATCACGGGTGCTTATCTGTCTGGTAAGAAGTTTATTCCGGTTCCAACGAAGCGTCGTAAAGGAAATGGAAATAAGCTTGAAATTATCGGAGCGAAGGCAAACAATTTAAAAAATGTATCGGCGGATATTCCGCTTGGAACTTTCACGTGTGTTACAGGTGTTTCAGGTTCAGGGAAGAGCTCGCTTGTGAATGAAGTCCTTCGGAAGGCACTTTCACGAAAGTTAAACCGGGCCAATGCTAAGCCGGGTCCACACAAGGAAATTAAGGGGATTCAGCACCTTGAAAAAATCATCGATATTGATCAGTCGCCAATTGGACGGACACCAAGGTCAAATCCGGCAACGTATACTGGGGCTTTTGATGATATTCGGGATTTGTTTGCTGCAACAAATGAAGCAAAAGTTCGCGGATATCAAAAGGGGCGGTTTAGCTTCAATGTAAAAGGTGGACGGTGTGAAGCTTGTAAAGGTGACGGCATTATCAAAATTGAGATGCACTTTTTGCCGGATGTCTATGTTCCTTGTGAAGTTTGCGGTGGGAAACGCTATAATAGTGAAACACTCGATATTCATTATAAAGGAAAGAATATTGCGGAAGTGCTTGATATGACAGTTGAAGAAGGACTGGACTTCTTCCAAAACCAACCGAAGATTGCTCGGAAATTGCAAACTATTGTGGATGTGGGTCTTGGATATATTCGTCTCGGTCAGCCAGCTACAACGCTTTCTGGTGGAGAAGCGCAACGTGTGAAGCTGGCTTCGGAACTGCACAAACGTAGTAACGGGAAGTCGTTCTACATTTTGGATGAGCCAACAACGGGATTACATGTTGATGATATCGGGCGGTTGCTGGATGTTTTGCAACGGCTTGTTGAAAATGGAGATACGGTGCTTGTGATTGAACATAATTTGGATGTGATCAAGCAGGCGGATTATTTAATTGATCTTGGTCCAGAAGGTGGCGATGGTGGTGGACAAATTGTCGCTAAGGGGACACCTGAGAAGGTCGCATCATCGAAAAAATCGTATACAGGACATTATTTGAAACCGATTCTGGAACGCGATAAGAAACGTATGAAGGAAAAGGTTGCAGAAAAGCAAAAATAAATTGATAAGCTTGATCTGGAGGAAAGTCGCCAGATCAGGCTTTTTCTTTTCCCCAAAAGTCTAAAGAAAGAATCGTTCTTAGGTTGTATGACAGATTTTCTGTGATGCGTCATAATAGAACTATAATAAATGAGACACTAAATCAACTGGAATTTTTGAATAAATGATGAATTTTTGGAGGGGAAAAGCATGGAAAATGAACGTAAACGTATTTTGGAACTCGTGAAGCAAGGCGTGATCTCAACTGAGGAAGCTTTAATGTTGCTTGAAAATATTTCGAAAAAAGAAGGAAAGAGTGCAGCTTCTGAAAATATGCGTCAAGCTGATCGCTCGGAAGCCCGTCAAGAAGAAGTAGAGCAAGAAGAAACGGGCTATGATTATTCACAAGGCTGGAACACTAAAGATAATCCGTATCGTGGTGGAGAAGCCAAAAAAACGCGGCCTCGTCCTGAAAGCGGCTCAAATAAAGAAGAAAAGGCAAAACTAGAAAGAGAAAAACAAGCGAAGCGAGAAGAAACGCTTAAAAATGTGATGAGTGATCTTTCGCAAGCTGGTGAAAAAATTGGTTCTTTCTTAGGAAGTGCGATTAATCAAGTGAAGGATATGCCGTTTCCGTTTTTGACCTCAACGAAGCTAGAACGTGAATTTGTTTATCATGACACGACACTTTCTATTTTAGAGTTTGATGTGGCACTCGGAAACATTGAATTTAAGCCTTCGGAAAATGAAGATATTCGCGTGAAAGCCGCAATTAAGCTCTTTAAGGAATATCCAGAAGAAGAAGCGATGAAAATTTTCTTTGATCGGACAACGCTTCGGGTTGATGAGGAAACACTTCGATTCGAATCTAAATCTAAACAAATTGTGACAAACTTAACGGTCTATTTACCACGTCGTGAATATGATTATGTTTCGATCAAAATTTTAAATGGGAACTTCCATATCGATGAGCTCGTTGGTCGTGATTTATTTGCCAAAACAACAAACGGAAATATCAGTGTCGGTACGCTTCAAGCAACACTTGCCGAAGTTGAATCGATCAATGGTAATGTTCGTGTTCAAAATGGGAAGGTGCGAGATGTTTCACTGAAAACGTTAAATGGAAATGTTGCTGTAAAAGGTGAATTTTACTCAAGCAATTTAACGACTAAAAACGGTAATGTTCGTTATCAATTAGAAAATCCAAATGCGGTTTATCTTAAGGCAAAAGCTGGCGCTGGGAACATTGAAGTCATTGTACCGAAGGAATCAGGTTTGGATGGACGCGTTCATACTAATCTAGGTAAGATACTGCTTGATGTGAAGGATGCGGAAGTTTTGGATTCGAAAACGGAATCAGTGAATAAAATGATGGTATTTACTAAAGTTTCAAGCACGGACTCGGAAGCGCTAAAAGTTGAAGCAGAAGCAACGACGGGTAATGTGAAAATTAGAGACTTTAAATAAATTAAATTGGTGGGAAGCAGTTCTCCTGTTTCCTGCATGATTGGTTAAGATTTAGAAAGAAAGGAAGCAGAAGCTATGGAGAAAAAGTTGAGAAGGTCAAGAGTAGATCGTAAGGTGGGCGGTGTTTTCGGCGGTATTGCGGAGTACTCAGGAATTGATGCGACAATTTTGCGGCTCGTCTTTATTGCTTTTGCGATTTTTACAATGAAGACCGGAATTGCGATTATTGCTTACATTATTGCTTTGTTTGTGATTCCTTCAAGTAAAATGAACAATGATGAGGTAAGAGCGGAGTTCAGACGCAGACAAGATGAAAAGCGTCGCTATGTGAGTGAAAGACGTGAGCAGCGTTTTGACCGGATAGATGAAAGAGTTGCAAGGAAACAAGCTCATGTGGAGCGTCGCATGAGGCATATAGATAAAGTGCGCTCTTTGCATACACCTGAACCGGCCATTCACCGCGGCGAAGCAAGACCCCGCCCGACTCGAGAATTTACGTTTGATGCGACTACATTTAAGGCATTTAAAATTCAAATCGCGACTGGAGATGTTCGCTTGCGTGTTTGGGAAAAAGATGAGCTGAAAATGCGTGTTGTGCTTGCGGTACATGAAAAAGCACGGTCGATTCGTCAAATGAGCGAAGACAAGCTATGGGATTATTTCTTTAGTGAAACGATGTTAGAGATTGATCCTGCGCAGTTTACTTTTGAATCGAGAAAAGATATTTTGAAGACGGATGTTGTTTTAACGGTTCCGAAAAGACTTTATGAGCAAGCTAAAATTCAATTGCTTAACGGGAACTTAAAGTTTGATGATATTTCGGCAGAGGATACGATTATTAAGATCCATCATGGGGATCTTCGTTCTTCAGCGGCAAGTGGTAAGTTTTTAAGTGCCGATTTACAAGATGGCGAAATTTACTTCAAGCGAGCAAACATCGAAAACTTGGATCTTGCTACGCAAAAAGGTGATGTTGTCGTAGATGGTAATTTTATTACAACCGTTGCTAAATCTGCCAAGGGCGATGTTGAGTATAGTTTGAACAATGATTCAGCCACATCAGCCGATTTACAAGCTCCACATGGTGATATTCGCATCCAGATTCCCGCATCGTGGAATGTGGATGGAACACTTGGAACTAAACGAGAAAAAATTTACTTTGATTTAAAAAATGCTAAAGTCTGGGATGATTCAAGCCAAGCACTTGTTTTCACACAAAATGCTGAAGAAATAAGTACGGCGACTTTGCAAGCTAAAGTAGACAATGGAATTATTAAAGTAACTGAACTGGAAGAAAAACAGGAAGATGTTTTATAATCATTAAAAGAAGGGAAGAAAATACGATGAAAAAACTAACGAAGTCATCAGAACACAAAATGCTAGCTGGAGTTTGCGGCGGTTTCGCAGAATACTTAGGATTTGATGTCACTTGGATACGCCTTGCTTGGGTGATTCTAACCTTAATCGGTGGATCGGGTATCTTGCTTTACATCATTGCTGCGATTATTATGCCAAGTGCTCCAGAGTCAGAGTGGGAGTGAATTTTCGAAAATGCGCTGGTTAATAGGAGTAATCATTAATGCTGTTTTATTTGTCGCGATGTCTGGTTTCTTTTCCAGCTTTCATGTCGACGGATTTATGACAGCCGTTATTGCAAGCTTTATTTTAGCAATCTTAAACATGTTGATTCGTCCGATTTTGTTTATTCTAACGCTCCCAATTAATATTTTGACGCTCGGCTTATTTACCTTTGTTGTGAATGCGCTGATGCTTGAACTAACAACTTATTTCATGGGAAGCTCGTTTAGTATTGATGGATTCGGAATGGCAATGTTGATTGCTGCGATTATGGCATTTGCCAATATGATTATTAATTCCGTATTATGGGATGATAAGAAGTAACAAAGACAGCTCCATTCACGTGGGGCTGTTTTTGTTTGGGAAGTATTTCAGGAGAAGTTTATGATTTAACTACTCGAAAAGCGTGAGAAATGGTAAAATAAAGAAAACAAAACCTGATGGAGGTAATTTGATGACAAAATCTGTTCCGGTAAAAGAATTAATGGAGCGGCTTAATTTAGAAGTGCTTTGTTCAGATAACGGATTAGATCGCCCAATCGTAACAAGTGATTTATCAAGACCAGGCCTTGAACTGACGGGCTTTTTCTCTTATTATCCTGAAGACCGTGTACAACTATTCGGAATGACGGAGATTTCGTTTTCAAAGGGGATGGAACCACAGGAACGCTTGAAGCGCTATAGACAAATGTGCACGCGCCGCACACCCGCTTTTGTAATCTCACGTAGCCTAGAAGCACCAGATGAGCTCCTTCAAGCCGCAAAAGAAGCTGGGATTCCTGTCCTCAGGTCTCGCCTTAAAACAACACGGCTGTCAGTTTATATCACGAATTATTTAGAGAGTAAACTCGCGCCAGTTATTTCAAAACATGGGGTTTTAGTAGATATTTATGGGCTTGGTGTTTTGATTACGGGAAATAGTGGAGTCGGAAAAAGTGAAACAGCGCTCGAGCTTGTGAAACGCGGGCACCGACTTGTAGCAGATGATAACGTTGAAATTCGGAAAGAAGATGAACTGTCATTAATCGGTTCTTCGCCAGAAATTATTGAACATTTACTGGAAATCCGCGGGTTAGGTATTATTAATGTAATGACACTTTTCGGAGCGGGTGCGGTTCGGTCGAGTAAAAAGATTACGCTCGTTGTACATTTAGAAAATTGGGATCCAGAAAAACATTATGATCGTGTGGGGCTGGATGAAGAAAAAACTCAAATTTTCGATATGGATGTTCCCATGATTACAGTCCCTGTCCGTCCGGGGAGAAACTTATCAGTTATTATTGAAGTTGCTGCTATGAACTTCAGACTGAAAAACATGGGTTACAATGCAGCTGAACGCTTTACAAGCGATCTTAATCATTTGATTAGTCACAATAGCATGAACGATTAAAACGTTGAAAACGGGGCCCTTTTGAGCGAATGGAAAAGTAGAGATTCGGGCTCCTTTTCTTTTTACGTAAAAAAAGGTACAATCAATACGAACAAAGTGAATGAAAGTAGGTTAGACATGGAGAATCAAATTAAACCGCTTGATCCAGTTGCGATCGATCTTGGCGGGCTCTCAATCAAATGGTATGGTGTTATTATTGCGATCGGTGTTGTTGTTGCTCTTTTACTTGCCCTCAGAGAGTCTAGCAAGCGCGGGCTAGATAAGGAATTATATATTGATCTTTTGATTTGGGCGATTCCCATCTCGATTATTTGTGCACGAATTTACTATGTGGTATTCCAGTGGGATTTTTATAGAAACAACTTAGGAGAAATTATCAAAATTTGGCACGGTGGCATTGCTATTTATGGAGCATTAATTGGAGCGGTTGCAACGGCCATTGTTTTTGCACGCGTTAAGAAAATTTCATTTTGGCAGTTGGCTGATATAGCTGCGCCAAGTTTGATCATCGCTCAAGCTATCGGGCGTTGGGGCAACTTTATGAATCAAGAGGCGCACGGCGCAGAAACAACGCGAAGTTTCTTAGAAAGTTTGCATTTACCCGACTTTATCATCAATCAAATGTATATCGAGGGTACATATTACCAACCAACCTTTCTGTATGAAAGTCTTTGGAATGTTTTAGGTTTTGTCGTTTTACTCATCTTGCGTCGAACAAAAATCAGGCGTGGTGAGCTCTTCTTGAGTTATGTTATCTGGTACTCTTTCGGTCGGTTCTTTGTCGAAGGGATGCGGACAGATAGTTTAATGTGGGGAGATTTCCGCGTTTCTCAAGTGCTTGCGATACTACTTATTGTCGTTTCTCTTGCAATAATTGCTTACAGACGAATGAAACAAAATCCGCCTTACTATATGGCTGACAAGTTCGGGGACGTACCAAAAAGGAAATAACTTTAATCAGGAAAGGGTGTAGACATGACTAGAGAAATCACAACCCTGCTTTTCGATTTAGATGGGACTTTGATCAATACCAATGAACTCATTATCACTTCTTTTCAAGCGACTTTAAAAGAATTTTTACCTGAAAAAGAATTTTCTCGTGAAGAGATTCTGCCTTTTATTGGCCCGCCGATTTCCGAAACCTTTGGAAATTTGTTGCCAGAACGAGCAGAAGAAATGATCACCTTTTACCGGGCGTTTACAAATGAACATCATGATGAGCTTATTTTGGAATATGACGGCGTTTATGAAGCCATTCGAGCTCTTTATGAAGAAGATTATAAGCTTGCTATCGTCTCAACGAAGATTTATGATACAGTGATGCGTGGCCTTAAAGTAATGGGACTTGATAAATTTTTCCAAGTGGTCATCGGTTTTGATCAAGTGAAAACAGCAAAGCCAGATCCAGAAGGTATTAATATGGCGCTGACACTTTTGAATGCTTCTCAAGAGGAAGCTATTATGATAGGAGATAACTATCATGACATTCTAGCTGGGAAAAATGCTGGTGTAAAAACGGCTGGTGTTGCATGGAGCATTAAAGGTGAGGAAACACTTCTAACCTATGAGCCTGATTATATGTTGCACAAAATGGGAGATTTGCTAAAAATTGTTCACGATGAGGAAAAGTAACGATGCGTCGCTTGAATCGTTTTAAGCCGAGCAGAGAAAAAGAAAATCCGCTATTTCGGGTGTATCAAACAGTCTCCTTTTGGCGAACTTTAAAGAATACACTCGTGATAGAGTTTTGTCGCTATTTCCCGTGGATTTCTGGCAAGCGGAAATTGTACCGAAAACTACTGCGAATGGAAATCGGTGAAAATACGTCCATTGCTTTTAAAGTGACATTTGATTTGTTTTACCCAGAAAAAATTAAAATTGGTCGGAATTCGATCATTGGGTTCCATACGACTATTTTGACCCATGAATACTTGGTTGAAGAATATCGCACGGGAGATGTTCAAATTGGTGATGATACTATGATTGGAGCTAATGTAACGATTCTTCCGGGAGTGCTGATTGGAAACCGAGTAAAAGTGGGCGCTGGAGCGGTTGTGAATCGGGATATTCCAGATGACCATTTGGCATTTGGAAATCCGCTAATTGTACGCCCGCTTGATCTGGAAGATAAAAGGGACTGAAATAAAGAGTATCGTATAAACGTCGCTCTTTATTTCGGTCTTTTTGCCACTTGCGGAACAAAAAATCTGTGATATACTTCAACTAAGAAACGAGGAATGGAGGGGAGAAGTTGAAAAAAAGAGAATCAAGAGACGCGAAAGTGATTCACTTTTTCCCAAATAGTTATTTCTATTTTGAACGGGGGATTGCGGCTTTTCGCGAAGAAAAGATCAAAGAAGCAATCGAATATTTAGAACGAGCACACGAATTAGAACCACGTGAACCCGTGGTGATGTGCCAACTCGCTATTTGCTACACGGAAATAGGGCAATTTCGCAAGTCTAATCAGTTTTTACGCTATATTTTGGAGAATTTGGATGAGAATATGGTGTATTGCTATTATTTTATTGCCAATAATTTTGCTTATATGAAAGATTTTAGGCGTGCACTTCAATATGCTAAGCGGTATCAGGAACTTGACTCGTCTGGTGAGTATAAAGAAGAAGCAGAGGATCTGATTCAGCTTTTACTTGAGGAAACTCCGATCGGCGTAGCGCTTGAAAATAATTTTGCTAAGGCTGAACAGGAGTTTTACCAGTACAAGCGGGAGCTGAATCGTTATTTGGCGGAGGAAGATAGTGCTTCGGCATGTCAGGTGCTTGAGAAGGTGATTGATGAGAAGCCTAATTTTTGGCCAGCCTATAACCAATTGGCGCTGCTTTATTTTGAAGACTTGCGAGAAGAGGAAGGCTTGAAGATTCTATACCGTCTACTTGATCGCTCTCCAGGGAACTTGCTCGGACTGGCGGATCTATTTGTGTACCACTATTTTAAAGCCCATAAGGATGAAGCGGAGGCGCTATACGAGGAGCTAAAGAAAGTGGTTCCGATTCTTACGCATCATAAAGAACGTTTGGCTGTTTTACACGCGATGATGGAAAATTACACGCTGGCGGAGAATTTATTCATGGATATTGTCGACCTTGAAGTGACTGATCGTCCGTGTTTTTATTATTACCGGGCAAAAACATCCTTTTACCTTGGACAGGAGGAAAATGCGCGGGAATACTGGCAACAGTTCTTGAATTGTGATGTTTACGAGCGAGAAACGTTTCCTTTTTCAAGAAAAGGGGAGATGGCTCACGAAGCTCCGCAAATTTTGATGGAACTTTGCAGAGAAGATGTGCTCGATCATTTTATTGGCGTTTATGCACTCTCGATTTCTTCTGTGCGTGCGGAACTGCTCTTGTTTAATCCGCTGTTTGAGATGAGCAATTGGAGCTATCTAGAACATTTAGTATTCACAGATTTCGAATATTTACCGGAAGGCATTTTGGAACGAAATTGCAAATGCTTGATCCAGATTTGGAACAAATTGGGGGATGATATTTTGCCACTTTCTATTTCAAATCTTGCTTTTTATAAAGAAACACTTGCAACAATTTTCCACTTGAGCGAAGCCGAGATGGTGCTTGATGAGGAGCGCTTGATGGGGATTTCCGCTTGTTTTTTAGTTCGTTTTGGTGGGAAAACGGCAAGTGAGGCTACACAAATTTGTGGGGAAGAACCGTTTGAACTTCCTTTTCCGTGACTACGTGAGCAGAAAAATAGACGAAAACAGGTTTTCGTATTAAGCTGTTGATAGATTTAGAACTGGGAACTAGGAGGAATAAAAATGGCAAATGAAGAAAAAATTTATGATGTCATTATTATCGGTGCGGGACCAGCTGGTATGACAGCAGCGCTTTATACGTCTCGGGCAGATTTAGATACACTAATGATTGAACGCGGAGTTCCCGGCGGCCAAATGGTGAATACGGCCGAAGTCGAAAATTATCCCGGCTTTGATAGTATTCTTGGTCCTGAACTATCCGATAAAATGCTGAGCGGTGCTAAACAATTTGGTGCAGAATACGCTTATGGCGACATTAAAGGAATTGAAGATCATAATAGTTATAAACTAGTTACGGCTGGTTCAAAAAGTTACAAGGCGCGTGCTGTAATCATCGCTTCCGGTGCTGAACATAAAAAACTTGGTGTAACAGGCGAAGAAGAGTTATCCGGTCGCGGTGTTTCTTATTGTGCGGTTTGTGACGGGGCTTTCTTCAAAAATCAAGAACTACTAGTTGTTGGTGGCGGTGATTCAGCCGTTGAAGAAGGAACTTATTTAACGCGTTATGCAGATAAAGTAACGGTGATTCATCGTCGCGATAAATTGCGGGCGCAACAAATTTTACAAGATCGCGCATTTAAGAATGACAAAGTGGATTTTATTTGGAATTCCGAAGTTGAAGAAATTCTTGGTGATGGAAAGAAAGTGACAGGGGTTCGCCTTGTTTCTACACAAGATGGCTCAAAACGAGAGGTTCCTGCAGCTGGTGTTTTCATCTATGTTGGACTAGTTCCGCTTACTGAACCTTTCCGTGGCTTAGGTATCACGGATGAAGCGGGCTATGTTGTAACGAATGAAGAAATGGAAACAACGATTCCTGGGATTTTTGCGGCTGGTGATGTGCGAGCGAAAACACTTCGGCAAATCGTTACAGCAACCGGCGACGGTGGTATTGCTGGACAAAATGCACAAAAATTTGTGGAAGAGTTGAAGGAAACTTTGGCGCTTGAAGAAGTGAATAAATAATGGATGTAAAACCCTCACCTTTTGTTAGGTGGGGGTTTTATTTAGCGTAAAATGATTTTGCAAATATTAGAAAAATCCGATAGGATGCTATATCTATGTCGGAAATGTTATGTTAAAATAATTCCATGAAAGTTTTCCAGCTGTATTTTTTAGCAGCAACAAATATTCTGTAGAACTTTTGCCAGTTGGTTTAAAAAATAATGAAAAGGTGGCTTGAAAATGTTTTTTCGTGAACGCTTTGAAGAAATGTCAAAAATTGCACATGATTTGTTCGATCATCCAGAATTAGGATACAAAGAAGTGTACACCAAAAAAGTGGTGGAAGACTTTCTATTGAAGGAAAATCCGGATGCGGAGTTGGAACATTTTAGTGCGACGGGGATTAAGACGTGGCTTTCGACGGATAAGGAAGTGACGATGGCATTTATTGCTGAACTAGATGCGGTTTATGCGCCGACGCATTTTAATGCTGATCCAGAAACAGGGGCGGCTCATAATTGTGGGCATTTTACACAAATTACGACAGCGCTCGCTTTGTATGCCTACTTGGTAAGCTCTAAAGCTTATGAAAAATTTGATTTCAATATCGTTTTTGTATTCGTTCCTGCAGAGGAATTTTTAGACCTTGAGTATCGTGAAAAGTTACGTGCACGAGGAGAAATTACATATTATGGTGGAAAACCAGAAGCGATGAAACTGGGCGTTTTTGACGACATCGACTTTGCGATGTGTGTGCATGCAATCGGTGAAACGTTCGATAAGCCGACGATCGAAATTAATTGTGACTTGGCAGGATTCTTGTATAAGTACTATGATTTTGAAGGAAAAGCTGCGCATGCGGGTTTTGATCCGTTTAGTGGGGTTAATGCCTATAGTATGTCTAATTTATTTAATGTTGCTCTCGGCTTCATGAGGCAACAAATGGACGACACGATGCTCGTGCGCTTTAATCCCATTTTGATGAATTCGAACATGTCAACGAATGTCATCCCGAATAAAGTGCGTGTAGGAACGGATCTTCGTACGAGAACGCTCGATTACATGAAGCAAACAGCGGTGAAGCTTGACAAGGCTGCGCTTGGGAGTGCGATGAGTTTAGGTGGCGAAGTAGACAGTCAAACACAAATGGGGTATTTGCCATTTATTCAAAATCGTTATTTGAATGAATTTGTGAAAAAAGCTTATTTGAAAAATGAGGCTGTGGAAGCGATTATTGAAGACCGTGGTGGTATTGCAGCAGCTGGGGATATTGGTGATTTATCCTTTATGATGCCTTGTATTCAAATCAGCTACGGTGGGTTTACGGGATCTATTCACGGCGATGACTTTAAAATGATTGATGAACCATTTGTGCTTGAAACACTGCCAGGATTTATTGCAGATGTGCTTGAAGAGATGAATGGATCCATTGATCGTAAGGAATTATATAAGCGCAGCTACAAAGAATATGAAGAACAAATCTTGAGTATAATCGAATCATAAAAGGGAGGACCAATGAAAAAGAATTTTATTTATTTGTTAGCGACTGTTTTAGTGATCATTACGATTTCGGAATTAATAGGAATCGTGCCAGTGAAAATGGGGAAAGTAACGATTACGATTCTTCCACTCGTTTTTGCTGTCATAATCGGGATGATTCTCGGCATTCCTTATTTTAGAAAAGGGATTTTAAAACGAATTTATAGCAAGGAAAATGTTGGGTTTTCTGGAAAGTACTTAATTTATATTATGTTGCCGTTAATGGCACGTTACGGGGCAGATGTAGCTCCAAATATCAAAGAAATTTTCAGCATTGGTTGGGTTTTTATCTTCCAAGAGCTTGGAAATTTGGGAACTGTTTTGCTCGGTCTTCCGATCGCGCTAATGCTTGGTCTTCGCCGTGAAGCGATTGGGGCAACACTTGGTCTTGGGCGTGAAGGGGAACTCGCTTATATCTCTGAGAAATATACACTCAATTCGCCAGAAGGCCGTGGTGTTTTGTCGATTTATTTAATTGGGACTCTTTTTGGAGCGATCTTTTTCAGTGTTTTTGCACCGTTCTTACTTTATCTTGGCTTCGATGTACGAGCGCTTGCGATGAGCTCTGGGGTCGGTTCAGCCAGCATGATGACCGCAGCTTCTTCAACTCTTGCAGCTCAAGTTCCTGATCAAAGCAGCACGATTTTATCTTTTGCTGCGGCAAGTCAGCTTTTAACAAGCTTTTTGGGAACTTATACGATGGTCTTTTTGGCGGTTCCGCTACAAAGATTCATGTACCGAGTTTTAACAAGGAAAGGGGAGAAGCAAGGTGTCTAACAAAGCGCTTCAGCATAAATACATTAAATTTGGTTTAGTTTTACTTTTGAGTATTGCTCTAATTTTATTTACACAACAAGTGAAGTTATGGAAAAATCCTGAAGGAACGCCAATTTCAATGAATACGATCATTGGACTCCTTGTTTTATGGGGCTTTTCATTTATTGGGATTCTTGTTTCGGATATTATGAAAAAAGTACCCGTTAATATTTTGAAGAGTTTCCCGGTGCTTGGTTGGGTTTCACTTGTTTCACTTATTTTCTGCTTGTCATCGAACTTCTTCGTTCAAGCGATTGCGGCTGTTGATTTCTTGTCAATTACGACACCGATTTTGGCGTTTGCTGGAATTTCAGTTGCGGATCACTTGATTGATTTATCGAAGACTTCTTGGAAAGTAGCAATTGTTGCGATTTTCGTTTTTATTGGTACTTACCTTGGAAGCGCCATTTTATCGCAACTCGGATTATGGGTAACTGGGAAGTTGTGATTGGAAGAGGAAAAGCTGGAATCGAAGGATTCCAGCTTTTTTTGCTGAGCAAAAGCGAAAGATAAATGACGAATTTGTGAACAAAGTGGCATTCTTAGCGAATTCACATGACGAAGCGCACGATTTGTTGTAAAATGGATATAAATGTAAAAAAGTACGAGGAGGAAATGAGATGAGTATTCTTGTTCTTGGTGGGGCTGGCTACATTGGCTCACACGCAGTAGATCAGTTGATAACGGATAACTATGATGTGGTTATTGTTGATAATTTAAAAACGGGACACCGACAAGCGGTACATGAAAAAGCTACTTTTTATGAGGGGGACATTCGCAACAAAGTGTTCTTGCAAGAGGTATTTCGTAAGGAGAAAATTGACGGGGTGATTCATTTTGCGGCAAGTTCGCTTGTCGGGGAATCGATGGAAATCCCGCTAGACTATTTGAATAATAACGTTTATGGGACGCAAATTTTGCTTGAAGTGATGGAAGAGTTTGGCGTGAAGCATATTGTATTTTCTTCAACAGCTGCTACTTACGGGGAGCCGGAGAAGGTACCGCTTACAGAGGAGATGCGTACGGAGCCGGAAAGTACATACGGCGATTCGAAATTGATGATGGAGAAGATGATGCACTGGTGTGATCTTGCTTATGGAACACGTTATGTGGCGCTACGCTATTTTAATGTAGCAGGAGCGAAAGAAGATGGTTCGATTGGTGAGGATCATAATCCGGAATCTCATCTTGTGCCGATTATTTTGCAAGTGGCTCTTGGACAGCGCGAGAAGTTGATGATTTATGGGGATGATTATCCGACAGAAGACGGGACTTGCATCCGGGATTATGTCCATGTTGTCGATTTAGTGAAAGCTCATATTTTAGCGCTTGAATATCTGAAAAATGGTGGGGAAAGTAATATCTTTAACCTTGGAAGTAATAAGGGATATTCAGTGAAGGAAATGCTTGAAGTTGCGCGTGAAGTAACTGGAAAAGCTATTCCAGATGAAATCGTAGCACGGCGTCCTGGGGATCCAAGTACGCTCATTGCATCAAGCGAGAAGGCAAAACGAGTTTTAGGATGGGAACCGGAGCATACGGATATGCGAGATATTATTGGCGCGGCTTGGAGATGGCATTCGGCGCATCCAAACGGCTATGATGATAAAAATGAAAAGTAAACGAGGGTTTTTGAGAGGAGATTAGTTATGAACTGGCAAGTTGAATATCAGAAATGGCTCGATAATTCGGATTTAGATGAAAAACTTCGAAAAGAATTAGATGAAGAAGCTCAGAACGAAAAAGTTCTTGAAGATAGTTTTTACCGAGATATGGAATTTGGTACAGCCGGCATGCGTGGTGTGCTTGGGCCAGGAACAAACCGGATGAACATTTATACGATTCGAAAGGCATCGGAAGGTTTGGCTCGTTTTGTTGCTGAAAATGGGGAAGATGCGAAGAAACGTGGTGTTGTAATTGCCTATGATCCGCGCTATATGTCACGTGAATTTGCATTTGAAAGTGCAGCTGTTCTCGGGAAACATGGTGTTAAAAGTTATGTGTTTGAGGCGCTCCGCCCGACTCCAGAACTTTCTTTTGCAGTACGCTATTTAAACTGTTTTAGTGGAATTGTGATCACGGCAAGTCACAATCCGCCAGAATATAATGGCTACAAGGTTTACGGAGAAGATGGTGGACAAATGCCTCCTGAAGGTGCAAATGCAGTTACGGAATATATGAATGCTATTCAAGATGTTTTTTCAGTTCAAATTGAAGATTTGGAAATACTGAAAACAAAAGGCTTGTTAGAAGTGATTAGTGAAGAAGTGGATCGTCCATATCTTGATAAACTAAAAGAAGTGATTGTGAATCAAGCGCTTGTTCGTGAAAAGGGAAACGATATTAAGATTGTTTTTACACCGCTTCATGGGACAGGTGGAATTCTAGGTGTGCCAGCGCTTCAAAGTGTTGGGTTTACAAATATTGTGAAAGTAGAAGAACAATTTATTAATGATCCTGATTTTTCAACGGTCAAGTCACCTAATCCAGAAAATCGTGAAGCTTTCCATCTTGCGATCGATTATGGTGAAAAAACGGATGCTGATATTCTCGTTGGAACGGATCCAGATGCTGACAGACTTGGTGTGGCTGTTCGGACGAAGACAGGTGAGTTTGATGTGCTTTCAGGGAATCAAATTGGTGCGTTAATTTTAAACTATTTGTTGAAACAAAAGAAAAAGCAAGGTGAGTTGTCACAAAATGCAGCAGTATTAAAATCTATTGTGACAAGTGATCTTGGCCGAGATATCGCTGAATTTTATGGTGCAGAGATGATTGAAGTTTTAACCGGCTTTAAATTCATTGCGGAACAAATTAAACGCTTTGAAGAAACGGGTTCAAACGAATTTGAATTTGGCTATGAAGAAAGCAATGGTTACATGGTGAAGGCTTTTACACGAGATAAAGATGCCATTCAGGCAGTTCTTGCCATCTCTGAGGTGATGCTCGATGCCAAAGAACGAGGGCTTACGCTGTTTGATGAGTTAGAAGAGCTTTACGAGCAATTTGGCTACTATAAGGATGATCTTGTGTCACTCACATTAAGTGGGAAAGATGGTTCAGAACAAATTAAAGCACTGATGTCACGTTTTCGTGAACAGTTGCCAACAAGTATGGGCAGTGAAAAAATCAGTCGAACGGAAGATTATTTACGCAGTGAGACGACGTATGCCACTGGTGAAACGGCTGCGATTGCACTACCGCGTGCTGATGTTCTGAAATTTTATTTAGAAGATGGTTCTTGGTTCTGTCTTCGTCCATCTGGAACGGAACCGAAAATCAAATTCTATTTCAGCATTAAAGGAAAAACAGCGGAAGAAAGCTTGGATAAATTGACGCGTGTTCGTGATGCGCTTTTAGAGCAAGTGGAAGGATAAGATAAGGAAAGAAGCTTCGGATTTTGGAGCTTCTTTTTCATTCTTTCTTCATCACAATGTGGTACAATAAAAGAATAGCTAAAATGGAAAGGGCGTGGAATTTTGGCTTCTAATCAATTACAATTAGTCATTATTACTGGGATGAGTGGGGCAGGAAAAACGGTTGCCATGCAGTCGTTAGAAGATTTAGGATACTTTTGTGTCGATAATTTGCCGCCTTCGCTTCTTCCTAAATTTTGGGAACTGATGAAAGAATCAGGGAAGATGAATAAAATTGCGCTCGTTATGGATCTTAGGAGCCGCGATTTCTTTGATTCGATTGACTCGGCGCTCGATGATCTTGATAATACATCTTTTATTACAACAAAAATTTTATTTTTAGAAGCGGACGACCAAGTGCTCGTTTCGCGTTATAAAGAATCAAGACGGCATCATCCGCTTGAACCAAATGGATCGGTCCTTGAAGGGATTCGATCTGAACGTGAACTTTTAAGCGACTTGAAAGGCCGTGCGCAACTCGTTATTAATACTTCGCGCTTGTCACCACGCGAATTGCGTGACCGAATTAACCAAGAATTTAAGGCGGAAGACAGAGATATTTTTAACGTCCAAGTGATGTCATTTGGATTTAAATATGGATTGCCGCTTGATGCCGACGTAGTGTTTGATGTTCGCTTCTTGCCAAATCCGCATTACATTGACAAGATGCGTCCTTTAACAGGAAAAGATAAAGAAGTTTATGATTATGTCATGAAATGGCCAGAAACGGAAACGTTTCTTGATAAAACACTTGATTTGCTTAATTTCACGTTGCCGTTTTATAAGCGGGAAGGAAAAACGCAACTTATTGTCGCGATTGGATGTACAGGTGGACAACACCGCTCTGTAGCGCTTACTGAATATATTGGTAAGGCCTTGAAGCCTAAATACGAAACGATTATTTCACACCGTGATATGAAGCGCAGAAAGGAAAGTTAAAATGAGTAGGGATGCAATGCCGAAAGTAGTCGTGATTGGCGGAGGTACAGGAATTCCTGTTGTTTTAAAAGGATTAAAAAAGAAAAAAATTGATCTGACTGCGCTCGTTACGGTTGCTGATGATGGCGGAAGCTCGGGGAAAATTAGACAGCAGATGGACGTTTTGCCGCCTGGGGATATTCGGAATGTCATGATTGCTCTTTCAAACGCGGATCAGCGCTTGACGGATTTGTTTCAGTACCGGTTTACGGTGGACGGTGATCTCTCGGGTCATGTGGTTGGAAATTTAATTTTAACTGCACTTTCACAATTAAACGAAAGTTATGTGGATGCGATTGATGTTTTAGCTAAGGTACTAAGAATTCGTGGGAAAGTGATTCCTGTTACGGATAAACCGCTTATTCTCAAAGCTGAAATGGAAGATGGGGATATTGTTACAGGCGAATCGCTTATTCCACTACAAAAAAAGCCGATCAAACGCGCTTTTATCGAGCCAGAAGATGTGGAACCACTTGAGACGGCGACGCAGGCGATTCGGGAAGCAGATTTGATTGTAATTGGTCCGGGTAGTTTGTATACGAGTATTTTACCGAATTTGCTTGTAAAAGGAATTGCTCAGGCTGTTATAAATTCAAAAGCTGAAAAAGTTTATATAACCAATATTTTAACGCAAATAGGAGAGACCGATTATTTTAGCGATGCGGATCATATTCGTGTGATTCAGGAACATGTCGGCGAGCCGTTTATCACAAAAACATTGATCAACACGGAGAAAGTGCCACATGAGTTGCTATTTCCTGATGAAGTTGCACAAGTCGTACATGACGCTGCAGGAATCAGCAAGTTGGGTGTTGAGGCCATTTATCATGATTTTCTCTCGACCGAGGATGGACTTGTTCGCCATGACGGAGAAAAGGTGGCTACAGCACTTCTAAATTTGCTACCGAATTATAAAGAAAAGGAGTGAGTGAAGTGTCATTTGCTTCAGAAACAAAAAAAGAATTAACGCATTTCGAAGTGACGGATGATGAAGCGAAGCCGGAACTTGCTGCTTTTATCCGCATGAATGGGGCAGTTTCCATTTCAAATGGCGCTCTAGTTGCAGATGTTCAGACTGAAAATGCCGCAACTGCAAGACGGATGTATCAGCTACTGAAAAGGCTTTACGATATTCCGATCGAGCTTTTAGTACGAAGAAAAATGAAATTGAAAAAAAATAATGTTTATATTGTTCGCTTAAAAGTGAAAACACGTGAAATTTTAGAAGATCTGCATATTTTAAAGGATTCTTTCACATTTATTAAAACAATTGACAGAGGCTTTGTGAAAAAAAGAAGTGCGAAGCGGGCCTATCTTCGTGGTGCATTTCTTGCAAGTGGATCAGTAAATAATCCGGAAACTTCTTCGTATCATTTGGAAATTTTTTCGGTTTATTCGGAGCATAATGAAGCGATTTGTGACTTGATGAATCAATTTGGGCTCCATGCACGGACGCTGGAACGAAAAAATGGCTCCATTACGTATTTAAAAGAGGCGGAAAAAATTACAGAGTTTCTTAGTATCATTGGTGCCACTTCTGCACTTTTACATTTCGAAGATGTGCGTATTATGCGAGATATGCGAAATTCAGTAAATCGGTTGGTGAATTGTGAGACGGCTAATTTGAACAAAACGATTAGTGCAGCAGTCCGCCAAATTGAAAATATTAAATTTATTCAAGCGGAAGTGGGGCTAGATGCTCTCCCAGAGCGGTTACGTGAAATTGCTGAACTGCGAGTGACAAATGAAGATGTTTCACTTAAAGAACTCGGGGAAATGATCAGTGCGGGGCCCATTTCAAAATCAGGAATCAATCATAGATTACGCAAGATTGACCAGATAGCTGAGAGAATGCGAAATGGGGAAACGCCATCGCAAGTAGGGCTCCACGTTGTTGAACATTAAAAAATAAGGAAAAGGATGCGAGTTTAATGTCGAAATTATTTTCTAGCTACAAATTACAAGATGTAACACTTAAAAATCGGATTGTAATGTCGCCAATGTGCATGTATTCTGTTGAAAAAGAAGATGGAATTGCAACAGATTTTCATTTAACTCATTACATGTCACGTGCTGCTGGTGGAACAGGTCTTGTTTTTACTGAGGCAACAGCAGTACAAGCCATTGGACGAATTTCAGCAAATGATCTTGGAATTTGGAATGATGAGCAAATCCCGATGCTTAAGCGAATTACTGACGGCATTCACTATCATGATGCAAAAGCAGGCATCCAACTTGCGCATGCAGGTAGGAAATCAGAACTTGAAGGTCGAATTGTTGCACCTTCAGCAATTCCTTTTAGCGAGAAATATGGTACGCCAGAAGAGCTTTCTGGTGAAGAAATTAAGGAATTAGTAGCTGACTTTAAACGAGCAGCTTACAGGGCAGCAGAAGCAGGATTTGATGTTATTGAGATTCATGCTGCACATGGTTACTTGCTTCATGAGTTTCTTTCGCCGCTTACAAATCGGCGTGAAGATACTTATGGCGGTCCAGCAGGGAATCGTTACCGGATTTTAAGTGATATAATTAAAGCGATTCGCGAGGTTTGGGATGGTCCTGTCATTGTCCGGATTTCGGCTGATGATTACGCACATGGCGGCTTAACAGCAACAGATTATATTCCATTTGCAAAATGGATGAAAGCAGATGGAGTAGATCTTATTGATACTTCTAGTGGCGGGTTAGTTCCTGTTGCACCAAAAAGTTATCCTGGCTATCAGGTTCCATTTGCTGAACAAATTCGAGCAGGCGCTGGGATTGCTACTGGAGCAGTGGGACTTATTACGAATGCTGTTCAAGCAGAAGAGATTCTTGGAAATGGACGTGCAGATTTAATTTTTCTTGGACGCGAGTTGCTTCGTAATCCATATTTTGCGAGGGAAGCAGCTATTCAACTTGGCGAGGAAATAGCTGGACCTGTTCAATATAGTCGTGCTTAAAAAGAAAACCCCCTGATGCATTAGCATTGGGGGGTTCTTTTTTAAACAAGTCTTCCTTTTTTATAAACATCTTTTTCACCTTGGACAGCTCGGATATCTTCTAGAGGATTTTCTTTTAGAACAAGGAAATCTGCTAGTTTGCCATCTTCAAGAGTTCCAGTTTCTTGATTAATTTTCAAGAGTTCTGCTGCATTTCTGGAAGATGCTTGAAGGGCTTGAAGTGGTGTAACACCTGCTTGAACCATCAGCTCCATTTCGAAGGCAGCGCTGTTTTCAAAGTCATTATAAGCGGTGCCTGAGTCAGTTCCAAGTGCTAGTTTGACACCTGCCTTTGCAGCTTTTCCGATGCTTTCAAAGTGAGCTTCCGATATTTCTACGGATTTAGCAACCATGAATTCAGGTAGTACATCTGGATGTTGATTGATAGCGTAAGGTGCAATCAATGTTGGAACCACAAAGGTGCCATGTGCAAGAAGCATTTGGATAGCTTCATCATCGAGGTAAACGCCGTGTTCAATGGAGTCTACCCCTGCTCGAATCGCATTTTTGATACCTTCCGTGCCTTGGGCATGCGCACAAGCTGTATAACCTTTGTGATGAGCCTCTTCAACGGCTACGCGCATTTCTTCTTCGCTAAGTTGGACATCGGTTGGCTTTTCACCATCCACACTTACACCACCTGTAGCCATCATTTTGATATTTCTTGCGCCGTTTTTGATATTTCTCCGCGCATTTCTTCTCATTTCATCAGGACCATCTGTTTCAAGTCCAAGTTCAACGCCGTGACCGCCAGTCATGACAAGTGCTGGACCAGAACCAATGATTCCCGGAGCAAATAAATGACCTTCTTTTTCAAGTTGAGAAAGCTTCAAGTCGATATCGAATGAAGAACCACAATCACGAAGGTAGGTAACACCATGTTTTAAAGATTTTTGAATGTTATCTAGGGCGATAAAGGTTCCACGAACAGCCTCAGCTTCTTTACTTGAAACGGTTGAAAGGCCGCCGATTTTGAAGAATGGATCAAGAACCACGTGAGTGTGGCAATTGATTAAGCCAGGCATTACAAAGTGACCGCTTAAGTCTTTTTCGGCGTCGAAGCTGTGGTTTTCAAGATCGAAAAAGAGACGTCCGGTTGATTCGTCAACGCCAAAATCAATTTGTTCAAATTGTTCCCCGTTTCCTGTAAAAACTTGTGCATTTTTGAATTTTGTTTTTGTCATGTTTCATCCTACTTTCTATATAAATTTTATGAAAACTGATGCGATAATAATTGAAGCGATCGAAACGGTAGTGAACCCGCCGACAAGCATCGGAGGAAGCATGTTTTGGGTCAAGTAATCGACTTCATTTGGATCTTTCGACACGTCCTTAATCACGTCGTTAGTTAAGATATAGTCGGCTGGAAAGCCAAGCAGTGAAGTGAGTGCTACGGCAAAACCCATTTCTTTCGAAAGCTTCAAATATTTTGACAATAAAAGTGAAACAAGATACATTCCGATGACACCTAGGACAAGCAAAACGATAATCTCAGGAATGTAGGAGATAAATCCTTTTGGAGTAGAAGTACTGAGCTGCATGAATATGTAAGCAATTAAGCCATAAATTAGCCAATTGAAAACCCCAGCTTTGTGAAGCGCATTTTTTTCTAGGAAACCGAGTTCGCAGAAAATAACGCCGAAAAGTAAACATAAGATATTGAAATTAATAAAATTATGAATTAACTGACTTGTCGCAAAAGCGATTAATGCTACTAGTATAACACGTGCTAAAATAAATGCACCTGTTTTATAGTCGTTTGGCAGTTTTTCAATGAATTTTTTGGGATTTTCCTCATCAATTTCTTCTAAGGAATCTGTTTGACTAATATTACCACTTTGGAAATTAGTTTGTAAACGTCGTGCTTCTTTTTTAAGCATGATTGAAGTGATTGGATAGCCAAAAATACCGTGGAACATAATCATATAGACCGGCAATGTAGCAAGTGAAGTTAAGCCGATTTGGTTTAAACTGTCACTCATTAGGAGGGCCGATACGATTCCACCAACCATGGCGGGAACAGCGGCTAAAACAGTATGAAGATCGAAAATAAAGCTCCCGATCGTAAGCGTCAGCAGAAGTGTTCCACAAACTCCAAGGAGACTAATGGCAACTGCTTTCCACTGTCTTGCAAGTTGTCTTAAATTCATGCTGGTACCTAAGTGGACTAATAGAAGCGGTACGCAAATACTCGCAAAGTTGACGCCGAAACTAGCTTTTTCGACAAGATCTTTCGGAAAAATGGTCCAATAACCAATGATGAAAATAACCGAAGTGATGAAAAGTGACGGGATGAGTGCCTTCGTCCAAGTGGAAACCCACTCACCAACGAAGATAGCGACCATGACCGCCAGGAATGCTGCGATTGTTGCCATAAAATCTCTCCTTTTTATTTAATTTTAGAAGTTATTATACAGCAAATTTTTTAAAAAGAAAGACTAATTTAAAAATATTAAAAAATTTGTGACATTTACAAAAAAGAAGTGATACATAGTCACATAATTGTGCATAAAAACAACCTTGCATCTGTATAAGATGCAAGGTCAAAACGAATAACTTATTTTAAAGCAGCTTTATTAACGACAATATCATCAATTAAGCCGTATTCTTTAGCTTGTTCTGCGGTCATGAAGTTATCACGATCTGTGTCTCGTGCAATGACTTCTAGTGGTTGACCTGTTTTATCAGATAAAATTTGATTCATACGTTCTTTGATTTTCAAAATATGACGAGCAGCAATTTCAATTTCAGTCGCTTGACCTTGAGCGCCACCAAGTGGTTGGTGAATCATAATTTCTGAGTTTGGAAGGGCAAATCGTTTTCCTTTTTCACCAGCTGCAAGAAGGAACGAACCCATTGAAGCTGCCATGCCCATTCCGATTGTTTGAACATCTGCTTTGACGAAATTCATAGTGTCATAAATCGCCATTCCAGCAGAGATGCTTCCACCAGGCGAGTTAATATAAAGGAAAATATCTTTTTCAGGGTCTTGTGCATCAAGAAATAGTAGCTGAGATACAATAGAGTTAGCCACATTGTCATCAATTGGAGAGCCAAGCATGATAATGCGATCTTTTAAAAGGCGAGAATAGATATCATAAGCACGTTCGCCGCGGCTTGTTTGTTCAATAACTGTAGGGATTAAATTCATATCAAGATTCCTCCTGTGAATAACAATAATTTAGAACGAGAGAAAGACTCTCCCTCATGTAATGATTATATCATATAACAAAGGTCAAAGTAGGTCAAATGAAAGGCTTTGAAATTGGAATAAAACTTGTAAAAAGCAGGTTTTTCGGCTATAATAATTAATCGTACGGTAAAAATTGCCCTCGTGGTGCAACGGATAGCACGTGAGATTCCGGTTCTTAAAATGGGGGTTCGATTCCCTCCGAGGGCGTTAGAAACATTTTTAAAAACATCTTATAAACGGTCATAAATCAAGCTGTATCAAGCGTTGAGGCCATCTATAAGATGTTTTTTTATACCTTGCAATGTCTTATTTTACCATTATTTTTGTGGCAGTATAAAAGTAAAGAGGACGATCTTGCTTACGTGGAATTCTGTAAATAATAAGAAACTTGATTGCCTGTATGAAGAAAGAGGTGTTATATAATGTTATTAGGCGAGGCACTTACTATTTGGGACTCTCTTTTTACCCTAGGTGTTTTTTTAGTAATAATTGGCGGTCCTCTAGTCTTAATTATCTGGTTATATAAATTTTTGAGAAAAAGCGAATAAATAATAGTATTTAATTATTATAGATTCTTTATTATTTATGATTTTTTCGCAAAGCGGAGAAAAGGACGGAGTGGAAAGTCTATAAGTATGCATGCCCTTTTGTGGAATAACCAAAAACTAGATTAAACAATAAAGCGCTGAAAAAATGAGTCCCCCTTCCAAAATCGGGGCTTTTATTTTTCTAGGAGATAATTCAGAAGTTTTGGAGTAAAAAAAGAAAGGGTTCTAACTCTTTCTCCAAAAAAATTAAATCAGTAAAGCAAGCTCTTGATTTTTCTTCGCTTATGAGTCACTTGGAAAGTAATGTTTAATTACATGCGAAATAATGGGAACACAGAAAATAATAGGGATTATAATGAGCGGTGTTTTTAATAAAATATACTTATCAACATAACCTGAGATTACAGCTTGATCGACCAATAACCAGTTAATATAGCTTAACAATTGGAGAATGAAAAAAAGGAATAAACCTGTAAAAAATAGTCTTAATGCAGTTTGAACATTCATGATTGCCTAACCCCACTTTTTTTATTTATGCTTATCATAGCAAAAATTCTTATCGTCGTATAGTACATTTGGTGGGATAAGAGAGAGTAATTTTGTATCAATAAATAATAGCTTGTTTTTTAGAAGTTTGAGATTTACTTATAGGGATAAGAGAAATTCGGAATTTAATTAAAAAAGAACCAGCAAAAGGGAAGTTCTGCTAGGAATGAGTACTGCTATTACGAAGCCTTGAGAAGTTCTGCGAGGTTTTAGAGATATGTTATTTCGAATAGTTTGAAATCCTCGTCCTTTCAGGCGAGGTTATTTTTGTGTCTAAAGTATGAAAATTAGAACAAATAAAAATTGAACATTCTTACTAAAGTCCTGAAAAACATAAAATCTATTGATTTTTAGTGATTCGCGATGATAATCAGACATTTTACGACATTTTTGGTTTTTCAGAATACTTTCATGCTATATTTTTTTTGTAACAAAACATAAAACAACGAAAAGAGGAAATTAGCATGAAAGAAAACAAACAAAGTAACGTATTTAAGCTGATTATACCACTGCTAGTATCTACTGTAATATTTACATCATTTGCTCCAACTGCCTTTGCTAGCGATAAAGAAAAAATGGAAAATGATAATACCACTCAAATTCAGAATGGTGAGGATGGTTCTATTATAGATAGCGATTCTTCTAAAGAATTAGAAGAACTAGAAGTGAATATGGAAGTAGATGATGATTTAATTGTTCAAAAATATGATGGATTAGCACGTGCTAAAGTAGTTAAATGGGGAAAATGGAGTTATACTCATATTGCGGTTTTAACAGGAGTAGCTGCAGGTGCCATTAATACGCTGTTTTATATGGGATTAGATGGATCTGTAGGGATGTTTGGAATTCCTGGCTGGGCAATAGGTGGCTTATTGACGGGTGCTCAGTGGACGAAACTTGCTTCTAAACCAGGAAAAGCGGTAGCCAGAAAATGGGACCAAAACAAAAATGGGTGGATCGGTTTTTATAAACGTTGGGGATATGACGGAGCAGGGAGAAGAGTAGCAAGTTCGTATACTACTAAATAAGGGGGAGTATCTTTGTATAGGAAATGGGAAAGGTTTTATAAAAGTTACCCTATTTGGAGTGTTTTGATAGTAGCTATTGTGGCGAGTATAGTGGGGATTACAATTGAATTTATAATAAATGGTGACTTTATAGGATCAGCTATTTATGCAGTAATATTTATTACTGTTATCCAAATAATTATAGTTTTAAATAAAAAAAGAAAGAGAAAGTAAACCTATAGTCTTGACTCTTTTTTCAGTGTTTTTTATAGAGCCCTAAATTGGCTTAGTTTTTACACAGCTAAGCTTTATGATGAAGGTAAGAGGGAATCGGAATTTAATAAAAAAAACCATCAGAATGAAAGTTCTGCTAGGAACTAGTACTGCGATTACGAAGCCTTGAGAAGTTCTCCGAGGTTTTAGAGGTATGTTATTTTGAATGGTTCCAAAATAAAGGATATCGATTAGGTGTCTCGTGATGGTCAATGAAAAAGTAAAATAAGAAAATAAAGCCCCGACAAAAGTCAGGGCTTATTTTTATATGAAAATGAACATAAAGCAAGCAAAACGGTAGATAGTATTCTTATCGATATTTGAGCTAGTAGTTAATCAGTTCTTCTATCCATTGATTTTAACGCTTCCTCAGCAAGCGCCAAGCAGCCCACAATTCCAGCATTATCCTGCAAGGCGCAAGGGACAATGTACTGATCTACTTGCTTAATTGGCAAGTAATTGTTTAGTAGCTCCGTGAACTTGTCTCGTATAAGCGGAAATAAATGTGCTTGTTTCATAACCCCGCCCCCGAAAATAATTTTTTCAGGCGAGAACGAAAGGGTGTAGTTGACACAAGCCTCAGCCAGATAATGAGCTTCCAGTTCCCAAGCAGGATCATCGGCTGCTATATTTTGTGCGGGTTTGCCAGCGCGCGCTTCAATTGCGGGGCCGGCTGCTAGACCCTCTAAGCAATTCTTGTGGTAAGGACAATGGCCATCAAAAGGGTCACTTGCTAATTGATTAATATAGATGTGTCCAATTTCAGGATGCCCTTTCCCTTCTATTACTTTCCCATTTAAAACAACGCCACCGCCAATTCCTGTTCCAACGGTTATGTAGATACAATTTTCATTTCCAGTAGCCGCGCCGTATTTTAATTCACCAAAAGCGGCTGCATTGACATCTGTTGTCCAAAAATAAGGAACATCAAATGTTTGTTTCATCGTGCCAAGAAAATCAAAGTTTTTCCAAGCAAGCTTTGGTGTATTGGTAATGAATCCATATGTAGGAGAATTTGGATCAACATCTATTGGTCCAAATGACCCTATTCCAATAGCTTCGACTTCGTAGTTTTTAAAAAAAGCAATGATCTTAGGTAAGGTTTCTTGTGGCGTACCTGTTGGGATGCTAATGCGTTCCACAATTTGTGTGATGGAGTTTTTCGAAGCTACTGCACAAACTATTTTTGTTCCTCCTGCTTCAATTGCACCTAACATGTCTGTTCTTCCTTCCGCTAGAAGTGAAAAGTCACTTCTTTTTTATTTAATGCTCTTCTTACTACTTATCATAACGACCTTTTTACTAAAAATCAATCCTTTTTACTAAATGACTGGACATTTAAAAATAATGATGATACATTTTAAATGTAATCGATTTCAAAAAATGGGGTGAAGGTATGAATGGATTTATGGATAAGTTGTCGGAGAAGATATTGCCACTTGCGAATGCACTCGGGAAAAATCGTTATTTATCAGTGCTTCGGGATGCTTTCATGTTGGCGTTTCCGCTCACAATGTTTGGTTCTATTGTTGTTGTCATTACAAATTTGCCATTTCTAAGTGATAGCACAAAGACGATGTTAACGGAGCTTTTGGGAAATGGACAAAATGCAACAATGAGTATTATGACGCTTTTTGTGACATTTGGTATTGGCTATTATTTATCTAAATCTTATGATGTAGAGGGGATTTTTGGTGGGGCAGTTTCATTTGCCAGTTTTTTAATCTTGACACCTTTTGTAGCTACTGCGGCAGGTGGGGAGGAAGTCTCCGGGGTTCTTGCCCTCGATCGGCTCGGCGCGAAAGGAATGTTTATCGGCATGATTGCAGCGTTTCTTGCGGCTGAAATTTATTGTCGGGTAACTAAGCGAGGATGGCAAATCAAAATGCCAGAAGGAGTGCCGCCGGCTGTTATGAAGTCATTTTCTGCGCTGATTCCAGCTGTTTTGACTTTGTCTGTTTTTCTCATTATTAATGCAGTCATGACGGGTATCTTCCATGCGAACTTGCATGATGTTGTGTATGAAATCATCCAAAAACCATTAACCGGTCTTGGAAGCAGTTTACCAGCAACTTTATTGGCATTGTTTTTGGTTCAATTCTTATGGTTTTTCGGATTGCATGGTCAAATTATTGTTAACTCGGTCATGGACCCGATTTGGAATACATTGATGCTTGATAATTTAGAAGCTTATCAACACGGACGAGAGCTTCCGCATATCATTACAAAACCATTTATGGAGACTTTTACTGTCGGTTTGGGTGGTTCAGGTATGACTCTTGCCGTAGTTGTATTACTCGCTTTTGTTCTTAAGAAAAAGCAGTACAAGGATATTGGTCGACTCGCACTTGCTCCCGGTATTTTTAACGTCAATGAACCAGTTATTTTTGGCTTGCCGATTGTACTTAATGCGACGATTCTTATCCCGTGGGTGCTCGCACCGCTTGTTGTGACTACTCTTAATTATCTTGTCATGGCTGCAGGAATTGTACCACCGCCTACGGGAGTGTCTGTTCCGTGGACAGTGCCGATCGTCGCAAGTGGTGTACTTGCAACAAACTCTTGGCTTGGCGGAGCTCTTCAAGTTGTCGACTTTTTCATCGTCGCACTCATTTGGTATCCGTTCTTGCGTGCACTTGATCGTCAAAAAGAAAACCCGATTTAAAAATAAAAACAAGGCAAGAACCTGAAAGCGAGGTTTAACTGTCTTGTTTTCTTTTTTAGCTCAAATATTTACTTTTCAATTTTATGAGGTCAGCATTCGTGAGACCGAGTCCATTCTTTAGGAAGCGTTCCATTGAGCCATACTGCTCATTGATTTCCGTGAAGGCAGCATTTAAATAGTTTTCGCGCACATCCATGATAGCTTTCATTCCGTTAATCACTTTGGGATCATCGGTTTGCTTGGAAATTTCCTCGATCGCTGCTTTGTTTTCAGCAGCACGATACTTATTGGAAAGTAAATAATCTTTCATAATCGTTTTCTCGGGAACCCCAAGCGCTGAAAGAACGAGTGCGGTTCCAAATCCGGCTCTATCTTTTCCGGCCGTGCAATGCCATAAAACGGCGCCTTTATCGTTTTTAAGCAAGATATTGAAAAACTCTTTATAGGCCTGTCGAGCATGTTCATCCGTTACAAAACTTTGATTAGCTTGAATTAAAAAGGTTTCAGGATTGTTCATTTTTGATAAGCTAGCTGTTAAATCAGCCATGCTTGTTGAAGCGCCATTGTCTTTCATAATCGAGTCATGTGTATAGCGAACTCCTTGGATAGGTGGATCAGGCTTTTCTTTCAACTCACTATTTGTCCGGAAATCTACAATTTGATGCAGTCGATAAGTGCCTTTTAATTTGCGAATGTCTTCCCCGGTTAACTTGTAAAGTTCTGCTGAACGAATTAGTCTATGCGATTTGATCCTCTTGCCATCAGTGGTTTTGTAGCCTCCTAAGTCGCGGACATTAACGGCGCCATCTAGTTTGATTTGTTCGCCAGCTATCATCTGCGCTGAGGTTATGGTTTTTTCGCTTGTTCTCGCTTTTTTATCTGACTGGCAGCCTGTGAGTAGTAAGCTGGTTCCAACAACTGCAATTCCTGTTACTTTCACCCATTTTTTCATATGTAATCCCTCCTTGTTTTTTAGTATAGTAGGTGAGTTTTAGGCTTTATTGAAGAATGTGTTAACTTCGTGTAAATGGTTCATGAAGTTTTCATTGTTACAAAAAAGTAAGGCTGAATCAGGAGAGAAGCGATTTTCTTTACTATTTTAGATTGAGGAAATTGGCGGATTCAGTTATACTCAAATGGAGGTGAAGAAGGTGCCAAAATATGAAGAAATCGCGAATATATTACGAGAACGCATCCAAAACGGCGAATATCCAGCTGATAGTTTCATGCCAAACCAAGTTGATTTAGTGGATGAGTTTGGTGTGAGCAGAATGACGATCAAAAAAGCGATCAATATTTTGACGATGGAAGGTTTGGTGTATTCACAGCGCGGATCGGGAACTAAAATTTTAAATCATCCGTTTCTTAAAGACAAAAATCTATCTTATTTAAAAGATTACCAGGGTCTTAGTAATGATTTTGAAAACACGAGCCATAATCTTGTGAGTGAACCCATTCAGTTTACCGTGGAATTCCCGGATGAAGTAATCCAAGAAAGGCTAATGGTAAGTGACAGTCAACCGGTTTACAATATTCTCAGGCTCCGGATTTTGGACGGAGAACCATTCATTTTAGAGCATACTTATATGCCAGTAGATCTGGTTCCCGGGCTTACAAAAAATCACATTTGCCACTCGATCTATTCTTATTTGAAAAAAGAACTAGGAATTAAATTTGCGGGCGCTTACCGAACGATTTCTGCAGATAAAAGTTCTGCGTATGACGAGAAATATTTAAATTGCGGAGAACATGACCCAATTCTTGAAATTAAACAAGTTATTTATCAAAAAGATGGTAGGCCGATTGAGTTTTCGCGCAGCCGTAACCGTTTTGATGTTCGAGCTTATTCTTATTTGGATATTCAGGTTTAAAAAACTATTTTTGAAGAAAAGTGTTAAATATGTGTGAACGAGAAAAAGGTGGTAAGATTTGGGCTTAAAAGAACGACTTGAAAAAGAAATTTATGACTTTGCTAGGGAAAATGAGCTTGTAGTGAACGACATCGATTTACTTTATGCAGGGCCAACTATGCGAACGCGACATACGCTCGTTCTTGCATTTACGGATGTGGGTATGTTTACTTTCCAGTTTAAAATGGGAGAAGCAGAAATGCATTACTTAGCCAAAGAAAAGCTACACAAGGTGGAAATTGGCAAGAAAAACCTTGTTTATCAGCTGAAAATTCAAGCGCTCACAGAAGAACAGTCGCTTGAAGCTGGGACATATTTGGTCAGTAAGCACGTTTTTGGAAGGAAATGGCACCGAGCAACATTAAATAAATTGTTGGGACTTGAAGGGAAATCGCTGTTTGAAGGAGGAAATAACAAGTGAAAATTGTGGATATGCACTGCGATGTGCTTTATAAGTTGCAACAAGCTAAAGGACGAATTACATTTCAAGATTCTCCAGAACTTGATGTGAATTTTGAGCGGATGATGGAAGGGGAAATGCTTCTGCAAAGTTTTGCCATTTTCTTAGATCCAGAGGTTCCGGTTGAGCAGAAATGGAAAAAAGCGGTGGAACAAAGCAATATTTTTAAGCAACATGTATTGCATCGAAATGGTGTCATCAAGCCACTTAAAAAATGGAAGGATTTAGAAACACTTCCAGAAGGGAAAATTGCAGCTGCTTTGACTCTTGAAGGAGTTGAACCAATTGGGCAAGATATTGAACGGTTGGAGCAACTGCTAAATGGCGGCGTTCTGTCAGTAGGCTTAACGTGGAATAATGCCAATCTTGCAGCAGATGGGATTGAAGAGACACGCGGTGCAGGATTAACTCGCTTTGGAAAAGAAATTGTAAAACGTTTAAATGCGCACCGAGCTTTTACAGATGTTTCCCATTTAAGTGAGAAGAGTTTTTGGGATGTCATGGATATTTCTGAATTTCCAATCGCTAGTCATTCAAGTGCAAAAGCAATTTGTTCGCATAAACGTAATTTAAATGATGACCAAATTAAAGCAATGATTGAAAAAGATGCTATGATTCATGTGATTTTCCATCCACTTTTCACAACGGAAAGTGGCACGGCGGATATGGAAGATGTGGTACGGCATATTGAACATATCGCAGAACTTGGTGGGATTCAAAATATTGGATTTGGATCAGATTTTGATGGAATTCCATCACATGTAAAAGGCCTTGAAAATGCTTCGGATTTTCAAGATTTCATTGCTGTTTTGGAACATCATTTTGGCAAGCAAGAAGTTGAAGGATTTGCTTACCAAAATTTTATGAACCATTTACCGCGCTAAAGAATAAAGTAGGTACTTTAACCTTAAGAAGATAAGGAAGTAGGAATAAAGAAATGAAATTTCTAAGCTCCTACTTCTTTTTTGTATGCTCTAAATTTTCAAAAGCTGTATATTGACAAAAAAATGCCTTGAAAATAGTTTGTAAATGAAACAAAGTCACAGATGAAAAAAAGTGGTTGTTGCTAAAATGAGTATGGAAGTTGGGAGAAAGAAGGTTAGATAGAATTGGAAAAGTAGGGAATATAGACTACTGCTAAATTTATTTTTCGTAAATCTAAGGTTTTTGCAACAAATCGGTTTAGAAAATATCTTTAGCTTAAAAACAAAATGCTTTGGATGTATGTGGATGTCAGATGGTTTGTGAATAATTTTTTAACAACTGAGAAAAACAAAAAGGAGAGAAAAATGTGGAGAAGGAAATCACGATAATTGTCCCTGTGTATAATGTTGAAAAATACATTTCCTCTTGTATTGAATCTTTAGCTAACCAGTCAATTTATGAGAACCTAGAGATTATTTTAATTGATGATCATTCTGAAGATAAAAGTTACGATATTTGTGTAAAGGCGAGCAAGAGTTATCCGAATATCCATGTTTATAAAAACAAAGGAAAAGGAGTTGCCGCTGCTCGGAACATGGGAATTCAACTAACAGTGACCCCATTTCTTATGTTTGTGGATTCTGATGATCAACTATATCCTTACACATGTTTCAAAATGTTGAACTTTATCAATAAACATTCCTTGAACATTGTAATGGGGGATATTGAGATGTTTCCGGCTCAAACCCCAAATTATGTGTGGAAAAGTCTATTTGGTTCTGGAGACTATATCCTTGATCTTGAAACAAACGGTATGAAAGCTATTCATTGTCCTTCCCCATGTAATAAATTATTTCGAACGGAGTGGCTAAAAAATCAGCAGTTTTCTTTTCCTGAGGGGATGACTTTTGAAGATGCTTTTGCAATTATTCCTTTAATGTTAAAGGCCAAGAAAATTGGGCTTATAGATAAGGTGGTTTACAGATATAGAAAAAGAGAGGAGTCCTCTTCAATCATGGATCAATTATTTCTTAACCCGCAAAATTTCTTGGATCATTTAACTGTAAATGAGCATTTATTAGAAATTCAAGTAGCGACACCTAAAATGAAAGAAGAAATTTGTCAATTTGTCGCAAGAACATATAATGGCTTTTTAATTGCTTTTGAAAGAAACTTTAGTCAGTTCACGGAAAAGCAAAAAAAAGAATTATTTGATCGCTTGACCACTCTGTATCAACAGGTTCCTTTTCCTCTTATCTCATCATTCATTACAACCAAGAATAAATGGCTATATTATAGCCTTTATGAAGAAGATTGGGAAACTTTTAAGGCTGGATACTTTACAACAGAGTTTCTACGTGTGAAAAACCAGAAAATTATGATTCCAATAAGAAGAACGAGAGTAACTGCAAAGCTAGAAAGCAATCCTTTCTCTATTTGGATTGATTTTATTGAAAATAAAGACACTGCTCTTCGCCTCATTGGAGAGATCGTTTTACCACATGTACATTTTGATAAATTGAAAAATCAGCTGGACCTGGTACTGAAAATTGATGAGAAAGAAGTTTTAATTGAAGCAAAAACCTTTCCTCGTTATGATAGTTTGCACACTGTTGGAAAGGAAGCTGTACTAGGTGTGTTTTTTGATCTACCTCATGAAATTCTTATGAAGTTGAATAAAAATAACATTTCATCATTATCTTATCGATTAAAAGATGAGAGTACTTCGGAAACTGTCACGTTACCCCTGCGTTTTTCAGGCATGATTGGAAAATTTCAAGGGGTTTATCCAGCTGCAAAAGGGAGTTTTCGTTTAGTTTGGGAAAAAGAGCATAAGCAGTTACTTATATATGCGACAACAGTACGGGATTCCTTTAAATATCAATTTAACAAAATTTTCAAAGGAAGGAAGCTGCGAGTTGGTGGAAAACTGCGCCTAGCCTATTGGTTGACTAAGCCATATTTTTTCTTTCGAAAAAACATTGTGCTTATTGGGGAACGGGGAGATACGTTTCAAGATAATGCAGCGCACTTTTTTAAATATGTGGCTTCTCAAGATAAGCACCATTATTATATTGGGCAAGCAGGTAGCCCTGGTTATGAGCAAGCGGCACTTTATGGAAAAGTTATCAAAAAGGATTCCATTAAGCATTATTTATATTTGTTAAATGCCTGTCAACTTGTTAACGCTTATGATATTGATGCTTATATGAAACCAACTAACTATACAAAAGAAGCCTACTATAATATTTTTGGCGATCTGATAAATTATCAAAGGATTTTCATTCAGCATGGGATTACGTACAATGATGTTTACTACCCGCTTTCAAAATATAAGACAAATTATGCAAAAGTACTAATTTCAAATCATTATGAAAAGGAACGCTTTATGCGTAAAGGAAACTACCAAGAATCGGATTTACTAGCTGCGGGCTTATCTCGCTTTGATAAACTTCTGGAACCAAACATCAAGAAGGATGAGAAGAAAACTATTCTTATTATGCCAACATGGCGAGTAGGCTTAGCTGGGAAATCTTACCTTCAGCATTCTGAAGAAACTGCATCTACAATGAATACTTTTAAACAATCTGCGTATTTTCGGTTTTTCAACACATTAATTAATGATCCGAAATTCCTACGCTTTTTAAAACAACATCAACTTCAATGCAAATTTTATTTACATTATGAATTTCAAGGTTTTTTGGAATGCTTTGATAGGAATGAACAAATTCAATTTGTCCAAAAAGAACCTATACAAAAATTGTTGAAGCAAAGTGATTTGTTGATTACAGATTATTCGAGTGTGTTTTTTGACTTTTTATATATGAAGAAGCCCGTTATTTTCACACAATTTGATCAGAGTGATTTCTTCGCAACGCATTATAAAAGGGATTATATTGATTTTCAAAGTATCTTTATTGGAGATGTTGCTTTTGATCAGAATGAAGTTTTGATGGCGCTAGAAAGCTTAGCGCAACGCAATTTTGAAAGTAAAGTAGATCACCAACAAATTCATCGTGAGTTTTTCACTTATTGTTCCGAAAATAATCGATCTACACTTTGGGATATGCTCAACCAAATAATAGGAGTTCGTGCTAAATCTTCAAAGAGAAGAAGAGATAATGAGGAAGCTCCGCAAAGAAAAGTGATGTCCGAATAAATTGTCTAGTGGGAAGGGAGTATGCAAGTTAATTTACATCGTATGCTGTTGCTAATAGAAAATTGATTATGAACTCTCAATAAACCACTTACCACGCTAAATAACAAGACCCTCTAAGCAGAAAGAGGGTCTTTTATAATGGAAGAAGAAAAATCCTTTCGTTTCAAAAAAGCATTACAAAAAAGAAGTGAGGGTGATATAATGGAGCAAAGGTAAATTTGTAATTTGCCGCTAAGGGGAATTTGAACACGGGAGGGATATTTTGTGAGGCTTGAATCGAGTTTTGTCCAAAAACAGGCGCAAAAGCAAACGATGAAACTGGCAATGACACAGCAATTGTCGCAGTCGATTGCAATGCTTCAATTCACTGCCGCAGACCTTACCGCGTTTTTAGAAGAAAAAGCGCTTGAAAATCCTTTAATTGAAGTAACGTCGGGCGCAGATATTGCAACCGATTATTCTTATAAAAAACGTAAAAATACAGCACAAGCGGGGAATGATTTTCTTGAACAAGTAGTGAGCCGCTCTGAAACACTTTCAGAACACTTACAAGACCAGATCATGCTTCTTGACTTATCACAAACTGAAAAGAAAATAGCTCTCTATTTAATTGAAAGTTTATCGCCGTCGGGTTATTTGACGATTGACTTGAAAACGATTGCTCATAATTTAAAGCGAGAAGAAACAGAGATTTTTCAAGTACTTCAAGTGCTTCAAAGTCTAGAACCAGCCGGTGTAGCTGCGCGGAATTTGCAGGAATGTATTTTGCTGCAAATTGATAGATCAAGTGATGCACCCTATATTGCGTATGATCTGCTTAATGAGTATTTTGAGGATTTTGCAAATAAAAAATGGAAAAATATTGCGAAAGCCTTTGATGTGGAGTTGTCAGACATTCAAGAAGTTGCAGATTATGTGCGGACATTGCAGCCAAAGCCAGGGTCCGAATTTGAAACAGAAACGGTTCAGTATGTAGTTCCGGATTTGATTTTGCAACAAGAAGGTAGAGAATTGATCGTTTCTATAGCAAAAAACTTCTTGCCGCAAATTCGATTCCAGGAACAATACTATAAACAATTGAACGATAACAAAGAAAAAGAAGTATCCGAGTTTCTAAAACAAAAAACAGGGGAATATGATTGGCTGAAAAAAGGGATGGAACAGCGCGAGGATACGCTTGAACGAGTCGGGAAAGCGATTGTTCGACATCAACAAGACCATTTTACAGATTCCCAAAAACCACTTATTCCGCTCACCTTAAAAGAAATTGCTGAAGAAATAGGTGTGCATGAATCAACCGTTTCGCGTGCTGTAAATGGAAAATATCTTGAAACAGCAAATGGAGTTTTTGAATTAAAATCTTTCTTTTCCTCGGCTTTACCAAAGAAAAATGATGATTCAGAAGATGCTGGTGGTGTTTCTAGCACGAGCATTAAAGAATGGATTAATGAGTACATTGAACAAGAAGACAAGAAAAAGCCGTTATCTGATCAAAAAATCGTTGAACTATTAGAAGGAAAGAATATCGAAATTTCTAGAAGGGCAGTGGCTAAATATCGATTAGAGCTTTCCATCCCTTCTTCATCTAAACGTAAGCGGTTTGATTAAATTAGTCATTAAAAGTCTCTTTTAGGGGCTTTTTTTGTCCTTTTATTGAACCGGGAATTCAAATGAAAAACTTTTAAAAAGAAATTAAGATACTCTGAACAAGATGAGGTATAAAGAGATTGTAAATTTTCTATTGTTTTTATATAAATTCCCTACTTATTACTTGAAGTATTTGCTCCTGCCTGTTACAATGTTTTCGTAGGGTAATGAAAGAGAATGAATAACTTTATAAGGCTACAAACAAAGCGAAAAAAGGTTTCAAATGGGGAGTCTCATTTAAATAATCCGATCCATATTTTGAATTGTGATAACCTTTACCGCTACTTTTTTTAATTCTGATGGGACGTTTCGTGGCTATGTGGGTCTATGATTGTCCAGATCGACGAGGAGTAATAACTATGTCAGATTTAATAAGCATCCAAAAAAAATTATTACCCGATGTGCTGGCCGTTATGCAAAAACGCTATCAGATTTTGCGCTCCATTTATTTTGCAGAACCTGTTGGTAGACGGACGTTAGCTGGAATGCTTGGCATGAGCGAGCGAGTTCTTCGCGGCGAAGTTGAGTTTTTGAAAACACAAGGATTGATCGATATCAGGTCATCCGGAATGACAGTCACCGAGGAAGGGCTTGTTGTTTTTCGCGATTTAGAAAGCGCGATGAATCAGCTCTCGGGGTTACATTCAATCGAAAATCAGCTTTCAGAAGTCCTAAACATTCAAAAGTGTTTAGTCGTTCAAGGTGACAGCGATGTTACACCTTGGGTTCGTGAAGAAATGGGACGAGTTGCCGTCAAACAACTTGATTTGGCGCTAACTAAAAAGCGAAACATCATCGCGATTATGGGCGGCTCTACAATGGCTGCTTTTGCCGATACGATGCCAAGTGATTTTGCCAAAGGGCGAGAATTACTGTTTGTTCCTGGACGGGGCGGAATCGGAGAGGATTTGGATAATCAAGCCAATACGATTTGCGACCGAATAGCAACAAAAACAGGAACGAAACATGGGGTGCTTTATGTCCCAGAACAACTCGGTGAAGAAGCCTACCGTTCTCTTTTAAAAGAACCTGCGATTCAAGAAGGTTTACGCCTTGTACAATCTGCTAATGCAATCGTTCATGGAGTGGGCGATGCGCTTACGATGGCGAAAAGACGCCATACTAGTGAAGAAGTGATCCAGAAAATCACTGAGCGAAAAGCAGTGGGTGAAGCTTTCGGTTATTACTTCAATGAACAAGGGGAAGTTGTTCATAAAGTATCAACTTTCGGCTTGCAGTTTGAAGATTTAGCAAAGATTCCACACATCATTGCGATTGCTGGTGGCTCATCAAAGGCTAAAGCAATCAAATCCTACATGAAGAGCGCTCCGAAAAACACGATTCTCGTGACTGATGAAGGAGCAGCAAATATGCTTTTAAAAGGGAGTAATACCCTTTTGAAATAAAAAATTTCACTTATTTTTCTAAGGAGGAAAATGACTTATGACAGTTAAAGTTGGTATTAATGGTTTTGGACGTATTGGACGTTTAGCATTTCGTCGTATCCAAGAAGTAGAAGGAATCGAAGTAGTCGCGATCAATGATTTAACAGATGCTAAAATGTTAGCTCATCTTTTAAAATATGATACAACGCAAGGTAGATTCGATGGCGATGTTGAAGTACATGATGGTTTCTTCAAAGTAAATGGTAAAGAAGTAAAAGTTCTTGCTAACCGTAACCCAGAAGAACTTCCTTGGGGCGATCTAGGTGTTGAAATCGTTCTTGAATGTACTGGTTTCTTCACAACTCAAGAAAAAGCTGAACTTCACCTTAAAGCTGGTGCTAAAAAAGTTGTTATCTCTGCACCTGCAACTGGTAACATGAAAACAATCGTTTACAATGTTAACCATGAAACACTTGACGGAACTGAAACAGTTATTTCAGGTGCAAGTTGTACAACAAACTGCTTAGCTCCAATGGCTAAAGCTCTAGATGAAAAATTTGGTATCGTTGAAGGTCTTATGACTACAATCCACGCATACACTGGTGACCAAATGACTCTTGATGGTCCACACCCTAAAGGTGACTTCCGTCGTGCTCGTGCAGCAGCTGAAAACATTGTTCCTAACTCCACTGGTGCTGCTAAAGCAATTGGTGAAGTACTTCCAAGCCTTAAAGGTAAATTGGATGGAGCTGCTCAACGTGTTCCAGTTCCAACTGGTTCATTAACTGAACTTGTAACAGTTCTTGACAAAACAGTTTCTGTTGAAGATGTAAACAAAGCAATGAAAGATGCAAGCGATCCTGATACATTTGGTTACACAGCTGATCAAATCGTTTCTTCTGACATTAAAGGTATGACTTACGGTTCACTATTTGACGAAACTCAAACAAAAGTAATGACTGTTGGCGACAAACAACTTGTTAAAACAGTTTCTTGGTACGATAACGAAATGAGCTACACTGCTCAACTAGTTCGTACACTTGAATACTTCGCTAAAATTGCTAAATAATTTAAGTAGGAACTAAATAGTTTTAACCGAATAAGCGGAGACAAAGAAGTTTGTTTCCGCTTGTTTGTTAAAACGACTTAAAAATCTTTTAAGTAATGGAGGAAATGTGAAATGGCTAAAAAAGTAATCACTGATTTAGACTTGAATGACAAAAAAGTTCTTGTCCGCGTTGACTTTAATGTTCCGATGCAAGATGGCAAAATTACAAACGATAACCGTATTGTTGCTGCCCTTCCAACGATCAAGTACATTATTGAAAATCATGGGAAAGCAATTCTATTTTCCCACCTTGGAAAAGTGAAAACCGAAGAAGATAAAAAAGACAAAACTCTTCGCCCAGTTGCTGAACGTTTAAGCGAATTACTAGGCAAAGCAGTGAAATTTGTTCCTGTGACTCGTGGTCCAGAACTTGAAAATGCAATCAATGAAATGAAAGACGGCGACGTCCTTCTATTTGAAAATACACGTTTTGAAGATATTGATGGTAAAAAAGAAAGTGGAAATGATCCAGAACTTGGTAAATACTGGGCTAGCCTTGGGGACGTATTTGTAAACGATGCTTTTGGTACGGCTCATCGTGCTCACGCATCCAATGTTGGGATTGCTTCTCATCTTGACACAGCAGCTGGTTTCTTAATGGAAAAAGAAATCAAATTTATTGGTGGCGTTGTTGAAAACCCAGATCGTCCATTTGTTGCCATTCTTGGTGGTGCAAAAGTTTCTGATAAAATCGGTGTTATTGAAAACTTGCTAAAAGTTGCCGATAAGTTACTAATTGGTGGCGGTATGGCTTATACTTTCATGAAAGCAAAAGGCTATGAAGTTGGGATTTCACTTCTTGAAGAAGATAAAGTGGATCTTGCAAAAAGCCTAATGGAAAAAGCTGGCGACAAGCTAGTGCTTCCAATTGATACAGTTGTTGCAAAAGAATTCAGTAATGACGTGCCTTTCCATACTGTTGCATCAGATGAAATTCCTGCTGATGAAGAAGGTCTTGATATTGGCGAGAAAACTATTGAACTCTTCACAAAAGAGCTTCAAGGTGCGAAAACTGTTGTTTGGAACGGACCAATGGGCGTATTTGAAATGAGCAATTTCGCGAAGGGAACAATTGGTGTTTGCGAAGCGATTGCAAACTTGAAAGATGCGACAACAATCATCGGTGGTGGCGACTCTGCAGCAGCAGCAATGCAACTTGGTTATGCGGATAAATTCACGCATATCTCAACTGGTGGCGGAGCTTCACTAGAGTACTTAGAAGGAAAAGAACTTCCTGGCGTTTCAGCCATTAGTGATAAATAATAAAAATAAAGTGCGAAAGGATGTTTTTCATGCGTAAACCAATTATTGCAGGAAACTGGAAGATGAACAAAACGGCCGCAAAAGCAGCTGAATTTGTTGAAGAAGTAAAAGGTAAAGTTCCTGGAAGAGAAGCTGTAGACTCTGTAATTGCTTCTCCAGCACTTTTCTTACGTGACTTAACTCGTCTTACTGAAGGTACAAATTTGCAAATTTCAGCGCAAAATTGTTACTTCGAAGATGAAGGTGCATTCACCGGAGAAACAAGTCCATTTGCTCTTGCCGATCTTGGTGTTTCTTATGTTGTAATCGGCCACTCTGAACGTCGTGAGTATTTCCATGAAACAGACGAAGACATCAATAAAAAAGCACATGCTATTTTAAAACATGGCATGTTACCAATCATTTGCTGCGGCGAAACTTTAGAGCAAAGAGAAGCTGGACAAACAAACGACTGGGTAAGTGGTCAAATTAAAGCTTCACTTAAAGGCTTGACTGAAGAGCAAGTATCTAAATCCATTATTGCTTATGAACCAATCTGGGCAATTGGAACAGGTAAATCTTCAACAAGCAAAGATGCAAATGAAACTTGTGCTGTGATTCGTAAAACTGTTGCGGAAGCTGTTTCTGAAAAAGCAGCGGAAGCAGTTCGTATTCAATACGGCGGCAGTGTTAAACCTGAAAATATTGCAGAATACATGGCTGAATCGGATATCGATGGAGCTCTTGTAGGAGGCGCAAGCTTAGAACCTAAATCGTTCTTGGCATTATTGGAGGCAGTAAAATAAATGAGTAAATCTCCTGTAGCAATTATTATTTTGGATGGATTTGGTAAACGAGATGAAACAGTTGGTAATGCTGTTGCACAAGCAAAAAAACCAAATTTCGATAAATATTGGGCTGAATTTCCGCATAGTACGCTAAAAGCTTCTGGACTTGACGTTGGTCTTCCAGATGGTCAAATGGGGAACTCGGAAGTAGGACACACTAATATCGGAGCTGGACGCATTGTTTATCAAAGTTTAACTAGAATCGATAAAGCAATCGAAGAAGGCGAATTCCAAGAGAATAAAGCTCTTAATAACGCATTTAGCCACACAAAAGAAAACAATTCTGATTTACATTTGTTTGGTCTTTTATCTGATGGTGGTGTGCATAGCCATATCAATCATTTAACAGCTTTACTTGAAACTGCAAAAGAAAAAGGTGTCAAAAACACTTATATTCATGCGTTTCTTGATGGTCGCGACGTGGCGCCACAATCAGCAATTGAGTATTTAGAACAACTTCAAGCGGAAATCGATAAACTTGGTTATGGTCAAATTGCTACTGTTTCTGGACGTTTTTATGCGATGGATCGTGATAAACGTTGGGAACGTGTTGAAAAAGCATACAAAGCCATTGTTTATGGGGAAGGCGAAAAGTTTGTAGATCCAGTCAAATTAGTTGAAACTTCTTATGAAAATGGGAAGAATGATGAATTTGTGGTTCCTGCAATTATTGAAAAAGACGGCAGACCAGTTGCTACTGTTAAAGACAACGATGCTGTTATTTTCTTCAACTTCCGTCCTGACCGTGCGATTCAGCTTTCTAACGCGTTTACGGATAAGGAATGGGAACATTTCGACCGTGGCGCGAAACATCCGAAAAATGTTAAATTTGTGACGATGACGCTTTATAATCCAAGTGTGGATGCTGAGGTTGCATTTGAACCGATTGAAATGAAAAATGTAATCGGGGAAGTTTTATCGAATGAAGGGCTATCGCAACTTCGTATCGCTGAAACTGAAAAATATCCGCATGTTACCTTCTTTATGAATGGTGGTCGTAATGAAGAATTCCCAGGTGAAAATCGAATTTTGATCAATTCGCCAAAAGTGGAAACTTATGATTTACAACCTGAAATGAGTGCGTATGAAGTTACGGATGCACTTGTTGCCGATATTCAAAATGATAAACATGATGCGATTATCTTGAATTTTGCCAACCCCGATATGGTTGGACACTCTGGGATGCTTGAACCGACAATCAAAGCGATTGAAGCGGTAGATGAAAATCTTGGACGTGTCGTTGACTTGATTCTTGAAAAAGGCGGTTCGGCTGTGATTTTCGCCGATCATGGTAACTCGGAAACAATGGTGACACCGGAAGGTAAACCACATACGGCTCATACTACGGTCCCTGTTCCTGTTATTGTAACGAAAAAAGGTGCTACTTTGCGTACGGATGGTCGTCTTGCGGATGTTGCACCAACTATGCTTGACCTTTTAGGTGTTAAAAAACCTGCTGAAATGACTGGTGAAAGCTTGATTGAAAAATAAACATAGTTTTTACTTTTGTTTTTTAGTAAACAAAGCTACAATAAAAATGTAATTAAATTGTGGGGATGAGTTTTGCGGTTTCCCAATATGTATGTTGAATTTTGCTTGTATGGTTTTTTGAGGGTTTGGATGCTAGCCTTTTATGGTCAGCTGTTCGTGAGAACCTTTTAAGGATTGGAGCTCAGGCTGTTGTCTTAGTTCCTTGCTCATAAGAGCCTTTTGAGGATTAGAGCTCGGATTGTTGTCTTGGCTCGTTGCTCATAAGAGCCTTTTGAGGATTGGAGCTCCGGCCGTTGTCTTAGTTCCTTGCTCATAAGAGCCTTTTGAGGATTACATGCTCGCTTTGCTCGCATGCATATTGGGGCTCTAATTCGCTTTGCTCATAAGAGCCCCAACAAAGGAGAGAATTTAAATGTCCATTATTACTGAAGTTTACGCACGTGAGGTCCTTGATTCCCGTGGTAACCCTACTATCGAAGTTGAAGTTTATACAGAAGCTGGTGCGTTTGGTCGCGCTCTTGTTCCTAGTGGTGCTTCTACTGGTGAATACGAAGCTGTTGAACTTCGTGACGGCGACAAATCTCGCTACCTTGGTAAAGGTGTCTTGAAAGCTGTCGAAAATGTTAACGATATTATTGCTGAAAAAATTATCGGTTTTGATGTGACGGATCAAATTGGTATTGATAAGGCTATGATTACTCTTGATGGTACTCCTAATAAAGGTAAATTAGGTGCGAATGCTATTCTTGGTGTTTCTCTTGCTGCTGCTCGTGCTGCTGCTGATGAACTTGGTGTTCATCTTTATGAATATATCGGCGGTACAAATGCAAAAGTTCTTCCTGTTCCTATGATGAATATCTTAAATGGTGGAGAACATGCTGATAATAATGTTGATATTCAAGAATTTATGGTTATGCCTGTAGGTGCTCCTAACTTTAAAGAAGCACTTCGTATGGGTGCTGAAATTGTTCATGCGCTTAAAGGTGTTCTTAAAAATAAAGGTCTTAACACTGGTGTTGGTGATGAAGGTGGATTTGCTCCTAACCTTGAATCGAATGAAGAAGCGATCGAAGCTATCATCGAAGCTATTGAAGCTGCTGGTTATAAACCAGGTGAACAAGTTAAGATTGCAATGGATGCTGCAAGCTCTGAATTCTATAACCGTGATTCTGGTAACTATGAACTTAAAGGGGAAGGCGTAACTCGTACTTCTGAAGAAATGGTTGCTTGGTACGAAGAAATGATCAATAAATACCCTATCATCTCAATCGAAGATGGATTGGATGAAAACGACTGGAAAGGTTTCAAACTTCTTACTGAACGTATTGGTAAAAAAGTTCAACTTGTTGGTGATGACTTGTTCGTTACTAATACTGAAAAACTTGAAAGAGGTATTGAAGAAGGTATCGCTAACTCAATCCTTATCAAAGTTAACCAAATCGGTACGCTTACTGAAACTCTAGATGCTATTGAAATGGCTAAAGAAGCTGGCTATACTGCAGTTGTTTCTCATCGTTCTGGTGAAACAGAAGATTCTACAATTGCTGATATCGCAGTTGCTACAAACGCTGGTCAAATCAAAACTGGTGCGCCAGTTCGTACTGACCGTGTTGCTAAATATAACCAATTGCTTCGCATCGAAGACAATCTTCAAGACCTTGCTCAGTACCGCGGTCTTAAAGCCTTCTACAACTTGAAAAAATAAGTTTGTTTTGATGACTTATTCGCAAAAACAGCTGTTTCTGAGAGGAAACGGCTGTTTTTTTATGAGTTCACTTTCCAAAAAGAGTAGTTTTTGCTAGAATAAATAGAGTTGTTGCAGATTTTCACTGCTTTTTATTTATCGGATGAATTTTTTATACATAAAAAAGAAGAAAAGTATTATTTGTAATTAGTAAGGAAGGATGTATCAAAAAAATGTTTAGAAGAGTAATTGGCTATAGTTTTACATCTGCTTTCGTAATAGTTATTGCCTATTTAGCCTATCTAAGTATTGCTTATCCGTTTATGGAGGTTATTGGCAATTCTTTTAACTTGTTTCTCTTTGCTTTAGCGGCTATTTTTTTGTTTATTGCCATTTTCAAAGGGTTTACATTGTTAAACCAAAAGGCAAATAGATTGATTTTTATTGCATTAGTCACGGTTGTTATCGTCTTCCAGCTGTTTTTAGCACTTACAATGAAGATGAATATGTACGTGGATAGTTTTGTTGTAAAGCAGCAGGTGCTTACAATGCTCGCAAATGGCGGACATTTTCAAGATTATACATATTTCCAAACCTACTTAAATAATATTTTTGTTACAATCTTGCGCTATGGAATTTATAATTTTGGCTCGCATATTGGGATTGAGAATTTCTATTTGCTTGATAATCTTTGGGTTATGTTATCTATGCTCGTTACCATTTTTTCCTTGGTCTATGTAGTAAAAGATTCACTGGGAATTCGAATGGCTAACTTATTCTTACTTGTGGTACTAACCTGTGTTTCACTTTTTACTTATACGCTTTATTTTTATACGGATACGATTGCTTTGCCATTTGTTTCGCTTATTATCTTAGTCTACTATCGGTATCTGAAGAAGGGAAGCTGGTGGTTGCTACTTGTGATCGGCTTGTTATTTGCCATAGGCTATCAAGCTAAACCAAATTTGATCATTTTACTTCCTGCTCTACTTATTCACGTTTGGCTTGCTAAAAACTACAAAAAGTTTTTACTGAGCCTTGCTTCTATTGGCATTATGTTTTTACTTGTCACCTCAGTTGCTATGCCCTTTTATTCGTTATTTGGTTTCGAAAAAAATGATCGTTACGAGGTTCCGCCGACACATTTTGTGATGATGGGGCTTTCTGAGCCTGCTGGTCGCTATAGTACCAATGAATTTCAGTATACGTCATCTTTTCATAGCAAAGAAGCTAAAAAAGAAGCAAATATAAAGGTGATTAAAGAGCGTTTGCAAAATTATTCAGCTAAGGAACTTTTGACACTTTATAACAACAAGTTAAAGAATACATGGACAGATGGGTCACGTGCTTATGCTTGGTATATTAATTCAACCAACGAGTTTACGCCAACATTCAATTATTTATTTGGCGATCGAAAAATTCTAATTTATACGTTTGCGCAGATTTTTCATATTATGAGTTTATTATGTATCGCAATTGGTGCGCTTCGCTTTTTCAAATGCAAGAAGTTTGATTTCGCATTTTTCTTAAATGTCACGCTCGTTGGTGTCATATTGTTCCACTTGATTTGGGAAGCAAACCAGCGCTATATTCTTTTATTCACACCGCTAATGCTTCTTTCAGCTCTTTATGGCATTAAATTCTTGGTAGAGCTCCTAGCGAATCGTACAACGAATAATTGGCGGACAAGTTTACATCGTCCGTTTCTTGTTGGAAGTGCTGTTGTTTTTGCTACTGCTATTGTCTGTTTTGGACTTCAATTCAATACGCTTGCGCAAGAAAAAAGGCCATTTCATGTTTATCAAGTGAAACAAGACTATGCATATCTAGGAACTCCTATTACATCAGACAGTGTTGTAGCGGAGACGTTTATCGCTAATGAACCTTTTAATCAGTTAACATTCAAAGTGATCCAAGAACCAGATGCGTCACGAGAATACCGAATTGCTCTTTATGATGACACGAGTGGAAAGAAACTACGGCAGTTTGATATGAAGGGTAGCGAGTTTAATGCACCCAACCAAGTCATTAATCTACCCAAACCAGTTCATACCAATGGTGGACGTTATAAGTTGAAATTCACGGAAATTACAAAGGGAGATGCTGGACATGGGCATGCGCTTAGTCTCGGCAGGTATAATTCTAAGAATTTCTCGCTTTATCCGGCAGGCAAGCTTTATGTGAATGGCAAAGTTATGGAACACACGAATATTGGCTTTACGGTTAGCACGTTTCGGGAACAGCCTTTGATGAGTGTTGCGGCATTTTGGATACTATTTACGGCGTTTACGAGTATTTTGATCGGTTTGTGGCTCTGCTTGCTAAAGGTTTCTCCAGCTGGGCGGATTTTCACCGGGCAGGAAGATGCGAAGGAAGGCTTATTTTAAAAGGAAGTTCTAGCTCGTCAAATTGACTTTGGCGGGCTTTTAATTTGGTGAAAGCTTCCTCTTTTGGAAGAGGGAAGATTAGGCGGGAAGCCTTGTTTCGTGGTTCTTGTTAAAAGTGCAAAAAAAGTCGGAATTTAGGTGTTGACAGGCGTCTTGGTTCGCGTTATGATATGGCTATTGCATTTGCGATTTTTTCGCGGAATGATCTATTTTTTTAGGAGGACTGCTTACAAATGAGTGCGGATCGTAGCTTTATGATTAAAGCAGGAAATCGTGCTGTTTTGCTCCTGCATGGGTTTGCGGGAACGACAGAAGATGTGAGGAGTTTAGGCGAACATTTAGCTGAAAATGGCTATACGGTTTATGCGCCGAACTTTCGAGGTCACGGAGATGAGCCGGCGCTGTTTTTGAAGACAACGCCTGATATGTGGTACGAAGATGCGGTTTCAGGTTACACTTTTTTAGAAAAAGAAGGATATCATGAGATTGCTATTGTTGGTGTCGCGATGGGTGGCGTTTTCGCTCTTCGAATGGCGGAGTCTTTTTCGCCAAAAGCGATCGTTCCTTTATGCGCGAACGTAAACAAAAAAATGCGTTACATCCCAGTTGGAAAATATTTGATGAAGCAGTTGCGTAAAGAAGGCATTTCAGGTGATGAAGCGGAAGCGATGCTGAAAAGCTATGAACCTGAAATCAACACAATGGCAAATGCGCGATCGGATTTTTATAAGCAGGTTGCAAAAGATATTGAAAAAATCAAAGTTCCAACAATGATTGGCCAAGGTTGCCAAGATGAGGAAATTGAAGCGGATGACGCAAATTATATTTTTAAACACATTCATACGCCAGATAAACAGCTTTGTTTCTACCAAAGTAGCGGACATGATATCGTGAATGATGGAGAAAAAGATATTTTGGAAGAAGACGTGGTTTATTTCTTGGACGATTTGAACTGGTTTGAAGAAGAGGTTATTTAATTAAGATTTGAAGCATTAGCCGATGGATGGCTAGTGCTTTTTTTGTTTCTTGAAAGGTAATTCAAGTAAACAAGTTGAGAAAAATGATAGATATAGGCAATTTTTTTGATTATAAGCAAATTATTTGCTTCATGTCAAGTGTTAGTTTATATGCAAAAGCGATAGTTTTTTCTTTTTTTTTAATATTTTATCCATAGCTTTTTTAATATCTAAGCGGTATAGTATTGACGCAATAATAAATTTTGAGGAGGAAATATTTTGAAAAAAGCAACACTTGTAGCAGCGTCTGTTCTTTCGTTTTCGCTTCTTTTTGCAGGTTGTTCAAATGATGATACTGCAAAAAAATCAAGCGCAAATAATGAAAACAAAACAGAAAAGAAAGCCAAGGCAAAATCTGAGGACCATCTTGATTATAATGATCAAAAAGGATGGGAGTTCGAAGCGGGGGATTCACAATCTCCGATTAATATTGAAACGGCAAAAACGGAACAAATGAAAGATGAGGGAAAAATCGAACTGAATTACAGCAAAACAGTTGTGGATGAGGTGGATAATGGCCATAGCATACAAGTTGATGACACTGGTTCGGCTGTTATTGACGGACGGAAATTTGATTTAGAGCAATTTCATTTCCATGCTAAAAGTGAGCATACTGTAAATGATAAGCATTATCCGATTGAAGTACATTTTGTGAATCAAGCGCAAGATGGACGGTTAGCAGTTATTGCCGTTTTCTTTAAGGAAGGAAAAGAGAATGCTGCTTTTCAAACAGTTTTAGATAATATCAAGGCTGGTGAGAAAGCAGATGTAGCAGATGAAGTCAATGCTACTCAAATGATCCCAGCTAATAAAACCTATTACCATTACATTGGTTCCCTCACAACGCCGCCACTTTCTGAAAATGTAGAATGGTATGTCATGAAAAATCCAGTTGAAGTCTCGAAAGCGCAGATTGTAGCATTTAATAAATACTATGATTCAAATAATCGTAAGATACAACCGCTTAATGGACGAACAGTCTTGGAGCATATTGAATAAATGAAAAAAGCCATGACTGCAAAGCAGTCATGGCTTTTTTGGAGGGTGGAGATGATAAGTTAGCGACCATCACCATATTGCCAGTCAAGTGTATTGTCAACTTCGTCAAAAGTGATGACAACATCAGAAACTCCTTTGATTTTAAGAACATCATCTTCAATTCTATCTCGAATGTCATCAATTTCAGCGAGTGTTAAAGTGGTATCCAGCTCCACTTCGGCATCGACATGGAAAGTATCGCCTTCTTTGATAACGGTCAAAACTTGAATATCTCGTACATCTGGGTCTGACATAATCCTTTGTCCGACTTGGAGGTTCATGCCTTCATCAGATTTTCCAATTGCCCCACCTGCATTATCAAGGAAAACTTCACCAACGACGATGAACATGAGAAGACCAATCAAGATTGAAGCGATTCCTTCTGCTTGATGGAAAGGCGTAAAGTGGGAAATAACAACAGCAATCGCAGCAAGTAAACCGCCAGCGGTTGCAACGGAATCTTCCATAAAAACGAGTTTTGTCGCTGCTTTAGCCGATTTTAAATTACGCACGGCAGCAGGAATGATCTTAAATCCAGAGGCTTCTTCACCAGACTCGGCAACAATTTCTCGCATGGCTTTTAAAAGAACTGTAGATTCAAGTGCCGTACAAGCAAGTAAAACGATCAAATTGATCAGAAAACCAGTAGATTCGGCTGGATGAAAAATATGGGATATCCCTTCTTTTACTGTCTCATAGGCCATAATGCCGACGACAATGACCGCAAAGAGCAATACGAGATTAACAATTCGACCAAAGCCTTTTGGAAACTTTTTTGTAGGTCGCTTTTTACTAAGCGCAGAGCCTGTGAACACAAAGAGTTGGTTCGCCGCATCTCCCAAGCTGTGAAGCGTTTCAGCAAACATGGCAACGTTTCCTGTAAAAAAATAAGTTATTCCTTTGACGAGTGAGACGATTCCATTTACAATAGCCGCGGTGAGAGCAGAGGTGTTTCCGTGCTTGAGTAGTTGAAAAAACTCTTTCAAGTTCATTCCTTCTTTCGACTGGTTTTAAATCATATTTTTTATTTTAGCACGAAAAGTCACCAGACTAAAATTTTATGAAATAAATTACAAGAATAACGCTAAATTTTATTATTTCTGCTTAAAAAGCCTTAAGTAAACTGGTTTGACTTTTTTTGACCAATGTGTTATGATTTCCGTAGTTACTTACAAATAGTAACTAATAAGAGGAGGGATCACATGAAAGAACTGTTGGCAAAAATCAATAACTATGCTGCAAAGCAAAAGAAAGGCGAGCTAACGGCGAGCGAAAAAGAGCATCAAGCTGAACTTCGCAAAGAATATTGTGCGATGATTCGCGGAACTGTTCAAGACAATTTGCATCATGTGACCATCATTGATCCGCTTGGCGATGATGTGACACCGCAAAAGTTAAAAGATATAAAAGCCGAATTAAATGCTTAAATGAAAATAAATGTGTGGTAAAGGACTCTCTAACAGGTTTTAGAGAGTCTTTTTTAAAACTTATAACCAAACTCATTGCGGCGAGCTGTTTCGTTTTATATAATAGAGCTAGATGAATTGTTACATTTGAAAGGAGATCAAAATGTCGAATGAAATGAGGCTTTTTTCAGTAACGAATGAACGCCCGCTTGCACAAAAGATTTCTGAAAAACTAGATGTACCACTTTGCGAAGTTGATCTGCAAAAATTCAGCGATGGCGAAGTGAAGGTAAACATTGGTAGAAGTGTCCGGGGGATGAACTGTTACGTTGTTCAATCAATGGATGCCAATGTAAATGAACGGATTATGGAAATGCTTATTATGGTTGATGCACTAAAGCGTGCTTCTGCCGCTTCTATCACACTTGTGATTCCATATTATGGTTATTCGAGACAAGACCGAAAAGCCAGAAGCCGTGAACCGATTACGGCAAAATTGATTGCAAATCTTTTGCAGGAAGCAGGTGCAACAAGACTCATTTCAGTAGACTTGCATGCAGCCCAAATTCAGGGATTTTTCGATATCCCAATTGATCATGTTTCGGCTGTTCCACTTCTTTCTGATCATCTTGAAGAAAAATATAGTAACGAAGATGTTGTTGTCGTTGCTCCAGATCATAGCGGGGTTGTTCGTGCGCGCCGAGTAGCTGACAAACTTCATGCTCCGATTGCGATTTTGAACCGGAAACCACGTCCGAATGAACGGGAAATTTCATCCGTCATTGGTGAAGTAAAAGGAAAGCTTGCAATTGTCGTAGATGACATTATTGACACGGCTTACCGGGCAACCACTTCTTGCGATAAGTTGCTTGAAGAGGGGGCAGAAAAAGTTGTGATGTGCGCAACACATGCCGTTTTGGCAGGCCAGGCAGCAGAGCGGCTGAATGAATCGAGAATTAGTGAAATTGTGCTGACCGATTCGATTGATATATCAGAAGGAAAATTGGATGATAAATTAACAATGATTACCATCAGTGATTTACTTGCGCAGGCCATTAGAGGCGTGCAGGAAAATAAATCGCTTCATCCGCTTTTTTAAGGTGAAGGAGGTTTTACAAAATGATTGATATTCACTGCCATCTTTTAAATGGAATCGATGATGGTCCCAAAGAATTAGTAGACAGCTTGATAATGGCAAGACAAGCTGTTGATCAAGGCTATACAGATGTCATTGCAACGCCACATCACTTGAAAGGGCGTTTCTCGAATCCAGGTGATGAGGTCAGAAAACGGGTAGAAGATTTAAATACCAAACTCGTGGAGGAAAATATTCCGCTAGTTGTCCATCCAGGGCAGGAAGTGCGTCTCCATGGCGAAATGCTTGAGAATCTGGCAAATGGGTCTGTATTAACGCTTGCGGACTCCAAATATATTTTAATTGAATTTCCAACAGAATCTGTGCCGTTTTTCGCACAAGAATTGTTTTTTAATTTGCAGATGAAGGGGTATATTCCGATTATTGCTCACCCCGAGCGAAATGTGGAAATTCGAAAAAATTATGAAGTATTGTACAGGCTTGTAGAAGGCGGTGCGCTGGCGCAACTGACTTGGGGAAGCTTTGCTGGTGTACTGGGCAAGAAAATTAAAAAGTTCAGCGACCAGCTACTTGAAGCGAACCTCGTACATTTTATGGCGACAGACGCCCATTTTTACGAAGGGCGCTCAATGGAAGTAGACCAAGCGGTACAAAGCTTAAAACAAAACATTGGGGTAGAACAAGCGGATTTGCTTTTAGAAAATGCGAGACTTGTTTTGCAAAATGAGCAAATTGATTTTGATGAGCCGACAGAAATAAAGAAACGATTTTTCTTATTCTAGAAAAGAGAACGGATTTTTCCGTTCTCTTTTTTTGAGTCGCTTTTTAAGATGCGCTATAATGAAGAAAAGGTTTGCAAGGAAGGTGGGAAAACGATGATCACAATTGGACTAACGGGCTGGAGCGATCATGATACGTTGCAGTTGTCTTCTAAGCATAAACTTGCCGATTACGCGGCTCATTTTCCACTTGTTGAAGTGGATACAAGTTTTTATGCGATCCCTTCTCCGAAAACGACAGCCAATTGGGCAAGTGGCACGCCAGATGTGTTTCGGTTTGTGGTGAAAGCATTCCAAGCGATGACGATGCATAAAGAATGGAAAGATTATTATGATTCAGAAATAGAAATGTACCGTTGCTATATGGATGCGATTGCGCCAATTAGTGAATCGGGGAAACTCAAAGCGATTTTATTTCAATTTCCGCCATTTTTTAATTGTACAAAAGAAAATGTTCAGTATTTGCGGCATGTGAAAGAGCAGATGGGCGATTTGCCAGTTTCGATTGAATTTCGGAATAGTAGCTGGTATAGTGATACAAATTATGAAAAAACGCTAGCGCTACTGACTGAACTTGGATTCATTCACGTGGTTGTCGATGAGCCGCAAATTGGAACACGGAGTGTTCCAATTGTGCTCCGGGCGACGAATCCCGACGTGACGCTTGTGCGACTTCATGGCCGCAATCAATATGGCTGGATGAAAGCGAATAGTCCTGAATGGCGGGAAGTGCGTACGCTGTATCGCTATAATGCGGAAGAAATCGCGGAATGGGCCGATTATATCAAGCATCTCGGAGAGCATTCAAAAGAAATTGTAGTGATTTTTAATAATAACAGCGGCGGGGATGCGGCTGACAATGCGAAGGCACTTCAGAAAGAATTAGAGATTCATTTTGATGGTCTAGCTCCCATGCAAATGGATTTGTTTTCGGAGTTTTAAATGATTAGAAAAAGCCAGGTGGAAAGTAGCTCCATCTGGCTTTTCTATGCTATACTCACCCTTTTCCAATTAAAAAACTAATGACGAGAATGACGAGGACGATGCCTGTGATACCGACGTAAAGGTAATCTTTTTCTTTAAGAAAGGTAAAGAGCGAGACGACTACACGGAAAACAGGTGTTAAAATGAGGCAAAATAGTCCGAACATGATCACGGCAAAGGGTTTAAGTTTGACGAGTCCCGAGAAAATGCTTGCGAGTGTAGTCGGGTAAGTAGTTCCGGGATAGCCACTTGAGCCGGTTGCGATATAAAGAATGAGACCGAGGATGATGATGGCTGCGCTCACGATGACGCCAATGCGAAGTAAGCCGCCAACTACGGCTTCGACTTGATACATTTCTTTATCTTTGCTTTTTTTAGTGTTCATTTAAACCCACCCCAATCCTTCAAGAATCATTTGTAAGGCAACGTAGAGCAAGACGGGGATGAAGACGAGGCGGATGACTTTGCTTTTTAAGCGCTGCATCACTTTTGTACCTAATGTTGCGCCAATTAAGACGCCGATTGCAACGGGAGCAGCGATTGTTGGGTCAATGTCGCCTTTAAAGAGATAGACGGTTGCGCTTGCCGCAGCCGTAACGCCCATCATGAGATTGCTTGTGGCACTTGAGACTTTGAGCGGAAGTTTCATGAAGACGTCCAGTGCCATGACTTTGAACGCGCCGCTTCCAATACCAAGAAGTCCGCTTGCGATTCCTGCCCCGTACATCACTCCGAACCCTGCTGGCACGTTAGCGACTTCGTAGGGGACTTCTTTGCGTAATGCTTTGTCATAGTAACTGTCGTGAAGTTTAAGTTTGGTTGCGATTGGGTCAGGTTTGACGTTTTGTGGGAATTCTGAACCGACTTTTTTAATCATATTAAAGGCGGAATAAAGGAGTAAGAGCCCGAAAATTATGTAGAGTGCTGTTGCGGAAAGTAGTCCGCCAATGAAAGCACCAGTGATTGCCCCGAGCGTTGTCGCGATTTCAAGAAACATTCCGGCCCGAAGATTCGTGATCCGGTCTCTAATGTAGGCGATTGCTGAGCCACTACTTGTTGCGATAACGGAGATAATGCTGGCCCCAATCGCATACTGGATGTCGATGCCGAAAATAAGGGTTAGGGCTGGCGTCATGATGATGCCTCCACCAAGTCCAAGAATGGAGCCAATGATACCCGCGAATATGGCAATCAAGAGGATTTCAAGTGTTTGTGTGATATCCAAGAATTGATCACTTCCTTCTCTCTATTTGTCTTTTTATCATACGCCAAAAAGAACGACTTGAAAAGTAGAATTTGACTTTGTTGCGTGTCAAAATGGAAATTTTAAGCTACAATAGAGAAAGTAAATGCTTTTTTAGGGGATGCTTTTATGAAACAGTTAACAATTTGGCATACAAATGACATCCATAGCCATTTGGAACATTGGCCAAGAATATCTTCTTTTTTAAAAGCAAAGAAGAAGCGGGCACAAGAAACGGGAGAAAATGTTTTGTTTTTCGATATTGGCGATTTTTTAGACCGCGTTCATCCACTTACGGAAGGAACTGCTGGTAAAGCGAATGTTGAACTTCTAAATGAGCTGCCCTTTGATGCTGTAACCATTGGAAATAATGAAGGTACAACGCTTTCGCATAACGGATTAGAAACGCTCTATGATCGAGCCAAGTTTCCTGTCGTCTGTGCGAACATTTATGGAAATCCAGAACGAACGAAGCGAACAGACTGGGCAGTTCCGGGCGTTTATAAATACGAAGCGGGTTTGAAAATTGCTGTTTTAGGTGCAACCGCAGCATTTAGAGAGTATTATGAATCGCTTGGTTGGGGAATCGAAGAACCCATACAGGCGTTAAGACGAGAACTAGCGGGGCTTGATGCTGATACCGATTTGATCATTCTACTTTCACATTTGGGTTTGCAGTTTGATGAGCAAATCGCTGTTGAGTTACCTGAGATTGATGTCGTTTTAGGCGGACACACACACCATTTGCTTGAGACGGGCAAACAAGTTGGCAAAACACTGCTCGCGGCGGCTGGAAGATGGGGCGAATACGTTGGTGAAGTGACGCTCACTTGGAATGATGCTTGTGAATTAAGCGAGAAAAAAGCAAGGGTTCATGAGACGTCTAAGTTAGCCCCGCCGAAAGATGAAGCTGAACAAATTCAGGGCTTTTTTCAAAAAGGAAAAGAAGAGCTTTCTGATGTAATTGTGCACTTGCCAGAAAAAATTGAAACGAACTGGTTTGGCGACTCTAGCATCGCAGAGATCTTATACGCGGCCGCGACAGAATGGGCGGAAGGAGATGCTTTCCTGACGAATGCGGGCATTTTTATGACAGATATTGGACCGGGAGATGTGACAGCCTTTGATGTGCACCAGCTCTTGCCGCATCCGCTCAATTTAATTGCCGTAACGCTTTCTGGAAGCGAACTTGAAGTGTTGATCCATGAGATTATTCGTAAGCGAGATGAGCTTAAGGAACTGCCACTTCGAGGTTTTGGTTTTCGCGGCGAGGTATTTGGTTCTGTGCTTATGAAACGTGCTAGCTTTGATACGATTCACGGGATTCCACTTTGGGATGGCGAGCCGATTTCAGCCTTTCGAAAATACCGAATTGTGACGCATGATACGTTTGTGTTTGCGCCATTTTTCCCGATTATTAAACAAAGTAGTGAAAAGGAAGTTTATACACCGGAGCTTTTACGAGATATTTTTGCATGGAAGCTGAAACAACTGTACGGGGAGGAAAAAGAATGATTACGATTCAAGGTCAGGAATACGAGTTGATGGAAGACTATCGCGAGTGTTTTGATGAAGAAAAACTGAATGAGCGTTTTAGTGATATCTTATTGCGGTATGATTATATTGTAGGCGATTTTGGGTATGAACAGCTTCGTTTGAAGGGCTTTTTTGAGGATCAAAACAAAAAAGCAGCTTACGACAATAAAATTAGCACATTAAAGGAATATTTATATGAATACTGTAACTTTGGCTGTTCTTATTTTGTTTTAAAGAAAGTAAAACAAGCAGGAAAGAAAGAGAAGGGCGAGTAATTTTGAAAAAGTATCAAGCGTATTTTATTGATTTAGATGGAACAATGTATCATGGGGATCGCGTTATCCCGGAAGCAATTGCGTTTATCCAGAAGTTAAATGAACTTGAGATCCCGCATTTATTTGTCACAAATAATTCTACGAAGACGGGCGAACAAGTTGCGCAAAAGTTAAACAAGATGGGGATTATGGCACGGCCGGAGGACGTTTTTACGTCTTCAGATGCAACGGTTTCCTATATGCTCGAGCAAAATCAAGTGAAAACAGTGTACCCAATCGGTGAAGTGGGACTAAAACAGGTTCTTGCAGAAAATGGTTTTGAAGTTGAAGAGGAAAATCCACAATATGTGGTTGTTGGTATGGATATGCAGCTGACTTATGAGAAATTAGCGAAAGCAGTGCTTGCGATTCGGCGCGGGGCAACGTTTGTTTCGACAAATGCTGATGCAGCGATTCCAACAGAGCGAGGGTTACTTCCTGGAAATGGTTCGATTACAGCGCTTGTCTCGGTGGCAAGTGAAACGAAGCCTGTTGTGATCGGAAAACCCGAGCGTGTGATTATGGATCAGGCTCTTGCTCGTTTGGGGGTAACGAAAGACGAAGCGATTATGGTGGGCGATAATTATGAAACAGACATTTCTGCAGGAATTCATTCCGGAATGGATACGTTGCTCGTTTTGACTGGTTTTACAACTCGTCCGGCCTTGCAGCAAAAAACGGTTCAACCAACTTATGTTGTAAATGATTTAACAGAATGGGAATTTTAGAAAGCACTTGTGAGGTGCTTTCTTTGTTCTAGTTTGTAAGAAGGAAGGGAAGAAAGTGGAAATATTGAATGATCTTTTTGTTGTCGTGTTGATTATCGGGACTGCTTTTTTCGTGGCTTCTGAATTTGCGATCGTTGCCATTCGGAAACCTACTGTGAAAAGTCTTGTTGAATCAGGCGATAAGCGAGCTCATTACGTCCAAAAAATCACCGCCAATATGAATGATTACCTTGCTGCTTGTCAGCTTGGAAATACGCTTGCCGCTCTCGCGATGGGGTGGGTCGGCGAAGATACAATGCGCGGTTGGTTGGAGCCAGTCTTTGCACTTCTTCCGCTTCCAGCTTCAGTGGAAGGTCCCGTTTCCATTTTTGTTTCCTTTATTTTGATCACTTTCTTAAATGTCGTTTTAGGAGAGCTTGCACCAAAAACATTGACGATTCAAAGTACGGAAAAAGTCGCCTTACTGATTGCTCGGCCGTTAGTTTATTGGTATTATTTTACGTTTCCTCTCAACTGGATACTCAATCATTCAGCTAATTTCATTACGCGACTATTTGGCGCGAAAGAAAATGTGGATACGGATCAGATGACGCCGACGGAGCTGAAAATTATTTTTGAAGATAGTTACAAACAAGGACTTTTAAATCCGCAAGAATTTAAATACATGAAAAATATTTTTAAATTAGGCGATGTTCCAGCGCAAGAAGTAATGATTCCGCGAATGGAAGTGATCGCAATTGATGAAACTGCGACGGTGCTCGACTTGCTAAAACTTACTTCCAAGCACACGTATCATATTTTTCCAGTGACGACAGATCATGATAAAGATAAAATCGTAGGAATTTTGCAAGTCAGCAGTGTTATGGCGGGGCTTGGAGTGGACCAAACGATTTTAAATCAGTCCATCAAACCATTTGTTCGTACAGGAATGGAAGTTTTTGAGGGAACGATTTTGGAAGAATTAATTGTAAAAATGCAGGAAAAAGGGGAATCGTTTGTAATTTTGACGGATGAATACGGCGGGACTTCAGGCATCACGACAATTGAAGATATTATGGAGATTATTGTGGGCGATTTAGAAGAAGTTTCCGGTCCAAAAGGAATTCGTAAAATCGGGAAAAATCACTTTGTTATTTCAGGAAGCGAGCCACTTGTGAGTGTGGAAGAAGTACTGGGATTTGAACTGGAAAGTGCGGGTGTACATACGCTATCTGGCTGGCTATTTTTGCAAAACTTCAATATTGATACAGGAGATGTAGTTGAGCAAGATGGCTGGACTTTCAAGGTTCAGTCGATGAATAAAAACTCCGTTCGCCAAGTAGAAGTGAAGAAAATACGGTGATCGAAAAAGCAGTGGAGCCTCCCGGGCTCCACTGCTTTTTCAGTCAGTTTTTCTTTTTTGATAAGTTTTGGGCTTGTTTGGTTTAAAGTTCGCGATAAAGTCTTCTATTTCAGGAAGCGAATCGCTGAATAAAAACTGCTCCCGAGCCGCTTCCGTCAAAAAGTCTGCTGTAACCATTTCGTCAAAAAAAGAGCGAAGCGGCTCATAATACCCATCCACGTTATAAAGGATGCACGGATTTTTATGCACGCCGATTCTACCAAGAGAGATCACTTCACTAATTTCTTCGAGCGTCCCTGGGCCGCCAGGTAGGGCGATATAAGCGTCCGCAAGCTCCATCATCGTTTTCTTGCGCTCATACATGTCTTTTGTTTGAATGAGTCTTGTAAGCCCGCGGTGTGCGATTTCGCGTTTCTCAAGAAATGTAGGCATCACCCCGTAAGCTGCAGCCCCGTGAGAAAGTACTGTATCCGCCACGACACCCATCAAGCCAACATTCCCGCCCCCATAAACGAGTGTGTATTCATTTTCTCCAATCCAGTTACCGATTTTTTCAGCACTTTCTTGATAAATTTTCTTCGCGCCAAAAGCCGATCCACAATAAACCGCAATTTTCATATTCAGAATTCCCTCCTTGTTTACTGCACAATATCGTCGTGATAGCTATGTGCGAGTCGACTAGCTGCTGCAGCGGCAATAGCGCCCACGATATCATCCAGAAAGGTGTGAACATTGACGCCATCGTGCTCATTTAATTTAGCTAAAATTCCTGGTTTAACTTTGTCAATGTAACCATAATTTGTGAAGCCAATGGATCCATAGACATTGACGATGGACAAGGCCAAAATTTCGTCCACCCCGTATAAGCCCTCATCTTCAGAAATAATATTTTGAAGGGGCTGTTCAAGATCACCCTTTTCTGCCATTACATCTAGTTGAATGCCAGTTAAAATCGCATTTTGAACTTCTCTTTTACGAAGCACATGTTCCACATTTTTCCGGCAGACTTCAAGTTTCAGTTCAGGATGATATTGCTTTTGCAAGAAAAGAACAAGATCCGCGATATCATCTATTGAAACGCCACGTTCTTTTAGCCAACTACGTGCTTTTTTTTCTAAAATACTTTGTTTTTCAACCATCAAAAAACCTCCTCTAAGGCGAACCTTTCAATTAAAAATAACGCGACGAACTTCGCCGCGTCTCTTATGCTAATTAATAAACCTGAACAACTTCTTTAAAACCGAATATTTTTTCAGCGAGTGTCAGCTCAATCCCCATTTTTAAAGTCATATCTGAGCTTGGACATGAAACACAAGCACCAAGCAAGCGGATTTTTACGATACCGTCTGGCGTCACCTCGATAAGTTCATAATCGCCGCCGTCACGCAGTAAATATGGCCGAAACTTCTTCAGCGCTTTGTCCACTGAATCAAAACTGATTTCTTCCATACAAAACGGACTCCTTTAAATAGAATATAACTCATTATAACACAGCTTTCAGTCATTGTGAAAAAGACGAACCTGTTCTGCAAGAATAAAATTCCTGTGAGTGACTACACAAACAATAAACTCGATTTTTCAATTGATATTGGTTACAATGGGCTTGAGGTGAGGAAGCGATGGAAAAACAAGTAAAATTGTATGTCTATGGTTCCACAGTAATCTGTGCAAGTTGTGTTGGTGCACCGTCTTCCAAAGAAACTGAAGAATGGCTCCGAGCTGCAATTGGACGGAAATTTGCGGATCAGCCATTTGAAGTTGAGTATGTCGATATTTACGATCCCGAGCAAACGAATCCTGAGGTTCGTGAATTAGCAAGAAAAATTGTTGACGAGGATTATATGTATCCCGTTGTGGCAGTAGATGGCGAAATTATTGCGGAAGGGAATCCGCGGCTTAAAGATATCTATCAAGTGATGACTGACCGAGGTTACGAGGCAACGATGTAAGAATAGCTAAGCACGCGTACCTTTCCGAAGATTAGAAGGGAAGTAAGAAATGAATCCAATTGTGGAATTCTGCGTCAATAATCTGGCGAGCGGTTCGCAGGAAGCTTTTGATAAGTTGAATGAAGATCCAAATCTTGACGTGGTGGAATACGATTGTCTGACGTATTGCGATTTATGCGCGATGAGTTTATTCGCACTTGTCGATGGTGAAGTGGTACGTGGGGAAACGCCAGATGAACTCGTGAAAAATATTTATCAATTTATTGAGGAAAATCCGATTTGAATAACAAAGTTGGATAGGAGAATCTCACATAAATGGTTGACCAGTTATTAAATTTCATGACTGGTCTTTTTTTGTAGAAATTTACTAATAAAATTTTTGTCATTATCGTGAAAAATGAGAAAAAAAAAATCTAAATTGTAGTCAAGTAAACAAAAAAAGTTAAAAAAAAATATTTCGTATGCTGTAAGATTAGTATTAGAATAGTGAATAGTTAATGAAGGGAAGAAAGGAGAGTAAAAAAATTCACTATACAAAATATTTGCGTAATATAGGAGGAAAAAATGAAAAACAAAGAAATTTTAAAAAAAGGTGCAGTGGCTCTTATTGCGTTTAATGTGATTGCTTCAACATCTGTGACATCATTGTTATCCACAACTGCAAGTGCAGCTACAACAACTGAAAAAACAACTGCAAGTGCGCGTTCAACTGTTGTAACGCCAGTAAATTTACTCAAGAATCCCGGCTTTACACCAAACGCACTAGGGTTTGATGATTGGACCCCCGCTTATGATGATACAGTAATTACGGGCGGAATGAGCAAGGACAATTCGGGTTATTTTATTTTTGGAATAAATAAAGCTACTGTGGGGTCCGAATCTGGCGGCTTGCGTTTTTGGTCTGCTGGAGGAAAAGGAACACTTACACAAAAAGTGCATGTGATTAAAGGAGAGACCTATCGTTTAAGTGCTGTCGTAAAAGATGTTGGTGGATTCTTAGATGCAGGTGCAGACTTTTATTATAAAGTTGGAACTGAAGAAACCCGTGTGGCGGCCAAGAATGTTGGAGATCTTAACTATGATTATACTGCCACTGAAACAGGAGATATCGATGTAACTGTTGGGATGCTAAGAGGTGGGAATTTTCTTGGTACAAATTCAGCAGCTATGTCGCTAACAAACCTAGAGTTTAAGAATACGGATGTAACGCCACCAGCTGCACCGACCATTAATCCCATCTACACAGATGCAAATCTTGCTACTGGTAAAGCAGAGCCAAATTCGACAGTTATTTTAACAACTGAAGATGGAGAGAGTGTTAAAGGAAGTGTAGATGCGGATGGTAATTATTCTGTCCAACTCCCTCGTCAAATTATGGGACATATTGTTACAGTTGCAAACCAAGATATTGCAGGAAACATTAGTGATTCGACAACTTCTTTACCTGTAAGACAAGGAGAATTAAGCGAGCCAGTAATTAATAAAGTGACTAATGCAAGTACAACCGTTAGTGGAGAAGCGGATTTAGCTGTTAATGTTAATGTCAAAGTGATCAAAGAAGATGGTACAGAAAAAGCTTATGTAGGAAATACAGATACTAAGGGACATTTCTCAATAGAAATTGCTAAACCTGAATATGGAGATAAAGTACAGGCTGTGACTTCTGGGAATGGTAAAGTGAGCCCTACAGGTGAAGTAACAGTCAGCGATGCAATTAAGCCATCGGCTCCTATCGTTGAGGATCTTTATACAGATACAGTTGAACTTAAAGGTCAAGGAACTGCGGGAAATAAAATACAAGTGACATTACCATCAGGTGCTTTAGATCCAGTTTCAGTTGCTGCTGATGGCTCATTTAAGATTGCTATTCCAGCACAGGAAGAGGGAGCAGAGATTAGTATAGCTCAAATCAAACCTTCTGGATTAAAAGGCGATGCAACGGTTAAAACAGTACAGCCTGGTGATTTACCACAACCAATTATTAAAGAAGTAACGGATCAATCTACAAAAATTGAAGGTACTGCAACGCCAAATGCTGATTTTAGAATTATTGTAAAGGATAAAGAGGGAACAGCAGTTTCAAATCCATATATTGGAACAGTAGATTCAACAGGTAAATTCTCAATCCTAGTAGATAAATTGTCTTCTGACTATACCATTACAATGACTTTAACAAAAGGTGATCAAGTAAGTAAGCCAAAAGTTATTGAAGTGAAAGATGTAACAGCACCAGAAGCACCAGTAGTCAATGCAATTTCAGCAGATGATAAAGTAATTACAGGTACTGGTGAAGCAGGAGCAAAAGCTATTGCGAAAGTGAATGATCAAGAAATTGGACACGCAACAGTTGGGGCTAATGGACAATTCCAAATTGCGATTCAACCACAAGCTGAAAATGCTGTTGTGAGCGTTGTTCTTGAAGATGCAGCGAAAAACACATCGGCTGCTGTAAGTAAAACTGTTACACGTTCTACTAAATTTGATTTAACGGTTCCAGAAACATTAAATGTTGGTACAAGTACATTCAGTGGTACATTTGGTGCAGGCATTTCGAAAGTACGTCTTTTTGTGAATGGTGTAGTTGTTTCTCAAGCTGCGACATCAAATGGAACTTATACATTTGAAAATGTAGATAAATTTGTCGTTTCTGCAACAGATAAAGTAGAAGTTGTAGGGGTTGACAGCAAGTATGCAACGGTGAAACGAGTAGAGGTCAATGTAAAGGGTAACCTAACCAAGGTCTTGACACCAGATACGTATGGCTATGGAACGAGCAAATTGACAGGTAAATATGAGGATAGTGCTTATAAAATCCGTCTGTTTGTTAATGGAGAAATTAAAGCTCAGGCGACAATGGATTCTGCAACACATACGTTTACATTTAACAATGCAGCAAGTTTAATTACAAGTCCAACAGATAAAGTAGAAGTTGTTGCAGTAAATAAACAATATGCGGAAATCTACCGTACGGATGTTACAGTTGAAAATTCTGCAGCGAATACACTTACTGTACAGCCGTATGAAATGGGAAGTACTACATTAACAGGAACATACGGAACAGGAATTTCGAAGGTACGTTTAGTTGTTGATGGAAAAATTGTTTCCCAAGCAATCAACGATAATGGCACATACACATTCAATAATGTGGATAAGTTAATCACGTCAAATCAAGCGAAAGTGGAAGTTGTGGCTGTTAACTCTATTTATCAAGAAATTGGCCGTAAGGATGTTCAGCTAAAAGGTGTATTATATACGTTAACTGCAAATGCTTATAATGCAGGTGATCAAATGCTGAGCGGGACGTACGGTGAAGGGATTTCAAAAGTTCGTTTGTTTGTGAATGGTGTTGTTAAGGCTCAAGCGAGCATGGATGAAGCGGCACACACGTATACATTTAATAATGCGTCAAGTTTTATTTTAAGTCCAAATGATACAGTAGAACTTGTAGCGGTTAATTCACAATATAAAGAAGTGAAGAGAATGACTATCAATGTCATTAATGCAGCTGAATTAAATGGACTTGTAGTGAATGAAGGTAATTACAAGTTAGGTACGGATACTTTAAGCGGCACATATGGTACTTTAGGAGTTAAAGTTAGACTGTTTGTAAATGGAGTAGTAAAAAAACAAGCTAACACTGCTGATGGTGAGTTTACGTTTAATAATTTAAAAGCATTAAATATTGCTTCAGGAGATAAAGTAGAACTAGTACTTGTCAATTCTCTTTATCAAGAAATTAACCGTATCTCAGTTGATGTGGTTGAATAAAAAATAATATCTGGATAAACAAAGAAAGGAAGAATTTGAGACGGAAATCGAAAATTCTTCCTTTTTGTTTAATTTTCAGTTGAAACTTTTAACCTGTTAGATGGTTAAGCAATTTGTTAATGATTTTTTTACTAGCATATAATTCATAACCATAATTAAAATGAATAATACCGAGTTTCCGATCAATTGAAGTAATTTCATCCGTATTAATAATAAAAGATTTTAAATTTGTGTAGAAATTGTTTTCATCAAATAATAATTTTAGTGCACTAATTTGATAACGGACACTGTGTGTATGGTTCTTTAGATGAATCAATGAATAATTTTTACTACCAGCTAAAGTTTGGATAAAGATAATATCCTTCTTAGGCAAAAAAAGCTGTTCAGAACCATTTTTTAATATGATATTATCCGTGAATGCATGCTTTTCTATTTGTTGAATTTTTTCAAAGATTAGTTGAATTTGCTCGGCAATACTGTCAAGATTGTCAGGATCCTTAATGAGGTAGCCTGAGGGGAGGATATGGCGATTGACGATTTCTAAGCTCTTATCTTGATGAAAAGTGATGAAGTAAATATAACATTGATGGTTTTTTTTTCGAATCTTTTCAGCAATATCAATCCCGGATAGTGCTTCATTTAAATCAATATCAAGAAAATAAATATCATTATCCATGATGACATGTGTATCCATTTGATTTACGAAATTGTAAATATCAAAAGTTGTATGCATCCTGTATCGAATGTTAAGTTTTTCAGCAGAAGTTATGACACTTTGCTCAATAAACTCTCTGTGTAGAAAATTGTCTTCAACCAAGTAAATATTAACTTTACTCATTCCTTTCCCAAAAGTACTAAAATTGTAAATCAAAGGAGTAAAAAAAGAGAACTGTTATTTTACAATGTATTTATACCATGCTTAATGGTAAAAAACAACCTAACAAGTTCTTAAGATTAAGAGAGTTGTCTGTTCTGAAAGAAAACGATTAAAAGGGAAATATGAAATTTTGAGAATTCAAAATTGATTTTTAATGGTAGTTTTACCCTTCACTTAGTCTAGAAGTGGCATTTTTGTGAAGAGATTTATCTTTTTGTAGTTTTTGTTACACTTCGAACTATTCTTTCATAAATAGCTTTTAGATATACTAATTATAGGAGGATAATAGTTATGGATTTTTTAAGTTTACATGAAAAAGTCACAGAGCATAATAATTTCTCGCATTTTTTGTTAAATAAATTTGAGTATAAAGAAATTGACTTAGGCAAAAGGGCAACGTATAGTGTTGAATCCAATGAATTTATTATTATAATGGGTGGGTTATTAGTTAAAGAAAACTGTAACCGGATATCGAAAATACGCCAGTATAGTTTTGATTTAGAAGGAGATTTTATTTTCAACTTAGAAGACGATGAGACATGCTATTTAGATAATATTAAAGACTGTCGCATTGCAGTGCTCGATAAAAATATAATTTTTGATATGTTGGAAAAAGATGGTCTACTTGTTCACTTGTTTTTAGAGAAATATTTGAAGGCAGAGGAAGATATGGATTTTCTAAAGCTTCATTTTTTAAATTCAAATAAACGAATCATCCATAGTATGTTGCAAATTTCTAGACTTAATCAACAAGCTTTTAAGTTGCCTCATTTGATATTTCCAAAAGAAATCAAGCTGACTAATTTAGCTAAATATTGTAATTGTAACAGAGTTACAGTATCAAGATTATTGAGTAAGTTAAAAAATGAAAACTACATTTTCGTAGAAGAAGAAGGGTTAATGATCCCAGAAGAAAGTATTAGTGATTTATTAGATATGTAAAAGGAGCGATTTTATGAAGAAGATAGGACTAATAGTAAGTCTAATGTTCATGCTGGTTATTTTGGTAGCTTGTGGGGGGCATACGCAATCAAAAAATATAGAAAGTAAAAAAACAAAGTCATGGGAAATTACACCTACTGAAATTGAAGTGAAAGAAAGTTCAAAAAAAGGAAAAAATGAACTCGTAATTTCGTATAAAGCAAAAAATATTTCCAAAAAAGAGCAAGGGATTGTTGCAGCAGATTTCTTCTTGTCAGATAATGATGAACATTATTTTTATGCGAAAGGTAGCCTGAAAAATATTAATGAAGTTGTGAAGCCAGGAAAAGAGGTAGAAGGAAAAGGATATTATATTATTTCCAAGGATTTGAAAAATGCTGATTTAATATACAGCCCAGTTAATACAAAGGAACGAGCAATTTGGAAAAATCTAACATTTTAAAATATACATGAAAAGGGCGGGTTGAATAAATGAATATCCTATATTTGCATCAATACTTTGCTACCTTATCTTCATCCACTTCCATTAGAAGTTTTGTTTTTACGAAGAGGCTTGTTGAGAGTGGACATAAAGTTACAGTTATCACAACCGATGCATTTATGAAACAAGAACAACCATACAAAATAGTAGAAGATGTAAAGTATTATAACATCAGAGGTATAGAAATATTAGCTATTGATAGTTGTTACAGTAATTTTCTGAATAAAAAAGAACGAATAAAAGAATTTTTGGAATTCATGAAAAAGTCAGAGAGTATTGGTGGGAAATTAAGTGGTATTGATTTGATATTTGCTACATCAACACCTCTAACAATAGGTATTCCAGCCATGAAATTAAGTAAGAAATTAGATGCCCCATTTGTTTTTGAAGTACGCGATTTGTGGCCAGAAGCTCCAATTCAAATGGGTTATATAAATTTTAAACCTCTCCAACATTTTCTACGTCTTGTAGAAAAGCGAATCTATAAAAAAGCAGAACATGTAGTTTGCTTATCGCCAGGTATGGCAGATGGAGTATGCTCGAGAGGTATTGCGGAAGAAAAAGTTACGGTTATTCCCAATTTAGCAGATTTGGAACTTTTTTCAGAAGAAAATATCGATCAAGAATTTAAGCAGGAGATTGTAGAGGAGTTTGGTCTTAAAGATAAATTCATTGTTACTCATATTGGAGCAATGGGAGTAGCAAATGGCTTACATTATTTATTAAATGCAGCAGAGCATATCCAAAATCGAGGTATTCAAGAAATTAAATTTCTCATTGTAGGGAGTGGGAAAACGAAACCATCACTTGTTGCTGAAAGTAAGAGGAGGAATTTACAAAATATAATATTTATTGACAGTATTGAAAAAAGTGATGTTCCTACCTATTTAGACTTGGCAAATATTACAATCACAAGTTTTTTACCAAAACCGATTTTAGCTACAAATTCTCCAAATAAATTTTTTGATGCTTTAGCAGCTGGAAAACCAATTATCGTCAATTCAAATGGTTGGACAAAAAATATCGTTGAAGAACAAGAGATTGGCTACTATGTTGATGCAGAAAAACCAGAACAGCTAGCCGAATTGTTAATCGAACTAAAGGATAAAAAAGAGTATTTGAAAAGTTTAAAAGAAAAAATAAAAAATCTAGCTAAAATGCAGTATAGTGCTGATGGAGCAGTTGCTAATTTAGCTAAGATTTTTGGACGAGTTACTAAGGAATGGAGTGGGAAAAGATGAATATTTCTATTGTTGGTACAGGCTACGTTGGCCTAGTAACAGGTGTGGGGTTAGCAGAAATTGGTCATCATGTTACTTGTATCGATATTGATGAAGAAAAGATAAGGAAATTAAAACGGGGGATTTCGCCTATTTATGAACCAGGTATTGAATCTTTAATTTTAAAAAATATTTCTGAAGGAAGATTAGACTTTACTGCCTCTTTTGCCGAAGGTGCTCGTTTGGCTGATGTTGTTTATCTTGCTGTTGGGACACCCACTGGAATCGATGGACAAATTGATATGACCTATTTTAATAAAGCAGCGAGTGAAATTGCTGAAGTGATTATTCATCCAACGGTAGTAGTTATTAAAAGCACAGTGCCAGTCGGAACAAATGCTTCTTTGCAAAAACTGATGGATAAAAAAGCGAAGCATAAAGTATCGGTTGTTTCAAATCCAGAATTTTTGCGAGAAGGTATGGCACTTCGCGATTTATTTGAAGGAGATCGAATTGTAATTGGGGCAGAGAATGAAGAGTCAATCCAAATAATGGAAAGAATCAATTCTCCATTCAATATTCCAGTGGTTGCAACAAGCTCTAAAAGTGCAGAACTCATTAAATATGCATCGAATGCATTTTTAGCTACAAAAATTAGTTTTATCAATGAAATTGCTAATCTATGCGATCGTGTGGGTGCAGATATTCAGGAAGTGAGCTTTGGAATGGGGCTCGATAAACGGATTGGTAGTCAATTTTTACAGGCTGGGATTGGTTACGGCGGTTCTTGTTTTCCTAAAGACACGTTAGGATTACTGCAAATTGCGAAAGAATCAGACATGGATTTTCCGCTTTTACAAGAAGTTATTCAAACGAATTCTAGACAGCAAAAAATTCTTGTTAAAAAGTTGTTAGCAAAGCTCGACACGGTTAAAGGAAAGAAAATCGCGATTCTCGGGATTGCATTTAAACCAAACACGGATGATGTTCGAGAAGCGCCCGCGTTAAAAATTATGGGAGAGCTATCAAATCAAGGTGCGATTATTTACGCCTATGATCCAGTTGTAAAAAAACATAGTAGTGCTTTGCCACAAAATATTAGGGTAGTAGATACGATTGAGGATGCGCTCAATCAAGCGGATGCAGCACTTATTGTAACAGAATGGGAAGAAATTAAAGCACTACAAGCAAAAGAATTTAAAAAATGGATGAAACACCCGGTTGTATTTGATGGTAGGAATTGTTTTGATCCAGACGAGATGCTTCGACTGGAGGTCAATTATCAATCAATTGGACGCGGAGGAGAGCAAAAAGTATTGATTTTAAAATAAAGGAGAGGAATTATGAGAGGCAAAACTTATTTATGGGTGAAGGCGATAGTAGACCGTATAATGGCTGTAGCTTTTTTAGTAGTTCTAGCAATACCGCTTATTTTTCTCACTTTATTTTTAGCTTGTTACTACCGAGGAAATCCATTTTATACTTGTGAACGAGCAGGGCTTGCGGGACGCTCATTTAGACAATATAAGTTTAAGTCTATGTACGATGATGTTTTGGGGGAAGAAAGCGGAGAAAAACAACGCATTAGCCCTGTTGGACAAATTTTAAGAGAGTGGAGCATTGACGAAATCCCGCAACTTATAAATATTTTAAAGGGAGATATTAGTTTTATTGGGCCACGTCCGCTTACAAGTGATTATATGGCTTTGTATACGGAGGATGAAAAAAGACGGCTTGAGGTGAAGCCAGGCCTTACTGGTTTAGCACAAGTGAATGGACGGAATACAATTAGTTGGAAAAAGAAATTTATGTTAGACGTTCAATATGTAAATTCTATTTCATTTTGGATAGATATCAAAATTCTATTTCGAACCATTCGAGTTGTCCTTTTAAGGGAGGGGATTGATCAAAATGAAACCATTACAGCAGAACGATTCAAAGGATAAAAAAAATCTTGTAATTATCGGATGTGGGTCACAGGGGAGAATGCTAAAAAATATGATCGAACAGTATGATCTTGGTTACCGATTTTTAGGTTTTTTAGATGATCAAATTGAATTTCCTTCTAAAAAAGGGGAAACATTTGAAGCTCCCTTAGAGTATAGCGAATTCTTGCTTCAAGAGGAAATCTATTTTGTTCTAGCTATTGGAAAAGTTGAAGATCGGTTTCAGATAGTTAGGAGATTGCCTGCTATTCCCTTAGAACGCTACGCGACAATTATTCATCCACATGCTTATGTTGACCAAACAGCGGAAATTGGTGCAGGAACATATATTTCAGCAAATGCAGCGATTATGCACGGGGTTAAAGTAGGACATCATACGAGTGTTTTGACAGGAAGCATCATTGAATACGAATCCCAAATTGGCTCTTTTGTGAATATTTCGCCAAACGCTACTTTATGTGGGAATGTTAATGTGAATGATGTATCTTTTATTGGTGCAGGCTCTTCCATTATTCAGGGGCTTACAGTCGGGAAGAGAAGCTTAGTTGGAGCAGGTGCGACAGTTATCCATGATATAGCTCCCGATTCTCTTGCGATTGGAACGCCAGCGGTAGCCAAATCTCGCAAAAAAGAACTGGATTTATTCAATGCTTATAATATCTAAACGGGAAGATTGTGATTAATTTGCCGAAAGCCAAAGTAATACATGTTTTTTACAGTGTAATTGTTTTCACAGTAGGCATTCAGATTTTATCGATGTTGCGAACAGCATTGCTCGCAAAGCAATTTGGTGTTTCAAGCGAGATGGATGCTTTTAATCTTGCCAACTTAATGATGGTAGCAATTGTCAATATTGGAGGAGCCGCTATTCCCACAGTTGTTATTCCATTTTTGACAAATATATCGGATGAACGAATACCAGAAGCAAGAAGAGTATTGAATTCCTACCTTGTAACAATTCTATCTGTAAGCGCGTTTTTCTTGTTACTTGTTTATCTAATTGGCTTTATCAGTATGGAGTACTTTCAATGGAAGGTAGACAAACCATTTTATTATATGACCTATTTACTAACCTTCATTATGGGGGTTGGGCAATTATTTAGAATGTACTCATGGCTTCAGATCTCAAATTTAGAGGTTGAAGGGAAATTTATTTGGATCAAAGTAGCAGGATTTGTTGCAGCGCTTTCCAACTTGTTATTTCTTCTAATTTATAGCTCACAATTAACTATATATCAAATTGCTATTTCTGTGGCCATTTCATTTTTGATTGAGGCAGTACTACTTGCATGTTCTAACCGAAAATGGGCATTCAATTTTTCGTTTTCTTTTCGTTCAGAGGAATATAGGCGTTTAATACGTCTCACCCTTCCGTCTCTATTTGGTTCTATTCTTTATCAAGTAACAATCTTACTACCTAATCTATTAGGAAGTTATTTTGGGACAGGTTACATTTCTATGATGACCTATGCGAATCAAATTGTAAGCATTTTTCAAGTATTGTTGGTCACGAATCTGTTATCCATGATTTATCCGAATCTGAGCAGAAATTTTCAACAGTCTATCCAAGTTGGAAAAACGAAATTTGTTCAGTATTTGAAGTTACTAGTTTTATTAATTCTCCCTGTTGTTGCTGGAATGCTCGTATTAGGACAAGAAGTTATTAGTCTATTATTTGAACGGGGAAGTTTTGATAGTACATCAAGCGTTCATGTCTTTCAATTTCTTTTTTTCTTAATGCTGAGCCTTCCATTTATAGCATTTAAAGAATTAACTTTTAAGATATTTTACAGCTTGGGAGATACAGTTACTCCTGTTGTAAATAGTACGTTAGCAATCATTTTCCAAGTTTTGTTTTTACTCGTAGGTGTCTTAAAAATGGGTGTTATTACACTAATGATTTCCCCATTAGTTGTAGCCTTGTTTGCACTTTTTCTAGCAGTTATTGTATTAGCCAAAAAAATGTCTTTCAAATATGAATTTATCGTAATTGCCAAGGAGACAGGGAAAGTTGCTCTAAATGCTGTCATCATGGCATGTATTGTATATATTGCGAAAGGAATGATTGTTTTTTCATCAGAGATTATCAATTTAGGAATTTATGTAATTATTGGTGTGATCACCTACGGATTACTCACAACGATCACGGATTTTAAATTTGTTCGAAAGTTTTTGCTAGGAAAAGGAAAAATGGAGTAAAGGAGAGGGATAAATGATTGCAAATGAAAGAGAAGATTTATATATTTCGGAAAATAAAGTGGAAAAACCGATGAAAGTATTGTTTTTTATTTCCAGCTTTCCAAAGCTCTCAGAGACTTTTATTTTAAATCAAATAACTGGACTGATTGATCATGGAGTTGATGTAGAGATTCTCGCTTGGAATAAAGCAAAAAATAAGAAGGATCATCAATCTGTTTTAGAGTATAATCTGCTTTCGAAAACAACGTTTCTTGATATTCCATCAAAAAAAGGAATACGAATTTTAAAGGCTACTATATTGTTTATGAAATTGTTTTTCAGGAATAAAAAAGTAGCATTAGAAACTTTGAAGTGGAGAAAATACGGACAAATGTCTTCGTCATTGCGTTTGCTATATAGTGCCCCTTATTTTCTTTCACGCAAACAGGCAGATGCTGTCGTAATTCATTATGGTCCCAATGGAAATATCGCCAATTTTTATAGAAAGTTAGGGCTTCTGGATGAACGGGCAATGGTTTTTTTTCACGGTCAAGATATTACCTCTTTTGTGAAAAAATGGGGGAAGATGGTCTATAATGATTTATTCGCTAGTGATATAAAATTGTTGCCTATTAGTTCTTATTTTGCCGAGAAACTACAAAACTATGGTGCGAGCAGAGAAAATATTGCTGTTCATCATATGGGTATCAATACTGATGAATTTAATTATCAACCTTCACTAAAACAAAATTCGCTCCGATTTTTGACAATTGGAAGATTAACGGAGAAGAAAGGGATGGAGACGGTTATTCATACGATGGCACTTTTAAAAAGCCGTTTATCTGTACCATTTCATTTGGATATATTAGGTGATGGAGAACTGAAAAAAGAATTGCTCAAACTGATTGATGAGTTGCAGGTTAATGATGTTGTAACACTTCATGGAGCACAAACTCAAACAGTTGTCAAAGAGACTGTTGAAAAGGCTACTGTAGTTATTCAGTTAAGTAAAAAAGCTCAAAATGGAGACATGGAAGGGATTCCAATGGTATTGATGGAGGCGATGTCACGGGGGAAAATGGTGATTTCTACTTATCACAGCGGTATACCAGAGTTGATTAAAAATGGTGAAAACGGATTTTTAGTGCCAGAAGATGATCCTAAAGAGGCCGCAAATAGCATCATGACTCTCTTACAATTGGAACAGTCAGAATGGAATGAGATGTCACTAGCAGCGCGTAACACAATTGTTTGTGATTTCAACTTAGAAACATGGAATAATTCTTTATTAAAAAAATGTAAAGGATGAAGAGCATTGAAAAAAAGAGATGAGAAGCGGATTTTCATGTGTAGCTCAGTACATGTTTGGTCCGATACAAGAATTTATTTTAAAGAGGCAAAATCACTTGCCGATAAAGGGTTTCAAGTTGAATTTTATGCGTTAGACTTTGAAGGAGAAAAAGAAAACATTCCTAATTTAGAAATGCACTATTTACCAGCGCTTTCTCGAAAAGAACGATACCGGCATATGCGGGTTTTATTAAAGGCATTTGAGGAATCAGAAGCGAAAAATTTTCACTTTCATGATCCAGAACTTTTGCTCTTAGCAAAAAAAATCAAAAAAAAATATGGAAATAAAGTGAAAACGGTTTATGATATGCACGAGCATCTACCTGCAGCCCTTTTAACGAAGCAGTGGATTCCTCGTTTCTGCCGTCCCTTTGTATCTAAATTTGTAGAAGTAGTTGAAAAATATTATTTAAAATGGGTTGACGCTGTGATCTATGCAGAGGTTTCCTATAAGCAAAATTACGCAATGAATCAAGCAACTAAAACTGTCGACGTACTGAATTACCCAGTCATGCCACCAGAAATCCAAGAAATAAATCCAGAAAAATTCACACTAATATACGTAGGAGTTTTAACAGAACAAAGAGGACTTTTCAATATGTTAGAGCTTGCTAAAGCTTTGCGGAAAAAGGGCTGTCATGATTTTAAGTTGAAATTAATTGGGCCGATTTTTACTAATGAAGAAAAAATTGTGGATTTTATTTTAAGGAATAAACTTGAAAATCATATTGAGCAACTTGATCGGATGCAGTATAAAGATATTTGGCGTCACTATTATCAAAGTCATATTGGGCTATGTTTATTACATCCTACTCCAAACAACTTGAATTCACATTCCACAAAGCTATTTGAGTATATGGCAGCAAAACTACCTGTAATTGCCTCCAATTTTCCAGATTTTACACGAATTTTGGCTGAAGCAGATTGCGGGTATACAGTTGATCCTTTTGATCCAGAAGGGGCAGCAGATCTTGTAATGAAACTCAAAGAAGACAAACATAGGAGTCAAGAGATGGGAGAGAAAGGCTTCCGAGCATTTGAACAACTATACAGCTGGCAGCATGAATCTGAAAAATTAGTTGGATTGTATGAAGATTTCGAAAAAAAGAAAATAAGGTTGGGGATTTATGAATAAAAAAAATATGACTGTGGGAATCTTACTTCAAACCATTAAAAAAAACATATTATGGCTCGTTTTGATTATCTTAGTAGCACAAATGAGTGTATGGGTGTACCAAAATTATATTCATATTGATGAATATCAAGCAGAAACCTCTCTCTTAATTAATGTAGAGCAAGAAGAAAATGTGCTTTATACACAAGAAGGCATTCGTAATAATATTCAGCTTATTACAACTTATTCTTCAGTTTTAAAGAGCAGTAAAATCATGAGTTTAGTTAATACAGAAGAAAAAATTGCTGGGAAAGACGGTAAGGGACTTAGTAAGCAATTGGCAATTAGCTCTGATCAAAATTCACTAGTGTTTCACATCACATATACAGATCAAAAACGTGAACAAGCAGAACGAGTCAGTCAGGCATATGTGGAAACAGTTGAAAAAGAAATTCCCAAGCTATTTAAAGGGAGCACAGTTATTATATTGGAAAAACCAAGCGTTCACTTAGTTAGCCAAGGATTTTCTATGAATTTAATAGCTTTGTTTGTCAGCCTTATTCTGGCGACCCTCTTTATTTTATTGAAGGCATTTATGGACAGAACAATTAAGTCACAGGACCAAATCACGCAATTGAATATCACTTATCTAGGGGATGTTCCCGAAATTAAGGAATAAGGAGCTGAGTAATACGTGGAAAAAAACTTAGAGATGGATCAACAATCTTTGAATCGAATCCTTCAAGAAAAATTTTCGGCAATTCAAACCAATATTCAGTATATGCATAGTCAAGATGATATATTTCGGACCATTGCCATCACTTCTTCGAATAAAGGAGAAGGAAAAACTTTTTTTAGTATAAATTTCGCCAAAACGACTGCTAACTTCAAGCAAAAAGTATTATTAATTGATGCAGATTTTTATTCTCCAAGTCTGACAAAACAATTTAGACTAAGAGGAGGAGCCGGACTTTCTAATGTTTTGACAGGACGTTCAAACTTTCATGATGCAATTTATCATGCTACAGAGTACTTGGATATTTTAGCGATTGGGACTATTCCACCGAATCCACTTGAATTACTACGGGTTCAAGGTGTGGAAAGTGTTATACAGGAAGCATTAGAGACTGACTATGAATGTATCATCTTCGATTGTCCACCAATTAATTTGTTTACAGATTCTAGGCTTGTCGCTTCTTCATGTGATTTAGGCATCCTAGTTGTCAATAGTAATAAAACTAGAGAAGAAGAACTTTCTAACGCGAAAAAATTATTAGATAACTCAGGGGTTAAAGCTGTTGGAGCTGTATTAAATAACGTTAAATATAATAAAAAGAAATATGATTACTATGGTTATTAAAAAAACTTTATTTGGAGCTTTATTTATTTTAATAAGCATCATTTGTGCGATTTATCCACTTATTATTTTGCCGGTTCTTCTGATTGGACTTTGCATTTTTATTATGGATGTTCAACTAAGATGCATCACTCAATTTTTATTTATCATCGTCGTTATTGCTGCAATATTTGGCCCCTATTTGAGTATCCCGGGGTTTGGAGGATTGTTTTTATTCCGAGCAGCACTTCTTCTCCATTTTGTTCTTTTCTTATTTGAAAAGAAAGATTGGGCATGGCTTTCGAAACTTAAGGTTCCGTTTCTTGCATTTAGTTTATGGATCTTGTTTTCTATAATCACATTGATTTGGAGCCAAGATATGCAATTAAGTTTACGGGCTATTTATTTTCAACTGGAAAGTTTGTATCTAATTTTTATTATTGTGTACTACGTAAGGCAAGTGAAACATTTGAAAAAATTGTTTTTTTGGATTATGCCACCATTTCTCTTATCCATTGGAGTAGGGTGTTATGAAATGTTGACAGGAAATCATCTATGGTACTCGAGTTTGAGCGAAAATGGGTACCCAGATTACCGTCCGACTGGGCTTCTTACCAATACGAATGATTTTAGTTCTTACTTGTCCATCTACTTCCCAATTTTTGTTTATTTACTACTTAAAAAAAATTCATGGTGGCGTTGGCTAATTGTTTTAAGTAGTACAGCTATCTTATTTTCTTTGGTGGTGGCAAGTGAATCACGAACAGGACTTTTTGCATGTGGAGTTACGCTACTTTTAATCATCATCAAGTTATTTTCAAAGCAAATGGTAGGTATTCTGCTATTTATTAGCACGAATTTAATAGGTATCTATCTGCTTTTCATGAAACTTATTGAAAAACAGGAATTTAGTTATTTAGTTGGAAAAGAGACATCAACAGACCAGCGAATGCTTATTTATGAAACAGCTTTAAACGTAGCAAAGGACAGTCACTTTTTTGGAGTAGGCATTGGCGTCGTTCCAAACTATATCTTCCAAGCGCTCTACGGAACGGTTAATATTCCTATCCAAATGCAGCAGACGATGAGTGCCCATAATTTTTGGCTGGCCACTTTAGCGGATGTTGGAATCCTAGGTTTATGTTGTGTGTTATTTTTCTTCTCATGGTTATTCTTTTTTGCAGTTAAATTGTTTGTAAGCAAAAAGGGGTTGCTTGCAGGGGTACCTTTATGTATTCTTATGGCTTTTATTGCTATTTCAATTGGCAGCAGTAGCATTTTTGAAATGCGCGTCGTATGGCTTGGCATTGGGATAGCTCTAGCAATCATTCATCTGAATTTGAGGGGAGAGGAAGAGGAATATGAAGAAAAAATTTATTAGTCTGTATTTTAAAATGATTAGTAGAAAATATCGCTCAAGAGATAATATCGTACAATACACATTCAAAAAGAGGCGAAAACACGACCAATTGATTATCGTCTTTAGTGCATTTTCACGTCCTGGGATCCCTGCAACCTATAATTATATAACTACTACAAAAGATATTGCGGCTGATCGTCTCTTTATTTTAGATGATTTTGGGCATAATAAGCAAGGTGGCTATTATTTATTTCACGAAGGTTCCAATAATCCTGAGAAAATAGTCACCGAGCTCATAAATAAGATACGAGCAAAAAAAAACTATCAGCAAATTATCTGTGTTGGAACGAGCAAAGGAGGCTATGCGGCGATGTATTTTGGCTTGAAAATAGAAGCAAACGCCATTATCTCTGGAGCACCACAGTACTTTTTAGGAAATTACTTAACGGATATTCCTGAAAAAAAAGAGACATTTGAAGGGATGGTGGGGAAAGACAAGGCTTACTCCGTTTCCGATTTAAACCGATTACTCAAGGATAAAATTTATGAGAAAAAGGGACTTCAGACACAATTTTATCTACATTTCTCTACGAAGGAGCATACGTATAAGGAACATATTGTAGATTTGATTAAAGATTTAAAAGCAGGTGGCTATCCTCTAAATTTAGACGAACATGAGTATTTGAGACATCAAGAAGTTGCCACTTATTTCCCACCGTTTTTACAGAGAAGCCTAAAAAAGTTAGCAAAGGAGTGAAACGCATTATGGTTCAAAAAATCGCAGTATTAGGCACTTGCTTCAGTCGGAACTTCTTAAATTCGAGTGATTATTTTAATCCTGAATATAAAAAGCATTATTCCGTCTCCTTTACACAGTTTCATTCTTCCATGATTACGCTTATAACCGAGCCGTTTTTCTTTAATATTGATCACTATGAAGATATTCCACCTGAAAAAAAGAAGTTTGTTGTGGCCGATTTTGAAAAACATTTTTTTCAAGAATTAAAACAAAAGACACCAGACTTTTTAATTATAGATTTATACACGGATGCGCTTAAAAAAATAGCGTTTATAAAGGCTAACCAAGCAGTAACCATTTCTCCAATTATTGAGCAAAGCCGAATTCGACAGGATTTGCCCATCAAAAAATTAGTGAGCCAAGAAAACTGGCAACAATTTTTAGAGGAATGGATTCGTGCCGTACAGTTATTTAAAGAAAAAATTTCGCCTTATTTAGCTGAGGAACAACTTATTTTAAATCAAGCTGAGCTAACAACAAGTTACTTTGATGCAAGGGGAGAAAAAGTGGCCTATAAAAACCTTTCACAACTCATGCAGTACAATCAACTATGGTGGGAACTAGACCAGCACTTTTTAAAAATATTTCCGAAAGCCAATGTGATCAGTATGCGAGGAGAAGCTTACATTGGAGATGCTCGCTATCCATTTGGACATTCTGTTGCGCATTATCAGTCTGACTACTATAAAAAACTATATTCAAAATTTAATCATGTTATAAGAGGTGAATCATGAACCAAAGAACCATATTATGTGTAGGGGCTACCTTTCCAGGTGCTAATAGTCAATCTTTTTTCGATGGCTTTCGAGCGCTTGGTTTTCAAGTAATCACTATTTCAACGGACTATTATTTTTATAATTATACTTATGCAGAACGAGCGTACATGAGAATGATGAATAAACCTTATTCGCGGAAATATCAACAATTTAATGAAAGAATTATGGATGCGTTAAAGAAAGTAACTCCTTCCATTCTTTTTGTAGTGAAAGGACTGTGGGTGAATTCAGAAACGATTCATTATGCCAAAAAATTGGGTGTTAAAACTATTCATTTTCATCCGGATTTTCTGTTTGATGATCATTACCATACATCAAAGGTATTAAATGATGCCATTACTCAATATGATCTAGTTGTTACGCCAAAAATAACAGAGCTAATAAAATACAAAAAATATGGCTGTGCCAATGTGATGCAAATTCAATATGCTTATGATCCCTCTATTCACCATCCTGTTGAAATGACCGAACTTGAACAAAATCATTATGGAGCACTGTTAACGTTTGTTGGCAGAATGGAAAAGAAACGATCGGAGTGGCTTGAGGAAATTGCGAAAAAAGGGTATGATGTCAAAGTTTGGGGAACAAATTGGAATAAACTATCCAAAGATAATTTTTTGCATAATGTCTGTACCTACGAAGGTGTATATATGCAAAACATGGCGAAAGTATTTGGAGCAAGTAAAATTTCGTTAGGGTTTTTAACCCATTTATCCAATGAGCAGCACACAGCGCGTACTTTTGAGATTCCAGCCAGTGGAGGGTTCCTCTTAGCCGAACGGACAGTTGAACATAAAGAACTGTTTATTGAAGGACAAGAAGCTGATTTCTTTTCAGATACAGAAGAGTTGCTTGCTAAAATTGATTTTTATTCTAAGCGACTAGATATCGTTGAAATAATTAGACAAAAAGGATATGAAAAGGTGAAGAAGTTATCTGCGACCTATAAACAAAGAGCCATTGAAATCTTAACCTTTTTGGACCATTACTGTTAGAATAAACAAAAAGCATCCTCCAAATTATTAAAGGATGCTTTTTAAGCACTACTAGAGATAATCTTTAATCGGGATATCGCCATTAGCAAATGTATAGATTCTTTTATAGGTCTTTTCTTCTGGTAAAACAGCAGCGACAAAAGTAGCAACATCAGAACGGGTAATGCTCGACTTGTCAAAAGCAGTAACGTCAGAAACTTTCCCGGTAGGATCATCATCTGAAAGCGTAGTCGGACGCAAGATGGTGTACTCGAGTCCACTGTTTATAAGAGCATCATCCGCTCGGCCTTTTGCCTCGAGATAAGTTTCAAGCGATTTTGGTCCCTTTTCAGGCTCGCCAGCAAAAAGAGAACTAATGATTACAAATCGTTTTACACCGTATTCTTTTGCAGTTTCTATCGCCTTTATCGCACCAAATTGATCAACTGCAATAGTTTTATCTGCCCCGGTGTGACCACCAGATCCAGCTGCAAATATAACCGCATCAATTTCATCATAAGCATAGCTGAAATCTTTTTCCAAGTCCCCAATAATAGGATATCCACCTAAGCTTTCTAATTCTGGCATTTGTTCAGCTTTCCTCACCATGGCTCGTACAAAATTGGTTGGGCTAAGTAAACGGACGATTTTTTTACCAATTTGGCCGTTAGCACCGATAACTAATACTTTCATTTTTTTCCTCCTTCCTTCATATAAGGAACAATATACTTTTCCCGAATTTTTTTATTTAAAAACGTAAAAAATAACAGATTATTTCGATTACTATTCTAAAAATATAAATAAAGCGCTTACAAAAGTCGTTTATGACCTAGAATGGACTTTTTACGACATTTTTCGTTATACTACCACAAATTGTGATAATATCTAGTTATAGAAAGATGGATAAATAGATGAGGTGATGAAGAGATGCTAAGGAGGATCAAGCAAGGGTTACTTCAAAACAAGAAGCAAAAAGAAGAGAATGCTTCACTTGAACGGGAATTGCAAGAACTTAGAGCCCGGATGCACCGCATTCAACAACAGATTTACAGTGATAAAGAGAGACGCTTAATAAAGCCAGAGAATAGATGAAAAGTAAAACCAAACCATGATAGAGTCTTTAACGGAAAAAAAGGACTTGGCACTTGCCAAGTCCTTTTTAAGTTGTGTTAAGAAAATAGGGATGTAGAATGCATCGGCTGTGCTCTTGTACCAGGATCAATGAAAGCGACTGCGTTGTTTACAGCGGTTGGAGCTTCACCAAAACCAGTTGCAATAAGTTTGACTTTCCCGTCATACGTACAAATGTCACCTGCACAGTAAATACCGGGTATCGAACTTTCCATTTTTGAATTGACGACAATCGAATTTCGTTCTATTTCAAGGTTCCAGTTTTTAATTGGACCAAGAGAGGAAACAAAACCATAATTGACAATAAAATCATCAATAGCCAGTTCTTTTTCTTGCTCGCCTTTTACTTCATTTAAGATGACCTTTTCAATACCTGCGTCATTTCCAACTAACGCGGTGGGAATGAAAGGAGTCAAAATTTCAACACTTGAGTTTTGCAAGCGTTCAACGCTATGTTCATGAGCGCGAAAAGCCGCTCGTCTATGAACAATCGCAACTGAGTTTGCAATCGGTTCGAGCATTAAAGCCCAATCAACAGCGGAGTCGCCACCACCACATACGGCAACATTACGTCCCTTAAAGCGATTTAAATCATTGATAAAGTAATGCAAGTTTTGCTCTTCATATTGTACAGCGTCATCTAGTTGCAGTTTACGTGGTTCGAAGGCACCGTTTCCGGCGGTAATGATAATCGTTTTACTGTAATGAGTATCTCGATCCGTTGAAATCTCAAAAGTCCCATCTGCCTCTTTTTCAATCGAAGTAACGGTTTCTCCAAGACAGATTTCTGGTGAAAATGGATTCATTTGTTCAATTAAATTATTCACCAGTTCCTGCGCTCGAACTTTTGGGAAGCCAGGAATATCATAAATATACTTTTCGGGGTAGAGTGTGGAGAGCTGTCCCCCAAGCTGTGGTAAACTTTCAATGATTTTAACGCTGACGTTTCTCATGCCACCATAAAACGCCGCAAAAAGTCCAACTGGACCGCCTCCGACGATCGTGATATCGTAAATTTTAGTATTTTTATCCAACTATGTTCCCCTCCAATTGCAAAGGATATTATGCACCAACATAATACATCTATTCTAGCACAAACTCTTTTGAAAAGATGATAGTTTATCTTAAAATTAGAAAGAAAATAAGTTATTATTTTCACAATCTTTTTATAACATAACAAAGAAAGAGTTTTTGGATTGATTAACTGTTTGTTAAAAATGTAACAAAATAGTCGAAATGATTAGTTAGCGGCTTTTCTACTCACAAAAAAACCAGACCATTAAAATTCCTTTGGAATATAGTGTTTTATGGCTTGAAATCTATCTAAAAAACGTCTATCATTATAATTATAAGTGGTATTTTTCACGCAGGGTAGATGTATCAGCGCAGGACTCTACGCTTACTGTCCAAAAGGAATCATTTGCATAGTAGTTTGTGAAAAAAATATAAAGGGAAAGTAGATGTGATTACAGATGAGTAAACCAAAAGTTGTCATTTTAGGCGCAGGTTACGGTGGACTAAAGACGCTTAGAAAACTACAGCAGGCAAATGCTGAAGCTGAAATCGTTCTTGTGAACAAAAATGACTATCACCAAGAAACAACTTGGCTACACGAAGCAGCAGCAGGAACACTAGAACCAGAAAAATTGGTTTATCCAATTTCAAAAGTTGTAGATTCCAATAAAACAACTTTCATTCAAGATGAAGTAGTTAAGATTAATAAAGATGAAAAAACCGTAACATTGAAAAACCAAGGAGATATTTCTTATGATTATCTTTTAGTGGGACTTGGTTCGGAAGCTGAGACTTTCGGTATTAAAGGTTTAAAAGAATATGCACTTACGATTACAAGCATTCCATCTGTTAAAGAAATTCGTGCGCATATCGAAGAACAATTTTCAAAATGGAAAACAGAACAAAAAGATGAACTGCTTACAATCATTGTTGGTGGCGCTGGGTTTACTGGTATTGAGTTCCTAGGTGAATTAACCAATCGGATTCCTGAACTCGTTAAAAAATACGATGTTCCGCGTGAAAAAGTTCGGATTATTTGTTTAGAAGCTGCACCAAAAGTATTACCACAATTTGACCAATCTCTTGTAGATTATGGTGTTGGCGTACTTGAAGATCGCGGCGTGGAATTCCTTGTAGGTAAACCTGTTAAGGAAGCCACTCCAGATGGTGTTCGTTACGCAGAAAGTGAAACTGAAGAAAAAGAAATCAAAGCAGGAACTATTATTTGGGCTGCAGGTGTTCGCGGTAGCAGTGTAATTGATGCTTCTGGTTTTGAAGCAGGTCGTGGACGTGTTAAAGTAAACCACAATTTGACGGTTCCTGGAAATGAAGAAATTTTAATCATTGGTGACTGTTCACTAATTATTAATCCGGCAAATGATCGTCCGTATCCGACAACAGCACAAATTGCGATGCAACAAGCAGATGTTGCTGCAATTAATTTGGCTAAACTTATCAAAGGTGAAAGCGATCTTGTTGACTTCGAATATCATGAAAAAGGAACAGTTTGCTCGTTAGGTGATAATGATGCAATTGGTGTAGTCTTTGGTAAAAATATTAAAGGCTATCCAGCTTCTTTCATGAAGAAAGTCATTGATGACCGCGCGCTACTATTGATCGGTGGCATGGGTACGATGATGAGTAAAGGGAAATTCAAATTCTATAAATAAACACTTAAAAAACACCTTGTTCAATCGAACAAGGTGTTTTTTTGTCTAGTTTTGAATAAGATGTGGAAATAAAAAATGAAAGTTTTTTCTCAGAATATTTCTTATGGTCATTCAAATGGAGTCTATATTTAAATATTTCGTTTCGCAATAGTAACCTCTTCCGCCGACATACACTTTTTCTATTTCCTTTTCAGCTGTAATGGACAATTTAACTAGTATCTCAGAAGGCGAATTTAACGCATATCCTTGTTCAAATACATAAGATTCTTGTTGCAAGTAGCGGTGCTTGTAAAGATAACAGGCTAATGCACCATTTGAAGTCCCAGTGGCTGCTTCTTCATTGATGTCATATAGCGGGGCGAAATTTCTAGTTGTAATTCGGTTGTCACCGAGTGTATATAAATGCATACCGACAACGTCATAATGCTGACTAATTTCTTTTATTTTTTCAAAATTAGGTTGTAATGCTTCTATCTGTGCAACGTTTTTTATAGGAATTAAAATGTCTTTTAATCCAGTAGAAACAATTTGAATAGGGTATTTATCATCGATAGATTCAATATCCATACACTCGCTGAAACTATTTTTGGATATAGTTTCATAGAAAGCTGGCTTATTTTGCTCCATAAATAAAATATCCTCTTTTATCGTGATAGTAAGAACACCGCTATTTGTTTCCATTGTATAATGAGTTCTCGAAAGCTTATTGAAATGAAGGAGTATTGCGAAAGAGCCGATTGTGGCGTGACCGCAAAGATCAACTTCTTCTTTTGGGGTGAAAAACTCCAATTTATAGTCAGCTATTTTAGATTCTGATATAAAAGCAGTTTCTGCATAACCTAGCTGTTTGGCTATTGCCATTTTTTGAGGGATAGATAGTGCATATGAATCCTCAATAAACACAACACCCGCTTTATTTCCCCCTTTTTTATCTTTGCTAAATGCACTGGCAACATAAACTGGTATTTTCATAGGCTATCTCCCTTCCTCGCATATGTCAATTGTAGCATACATAGAAAGTACGGTGTATGAATACCGTTGGAAAACGGGTCAAGTCGATTTTAGCTACTAAACTCTATCTAGAAACAAAAACACTTTCCAATAAAGGAAAGTGTTTCAATAAAAATAAGCATTAAAAACGTGTAGAACTTGGTTCAAGCGTATATCCCTTGTAGAGCTCGAGCGCAGATGAAGTTTCGATTCTCCGCAGTTCGAGGAGGGTTGTAAAAATTTCTTTTACAGAACAATTCAAGTTTTTCTTGTCGTGATGAATCGTAATGAATTCCATCAGAGCTGTATAAAAATCAAAGTGACTTACTAGCATATCTTCGAAATCAATATTCATGTCGCGTCTGTCTTCACCGATATTCCGAACGGAGGCGGTGATATCTTCAGTAGAACATTTTTTTAGAGATTGAACGAATAAACGCTTAGCTTCAGAGTATTGCGCATTCAAATAGCCGGGAATGTACTTTCGCTCCTGATATTCTTTTGATTTAACATAATAAGTGCTAAACCAGTAATTAATGAGTTCGTCTGAATGTTCTTCTAAAAAACGAATAACGAATGTCACAAGATTCACTTCCTTTTCGTTTATAAAACTATTGTAGCATGTTCGGAAAACAAAGTGTGTGACAGTTTGGTGAATAATAAATTAAAAGCTACCCATTAACCAAGCTACTAAGAGCCCGATGCCAATCCCTGTAATAGCACCAAAAAACACTTCCATCGGTTTATGGCCGAGAAGTTCTTTCAAATGTTTTTGTTTTTCTGCTTGTTCAGGAGCAGTGAGGCCCTTTGCATGTTCCACAAATTCTTGGAAGTCAGAAACAAGTTTATTGAGGACAGCCGCTTGCTCGCCGGCTTGTCGTCTTACACCAGTCGCATCAAACATTACTATAATGCCAAACACGACCGCGATGGCAAAGTACGGAGAATCAAATCCGTGTTCGATCGCAAGGGTTGTCATAAGAGCTGTTACTGCTGCTGAGTGAGAACTTGGCATTCCACCGGTTGAGAACATCAAGCCCCATTCTACTTTACGTGAAATCATTAGCCGAATTGGTACTTTCACAAATTGCGCAAATAAAATTGCTACGATCGACGCCACGAGTGGCACATTTTCAAACACCATCAAAATCGCCCCAGTCTACTACATATATTCTCTTCTTATATTACCACATAAAAGCCCGCAAAAAACCGAGTTTTCGGATATAATAGAAACAAAGAGGTGAAAACATGGATTTTGGAGAACATATTGGAATTAAACAAGTAACTGTTTCAAAAGAACGAGTGGAACTGGCGCTTGAAATAACAGATCAGGTCAAACAACCTTTTGGCTACTTACATGGTGGTGTTTCTGTTGCGCTTGCAGAACATGCAGCCAGTCTCGGAGCGGGAGAAAATGTTGCAAAAAACCAGTTGATTTTCGGACAAGAAATTAATGCGAATCATATAAAAAGTGTGGAACAAGGATTCGTTCATGTGGAAGCGACGCCGATACATATTGGACGTTCTACACAAGTCTGGCAAGTTTGGATTACAAATGATGCAGAAGAACTTATCTGCATTAGTCGCTGCACGATCGCTGTTCGCACAAAACGCACAAAATGATAAAATAAAAGCTGGAGCGGGGGAGCCGCATCCAGCTTTTTTATTCATCATCTTTCTTACTTTTCTCGTCATCTTCTTCAATGATTTGGTTTTCTGAGTCATCCGACTCCTCGTTAATTGCGGTTTCATCTTGTTCACGCTCTTGATCTTCATCTCGCTCGCGCTGATCAATTTGTTCCTCGCGAAGTTCCCAGTCGAGCCGGTCTTCAAGCTCTTCTTTTTCTTGGCGAGCTTTCTCGATTTGCTCTTGGCGAATAATCAAGTTACGACGTTTTTTGATATCGTCTTTCTTAACAGAACGTAACTGGTCACGAATTCGAATGGCAAGCGGGACCCCAGTGTCATACGCGGCACGATTGATTAAGTGTGAAGCAACGGGTGTAGTGAGATAGATAAAGAGAATAGCAAGCAGAACACGCGGATGGAAACCTTCGCCTGAATGAAGGAAAAATCCGACCGTCGCAAATAAAATCAGGCTGACGCCAAACGTGTTGCTAATACCAGCTGCATGTGTTCGTGTGTAAACGTCAGGTAAGCGAATAACGCCAATTGCTGCTAGAATGCTTAGGAGTCCACCGAGTAGGATCATGATAGCTACAATGATCTCAATTATCACGTTCACGATCGATCACCTTTCCTTTCTCAATGAACTTGGAGAATGAAACTGTTCCAATGAAAGCGAGTAGCGCGATCAAAAGAATGACATCGAGATAGGCATTGGTCCTGTAAAACATCGAAAGTAGCGCTACGATGGCCACTAAGTTCATCCCAATGGAATCAAGAGCGATAACTTTATCGGAAGTTGTTGGCCCTTTTAAAATTCGATACAAGTAGAGAAAAGTGGAGATCGAATAAAGCAAAAGACCAATTGATAAGGCAATTTTGATAATCATCCGTGGAACACCTCCATGATTGCACCTTCATACGATTTTCGAATGGTAGCAATTTCTTCTTCAATATTCGGTACGTGAAGAGAGTGGACATAAATCGTTTTATAGTCATCTGAAATATCAATCGAAAGCGTACCAGGCGTAAGTGTGATCATAAGTGCCAGCATCGTAACTTCCCAGTCCGTCTCAAGAAGCGTATCATATCGGAAGATTCCTGGCCGAATATTCATATCCTTTTTAAGCACAATCCGGCTGACATGAATCGTTGAAAGCACCAAATCGTGGAAAAAATTATAAAGCAATTTCACGAGCGCTAGAAGTCGAAAGATATAAAATGTAGATCCAAGAAAGCGCCGCATGAAGAATAATAATACAATTCCGATGAAAAAGCCGATCACAAAGGTTCCGAATGTAAACGACGATTCAAGAAACATCCAGAGGCAAGCTAGAATTACATTGATAATTAACTGAAATGCCATTTCATCACTCCTTTATCACGGCATCGATATAGACTTTTGGATCAACAATCGGATTAACAGCATCTTCAATGAACGGGAATACCGCGTTAGAGAATAAACCGTAAAGCACCGAAAGCGAAAGTAGAATAATGACCGGAAGCATCATTTTTCGGTAAGGGATCGTAAGCGTAAATGTCCCCGATTTTTCTCCCCAGAACCCGCGGGTGAAGACTTTGATGAGCGACATCAACACGAACAGGCTTGAAAGTAAGATCAAGATGCCCCCTACGATTTCATGTGCACTAAAAGCACTTTCTACAATCAACAGTTTCCCAAAGAAGCCGCTTAGTGGAGGAATCCCAGTAAGTGCTATGATGGCAATAAAGAATGCCCATCCAAGCCCGGGTTTCTCGGTCATTAGTCCACTAAATTTCTTAACGGATGACGTGCCGGTAATTGCCATAATGATGCCAACGATTAGGAATAAAACAGCCTTAATCAGCATATCGTGTATCAAATAATAGACGGCGCCCATCACGGATTCACGAGACATGATCGAGATGCTGAATAGAATCACACCAATGGCAATCAAGATATTGTAAATAACAATCGTTTTTAAATCATAATAGCTAATAGCACCAATCACCCCAAGCACAATCGTAATCAGGGCCAGTATACCAAGTAGTGGCATCACGAAAGTAGTTTCTTTGGTGAAAAACAAGCTAAATGTCCGAACAATGGCATAAACTCCAACTTTTGTTAACAAACCTCCAAATAGAGCGAGAACTGGAATTGGCGGTGCAAAATAAGAACCAGGTAACCAGAAATAAAGTGGAAATAGTCCAGCCTTTAGTCCAAAAACGAATAGGAAAAGCACAGCAACAACACTTAACATCCCGGTATTCTGACCGTGGAGAGCGTCAATTTTTTGTGAAATGTCCGCCATGTTGAGTGTACCAATCATCGAGTAAAGCATGCCGATTGCGACAACGAAAAAGCCCGACCCAACAACGTTAATCAATAAATATTTGATCGTTGCTTTAAGCTGGATTTTTGTTCCGCCGATAACAAGCAGGACGTAAGAAGCCATTAGCATCACTTCGAAGAATACAAATAAGTTGAAAATATCACCTGTGAGGAAGGAGCCATTTACCCCGACGATCATAAACAAAACGGCCGGGTAATAAAGAAATTTCTCACGTGCTTTACCGATTGAGTAAAACGAATAAACAATGACGCAAGCAAGAATGATGCTCGTCGTTAAGACAAGCAAACTCGCGAACATGTCACCTACGATGGTAATTCCAAATGGAGCCTTCCAATTACTAACGTTAACCGTTGTAATTCCATTTGTACGCACATGGAAAACTAAGAACCCGGCAGCAACAATCAGGATAAGACTACCAGTAAGGGCGACAATTCGTTGCAAAATAATTTTCTTCGGTAAAAGCATCAAGAAAATTGCAAACAAAAATGGAATTAAAATAGGTACTAAAACAATATTATTCATCATCGGCTTCATGTCCTCTCGTTTTGGATATGCTCTCACTGTCAAGCTCCTGATAAGCTCGATATGCAAGGACTAAAAAGAAGGCGGTGACGCCGAAACTGATGACGATAGCTGTTAAGATAAGCGCCTGCGGCAAAGGATCATTATAAAGTGAAGTGGCTTTGATCCCAAGAATCGGGACATTTCCACGTTTGATCCCACCCATCGTCAAAACAAATAAATTGACGCCGTGACTGAGAATAGCAGTTCCAATAATGATTCGTAGTAAGCTTTTCGATAAAATCAAGTAAACCGCCGCTGCGAACATGAATCCGATCAGGATAGACATTAGTAATTCCATATTAATCACTCTCCCCAATCGACTGAATGATTGTAAGCGTTACGCCAACGACGACAAGATAAACGCCTAAGTCAAACAAAGTAGCTGTATGCAAAGAAACCTTTCCAAGCACAGGTAAATGTACATACGTATAAACATGCATTAGAAACGGCTTGCCAAGAAAAATACCGATAAAGCCCGTCCCTACAGCAAATAGCAAACCAACTCCAGTAATAATAAGTGTGTTGATATTGAGCATGCTCTTCACCGTTTTAATATCATACGCAAGGAGGGTGAGCGTAATCGCCCCTGCACTTGTAAGCCCGGCTACGAAACCGCCGCCAGGATTATAGTGCCCAGCGAAAAACAAATGCAGTGAAAATAAAAAGATAATGAAGGCTGCTACTTTCGTGACATTTCTGAGCAGAACGTCATTCGTTTTCATTTTTCTTCCTCCTTTTCGTTAATCTTAGTTTGATCATACCGAAGATACCAATCGAGGCAATAGCGAGTACTGCTGTTTCAAAGAGGGTATCAAAACCACGGAAGTCGACTAGAATGACATTTACGATATTTTTCCCAGCGGCTTCTTTGTAAACATTATCAATATAATACTTCGAAATCGAGTCATAAAAAGTAGTGTCATAAGCCGACAAAGCGATAAGTGTTACAGTGACCCCAACGCCAATGCTGAGCAATGTTTTTGTAGAAAACAGCTTTGGTTTTTCCTCGATATTACTGAACTGTGGCAAGTGATAAAACACGAGCAGATACAGAACAACCGAAATAGTCTCGATCACAAGTTGCGTAAGCGCTAAGTCTGGCGCACTTGCGATGACAAAGAAGATACTAATCGTGTATCCCATTGCCCCAAGTAGAATAATCGACGTTATTCGCGACCTTGAAAACACAATCCCAATCAAGGTAACAAAAATAACAGCTGCAAGAACACCGTCAACCAGTGTAATTTGAGTTAAGTTGGCAAAGTCAAAGTTTAGCGAATCAGTGATGAAAAGTGTTCCTAGTACAAGCACAATGAAGGCAAATAGCATGTAGTTTAGATAGGTTCTAAGCCAGCCTGTCATCACATACATCGTTAAGCGATAAGAGCCTTGTTCCAGATAAAACATGCCATTATCATAGGCTTTCCCAATGCGAAGCGCCTTTGGAACTTTGCTTGAGATAAACGGTTTCCAACTGCGCTGTGTCTTGTACAAAAGAATCCCAAACACGATAACACCAATAGTCATGAGTAGCGCTGGCGTGAAGCCATGCCAGAAACTAATATGGATGTGGAAGCTACTTGCGTGAGAAAGCGTTGGTAAGATAGCTTTAACCGCGGGCTCTAAGAGCGGTGCAGCGATTAAATTAGGGAAAAGTCCAACCCCAACAACAAATAGTGCAAGAATACTCGGTGGGACTAACAAACCAAGTGGCGCTTCATGTGGTTTCTTAGGCAGCAAATACGGCTTTGTTTTGCCCGTGAAAGTGCGGAAGAAAATCATCATGCTATAAACAAACGTAAACACGCTTGCAATCCAAGCAACAACTGGTAAAATGATGCCCCAACTTTCTAAGTTGAAAAGATTAAGATGGATAATTTCAGTTAAACTTTCAAAAAACATTTCTTTACTTAAAAATCCGTTAAAAGGCGGGATTCCGGCCATAGCGAACGTTCCGATAAAAGCAATCGTTGCTGTAATCGGCATGATTCGCATCAAGCCACCAAGTCTGCGGATATCTCGAGTTCCCGTTTCGTGATCGACAATCCCCGCAACCATGAAGAGACTCCCTTTAAAGGTGGCATGATTGAACAAGTGGAACATAGCGGCAACAATTGCTGCAACATAAATATTATCGTTCATTGAATCGAAATGAAGACTCGCTGATCCAATTCCAAGAAGTGTCATAATCATTCCAAGTTGACTGATCGTAGAATAAGCCAAAATAGCTTTCAAATCGGTTTTCTTCGTTGCATTAATGGAGCCCCATAGCATCGTTGTGATCCCGACGATGGAAATTACGCTGAACCAAACTCCTGAAACGGCAAAAAGTGGCGTAAACCGAGCGACAATATAAAGACCAGCTTTAACCATGGTAGCGGAATGAAGATAGGCACTGACAGGCGTAGGAGCTTCCATTGCATCAGGCAACCAAATGTGAAAGGGAACCTGAGCGGATTTTGTGAACGCACCTAGAAGGATCAAAATCATCGCAGGGATGAAGAAGACATTTTCAGAAATTGACGAAGCACTGCTTAGAATCTCACGAATTGAAAAGCTATCAGTCATGATGTGGAGCATCAAGAAGCCACCAAGCATCATCAGGCCACCGAAAACTGTAATCATCATTGATTTTCTTGCCCCATAACGAGAGCGTTCGCGGTGGTACCAGTAGCCAATCAATAGGAATGAACTGATCGATGTTAACTCCCAGAATAAATAAAGGACAATTAAATTATCGCTCAAAACAACGCCGAGCATGGCAGTCATAAAGATGAGTAAAAAGGCATAAAAATTATTTAATCGCTCTTTGTTTTTTCCTAAATAAAAAATGGAGTAAAAGACAACGAGTGAACCAATCCCAGTGATGAGGAGTGCAAATAAGAGGCTTAGCCCGTCAAGCACGACTGTGAAATTGATACCGTAGCGTGGAATCCATTCAAGTGTCGCTGTTGTTGCTGTCTGAGCCGTTTTTGGAATGAAAGTTAGAAAATAAATAAAGAGAGCCACGGGAATCGGAAGCGCAAGCCATCCCGTATGTAGTTTCTTAGTCCACCGGTAGAAAAGCGGAATAAGGAGTGCCGCAACAAAGGGCAAAAGAATTGCAACGTGAAGTAAAGACAATAGCAGTTCCTCCTTTTTATATCAATTAACGAAAATCGTTATTTTTTAAAGCAAGTACTTACATTTTCCGTGTTAAAAAAAATACTAGTATTAGTATAGCATATTTTTTTGCAAGAAAAAATGCAGAGAACTCAATATCTTAAAGGAATTCTCTGCAAGTACTGTGACTTAGTCCACATTGAGATGGCGCTTTCGGTCGGAGTGTAGCGCGTAAAGCAAAATGAAAAAAGCGACAAAAAACATGGCACTCATAAAGAGAAATACATTATTGATGCCGATGAAGCCAGAAAGGCTTCCGCCGAGGATAGGGCCGATCACATTGCCAAGGAACCGGGCACTTTGATTGTAACCTAACATTTCGCCCTGCATGGCACCTGGTGCTGCGAGACGAATATAAGCAGTGATGCAAGGAACCATGCCACCAAGTGCAATTCCAAATAGGAAACGGAATAAAATGAAGAGCCAAAGTTCTGTTGTGAAGGCTTGGGGAATGACAAATAATGCTGCAAGAATCAATAAGATATTTAAAATTTTCTCATAGCCATACTGATCACCAAGTTTACCCCATTTTCTTGTCATCACAAGGTTCCCGAATCCAGTGGCTGAAAAGGCAAGTCCAGACATGAAAGCAATATTGCTTGAATGCGTCATTTTTCCAACATAAAGGGCGAGAAGCGGTTGAACACTAAAATTAGCAATTTGAATGAGCGCAGTAATAATCATCACTGTAAGTAAAACCCGCATGTTAAACATTCGTTTTAAAACAGCTCGCCGAGAATAAATCATGGTGTTTATCCCAGTTTGTGCATCTCGATTCTCTTTTAAGCCCAAGGTCACAATGATGGAAGAAAGTAGAATAGCGATACCCGTTATGGTGAATGTATTTGTAAAACCAAAAGCATCAGCCATAGCACCGCCAAAAAGTGGCCCAAATAGCATCCCAGTGACACCGCCCAGTTGGAGCGTTCCGAGGATTTTCCCAGCTTCTTGCTTTGACGTTTGCCGGGCGATAAAGGCATTCGAGATACCGATAAATCCAGTTACAACCCCCATGAAGATCCTGAGAATCAATAAGTAGCCAACAGATTGGGCAAATCCCATCAGGAAGATGCTAACGGACATTCCAAATGAAGTAAAAACCAAAATTTTCTTGTACCCGTATTTATCACCAATTCTTCCCCAAATCGGTGAGAAAATAAAGGCGATAAGAAAGGTTACTCCGAAGATCAGCCCCGCCCATTTTTGTATGTAAGCGGGTGAGTGTTTACCAAAGGTTTCAATGTAAAGGGATAGAAATGGCATGATCATCGTGGTGCTCGCCGACATCAATAAGTTTGCGAGCATTAAAATATATAAATTACGTTTTTCAGTCGACAAAATTGTTCACTCCATTCTTTTTAGTTTAAAAACTAGCCGATTCATATTAGAATTAAGTAGGAATTGAAAAATCAGAGCAGCATGGACTGCGGAAAAAGGAGCACTCATGGTTAAAAAAATTATCATTTGGATTGTGGCAACGTTGCTTGTTTTATACATGGTTGCTGTATTTATCAACTTGCTTATCATCTGGTTTGGAAATTAAAAATAGACAAAGGAGCATAATTATGACATACCCTCAATTATCGAAAGAAATCGCAGAGAATGAAATCCTCGCGGAAATTGTAACAAATCGCGGAACGTTGAAAGCCAAACTTTTCCCAGAAGTCGCACCAAAAACGGTTGAAAACTTTGTAACTCATGCTAAAAATGGCTATTATGACGGTTTGATTTTCCACCGTGTTATCCCTGAATTTATGATTCAAGGCGGAGACCCAAATGGAAACGGAACAGGCGGCGAAAGCATCTGGGGCGAACCGTTTGAAGATGAATTTTCACGTCATGCTTTTAACTTACGTGGCGCTTTATCAATGGCGAATGCTGGTCCTAATACAAACGGAAGCCAATTTTTCATTGTTCAAAAGCCGGATATGCCTGAAGAAATGATTGGTCAAATGGAAGAAGCTGGATTCCCAACTGAAATCATTGAAGCCTATAAAGATGGGGGAACTCCTTGGCTTGACGGTCGTCACACGGTGTTTGGACATGTGATTGAAGGCATGGATGTTGTAGATAACATCGCTTCCGTTCAAACGGCAGCTCAAGATAAACCTGTACATGATGTTGTGATTGAAAAAATCAACATTCAAGAATAATAGTGAAAAGGCGCACCGCAGTCGGTGTGCCTTTTTTTCTTTAATGAGACTTGAAAAATTCTTCGTAAAGTGCACGGATTGCTGTTTTTTCAAATTCTTTTTTGATGCCGAACATAATACTCACCTCAGAAGAACCTTGGTTAATCATTTCGATATTGACCCCCGCGTTAGCGAGCGCCCGACTAGCGCGATAAGTCGTTCCGATGTTGTGCCGCATTGATTCGCCAACGATCATAAGAAGCGTGATATCACGCTCAATATTAACATAATCAGCCTGAAGCTCTTCTGTGAGATTCTTGATTAAAGTTTGCTCAAGCTCTGAATTTAGTTGGTTATCACGCAAAATAACCGTGAGATCATCAATACCTGAAGGCATGTGCTCGAAAGTAAGTTGATATTTTTCCAAAATAGATAACACGCGGCGCCCAAATCCGATTTCTCGGTTCATTAAGTATTTGTTAATATAAATTTGGCTAAAGCCGTTATCGCTTGCAATTCCGACGACTGGACGCGCAACCTGTTCATGAGCTTTGACAATTTTCGTACCACAACAAGTAGGGTTGTTCGTATTTTTGATATGAACAGGAATGCCCGCTTCGAAGGCTGGAAGGAGCGCCTCTTCATGGAAAATGGAAAAACCCGCATAAGATAGCTCGCGCATTTCCCTGTAAGTTAATTCGTGAATTTCTTGAGGGCTATGAACAAACGCAGGATTTACGGTGAACACGGCATCAACATCAGTGAAATTTTCATAAAGAGAAGCTTTCACCCCGTTTGCAAGAATCGCGCCTGTAATATCTGACCCACTGCGAGAAAATGTGCTGATTTCTCCAGATTTTGTATAGCCAAAAAAACCAGGAAAAATAACGAGTTCTTTTGTTTCACGTAAGTTATAAAGGTTCTCGTAAGATTCTTGCAAAACCTGAGCATTCGAATGTTCCGCCGTTACAAATAGCCCAGCTTCCTTCGGGTTGTGATAGCGTGCTGGTATACCTCGCGCATTAAAAAAAGCAGCAACTAATTTGGCGTTGTTGTCTTCACCACTTGCTTTCATTCGGTCCATGAACCGATCAGGATTCGATTTGTCACTTGCGAGAAGCGCCTGAAGATTGGAACGAATCGACTTGATAACCGCGAGCTCGGTTCCAGTATTTGAAGCGATTTCCTGATAGCGGGCAACGATTTGCTCAAATAATTCCGTGGTCTCTTCTTTCAGTAATGCTTTTGTAGCAAGATCAATCAGTAAATCCGTCACTTTGACGTCTTCTTTAAAACGTTTGCCTGGCGCTGAAACAACCACAATTTTTCGGCTAGAATCTGCAGTGATGATTTGGAAAATTTGTTCAAAATTAGCGGCTGAAGCTAGCGAACTCCCACCAAATTTTACTACTTTCATGTCTTCACTCCTGTTCGCAATAGTTCTTTTTTATTATGTCCCTTTTTTCACAAAAGTGCAATTTCTTTTGTTTGAATAAATCAACTTCTTGGAAAATAATGAAATCTTTTTGAAAAAGTATATACTTTTAAGTTCTTTTGCTTGAGAAATGATGCTAGAATAATGTATAATGAAAAGGTAATCATTAAGCGTTTCAATTTGAAAGGAAGATAAAAATGAAAAAGATCGTTTTATTCTGTTCAGCTGGTATGTCTACAAGTTTACTGGTCACAAAAATGAGAGAAGCAGCAGAGAAAAAAGGTGATGAAGCGGATATCGATGCTTATTCCATTTCCGAGCTCAATGAAAAAATTAAAGATGCAGATATTGTTCTTATTGGCCCACAAATTCGCTATGAAGAAGGCAACGTGAAAAAAGCTGTTGATGGCCGTATTCCGGTTGATGTTATCAACATGCAAGATTATGGTACAATGAATGGCGATGCGGTTTATAGTCAAGCTGTAAAATTGATGGATGAACATCAATAAGAAATAGATTTCTAAGCAATAATAATAAAACTAGCAAATGCTCAATTTGCTAGTTTTTTTTATTCAAAAAAGCCACTCCTAAAAGGCAGTGGCTTCATTTTTTGACAGAGTTAACGATCCTTTCGTAATTGACCGTCCTCAATTCGGTAAACATGATCGCACAAATCAAGCATTCGCTCGTCATGAGTAACCATGATGGCAGCGCGTTCCGTTCCTTCTACTTCTTTTCGTAGCAATTCTACAACTTCTCGGCTGCGTTCGCTGTCTAAGCTTGCAGTGGGTTCATCAGCAAGGATGATAGCAGGCGAGTTAATGAGCGCACGTGCGATAGCCACTCGCTGTTTTTCACCGCCTGATAAATCTTTCGGGTAAAACTTGGAACGTGAATCAAGACCAAGTTCGCGAAGTAATTCCAACGCTTTCTTGCCCGCCTTCTCTTTAGAAGTTCCAGCCCGTTCAGCAGAAAAGCTAACTTGGTCCTTCACTTTTAGATAAGGGACGAGATGAGCGGCTTGAAAAATAAATCCGATTTCTCGCAGGCGAAGTGCCGTTTGTTCTTTTTTTGAAAGGCCTGAAATATCTTTTCCGTTCAAGAAAATTTTTCCAGAACTCGGTGAAAGAAGCGCCCCGGCAAGCGAAAGAAAAGTACTTTTGCCAGAACCGCTGGGGCCGACTATCGCAATTAATTCTCCTTGATTTGCCTCGAAATCAGTTGCATGCAAAGCGTGCACAGTATCTGGCCCAGACTTATAATTTTTAGCAACAGCTTCAAATTTTAAAATAGTCGACATTACTCATCACCTCCGCGAATAGCATCTAGTGGATCTACTTTATTGATGCGCCACATCGAAAGTAGTGATCCAATCAAAGCGACAATAAAGAAAATCAAGCTGTAAGTGACGATGGTGCTAAGAGAAAGCTCGAATGGCATTGCATCTGGAAGAACGTTTGGTAATAGCAATGTGATACCCACGCTAATAATGATGCTGATTAGTGAAATAACGACCACTTGAGCAACAATGCTCATCGCGATATAACTAGCTTTCGTTCCAAGTGCCTTGAGGATTCCAAACTGCGTTGTTTTCTGTAGCGTCATAACATAGAAAAATGCTGTAAGAATAAAGCCGCCGATGACAATCAAGAAGTAAATCATCATGTTAAGCGTCATTTGTTCAGCAGAGTATCCGGGGATTTGATCTAGGAAAGCCTTTTGATCAAGCACTTCAAGTGACAACCCGGTAAGCGAAACTTTTTTGTCGCTATTTTCAGGCTTAATCAAGATGGCACTTACTTCCGGCGTTTTTTGGTGATATAAAATAGGATTAATAGCTTGCCAAGTGGGCATGTTGATGTAAACGACTGGCGCATGACTATATTTTTGATTTTCCGTAAAACCAACAATCGTAAGTTCTCGGTTTAAGATGTCATCCATGAGCACGTCGCCAAGTTTAATGCCTTCTTTTTTTAACGAAGTATCGACGACGATTTCATCTGGTTTGCTGACTTCAAGTCCTTTTCCTGATGAAATTTTAGGGTCGAGAAAACTCCCTGGTTGAATGGCGAAAAAAGCAATGCTGAATTTTTTATCATCTTTTTCCCGCTTTAAAGTTTGCATGGATTGTCCAAGTACGGCAGCATCAGCCACGTTTTTTTGTTCCTTCACTTTTGAAAGTTTGCTTTCTTCAAATAAAGAACGAGAAACTTTCCCTTGTGCATCTTTTGCGATGGCATAGTAAGGGACATTGTTATCTGATACAGACGAAGCGTTGTCATAAGCGAGTCCGTTTGCAAGTCCTGATAAGATAAGCGATAAAAGCATAATTAAAACCATGATTCCGGTTACAAGTATGTAGCGGAGTTTCGAGTATCGCATCTCGAGAAGTCCTAAACGCATAAAAAAATTCACTCCTTTAAATTGAAAATCGGCAGCCTAGCTTCCAGTTTTTGTAAAAAATGTTCACTTTAAAGTATAACAAGGAATGCTTAGAAAAAGTAGTGCAATCGCTTGATAACATAAAACGGTTTCCCGTTTTGTTTATCGGGAAACCGCGTGATTAAATATTTTATTTTTGGATCCCTTTAATCAAGCACGTGATTCCGTTTTCTAAAGTAGCTCTTGGACAGGCAATGTTTAAGCGGATAAATCCTTTTCCATTTTCACCAAAATCAGATCCCATTTGAATACCGCAACCAGCGTCAATGATATCTTGATAAATCTTCTCGTCAGACTTAGCGACTTTTCGGACATCCAGCCACATTAAATAGGTAGCTTCTAAATTAGCAACTTCCACTTCTGGCGCATAGCGCTCAAATTGATCTTTGACGTAGTGGTAATTTTCAAGTACGTAAGCTCGCAATTCATCAAGCCAAGCCTCACCTTCGCGATAAGCCGCACAAAGTGCAATTTGACCAAACTCGTTGATTCCTGCAGCATGAACGTATTTCTGCCAAGCTTCGATTTTCTCGCGATATTTTTTATTTGGAACAATCAAATAAGAGACTTTTAAACCTGCGAGATTAAAGGTTTTTGTTGGTGCCATAAGCGTGATGATTTGTTCTTGATATTCGGGACAAGCTTTCATGAGTGGTGTATGTATGAAAGGCTCCATCACAAGGTCGGAGTGGATTTCATCCGAAACAATCAGGACCCCATGACGCTTGCAAAGCTCTACCATTTTTTTTAGCTCATCAGGATGCCAGACTCGCCCACCTGGGTTTTGTGGATTACATAGTAGAAAAAGTTTGATATCTTGATTTTTTAATTTAGCTTCCATATCTGAAAAATCAATTTCAAAACGGTGATTACGAAATTCTAATGGAGTTGTGATAACCTCGCGCTCAAGCTCTTCGCCAGCTACTCGGAAAAATGGCGGATAAATCGGCGAGTGCATTAAAACTTTATCTCCCTTTTCAGTAAGTGAGCGAATTGCGAGCGATATGGAAGGAACGACAGCCTCATTAAAAAGCACATCCGAACGGTCAATTTTAAACCCGTGCCGCTTTTTATTCCAATCAATGAGTGCATCAAGCATTGGTTCTACAGAATTTGTATAACCGAACACCCCGTGATCAATTCGACTTCTAAAAGAATCTAAAACTGGCATTGGAGCTCTAAAATCCATATCAGCAACCCACATTGGGATTACTCCCTCACGACCAAACAATTCCTTTGCGCCATCCCATTTTGCAGAATTTGTGCCAAGACGCGATATAACCTCGTCAAATTGACTCATGTTAAATCCTCCCTTATTTATCGAAATTCTCCTTCCTCATTGTAACATACCCGCGTTTTTTGCAAGAAAAGAATGAATCGAAAAAAGAGAAGAAGATGGCAGGAAAGGCGAACGAGTGTTATAATAATTTTTATCCATTAAATGAGAAAGTAGGTGTTGTTCAGATGAGTAATTTTCAAGCTGGAGATGTTGTGACTGGCAAAGTTGTTGGCATCCAAGGTTATGGAGCCTTTGTTGCGCTCGATGACAAAACACAAGGTCTTGTTCATATTTCCGAAATTACGCATGGCTTTGTTAAAGACATTCATGATTTTCTTGAAATTGGTCAAGAAGTGCAAGTCAAAATACTCGAAATTGATTCAGAGCGAAACAAAATTAGTTTATCAATGCGTGCCCTTGAAAAAACAAAACCAGCACAAAAAACGACATCTAAAAAAGAATCACAAAATGCAGACGAGGGCTTTAACACGCTTCGTGATAAGCTAGAAGAGTGGATCAAAAAAGCAGATCGCTAAACAAGTGATAAACAGGATTTTTCCACCAAGTTCAGTTGAATTGAGGCTTTGATTTCCTGAAAAACGCTTCCCTATTAATCATGGGGGAGTTTATTTTTTTATAATTAGATTTTTATCAATTATGATGTATGTTGCAAAAATTGCATTTCAGTTGATAGAGTGATATTGTAATTGTGTGAATTAAACCAAAATAAAAACTATTTCACATACTACTACATGACTGGAGTTATGTTTTATAAAAAACATGACAAGGTTAGATCCTACAGAGATGGCAAAAGCGATTGGCGGGAAATACTTCGGTAACGGGTATCCTGTAGTAAAAAGAAGTGTTCAGTAGATTGGGGAAAAACCATTGGGATTATTGGTAATAATTCTGCGGCCAATTTGGCGACTGGTGGAGCTGCTGGTTGGAACAAATAAAAATTAATACGAATGCCCGATCATAGTATTTATGGAGGGGTATTTTTTTATAGGTGATCTTTTGAGACAAAAATTAATAACACAATGTAATGAAGTGGATTGCGGAATCGCATGTATGCAGATGATATTAAATAATTATAAATCAAGGGTTTCGATAGAAACTTTGAGGGATATAACAGATACTGATCAAGAAGAAACTGGTGCTTTAGGAATGGTCAGCGGTTTCGGAAAACTAGGTATAAACCGTGAGGCATATAAGCTGATAATACCGTAATGTGATACCATCTTTAATCTGGACAATGGAAGAATAGTATATAGCTGAATTATTGATTTGAGAATAAAGTAATGGCTACAATAAAATAATTTAAGGAGTGGAGTACCATGAGGAAATTAAAATGGTATTCAGGCGGAGATGAGCGAAGTGATCAAGCGATAGTTTTTATTGTTGAGCTGTTGAGTGAATTAAGCAACAATCCAAAAAATGCATCTTTATTAAAGGTATTAGATCATTACAAAAGCGAGTTAGAAAGAAAAGAGTCTGCTGTGCTTTTGATTTTGAGTCGAATGAATATAGATATTTCTGGTGTGATTAGAAAAGGTGAAATTTCTTTAACACAAACTCAATCGAATAAACTTAAGAAGTTGAGGTCTCTATCAAATATCAGATACAGTTACTATTAAAAGGCATCTTTATAAAGCGTGAAAGAGAATCGCTGGGTTTTTAATAAATAATACCTATACCTATTTCAATTGTTTCTTTGTCCGTATTCATATAAGGTAACATAGTGCCTTTTGTAAAAACGTAAGAAAGTGTGGTCAATTCCGAAAAAAGAGGACAGAAACCGTTAAACGAAACTATTTACAAGATAGCTTCTTAGCGATGCTGTTCTTTTTATTTTACATTAAAATTCTTCTTTTGAAGGTGTATTTATGGCATTCTTATTCATAACGCCATGTGGTTTGGAATTGGGAAGTAATATTATTTCATAGGAAGAGAATAGTGTCTATTGAGAAACTATAGGTAAGCTTTTGCAATTAAAAGTAATCACTTTTAAACTATATCTTCTTTTTTTGGGGAGGGAACAAATAGATAAGGAGTAGTAGTTGCGTAAATGAACAGACAGCGGTATGATAAAAACAATACTTTAATGAACCGGTTAGACGAAAGAGTCTATCGCAGGTAAATAGTATTTTTTAAAAGTATAAAACAATTTTCTTGCAAGGTTTCTTATAATAGCACTTAATCGTTTAAATGAATATTAAATTAGGTCATTGTATGAGACGAAGCGAGAATCCGTGCTTCACTTAAGATGTCTGACAATTCTATTTTTAATTAATACTTTGAGTCTAAGATTAAAAGATTTTTTTAAAGTAAATTTTTAGACTATTTATTCTAGTTAGGCTATTAAGAAGAAAATGAATGAATTTGAGTGGAAAGGGAGTGCGCCATGAAAAAGACAATAAAAGTGGAGGGTTTTATTTATAATAGAAAAAGGGATGAAATTCTTGCAGTACGAAAACGAGATTTATCTTGGGGACTTCCAAGTGGTGAAGTAGAACCCGATGAAACAATGGAAGAAGCATTGATACGTGCGATAAAACAAGAAACCAATATTGATATTTCTGTGGCCAATTTGTTGCACTGCTGGGAAAGAAGAACAGCGTGGGAGCATGTTTGCACATTTGTTTTTCGTGCTTTTCCAAAAGGTGATTTTGTAGTTCCAAAGACGGAAGAAATTGCTTTTCGTGTAAAATGGCTATCTGTTGCTCTAGCAGATGATATGCTGCCTCTCGAATATTCCTCGCTTAGCTTTTTACTAGATGCCACAGGAGCACATTATGATCATTGTAACGAGTTTCCAGCAAATCAGTGACTATCCTTGCGAAAGTTGGGTATATGATATAAAGTTAATGCAGAATCTTTTTTAATTTTTGGAGGGAATAAAATGACTCATATTAATTTTGATTATTCCAAAGCGTTGCGTTTTTTTGACGAGCACGAGCTAGACTATCTAGAACCTGCTGTTAAAGTCGCGCATGATATGCTACATAATGGAACTGGTGCGGGAAGCGACTATTTAGGTTGGGTGAACTTGCCGAGCGACTATGACAAAGAAGAATTTGATCGTATTTTGAAAGCAAGCAAGAAAATTCAAAGTGATTCTGAGGTGTTAATCGTTATTGGAATCGGCGGTTCTTATCTTGGAGCTCGCGCAGCTATCGAAACGCTAAACCATTCTTTCTACAATGTATTGGATAAAAAAGATCGCAAAACGCCACAAGTGTTTTTTGCGGGGAATAGCATTAGTTCTTCGTATCTTCATGATTTAATTGAAGTAGTTGGTGACCGTGATTTCTCTGTGAACGTTATTTCGAAATCAGGAACAACAACAGAACCGGCGATTGCTTTCCGAGTGTTTAAAGAAATGCTTGAGAAAAAATATGGGAAAGAAGGCGCGAAATCTCGTATTTATGCAACGACTGATAAAGCGAAAGGCGCGCTAAAAACCCTTGCAGACAGTGAAGGCTATGAAACCTTTGTTGTGCCTGATGATGTTGGTGGACGTTTTTCTGTGCTTACAGCTGTTGGCTTACTTCCGATCGCTGCGAGTGGTGTAGACATTAAAAAAATGATGGACGGCGCAGAAGCTGCAAGCAAAGACTTTGCAAAACCTTCTTTAAAAGAAAATATTGCTTACCAATATGCAGCAGCTCGTAACGTACTTTACCGCAAAGGAAAAGTAACGGAACTTTTGATCAGTTATGAGCCAGGTCTTCAATATTTCAACGAATGGTGGAAACAACTATTCGGAGAAAGTGAAGGGAAAGACAAAAAAGGCATTTACCCATCAAGTGCAAGTTTTTCGACAGATTTGCATTCACTTGGACAATATATCCAAGATGGACGTCGTAACTTATTCGAAACCGTTGTGAAGGTGAAAAACCCGCGGCATGACTTGACTATTAATAAAGAAGAAGTCGACCTAGATGGCCTTAACTATTTAGCAGGCGAAACCGTTGACTTTGTAAACACAAAAGCATTTGAGGGAACACTTCTTGCGCATACAGATGGAGAAGTTCCAAACTTTGTCGTAGAAGTCCCGTCACTTGATCCTTATACATTCGGCTATTTAGTATACTTCTTTGAAAAGGCTGTTGGTATCAGTGGCTATCTGAACGGTGTAAATCCATTTGATCAACCAGGTGTTGAAGCGTATAAAGCTAACATGTTTGCACTTCTTGGAAAACCAGGGTTTGAAGATAAAAAAGCTGAGCTTGAAAAACGGTTGAACGACTAAAAACAAGAGATACAAAGCCTTCAATTTTTTGAGGGCTTTTTTCTTTGAAAGGAGATGGGAACTTTATGCTATCAATAGAGCGAAAAAGAGCGATTGTGCGCTATGTGAAATCAAGGAAAGTGGCTACTGTTTCTGAGCTTGCTAAGCATTTTGATGTACATGAGGCGACGATTCGACGTGACTTAACGGCTTTAGAAAAAGACAAAAAGTTAAAACGCACACACGGCGGAGTTATGCTTGAAGAAAAAGTGGTTTCTGAGCCAGACTGGAGTAAGCGCAGTGAAGTTCGTTATGAAGAAAAGCGCCGCATTGCTACCTATGCGGCTGAAATGGTAGAAGATGGAGATACGATTTTACTAGATGCAGGAACGACAACAGGGTATATTGCGGAAGCATTGAAAGAACGACAAGGGCTGACGATTATCACAAATGACATTCGTGCTGCTTCAATTTTACGTTTTTCAAAATCGAAAATCATCGTAACTGGTGGAGTTATCTATCCAGAAACTTATATTCTAAACGGTATGATTGCGGATGAAACGATTCAAAATATTCATGTGCATAAAGCGTTTGTTACGACGCCAGCATTAGATGTAGACAAGGGATTGATGCATTATGATGAATATTTGGTTTCTGTGAAAAAAGGAATCTTGCATTCAGCTGATGAAGTCATCTTGATTACAGATCATACAAAGTTTGGAAGAATTTCTCTCTTTAAATATGCCGATTTGGATGAAATTTCCTGTATTGTAACTGGAAAGGAGCTTGATCAAGTTTTACTGAAGCAATTTGAAGAAAAGGGTGTTTACATCTATTTAACATAATACGTGCTTAAGTCTGCTTAAAGGTTGAAAAATGAGGGTTTGTAGAGTCGTATATGAATGAAGAAGATTTTTATTCAAAAAAAATTATAAAATCTATTGACGAGAGGCTTAAAAATTGGTATATTAATAAACGTTGCTGATGCGCTAAACGCGCAACGTCAACTCA
>NZ_JAARRM010000002.1:0-564328 GCF_014223975.1 Listeria aquatica | reverse complement strand
GCAGGACAAAAAGTTGAACTAGTTGCTTATGATGCAGCAAAACCAAATACACGTAAAGAGTTAGACAGAAAATCATTCACAGTCAGAGAAGTAGCTGGTTCTAACTTACAAGGTAAGATTTTGGATGCTCACTATGACTATCAAACAGCAAAGGTTGTAGGTAACTTTACAGGAGATATCCAAGTAGCTTACATCACAGTTAATGGCGGAGAAGCTCAAGCTTGGGGCGGAAGCTTCAACGAAGATGGGACTTTCGAATACTGGACTAAAAGTATTAATCACGGTGATCGCGTAACTATTTATGGATATAATAAAACAACTGCACACGTAGAACTAGATAGATATACTTTTATAGCTGCGTAAACTAGTTTTTTGGTTCATTGGGATACTTTAAGGTATCTCAATGAACTCAATTTTATGGAGGATATTAAAATGAAAAAAACCTTATTAATTTTCAGCGCCCTACTCGTCGTTTTTCTAACGGCATGTTCAAGTGGTGCTGGTGATAATAAAACAAATGATGATAACAAAGAAACAAAGAAACAAAGTGTGTCGATTTCTAAAAATGATAACACAATAACAATCGATAACATGAAGATTACTTTAGAAAACAGTGATGAAAGTAAAGTGTCAGATAAAGGCAGTTCTGATAAAAAAGTCTATAGCTTTAAGGTGAAGGCGGAAAACGTAAGTAATGATCAAAAAGGTATGGGAACTGTTGATTTTGCTCTTAAAACAAGCGATGGCAAAACAGTAAAACCAGATTATAGCTATGCTTCGTTTGGGGATTCTTTTGAAAAAGGTGAATCGCTTACTGGAACTGTTTATTTTGTATTGAAAAAAGGTGTTGCTCCAAAAGAATTACAATATAAACCTGGCGATGATGTAAAAGCAACTTGGGAAGTAAAAACAAAATAGACTAATTAAATAAGAAGGTGTCAGAATGAAAATTGTTACAATTGGCTTAGGTTACATTGGCTTACCCACAGCTATTATGTTCGCAAACCATAACCAGGAAGTTATTGGTGTCGATGTAAAAGAAGATGTTATTAAAATGTTAAATAATGGGCGTGTGCACTTGGAAGAGCCTGGACTGGAAGCAGAACTGAAAAAAGCCGTTCAGTCTGGGAACTTCAAGGCACAGCTAAATGTGGAGGCAGCGGATGCATTTATTGTTGCTGTTCCAACACCAAATAAAGACGATCAGTATAAAAGTTGTGACTTAACGTATGTTCTCGATGCAGTGAAGTCTCTCGTACCGGTTCTTGAAAAAGGAAATACGGTCATTGTGGAGTCGACTATTGCCCCGCGTACGACAGAAGACTTTGTGAAGCCACTGATTGAAGAAGCGGGATTTGAAATTGGAAAAGATATCTTCCTTGTGCACTGTCCAGAACGGGTACTTCCAGGGAAAATTTTACATGAACTAAAATATAATAATCGAATCATCGGTGGTATGACGAAGGCGTGCACGGAAGCTGGAAAAAAAATCTATAGTATTTTTGTTGAAGGCGAGCTGATTACTTCTTCGGCGTCTGCGGCAGAGCTTTCAAAATTGATGGAAAACACCTACCGTGACGTGAATATCGCGCTTGCCAATGAGCTTGTGAAAATCGGCGAGGATTTAGATATTGATGCGCTAGAAGTGATTAAGATGGCAAATAAGCATCCGCGAGTAAATATTCATTCACCTGGGCCAGGCGTTGGTGGACATTGTTTGGCAGTCGATCCATACTTTATTGTGGCGAGCACGCCGGAAACGACACCGTTGATTCAAACTGCTCGTGCGATCAATGCGTCGATGCCCGATTTTGTTTTCACGAGAACAAAACGGTTGATGGAACAAATTGATGGGAAGAAGATCACGGTTTTGGGGGTAACATATAAAGGCAATGTGGATGATATTCGAGAAAGTCCGGCCCTTGAGATTACTCAGAAATTATTAGATGACGACAGCTATGAAGTAAGTATTTTTGATCCACATGTGGATCAATCTTGGATTGAAAAAGATTGGAAAGCAGCGACACGTGAGAGTGACTTATTGCTTGTTTTAACGGATCATAATGAATTTAAAACATTAACCGAAGCGGATTTAAGCGAGATGAAACAAACTTATGTACTGGATACGAAACAAATATTCCCAAGTGAATTTGTAGGCGATCAGTATTTGTCTCTAGGGAATATCGCCTCGCTAAGTCGGATTGAGAATGTCCCTTCGTTTTAATAAATGGAGTAGGAGAGTGCAATGGAGGAATTAATTGATTTAAAAAGAATATTTAGCGCCATTAGCCGCGGCAAATGGTACATTTTGGGGGCAATTGGCTTATGTGTGTGTGTCATGAGTATTTATCTTTGGTTTATTGCCACGCCCGTTTACCAAAGTAAGACACAAGTTTTGGTTAACCAAGTAGATTCTAGTGAAAGCAATATTCAAGCACAAGATGTTCAAGCGAATTTACAGCTTGTGGATACGTATAGTGCAATTGTGACAAGTCCACGGATTTTAAAAGAAGTGGAGAAAGAGTTAAACGATAAATATTCTCAGTCAGAGCTTGCAAACGCTATTCAAGTTAGCAATAATTCCAATTCACAAATTATTGAGATTGCAGCGGAATTTCCAAGTGCGAAGGGCGCGACAGAGATTGTAAATAAAACAGCACAGGTTTTCGAAAGACAAATACCGAATATTATGAAAGTTGATAATGTTACGATACTTTCACAGGCACAGTATACAAAAGGACAAGCGCCTGTTAAACCACATAAAAGCTTAATGTTAGCACTTTCATTTGTTATTGGAACCTTAATAGGTGTAATGATTATATTCGTTCAAACGATTTTTGATCGCACTATCAAAAGTGTGGAAGATTTACAAGAAACACTCGGACTTACCGTGCTTGGCACAGTGAATGCCTTTGAACCGGAACAGGTAGAACTTGAAAAAAGTGTGGAAGGAGGAAGAATAAAAAATGAAAAAAAGAACCGAACGGAAGCAATTAATCGCATACAATGATCCGAACTCTCCTGTAAGTGAGCAGTTTAAAACGATTCGAGCGGGGATTGATTTTTCAAGTATTGATTCAACCTTCAACACAATTTTGATTACGTCACCAGAAGCAGGAAGTGGCAAATCCACAATTTCAGCTAACTTAGCCATAGTCAATGCACAACAAGGCAAGAAAACTCTATTGATTGATGCAGATTTGCGAAAACCAACAATTCATAAGACATTTTCGAAGAATCTATATACTGGGCTTTCTGCGGTTTTGACGGATGAAATTAGTCTTGAAGAAAGTTATCAGCCAACAGAAGTGGAAAACTTATTTGTGTTAACGAGCGGAGCGATCCCACCGAATCCAAATGAAATGTTAGGTTCGAAAAAAATGGCGTGTGCGCTTGAAGAACTACAACAAATTTTTGATTTAATCATCATTGATACTTCGCCGATTACGATCGTATCAGATGCACTCGTGCTTGCGCCGCAAACGGATGGTGTTATTCTCATTACTCGTTTCGGTTCATCGCTTAAAGAACGGACGAAGCAAGCCGTGGAACAAATTCGTATGACACGGGTGCCGATCATTGGAGCAGTTTTAAATGGAGTCAGCGAGAAGAAAAGTAATTACTATTATTACGCTTATAAATAGTTTGGGATTTAAAGATGCAAAATTAATAAATGGAAAATTTGAAATAATATCTAATTTTGGAAGGGTGATGAACTGAAGATGTATGTGGCAGAAGGAAATATAGGAAAACGTGTAGAACTTTTGGGAAGCCAGCTTGATTGCTTAACAATGCATGAAACGATTGAAGAAGTGGAGCGCATTGTGGAAGCACGAATTCCAACACAACATGTTGTCATTAATGCGCATAAGATCAATTTGATGGCTAAAAATCCAGAACTTAAGGCGATTGTGAATGAGTGCCCGTTAATTAATGCGGATGGGCAATCGATTGTCTGGGCTGGGAGGATGCTTGGTCATGATGTGCCAGAGCGTGTCACGGGGATTGATTTGTTTTCGGAACTTGTGGCCATCGCAGCAGAAAAAGGATGGCGCCCGTTTTATTTCGGGGCGACGGAAGAAGTTGTGGAGGAAGTTGTAGCGAAGCATCAGGCAGAATATCCGGATCTCGAGATTGCAGGTTACCGAAATGGCTACTTTGATGAATCGGAATCCCTTACAATTGCGGAACAAATTCGAGATAGCAAAGCAGATCTTCTATTTGTAGCTTTTTCAAGCCCACAAAAAGAATTTTGGATCAATGAATATAAAAATGTGATGAAAGTTCCATTTGCGATGGGAGTCGGTGGAAGTTTTGATGTGATCGCAGGAAAAACTAAGCGTGCCCCTGTTTGGATGCAAAAAGCTGGAATGGAATGGTTTTACCGCTTCATTCAAGAACCGCGTCGGATGTTTAGTCGGAGCGTAACAGGTAACGCTTCGTTTCTTTTTAAAGTTGGCAAAGCGAAGTTGCATCGTTATTAAAAATTGGAAAGTTAAAAAGAATGTCAAAACGAATCTGCTTTTTGTTTCTTATTATTCAATTGTATGCCTGCTTCCATAGTGTTTTGTTTTCACGGTTCGCATTTAATCATAACAGACATTAATTTGCTACAAGTGTTTTAGGATGTGGTGATGATTGGTACCGGCTGTGTTGGAGTGCTCCTTGTTTATTGTCAATCAAAAAACGCAAGATTTTCTTACTCGACCAGGTTTATCTGTTCTTAGGAAAGATTTCGTTTAGCGTGTATCTGGTGTATTGTATAGTGTTTATTTCTTGGATTTACTTGCTGTAGCAAATGATTTGATCAATCATTGTCATTGAATTACTCAGTTTGCTGCTTATCTTTTGTACTTGTTATTCGAAAAATCAGCACTGCAACTTAAGCACAAACTTGGAAAGTAAATTAGTCAATTTCTCTTGTAACTTTCCAAGCCGAATAAGTAAAGGGTTAGTAGATAAAGGAGGTGTGACCGTTTGACTAAAAATAAGCCATTAAATATTTATTTCTTTTTCGTCATTATGTCAGTTTTTCCGCTAATTGATTTTTTAAATGGGCTTTTTATCAGCTTCAATGTCTCTTTGCCGCTTGGTACGGCATATCGCTTCTTTTGTGTTATCTACTTGGTTGCTTGCATTCTCCATGCAGGCCTAAGGAAAAATTTTTATACACTGATTTCTATTAGCTTTATTGTTGGGGCGCTCATGTTGCTATTTTTACAAGCGATTGTTCTGCAAAACTCTATGACTTTTTTGTTTGCAGACCTAGCAGTTTTCACGAAATTTTTCTTATGGGTTTTGATTGCCTACTTTGTCTATCAACGCAAGGAAATCTTTTTAACAATGAATTACAGCAAAATTTTTCTGGTCGTAAGTATTTTATTTACACTTGAAATGCTGATTCCTTACTTTTTAAATATGGGAAATCAATCCTATGTGAATAGTAATGCGGGTTATAAAAGCTTTTTCTTCGCAAGCAATGATTTAACCATTGCCTTTATGATCAATGCCACGTTTGTTGGCTGGTACTTTATAAAAGCCCTTGAAAAAAAAGCTTTTTTTCAAACGTTAGCCCTTGTGGTGCTCTATTTAGGGATTATCGTTACTCTAATTTTAATCAGTACAAAAACAGGGATTCTTTATGGCATTTTATTTACTGTAGGCATTCTGATTCACTTTCTACTTTTCCAAAAAAACTTTAAACCAATTTATCGTCTCGTCATCTTCATTATTGCCGTGGTTGTTTTAATTGGTCTGGTTACTGCGGGCTGGGATTTTATTATCTCGGCAACATCCGGAATGGTAGATAGAATCACTTATTTTTACCGCTTATACAACGGGAACTTGATCAGGCTCTTAACGAGTTCACGAAGTGACTATATGGTAGCTGGCTATGAGCTGTTTGCGAATAATCGCAATAATTTCTTGATTCCACTTATCGGTTTTGGCTTCGAATATCGTTCGATTAACTTTGAACGATATGGCTTGATTGAAATGGATCCAGTAGATGGACTTTATGCACTTGGTTTAATTGGGGTTGTACTCACTACAGTGATGCTTGGTTATTTCTTCTTTGTATCACTAAAAAAACAAAATCGCAGTATTTATACAATCGCCTTCATGGTTCTGATGTTCTACAGCATTTCAGCAGGACATGTGATGTTTTCAGCACTATCTTCAACCATGCTCGGGCTTGTATGCGGTGGAATACTTTTACAAAAATACAAGCACTCTTCAGCGAATGAAGAAGAAGCGGTTTCGAAGGAAGTGAAGCAAAGTGAATATATTAATGGTTGGACCAAAATCTGACTCAAAAGGCGGGATTGCAACGGTTATTGCCAATTTTAAAGAATATTATAGTGGTGAAAATCAGGTAGCCTACCTAGCGACATGGACAGAAAAACATAAATTTTCAACAGGAATAAAAGCCATGTTGACATTACGCAAGATTATTAGAAAAAACAAGATCGATGTTGTTCATTTTCATGTAGCACAAAAAAGTAGTTTTCATAGAAAAGCACTACTCGCTAAATTAGTACCACGTCGTACAAAAGTCATTTTCCATATGCATGCCTCTCAATTTGACACTTTTTACAAATTGGCAGGAAAAAAAGCGAAAAAAAAGATTCGGCGAGAACTTTCTCGTTTAGATGGACTTGTTGTTTTAAGTGAAGAATGGGCAGCATTTTATGAGCAAATTACAGATGCACCAATTGAAATTATTGAAAACGCAGTGATGGTTGAAGAACAACCCAAATACAATCCGAGAGCAACAGAAATTATTACGCTTGGTCGCTTAGGCAAACGCAAAGGGAGTTATGATATCCTTCATGTCGCCAAGCAACTAGAATCCGAATTTCCAAATGTATGTTTCACGCTGTTTGGAGATGGTGAAATCGAAGAAGTTGAAAGAGAGATGGAAGCTCTTGCTAGTCAAAATGTCCGCCTCGGTGGCTGGCTATTAAAAGAAGATCGGGATGAAATAGTAGCTGGAACAGTACTACATTTGCTGCCTTCCTATCAAGAAGGTCTTCCAATGTCTATTTTAGAAACCATGTCTGAAGGTATTCCGAATTTGGCCTCGGACGTTGGAGGTATTCCTCAAGTGATTCAAGATGGTGAAAATGGCATGTTGATCAAGCCAGGGGATATATCTTCCATGGTAGAAAAGCTGAGATATTTCTTAACTGATGAAAAACTACGAGAAAAATTATCACAAGCTGCATATGAAAAAATAAAAACGGATTTTTCACTTGAGAAGTATTTTGAAAAATGGGATCGCTACTATGAAAGTTTATTGGAAGAAGAATCACAGGAATCACTAAGTATTTCAAACTTAGATGAACGGCAAAAAGAATGGAGTTGAATATAGATTGTTAGTATGGACGGTTCTCACCTTTATATTGGGACTATTGCTGATGCCCCTTATCCGTAAATTAGCTTTTTTGGTTGGTGCGGTTGATATGCCACGTGAAAGACATGCGCATACGAAACCAACGGCAACGCTTGGTGGGCTCGCGATTTTCCTCAGTTTTACGATCATGGCTTTTCTAGCCCCTATTGATCGAAGTAATGCATTACCTTTATTTGTTGGCATGCTAATCATTGTTGGAACAGGTGTTATTGATGATATTAAAGAACTTTCACCCAAATTAAAACTAGCTGGTCAAGTGCTTGCTGCACTTTGCGTCACAATTTGGGGTGGTATTATGGTTCACCATATCTATCTACCATTTCTCGGACGAATTGAATTTGGTTACTTTGCCATTCCGATTTCGATTTTTTGGATCTTGGCTATTGTAAATGCAATTAATTTAATTGATGGACTAGATGGCTTAGCTGGTGGAGTCTCTACAATTGCTTTAATGACAATTGGAGGAATGGCGCTTCTTTTGGGGAACATGGGTAGCGCATTTACAGCTTTCTTGTTAGTTGGCGCGTTATTAGCATTTCTGGTCTTTAATTTCCCACCAGCCTCGGTTTTTATGGGTGACACAGGTGCGATGTTCATCGGATTTATGATCGCGATTTTATCGTTGATGGAATTTAAGAATGTGACACTAATCTCTCTTCTTATTCCGATTATTATTTTAGGCGTACCTTTTACTGATACATTTTTTGCGATTATTCGCCGCTTAAAGCAAAAAACATCGATTTCGACGGCAGATCGCTCGCACATTCATCATCGACTTTTGGCATTAGGATTGAGCAATCGGCAAACCGTATTATTACTCTATGTGATTGCGGCTTTATTCTCAGGAATTAGTTTTCTTTTATATTTCTCAACTACTTGGGGATCCATTATTTTGATAGTTGTTTTATTGTTGCTTATTGAAGTGGCTGTAGAATTCATTGGACTCATTGATGAGAGTTACCACCCGTTATTCAATCTTTATACAGGTATTAGTAGAACAAGACGAAAGCTTTATCTCATTATTAGTAAAAAATCACGTTAAGTTTTAATTTTACTCAAGAACCTTTATAATTTTAAAAGGAAGGATTTTCCATAGATGAAAAAAATTGTAATTATTGTGCCTTATTTTGGCAACCTTCCAGAGAATTTTAATGTATTTATGAATTCATGTGGCAGAAATGAAAATATTGATTTTATTTTTATTAGTGATAATGACCTGCAAATCGAGTTTGAAAACATTAGCTTCTGGAAGATGTCCTTTCCGGAATTTAGATCAATTGTTCAACAAGCTTTTGATTTTCCAATTGCATTAGAATCTCCATATAAGCTTTGTGATTATAAGCCAACATATGGAAAAGTCTTGCAAAATTGGATTAAAGACTATGATTTCTGGGGTTATTGTGATGTGGATTTGATCTTTGGAAGAATTGATCATTTTGTAACTGAGGATGTTTTACAGCGATATGACCAAATCTATCAATACGGACATTTTATGTTGTATAGGAATAATGAACTTAATAATGATCGGTTTATGTCGGATGAAGGTCTAAACTATAAAAAAGTATTTACTTCTAATAGGATTTACTTTTTCGATGAAAAAATAATGCCTAGTAAATTTGATTTACTCAAAGTACCTAGATATAAAGAAAGAGATTTTATTGATATTGATCCTTGGAAGTTTAGAATGATTGATGTCTGTGAAAACGATGCTAATCGTAAAGCCAAGACAACATTGTTTGAGTGGGAAAATGGTAATTTGTTTAAATGCACGTACCATAAAAAAACAGGCATGATTACAAAAGAGGAGTATCTTTATATTCATTTTCAAAAAAGAAAAATGGTAGATAATACGCAAGATGCTACTCATATTTTAATCACAAATAAAGGCTTATTGCCATGCTATGATGGCCTTAAGGAAGAACATTTTTTACAGTTGGATAATAATAATATTTTCCAAGATATGAATAAACATTTCAACAAACAAAAATTTATTTTAAATAGACGAATAAAAAGGTATATCTTAAAGTAATTTAGCAGACTACGCGTTGAAAATATAAAGAAGCTTAGATTTATTGTCAGGAGTAAATTAAATATGAAAATTTTAAAAAACTATGCTTATAATATGACGTATCAGATACTTCTTATGCTGATCCCTCTAGTAACAGTTCCTTATATTTCAAGAACATTAGGGGCAGAAGGAATAGGGGTATATGCGTATACGTATTCAGTTGTTCAGTACTTTATTTTGATCGGAAACTTAGGTATTTCAATATATGGTGCTAGATCAATTGCTCAGGTCAGGGAATCAGATCAAGACAGGTCAAGAGTATTTTTTGAACTTATGATCATAAAACTAGTGATGTTCTTTATTTCAGCGTTATTATATGGTTTGTTTATTTATGTGTACGGAGAGTATACATTCATTTTCATCCTACAAGGTATTTTTATCTTGGCTGCTGCTGTTGATATTTCATGGTTTTTTATTGGGCTAGAAGATTTCAAAAAGACGATTTCAAGAAATATCGTTGTAAAATTAGTAGCCCTTGTAAGTGTTTTTATATTCATTCGAACTCCAAATGACATTGCTTTGTATGTAGCGATAAATGCTATATCTACTTTTTTAGGGAATTTGACTCTTTGGACATATTTAAGGAAAAGAATACACAAAGTAGCGGTCAAAAATCTAGATTTGAAACCGCATGTTCGACCCGTGTTTTTCTTGTTTTTACCGCAACTACTTACTCAGATTTTTGTGAATATGAATAAATTATTTTTGGGAAACTTCTCTACATTAACACAGACTGGCTATTTCGAGAACTCAGATAAGGTAGTTAGGATGCTATCAGCTTGTGTCACGGCTATTGGTAATGTGATTTTCCCAAGGATAGCTAACGAATTTCATAAAGGAGAAGCTAAAACAGCGAATAACTATACATTACTATCTTTTCAAATCGTTAACATGATCTCAATTCCTCTGCTTTTCGGCATGATTTTAATCTCGAAAAATTTCTCGCTACTCTTTTTTGGGGAAAACTTTGATGGTATTGAATATGTATTAGCGATTCTATCGGTAGGTCTTCTATTTATGGGATGGGGATCGATTATTGGCCAGCAGTATATGGTTGCTGCAAATCAAGTAGCAAAATCAATTGTGTCACTTATTGTGGGTATCCTTGTCTCGATTGCTCTATCATTCTTATTAATTCCTTCATATGGGGCGCTTGGAGCTGCCATATCCTCTGTAGCAGGAGAAGCAGTAATTGCTATTGCTCAAATCATCATGATAAGAAAAAGTTTGCAAATTCATTTATTTAAAGAGACTGCAGGCTATGTGATAGCTGCACTTGTAATGGTAGTTGCTGGATTTGGAATGGGGATGCTCATTAAAGGGACTTTTTATTCCATGTGTGTCCAAATTGCCACCGCAGTTGTCGTATATGCAATTTTTATGATTTTAATAAAACCTGCTCCTGTACGTGTATTGATGGATAAATTTAAAAATAGAAATTAAAAATATTTGTTTGTTTTGATGAAAACGGACTGAAGATATTCGGTTCATATTTTGTTGAGAAACTTTAATAAAAATTTAGAAGCAATTTGATTTAGAACGTAATTAGTCAGGAGAAGTTCTGGCTATTGGAAAAAATTTAAAAAAGTAAAATAAGAGGTGTAAAATGGATAATAATCTTTCGAAAGAAAAGCAATTAGAATTATTGGATCAGTACTTTGTTTCAACAATAGAGGCATTAGATTTATTGCAAATCTCAAAACAAAGCTTTTATTCACTAGTAAATCGTGAAAAAATTAATCGTGTGAAAAAAGGTGGGGCAGTACTGTATTTTCGAGATGAAATTTTAGAAAGAGCTCGTGAACAGGAATTTTTGCGCAAAAAATATCGACCATTTGATTATTAAAAAATCAAGGAAAAGGTCTGTGAAATATACTGATATAAGAACATTCAATTGATGAAAGCGATAGTCGGTTTCTCAATTGGATGTTTTTTTATAGGAGAACTAACTGATTTGAAGAACGTTTTTTCACAAAAAATACATAACTTGAAAAATAGAATGGAACAAAGTTACAAAGATGAAAATTTATATTTTGATAAGCCGAAGTTAGCTTAGATTTTTGGAGTAATGTTCTTACTAAGAATTTAATTGGTGTGGGAGGGATAGCGCCTGAGCGATCAAAAGAGAGGAACTGAATAAAAATTGATAGGGCAAATAGATAAGCTCTTTTTGCCGTATATGAAGGATTGAGGAGGGAATTTGAATGAAATTACATAAATGGATAGGCATGGGATCAACGGCAGGTATGATTTTTGCTATACCGGTTTCTGCTTTTGCGGCAGATGGAGCTGAGTATCAATCAAATGGGGTAGTACAGTTCGTTCCGAGTACTGGGATTACAAAACCAATGAATCCAGATGATCCACAAGGAGAAACGATTACACCGGTTGATCCGACAACCCCAGAGGGATTAGCAGAACCTGGGACTTCGGGACCACTAAGTATAGATTTTGCCTCAAGTATAGACTTTGGAACAAATGAAATTACTGCCCGTGATGAAACGTATTATGCAAAAGCACAAAAATTTAACCAAGTGGATGGTAGCACAGGTTGGACGTCTAATTTTGTACAAGTTTCTGACCATCGTGGAACAAATCTTGGATGGATGCTGACGGTTAAACAAGAAGGACAGTTTAGTAATCCAGATACGCAAAATAAAGAACTAGTTGGTGAGCAAATTAAGTTTACTGATAGTCAAGTTGTTAGTAATGCAGAAGGGATGCAAGCACCGGATGCCAAGGATATCATTTTTGATCCCGCTGGAGCGGAGTCGACCGTTATGTCGGCGCAAATTCATAAGGGATCTGGGAGTTGGATTGATAAGTGGGGAAGCGTAGCAGAAGAACCAGCAACTGAAGGTAGTGGTGCAGAAGCGACTAAAGTGAATAAAGCCATTTCGTTATTTATTCCTGGTAAATCAGCTAAAGATGCCGTGCACTATAAAACAAAACTTACTTGGAAATTATCCGATGTTCCGGGAAATGATAAATAATTGATGAAAGAGGGGGAAAAGATATGAAAAATAAAACGAGCAAGATTGTAGCTATTTCTGCTTTATCGCTAGGAGCAGTTTTAACTAATGTGGGTTTAAGTTCCACTGTGTCAGCAGCAGAATATAAATCAAATCTTATCGTAGAATTTTCGCCGAGTAATGAGCTTGTAAAACCGGTTGATCCAACAGATCCAACAAAAACGCTTGGGGACGAGGAGGGACCTGTCGACCCAACAGATCCGAGTGGACCGAATCCAGGAACTGAAGGGCCGCTTAGTATCGATTACGCATCTAGCCTTGATTTCGGGACGCAAAAAATTACATCAACTGACCAGGTTTATAATGCAGTAGCTCAAAAATTTGGGGATGGTAGTAGTCGTGGAGACGGCCCCAATTATGTCCAAGTAACGGATAACCGTGGTCTCGAAACAGGTTGGTCGTTGTCTGTGAAGCAACAAGGGCAATTTCTTACGGCGGATAATGAAGAATTAACAGGCGCTGAGTTGGTGTTTTCAAATGGTGTTGTGAATACGGCATCAATCTCGCCTAAACCTTCTGCTGTTAAAAATTCTTTCTCACTAACCCCTGATGGGAATGGGACAGCGGTAAATATCATGGCTGCTAAAAACGGTGAAGGTGCAGGGACGTATGTTCTTGCGTTTGGGGATAATTCAAGTGGCGGCAAGAGTATTTCACTGAAAGTGCCTGGTAAAGCAACCAAATATGCGAAAAAATATTCAACATCATTATTGTGGAGACTTCAAGACGTTCCAGCTCCTGGTGGAGAATAAAATAACGAAGGGCAAAAGGCATGTTTGTAATAGCAAATATCGCCTTTTGTCTTGTTTTAAGGAGAATAATCAATGAAAAAGACTATTGGATACCTCTTGGGGCTTGTTTTGCTTTGTACGCTCGCGTTAGGTACTTCGATGGATGCACATGCATCAGAATTTAATTTTGCTGCTGAAACTCAAATTCCGAGCAATCAAATTGATAAGAAGAAATCCTATTTTAATTTAAAAATGAAGCCGGGACAAAAGCAAACTCTGGTAGTTAAATTGCGTAATGATACGAATAAGGCGGTAGTGGTCAACCCGCAAATCCATTCTGCGACGACTAACATGCATGGGGTTGTTGAATATGGTGAAGCGAATGTTCAAAGAGATAAGAGCTTACCTTATTCATTAAGGGATTTAATAAAGGTGGAAAAGAAAATTACTGTTCCTGCTAAAAAGAGTGTAGATTTAAAGTTAGCTGTTACTATGCCGGATAAACCATATGTGGGAGTACTTGCTGGAGGTATTACGTTGGAAGAGAAAAAAGTTGCAACGAGTCAAAAGCAAGATAAGGGCATAAGTATTGAAAATAAGTATGCTTATGTCATCGGCGTTACGTTACAAGAGTCAGACGAAGAAGTAAAGCAAGATTTAAAATTAAAGAAAGTAGAAGCGGGTCAGACGAATACGCGTAATGCGATTCTATTTACCTTGCAAAATCCTACACCAATATACTTAAATCGTTTTGAGTTGGAAGCAAAAATCACGCGAAAAGGGAAGACGGAAACGTTATATAAATCTTCACAAAAGGACATGCAAGTTGCACCTAATTCTCATTTTACTTATCCCGTGTTGCTGAATGGCGAGCCGCTTAAACCAGGTGATTATACGCTCCATTTGAAAGCAAAATCTTCAAAGGAAAGCTGGCGATTTACGAAGAACTTTCAAATTAGACGAGACGAAGCGAGTAAATTGAATAAGAAAGATGTGACGATCGAAAGCCCGAATTATTGGTGGCTCATTGCGCTTATTGCAGTAGTAGTCATTGTGGTTGGTTTTTTGCTTTACTTCGCTTGGAGAAAGAAGAGGAAGAAAAATAGACAAACAGCTAGGTGATTAATGAAAAAGGTGAAACTCAAGTTTTTGAGTTTCACCTTTTTTCTAGTAGTTTTGCCATGTAAAATTCATCGTAATAGCGGCCTTTCATGTAAATAGCATCTTTTTTTAAACCTTCTTTGTAAAAACCAAGCTTTTCATATAATTGAATGGCCGGGAAGTTTGCGGTGATTACAGTTAATTCGAGTCGATGAATAGATTCGTTTCTTGCCCAAACGAATATTTCTTCGAAAAGTTTAGAGGCAATGCCCTTCTTTTGGAATTCTTTTTGTACACCAATGACTAGATAGCCAGTATGCTTAATTTTTGTAAGATTAGAGGTTTGCGCGGAAATAACCCCAACGATCTGGTTTTGTACGATTGCACCTAATAAAATTCCGTTTTCCTGGGTGTTTTGAATAAAACTTTCAAGCTGTTTTTCTTGATAAAGACGTTCTTCAGGGGAATAGAGCATAAAATCAGTTTCTTGGTCTAGCTGTTTCATACAGTCGTATAGTTTCCTTTTTTCTTTTGGAGAAATTTTTTTGTAAAGTATGTCCATCTGTTTCCCCCTTTCTGTATAAGCCTATTATAGCGGAATTAATAATGGAAAATGTTGCATTTGCAACAAAAAGAGATTAAAATCGAAAATAAAGAGGGGGGAGAAAGAAAGTGAAAGATGTGTTGCGAGAACTTGGGAATATTGCTCGAGCGCTCGACTCGATTAGTAATGTTGAATTTAAAGATTTAAAATTAACTAAAGGACAATATTTATATTTAGTTCGAATTTGTGAATATCCTGGAATAATTCAAGAAAAATTGGCGGAAATGGTGAAAGTAGACCGAACTACAGTTGCTCGGGCTGTAAAAAAATTAGAATTAAATGGTTTCATTGAGCGCAAAATGGATAAACAGAATAAGAAGAACAAGCAACTATTTCCAACAAAACGTGGACTTGATACTTTTCCATTTATTATACGAGAAAATGAGTATTCAAATTCGGTTGCACTTGACGGCTTTTCAGAGGATGAGGTTGAATCATTAGTTTGCTTTCTAACCAGAATGCGGCAAAATATTGAAACTGACTGGAATGCGGTGAAAAAAGGTGGAAAACGGATTTATTAAGTGGAAAGGGTGGATTTAGATGATTAGTATTGAACCTTGTAGCTTGGGACAGCTTGATTTACTTCGATCGGTTAGTATCGATACTTTTATTGATACTTTTCGCGAGCAAAATGCTGAGGAAAATCTGCAAGCATATGTGGACCGGGCTTTTGATGAAGAACAATTAGAAAGGGAGCTTACTGATTCGGAGTCAGCTTTCTATTTGATTTATTTGGATGGGCAACTTGCTGGTTACTTGAAACTAAACTGGGGAGATGGTCAGACAGAAAAGATGGGAAATGATCATTTAGAAGTGGAACGAATTTATGTCCGAACCATTTTTAAACGAAAGGGATTGGGGCGACGACTTCTTCGCCATGCTTTTGATGAAGCAAAAAATAAAGGAAAAGAAGTCATTTGGCTTGGCGTTTGGGAGGAAAATCAGGATGCCTTACAATTTTACAAGAAACTTGGTTTTTCTCAAGCTGGTGAACATGTTTTTCTATTTGGGGAAGAGGAGCAAACGGATTTGATTTTGAAACGTCTCGTCGAAATTTAGGAAAATTTACAAGCTTAAGTTTAAACAAAATTTGTTAACTTTTACACTATGTGATTTTCAGATAAAAAGTGGCTCTACTGTAACTGCAGAGCCACTTTAATTTCTGCTTTTAATGTGCACAATTCATTTTTGTGTTATTAACTATGATAAATAAAAAACAAAATTGCTTATTTTAAAGAAAAACGTGAATAAAGTTCACAAAATGTCCACATATTTTTTGTCTGAAGTATGGTAAAATTTTATCGAAATAATCATAAAAAGAGGAGATGAATTTCATGTCTGGACAAATTAGAATGACCCCAGCTGAACTACGGGATCGTGCAAAAACTTATGGAACAAGTGCACGTGACATCGAACAAATGTTACAACGCTTGTCTCAACTACAAGAACAACTTCGCAGTGAGTGGGAAGGTCAAGCTTTCCAACGTTTTGATGATCAGTTCAATCAATTGAAACCAAAAGTAACTGAATTTGCAAACTTGATGGATCAAATTGAACAACAACTTCAAAAAACTGCATCTGCAGTGGAAGAGCAAGATCAACAACTTTCTCAAAACTTTGGTTTCTAATATTCTACCTTAGAACATACATATTTGTGTGTCTTGAAAAGCCATGTAGCCCTTCGTTACATGGCTTTTTCTGAAAAGTGCACAACGAGTGGAGATGGAAGGCGTCTGGGAATAGAGTAAGCTTGAAAAACGGGAGTGACTAAACAGGATAATGCGGAAAATAAAATGGAAAATAGTGCTGTTTTTGATTCTAGCAATCGGATTAACGGCTTCTGTCTCTATTTTGGGACTGAACCAATCCATTAGCAAAAATCGAAATCAAAGCCAGACTGAAAAACAAGATAGTGCGATAAAAAGTGAGCAAGTTCAGAAAATGAATGTAGCGCTTGTCAATGAAGATGAAGGAGCGAAACTTTCAGGCAAAGAATATTTGTTTGGGAATGATATCCAAACAAGTGTGCTGAAGGATAAAACACACGACTGGGCAACGGTAAGTCGGGGTGTAGCTGAAAGTGGATTGAAACGGGATATTTATAATCTAATGATTGTGATTCCGAATGATTTTTCAAAAAAAGCGTTATCGTTAACGTCGGATTCGCCGGAAAAAATACAGATCTATTACAAAATTAATGATACGGGAAACAATGATTTGAAAACAGAAGCAGAAAAAACAGCCTCTGACTTACTTTCAGACATGAATCAGCGAGTGATTGATGTTTATTTTGCAAGCATATTAACGAACTTACAAGAGTCACAAGATAACATTAAAGAATTAGTTAACAAGGAAAAGAAAAATAATGATCGCTATAATGTTTCGGTACACAATCCGCTAGCAAATTATACGGATCAATTTAAAACGGTGCAAGACTATACAGGGAGCTCAAAAGAAAGTTTTACTGGATTCCAAGATTTATTGAAAGGTCATGAAAATTCTCTTTTAGAAGCAGACCAAGAAAATAAAGTTTATGGGACTGATCTAAGCAGTCTACTTAAAATGCAACAAGATCATACACCTTTTGGAACAACATTTGAAGATAATTTGCAGAAGTATACGGCGAGTTTATCTGCGGAGAATGTGCAAAGCCAACTAGGAGCATTGCAGCAAGCGAATGCACTTTTATATCGAGAGTTAACATCGTCAGAAAATACGACGTCACTTATGACACAGACACAACAACTGCAAAATTATATAGCAGACGTTAATGCGAGAATTACAGCGGTTGATCAGTCGCTTAATGATACGATCAATGCAGAGATTCAAGATGCAGTTAAGCAAGATTTAGTTCGGATACTTTCTGGTGGAGCTGGTGGATCGAATGAAGTATTCACAATAGCTTCGCTCGATCCGGATATTAATAAGCGCTTTACAGATACGCTCACGGATTCTATTCGGAAGCTACAATATTTTTCGGAAGACGATGCTGCCATGCTTGGGATTGATACGGGAGCGTACAAGAAAATTAAAGATCTTGCTAAGCAGTATATGAATGAAAATCCTACAAACTTCAGTGATGCAGATAAAGCGCAAAATCCATCTAAGAATGTCATTAACGATCAAATTGTTGAAACACAAAATAAGAAAGTTCAAGAATTAAAACAGAAGGGGATCACGATTCAGTCGGATTCGCTTGCGCTACCTGAGACGGACCCCGAAATGGAAACGGAAGTACGTTTGAATTTCGACAGCCGATTTGATTTGGAAAACTTGACACTGACTAAAGATGGACAAAATGTGGATTACCAAATTGCAGAGCAAAGTGATGGCAAGCTTATTCTTCATTTTTCACAAGAAAATGGCGAGGCAGGGAATTATGCTATTTCAGCAACTGCTAAATTGAAAGACAATGTTGTAGCAAATGACATTCCAATTTTTGGATCGCTGAAAATAAATGCGATGGCTGTACAGAAAGTGAAAAAGGAAGTCGTTCAAGATAAAGCTGCAACTCCTAATCCAGATCCAGGAACTACTGGTAATGAATCGACTGAACCGAACAATTCTACGAAGAGTTCGGCGGGTACTGAAGCGACTGGGGAAAGTAATGTAGGTGCTACGGATGACAAAACAGGTACCAAGGAAGATGAACCAGCTATTGAAACGAAGGAAGAAACACTCATTCAAGAAGTTTATTCGTTTGAGTTTGCAGACTTGCCGTTTTATAACAAAGATGATTTTAGTTTGACGGATATGTTTAAAGAGCTGCGTTTGATTGTGCGGAATTATGAACGGACGGGCATATTATTCCAGCTTTATTATGGAATTAATCCTTGGAATAGTAACTATACACCTAGTGGTTCGCTTGACAGTCAAGCAACTTCTAATTCTTATTATGCTATTTTCAACCGAGACGACTTACTAGAAACGATTGCTGTGAAGGCATCAGGTAATATGACGAAGGCGTATAAAGAAAAATTGTCTGCGTTTGAGTTGAGGATCGCTGATTATAAACAGGTGATGAGTGATGCGGATGCACGGTCGCAAGATGTGGCTGCGCGGCTTATTGGAACGAATCAAGAAGCAATTAGTCAAAATGAGAACTTGGCAAAAATGCTAAGTGATATTGATTCTTGGCGAGAAAAGAGTTCGGGACTCGTTTCGGAAAATCAAGTTGTACTTGGAAATAGTTCGGATGAACAAGCGGCAGCAATGGCTCTTGATAGTTCATTTGGGTCTTTACTTGTGACAAGTCAGAGTTTAGCAGATTCTACTGGACAAAATTTAGATTCGGCAAAAGGCGTGTATGACACGTTTGATGCAATTGATCAAGAAGCGAAAAATATTCAAAAAAGCGGAGAAAATTTAATTTCAGAGGCAGGCGGTTTATCAGGGTCACTTGCGAAAAAATTACAAGCGGATCAGACTTTTTCGAAGAACTTTTCTAAGGTTATGAAGAACAGTCGCGTAGGGGATCGTCAAAATGAAAACCTATATAACTTCTTGAGTAATCCAGTTGAAAAAGTAAATGGGAAGGCAATTGTCGCTGGAGATAAAACGACGCCTTATTACATGGTATTGATTTGCACGATTATCGCTCTATTTTCTGGATACGTCATTTCTGCTTTTGAGAAGAGACGTATTCAAAAAGACCAATTCCGTGAAGAACTGTCGATTGCTTCCCGCAATTTACCGATTACGAGTATCACAGTTGGGGTTGCAGTTATTGAAGGTTTGATGATTGGACTTATTTCTGGAAAAATCTTTGATGTGAGCGAGATTGGCTATTTCTTCTGGATAGGTATTTGTTTACTGTTAATGCTGCTCCTCGTTTCTGGATGTACTTACTTGTTGCGGCAATTGCAGATGGTGGGGATGTTTATCATTTTGCTTGTGCTAAGTTTGTATTTATTCCTAACGGATGCAATTGGACTAAATGTTGATAAGACTTCTGCGTTTGGAACGCTACAGAAATTCTCACCACTACAATATTTAGAGACCTTGCTTAATCGGATTTTGAATGGGGAAAGCAACATTTTGATTCTGACATTTGCTTGTATTGGAGTCGCTATAATTCTGATTGTTAGTAACTTGTTTGTTGTCAAAAAAGAAACAGCGGAAGGAGAGGGCGTACATGAAAGCTAGGTTTTTAAGTATGGGTTTACTGATTATACTTGTTTGCTTTGCTACAGCTCCTTTCGCATTAGCGGCAGGAACAGGTTACTTAGAAAATGATGGGAAGATGGATCTGAAGACGGATCGGTTACAAAAAACGAATGAGGAAAAGCAAGAGGATCTTAAAAAGGCGGAGCCGACAATGCTCGATCAGTTGGAATTGCCACTTTTCACTCAAGATCTTGAAAAAAAAATAAAAGCACAACAAAAGAAAGAACAGAAAAATTTTCAGGAGATGCAGGATCAACTGTTTACAGGGAAAGCAGTGAAAAGTGATACAGCGAAAACCACACAGGAGGAACTTTTCAAAAAAACGAATACGACTCAAGCTTCTGAAGTGGGAGAAGATGTTCAGGACAAAAAAGAAAAAAGTACAGAATCAAAGTCATTGATTGCGATTATTGGTGCAGTTGTTGTCGCACTTGGTGGTGGAATTTATTTTGCAAGTAAAAATACCATGGAGTAAGGGAGGATTAAGAGATGGCGAAAGAGACACATTTAAATGTGACGGTGGATTTTTCGAAGTGGGGTGCGGAAGTTTATGACTTACGCATTCCAGTCGGTCAGCCGGTAAGGGCTTTGATTGATAATCTAAAAGAAACGCTTAAAATTGAGATGCCAGATGCTTCGAAATGTTCGATTAAAGCCGTTAATAAAGGGATTTTATTAAGTGATGATGACAAAATGGTAGATTATCCAATTACAAATGGAGACATCTTAGAAATTTTATAAAAGGGAGCCGAGATGATGAAAAGTACAATTGAAATTGATGGTGTTACATATGACTTTAACTATGAACAGAATGAGTGGCGTGTTAGCTTTGTTGAATCCCGTACGCGGATTAAAGATGCTGCTCAGCTTGAAATTTTAACCAAACCGTCGCTATATTTTGTTCCAGTAAAAATTGAGCATGAAAAGGAAACTTATACGTTTTGTTATGAAATTGGGGAGACCATGTATCGCTTTGAAGAGGTCAGTAAAATGGAGCGAAAAGATAAACTGCGTGCCCTTAAAAATGTTGCGGATTTAAAAGCGCTGATTGGAACGCGTTTTACGTTTTTCCTTCACCCTGGAAATCTTGTTTTTGATGAAAATTTAATGCCGAAAATTGTTCATCGTGGCTTAAAAGGAATCATTCATCCTTATGACTTAACAGAAGAACTATTCTTTAAGCAATATCAATCGCTTTGCGTGGCAATGTTTTCGAAGAAGTATCAATTTGATAATTTATATGCTGGCTCCCTTAAAAACGCTCGGGGAACTAATTTTGAGCGGCATCTAGCAGACGCAAAGACGACAGAGGAAATCGAAAGTTTCTTGCAAGAGTCGTTTGAAAAAGAATTGACAGATTCAAAACGAAAAATGATGTTGATTCCAAAGAAACGGTTCCGGATGTTTAGGGGGCTTGCGGTTGGATTTATTATTGCGACGCTACTGCTTGCGGGACCAGTGGTTTATTTTGCGTTCTTCAAAGTGCCTTATCAAAATGACTTGCTTTTGGCAAATGAAGACTTTCTTAAAACGGATTATACAAAGGTGATTTCAGATTTAGAGAATGAAAAACCTGAAAAGTTACCTCAAGCTTCGAAGTATGAGCTAGCTTATTCTTATTTACAAGGAGAAAAGCTCGATGATAAGCGTAAAGAGAACATCATGAAAAATGTTAGTTTGAAATCGGATGAACAATATCTGCTTTACTGGATTTATAATGGACGCGGTGACTTTGATGAGTCACTTGATTCTGGAAAACGACTTCAGGACAATGAACTGGTGGTTTATGCACTTACGAAACAGCTGGAAGAAGTTCAAAATGACAAGACGCTTTCAGGTAATGAGTCTGTGAAGAAACAATCAGAAATTGAAGCGGAACTGAAGAAATATATGGAAAAAATTAACGGGAAAGATGATTCCGAATCCAAATAGGGGAGAATGAAGATGGGACAGAATACTTTACTTATTGTTAGTAACGGGAAAGCTTGTCATAAACAACATGTGTCTCCTGATAAGGTGACGGAGATTAGCGGTAACAAGGAAGCAGCAGTCTTTTATCCGGAGTTTCCCGGAACCGTGGACGTGCGCTTTGAAGATGAAGTGTGGATGGCAGGTAACACGGCACTTGAATTTGACCAAAAGCAAGAACTTGAAGTAGGCGAGAACGGACGGTTGTCACTTTACTTAACAGAAAATGTGGATGTACAGTCTTTTGACACAGCTGGAAAACTCGTACTGACTTTTGGTGCAGGAAAAGACAATGATGTGGTACTTTCGGGTACGGATGCGGATTTTGTATTTATGCGAGATGACAAACAAGACATTTTTGCTGTGCAGGTTTTCGCAGGAGAAGTTTATCACAACTTTGAACGCTTGACAGGACGAGCTGACCTTCAAAATGGGGATCAACTCTATGTAGATGGAATCACCCTCACAGTCGGTCAAGATGATTTAACAATTGCGGCGGTTAAGTCTCGCATTTCGACAGATCTTGCTCCACTTTTCTCAGCCGATAATGCTTTTGGACCGGACTATCCAGACTATCATCGTTCACCTCGGATTATTTACCGTGCGCCAGAGGATAAGTTTACGCTTGCAAAACCTTCTGCGGCACCTACGAAACCATCAGAGGGACTTTTGAAATTGATTTTACCTCCGCTTGTGATGATTGCGATCACGGTACTGATTTCGATTTTTCAACCGCGTGGGATCTACATCTTAATGACACTTGCGATGACAGGGATGACGGTTATCATGTCGCTTGTCACATATATTAAAAATCGCAAAGAATTTAAAGTGAAGACAAAAGAACGCGAGGAAAGATACGATTTATATTTGAAACGTCGTACGAAAGATTTTCATCAGGCAAGTGAAAAGCAACGTCAAGCATTGCTTTATCATTATCCTTCTGTTGAAGAAATCGCTGAAATGGCAACACGTGTAGATTCACGTATTTATGAAAAAACGAGATTACATCATGATTTCCTGACTTTTCGAGTGGGGACTGGAACAGAACCGATCAGTTTTTCTGTAGATTATAAAGAAGAAGAGTTTTCACAAGATAAGGACCCACTGGCGGATGCTGCTAGTCGTCTCAAAGGGCAATATGTGGATGTGAATAATGTTCCAGTTGCGACAGACTTAATGAATGGGCCTGTCGGATATATTGGGCCACGTGGGCTTGTTTTGGAACAGTTGCAAATGCTTGTCATGCAAACAGCACTATTTCATAGTTATTATGATTTGCAATTTGTGACGATTTTCCCGGAAGAAGAAAAAGAAAACTGGGAATGGATGCGCTGGCTTCCGCATGCGAATTTGCGTGATGTAAATGTTCGCGGCTTTGTTTATCATGAGCGTTCGCGAGATCAAGTGTTAAATTCACTCTACCAAATTTTGAAAGAGCGGAAACAAGCACTTGCAGAAAGAGCGAATAAAAATGAAAAACTATTTTTCGCACCGCATTATGTCGTGCTTATTACAGATGAAAAACTTGTGCTTGACCACACGGTGATGGAATTCTTTAATGAGGATCCATCAGAACTTGGGGTTTCACTTGTTTTTGTTCAAGATGTCATGCAAAGCTTACCAGAACATGTTCGGACGGTTGTTGATATTCGTGACCATAGAAGTGGGAATATCATTCTTGAGCAAGGTGATCTTGTAAACCGGACATTTATCCCAGATCACTTACCGGAAGAATTCGATAAGGAAACAATTTCGCGTGCGCTTGCGCCGCTCAATCATCTTCAAAACTTGAAAAACTCGATTCCTGAGGCAGTTACGTTCCTCGAAATGTATAATGTGGAGCGCGTGGAAGAATTAAATATCGGGAATCGCTGGACACAAAATGAAACGTATAAGAGCTTGGCTGTGCCACTTGGGCTACGCGGAAAAGATGACATTGTCAATTTAAACCTACATGAAAAAGCGCACGGGCCACACGGGCTTGTTGCGGGTACGACAGGTTCAGGGAAATCTGAAATTATCCAGTCGTATATTATTTCACTTGCTGTTAATTTCCATCCATATGAAGTGGCATTTCTGTTGATTGACTATAAAGGCGGCGGGATGGCGAACTTATTCAAAAACATGCCGCATTTGCTAGGAACGATCACGAACTTGGATGGTGCGCAGTCAATGCGTGCGCTTGCTTCGATTAAAGCGGAGTTGCAAAAGCGTCAGCGCTTATTTGGTGAGCATGATGTGAATCACATCAACCAATATCAAAAATTATACAAACAAGGCAAAGCAAGCGAACCGATGCCTCATCTATTCTTGATTTCAGATGAGTTTGCCGAACTCAAATCAGAACAACCGGAATTTATGAAGGAACTTGTTTCGACGGCACGGATTGGACGGTCGCTTGGAATTCACTTGATTCTTGCGACGCAAAAACCAAGTGGAGTTGTCGATGACCAAATTTGGTCGAACTCGAAATTCAAATTGGCGCTTAAGGTGCAAAATGCGAGTGATTCAAATGAAATTTTGAAAACGCCAGATGCAGCAGATATCACGCTTCCTGGTCGAGCTTACTTGCAAGTCGGAAATAATGAAATTTATGAATTGTTCCAAAGTGCATGGAGTGGTGCGGATTATGTGCCAGATAAAGAAGATGAAGATTATCTCGATACGACAATTTATGCGATTAATGAACTGGGACAATATGATATCTTAACAGAAGATTTGAGCGGATTAGATAAGAAAGAAGATTTAACGAAGCTCCCTTCTGAACTTGATGCTGTCATTGATTATATCCATGAATATACGGAGGCGGAGGGTATTGAGCCATTGCCACGACCTTGGCTTCCACCGCTTGAAGAACAAATTTTCTTGCCAGAACTACATCCTGTAGATTACATGTCGGAATGGGCACGTGAAAAATCGCCACTACATGCGACAATCGGTTTCCTAGATATTCCAGAAATGCAAGCGCAAGAACCTCTTACGCTTGATCTTGCGAAAGATGGACACTTGGCAGTCTTTTCAAGTCCGGGATACGGGAAATCAACTTTCCTTCAAACAGTTGCGATGGGTCTTGCTCGCGAACATAGCCCAGAACGCTTGCATATTTATTTGCTAGATTTAGGAACAAATGGACTTCTGCCACTTAAAGATTTGCCGCAGGTTGCGGATACGATCATGGTGGATGAAGAAATCAAGATGCAAAAACTGATTCGCCGGATTACGCGTGAACTTAAAGTTCGGAAGCAAAAACTAAGCGAATACGGGGTTGCGAACATTGGCATGTATGAAAAAGCAAGTGGGACAGAGGTTCCTTCGATTCTGCTTGTGATTGATGCATTTGACTCAGTTGCAGAAGCGCCGTATAAAGATGATTTTGAGAAACTGATTGCGCAAGTGGCGCGTGAAGGTGCAGGTGTTGGGATTCATCTTGCCATTAGTGCTGTGCGTTCGAATGCGATTCGGATTCAAGTGCTTGCGAATATTAAGACGCAGATTGCGCTTTACATGATTGACCCGACGGAACCACGCAATATTGTAGGAAAAACCGACCTGACGATTGAGGAAATCGCGGGGCGTGGACTTGTGAAACTTGAAAACCCAACTTCGTTCCAAACGGCACTTCCGGTTTCGGGGGCAGATACGCTTGAGATAATTGAGAATGTACAGGCGGAAAGTAAGCAGATGAGCGAAGCTTGGACAGGTAGCGTGCCGGATGCGATTCCGATGGTACCAGATGTTCTGTCGATTGCGGAATACTTAGAGAAACAAGAAGTTACCGAGATGCTCAGAAACGGGGGAATCCCATTTGCTGTTGATTTCGAGGATGTTCAGCCGTTTGACTTATCATTAAATCAGCGTGGCCATACGCTCGTTCTTGCAGACTCACCAGATGTTGTGGAAAGGTCGATGCAATCCATTTTGGGAATGACTGTGAAGAGTACAGGTATTCAGGTGACGTTATTTGATAATAGTTCGTCACGCTTTGGAACCTATCAAAATCAAGTTGATTTGTATGCAAGTGATGAGGCAAGCTTTACATCTATTATCGGAGAGCTTGCAGCGGCATTTGACAACCGTGAACAAGCTTGGCGCGAAATTCAGTCGACGGGCATATCGCTCCAAGAGTTTTCGAAGCAATTTGAGCCAATCGTTGTGCTTGTAACGGATACGGCTTATTTAGCTGAGAATGTTTCGATAGATGCGCAAAAGCCACTTCAAAAACTTGTAGAACAGGGTGAGAAGATGGGCATCTACTTCGTTGCTGGAGCTGTGAGCGGACAAATTTATAGGGCTTATGATGAGGTTTCGGGAATGTTCAAGAAACAAAAAGTCGGCATCTTAGTCGGTAGAATCATCGACCAAAACGTACTTGAAGTCATGAACAAGCCTTATAAAGAACAGCCGCTACCACCATATGAAGCTTACTATATCAGACAAGGGCAAGCTGAGCGGATTAAACTTGTTGCTCCGCTTTAAGAAGGAGGAGATGGAATGGGTTTATTTGGTTTTTTTAATACGCCAACAGAAAAAAAACGAGATGACTATGATAAACTGCATGACTTATTGAAAGATGCGATTCGGGAGCATGATAATAAGATGGCAGAAGCAAAAGAAACGTTCAATAGTTACAAAAGCGCTGTACCAAACATGTCGAACAGCAAGCTCCCTTCTAATGATTTCGATCCAAAACGGGAGAAGCTAACTGCGAAGCTAGCTAAGTATATCAGTAGCGAAGCAGATAAACGCTCGAAGCTCGTCAGTGCGAAAAACAAAGCCTACGACAAGTATACAGAATACAAGGCGCAGGCAATTCACGAGGCGGCAGTTGAAAAGGCGAAGAAAGAAAAAGAGCGAAAAGAACGGGAGGAACGACTAAAGAATGGGTAATGTGAAGATCAAAGCAAGTAAAGTTGCGGAAGCAAAAGCACAGGCTAAAATCGTAGAAGACTCCCTCCGCGAAACGCAAAAAAAATGTTCTGACCTAACCTCCTATGTAGCAAGTGCAAAGTGGGACGGGAAAACGCGGGATAGTTTCTTGACCTATATCGAGTTAATCGAAAAATACCACAAGGAAGTAAAATCACGTTACAAGAAGCAAAGAAAAGCTTTACAGAAATTGTCCGAATTCGAGGCTGACTTTGAAGAATCAAGTCAAGTACGTGAGGTGAAACGACTATGACAGCACAGGATACTTTTCGTGTAGAAGAACTATTTTTGATTGCTTCTGCTTTTGGCGGGGAATCCGTTTTCGGTTTACCAGACCGAGCGGTTTTCCAGCTGCAAGGCGAAGATGGTTTTCGTGAAGGCTATGAGGCGCTTCAAGCGAAAGGGATTTTGAATGAAATTGGCGAACTGACAGATGGAGGCGCACTCGTTGTCGAATCCCTTGAAAACTATCAGCACTGTCAGTCGTATGTTCGGCTCAATCAATTTATGTTCGGGTTTCGGGATGAGGATTCAGAGAACGCGTATTTGCTGATTGAGGTGGAAGAAGATTCTTCTTACCGGTTTGAAGTCATGGATAAAGTATTCATTTTGCAACTCCTTACCCAGCAGTTCCCGCTACTTAAAAGAACGTTGTCGGAAGAAGAAAAATCATTTTTAATGCGTAAGCTGAGTACGGAAGACTCGGAGTTAGCTGCGCTAAGTGAGCCAGATGAACGTTTTTTGAGTATGGAATATTTTCACGTAAACGAGGAGCCACGTGTGGAAGAAAATCGTGAATTTTATCAGCAGTATTTCTTGTTTGTTTGGAAAGAGCGGTTGATTGCGGTTGACGTGGTACGTGAGGCGTATTATCAAGTGAGCGGTTATTGGCTGTGGAATGAGCTTTACCGCGAATTGAAGTTTCCAGTGAAGGAGGCGCTAGAGAATGGCACAACAGGCATTTAGTGGAGCGGGCGGTTCAGGAACGATTTCAATCAATCCAGATGAACTGACACACATTGCGAATGAACTAATGGCGATCGCGAATGAATTCGAATCGGTGATTGCGCCGGCGATTAAGAATATCAATCAACAAAACTATGTAACGGCCGGAAAAGCAAAAAAAGCGATGAAAAAAGTATCCGATGCGAATGATCGCGTTTTGGAATTACAAGATCACTATTCCCGTGCATCATCACTTGTTTTTGAGACGTTAAATGCGATGATTCAAGCTGACCAAGAAGTGGGCGAAAAAATTATCGCGTCGCTGAATATTGGAGGCGATAAAGGATGAAGGATGTCCACTACATTGAAGCGGATTTTGAGAAAGCTGAAAAAAGCATCGGGAGCTTAATCGGCAAGGGCGTTTGGGGTAAAGGGGCGATTGATAGTTTAAAGGATGTTTCAAAAAACCTGGAAGAAGCTGAAAGCGATATTGCTAAATACGATGCAGATGGCGCAATTTCATTTTCACATACGAATAATAAAAGCAAATATCAAAGTTTGTTCGAGGATTTTGAAGTTTTATATGACTTTGCAGGAGAAGCGGGGAACCTTGTAGAAGACAAGATTGACCAACCTTTTTATGAAGCATTAGACGAATTTGTGGAAGGTATGCGGGACTTAGATGCTTCAAAATTCACGACGAAAAATCGGATTGGTGCGACAACAACTGTCACAAGCTATGCGAATAGTTATACGCAAGAACAGATTGAAGTTCCCAAAAAGGAAGTCAGTTTAGACGATCTGTTTAGTGGGGATAATTATTATGCGGATCAAATGAAAGTCCAGTATGAAGAATGGAAACGGCAAAATAAAGATCAAGATGTGAGTCAAAAAGATTTTCGCTCAGCCATGATCAATTCCCGCGCTTTTGAATACACCTCGATTAAAGATGAGCAACAAAAGAAAGAGTTCTGGGTGAATGTTGTGGCGACGGTTGCCATTGTGGGCGTGAGTATTTTCTGTCCGCCAGCAGGACTTGCGTTAGGTTTGGCTTATGGTGGTTTAGAAATGAGTGCGGCAGTGAGTGGGAAAGATTGGCTAACGGGTCGGGAAATGGATACCTCAGAACGTGTCATGCGAGGAGCCTTTTCACTGTTGGATATTGTACCGGGTATGAAAGCTTTTTCAGGAGGCACGCAAGCCATTCGGTCAGGTACGAAGCTGGCGAGTTTAAGCGACAATCTTTTACATGGTGTGAAAAGTATTCCGTCTAAAGCGGATGACTTGATTAAACTGGGGAAAAGCAAAGCCTTAACACGGATTAATAGCTTAAAAACAACGGTAAAAGAAGGCATACATACAGGCGTTGAACGAACCACTAAAGGGCTGGATAAAGTTGGGGAAGTTGCCGATAATTTTAAGAACAACTTGAATTTGAACTCAAGACGTCAACTCGCCGCTGATGGCTTTGGGGCACTTCCAGCAGGTGGAACTTCGAAAGTCACAAATGCCACAGAGAAAATGAAAGATGTCTTACGGAAGTATGATTTGAATTTGAGTAGCGGAAGACGCGGGGCGGATGATATAATTGGGGGAAGTAGTAAAGTAGCCAATTATTTAGATGAAGTGCCAAAAATTAAAGAAGTTCCATATGGAGAGCATATTATTAAAGGAAAGGGCGGAAGAAAAGAGCTTGCGCCACACACGCGTTATGTTACAGAAGATGGATACAAATATACAACTGATAAATTAGGTAGAGTTGTAGATGTAGAAGCTGATAGTTTAGTTCTCAAGGCTGCTGAAAGAAATGAAGGCATGCAAAAAGTAGCTGGACGTGAAGATAGATTATTAGATGATGATGGAGGACATTTAATCGGTAGTCAGTTCAATGGCCCTGGTGATATTGATAATTTGGTAGCCCAGAATAGACAAATTAATCGTTCAGGGGGAAAATGGTATGAGATGGAGCAAGAATGGGCAAATGCTTTAAAAGAGACCCCTCCAAGAAAAGTATCTGTTAAAATTGAGCCGCAGTACTCTGGAGAGTCATTGAGACCTGATAAATTTAAGGTTATTTATCAAGTTGAAGGAGAGCGTTCTGTAACAAAAAGGATCACGAATAAAGCAGGAGGTTAAATATATGAGCTTTGAAGGGAAATTAAATAGGATTTATTTAGATATAGCGCAAAAAATTAGCGATGCTATTCCAGTGAATTGGAAAGAATTTTATTTTCAAGGAGAAATAAATGATGGAGAAGGAGGAGTTTTCTTTTTCTTTAACACTACGGATAATAATGAATATAAATATTGTTATGATATTCCAGAAATTTATAATATAAATAGAAAGGAGTATGATAAAAAAGAGGATGAAATATTTGATTTAACAGTAAAGTTGCAAGAGACTTTTATTGAAAATGAGCAGGAACCATGGTTTTCTGTAACTATGATTGTTAATGAAGAAAGAAAGTTAAAAATTCACTTTGATTATATAAATTGGTCTAAATCTGAGTTTGGCCCGACTGCAAGGTTGAAATACTTCGAATATAAGTATCTGAATAAAGAACCATTGGATGGCAAAGAAAAAGATTTATTTATTAAGATGAGTGAATATGAAAAAAAACAATCCTCTTAAAATTAATTAGACTATATACTTCTTTTCAAACTATATATAGTGTTTTCGAGCTTATAGCGTTGTTTTCAATGAGATGGGTAGTCTTATATTCTCTTCTTATCCATAACAGTATATTTATGGCATCTAAATAGGGCAGATTCATGATAATATGTAGTAGATAGGAAGAGAATTTAAGAAAGAAGACAAAGAGTAGAGTTACGTCCAAATACTACGGTTAAAGATGCTTATGAGGTGGATTTTATTGGAGTAGCAAAATATAGAGATGAATAAACAGTAACTTTGTTAGAAATGTGAAGTTATCGAGCGGTATTAGTGAGTAAGTAATCACTGATATCGTTTTTTTATTATAATAATAAATAAGAAAGAAATTATGGGTAATATTTATGATTTTAAATTTAAAGAAATCAATGAAAGCAAGTGACAAACGAAACTAGTGCCGCAGTAGGTGGAAATGGTTCTTTTTCGCGTTTTTATATCACGTTAAATGCATTTTTCAACCAAGAAACGGGTGGAAAGCTTTGGAAATTTAGTGTTTTAGAAAAATGGAGCCTTTTGATTGGAGTTTTGACCAGTATGGCCATTTTTCTAATGAGGAATTAGGTGGAATCAGGGTATCATATTCTTTAACCGTATAAATATATTTGTTACCATGATGGTGCAATAAATCATATCAAGGAGGCATCATTATGAACAATATGTTTGATTTAACGGGAAAAGTGGCAGTTGTAACTGGGGCTTCGAGTGGTTTAGGAAGAGACGCGGCACTTTGTTATGCAGATTACGGGGCTGATGTGGCACTTCTTGCGCGCAGAAAAGAAAAGTTAGATGAGGTGGCGCGGGAAATTACGGCAAAAGGAAGAAAAGCTATTCCGATTGTATGCGATGTTACAGATGAACATAGTGTTGAAAAAGCAGTAGCAGAAGTTGTGGAACACTTTTTAAAGATCGATATATTATTAAATAATGCTGGGGTCGCGATTATGGGAACAGTCGACCAGCTTTCAGAAGCAGACTGGGATACATCGATGGAAGTTAACGTGAAAGGGATGTATTTAATGTCTAAATTTGTACTTCCACATATGCGAAAACAAAGGTATGGGAAAATCGTGAATTTAGCCTCCATTAATGCCGTTGTGGCAGATAAAGGTTACGAGCTCGCAAGGCATGCTTATAATACCTCAAAAGCGGCTGTGCGCGGTCTGACAATGGGGATGGCTGCTACTTATATGGAAGAGAATATTACAGTCAATTCAATTGGGCCGGGGTTATTTGAATCAGAAATGACGATCGATTCGCTGTTTAAGCATGAAGATTTCATAAAGCTCTACAATCAATTGACACCGGCCTCAAGACACGGCAGAAAAGGAGAACTTAACGGCACCATCATTTATTTATCTTCGGATGCTTCAACTTATGTGACGAGTCAACACATTATTGTAGATGGCGGTTTTACAAGCGTTTAAGCAAGAAAGGAAGCTTCATAAAGAGGCTTCCTTTTTTTAGTCTAGCTATTCATTTTGGATGGCGACTTGTGTTAAAATCTCGCTTGGCTGCCGAAAGACATGTTCGGCTTTTTCAAAGCCTTTTTCGGATTTTGCTCCCCACAGCGCCAAACCAAAATCGACTCCGGCTGAATGGGCGCAAGCCATGTCGTAAGGCGAATCACCGACGTAAAGCACTTCCTGCGGGTTTCTTGCAAGAAGTTCCATTGCTTTAAGTAGCGGATCAGGGTGTGGCTTGTGATTCACTGTGTCGCTTGCACAAACGATCGCTTGAAAATAGTCCCCAATTCCAAATGGGTAAAATCCTTTTTTCATCTCATAACTATTTTTTGAAGTGACGACACCACTTTCTGGGATTTGCGCTAGCACAGCCTCGATTCCATCAAAAAGCTGAACTTCGCTAGCCATCTGGACTTCCCGTTCCATCCATTTTGTGAGGATTTCTTCCTCGTTTTGAATATTTAAAAACTGAATCGCTTTTTCACCTGGAATGCCAAGCGCGAATCGCAATTCTTCATGTGTATAAAATTGGTCTTCTTCCGCTAAAACCGATTGCAAGGAATGCAAAACCGCTTTTTCGGTATCTAAAATGGTGCCATCCACATCGAACACAATCGCTTGATACATCTTGATCCTCCTCATTTTGAAAAAAAGTATTGGTGGTGTGTTGTATAGCGGCTTCTTTTCGGTTGCGGTGTGCTAGCAGTTTTTGGTAGCCCTTGCTTCGTGTGGAGCGCTTCATAAAAGGGATATAGTTTTTCTTCCGTTCCCGCAATCTCGAAACAGATTTTTTCGCAGCTAAATGTTAAATAAACTTGGCCATTTTCTGGTATCAGCGCAATGTTCTCTAGGCCTTGCAAAGGATAGGTGTGTCGCTTCCCCATTTTGTAACCATAATTTTGCTCAAATACCAGATAATCTCGATCCATATAAAATTCCCCGTATTGATACTCCATGCCCATTCCAGAATGGACTTTACAGATTCCTTCAAGTTGCACTGTTTTCACCCTCTTCATATATTTATATACACCTTAGTTGTAAATGATGAAACGGGTTTCATGTCAAGCGTAAACCTTAAGAAAATTTATAAAGATTTTCGTTCAATGAGTTCATGATGGATTTTTTGTTTCTGCACTTTGCCAGAATGGAAAATCGAAAAGGCAGTAGTTCCAAGCCGTTTCAAATGAAGATCCAACGTCGAAATCTCCAATACCTCACTGACCGGCAAATTTTCTTGCCCTAAAATCGCCAGATCTTCAGGAATTCGCAAACCGTTTTTCCGTGCGTAAGCGAAGATTCCTGCGGCGACTTCATCTCCCGTCGCATAGATCGCATCTGGCTTTACAGGCGCTTTTTCCAAGAAATACTCGGCTGCTGCTTCCCCGTCTGAAATGTTATAGCAGTTGTTGAGCATGTTGGCGCGATTCGCTTTGGTCGCAAAAATTTCTTCAAACGCGGCAATTTTGTTTTGCGTGCTCGGACTAATGCGATCTGTTCGCCCTGTTGTAAAAGCGACATTTTGATAGCCTTTGTTTTGAATGAAGCGAAAGCCATCTTGGAAAGCTTGGAAAAGGTTGATATATGCGCAGGCAAGCTCAGGCTGCTCGGTTTCTTCACAAAAAACGAGCTGTTCGGGTTCAGCTACTTCGAGTAAGGCTTGAAAAGGGTTCGCCCGAGAAGTGATGATGATGCCATCCACTTGTTTGGTTTTCAGCATTTCAAGGTGTTTCAATTCTCGTTTAGGGTCATAACCCGTTGGTAGGAGCATGACAGAATATTTTTTACGAAAAGCTGCTTCGAGAATTCCGCTTGTGATTTTATCGAACCAAGGATGATCCGTATATGGCAGAATGACGCCAACTGTGTTAGTTTTTCCGCGTGCTAGATTCATCGCACTGCGATTTGGTATGTAATCCAGTTCATGGATGATTGCTTCGACGCGTTCGCGTTTGTCGGCTGCAACGTAAGGATGTTGATTTAAAACCCGCGATACGGTTGTAACAGAAACCCCAGCACGCTTTGCAATCTCTTTGATATTTGTCACTTTATGATACCTCCCCTAGCAAATAAAGACAGAGCGGTAGCGCCGCTCTGTCTTTACGTTAAGCAAGTTCAAGATTTACAGGTTCAGCTTCGGGCTTTTTTGCCCGTTCAACCCTGATGGAAACTAGTCTCGCTTCTTTTATTTCGAGCGCTGTGAATGTGAAATCTTCATATTCAGCTACAACTTGTTCACCGTCTTCCGGAATATTCCCGATCAGAGTGAGTACGAAACCTGCAATCGTATCTACACCACGGGAAGGAAGCTCGACATCAAACATGCGATTAAAGTCATCAAGCGCAAACATACCTTCTAATTCATAGGTGTTTTCATCTATTTTAGTAAACTCATTAGTTAAATCATCATATTCGTCATCAATATCACCGACGATTTCTTCAAGCATGTCTTCAATGGTAATGAGACCTGCCACACCGCCGTATTCATCCATTAGCACCGTCATTTGATTTCGCGTCCTCTGCATATTTTTCAGAAGATCATCAATGAAGATTGTTTCAGGCGCAAAATAAGCGTCTTTAATGAGTGAATGAATATCTACTTTTTCAAATCCGACTTGTCGTGCTGCAGCGAAATAATCTTTCAAGTGCAGAATACCTACAATCGAATCCGCGTCATTTTTATAAACCGGAATTCGCGAGTAATTCTCATTCAGTAGCAAGTCGCAAATTTCATCAGGCGCCATATCAATATCAAGCATGAACGCATCCGTCCGTGGCACCATTGCTTCTCGCGCATATTTATCGTCAAGTTCAAACACGCCGCGAAGCATGCTGAGCTCTTCTTGTTCAATTACGCCTTCTTTTCCGCTATTTTCGACAAGCAGCTGCATCTCTTCACGCGTCATCTTATCTTCTTCACCCGTTTTGTCCATCCGCGTCAACTTTACAAGAACATTTGTTGAAAACGAGAGGAACCTGACGAACGGACGAAGTAGGAACCCCACGATACGAATGGGCGTAACTGCAAGCCGCGCAATCATCTCAGACTTCTGTAAAGCGACTCGTTTCGGATAAAGTTCACCAAAAACTAAGGTAATATACGACAAAATAACTGTAACAACGATAATGGCGAGTTCCTTCGCAAAGACTCCTCCACCAAAAACCGGTTCGATCCGCGTTGCGATACTTGTTGCTGCCGAAGCACTCGAGAAGAAACCTGCTAGTGTGATACACACTTGGATGGTCGCTAGGAAGTTACTAGGATCATCAAGCAGCTTTACTAATTTGATTGCTTTTTTATCTCCTTGCTCGGCTTGGTTTTTTACGCGTCCTTTGTTAAGCGAAACAAGCGCCATTTCAGCTGATGCGAAAAAGGCATTCAGTAGCGTAAGAACTAAAATGAGAATTAATTGAAAGATAATCTGCTGACTCTCGGGGTCAGGTGACATAAAATCGACCACTCCTTAAAAGAAAATTTGGATAGCCAGAATTAGATCCAGCTATCCAAATTTTACCATGCGATTCACCATTTGGTCAAAAAAGCATGCTTTATTTTCAGAGTTTTTTGAAGACCTGGAGGGCGTCCGCCTTGATCATTGTATGTGGGAAGGGCAAGAAAATATTTTCTTTATTCACCGCAAAAACGCTTGCCTTAGGATTCCTGTAATCAATCAAGTTACAAAACGGGCTGACTTTGAAACTTGTCCCGGCAATAATGACAAGATCCGCAGTTTGCAGAGCTTGGATGGCATTTTGGATGGCATCAGCGGCGATGCCTTCCCCGTAGAGCACAACATCCGGCCGAACTCGACCACCGCAATTCTGATGGCTATCCGATTTTAAATACGTTTCGGTTGGGACGGTTTGGCCGCATTTCGTGCAGTAACAGTGATACAAGCTACCATGGAAATCCACGACCGATTTTGACCCAGCTGCTTCGTGAAGGCCATCAATATTTTGTGTAACCACTGTGACGTTTTTTTCTTCGCCAATCTCGGCAATTTTTAAGTGAATGGGATTCGGTTTGGCATCTGGATAATACATATTTTCTGTGACGAATTGATAAAAAACATCCGGTTCATTTGCGAGACAAGCCTCACTTAATAAGTATTCTGGATTGTGCTTTCCGGCATAAAGCCCATTTTTTGAGCGGTAATCCGGGATCCCCGAAGGCACGGACACCCCCGCGCCTGTCAAAAAGACAATTTGGTTTGCGGCGCGGCCGTGCGAAGTTGTTCGATTTGTTCCATCTGAATCATTCCTCCTGTTTCTTGTGATGAGTCGTTCGGTTAAAAATAGCCACGAGGCAGACGTTTAGCAAAATGAAGACGGCGACAGCTAGGAAAACGTCACTATAGCCGAAATGGGCGGCGATGCTTGAGCCAATTAGCGGTCCGATGACATTCCCAATGTAAAGAAAGGACTGGTTGTACCCGAAAATCCGCCCAGTGAGGTCGCGCGGTGCATTTTTTGAGAGTAGAGACTGAACGGCTGGGAGAAGCGCGCCGTCTGCAATTCCAAGCAAGAAGCGCAAAACGCCAAATTGAAATGGTGTCTCGGCAAAAGCCATTGGGATTTGCAGGAGCATGGAGCCAATCAAAGCGCCGAGCAAGACTCGTTCGGTGCCGATTTTGTCGCCCCATTTGCCGAGGCGCGGGGCTGCAAGTAAGGAAGCGACGCCGGGGACGGCGGCGATCATCCCGCTGATGAAAGCAATATTTGCGATGTTTCCGGCAAGGTCGCGGACGTAAAGCGTTAAGATCGGACTAATCGCGTTATTTGAGACTTGGATAATCATCGAAGTGAAAAATAAAATAATAATGAGTTTCGGGTTTTGAAGGGCGCCAAAGACTTCCCTGAAGGAGCGGACCTCCCGTTTCTCGACCGGAGTAAAATTCTCTTTCACAAAAAGCAGCGTCAAAAGGAAGCTTCCGGCGATTAGTGTTCCGGTGATGAAAAAGACGGGACGTACACCAAAGATATCGGACAAGAATCCCCCAATTAGTGGCCCGATTAAAACGCCAGAAACGGCTGCCGTTGAAAGTGTTCCTAGAGCATAGCCGCTCTTGTGGCGCGGCACCTGTGTGGCAATTAGCGCATTCGCTGTCGAGATGTAGCCTGAGAAGATTCCCATGAGGAGTCTCAGTCCGATGAACTGAAAGACGTTTGTGACAAGCCCCATCAAAATCATCGCAATACTCATTCCGAGTGCAGCGCGAAGGAGCATTAAGCGGCGCCCTTTACGATCGGCCAAGTTCCCCCAAATCGGTGCCATAATGGCAGAAACAAAAAAAGTCGAGCTAAGCGCGACACCTGAATAAAGACTGACTTGGTCGGGATCGTGGATGCCAAGTTCTTCTACGTATAGAGGCAGGAAAGGCATGATCAGGTTAAGTCCGGTGCCCGTTAAAAAGCAACCAATCCAAACAATATAGAGATTTTTCTTCCAATCTTTCAAAATTCTCACCTGATTTCCTGCGATTTTCTCTTCTATTATTTCATAGTTTGAAAAGGTTTGAAAATAATTTGCTGGGAAGAAGGGAGTGCGGATTAGTTTTTAGTGCTGAAGGGAGAGTAAATTATAGGTAAATAAAAAAAGAGAGTTGTGCAAAAAGCACAACTCTCTTTTTTATTCTTCCTTCAAATTTTCAAGTGGAACCCAACCAGCCGTTTCATCTTCATCGATACACCACGCCCAGCCGTTTAATTCTCGGTTGCTTTCAAGCTTATCACCCGGCTTAACGTCAAGCTCGCGTGCGGAATAATCTTCCAAAACGGTTCCCGACTTGCTATCTGGAACGCGGGCAATAATTTGTTCTGGGATATAGCCTTCAGCGCCACTTGATTTGATTTTACAAAGCATCCACCCAGGATACGTTTTATCTTCATCAAACACCCAAATTTCTTCATTTTTATTCGCGAAAAGTGGCTTAGCAACATCTGGATGATGAGCTTTTTTTACAATGAAATGTTTGTTCATTTTTTAGTCCCTTCATAATCCGCTAAGAATTTATCAATTCCAATATCCGTCAGTGGGTGTTTTAGCATTTGTTCAAATACTTTAAACGGCACGGTTGCGATATCTGCACCAAGTTTGGCGGATTCGATTACGTGGATTGGATGGCGAATGCTTGCCGCAATGATTTCTGTTTTGATGTCATGGATAGCGAAAATTTCTGAGATGTCGCTGATGAGTTCTAAACCATCTTGACCTATATCATCTAGTCGACCGAGGAAAGGAGAGACGTAAGAAGCGCCAGCACGTGCAGCAAGTAGCGCTTGCGCAGCTGAGAAAACGAGTGTGACATTCGTTTTAATTCCCTCTTCATGTAGCGTTTTGACGGCAGCCATGCCCTCACCTGTCATAGGGATTTTAACAACCATATTTGGATGAATAGCCGCTACAAGCCGACCTTCTTCAACCATTTTATCGGCTTCTAAACTTACCACTTCCCCGCTGATCGGTCCGTTAACAATCGAAGTGATTTCTGTTACCACTTCTTTAAAATCCCGTCCTTCTTTTGCAATCAAAGAAGGATTGGTTGTGACGCCATCAATAAATCCCATGCGACTTGCTTTCTTTATTTCGTCTACATTTGCCGTATCAATAAAAAATTTCATTAGTCTTCCTCCTTGTTTAAAACGCTTTCATTCATTATAACGCAATCCACCTATTTATGCCTTGATTGTGCTTTCTTAAAAATTGGTTGCATGGTCAACTAATTTCTAGTAAACTAGATTAGTTGACTGCGCAACTTTATTGCGAAAATAGTAAGATTTGAGGCGACTTAATTGACAGAAAGACATGAAGCGATTGTAAAATCAATGGCGATGATTCATCGCTCGGAACATATTTTCAAAGACAGCAGATTGACTGAAACGGGACTTTGTGTTGGACAACTCCGCTACTTGTTCACGCTTTACAAGGAAGACGGACTTGCTCAAGAAGCGTTTGTGAAGCGATTTTCAGTTGATAAGGCAAACGTGACAAGACACATCAAACGGCTAATGGAGCTCGGGTTCGTGCGACGTGAGCAAGATCAAAAAGACAAGCGTATCCAGCGTATTTTTTTAACAAAAAAGGGGTTGGCGCAAAAAACGTTAATAGAGGGGCTAACAGAACAGTGGAACGACTGTTTAACAGCAGGATTTTCGGAGCAAGAAAGGTCGGAATTTTTTCGTTTGGTCGTCCAAATGGCAGAAAACGCAACTTGTGCGGCTAAAAAGGAGGAAAGTGTATGAAAGAACAAAGTAGAAGACTTGGTGAAGATAGTATTGGTTCTTTGATGGCGAGGCTTTCCATTCCTGCATTTGTGGGGATGTTCGTTATGGGGATGTACAATATTGTCGACACGATTTTCGTCTCATATGGTGTCGGACCGAATGGGGTTGCGGCGCTTTCGATTGCCTTCCCAGTTCAGATGATTTTGATGGCGATGGCAGCGATGTTTGGTATCGGGGGCGCATCAATTATTTCTAGATCGCTCGGTGCTGGCGAACAAAAAACAGCGAACACGGTATTTCATCAGGTTATTTGGCTAGTCATTTTTTCAAGTATACTTATTGCTATTTTAACTTTTATTTTTATTGATCCACTGATTACCATGTTTGGTGCACCAGCCGAAATTCATCAAATGACAAAAGAGTTTCTAGAAATTATCTTACTTGGTGCTGTATTCCAATCATTCGGGATGGGAATGAATAACATTGTCCGTTCAGAAGGAAATGCGAAAACAGCCATGCTTACAATGATTATTTCAGCAGTCATCAACATGATTTTGAATCCAATTTTTATTATGGGACTTCATATGGGCGTCCGTGGTTCAGCGCTTGCGACGCTTATTGCGCAAGCGATTGGAGCAGCTTGGCTATTATTTTATTTTTTATCGGGTAAAAGCACGTTATCCCTTAAAGGCTTTAGTTTGCGAATGGATATGAAAATTGGTTTGCGGATTGTGGCAATTGGCTTCCCATCGTTTATCATGATGGCGTCTGGAAGTGTAGTTACGATTGCGGTTAACTGGATGCTACAAATTTATGGAGGGACGATGGCGATTGCGGCGTTCGGTGTAGCTAACCGAATTGCATCGTTCGCGATCATGCCAATTAATGGGGTAACGCAAGGAATGCAGCCGATTGTTGGCTTTAACTATGGTTCGAAACAGTTTGGGCGCGTGAGTCATTCGGTGAAACTAGGGATGCTCGTTGCGACGATTTTGTCACTCATCGCGTTTGCGGTTGCAGAGATATTCCCAGCAGAACTAGCGAGAATTTTCTCATCTGACCCAGTTTTGATTGCAGAAAGTGAAGAAGCGCTCCGAATCATGCTACTGGCAGCGCCGACGATTGGCTTCCAAATTGTTTGTGGCGGTCTTTATCAGGCCCTCGGAAAAGCGCGGATTTCCTTTATTATTTCTCTGATGCGGCAAATAATTTGCCTTGTGCCGCTACTTCTCATTTTGCCAAACTTCTTTGGCTTGTCAGGCGTATGGTATGCCTTCCCGATTGCTGACCTTTTAGCCTTTTCGGTTTGTGCGATCATTTTGGCAACGACTTGGCGGAAAGTTTTCCGGGAAACAGAAATGGTTCGTTAAAAAGCGAAGGAGCTAGTGCTCCTTCGCTTTTCATTTGGATTTTGTTAAATGCCCACATAATGTCCGACAATATATGTAATCACCATGGTTAGCATGCCCACGAAACAATTTCGAAGGACAGCTGGTCTTGTTGGAGCATTTCCAAGATAAGCGCTTGTATATCCAGTAATGGCAAGCGCCACTAGTACAGCAACGAATGTAAACCAGATTCGAATGGAAGCTGGAAGAAGGGTAATCGTAAGCAGTGGCAAAATAGCTCCTACTGAAAATGAAAACAGGGAGGAAAGCGCTGCACTGAATGGATTAGCATAATCGTTCAACTTAAAACCTAGAACTTCCTGGGCCTGTACACCAAGTGCGTCTTTTTTCATCAGTTCAGAAGCCACTTGATGCGCCGATTCATCAGACAGACCTTTCGCTTTATAAATTTCAATTAGTTTTTGTAATTCGCCTTCATAATCTGTTTTCAAGGATTCCCGCTCTTTTTTGACAAGCGACTTTTCAGTATCCTTTTGAGTGCTCACTGAAACATATTCTCCGCCTGCCATCGAAAGTGCACCAGCAAGAAGACCTGCAATACCGGAAATCAAAATTGTGAACGTTGATGTTCTGGCGCCGGCTACCCCGATAACAATCCCAGCCACCGAAACAATCCCGTCGTTTGCTCCGAGAACGCCTGCCCGCAAGACGTTGAGCCGTTCACTTAATGTCATTTTTTTCATAACTTTGCTCCTTTCTTTTATTTTCTTATACCCGTTTTTGAAGGCATTCAACGAAAAGTGTTCATAAAAAAACACAACCTGCTTCTTCAAAAAGAAGCAAGTTGTGCAAAGAAAATGATTATTGTTTTCTAAGTCGATATAGAGCTAGGCTGGTAAGGAAGATTCCTGCAAGCGAAGCAAGACCCGCAGAATCGCCTGTTGCAGGGAGGATGCCTTTGTTTCCTGCAGGAGTAGTTGAAGAAGGTTTTTCTTGGGGCTTCGATTCTGTGCTCGTGACAGGATCGTCGCTAGAATCTGGAACTTCCGGCTGCACTTCGGTTTCGCTCGCTTCAACTTGAACTGTGAAAGCCGCACGATTACCAGCCTTGTCCGTCACGTGCACCGTCAGTTCGTCGCCCGCAGCAAGCTTGAGCGAGGAGACAGCCAACTTAAACGCGCCAGATGGACCAGCTGTACTAGAAACAGCAGGTGAGACTTTTAAGCTTCGTTCTGCTTTCGCTATACCCGCTTTTTCAACAGTGAGCGAAGCCCCGCCAAGTGTAACCCCAGTCAAAAACGAATCCTTGTCGGTCAACTTATCAAAACGAGTCGCATCCCGAATCGCTTTTACCGCTTCCTCTGCTAGCTGTTCTGCGGATTTATAAGTTTTACGACCTTCTTCTTTCGCTGAAATGAGTTTTCCTTGCGCCGTTTGGGCTTTAATGTAATTAATAAACGTTTCCGTGTCAGGATCAATCGCTGAAACGAGTTTTCCTTTGGTAAACGCCGAGAAACCATCCCCGCCCCCGTAAAGAAAATCGTTAATCACAACTTTATAAGTTTTGCTTAAATCAAGCGGCTCCCCATCTTTAGTGGTCACATTCGCTACTTTGTAAGCATGCTCGAGGTCATCTGTATCCGTAAACTCATATTTCAATCCCGAAATCTGTAAGAAATACCGCTCATCACTTAAATATTGCTGATTAAGCGCTTCGAGAATCATAGCCCCGTCCAGTTCGACCACCTGTAAAATATTCCCGAATGGCTGAACCGCTTGAGCAGCTCCCCAAGTAATTTGATGATTCGCATCCGTTACAAGATCAGCGCGGATACCACCGTTATTGGTCATCGCAAAATCAGCCTTCACGTCCGCTTTTTCTGCCATCTCAAGTTGCGCATCCGTAATCAAATTGCCAAGGGCAGACTCTTTCGCATCAATTGCCGCACCGCTTTGGTTTGTTTCCCGAGTAATTGTTCCATTCTCTGTTTTTCCAATCGGTTCATTAATCGTATCTGCGATCCGTGTAGCTGCATCTTTTGTGATCGCCGTGATAGCGCCATCCGGTGTGACCGAACGCGTATTATATGTAATTTTCGCATCCGGCGTTTTCACGAAATCTCCCGTTTCTGGATCAATTTCTCCCGTAACATTAGAAAAAGCCTTTCCATTGTTGTAGCTTTGCACAATCCGCGTAGACCCCACAATGCCATTCGTATATTGGTGATTATGTCCGGCTAGAACAAGATCGACCGAGTTTTCTGGATCGAGCTGATTGACTTTTGTTATCATATTAGCGGCCTCGCCGTTTACATCTTTCCCCGTTCCTAAATTCGGATTCCCATCCGAAAGCGCTGGAACATGCGAAAGCACCACAATCGCATTGACCCCTTGATCACGCAAAATTTTCGCATACTTCGCAACCGTTTCCGCCTCATCAAGAAAATCATAATCCTTAATATGGTTTGCAAGCACAAGATTTGGAATTTCAGTCGTCACAATCCCGATAAAACCAATTTTCTCCCCGCCGACATTTTGAATGGTATAAGGCTTGAAGCCCTCGGCAACATTCGTTGTCCCTTTATCAACAACATTTGCCGCGACAATTTCCATCTTGCTTTGTACACGTGGATAATTCGCAACAATTGGTCCGAACTTGTCTGTTGCAACCCCGTCTAGAATTCGTTTGTATTCAGGCAGCCCTTCATCGAATTCATGGTTTCCGAGAGTCCCAACTTTAAAGTCCATCGTATCAAGCGCCTTCATCGTGGGCTCATCTTGAAGTAGCCCTGAAACAGCGGGGCTTGCGCCAACCATATCTCCAGCTTGAACACGAATTGAGTTCCCCGCATCAGCCCCCGGATTTTGAGCCAAAAAGTCGGCTTGCGCAAGATCTAAGTTAGCAGAAAGAAAGTCCGCTCCACCAATCGCATTTCCAGAAGCATCCTTAGAAGCCGTATCAAGCGCTCCATGAAAATCATTAATCCCTAAAAATTGAACCGGAACAAGCGGTTCAGCTGCAACTGCTTTACCCCCGTTAAATGGTAAAGCCATTCCCAAAATTAAACTTGTTGCGAGTACTAAATGTGCCATTTTTTTCTTCCAATTTTTCACAAGCATACTCTCCCTTTTTCCTTTTTGTAAACGCTTAACAACAAACGTTCAGCTACATTTTAGCAAAGCCGAAAGGGAATAACAACAAGAAATAAGTGAAAGTTACGTAAATAAGATTAAACCTTTTTCAAGAAACTGTTAAAAAGCCTACAACGAATAAATGTGAAATCCAGCAATAAATGTTGTCTTGTCCACTTGAATAGACGCTTCCGTATAATCATAACGATCCATAATTTTAAACAAAATGCCGAGACCGCGTCCTTTGTGATTAGGCTTCGTCGTAAAACTTTTTTTCGTAATCTTATCCGTATCAATCGAAACATTTGGGTCAATTTGATTCTCGACAGTCACTACCAAATTTCCATCCGAATGCACCAATTTGATTTCAATAAAGGGGTTTGGAGCGCTTTTTGAAGCCTCGAACGCATTATCTAAAAGAATTGTAAAGCTCCGAATAAAGTCGATTAAATCAATCCCAACGTAATTAATCGTATCAGGAACGACGAGCGAATAAGGGACGCTTTCTTGCGTTAATTTATCTGTATAAAGTTTCAATAAACCTTGGACGGGTGGAACACCAATTTTGAGTAGTGCCGTTTCATTTTGATCGAAAATATTATCATTAAAATAGCGTGTTTGATCCTTAATCAGGCGCAGAGCCTCCTCATTTTCATTTTTTTTAATGTGGAGCGCAAGCGAAAGCAAAATGTTGTTGTAATCATGTTTAAAGTCATGCAAGTTTTCGGATTGTATATTATAGTAGTCCGATTGGCTAGCTAAATGATTCAATTTTTCTTGGCTTAGTTCACTTCGAATGAAAAAAGCGGTAAAGATGATGCCGTTTGTTGAATAAAGAAAAATAATGAGAGAACTATAGAGATTTCCAAAAGTAGTTGGCCAAGGATAGAAAAAGTGAATAGAGTTTACGATGAAAAGCCCCGTGATTAAAATAAATGAAAACAAATAGTATTTTTTTACAAGATGATCAAACATCGCATAAAAATTAAACTTTTTGAGTAGTTGGCGAAGAATGAATGCAAACAGCATGGTAAGAAGAAGGTTAATCACCGCTAAAACCAGTGGAGGCTCCGTCCAAAACAAACGTGAAAAATCAAAAGTTAAAAACCAAACAAAACCGTTTAGAGTGTATACAGTGATTAATAAAATGGCAGATAACAACCATTTTTTGGTAAATAGATAGAAATATGTGAAGATAAGTAAAAACATGAACGCAAGACCGAAACTGATTGAGAAAAAGTCACCGAAAAAATAGAGAACAGCAAAAAGGACAACAATGGAAAAAAGCATCATCGTTGTCTGCCGTTTATTCAAAAGAAGCTTGTAACTTAGAAAAAAGATAATGAAGAGTAGATTCAGCGAGTAATTAAATTCAATAATAAACAAGCAAACCACTCCCTTTTCTAGAACGATGAACATTAATAGAGCTCATCGAAAGCATCTAGGATTTTTTTTATGATCCGTTTACTGACGACAATTTCATAGCCAGAACGAAACTGCACATAACCCGATTTTTTATCGATTGATTGAATTTGGTTGAGATTAAGAATGTAGGACTTTAGATTAGTCATCATAAAAGGTGTATTTAGTTGTGGGGCTAGCTGACTAATGGATGAGCGAAAAATAATATTTTCCTTTAAAGTGTGTAACCTCAGGTAACCTCGTTGGTGTGGAATGCTTTCAACTAGAATAATTTCATTCATATCAATAAAACGTGACAAATTCCCTTGTTTGATTTCAAAAACGCTTGAATGTGACTGAGCATCCGAAATCAGCTTTTGAGCAATTTCAATCAGTTGTTCTTCCACTGTTTCAATCCGCTCTGGATTTTTAATGACATAACCTGAAGGGAGAATTCCACGATTGATAATTTCTTCTGCTTTACGCTCATCCCCAGTGACAAAATAAATGGAGCAATAAGCATTTTTGTCACGAATCGCTTCAGCCAAATCAATTCCATCCATCCGCGTTTTAAAATCAATATCAAGCAAAAAAGCATCTGTGCGTTTAATACTGTCAATTTTGTGCACTTTCAGAAATTCATCTGCATTTAAGAACGATTCGATTTCAACTGTAATCGGTCGCTTTTCTAAAAATGTAGTAAGTGTCTTTTCCAAATAGTCTTTTTGTAAAAAATTATCTTCTATGATGAATAGCCTCAATTTGATCACCTCAAAAAATGACAATAAGTGCAAAATCATGGTTGCAATGTTCTTCAGCGAGATAAAAAACATACTATCATTAAAATAAGAAATGTAAAATATTTTATTTATATTTTGACATAAAATCGCCATAAATGACTAGGGTTTTGCACAAAAGTTTACTTTGTTGCATATAAACACGTAAGAAAATAACAATTATACTTTAATATAACAAAGAAATTCTTCGAAAACAATACTATCCAAGTGCTAACCCACAATAAAATTGAAAAAAAGTATTGGGGTGTAAAAATGGAATATTTGGATTACTATCGGATACTGAAAAAAGACAAATTTATCGAAAATATGGTGCGCCAAGAATTGACTGGTAAAAAACGTCACTTTCAAAAAGGTGATCGAATTCCTCTTGAAAAAGATCGAATTTTACTGATTGATCGGGGTGCTCTCATCTTATGTAATGAAAGTACTTTTCTTCGCTGTTTTAAAATGGATGATTATATCTATACGATTGATCCACAGAATAATCAAATAGGAGAAACGGTACTTGAAGCAGCAGAACAAACAACTTTGCGTGAATATGATGCACGTGAATTTCTAAATTACTTGGAGCAAAAACATCTTCTTAGTAACTTCTTTTTGCAGGAGTTAGGCAAGGCACAAAAATGGTCTTACAGCCAAACGAAGCGAGTATTAATTTCGGCAGAAGAGCGAGTGGCTTCCGTTTTACAAGAACTGGTTGAACAGTTTGGAAAGGAAGTTGCGAACGGAATAGTTATTTTGCCCAAATGGATTAAAATCGTTACGCTTGCCAAGTTAAGTGGTTGTTCACGCAATATGGCTTCAAGGAGTATCCAACATTTGAAAGATAAAGATATTATTACACAAGAAAATATGCCATGGCAAATTAATTACAAGGCTTTAGCAAACCTGTACAATTGAAAGTTGCATAAAACATCTATGTATATTTTTCTGATTTTTAAATAACGCATGCAAATTAGTATCTAGTATAAGGGGATAAAGAATCGAATGAAAAAAATATTTTATATCGTAGTTTGTTTAGTAGCATTCTGCTTAATATATCCAGCACAAACGTTAGCGAAAAATACAAGTTCCGATATGGCCTATTATGTTGAAGCTATCATTCCAGATAACCAAATAGATCAAGCGAAAACTTACTTTGATCTTTTGGCGAAACCAGGGGAATGGCAAACCTTGCAACTTCGGGTGCATAATGCTAGAAGTGAGGAGCTAACGCTTGAAATTAAGCCGCATACCGCTCGGACTGGAACAGGCGGGGACATTGATTACAGTGGAGACAATAAGAGCACACTTGCCACAAGTTTACCTTATTCAATAGAAGAGTTGCTGGAAGGTGAGGAGCAAGTGACGCTTAAACCAAATGAAACACGGACTGTTTCATTTACGCTAAAAGTTCCTAAAAAAGCATTTAGTGGCGTGTTGCTTGGTGGGTTTTATATTCATGAAAAAAATCAAGCGGAGCAAGTGGATGATAAAAAAGAAGGCGTTTCGATAAAAAATCAATATGCCTATGTTATTGGCTGTAAAGTGCGTGTGGACGAAGAGGAAGAGCAACAACAATTCGCTTTAAAAACGCCGAAGTTAACAAAATGGAACGATCTCCCCGCTACAAGCGTTGGACTAACGAATGAGGCTTCGCGGATACTCTCGCAATATGAATTACAAGGAGAGATCCGAAATCACTCGGGCAAGAAAATTCAAGAAATCAAGAAGCGGACATTTTCAATGGCGCCAGATTCCGTTTATCAATTAATTGAAAAGGTTAGTCTAGATGACTTTCCAAGCGGAAAATACAGCTATGCTTTGACCGTCAAAGGCGAAAATGAAGTCTGGCATTTGAAGAAGAATTTCACGATCTCAGGCGATCAAATTAAGCAGGTGCAAACAGATGAAGAAAAGCACGAGAGTAATTTTCTGAATGTCTTGATTATTGGTATTGCGGTTCTCTTGCTTCTTGCCATTGTTATCTTTGTCTTGCTGAAAAGGAGAAGGAAAAATGAAGAGGGCAGTTAAATGGTTGGCTTGTTTAGGCTTTGTTTTAGGAAGTGTGACTGCATCTGGAATTAAAGTGCAAGCAGCGGCTGAACCACCTGCGCACATTAAGAAAATGGATGGAATCTTTGAAATAAAAGAAGGTTCGACTTCTTCTGTTGATGAAAACGGAATTGTAACTATCACGCCGAATACTAGTAATTCCATCGGTTCTATTTGGAGCACGAATAACAATTTGTTAGATTTTACCAAAAGTTTTCATTTATCCACCTATCTATATTTTGGCAAGAATGTCGCGAATGTTGGAGATGGGATGGCACTCGTTTTTCAAGCTGTAACAGATTCGCCGACCTGGTTTACATCAAATGCTTCATCTATTGGCTATTTAGGAGAGCAACGCAATGAGAATTCTGCTGGGATTTTAAATAGTTTGGCGATTGAATTTGATTTATTTAGTAATATAACTGATAACGATGGCTGGTTTGATCAAAATTTGCCAACCACAAATAAGGGACAACATGTTGCTTATATTTGGCCAGGTGATTTAACAGAATATACAAGCTGGTGGGCTTGGTTTAACACTCAGCGCGCAGTTGCTCATCATGATCCGCTTAGTTATCTTTTAACGGACGATAAATGGATTCGGTTAGATGTAGATTGGGATGCAGAGAGCAAGCAATTTCAATATGTTATCGATAACTCAACTGTTGTCAACGTACCTTATGAAGAGTTGTATAATCGTGTGTTAGCAACAAATACGCAAGTATACTGGGGATTTACAGGTTCAACGGGGACCTATGCGGCACCACAGAAGGTTGTTTTTCAAGAGGTCCCCAATTTAGTTGAAGTAGATCCGAAGATTGAAGTTTATAACGAGACACGTGATCAAGCAGTTTTGGATGGGGGTGAGGTTCATATAAATGAAACTTTACGTTTCGACTATTCGGTGGAATATCTCGGGGGAAAGCAAAACTGGGAAAAAGTAAAGGCAATTTTGACAGGGGATCCTAATTTTGTACTAGAACCGGGTAGTATTACTGCCACAGCATTTATAGGCGGGCAAGCTCAAAGTTATCCGCTTGATGATTCAATGCTTGTAGATGGTATTTTAAACTTTCCGGTAGAGGGGACAACTGGTCCGACTTTAGGACTTGAAGGCAATTTACCTTCCAAGATAGTGATTTCTTATAAGGGACATTTCACGTCTGACATCTCAAGTGATCTGGTTACGTTAACTTCACAATATAATGGTGAAAACGCACTTGTTTCTGCCCCAGAATTTACAATGATTCCAGTAACAAATGTCGCGCCAAAACTTGCTTTTTCTGAGGATCAAGACTGGCAAGTGCTAGATACGGACAAAGTAAAAGCTATTTCGGGAAGCTTTGAGGATCTTAACAAGGGAAGCTTAAACTTGGAATACTACTTGGACGAGGAACAAATTCATCAAGAAAAAGTAGACAGCTCGACAGGGAGCGGGGCATGGAGCCTAGAGCTTTCAGCTGAGCAAATTGCGGCGCTAGCAAGTGGCGAGCATGAATTTAAAGTAACAGCGACCAATCTCGTCAGCCAAAGTGCAACCATTCAGTCTGTCCTCACCAAAAAAAATGTTCCCGTTATCGAAAATTTTTCGCTTGTCAATGAAGCAGAAACGATTTTTAAAGGAGGTGATGCAAACTTCCAAGTGACTTGGCGGGATGAAGATAGCAATCATGTACAGTTTTTCTATCAGTTAGATGGTGGCGAGCCTGTTGAGCTTGGTACTAAAGAAAATTTAGCACCGGGTTCATCGCAAAATTTCGAATGGAGCTTAAGTACAAATGAACTCGCGATTGGTGAACACGACGTTATACTTTATGCGATAGATAGCGAGGGTATTACGTCTCAAAAAGCTCATCTTACTTTTTTAGTGGATGGTAAAGTTTCGTTTAGTGCGGCTCCACAAGATTTTACGTTAGAAACTGCTCTTCCTGAGAAAAAAATGAAAGTAAAGACAACACTTAGTCCGATTCAAATTGAAGATAAGCGAATTCAAAAATCTAATATTGCGCTTCGTGCCCGGTTGATTGATTCGGCGGATGGAACAAAGGCTGGATTTAATAGCACCGCAGGACACAAGCTTCCTAGTGATGCTTTTATATATCAGAATAGGGCTCATGAACAAAGTGTGATTGATGAAGTGGGGATAGAGTTGTTGCAGACTGATTCGCAGGAAATAACACAGGTAGATCAAGCAGGAGAGGCAGGATTTTATTTAGAACTTGCTCCTTGGCTACATGCTGAAACATATCAAGCAACAATTGAGTGGCAGCTAATTGAAGCGCCTTAAAACGAGTAAAAAGGAGAGAAAGAATTTGAAAAAAGAATTATTAATAGCTAGTTTAGTAGGATGTGTGGTACTAACAAGCGGAGGCGTCCAGGTCTTTGCGGAAGATGTAGAGGGAGCAACAACCTCTGGAACAGTAAAACTTATTAGCCCAACAGGGGGAGTAACTCCGTTAGATCCGGAAGAAACAGTAAAGCCGGAAGACGGGACAGAAACAGGTAATGCGGGGCCGTTAAGTATCGACTATGTACCTAATTTTCTGTTTGGAGAAGTTGAAATTTCTGGGTCAACTCTCACTTTACCAGATTTAAATTCTAATCCACTTGTTCAAGTGACAGACAATCGAGGAAGTGGTGCAGGTTGGACGCTTAAACTTAGCGCGACACCTTTTAAAAATAATGAAGATGAAACGAAACAACTATCGGGCACTGTTTTAAGTATCGGGCAAATTACCCCAGAAGCAGTAGATGCAACAAATACGTCAGCTGCGCCAACCCCTTCTGCTCAAACTTACGGTGTGAGTGATACATCAGCTAAGACCTTATTACGGTCGGGCGTAGATGAAGGAATGGGGACATGGAAAGGTAAATTTAAAACGAGTGAAGGAGCTAACTCAGTTTCCTTAACGATTCCTGCAGGAAATAAAGTAGGTTCTTATACAAGTACACTCACTTGGTCGCTTGCTAACGCACCAGAATAAAAAAGAAGGCGAATCAGTTGATTCGCCTTCTTTTTTATTTAATTCATAGTTTGGTTTGAAGCATCTTTTACAACAACATCGTGAGCGCCACCTTCAACGATTGAAGTCGCTGAAACGAGTGTGATTTTCGCTTTTTGTTGTAATTCAGGAATCGTGAGCGCACCGCAGTTACACATCGTGGAACGAACTTTATTTAAACTGATGGCCACATTGTCTTTTAGCGAACCGGCATAAGGAACGTAAGAATCCACGCCTTCTTCAAATGAAAGCTTCTTATCGCCGCCCATGTCATAACGTTGCCAGTTGCGTGCGCGATTAGCGCCTTCACCCCAATATTCTTTCATGTACGTACCGTTTAAGTTGACTTTGTTTGTTGGGCTTTCATCAAATCTTGAGAAGTAACGTCCTAGCATGATGAAATCTGCACCCATTGCAAGTGCGAGTGTCATGTGGTAATCATAAACAATCCCGCCATCGGAACAAATCGGAATGTAGATACCGGTTTCTTCAAAGTACTCATCGCGCGCTTTAGCAACATCAATGACAGCAGTTGCTTGTCCACGTCCAATTCCTTTTTGTTCACGCGTGATACAGATTGAACCGCCGCCAACACCAACTTTTACGAAATCGGCACCTGCTTCAGCGAGGAAGCGGAAACCATCACGATCTACAACATTTCCTGCACCAACTTTTACTGTATCGCCGTATTTGCCGCGAATCCAGTCTAGCGTGCGCTTTTGCCACTCAGTGAATCCTTCTGACGAGTCGATGCAAAGAATATCAGCACCTGCTTCAACGAGTGCGGGCACACGTTCCTCATAGTCACGTGTGTTGATTCCTGCACCAACAACGTAACTTTTGTTTTTATCGAGCAATTCAAGCTGGTTTTCTTTATTGGAATCGTAGTCTTTGCGGAAAACGAAATAAGCTAAATGATCATTTTCATCTACTAGTGGGAGTGCGTTCAGTTTGTTGTCCCAGATGATATTGTTGGCTTCTTTTAGCGTTGTTGTTGCTTGTGCGGTGATTAGTTTTTCAAACGGTGTCATGAAGTCACGAACTAATTCGTCTGGACTCATGCGCGTTACGCGGTAATCACGGCTTGTGACAACGCCGAGCAATTTTCCGTTGGGGCTGCCGTCTTCTGTTACAGCCATTGTGGAGTGTCCTGTCTTTTCTTTCAAGTCAAGAACATCTTGCAGTGTTTGATCAGGACGGATATTGGAGTCGCTCGCAACAAAACCAGCTTTATGATTTTTAACACGTGCAACCATTTTTGCTTCGCTTTCAATGGATTGCGAGCCATAAATGAACGAAACGCCGCCTTCTTTAGCAAGTGCAATTCCCATCTCATCGCCCGAAACAGCTTGCATGATTGCAGAGACTAACGGGATATTCATCGTAAGCTCAGGTTCTTCACCTCTTTTAAATTTTACAATCGGTGTCTTAAGATCCACCTTTGTTGGAATACATTCGGAAGAGGAATACCCAGGAACGAGTAAAAATTCACTAAACGTACGAGACGGTTCACTAAAATAAAATGCCAAAGCAAAACACTCCTTTTTAAGTTTTAAATACTTTCATTATTCCAGTAACCGGGTATAATGTCAATGCCTTCGCTTGATTTTCAGAGAAGAAAGCAAAAAAGCATTTAAATTCGTAAAATCGTTATGTTACTGGGAAAACACCAACCAAAAAAGTGGGGGTGCAAATGATCAATTATTATGGTTTTTTACTTTTAGTTATCATGCTCATTTTGGTTCCCGGAAAAGACTATATCATTATTACAAAAAACACGATTGCATCAGGTGGGAGAAAGCCTAAAAAGCAAAAACCTCAATGATTTGCCTTTTATTTAGGCGAGTCATTGCGGTTTCTATTTTTGATTTTTATTCAGCGGAATCCTTTTCTGGAAACATAAACACGATCAGCATTCCGAGTGCGACTTGTGTGATACCCATTGCAGTTTCTTTACCATTCCACGACTCGGATTGCCACATGGCGAACCATTCGGAGCCGATTACGACAAAACCAACATACCAGATTAGGAAAATGAGGATGAACATCAAGTAGCCGGACCATTTTCGGGATTTGAATACAGCTGCTGGTTTTTTGTAAGCCCGCAAGAGATTGATGGCTGTGAACCAACCAAGGAAAGCGACAACGCCTTCTGCGATGATAATCCCCCAGTAAGCGATGAGCCAGATTGTGTGATTATTGATTGAGCGCCACATTAAATCGTTCCCCTTGAACGTTGTATCCATTGAAAGAACGTGGCGGACAAATTCATAATTGGAATTGAAGTCCATCAGATTCCCCAAAAAGACAAATGTCGCAAAAAAACCAAATAGAAAGACAACGATGATTTGCATAATTCTTTGCCAGTTTAATGATTGCATGATATTTCCTCCTTTATTGACTACCTAATTGAGATTAGAACAAATTCACCTGACTAAGGCGGAACTAAGTAACGATTATCAAAGAAAACAATGTCCAATGTGTGAATATCTGTTTTTATTTGGCGTAAGCTTTTTGATTCGCTATACTAGAAAAGACGAGGAGGCAAGAGTGATGAACTGGCAAGAACTGATAAATACAGAAAAACAAAAACCTTATTTTCAAGAATTGACAGCATTTGTAGAGCAAGCTTATCAAACAGAAACGGTTTATCCTGCGAAAGAGGATATTTACAGGGCTCTTGAGCTAACGCCTTATGACGACGTAAAGGTAGTTTTGCTCGGGCAAGACCCATACCACGGCGAATCCCAGGCACACGGTTTGAGCTTTTCGGTAGCCTCAGACGAAGCCAAATTTCCGCCATCTCTTCGAAATATGTTCAAAGAACTTGAAAGTGACCTCGGCATTAAGCGCACGAAACGCGATTTAACGGACTGGGCAGAGCAAGGCGTTTTGTTACTTAATACCGTTTTGACCGTTGATGGCATAAAAAAAGCAGGATCACATCGCAAGAAAGGCTGGGAAACCTTCACCGATCAAATCATTAGCAGTTTAAACGACCGAGCGCAACCTGTCATTTTTGTGTTTTGGGGAAATGACGCGAAAAAAAAGGCTGCGCTTGTAACGAACTCGCAGCACAAAATTTTGATGGGCGTTCATCCAAGCCCACTTTCGGCGAATCGCGGCTTTTTTGGCAGCAAGCCATTTAGCCAGATGAATGCCATGCTTGAGGAGTTAGGAGAAGAGAAAATAAATTGGTAAGGCAAGAAACGGGGAGTTCGGTTAAGCCGCTTAAGGTGGGCTAGCCAAACTCCCTGTTTCTAGTTTACGAACGAATGTTCTTGTGATAAACTTGTAGAAAACGGAACGAGTGGTTAATATGGCAGAGGTGCGAATTTCGGTGCGGCATTTAGTGGAGTTTGTGAAAAAATCTGGCAGCATCGATAGCCGGATGGGTGAGCCAGACCGGGCGGTTTTAGGAACGAAAATCCACAAAAAACTTCAAAAAGAAGCGGGTGAGGGCTATGAAAGTGAAGTTCCACTTGCCTTTGAATGTGAAGAAAAAGGCATCCAGTTTTGCATCCATGGTCGTGCTGACGGGATTGTGGACGGCGAGCTGATTGATGAAATCAAAACAACCCATGTGGCGACGATAGATTTTGAAGGTGAAGGAGCCGAGGTTCACTGGGCGCAAGTGATTTTATATGGCTATTTTTATGCAGTCCAGGAAAAAAAAGAAAGTATTCGCTTGCGGCTGACTTATTTTCATCTTGAAGAAGAGGCCATTTCACGATTTGAACGTACGATGACACTTGCTGAAATGGAGCAATTTTTCAAGGAGCTAATTGAGGAATTTGCTGAGTTTGCCAAATTGATGCATGATTTTCGGGAAGAGCGCAGGGAAACAATCAAGCACATTGATTTTCCCTATCCAGATTATCGCAAAGGGCAACGTGAACTTTCGATTGCAGTTTACAGAACGATTGCTGCAAAAGAAAAACTTTTTTGTGAAGCGCCAACAGGTATTGGAAAGACTATCTCGACACTTTTTCCAGCCATTAAAGCGATTGGGGAAGAGAAGACCGAGAAAATCTTCTATTTGACTGCCAAAACGGCAACCCGTCAAGTGGCAGAAGATGCCGTGCAGGAATTGAAACGACAAAAAATGCGTCTTAAAAGCACGACAATTACGGCGAAAGATAAAATTTGCTTTTTAACAGAACGCCGCTGTAACCCTGAGGATTGCGAATTTGCGCGCGGCTATTTTGACCGCATCAATTTAGCTTTATTTGACTTGTTAAAACATGAAGATACGCTTTCAAGAGAAGTTATTGAAGTGTATGCGCGGAAGCACACAGTTTGTCCGTTTGAATTATCGCTTGATGCTGCGCTTTTTTCAGATTTAATTATTTGTGATTATAACTATGTTTTCGATCCAACCGTTTATTTGCGACGCTTTTTTGCAGATACGAATGGTCGTTATACGTTTTTGATCGATGAAGCGCATAATCTCGTTGACCGAGCAAAAGAAATGTACTCGGCGGCGCTTTCTAAACGGCAAGTTTTGGATGTGTTGCGGAAAGTCCCTAAACAGGATAAAAAACTTCACCGGGCGCTTGATCAGCTGAATAAAAAAATGCTAGAAATCAGTAAAGAAGTAACATCAGAGACAGGTGAATGGGTGCAAAAAGAGGCGCTCAAATCGTTTAATGAAAAAGTTTATGCATTTCAGGAAGTCGCGCAAGAATGGCTTGGGAAAGAAATCTCAACTGATACGCATCAAGCAGTGTTGGAATTGTTTTTTGAAGCACGGTCTTACGGCAAGATTGCTGAATTTTACGATGAACACTATCAAACGCTCGTGGAAGCAAAAAAAGATACCCAAATCAAACAGCTTTGCTTGGATCCATCGAAGTTGCTTGCGGAACGAATGGAACTTGGAACGGGAAGCATCCTATTTTCGGCTACTTTTTCCCCGCTCGACTACTATACAAAATTACTTGGCGGGGAAACGGATACGAGTCGATTGAGCTTCCCTTCGCCATTTCGGATGGAACACTTACAAGTTTTAACGCTATCCTATATCGATACCCGCTTTAAAGGACGGGCATCAAGCTACGCTTCGATTGCTGAAACGCTTTTTAAGATGGTTGAAGCTAAGCGTGGCAACTATTTATTTTTCTTCCCGTCGTATGCCTACATGGATGAGGTTTACAGACGTTTTTCGGATGCCCATCCAGATGTGGAAACACGTATCCAGGAGCCTAACATGCCAGAAGAAGCGCGAACAGAATTTGTGGAGGCATTTCAAGAAGGGCACGCTGTAGCGGGATTTGCCATTTTAGGCGGTGCTTTTTCGGAAGGTGTAGATTTAAAGGGCACAAGGCTGATCGGGGCGGCCATTGTGAGTGTCGGTTTGGCGCAGCCAAACCGAGCGCTTGACCTTGTGAAGGCTCATTTTGATGAACGCGAGGCGGCATCTGGGTATCGTTATGCTTATCAAATTCCTGGGATGAACAAGGTGCTTCAAGCGGCGGGGCGAGTGATTCGAGGCGAACAAGATCGCGGCATCGTGCTTTTAATTGATCAGCGGTTTAATGAGCCGCGCTACGTAAGCGAATTTCCGAGGCACTGGCAAAACTGGAAGTCCGTTTCTAGCCCAAAGGTTTTAGACCGGGAACTTGCGCGCTTTTGGAACTTCGCGTACACTTTAGGGGACGGTTTTTCTGGAGAGGAGCAGGCGGAGAAGAATGATTAAACTAGTGGCAATCGATATTGACGGAACGCTTTTGAACGACCGGTATGAGATCACGGAGGAAGTAAGGCGGACGATTGGAGAAGCAAAAAAACGAGATATCAAGATAGTGCTTTGCACGGGGCGACCGCTTGACGGGATTCACCAAAGTCTTGCGGAACTTGATTTGCTTCGTGAAGGGAATGTAGCAATCACGATGAATGGCGCGATGACGCTTGAAACGAAAACGAAGCGAGTTGTGGCAGATCAAGCACTTAACAAAACAGAGTTAGAAGAAATTTTTGAGTTTTGCGATGCGCATTCGGCTCATGTGACGTATTTTGATGCGGAAAAAATGTATGTACCACACCGCGAAATTTCAATATTGACGGCGCGTGACTCTTTACTTTTGAATATGCCGCTTTATTCGCAACTCGTAAGCGAAGCGAGTGAGGCGATTCGAATTCCAAAAGTGATGCTACTTGATGAGCCGGAAAAAATTGAAGAAGTGATGGCGGCGCTTACGGATGAGCTCAAGGAGCGTTATTATATTGTCCGCAGTGTGCCCTATAATTTGGAATTTCTGCATAAAAATGTAAGTAAAGGAGCGGCGTTACAAGCTCTTAGTGAAAAATGGGGGATTTTGCCAAGCGATGTGATGTGTCTTGGCGATGCCGAAAACGATGTGTCAATGTTCGAATTTGCAGGAGTGCCAGTTGCGATGGGAAATGCGACAGAGAAAATAAAAAGCTTGGCACGTTACATTACGAAAACCAATAATGAAGATGGCGTAGCACATGCACTTCGAACTTGGGGCTTTTAAGGGCAGAGTTAACAAATTATAAAGTTTTTGGTCTGGAATTTAGAGTTCTGGACTTTTTTGCATTAATTTTCTCTTTTCTGCAAATTATGACCTATATATGTAATAAATTGTATTTTTTTATAAAAAGCGTATAATTTTTTGTGAAAAAATACACAGGAGATGGAAAGGTGAAAAGATTACAGGAAATAGATTATCAGACATTGATTTATCTTTATGAAAGTCACGTAGAAAAAGATCGAGGCTATCTAAAAGCGCATTACCATAACTTGAAACGCTTGAATCGACACGGATTTTTAACGGTTGTTTACAATGGAGCAGGAGTGCCTTATTCTGTTATTTTAACAAGGAGAGCCTTAGAACTTTTTCGGAATCGCAAGCATTCGTATCATCGTTATGAGCGAATAGAGCATCAAGAAATACACCGAAAAAAAGTCTGTAGAAATTCAGTTCGCGATTTATCAAGTAAAAATCCCAAATGTAACACTCGCTATCTTACGCCACACTCTTCGTAAGCACACTGCTTGTAAAAACAAAAAATAGGATTTTTACTTCTTGTCTCTTTTAGGAAGCTAGTACATAAAGAGAGGTCTTATAGTCTGGAATACAGATGAGCGAAAAATGGCGTTACAAGCACTTAGTGAGAAACTGGAGGTTTTGATTGAACTTTTATAGCTAAAAGAATGTTTTGCTTTCTATGCATATGGGAAAAGTTGGAATAAGAATAATTGATCAAATTAAAAGAACAGAAACCGCTTAATGAATCCACATATAAAATGGAATCTATAGCAATTCTGTTCTTTTTTGAGTTCTCTCCAAGATTCATATTTGTTGGTATAGTTTGTAACTTGTTTCTTCACGGTTAAATATGACATGAATACAAGGATATATGAGTCTACAGATAAATCATTTTCGAGTATCTTCATATAAAAGGCCAATCAGTCGAATGAGTTCATTCATTTCCTCAGGAGTTAAACTAGAGCGATTCAAAAGAATATCAGGGAGATTATAAGATTCTTCCCGCTTGGATTTACCTAGGTCTGTAATAGTAATCCTAACAACACGCTCGTCTTCCTTGCTCCGCAATCGTTCGACCAAGCCATGTTGTTCCATTCTTTTTAAAAGAGGAGTTAAAGTATTGCTGGATAAATCCAATTTTTCTCCTAATTCTTTCAGTGAGACAGTTTCCAAATCATACAGTGTTACAAGGATTAAATATTGAGGATAAGTTAGGCCGTTTTTTTCTAAAGTAGGATGATAAAGACGCTGAATAGCACGTGATGTAGCGTAAAGTGAGAAACAAAGATGGTCGCTTAAAGGCGGTAATTTTTTTTTAGAATTCATAAAACATGACTCCATTTCTAGCATTTTTCTATAGTGTAGAACAAAAAAAACAATCACACAAGTTTAAATCCTTGACGATTTAATCGCGTGCGATTAAAATAAGTTTATAAATTTAAAGGAGTGGTTAATTATGACAAAGAGAATTTCATTAGAAAAAGAGGCAATTGAATTTAGTGAGGCAAATGCACCTCATCCGCGTATTTATGAATTAGATCCAAAAGATGGAAGAGCATTGCTTGAACAAGTACAAGAATCGCCGGTAAATAAGTACAATGTAGATATTGAAGATCAGTTAATGGATACTGGGGAATATGGTTCGATTAATGTTCGATTCATTCGTCCTGCTGGAAATTATGCGGTACTACCAGTTATATTTTACATACACGGTGCTGGCTGGGTATTTGGTAGTGCAAAAACACATGATAAGCTAGTTCGAGAACTTGCCGTGAGAACAAATTCCGTTGTTGTTTTTCCAGAATATACTTTGTCTCCAGAAGCAAAATATCCAACAGCGATTGAACAGAATTATGCGATTTTACAACAACTATCTGCCATTGCGGAATCTAAGAAAATGGATGTTAGTCGTCTAACAGTTGCTGGAGATTCTGTTGGAGGAAATATGGCTACTGTAATGACTATTATGACAAAACAACGTGCGGGATTGCCTATTAAACAACAACTACTTTACTACCCAGTGACGGATGCTAACTTTGATACGGAATCGTATAATGAATTTGCGGAAAATTATTTCCTTACTAAAGAAGGAATGCAATGGTTTTGGAATCAATATACAACGAATGAGGAGGAACGCGCGCAAATTACAGCTTCTCCACTAAGAGCTACTATTGATGAATTGAAAGATTTACCAGCTGCAATGGTTTTAAATGGAGAAGCCGATGTTTTACGTGATGAAGGGGAAGCATATGCTCGGAAATTGCGAGATGCGGGTGTAGAAGTGACTCAAACAAGATTCCAAGGAATGATTCACGATTTTGTGATGGTTAATTCGTTAGATCAAACAAAAGCTGCACGCGCGGCAATGACTTTATCGACTGAGTGGATTAATCGAAAAAATAATTTGTAACCATTTAGCTGTAACTTAGAACACAAAAAGCGCTTATCTCTAAATAAAGATATAGAGATAAGCGCTTTTTTGATGGGAAAAGAGAGACGGAATACAGTGTGAAAAAACGGATTAGGGTTTAGAAAATCATGATTCATTCTTAGAATAGAGGGAAGAATAAAGAGTGATAAAAGATTGTAAAAGAAAACAAACTAGGAGGAGAACAATTATGAAAATCACTCAACTATCTATTGAAACTTTAGACCGGGCGAAAGAACGTTTTTTGGATACTTTAGAACAAATGAACATAGATGAAGCAAACACGATGCCAAAGCCACTTATTAAGTCGGTCACCTGGTTGATTTGGCATACAGCACGTGAGCTCGATTATCAAGTTTCTGCTCTTGCAAACCAAGAACCCTTATGGCTGAGCGCGGGGTGGACGGATAAATTTTCTTTAGATTTACCAGATGATACGCAAGACTGGCAACATACGCCGGAGGAAGCGGCTAAAGTAGTCGTTTCGGATAAAAATTTGTTGATTGATTATCTAGAAGCAAGCGTGCAATTTGTGAAAGGATATTTGGAAAATGTAGAAGAATCTTCACTTGAAGAAATTATTGATAGAAGTTGGACACCTGCTGTGACACGTCAAGCTCGTCTAGTATCGGCGATTGATGATGCAGTAATGCACTCTGGACAAGCGGTTTATACAAGAAGATTAGTGATCGGGAAATAATGGATATTAGTAAAAAGCTCAACCCTATGTGGTTGAGCTTTTTTTACAATTGTTTTTTTAAAAATTCTTTTAAGGAGTGATAGGCAGGAATATCGACATCCATATTGACGCGAATCATTTCTTGCGCCATCTTCGGCTTGATTCCGGAAAGTACCAGTTCGATTCCAGACAACTTAGTCACGCTGCTTAATTGGAAGAGCATTTCAGCAAGTGCGGTATCAAAAGTGGTACTCGCAGAAAGATCTAAGCAAAGGCTGTCGATCGAAAGTTCATTGCAACGCTTGATCGCACTTTCCATCAAATGTTGAGCACGCTCTCTATCTACTCGTCCCACAACAGGCAAGATAGCAATGTTATCCGTGATGGAGATAACAGGTGCACTGATTTCATCAATGAATGAACGCTGGCTTTCAATGTACTCAACGATTTGTGTGTAATACATCGTCGTGAAGTCACCGATGATTTTATCAAAAGCACGATTAGCTTGGCGAATAGTTTCAGCAAAATTTTCCTTTGTGATTTCAGCTTGTTTAATGGCTAAATCAGCGATGGCATTTAGTACCTGCTGTCTCAATTTGTCAAGTGTCATAATGACTTCAGGCAATGGGACGTCATTTTTTATACGACGCTGATACATGTGTTCTAGCCAGTTGTGTAAAGCAGTATTGAATTTTTCTTGGTCATCCGAGAAAAAATAGGTGACAAGGCACACGGTTTGTTTGCTATCAGCTTGTAATTCTGCCTTATAGAGTGGCTCGTAGACTGGGCTAGTATACGGAGTTTTCATAGAGTAGATGGAATCTAGCCATTTTTCAATGATATCATCCATATTTTCTAATAAATGTTGACTAATATATTTTTGCATTTCTTTCATTTTACGCCCCTACCTTTCTTGTTCTGTTCTCGCTTTTCCACTACGCTCCTCACCATTTTATGCTGAAATGAAGCAACTGTCTATGTTTTAAGTGTAAAAAAGACAAGAAAGTAACAATTTTGTTTTTTTGCTAAAAATACCGACGAGATTTATAAGTCGTGTTATAATAGGAAAGAATGAATGGGAAAGGAAGTTTTTTGTGGGACTACAAGCTGAATTAGAGGAACTGCAACCCGTTGTTATGAATCTGTTCAAACGCAGTAAGCGCGAAAATCGCTTATCGCATGGCTATCTTTTCCATGGCCCAAATGGCGTTGGGAAAAAGCGTTTGGCGCTTTGGCTTGCACAAAGTTTATTTTGTTTAGAACAAACGGATGAAGTTCAAGTTTGTTCGCATTGTGTAAACTGCACGCGAATTGCAAATGACAACCACCCCGACGTTCACTGGCTTAAGCCGGATGGTGCGAGCATTAAGATTGATCAAGTTCGTGAAATACGTTCGGAACTCATGAAGCAAGGTATGGAATCCAATCAAAAAGTTTTGATTATAGATGAAGCGGATAAGATGACCGTTCAATCGGCTAATAGTCTGCTCAAATTCATAGAAGAGCCGGATGCTGGAACGCTCTTACTTTTTTTGACGACCAATCCAGCGAAAATTTTGCCAACGATTGCTTCAAGGCTTCAACCGGTTGCTTTTCGGGAACTTCCTTTCGAGCAGCTCGTGAAAAAGTTAGAGCAAGTTGGCATCAGTCAGCAAAAAGCACGTATTTTTGCGAGCTTAACAGGAAGTATTCAGGAAGCAAAACGGCTTAATGAAGATGAATTTTTTCAAGAAGCGCGAAATGCGTCTGTGAAATTATATGAAGGATTGCACCACGACGGGCCGGAACCACTGATTTTTATACAAGAAACGTGGATGCCGCTTTTTAAAGATAAGGCAGCTCTTGCTGTAGGCCTTGATTTGCTGTTACTGCTTTACCGAGATGTCTTTCATTTGATGCTCGGGGAAAGTTATGAGCCGATTTCAGCAGGACAAGCCGAACTTTTGCGACGCGATGCGCTTCGATTTTCGCTTCAAGCGATCACGCAAGATATGGAAACAATTTTAGAAGCCAAGAGAAAGCTCGATTCCAATATGAATCAACAGCTTTTGATGGAAGAGCTGGTATTAAAGCTTAAAGGGGGTCATTTATTTGCTTAAAGTCGTAGGCGTCCGTTTTAAGGATGCTGGTAAAATATATTATTTTTCGCCTGGCGATCTAGAGATTGAACAAGATCAAGGGGTGATCGTTGAAAACGCACAAGGAATTGAATTTGGAAGAGCGGTCATCGAACCGCGTATGGTAGACGAAGAAGATGTTGTGTTACCACTCAAAAATGTTATTCGTATCGCGACAAAAGAGGATTATCAATCGGTCAAGGAAAACAATATTTCTTGCGAAAAAGCGTTTTTGCTTTGTGACGAAAAAATTCGGGAACATGAAATCGAGATGAACTTAGTTGATGTCGATTATACATTTGACCGCAATAAAATTATTTTCTACTTTACAGCAGAAGGGCGTGTCGATTTTCGTGAGCTTGTAAAGGATCTTGCTTCCGTTTTTCGGACACGAATTGAGCTTCGGCAAATTGGCGTGCGTGATGAAGCGAAGCTACTTGGCGGAATTGGACCTTGTGGACGGATGCTTTGCTGTTCAACGTTTCTTGGAGATTTTGAGCCGGTTTCGATTAAGATGGCGAAGGATCAAAACTTGTCGCTCAATCCAACGAAAATTTCTGGACTTTGTGGGCGGCTGATGTGCTGCTTGAAATATGAAAATGATGAATACGAAGCGGCGAAACGTGAAATGCCAGATGTTGGTACAAAAGTGATGACACCAGACGGGGAAGAAGGAAAAGTGATAGGAATCAATTTGCTGAAGCGTGTTTTACAAGTGCGTCTTCCAAATGAAGAGCTTGTACTCGAATACGAATTAGATGAATTGCGTCCATATAATGAATTTCTAGCTGAGAAGGTAAAGTCTTGAGGTGAAGAAAGTGGATAAAAAAGCATTGTTTGATTCAGTAAGCAATATGGAGGAACAAATTGGAGAACTTTACCAGCAGCTTGGCGAATTAAAGACCAACTTAGGGAGTATGCTTGAAGAAAATAGCCGCTTGCAAATTGAAAATGACTATTTAAGACGACGTTTAGGTGAGGAAAGTGTTGCAGGAACGGAAGGCAAGAGCGAAGGTGTCATGGCAGAAGAACGCAAGGAGGCCATGCAGCAAATGATTGAGCGGGGCGAAGGACACGATAATTTGGTCAAGCTCTACCGAGAAGGTTTTCACGTTTGCAATATTCACTTTGGCAGTCCGCGGACAAATGATGAAGATTGTTTGTTTTGCTTATCTTTGTTAAATAAAAAATAAACAGAACGCCTCTCTCAAGTTTTGCTCAAGGAGAGAGGCGCTTTTTTAAAGGTGAGAGAAAGATGTTAAAGGGTGACGAAAGACTGGATTATCTACTGGCAGAAAACATGCGGATCATTCAAAGTCCAACAGTGTTTTCGTTTTCGCTAGATGCTGTTTTATTGGCACATTTTACTTATCTACCTGTGCGCAAAGGGAGTATTGTTGACCTTTGTAGCGGAAACGGGATTATTCCGCTTCTATTAAGTAAACATACGGAAGCTCCGATTACGGCGGTTGAAATCCAGCCGCGACTTGCGGATATGGCACGACGAAGTGTAGCCTACAATAAATTAGAAGACCAGATTACGGTGCTTGAAGCAGATATTCGGAATACAGCGCCAGCGCTTCAAAAAGAGAAGCATTCGCTAGTTACTTGTAATCCACCTTATTTTGCGAGCCTAGAAACGAGCAAATTTAATGAGAATGAGCACTTTCGGATTGCGCGTCATGAAGTGATGTGTACGCTTGAAGATGCTGTTCGGGTCAGTTCAGAGCTTCTTAAGCAAGGTGGGAAAGCAAGTTTTGTTCACAGGCCGGAACGCCTGCTTGAATTAACGCAGTTGATGCAGAAGTACCGACTAGAACCCAAGCGAATTCAGTTCGTGCACCCACTAGAAGCGCGTGATGCCAATATGGTGCTCGTCGAGGGAACAAAAGATGCCAAGCCTGGCGTTCGCTATTTGCCGCCGATTGTGGTTCATCAAGAAGACGGCGAGTATACAGCAGAGGTGAAGGAGATTTTATATGGCAAAGTCGAATGAACATTTTTTCTATGTGCTAAAGTGCGCGGATGGCACATTTTATGGGGGTTATACGACGGATGTATCGCGACGTGAAGAGGAACACAATGCGGGGATTCGCTGCAAATATACGAAGACACGTCGGCCAGTTCATGTGATTCACTTTGAGAAGTTTGAAACGAGAAGTGAAGCAATGAAAGCGGAAGCGGCTTTTAAAAGCTTGTCACGCAGAGCGAAAGAAAGTTATCTGAAAGGGAAGGCAGAGTGAAGATGCAAAGTCAAAAGAGTTTTCAAAATCAAGATGCAGGGACGCTTTATTTGGTGCCAACTCCGATTGGTAACCTGGAAGATATGACGTTTCGCGCTGTCAGAATGCTCAAGGAAGTGGATTTGATCGCCGCAGAAGATACGCGAAATACAATTAAGCTGCTCAACCATTTTGAAATTCACACGAAGATGGTGAGCTACCACCAGTATAGCGAGCGTGAACGCGAAAATGAGCTTGTCGAACAACTGCAAAATGGAGAAACGATTGCGCTTGTGAGCGATGCAGGCATGCCAGCCATCTCGGACCCCGGTTACGAACTTGTCGCAAAAGCCTTGCAAGAAAGGGTACCCGTTGTGGCGTTGCCAGGGGCAAATGCGGCTCTTACAGCCCTGATCGCATCAGGTCAGCTTCCCCAACCGTTTTATTTCCATGGGTTTTTACCTCGCAGTTCTAAGGAACGTGACGAAACTCTTGCAAAGCTTGGAAAGCGCAAAGAAACTTGGGTTTTGTATGAATCACCGCACAGGCTGAAGGAAACGCTCAAGGCGATTTTGAAGGCAGTAGGTCCAGAACGCGGGATTACGCTTTGTCGCGAGCTTACGAAAATTTATGAGGAGTATTTGCGCGGGACAGTGGAAGAAGCGCTGGCGTGGAGCAAGGAAGAGAATGTTCGCGGCGAGTTTTGTCTTGTTGTTGCAGGAAGCGGTGTGGAAGAAGTCGATGAAGAAGCGGCTTGGTGGCAAGAACTTTCTGTCCGAGAACATGTGGAAGAGTTGATTGCGCGTGATGGCGTCAGTTCGAAAGATGCAATCAAACAAGTGGCCAAGGAACGCAATCTGCCAAAACGTGAGGTTTACGCGGCTTACCATGAAATTGAATAAAAAACCAAAGCTGACCATTATATGATCAGCTTTTTTTGCGGAAAATGATACAAGGTAACGAAAAAATACATACGAAGACTATTAAAATAGAATAGGAGGGATTAGATGAATAAGAAGAAGTATATTAAAAAATATTTAACCAGATTAGATCAATATGATGAAGGAACAACGATTAGCTGGAACAAACTGAGCGAAGAAGAGTTGAATGCTTATTCGAAGGCGCTTGGAAAAGAGATTCCGAAAAGCTATCGCTGGTTTCTAGAGACTTTTGGTGAAAGTAGTTTATTTGGATTCGGATTTGAGGGGAAAATAGAATATTCTGGTTATACAATTGTAGATTTAAATAAAGAAAAAGTGGCTGAACTCGAACCATTTTTAGGAGCTGGATTAGAGAAGCGTTACTTGTTTTTCATTGATGAATCTTCTGATGGTTACGCCTTTGACTACGATCATGTTCTAATCGACAATGAACCAGAAATCATTTGTTGGGACTGGATGGGGGTTTATCCAAGGAAAAAGAACTTTTATAGTTTTCTCTGGGATGAAATCAAAAATTACTTTGACAACGAAGAGGAACTTGCCTTTTTAATTGATGAAGCAGATAAGGAATATTTTGAATGGAAGTGAATTTTTACTGGGTGAAACGCTTTTTTGGAATCAGATAAATTTTTGGAAGTCTCTCCCGTAATCTTTCAAAAAATGCTATAATAGGTGATAATTGTTAAGTCGATTAAGGAGGGAACAGGAGTGCCAAAAGAGAAAAATACATTTTACATTACTACACCCATCTACTACCCAAGCGGAAAAGCACATATCGGACATGCCTATACAACCGTTGCTGGAGACGCAATGGCTCGTTATAAACGTTTGAAAGGGTTTGACGTTTTTTATCTCACAGGAACCGATGAACACGGTCAGAAAATCCAAACAAAAGCGGAAGAACGCGGAATTTCTGAACAGGAATACGTTGATGAGTTCGCTGAAAATTTTAAGGGCCTTTGGGAGAAACTGGAGATTAGCAATACGGATTTTATTCGCACTACTGAGCCGCGTCATAAACGCGGCGTCGAGAAAATCTTTAAACGGCTACTTGACCAAGGAGACATCTATCTGGGTGAGTATGAAGGCTGGTATTCCGTTTCCGATGAAGAATATTTCACTGAAACGCAGCTTGCTGAAGTGTATCGTGATGAAAATGGAAAAGTGGTGGGCGGAAAAGCGCCAAGCGGAAATGAAGTGGAACTTGTAAAAGAAGAATCCTATTTCTTCCGAATGAGCAAATACGCAGATCGCCTCGTTGAATATTACAATTCGCATCCTGATTTCATTTTGCCAGAATCACGCAAAAATGAAATGCTAAAAAACTTTATCGAACCAGGGCTTGAAGACCTTGCTGTTTCGCGTACCACATTCGATTGGGGTATCAAAGTTCCCGGCAACCCGAAGCATGTCGTCTATGTTTGGATTGACGCGCTTTCAAACTATATCACAGCACTTGGTTATGATTCAGATGATGATTCGTTGTTCCAAAAATACTGGCCTGCAGATGTACAAATTGTTGGAAAGGAAATTGTCCGCTTCCATACAATTTACTGGCCGATCATTTTGATGGCGCTAGATTTGCCGCTCCCAAAAAAGATTTTTGGACATGGCTGGATTCTCATGAAAGATGGCAAAATGTCGAAATCAAAAGGGAATGTAGTGGATCCTTACATGCTCATTGATCGCTATGGCCTCGATGCGGTCCGCTATTACTTGCTTCGCGAAGTACCATTTGGTTCTGATGGTTTGTTCACACCAGAAGACTTTATCGACCGGATTAACTATGACCTCGCTAACGATCTTGGAAACTTACTTAACCGGACCATCGCGATGATTAACAAGTATTTTGATGGCGAAATCCCAGCTTACAAAGGGTTTGTAACCGATTTTGATGAAGCGCTTGAAACTTTCAAAGATGAGGTTTTGAAGGAATATGAGGCAGGAATGGAAAATATGCAATTCTCCGTCGCGCTTGCAAAAATTTGGTCCTTCATTTCCCGTACGAATAAATATATTGACGAAACAGCGCCGTGGGTTCTTGCAAAAGAAGAAAAACAAACAGAACTTGCGAGCGTCATGGCACACCTTGCAGAATCGCTTCGGATTACGGCAGTGCTTTTAAAACCGTTTTTGACAAAAGCTCCGCAAGAAATCCTCAGCCAGCTTAATCTTTCTTTCGAACAGAATTTTGATAGCCTAGTGGGCTTTGATGGAATCCCAGCTGGAACAAAAGTTGTGGCGAAAAGAACGCCGATTTTCCCACGCCTTGATGCGAAGGAAGAGGTGGCGTATATCCAAGAACAAATGAAAGCACAAAAACCTATACAAAAAGAAGAACTAGAGCAAGCAGAGGTGCAAGCATTTGAAACACCTCAAATTGGTATCGAAGACTTTGACAAACTCGATCTTCGGGTAGCAGAAGTAAAACAAGTCGAGAAAGTAAAAAAAGCGGACAAGCTACTTTGTTTCCAACTGGACTTGGGTGAAGGAAAATTACGCCAAGTCTTATCCGGAATCGCTGAATTTTATGCACCAGAAGATTTACTCGGCAAAAAAGTCATTGTTGTTTCTAATTTGAAGCCTGTTAAACTGCGCGGCTTGATGAGCGAAGGAATGATTCTTTCTGGTGAATCAAACGGTAAATTGCAAGTTATTGAAGCAGGTAGTTCCCTTCCAAATGGAGCAAAAGTTAAATGACTTGGATGATCCTCATTGCGCGATTTCGCGCAATGAGGATCTTTTTATGAAGGCGAAAAGTTTTCGAAGTCAATTTTAAATAGTATAATAGAAGGAAATTAAATTTTGGAGGGAAGAAAATGCTTTTTGATACGCATGTCCATTTAAATGATGAAGCGTTCCGTGATGACCTAGAAGAAGTTATCCTTCGCGCTAAAGAAAATGATGTTTCTAAAATGGCGGTTGTTGGTTTTAATAAAGAAACAATTGAGCGAGCACTTGAACTAGCTGACAAATATGATTTCATTTATTTGATTCTTGGCTGGCATCCAACTGATGCGATTGATTTTACCGATCAAGACCTTGAATGGCTGCGCAAACTTACGAAGCATCCAAAGATGGTCGCGCTTGGGGAAATGGGCTTGGATTATCACTGGGATACATCGCCTAAAGAAGTCCAATTTGAAGTGTTTCGTAAGCAAATTCGCCTAGCTAAGGAAGTCAATCTACCTATCGTGATCCATAATCGTGAAGCAACAGAAGATGTGGTGCGTATTTTGCGGGAAGAACATGCCGAAGAAGTAGGGGGCATTATGCACTGCTTTGGGGAAACGGTGGAAGTAATGGAAGAATGTCTGGCGCTGAATTTTTACATTTCGTTTGGAGGAACGGTGACTTTTAAAAATGCGAAATTACCTAAATTAGCTGCTGAAAAAGTTCCACTAGACAAGTTTTTGATTGAAACAGATGCCCCGTATCTTGCGCCACATCCAAATCGTGGAAAAAGAAATGAGCCAGCTTTCGTCAAGTTGGTTGCCGAAAAAATAACGGAATTAAAAGAGTTGGAATATGATGAAATTGCCCGTCTATCAATGGATAACGCAAAAACGCTATTTCGCTTGTGATTTGTTTTGTCATGAATCTGTAACAAAACGCGTACTCTGTAACCTATTCTTAAGCTTCTGGGATACAAGTTCGTGGTTTTGGTCTAAACCACACGCTTTTATGCCTAAGTCTCAAGTCGTAGTTTTTTGAAATATTTTTGTTACATTCTGTATGCATTGTAAAAAAAAAACCTTTATATCTTGGCGTAGCAAGGTTTTTTAACGTTGTTTACAAAAAAATGAAAAATACTTCACAAAAATTGACAGTTCTTTAGTCCCCCGTATATAATCACTAGCGAGTAGAAAGGGGAGAAATATATGACCATGGAAAACAGCAGTAACTCTGTCCGATCATCAAAATGGAAATTACCACTTATGATCGCAGGATTTGTTATTGTAGTATCATTGGTTTTTTATTTCGTTTTCGAAGGAACTAAAAACGATATTATCATCAATAATGCTGGTGAAAAAATTGAAGCAAAAACACATGCTAAAACGGTTGGAGAAGCTCTTCAAGAATCAGGAATTAAACTTTCTGCGCACGATGAAGTATCTCCTGCGAAAAATGCGAAAGTTAAAGATGGCATGAAAATTGATTATACAAAAGCAAACCAGCTTACTATTGTAGATAACGGCAATAAAGAAAAAGTTTGGAGTACGAAAAAAACGGTTGGTGACGTGCTGAAGGACGAAAATATTACGACACGTCCGCAAGATGCTGTTAGCGTTGCGCTTGATACAAAAGTAAAAAATGGCATGAACGTGAACATTAACCGGGCGATTGCATTATCGCTTCAAAATGGGGAGAAAAAAGAAAACGTTTGGTCAACAAAAAGCAGTGTCCAAGATTTGCTTGATGAAAAGAACATTAAGCTAGGGAAAGATGATCGCGTATCACCTGAAAAAGATGCTGATCTAAAAGAAAATATGCTGGTTCGTGTTACATATGTTGACAAGAAAACAGAAGAAAAGAACGAAAAAGTTGCTTTTGATACAGTGTACAAAGAGGATTCTAGTCTGGAAAAAGGAAAAACAAAACTTCTTTCGGATGGAAAACACGGTACAAAGAAAGTAAAATATGAAATTGTTTTTGAGAATGGTAAAGAGAAATCTCGCAAACGTGTGGGAGAAGATCTTTTAACTGATAGTAAAAATAAAGTTGTGGCACGCGGTACGAAGCAAGTTCAAGTAGCGACAGTCAGCCATGAAAATTCGAGTGAGAAAACTGTTGCAACAGCACCTGAGCAATCTAGTTCAGCATCAAGTAGCAGTAGTAGCGCACCAAGCGGCGGTAGAACGTTTACGATGCAGTCTACAGCTTACACGGGTGGAGGCGTAACAGCAACAGGCATTAACTTGTCTGCGAATCCAGGAATGAAAGTAGTTGCCGTAGATCCAAGTGTTATTCCACTTGGCTCGCGCGTTCACGTTTCTGGATATGGTGAAGCCATCGCTGGGGATACTGGTGGTGCGATTAAAGGGAATATTGTAGATGTTTACTTCTCGAGTAACGCGGCTTGTATAAGCTGGGGACGCCGGACAGTAACAGTTACAGTTCTCTAATCAAAAATATGGATAAAGAGCGAGGCTGACTAATTGGGCTTCGCTTTTTCTTTTGGCTTATGATATGATAAGCTTACTGATTTTAGAAAAGGACGTTTTGAGATGGAAAAACCGGTCATAAAAGAAGTGATTGTCGTTGAGGGGCGCGATGATACAACAGCGATCAATCGGGCTGTAGAAGCAGATACGATTGAAACGAACGGTTCGGCGATCAATGAAGAAACAATTGAGCAGATTCGTCACGCGAATGAAAAACGTGGCGTCATCATTTTGACGGACCCTGACTTTCCGGGAGAGAAAATCCGAAAGACCATTGAAGCGCAAGTCTCTGGATGTAAACATGCGTTTATCAAGAAAAAAGATGCTTTACCGAAGTTTGGTAGGGGGCTAGGCGTTGAGCATGCTTCTCCTGAGGTGATTCGTGCTGCTTTGGAATGTTTCCATACAAGCCGCACCAAAACGACTGAGACCCCGCTTATAACGCGTGAACGGCTAATTGAAGCTGGATTGTTATTTGGAGACGGGGCTAAAAGGCGACGTGAGTTGCTTGGCGAAGAGCTTAGAATTGGATACGCAAATGGAAAGCAACTAGAGGCCAGGTTAAATTTGTTCGAAATTACAGCTCAGGAATTTGAAGAGGCGCTTGGCGTAGTTTTTCAGGAGGAGAGAAATGAGTAAAGATATTGCGACGCCTGGACGTACGGCGGAGATACTGAAGAAGTATGGTTTTTTGTTTAAGAAAAGTTTGGGGCAAAATTTTTTGATCGATTCGAATATTTTGCGGCGAATTACGGAAACAGCGGGACTTACGAAAGAAACAAATGTGATTGAAATCGGTCCAGGGATTGGGGCTCTCACTGAACATTTGGCGAGAGAAGCGAAGGAAGTGGTTGCGTTTGAAATTGATCAGCGCTTGCTGCCGATTCTTGCGGATACGTTGTCGCCTTATTCGAATGTGCATATTGAACATGCAGATATTTTAAAAGCAGATGTGGAAGACGTGATCGCACGGCAATTCACTGATCCGAAAGCTCCACTTAAAATCGTAGCCAATTTGCCTTATTATGTTACGACCCCGATTATTTTGAATTTGCTTCACTCAAGAGTTCCTGTTAACTCGATGACGTTTATGCTACAAAAAGAAGTAGCAGAGCGCATTAGTGCAGTTCCGGGAACGAAAAGTTATGGAAGTTTAACAATTGCGATTCAGTATTACATGGAAGCGAGTCTTGCTTTCATTGTCCCGAAAAATGTATTTATGCCAAAGCCAAATGTGGATTCAGGCATCATTCATCTCGTTCGCCGAGAAAAACCGCTTGCTCACGTGCAAGATGAAATCTTCTTTTTTGAAGTAGTGCGGGCAGCCTTTGTGAACCGGCGGAAGACGTTATGGAATAATTTGGCGCAAAAATATCCTGAATTAAAAGCGAAGCGGCAAGAAACGGAGGAGCGATTTGCTCGAATTGAAATCGATTTGAAACGGCGCGGTGAAACCCTTTCGATTCCAGAATTTGCGGCAGTTGCTGCTGAATTAGCAGAAATTCTAAAAAAATAGCTTAAAATGGGATTTCTTTGTTGACATGTCTTGTTATCCCTGATAAAATATTATCTTATTGATTTTCACTGCTGTTTATGCTATAATAGTAAATAGTGAGGTGGAGATAATGCCAAAAACCATTGCAAGTATTAAGCAAGGTCTAGATGCTAGACTAGGAAAAGCACTAACTTTGAAAGCACACGGTGGACGCAAAAAAACGATTGAACGCTGTGGCGTTTTAGCGGAAACTTATCCATCCGTATTCATCGTTGAACTCGATCAAGATGAAAACAATTTTGAAAGAGTATCCTATAGTTATACGGATATTCTGACTGATGCTGTGGAACTGGTATTTACTGACGATAAAAAAGAATTAGCTTTATAAGAAATAAGTGAGCTGTCCCTAGTAAATGGGGCAGCTTTTTTTGTTAGAGAAAATAAAAAGAACCTGAAATGGAGCTACATATTTCTTTCGGCTTATGATAGAATATACAAAGAGATTTTAGAGGACTGACGGAGGCAAATAGAATGAAAATAAATTTAAAGGCGCCGGCAAAAATTAATTTATCTTTAGACGCACTTTACAAGCGCGAAGACGGCTATCATGAAGTAGAAATGGTAATGACGACAATCGACCTTGCCGACCGCTTGGAGCTCGAGCTAATCCCGAGCGATGAAATCATTCTTGACGTACGGGCTCATTTTATTCCAAATGACCATCGCAACCTTGTTTACCAAGTGGCCCTTCTTTTAAAAGAAAAATACAATGTGAAAAAGGGTGCGCGAATTACACTTGATAAACAAATCCCTGTTTCAGCTGGGCTAGCAGGAGGAAGCACGGATGCTGCCGCGGCACTAAAGGGCTTAAATGAATTATGGGAACTGGGCCTTTCGCTTGATGAACTAGCAGAACTTAGCGCAAGAATCGGATCGGATATTGCCTTTTGCCTTTTTGGAGGCACCGCGTTTGCGACTGGTCGTGGTGAAGTCATTCGGAAGCTACCGATGATGCCAAGCTGCTGGATTATCCTAGCAAAGCCAAGTATTAGCATCTCAACGCCGTCTGTTTATAAAGAACTAAAGCTAGGCGAAGTGGAGCATCCTGATACTGAGCGAATGCTTGCAGGCATTGAAGCAGGGAATTTAGATGTGATTTGCGATTCAATGGGGAATGTGCTTGAAAGTGTTACGCTCGAAAAAAATTCGCAAGTGAAGCAACTGAAACAAAAAATGCTCGAGTTTGGTGCAGATGCGGCCATGATGAGCGGGAGTGGACCAACAGTATTTGCTATCGTGAAGCAATATTCGCGTGCGAAACGTGTCTATAATGGCTTGCGAGGCTTTTGCTCGGAAGTTTATATGGTTCGACCTTGGAATGATGAAGGAGCGAGTTGAAGGAGCGAGTGGCGCGATACAATTTGTATGGCGCTTTTTTATATGGAAAATGAAAAAGTATGAAAATCCTTCTTGGTAGTTGTCAATTCACGAAAGTCGTTTTATAATGAAGAAAATACGGACAAAACATATAATTTTTTTAAAATTATGCGGATTTTGAAGAGGGAGAGAGACTATGAAAGTTCGGCGCAGTGAACGGTTAATTGATATGACACAGTTTTTGCTGGCACATCCACGGAAACTAATCCCGCTTACGATGTTTGCAGGACGTTACGGTTCCGCTAAATCATCAATCAGTGAGGATTTAGTCATTATCAAGAAAACATTTGAAGATCGTGGCATTGGCACGCTTGAGACAGTTCCGGGGGCAGCTGGTGGCGTGCGTTACATTTCAAAAGCGGATAATGCAGATGTGCTTGATTTTATTCAGACGCTTTGCAACCGAATTGCAGAGTCTGATCGCTTGCTTCCAGGTGGCTACTTGTATTTATCGGATTTACTTGGCGAGCCGGTTACACTGAAAGCAATCGGGAAAATTTTAGCGACGAAATTTAATGATAAACCAATTGATGCCATCATGACCGTTGCGACAAAAGGGATTCCAATTGCGCAAGCAGTAGCGGAACACTTGAGTGTGCCATTTGTGATCGTAAGGCGGGATAGTAAAGTGACCGAAGGCTCGACCGTAAGTATCAATTATGTTTCTGGTTCTAGCAAACGAATTGAAAAAATGGAGCTTTCAAAACGGAGTTTACCAGAAGGTTCACGCGTTGTGATTGTGGATGATTTCATGAAAGCAGGCGGAACGATCAATGGAATGAAAAATCTTTTGGATGAATTTAAGGCGACGCTTGTTGGAATTGGTGTGCTTGTCGAATCTGAATATGCAGAGGAACGCTTAGTTGATGACTACGTTTCGCTTGTTAAGATAAAAAATGTAAATGTGAAAGAACGGCAAATTGAAGTGGTTGAAGGTAACTACTTTTCGGCCGAATAAAGAAAGCTGCTGCGGCAGCTTTCTTTTTTTACAAAATCAGACTAGCGCCGCACTTTCAAATGCTTCCAGTTGTGGTAAAATATGGGTTATGTAATTCTAGATTGGAGTAGGAGGAAACGGTATGAAAAAATGGGTCAAATGGTTGATCGCGATAGTGATCATCGTTGTTCTTGCAGGAGTCATCATTGCCTTTTTAAATAAGGATGGGAAAGATGCAGCGACAAATAGTTCGAATAATGATGGAGTTGAAACAAAAGTTAAGCAAGGTGAAATGAAAATTGATGCAACAGCAACAGGTGTCATTGCGGTGGCAAACAAAGTAGCTCCAGATTATGAAGATTTGGAACTTCAAGTGCAAATGGATGAGCTTGACATCCCAAATATTAAAGTGGATCAAGAAGTAACCATTAATGTGGCGGCGCTTCCTGATCGAACGTTCAAAGGAAAAGTCAAACAAATTGCAGAACAAGGGCAAGTACAAAATGGGGTTTCTTCATTCCCAGTCGTTATTTCGCTTGATAAAACAGATGGCCTTAAAGCAGGGATGACAGCAGATGCGTCAATTCTTGTGCAAGAAAAATCGAATGCTATTTATCTACCGATTGAAGCTGTTCAAAAAGACGATGATAACCGTTATTATGTCATGCTTCCGAAAAAAGATAAAAATGGAAAAACGAAAAAAGAAAAGAAAATCGTAAAAACCGGTTTACACAATGAAGATAATATTGAGATTACAAAAGGACTTTCCAAAGGGGACAAAGTCATCTTGCCTTCTAATAAGTCAAATACACAAGCATCTGGATTTTAATGACTGAAAAAAGGAAGGAGGGACCACATATGAACCCGCTTATTGAAATGAAAAATATCACGAAAACCTATACATTAGGGGATGAAACCTTTAAAGCGCTTGATGATGTATCCCTTTCGGTGAATGAAGGTGAATTTCTCTCCATTGTTGGACCATCTGGATCGGGAAAATCTACTTTGATGAATATGATCGGCTGTTTAGATGTTCCTGATGAAGGAAGCTATCACCTTGATAGCGTCGACGTTTACAAACTAAATGACAATAAACTTTCCGAGATTCGTAATAAAAAAATCGGCTTTATTTTCCAGCAATTTAATTTGCTTACGAAATTATCCGCACTTGAAAACGTCGAGTTACCGCTTATTTATGGTGGATACAGCTTATCGAAACGAGAAAAAATCGCGCTTAATTGTCTTGAGAAAGTCGGTCTTTCTGATAAAAAAGGCAACCTTCCTACGCAATTATCGGGAGGGCAGCAGCAACGTGTGGCAATTGCCCGTGCACTGTCTGCAAGTCCATCCATATTGCTAGCAGATGAACCAACTGGCGCGCTCGATTCCAAAACAGGTAAAGAAGTGATGAGCATTCTTAAAGAATTAAACGCAGCTGGAAATACCATCGTGATGATCACGCATGACCTTGAACTAGCTAGATACGGTACTCGCAGTATTCGCATCCAAGACGGTCGGCTTTATCATGAGGAGGTGGCGAATTGAGTGCACTGCAAAGTATGAAATTGGCGTTCAAACAACTTCGCTCCAGTAAATTGCGTTCCTTTTTAACGATGCTTGGAATTATTATTGGTGTAGCCTCCGTCATCTTGCTAGTTTCTTTAGGAAACGGCGTGACCCAAAAAGTAAACGAACAGATGGGAAGCTTAGGCTCTAATCTTGTAACTGTCATGAATAATTCAACAAATCCAAACGATAAATTCAGTTATGAAGAAGCGATGAAATATCAGTCCATTGATGGCGTGAAAAGCGTATCACCTGAATTATCTGGTCAAGCAACAGCCACAAATGACTTCCAGTCGAAAAACTTAAAAGTCATTGGGACAAACGACCAGTACAAAGGCGCAAGAAGCTTGGAGCTAGAAAATGGGCGTTTCCTTTTACCGATTGATATTGAATACGGGCAAAAAGTAGCGGTGATAGGCCCGACAGTCGCTAAAGATCTTTTTGGTTTTGCCAACCCGGTTGGGAAAACCATCCGCCTAAACGGATTGCCTTACAAAGTGATTGGGGTTCTTAAAGAAAAAGGTGCATCCATGATGGGCTCAAGCGACGACCAAGTCTTTATCCCAATTATGGCAGCTCAGCGCTTACTTAAAGATACCAATGTCCGTACCATCTACGTTGAAGCTAAAAACGCTGAAGACGTCGATTTTGTGGTAAGCACCTTGGAATCGCGCTTGTCGATTAAATTCAACCAAGATACTGACGATGAAGCCAAATCATCATCTGACACACAACTTGAACAGCCTTATCAGGTTATCAATCAGCAAGAAATCCTAAGTGCCTTTAATACAATCAGCGGCACCCTGACGACTGCCTTAGGAGCCATCGCAGCCATTTCCCTTATCGTTGGTGGAATCGGCATCATGAATATCATGCTCGTCTCTGTAAGCGAACGGACACGAGAAATTGGTATCCGCAAAGCGCTTGGTGCAAAAAAACGTGACATCCTCACTCAATTTTTAATCGAGTCCGTTGTCATCAGCGTTGTCGGTGGCGTTATTGGTATCATCATTGGCGTAAGCGGTGCGCTTATCTTTGGGAATGTAGCGGATATCCCATCCGGTGTAACCGCAGGCACTATCATATTCTCCTTTGTCTTTTCACTATGTATTGGCGTTATCTTCGGGCTTGCGCCTGCTAACAAAGCATCTAAGCTTCGTCCGATTGACGCGCTTCGTTCTGAATAAGAAACTAAAAACATGCTTTAGTTGAAAATTTTCATCTAAAGCATGTTTTTGTATAAATGGTGAGATAAAAGATAATGAAGTAAAAAGATAATACTCTACTTTTTATCAAAAAAAACGTAATATATATTATATACAACTGTCTTGTCATTCAATTTTAACAATTTTGTTACATAAAAACTAAAATTCTATATTTTAATTCTTACCTTCAAAGTAAGATTTTGCTAAAAATAGCTTATTATCAGTTGTTTGATAAGTTTCAACTCGTCAGAATGTGAAAAAATATGCAAAAATTTTGCATGCTATTTTGTAAAGTTTTTCTTTTCAATACTGCAAAAAAATAATTTTTTATTGTGCACAGTTTTTATAGAATTTATAATTTAAAGCTTGGAGAAAGAGGGTTAATTTTATTAAAATGTTGTCATCAGAATGACTGTCTCAAAGGGTTTGAAGTAGGTTCTGTTATTTGGTTCGACAATTAAAAACAATTAAAAAACAATTTGAATTTGTCAATAGATTAATCGCGTGAAAGCAGTGAAAAAACTTAGAGTTCACAAAGTTGTCAAATTCATCTTTTTTTATTATCATATGATTATAGAAAACGAGGTGCCTGGTGAGAAAGTATGAATCTCTGTTTTCTGTGAAGCAAGACTAATTTTGTTGCACAGGCAGCTAAGTTGAAAAGCTGAGCAACTAGACTTAAGGTGGTGAAGAAAATGGAAATTACAGATGTGAGATTACGTAAAGTATTGACAGATGGAAGAATGAAGGCTATTTCTTCAATCACAATTGACGGAGAATTCGTTGTACATGATATTCGTGTCATCGATGGAAATGATGGGCTTTTTGTGGCAATGCCAAGCAAACGGACTCCTGATGGGGAATTCCGTGACATTGCACATCCAATTAACTCGGATACACGTGCAAAAATTCAGGAAGCAGTTATCGCTGCTTATGACGTAGCAGAAGAACCAGTTGCAGTTGATGGGGGTTCTGAAAGCAAAGAAGAAGCTACGGCAGAATAAAAAGAATCCCTTTACTTAAAGAAAATGCGGCGAGATATGGGACAGAGAGGGATCAAATCTGTTACCTGATGAAAAAATCGGAAACCGCATCTTGGGTTAAGGGCATTAGGGATAAGGAGTGACGAGAATGCAAGTAACAGATGTTAGACTTCGTCGAGTAGAAACTGACGGAAGAATGAGAGCGATTGCTTCAATTACGTTAGATGAGGAATTTGTCGTACATGACATTCGCGTCATCGATGGAAACAACGGTCTTTTTGTCGCAATGCCAAGCAAACGCGGTGTTGATGGGGAATTCCGTGATATTGCACATCCAATTAATTCGGATACACGTGGTAAAATTCAAGATGTTGTTCTTGCGGAATACGAACGTGTTGGTGAAGAAGAAGCGAATGCTGTATCGGAAGAATCCGATCCGGAATCTGCTGAATAAAATAATAAAATGCCAGGACTACCGCCTGTTTGATGCGGTAGTCCTTTTTTGTTTCGCCCTTTTTTTAGCTAACTAGCTATGTTATAATGGAGAAAATTGTTGAAATGAGGTTCTGATGTTGGGGATGTTCCAGAAAATGAAATTGAACGATGAAAAAACTTCTTTTGAGAAAACAAAAGCGAAATTTCCATTTTTTACAAGGCATCAAACAAGAACAAAATCAAATTGACTATGCTTTCCGCGAGTTGGAAGGCTTTTTTGTGTGACTAAGAGCCCTTCCGGGGTTTCTTGAAAAAAACGTGATTTTACGGTATGATTCATAGTGGTAGATTAGTGATAATTGGGGGTTCTGTAAAGATGACAAAACAGTATGCTGTTGTTTTAGCAGCAGGTCAAGGAACACGAATGAAATCAAAACTCTATAAAGTTTTGCATCCAGTATGTGGTAAGCCGATGGTTGAACATGTAGTGGATCAAATTGGTCGTTTAAATGTTGATAAAATCGTGACGATTGTAGGTCATGGTGCGGAAGATGTTCGTACGCATTTAGAAGGAAAAAGTGAATTTGTGAAACAAGAAGAGCAACTTGGAACGGCGCATGCTGTTTTACAAGCAAAGGAGCTTCTTGCTGATTTAGAGGGTACAACCATTGTTGTTTGTGGGGATACACCGCTAATTGAAAGTGAAACAATTGGGGCGCTTGTGAAATATCACAGCGAAAAACGTGCAAAAGCCACTATTTTAACAACAACACTTGATAATCCATCAGGTTATGGGCGGATTATTCGTGATGATCTTGGCATTGTCGAGAAGATTGTTGAACAAAAAGATGCAACAGAAAAAGAGCAACGCGTACAGGAAATCAATACAGGAACTTATTGTTTTGATAATCGTGCGCTATTTAATGCACTTTCTAAGGTGTCTAATGATAATGCACAGGGCGAATATTACTTGCCAGATGTGATCAAGATTTTAAAAGATGAAGACGAAGTGGTAGCAGCTTATCGGATGGCGAATTTTGAAGAGTCGCTTGGTGTTAATGATCGTGTGGCGCTTGCTGAAGCGGCACGTTTAATGCGTCACCGGATCAATGAACGCCATATGAGAAATGGTGTAACGCTCGTTGATCCAGCAAGTACTTACATTGATGTTGACGTTGAAATTGGGCAGGATACTGTGATTGAGGCCAATGTCACGCTACGTGGGAAGACAAAAATTGGAAGTGACTGTGTCATTTCGAATGGCTGTGTTTTTGATCGTGCAGAAATTGGCGACCGTGTGCACGTGCGCAGTTCTGAAATTGAAGACAGCAAAGTGGGAGACGACGTTGCAATCGGACCATTTGCGCATCTTCGTCCAGATTCTGAAATTAAAGCGGGTGTGAAAATCGGGAACTACGTAGAGACGAAAAATGCTGTGATTGATGAAGGAACGAAATTACCACACTTTATTTATATGGGTGATGCGGAAGTCGGTAAGAATGTTAATGTGGGTTGCGGAACGATTACGGTAAACTACGATGGCTTCAATAAATTTAAAACAAAAATTGGTGACAATGTATTTGTTGGATGTAATTCGAATCTCGTTGCGCCAGTTGAAATAGCTGATAATACGTATATTGCGGCTGGTTCTACGATTACTGATGATGTGCCAGAAGACGCACTTGCGATAGGAAGAGCGCGTCAGGTAAACAAAGCGGGCTATGTAAAAAAGATTCGCGCTAAGCACGATAAGTAAGAAAAGGGAGTCCCGGTTTCTAGCCGAGAGAATAAAATTCATTTATCATTTTATAAATTAGTGGAGGCTGATTATGTCAAACGATTATTTTGATCCAAAGTTGAAAATTTTTGCACTAAACTCGAATCGCGCGTTAGCGGAAGAAATTGCGAAAGAAGTAGGGATCGAACTAGGGAAATCAAGTGTTACGCATTTCAGCGATGGTGAAATTCAAATCAATATTGAGGAAAGTATCCGTGGCTGTCACGTTTATGTGGTTCAATCGACGAGTTATCCTGTGAATCAAAATTTGATGGAGCTCCTTATCATGATTGACGCATTAAAACGGGCTTCAGCGGCAACAATTAATATTGTAATGCCTTATTATGGCTATGCTCGTCAAGATCGTAAGGCAAGAAGCCGTGAACCGATTACAGCTAAATTAGTAGCAAACTTGATTGAAACGGCTGGAGCGACGAGAATGATTACACTTGATATGCATGCGCCGCAAATTCAAGGCTTTTTTGATATTCCAATCGACCACTTAAACGCGGTTCGTCTGCTAAGTGATTATTTCAGTAATCTTGGATTAGCAAGTGAAGATATTGTTGTTGTGTCACCTGATCATGGTGGTGTTACGCGTGCGCGGAAAATGGCTGATCGTTTGAAAGCACCAATTGCAATTATTGATAAACGTCGTCCACGTCCGAATGTGGCAGAAGTCATGAACATTGTTGGTAACGTGGAAGGCAAAGTTTGCATCTTGATTGACGATATTATTGATACAGCAGGAACAATCACGCTTGCGGCGAATGCGCTTCGAGAAAGCGGCGCAACACGCGTCTTCGCATCTTGCACGCATCCGGTTCTTTCTGGGCCGGCGATGGAGCGTATTAGTGATTCTCCGATCGAGAAACTAGTTGTGACAAATTCAATTGCGATGCCGGAAGATAAATGGATTGATAAAATGGAACAACTTTCGGTTGCACCATTACTAGGTGAAGCAATCGTTCGTGTTCATGAAAATGAATCTGTGAGCTCATTGTTTGAATAATAAAAAGGGGTTTAACCGATTGAAAAGCTATAAACAAAGTTGTTAAAACTTTGTTTATAGCTTTTTTTATGTCATTTGATTTCCTTTTTTTATACAAAATAAATATAGGAGTAAGAGTATGATCAAGTGAAGGAGTTTATAGCCCAGTAACAGTTTCCCGCCAATGTATGGCCTCATTGTGACGAATTTATTGATAGAGGAATTCTATATTTAATGAACATTAGTTCATAGAAAAGTCGAAATATCTTAGCTATATTGGAACAAAGTATCTATAATTTTATATTTTTTTTGATTAAAGTGGTAGAAGTAGTAGGTTATTCTAAGAAAGTTTCAACTGGAGATGGAGAAAAGGGGGAAGAATTGTGAGAAAATGGCTAGATGTATTAGTCGGTTGTATAAGTCTACTTGCAATTGGCATATTATTATTGAGTTTTTCCCAGGTTTTTGCTGAAAATGATTCATTTGATTCCTTAGCTGTATCTTCAAATGTTGATAAAATAACAGCGAATTCTTCATTTGAAATCACTGTAAAAGATAAGACGAATACTTCAAATAAAATTGTTATTCCTTTGAAAGACGGATTAGTCTATCAAGAACAAAAGCAAGGGGATGCCACTATAAAAAATGACTCCGTAAATAATCAGTTAGTGATAGAGTGGAAAAATGGCGGAGAGCATGAAACTATACTTAGCTTCTTGTCTTCTAAACCAGGAACGGTAACTTTGCAAGCGTTTGATGAGGCGCATCATGTTTCAAATACGGCCTCTGTTTTAGTTCAAAATGAGCAAAAAGAAGTGAAAAGTAGTCAATTTTCTAACCGGACGATAGACTCTGCATTTGATAATCTTACCCCTTTCGATCAATCGCCTTATGGAACTATCATGGATGCCAAGGGGAATTACGTATCGGGGAAAGCTGTTAAGAAATCAAAAGAAATTATCCCGCTTATTTATTATGGGAAACAGTCATCTAACGATATTATTAAAAATGGGGCTCCAGAAAGATTTCCTTCTATCAATAGTGAATATGCTCCTGGAACAATTATAAAAGTCAAAAATGTGGGCTTTCATCAGGGAGAGCCTTGTGTACTAGCAATTAGAATTCTTTCTACCAAGGTGACTATGGATGTGTTTAATAAATTTCCGATGAGTGTAGGGCGGAGTGGTGACCCATTAAAATTTGAACTTGAGATTTGGGTTGAGGATGCAAATGGAAATGAAATACAAGATCCTGGACTTGACATATTGTTGCCAATGAAAATTAAAATGTCACAATTAAGTGATGGAAAGAATCGAAATGTTGTTACTTTGCTATCTGATCGGTCTGGTATCTCAAATGTTCTTGTTAGAGATGCATCTTTGTCAGGGACTGGGGCTGGAAGCTCGTTTTTAGATGTTTCTGGTGAGAATTATCAATTATTGGGAAAAGAATGGTCGAATATGGATTATAATATTCTTTATAACTCTACTCAGCATTTGTTTCTTTCTGCTAGTTTACAAGATAATAATGGTGATATTGTTCCTTATGTAAGATATGTGGATTATTTATCCTATCATAAGCTATTTTCGGCTTCCAGTAGCGATATGGTTATGCAGATTCCTTATGCGCCTCCATCCACTAAAGTAGAGAAAAATGAAAAAACGGTAAAGGCTAATTTTAACATTGATCAGACGTTAGTTGCCCAAAATTCATCCTTTTATCCGAATGCTTTCTCGGTCGATTTTAGTATGGGAGATCTAGTGAAAGCAAATTCGTTATATTCTATTCAAGTTAAAGATAAAGACCAAAGGGGCGTACAAGTAAGTAGGAGTTCAGATGCGAGTACGGGTACAATTAGTATAACGGTCAATAAGTCTGTTTTGTCACAGCTTACAAATAATCAACTTTCTATTACTGGAAGTTTTGATTTGAATACAGATGCTCCTGATTTAATTAATACTTTTCAATCGGATGGTTTTTTTCATATCCCTATTGAAGTAGCAAACAGTGACCAACCAGATATGAAAGTAAAAGGGGAAACCTTAGTTAAGATGCCGCCTCCAACAGGAACGCCAATTTCTCAGGTTGTGTCTCTTCATTCAAGTTCGGATGAATTGAATCCTGATGATCTAGTAACAGATTTGAAAAGTATTTTACCGCAAGATAAGATTAAGGCAGTGGCGATTAAAGAACCTAGGAAATTTGAGCAACTTGGAAGCACTTCAGTTGATGTAGTTGTTGAAAGTGAACTTACACATGTACAGGGAATTGTTACAGTTCCTGTCGAAGTTAAAACCGGAGACTTACAATTGACGAACGTACCACAAAGCATAGACTTTGGAACGGTTTTGATTAGTTCTGCTCTTCAAGATGTACCAGTGAAGAAAACAATCAGTAATCTAGCAGTGCAAGAAACACGCTACTTTGGAAAATGGGAATTAGGGGCTACAGTGAGCAAGCCTATAACTGGTAAGGTGAGTAAAAAAACATTAGGGAAATTGTTTTATCTTTCTGGTGGTGAAAAACGGCCATTATCAAATGGTCTCCAAATTTTAGAAAATGGAGGCTACACTGGGCGCAAAGAGCCGCTTGATATTTCTAAGACATGGAATAAAGGGAACGGTTTAATTTTAGAGATTAAACAAGGTGAAGCTTTGCAAGAAGCCTATCAAGGAGAAATTACTTGGACTTTACGTGATGCACCGCTTTAACTATTAAGTAGAGATAGTGGTTGAATCACATAGTTGTTTTTTGGGCTAAGCTTCTATAGAAGATGGATTCATTAAAAAACCTTGATTTCTTCATTCAGCATGAAAAAATCAAGGTTTTTTGAATTTTAGAGAAGGTTAAGCGACCACAACTGCTGTTCCAGAAACAGTGACCATTAACATGCCGTTATCAGCTCCAAGCACTTCATAATCGATATCGACGCTGATGATGGCATTTGCACCAATATCAGTTGCGCGCGCTTCCATTTCAGCAATTGCTTCTTCGCGCGCGTTAATAAGCTCTTGTTCGTAGCCTTCAGAACGCCCGCCGAAAAAGTTTCTTAAACCAGCTCCAATATCTTTCATAAAATTAACACCCGTGATAACTTCACCGAAAACAATTTTTTTGTATTCAACGACTTGTTTACCTTCAATATTGGGAGAAGTTGTTGTAATCATCGAAAAACCTCCTTTTCTTCAAGTTTACTTGGAATTTGACTATTCGTCAAAAAAGATTCTCGTTTTGGCCATTGGGTTGAAGGACTTGCTGATTCATATTTTCCATATATTGATATAAAATCAATTCCATAATTGCGATTGTTGAAATTCGTGAAGTGATATCGAGATGGTTGATTTCGATCTCATCTGTAAAAATATATAAATTGATGTCGCTCATATTCTGAATGATGTTGTTATCGGCACAAGTTATGGAAATGAGTAGAGGGGAGTTTTTCCTTGCTTTAAGACGCTGTACGGTTTGGACAAGTTCTATATCGTGTCCGGCATAAGTTAAAATAAAAACCATGTCTTCAGCACCAATATGTGGTAGGATTGCTTGACGATACTGATAATCTTCAGGAAACTCGACTAAAAAACCATTCATTGTATAGAGGTATTTTACATATTCGGCAGCATGTTTGCTCAAACCTTTTGCAAAAAAGTAAATTCGTGGTTTTTGCTCAAGTTTCGATGTGATTTGTTCTAATTTACTTGGCTCAAGTACACGAACGGATTCAATGATATTCTTTAAATATTCTTCTCGGTAATCCTTTTGCTTAACGACAAAAGGAGGCGACTGGATATCAGGTTTCCTAGACTCGGTAAATTTTAAAACGGTTGTAAATTCGCTATAACCAGTGAATCCGAGTTTGCGTACGAAACGCAGAAATGTTGTAGTAGAAACAAAACATTCTGCTGAAACTTCGCGAATGCTTTGGTTTTTGATACGTTTCATGTTCTTAACAACGTAGTCGAATAAGATTCGTTCGTTTCTTGTTAAGTTAGTGATGGATTGGCTAGCAATTTCGAAAAAGTCCATAAATTCCATCCTTTCCATGTGATATATTGAACGATTACCCGTAAATTGTACCATATAATTAGGGTTCAATAAACTATCCTACAGCAACGAAAAAGCGAAACCTTGGCTTGTGGAAAGCCGAAGTTTCGCTTTTTCTTTTATCAATCTGCGGTGATTACAGTTCCTGATCCGTTTTGAAGGAAATTCTCGATATTTTCTAGGGAAGTGATGACAGCGCGGCTTTCGGGACGGCTTTTGACAAATTCAATGGCTGCTTCGATTTTTGGAAGCATACTCCCTTCTGCAAATTGCTTTTCTGCCTTCCATTTTTCCAGTTCGGAAACTGTGACCTGTTCTAATTTTTCTTGATTCGGTTGGTTGAAATTCACAAAAACATGATCAACGCCTGTTAAGATGACGAACAAGTTAGCTTCAACCATTTCGGCAAGACGTAGTGAAGCAAAATCTTTATCGATAACGGCTTCGACGCCTGTAAATTCTCCGTTTTTTTCAATAACAGAAATCCCTCCGCCACCAGCAGATACCGTGACAACACCGCTTTCCACTAATTTGCTAATCGCTTCGTGTTCTTTGATATAAAGCGGTTTGGGAGAAGGTACAACTTTACGATAACCTCGCCCAGCATCCTCTATAAAGGTTGCACCCGTTTTTTTCTCTTCAGCTTCGGCTTCTTCTTTTGAAAGAAATGGACCGATGGGTTTTGTCGGACGAGAAAACGCAGGATCATCTTTACTTACGATAACTTGCGTAACAAGGGATACAGTTTCTTTTGCCATTTTACGTTTCGCAAAAGCGTTATCAAGTGAATTTTGCAACCAATAACCAATGCTACCTTGAGTCATTGCAACGCAAGAATCAAGAGGCATGGCAGGGTTTTTAACAGAGTTACTTTCTTGTTGCTGGATGAGTAAGTTGCCTACTTGAGGACCGTTGCCATGAGAGACAATTAACTCATCGCCATTTGCAACAAATTGAACAAGATGTTCCGCGGTTTGGTCTAAAGCTTTTTTTTGTGCGTGAGCGCTGGCGTCGTCTGAAAGAATAGCATTGCCGCCGAGTGCCACAACAACCTTTCTGTTTTTCATAAATACTCCCTCGCAATCATCCTTTAGGAACTTGTTGAGTGATACAGTGAATATTTCCGCCGCCAAGTAAGATTTCGCGTGCAGGAACACCAACAACTTCACGGTCAGGATATAGTTTTATAAGCATTTCGCGTGCTAAGTCATCATTTGGGTCACCAAACAAAGGAAAAACTATCCCTCCGTTTGCTGAATAATAATTGATATAGCTTGCTGCGAGGCGGTCACCTGCTTCACGTGGAAGTGTTCCATCAACAGCATCAACACCGCGGCTCTCTTCTTCTGTAATTAAAATTGGTTTTGGAACTTGCAGCTTGTGTACTTTTAGTTTGCGTCCCTTTGCATCCGTTTCGCTCTCTAAAATATCAAGACATTCCTTTGAAATTTTATACTGTGGATCTGACTTGTCCTCAGTCCAAGCAAGTGCCACTTCACCAGGAGCAACATAATTCAAGATGTTATCCACGTGACCGTTCGTTTCATCCAAATAGATTCCGTGTTTCAACCAGATTATTTTTTCAAGATTTAAGTACTCTTTTAAGATTTGTTCAATTTGAGCTTTTGAAAGTTCAGGGTTGCGTCCTTCGGAAAGTAGACATTCTTCCGTTGTAATTAGTGTTCCTTCACCATCAACGTGGATAGAACCACCTTCAAGAACAAAATTTTCCAAACGATAGCGATCGGCAGATTCAAGTTCGGCGACTTTTTGAGCGACTTGATCATCTTTGTCCCAAGGGAAATAAAGTCCGTCAACAAGCCCTCCCCAAGCGTTAAAAGTCCAGTCAACGGCGCGGATTTCATCCTGATCATTTTTTACAAAAGTAGGGCCACAATCACGCATCCATGAATCATTGTTATCGATTTCAACGGTTTGTACATAATCTGGAAGCATGTGGCGTGCGTTGCTATATTGAGCTGAAGAAACGCCTACAGTAACAGGTTCAAATTTTGCAATAGCAGTTGCTACGGCTGTAAAAGCATCTTGTGCAGGTTTGGCTCCGTTACGCCAGTTGTCGGGACGTTCAGGCCATAGCAAGTAGCAACCACGATGTTCTTCAAACTCGCCAGGCATTCTGAATCCATCTTTTCTAGGGGAACTATCTAAAGTTTTCAATCTTTTTCATCCTTTCTGTTTTTCTTTTGTTTACCTGCCATGTGAATACAAATTTCCCCAATAATAAAGGCGGCTATAGCGCCGATTAGAATAGGGACTTTTTCGTTCAATTCAGCCGCGGAACCATTTAGTGGTACAGCCGAAAAGATAAGTGTAATCACAAGGAGTACAACAGGGATATAGGTAAACAAGTGTAAGAGTATTTTTCCGCCAAATACTTTAAATGGGCGCGGTCTGTCTGGATCGATTTTCCGTAGTTTTAAGAAAGCTGGAAACATCATAATGTAGGAAGCAAGAAGCGCTACCACATTTAGCGCAAAGAACGCCCAGAAAATGTTTTCATTTGGGATAAGCGGTGCAACAATAACGAGCGCAGAAGCGACGATACCATTTAAAATGCTTGCGCCGATGGGCATTTCGTTTTTCTTGTTTTGGACACCAAATACACGTGGTAAATCGTGGTTTTTAGCAGCGTACATGGCAACGTAGTTCACGCCAAGTGCCCAAGATATAAGATTGGCGATTAATGTGTACATAAACATGATGCCAATGATAATGACAAACGGATTTAGCTTGCCGACTAGCATGATAAAGCTATCGATCATACCACCGGATGTCGATAATTGCGAAGTTGGGATTGCAGCTCCCATACCGAATGCTGCGAACAAGTAAAAGAAAGCAATTAAAATACCACCGATGATAATGGCCTGTGGAATTTGTTTTTTTGGATTTTCCATGTCACCTGCAAGTGTTGTGACAACTTCGAATCCAAGAAAATTAAATAAGATAATCGAGATGAAAGACAAACTATTCAAGTCGAAACTTGGTAAGAGTGCCTTTCCAGAAAAGTCGTTAGCAAGTCCTTTTGTGACAGCAAAATAAATGCCTAAAATACCAAGGCTCAACATGATGAAGACTTTGCAAAAAGCTGCTAAATTCAAAATCCATTTACTGTCGCTGACTGGATAACAACTGATGAGCACAACGAGCCAAATAAATAGTAGTTGGATGAGGATAGAGATAGGCGTGCTTAGATGTAGCTTGAAAATTTGTGTAGCTACTTCCATGAATAGCACGGCGAGACTTGCCATCCAAATTGGATAATTAATCCAGTAAAGCCAAGCAACACGGCTGCCCCATCTGTTTCCAAATGCACGTTTCACCCAGTCGTAAATTCCGCCCTCATCATCATAGGTAGTTCCGAGCTCCGCGGATATGAGTCCGTAAGGGAGGAAAAACAAAATGAGCAAGGCGATCCACCAGAAAAATTGGGAAGAGCCAATAGCGGCTGCTGGGGCAGCGGATTCAACGACTAAGATAACGCAGACAGCCATGAGAACTGCATCAAACAAGCGAAACTTTTTCTTTTTCAAAAAAACCACTTCCTCTTTTAAGTGGGAAGAAGGAAAAGCTCCTTCTTCCTGGATGGTTATTTAGTTATACTCAGTCAACATAGTTCCTGAGTAGTTGTTGGATGTCAGCATCGAATTTTGTGCAAGTAGCTTCTTCCGCATAGTTTAGATAAGGTTTAAGGAAATAAACGAGAAGTGAGCGCATTGCGGTTAAGCGGTTTTCAGCTTCGTCAAGTACAACTGAAAAAGGTGCGTCAAGAACTTCATCGGTTACTTCTTCGCCACGTGTTGCTGGTAAACAGTGCATAAATTTGACATGTGGCGCAGCTTTTTTCACTAGATCTATATTGACTTGATATTTGGGATAGAACACGTTCATTCTTTCTTCTTCGGAAAGTTCAGCTTCATAAAGTCCGTACCACACATCTGTATAAATGAAATCAGCATCTTTAAGTGCTTCATCAGCATCTTCTGTTACTAAAACACTTCCGCCAGAAATTGCACAGTTTTTACGACCGATTTCTAAGTGATGTTCTTTAAGTTGAAATCCTTTTGGTCCAAATTGAACAAAGTCCATTCCAAGTTTTGTAGCCATGAACATAGTTGAAGCACAAACTTGTGTAGCATCGCCGACAAAGACGATTTTGCAGTCTTCAATTCGTTTACCTTCAGGAAGATGTTCAATCATTGTAATCGCATCCCCGAGTTCTTGCGTAGGGTGGTTGTAATCACTCATTCCGTTAATGACAGGAATAGTTGCATCGTTGGCAAGTGCGACGACTGTATCGTGACGTTCAACACGTGCCATTAAAATATCCACTAGGCGTGATAAAACGCGCGCTGTATCGCCGACGCTTTCGTGTCCGCCGAGCTGGATTTGACCAGGAGCGAGGTACTGAGCGTGACCACCAAGTTGAGTCATCGCAGTTTCAAAAGATACACGAGTCCGCGTTGAAGATTGCTCGAAAATCATACCAAGTGATTTATTGCGTAAAATAGGGGGATAATAGCCACTTTTAATTGCTTCTTTTAGTTTTAATGCCAAATCAATTAAATACACTATCTCTTCTTTTGTAAAATCGTTCGTATCAATGTAGTCTCTTTTTTTAATCATTAGTTTCACCTCAAAAGTAAGTTTGGGAATCACACGGGCATACTCGAGTATTTCTTTGCCACAGCAACATCATAGTATATGCAAGTTTGTTTGGAAATGCTTTTTAAAGCTTTAAAAACGAAGGAAAAAAGATTGTAACCTGTTACTTTTTGAGTAACAAAGATGCAAATGCAAACGGAAAGGAGAAACTATATTTTTGCGGGAAAAAGGAGAGAGGCTACACTAATTTGTAAAATAATACACTGAAATTTGAGAAGCGATACCGTATTGATTTATGATACACTAACAGTTTCTAGTTTGAAAAATCATTAAAAATGGCTGATATAAAGGAATTCTATTTTTAATACACTAAGTTGGCACGGAACTTGCAATATAATATTTAGGCGAAGTTGCGATGAAAATGGAAGCGGTAAAACTTTTTATTGCGTAGCTTTAGTAGAAGGATTTGAAAACTTGAAGGGGGGCGGTTGAAAAAGGGAGAGCCGTCTTCTGAGCAGGAAGCTATCTGAAACTAACTTAGCTCGCCTGTTTGGAAAAAATTAAACTATTTAGGAGGTAAAAAAATGGTAGGAATTATCCTCGCGACCCATGGGGAATTTGCTGCAGGGATCTTACAATCTGGTTCCATGATTTTCGGAGAACAAGAAAATGTTAAAGCGATTACTTTGATGCCGAATGAAGGACCAGATGATGTTAGAGCGAAAATGGAAGAAGCCATTTCTAGCTTTGATAATCAAGATGAAGTACTATTCTTAGTCGATCTTTGGGGTGGTACTCCATTTAACCAAGCAAATAACCTATTTGAAGACCACAAAGATAAATGGGCAATCGTGGCAGGGCTTAACCTTCCGATGCTGATCGAAGCATATGCTTCCCGTTTTACAATGGAATCAGCGCAAGAAATTGCTGCACATATTATCGAAACTGGTAAAGAAGGTATCCGTATCAAACCGGAAGAACTTGAACCGAAACAAGAAACAGCAGGAGGAGCTCCAGCTGATGCACAACCAAAAGAAGCACTTGCGCCTGGAACGGTTGTTGGCGACGGAAAAATCAAGTTTGTTTTAGCGCGAATTGACTCTCGCTTGCTTCACGGTCAAGTGGCAACAGCTTGGACAAAATCAACACTTCCAAACCGAATCATTGTTGTATCAGATGCGGTTTCAAAAGATGATCTTCGTAAAAAACTAATTGAACAAGCTGCACCTCCAGGTGTTAAAGCGAATGTTATTCCAATTAATAAGATGATCGAAATTGCAAAAGATCCACGTTTTGGAAATACGAAAGCACTCTTATTATTTGAAAATCCTGAAGATGTGTTACGTGTTGTCGAAGGTGGCGTTGACATTGGAGAAGTGAACGTTGGCTCGCTTGCGCACTCTGTTGGGAAAGTCGTTGTAAGTAAGGTTCTTTCGATGGGACAAGAAGACGTCGATGCTTTCGAGAAACTGAAAGAAAAAGGTGTTAAATTCGATGTTCGTAAAGTTCCAAATGATTCACGTGGAAACATTGATGAACTTTTGAAAAAAGCAGAAGCAGAATTAAAAAAACAATAGAAGTAACGTAAATAAAAAAGTAGGAGGTCAATTATGACTATAATATCAATGATTTTAGTAATAGTTGTTGCCTTTCTTGCGGGGATTGAAGGGATTTTGGATGAATTTCAATTCCATCAACCGCTTGTGGCATGTACGTTAATCGGTTTAGTAACTGGTAACTTAACAGCGGGAATCATTCTTGGGGGAACTCTTCAAATGATCGCGCTTGGTTGGGCAAACATTGGTGCAGCTGTAGCTCCCGATGCTGCACTTGCGTCCGTTGCATCAGCAATTATTTTAGTATTAGGCGGACAAGGTGTTAGTGGGATTCCTTCAGCGATTGCTATTGCAATTCCACTTGCAGTAGCAGGTCTTTTCTTAACAATGATCGTTCGTACGCTAGCTGTTCCGATCGTTCACTTGATGGACGGTGCGGCAGAAAAAGGGAACATTCGTAGGATTGAATGGCTTCACATTGGAGCGGTTTGTATGCAAGGTTTACGTATTGCAATTCCTGCAGCAGCACTTCTTTTCATTCCAGCACATACAGTGCAATCATTCCTAGAATCAATGCCAGCTTGGTTAACAGATGGTATGGCAATCGGTGGGGGAATGGTCGTAGCCGTTGGTTATGCACTTGTTATTAACATGATGGCAACAAAAGAAGTTTGGCCATTCTTCATCCTTGGTTTCGTCCTCGCTGCGATTTCCGAACTTACACTTATCGCGCTAGGAGCAATCGGTGTTGCGCTTGCGCTTATCTATCTGCAACTTTCCAAAATGGGTGGAAACTCAAATGGCGGTGGAGGCGGCGGAAGCAGTTCCAATGATCCGCTTGGCGATATACTAAACGATTATTAATCTGGAAAAAAGGAGGAAAAGAAAATGGCAGAAGAAAAAATTGAATTAACGAAACGAGATCGTCTGAAAGTCGCTTGGCGTTCAACGTTTATCCAAGGTTCTTGGAACTACGAACGTATGCAAAATGGCGGCTGGGCATTCTCGATGATTCCAGCAATTAAAAAATTATATAAATCAAAAGAAGATCGTTCTGCGGCGTTAAAACGTCACCTTGAATTTTTTAATACTCACCCATACATTGCTTCTCCTATTCTTGGGGTAACACTAGCACTGGAAGAAGATCGTGCGAAAGGTGCTCCAGTTGATGATGTAGCAATTCAAGGGGTTAAAGTAGGTATGATGGGACCACTTGCAGGTGTTGGTGATCCTGTGTTCTGGTTTACTGTTCGTCCAATGCTTGGTGCGCTAGGAGCTTCACTTGCTATGAGTGGAAATATCCTTGGACCAATCATTTTCTTCGTTGCATGGAATATTATCCGTTGGGGCTTCATGTGGTATACACAAGAATTTGCTTATAAAGCTGGTTCTAAAATTACAGAAGACCTTTCTGGTGGTTTGCTGCAAAATATTACAAAAGGTGCATCGATACTTGGTATGTTTGTGCTCGCCGGGCTTGTTGAAAGGTGGGTTTCGATCAAGTTTATGCCGGTTATCTCTAAAGTTAAATTAGATGATGGTGCGTATATTGATTGGGATAAACTTCCAAAAGGTGCCGCAGGAATTCAAAAAGCCCTTGAACAGCAAGATGCTGGTTTATCACTTACAAGGGTCAAAGTTACAACTTTACAAGATAACTTGGATAATTTGATTCCTGGACTTGTTCCGCTACTTCTTACATTCTTATGTATGTGGTTGCTTAGAAAGAAAGTCAGCCCGATCATCATTATCCTTGGTCTATTCGTTGTCGGTATTGGTGGACACGTAATCGGACTTCTATAAGAAACTTTCGGCGGGTATTCTGCTTGGAAAATGTAGAAGCTTGCTTTGAGCGGTTGGTGATTAGTTGCATCAGCCGCTTTTTTATTGGCTTCTTGAAGAAAGAAACGTATAATTAAATGAAATAAATAATAAGAAATGGAGCGAGGCTAATTGGTTCAATCGATCAATACGAAAGTCGACTTAACGGAGGATGCTACTGCGTTTACTGGACTGACAGATTATGGGAAAATCATGATTGGCGACAAAGGATTTGAGTTTTTTAATTCTCGAGATGTGCGCAAGTTTATTCAAATCCCTTGGGAAGAAGTGGATCAAGTCATCGTTTCAGTGATGCTTAGAGGAAAATGGATTCCGCGCTTTGCGATTAAAACAAAACGCAATGGGACCTATACTTTTTCGGCTAAGAAACCAAAGCTCGTACTTCGTGCGATTCGCGTATATGTCGATCCGGCTAATATGGTTCCTTCGCAAAGCTTCTTTGATGTCATTAAACGAGCTTTCCAGTCTAAATTTAAGAAGAAAAAATAAGAACGTCTTTATCTTTATTAATGATAGATGCAAAAAAACAGGCCGAAATTTTCGACCTGTTTTTGTATGGATCAAACTTAGAGTTCTTTCATTGCGTCGTCAAGCACTTTTTTCAGTGTATCTGCAGAAGCTTTCATTTTTGCTTGTTCTTCTTCAGTTAATTTCATTTCAACGATATGGCGAACACCACGGCGGTTAACAACAGCTGGAGCGCCGATATAGATATCGTTTAAATTATAGTGACCATCTAGATAGACAGAAAGAGGTAAGATAGCATTTTCGTTGTTTAAAATGGCTTGTGTGATACGTGCGAGTGCAGCGGCGATTCCGTAGAATGTAGCGCCTTTTTTGTTAATAATTTCGTAGGCAGCATCACGAACACTTTCGAAAATCGTGTTCATCGCTCCTTGTTCGTCTTCTTTAATCCATTCGGAGATTGGAAGTCCACCAACAGTTGTATGGCTCCAAGCTGGGAATTCAGTGTCGCCGTGTTCCCCGAGAATATATCCGTGCACATTTCGAGCGTCCACTTTTACATAGTCAGCAATTGAAGAGCGGAAACGAGCTGTATCTAAACTTGTTCCGGAACCGATAACACGTTCTTTTGGAAGTCCGGAGAATTTCCAAGTTGCGTAAGTTAATACATCAACAGGGTTTGATGCAATTAGGAAGATCCCATCAAAACCGCTCGCCATGACTTCGTCGATAATTCCTTTCATAATTTTGATATTACGGTTTACTAGGTCAAGACGAGTTTCACCAGGTTTTTGTGCAGTACCTGCTGTGATAACAATTAGATCGGCATCGCCGCAATCGCTATAATTAGCGGAATAGATTTTCTTTGGTGTAGAAAACGGGACAGCGTGGCTAAGGTCAATTGCATCTCCAATCGTTCTATCTTTATCGATGTCGATGATACCAAATTCTTGTCCAATTCCAAGGTTAACGCACGCAAATGCATAGCTAGAACCCACAGCGCCATCACCAATCAAAATAATTTTTTGGTGGTCTTTAATCATACAACTTCCTCCTTAGAAAACTTTTTACTAACACAGTATAACATTTTATTACAGTTTGTGAAACTATGAACGTCCTTAATTTGGAAATTTGTACTAATGAAATTTTGTAAGCGCTATAATACAGTTTGTAATCCTTTTCATTCCAAATAATGATGCGAAAAATTTTGAGAGCTCGAAAAATTGCGATACAATAGAAGAGTAATAACAAAGTTTCACTCTAGTTTTTGTTTACCATTAATTATGGGAAGATAAACATTTTGTTTAAAAACAAACAAGTGGGGTAAACTTTAGTTGTTAAAGAATACAAATTGAATGAGTGGAGTGGATTTTTTATGGCAACGACATTAGAAGTTCAAAAAAGAGATACGAAACCGCATTCACAAGTGACAGAAGTACGTGAATCTGGACGTATCCCAGCGATTATTTATGGTTATAAAACTGAAAACGTTCCTGTTTCGGTTGATGGACTTGAATTAATCAAAGCGGTACGTGAACACGGAAAGAACGCAGTATTCGCTGTAAATGTTGGTGGCTCAAAATTTAATGTGCTGCTACATCAATATCAAAAAGATCCTATTAAAGATGAAGTTATTCACGTTGATTTCCTTGCTGTTAATATGAGCGAAGAAGTAGAAGCTGAGGTTCGGATTGACCTTGTTGGTGAATCTGTTGGTGTGAAAGCTGGCGGCGTATTGCAGCAAGTTCTATATGAAGTAAATGTGAAAGCAACACCAGACAAACTTCCAGAATCAATTGAAGTCGACATTTCGAAACTTGAAATTGGGGACTCGCTTGCTGTTAGTGATCTTGAGGCAGGTTCCGATTATGAAGTAATTACAGATGGTGAGGAAGCGATCGTAACGGTTGCGGCGCCACGTGTTGAAGAAGAAGTGGAAGCAGACACAGCTGCTCCTGAACCAGAGGCTACTCATGGAACTGCTGAGGAACCGGTTGAATAACTACGTTTGAAAAATGAAAGTAAAAGCGCGATGCCGTAAGGTGTTGCGCTTTTTTTGTGGAGTGGCGGAAACTTTAAAAACCACTAGAATCATGTTATAATCAAACAAATAATCATTACAGAGTGAAAACCAGTTCGCAAGGTGAAGTGGTTTTATTGAGCGGGGAGAATAGCAATGAAGATGATTGTAGGACTCGGTAATCCCGGGAAGAAATATGAACGAACACGGCATAATGCAGGTTTTATGGTAGTGGATGAACTGAGTTTTCGCTTTCAAACACCATGGAAAAGCACGAAATTTAATGGAATGATCAGTACGCCGATTATTAATGGAGAAAAAGTGATGCTTGTGAAGCCGTTAACTTTCATGAATGCTTCTGGGGAGTGTGTGCGTCCGTTGATGGATTATTATAATGTTGAAATAGAAGATTTGGTTGTGGTCTATGACGATTTGGACTTACCAATCGGGAAAATTAGATTGCGGCAAAAAGGAAGTGCTGGCGGGCATAACGGTATGCGGTCGTTGATTGCTCATTTGAAGACGCAATCGTTTGATCGGATACGCGTGGGGATTGATCGCCCGGAGCACGGTGAAATTATTCACTATGTATTAGGGGATTTTAGTAAAGTTGAGCAGCCGGAAATGATTGCTGCGATTAAAAAAAGTGCGGATGCAATTGAAGATGCTGTGAAGCTACCCTTTATTGATGTTATGAATCGTTATAATTAAGCATGCTTGGTCGGGTTTCCGAATGCCCGCTTGGCATGCTGCCTTACTCGTTTCAGAAAGAAGGAATTTTCAGAAAAAGAAAGAAGCCAGATTGGATTGAAGGAGAGGATCGTTTTGAAGGGCTTGAAACAGCTAATCTACGACCAAAAAGAAATCCGCGATATTGTAAGCGCGGTTGCAAATAAAAAAGAATCTCAGCTTGTTACAGGACTTTCAGGATCAGCACGTGCGCTTTTTGCAAGTGTCATTGAGAATGCGACAAAGCGTCCGGTACTTTTGATTACACATAATTTATATCATGCGCAAAAATTATATGACGATCTTTTATCGCTAATGGATAGTGATCGTTTGTTTTTATATCCGGCCGATGAACTCATTTCCTCAGAGCTTAGCGTATCGAGTCCGGAACTTCGTGGACAGCGTGTTGAAGCGCTTAATTTCTTGCTTTCAAAGCGCCCGGGAATTGTTGTTGTACCAGTTTCAGGGTTGAGGAAATTGCTTCCGCCTGTTTCGCTTTGGGAAAAGTATAACCTTCGTCTTGTTCAAGGTGAAGAAATCGAACCGGAACAGTTGAAGGAAAGCCTTGTTACCATGGGATACTCTATGAGTGGCATGGTCAATACGCCGGGTGAGTTTAGCGTTCGTGGTGGTATCATTGATGTGTACCCAATTACAGAAGAATACCCGATTCGAATTGAGCTGTTTGATACAGAGATTGACTCACTGCGTTACTTTGATGTAGAAACACAACGTTCGCAAAATAAAATTGAAGAGTTCCAAATTTTACCTGCAACAGAAATTTTGCTTGAAGCTGCTTATTTTCCAGATATTGTGAAACGACTTGAAAAAGGTCTCTCGGATACGCTTTCTAATATGAAAAATCCGGAAGATAAAGAAGCGCTTGTAAGCAATATCGAAACGGATCTTGAATTGCTACGTTCAGGTATCAAGCCAGATTTGTTTTTTAAATACATTGGGTTAGCTTACCCGGACCCGGCTTCGCTATTTGATTACGCGGCAGAAAACACTGTGCTCGTTTTAGACGAATTTGCGCGTATTCAAGAGACAGATGAGGGGTTAGAGCGCGAAGAAGCTGAGTGGCAAACAGAGACGCTTAGTCGACTTGAAACTGTTCGTGACGTGCAGCTTGGGCACCATTTTCATGATTTAATGGAAGAAAACCGTTCTCCGAAAATTTATTTAACTTTATTCCAGAAAACTCAAGGTAGTCTTAGAGTTTCAAAAACAACTAACTTTGTCTATAAACAAATGCAGCAGTTTCACGGACAGATGTCCGTATTACAAACTGAAGTGACGAGCTGGCATAAAAATAATTATGCGGTCGTGATTCTTGCGCCAACCCTTGAACGAGCGGAAAAAATGCAGCAGACGCTTGCGGATTATGATATGGAAAGCGTTGTATTAAAACGCGAGGAAGATGTTCCCAAATATGGGGTCATCCAATTTGTGATTGGCAGCTTCCAAAATGGCTTTGAACTGCCGCTTTCAAAAGTTGCGATCATTAGCGAAACGGAATTGTTTAACAAGCAAGTGAAAAAAGCAAAAAAACGTCAAAAACTTTCGAATGCGGAACGAATTCAAAGCTATTCAGAACTTAAAGTTGGCGATTATGTTGTCCATGTTAATCACGGGATTGCTCGGTATGTTGGTATGGAAACACTTGAAATTAGCGGCGTCCATAAAGATTATTTGTTGCTTGTTTATCAAGGGGAAGATAAACTGTTTATTCCAGTAGAACAGCTTGAGCTTGTGCAAAAGTATGTTGGTGCAGAGGGGAAAGCACCAAAACTTAATAAACTCGGCGGAAGCGAATGGAAGCGCGTGAAGACGAAAGTGAAAGCTTCTGTGCAAGATATTGCTGATGATTTGATTAAATTATACGCAGAGCGTGAAGCTGAACAAGGCTTTGCTTTCAGTCCAGATAGCGACATGCAGCGGGAATTTGAAGACTCCTTCCCGTACCAAGAAACAGATGACCAGCTCCGTTCGATTAAGGAAATCAAAAAAGACATGGAACGAATTCGCCCGATGGACCGGTTGCTTGTTGGAGACGTGGGTTATGGAAAAACGGAAGTGGCGCTTCGAGCTGCTTTTAAAGCAATGATGGACGGGAAACAAGTGGCATTTTTAGTTCCAACTACGATACTTGCCCAGCAGCATTTTGAAACGATGAAAGAACGATTTCAAGGTTTCCCGATCAATGTTGGTTTGCTTAGCCGTTTCAGAACGAGAAAAGAACAAAATGAAACTATAAAAGGACTTGCAAGTGGGACGATTGATATTGTTGTTGGCACACACCGCTTGCTTTCGAAAGATGTTAAATACCGCGATTTAGGTTTTCTAGTGGTTGATGAAGAGCAACGCTTCGGTGTAACACATAAAGAAAAAATTAAACAAATCAGATCTAAAATTGATGTGCTTACACTCACGGCGACGCCAATTCCGCGGACCTTGCATATGTCAATGATTGGTGTGCGAGATTTGTCTGTGATTGAAACACCGCCAGCGAACCGTTTTCCAGTTCAGACATATGTGACCGAGCAGAATAACGTTTTAGTACGTGAAGCTATCGAACGCGAGCTTGCGCGTGATGGTCAGGTTTACTATCTCTATAACCGAGTTGAGACCATTTTGAAAAAAGCAGATGAAATCAGTGCGCTTGTTCCAGATGCGCGTGTTGGCGTAGCTCATGGACAGATGACAGAGTCCGAGCTTGAATCCGTTATTTTAAGTTTCCTTGAAGGGGAATACGATGTGCTTGTGACAACGACCATCATCGAAACTGGCGTAGATATTCCAAACGTGAATACCCTTTTTGTGCAGGATGCTGATCGAATGGGACTTTCGCAATTGTATCAATTGCGAGGACGCGTTGGGCGTTGGAACCGGATCGCTTATGCGTATTTCATGTATAAAAAAGATAAAGTCTTGCGAGAAGAGGCGGAAAAACGGCTTCAAGCGATTAAAGAGTTTACAGAGCTTGGTTCTGGATTTAAAATCGCGATGCGTGACTTGTCCATTCGTGGGGCGGGGAATATCCTTGGCGCTCAACAACATGGCTTTATTGATTCTGTCGGGTTTGACCTTTATTCGCAAATGTTGAAGGATGCTATTGAAGAAAGAATGCCTCAAGAAGAAAAAGAAGAAGCCGCGCCTGTTGAAATTGACATTCAACTGGATGCGTATATCCCGGAATACTACATCACAGATAGTCGGCAAAAAATTGAAATGTATAAACGATTCCGCAATGTGACAAATGAAGAAGAGTTAGAGACCCTTCGGAGCGACATGATTGATCGTTTTGGCGAATACCCTGAAGAAGTGGAGTATTTATTCAGCGTGACTGAACTTCGGATTCTCGCGCTTCTGGATGGCGTTGAAGTGATTAAAGAAGAAGGTAAGAAAATCATTCTTATGTATTCAGACGAAGGAACGAAACAAGTTCGCGGGGATGTTCTGATGGAAGCTGTAGGCGAATTTGGTCGTTCAATTGGCGTTGGCATGGACGGGGCGGCGCTAAAGCTTACCATGAATATCCAAAATAAAACCTTGCAAGAATGGCTTTTTAATATCAAAGAATTACTCAAAAAATTGAAGAAAGCTGTAAAAAAAGAGGAACCCGCTGAAAAAGCCTAAAATTAGGTGAGGGAAAGCGAGAAAGGCGGTTAAGCATGGTAGAACGCTCAATTAAAAATTTAATGCATGGCGCTTTACTGCTCACAATCGCCTCGCTTGTCTCCAAGATTTTAAGTGCCGTTTATCGTGTGCCGTTCCAAAACTTAGTTGGTGACGTTGGTTTTTATATTTTTCAACAAGTCTATCCTATTTATGGAATTGCGATGACACTTGCTTTAGGCGGTTTCCCAGTTGTGGTATCTAAAATGATGGCAGAAGCAGAGCAGGATCTTCGCAAACAACGAATTATTTTACAATCAGTATATCGAACGCTGAAAGTGCTGTGCTTTAGCTTGTTTGGAATCCTATTTCTCGGTGCAGGTTTATTTGCGAATTTGATGGGAGATAGCGAGCTTTCTAGTCCAATTCGAGTTATTAGCCTAGTTTTCTTGCTCACTCCGCAGCTTGCTTTTTTACGTGGATACTTTCAAGGACAAGAAGATATGCGCCCGACAGCTGTTTCGCAGACCGTTGAACAAATCATTCGCGTATCCATCATCCTGCTCGGATCATGGCTCGCGCTTCGCCTTGGGGAAACACTATCTGAAACCGCCAGTTTTGCGATGAGCGGCGCCGTGTTTGGCGGGCTCGTTGCCGTCTTTTTGCTACGTCGCTTTTACAAGAAACGACTTTCGGAGGGAGGACTCAAAATTTGGGGCACCTTCCCGAACAGAACTGAAAAGAAGGGGATCGGCCGAGAATTCTTGCGGCAAAGCCTAGCGATTTGTACCGTTAGTGCGATGCTCATTTTATTCCAGCTCGCAGACTCCTTCCAAGTTTACCGCTTAATGGCAGAAAATGGCATCCCAGAATTCACTGCAAAATCGCTTAAAGGGATTTATGATCGGGGGCAACCAATTTTGCAGCTTGGTCTTGTGCTCTCATCTGGACTCGCTCTTGCACTTGTTCCTATGATTACGGCGGCACGAGTGAAAAACGAGCGGAGACAATTGGCGCGATCTGTGAAGCTTGCCGTAAAACTCACCTTGATTCTCTCGGGAGCCGAGACGGTCGGCTTGATCATCATTATGCGACCGCTCAACCAGATGCTATTTGAAACAAGCGATGGCACCTTTGTCTTGCAAATGTTCATCCCAGCTGTTTTGCTCAGCTCGCTGATCATCATGGTGAGTAGTATCCTTCAAGGTTTCGGTAAACTTGCTGTCCCGGCTGTTGCTGTTGTCGTTGGACTCATAGTGAAGATTCTTTTCAATTCGTGGCTTGTTCCAAAATGGGATACTTTAGGTGCCGCAATTTCCACATCGGTCGGACTTCTTGTCATTTTGCTTATTTGCGGCTATGCTTTGAAGCAGAATCTGGAAGTGGGATTTACAAATTTCCATACTTTGTTAAAACTTGGATTAGCGCTTCTTTTCATGTGTGTTATTCCAGTCTGCTGGGAACTTTTTATCCCATTTGAATCACGCCTTGGAAGTGCGGTTCAAGCTATTGGAGGAAGTCTTTTAGGGGGACTTGTTTTCCTTTTGTTTACTCTACGATATCGATTGTTAGAAGCTCAAGATTTTGTTTATCTGCCATTTGGTTCAAAGCTTTATGGACTGAGTCGCAGATTGATTAAAAAATAATAAAGGTGGAATGAAAATGGCACAAGTGATGCGTTTGGATAAATTTTTAAAAGTTTCAAGACTAATTAAACGGCGAACGGTTGCAAAAGAAGTGGCAGAAAAAGGCCGGATTATGATCAATGGGACAGTGGCCAAACCAGGAACAAATGTAAAACCTGGAGATGAACTGGTCATCCGTTTTGGTCCCAAGACTGTGACGGCTGTTGTGGAGCATTTAGAGGAAAATGCGCGTAAAGAAGCTGCAACAGAAATGTATAAAATTGTAAGCGAAGTACGAAATGATCAAGAAAACGGAGAAAGCGGTCGCTAATGTGGCCGTTTTTTTCTTGTGAAAAAATTGAAAAAAGGTGTCAAATATGATTAGATGACGATGGACAAATTGTGAAATTATTGATATTATCTTTATAAGAATCCTTTCTAATTGATTTGATTTTGGCGGAAGGCTGATGGAGGTGCAGGGCATGAAGGAGAAGAAGACGGTTACACGCATGCAAAACCGTTATATTAAAGATAAAGAAACGCTAAATAAAGCTAGAAACAGACGCCGTGTCGCCCTAGCCAGAAGACTGGCTGTACTTCTTGTTGCCGTTGCGGTTGTTTTTTCTGCTCTCTTTGTGCTCTACACGAAGCAAACGATGCTTTTGCAAGATAAAAAAGCTGAAAAAGTGAAGGTGGAGAAAAAACTTGCAGATGCCAAGCTTGAAGAAAAACAGTTGAAAGGTGAAATTAGCAAGTTACACGATGATGATTACATTGCAAAGCTTGCTCGTAGCGAGTATTATTTATCGAAAGAAGGGGAAATCATCTTTAATACTCCAACTGAAAAGAAAAAAGAGAAATCTGAATAAGCGCCTGCTTGACTAAAGTCAGGTGTTTGACACGTTTTTTTAAATCGTTATAATTAGGCTGTATAGAGTGAAAATTTAAGGAGGAAGCTTTTTTTTATGTCGATCGAAGTAGGCAACAAAGTACAAGGGAAAGTTACAGGGATTACCAATTTTGGAGCGTTTGTTGAGCTGGATGGTGGAAAAACCGGTTTAGTTCATATTAGTGAAGTCGCAGATAACTATGTAAAAGATATTAATGACATTTTATCGGTTGGAGATGAAGTAACGGTAAAAGTTATGAACGTTGGGGATGACGGTAAGATTGGTCTTTCAATCCGTAAAGCGGTTGATCGTCCGCGTCCAGAACGGAATTATGATCGGAAACCGAAGTATAACAAGAAACCAGCTACTCAGTCCAAACAGCCTGAAGATTTTGAAGACATAATGGCTAAATTCTTGAAAGATAGTGATGAAAGGCTTTCAACAATCAAACGCCAAACGGAATCAAAACGTGGCGGCCGTGGAGCGAGACGAGGCTAAGCGTATATTCATAAACGAGATGGTAAGGATGGGCATTTTACCCATCCTTATTTTGGAAGAAAGGTTTTTAGAATGGATGAATTTTCAAGGCGTGTCGAAAACTTTATTCTAAAGCATGATTTAATCCGGCCAGATGAGAAATTGCTTGTGGCAGTTTCCGGAGGACCGGATTCTTTCGCGTTGCTGGATTTTTTGCTTAAGCGCTACAAGGAAAACTTGAGCGTTGTGCATCTTGACCACGCCCTCCGTGAGGAAAGTGCTGATGAAAAAGAAGCGCTCGAAGCGTTTACGAAGCAATATGATCTGCCCTTTTATAGCAAGCGAGTAGATGTTAAGAAGCTCCAAGCTGAAACGAAGATGAGCTTTGAAGAAACGGCAAGGTACGCGCGTTATGCATTTTTTGAGGCTACGTTTACTGAACATCACTTTGATAAATTAATCCTTGCTCATCATGCTGACGATCAAGTAGAAACGATTTTGATGAGGTTAGTGCGTGGGAGTTTCGGGAGTGGCTATGCAGGTATGAGAGCGATTCGTCCATTTAGTTCGGGGAAGCTGATTCGCCCGTTTCTAGAAGAGACAAAAGAAACGATTTTGGCTTACGCTGAAGCGGAGGGACTGCCCTATTTTGTGGATGAAACCAATGATAGTCTGTTTTATACGAGAAATCGTTACCGGCATGTTGTTCTCCCTTTTTTGCGAAAAGAGAATCCACGTGTAGCGGAGCATTTTGCACGCTTTTCATCTGAACTGCAAGAAGATATGGCTTTTTTGGATGAACTTGCGCTACAAAAATTTGTGGAGTTTGGCAATGTGAAATCAGCGGGAGTTGAACTTCAAATTTCCGGCGTAAAAAGTGCGGCCTTTCCTTTACAACGCCGCTTAATTCATTTACTATTAAATTATCTGTATAAAAACGATGAAGTAAAAGAGATTTCTGCGAAGCATGTTGATGATATTTTGGCATTGGTCAAAAGCGATAATCCTTCTGCATTGTTAAATTTGCCGAAGGGACTAGAAATTCGGCGAGTTTATGACCGAATTGAAGGATTTTTCCCAGTGGAACAGAAAAATCAGGAGTTTTATTATCAGATGGAAGCCGGAGATCGAATTGTTTTGCGTGACGGTTCAGAACTCAAAATGCGGCAAAAAAGTTCAGGTGTACAAACTTCAGGACTAGATGGCATCATTGTTGACGCAGACGAAGTGACGCTTCCACTCATTATTCGAACACGCCTTCCTGGCGATAAAATGAAATTAAAGGGGAGCGGTGGCACTAAAAAAATAAAGGAAATTTTGATTACGGAAAAAGTTCCCCGCCATTTACGGGATAGCCTTCCGATTGTGACGGATTTTACGGGACAAATTTTATGGATTCCTGGCATCAAGAAATCAAACCAAGATACAAAACCGAGTCGCGAAAAAAAACAGTATATTATTAGATACCGCAAACATTTAGGAGGAAAAATGAGTATGCATGACGATATTCAAAAAGTGCTAATCAGTGAAGAAAAAATTCAAGAGAAAATTCGTGAACTTGGTGTGGAGCTAACAACGGAATATGAAGGACGAAATCCGCTTGTGATTGGCATTTTAAAAGGAGCTACTCCTTTTATGACTGACTTACTAAAACGAATTGACACGTATCTGGAAATGGATTTTATGGATGTTTCTAGTTATGGAAATGGCATGGTTTCTTCTGGAGAAGTGAAAATTATCAAGGATTTGAATACTTCGGTTGAAGGAAGAGATGTTTTGGTTGTGGAAGACATCGTGGATAGCGGCAGAACGCTTAGCTACCTAGTGGATATGCTTAAATATCGCCAAGCTAAGTCAGTTAAGCTTGTCACTTTGCTCGATAAACCAGAAGGTCGAAATGTGGATATCCAAGCTGATTATGTTGGTTTTGTTGTTCCGAATGAGTTTGTCGTTGGTTATGGTTTAGACTTCGCGGAAAAATACCGTAATCTTCCTTATATTGGCGTTTTAAAACCCGAAGTTTATGCAGAATGATTTCTATTTCACTTTCCTTTCTTTTTTCGGTAAAATAGAGAAAAGAAGGTTGATTTACATGTGAAAGAAATTGCCTAAAAAACCGTGCAAAATAGTAGGCAAGGCGATTTCGTTGTGCTATGATTAGTCATAGTTTTTCAGTTAACATACTTATTTGTAAGTTTAAAAAATATTAATTCATGAATCTTCGTAAGAGGTTACAAACTCGGATGTGTTTTTCGGAAAATCTAGGGAAAGGTACTATAAAGGCCGCTCCTTTGAAAAAATTGTGAAACGATTAGTCCAGGCTCTTGCGTGGGAGGAGGTAAGGAATGAACAGATTTTTTAGAAATGCGATATTTTATGTCATAATTTTTCTCGTGATTATCGGGATTGTTGCTTCCTTTAATACCAATAAAGAGGCTGCGAAAGATATCAGCTATAACGAATTTATGACGAAGTTACAAGATGGGGATGTCAAATCATTTACGATTCAACCCGATCGAAGCGTTTATACCATTGAAGGGGATTTCAAATCCTCGGATAATTCAAAAGAGAAATCTTCTGGATTAGGACAAAATAAAAGTGATTCAGCTTTTACAACGTATGCCATTAATAGTGATTCCTTGTTAAAAGAAATTCAAACGGCTGCGGATGACAATAAAACGAAAATGGAAGTCGTTCCCGCTAAACAAAATAGTGGCTGGGTAACCTTCTTCTCTTCTATCATTCCGTTCCTAATTATCATCATTCTCTTCTTCTTCTTGATGAGCCAATCGCAAGGCGGTGGCGGCGGTAAAGTGATGAGCTTTGGGAAAAGTAAAGCCAAACTTTACAATGATGATAAGAAGAAAGTGCGCTTCACAGATGTAGCAGGTGCCGATGAAGAAAAACAAGAACTTGTTGAAGTTGTGGAATTCTTAAAAGATCCACGTAAGTTTTCTGATCTTGGTGCGCGCATTCCAAAAGGAGTGCTCCTTGTTGGACCGCCAGGAACTGGTAAAACACTCCTAGCTCGTGCTGTTGCAGGAGAAGCTGGAGTACCATTCTTCTCAATTAGTGGTTCTGACTTTGTTGAAATGTTTGTCGGGGTCGGTGCAAGCCGTGTCCGTGACTTATTTGAAAATGCGAAGAAAAATGCGCCATGTATCATTTTCATTGATGAAATTGATGCAGTTGGTCGTCAGCGTGGAGCTGGAATGGGCGGAGGACACGATGAACGTGAACAAACGCTAAACCAACTTCTTGTTGAAATGGATGGTTTCAGTGGTAATGAAGGGATCATCATCATTGCAGCGACAAACCGTGCCGATGTGCTTGACCCAGCTCTTCTTCGTCCAGGACGTTTTGACCGTCAAATTATGGTCGACCGTCCAGATGTTAAAGGACGTGAAGCTGTCCTTCGTGTTCACGCAAGGAACAAACCTCTTGCGAAGAGTGTTGATTTGAAAGCTATTGCACAACGGACTCCTGGATTCTCAGGTGCCGATCTTGAAAACTTACTGAACGAAGCCGCACTTGTGGCTGCTCGGTCAGATAAGAAGCAAGTAGATATGAGTGATATTGATGAAGCGACTGACCGAGTAATTGCCGGGCCAGCGAAGAAAAACCGTGTCATCTCACCAAAAGAACGGCGTGTTGTGGCTTATCACGAAAGTGGGCATACAATCGTTGGGATGGTTCTAGATGAAGCGGAGACGGTTCACAAGGTTACTATTGTTCCACGTGGACAAGCTGGTGGTTATGCCGTCATGCTTCCTAAGGAAGATCGTTTCTTGATGAGTAAACCAGAACTTCTTGACCGGATTACAGGACTACTTGGTGGTCGCGTTGCTGAAGAAGTTACATTTGGTGAAGTAACAACAGGCGCAAGTAATGATTTTGAACGTGCGACTGAAATTGCCCGCCGGATGGTGACGGAATGGGGCATGAGTGATAAGATTGGCCCGCTTCAGTTTACTTCTGGAAATGGGCAAGTCTTTATGGGACGCGATTTTGGAAATGGACAAGATTTCTCAGATAAGATCGCTTATGAGATTGACACGGAAGTTCAAAGCATTATTCGTTACTGCTATGACCGTGCTAAAAATATTATTCTAGAACATCAAGCGCAGCATAAATTGATTGCAGAAACCTTGCTTGAAGTTGAAACGCTTGATGCTCGCCAAATTCGTTCCTTGTTTGATGACGGTGTTATGCCTCCAGATCTAGATAAGGAAGATAAGGATGAGTATCCTTCTGAAAGGGAAGAAAAAACTGAAACTGAAGATGCGAAATCGTTTGTGGAAGAGAAAGAAGATGCGAGCGCGGAAGATAAGGCTGACCGCGAAGAAGCAACTGAAAAATTCGAAGCAGAGGATAAGGAAATTCAGGAAGAAACGAATTCGGATGCTGATCAAACTCCAACTGAGGATGACAGCAAAGATAGCAAGAAAGATAACGAATGATTGTGAAGGACTAGGCCGAGAAATCGGCTTAGTCCTTTTTAAACCAAACAGATTAATCGACAGTTGGATTCGCTTAGTGATATGATACGAGAGATCTCTAGAGAAAGTAGGACGATTCATGATTTTAGTGATTGATGTTGGAAACACAAATTGTACGCTTGGCATTTACCAGGAAGATAAGCTGGTGCAGACATTTCGGATGGCGACGGATAAAGCGAGAACGGCAGATGAGCTTGGGATGCTAGTTTTGGGCTTCTTTCAGCAAGCTAGGATTAAACCGGCTGATGTGCATGCCATCACTATTTGTTCGGTGGTGCCACCTGTCATGCATGCAATCACGACGATGTGTCGCCGCTATTTTGAGATCGAGCCACTTGTTGTTGGGCCTGGGATTAAGACGGGACTCAATTTAAAAGTAGATAATCCGCGTGAAGTGGGAGCTGACCGGATTGTGAATGCTGTTGCGGCGATTCATGAATACGGGAAACCGGCCATTGTTGTGGATTTTGGAACAGCGACCACGTTTTGCTATATTGATGAAAAAGGCATGTACCGCGGCGGGGTAATTGCACCGGGGATTATGATCTCAACGGAGGCACTTTATACGAAAACGGCGAAGCTGCCACGTGTTGATATCACGGAACCGGAACATGTGATAGGAAAGTCAACGGTTAGTGCGATGGAAGCGGGAATTTTTTATGGTTTTATCGGGCAGTGTGAAGGTATCATTCGAGAAATGATGCGTGAAACGGATTCGAAACCAACGGTAGTTGCAACTGGAGGGCTTGCGCGGTTTATTACCGAGAAGTCTGAACTAGTTGATGTAGTAGATCCCTTCCTTACACTAAAAGGGTTGAACTTGCTTTATCAGCGAAATAAATCTTAAGGAGATAAGAAATATATGAGTGATTATTTAGTAAAAGCTTTGGCTTATAATGGATATGTTCGAATTTATGCGGCGGTGACGACAGAAACGATTCGTGAAGCGCAGGAGCGGCATGATACTTGGCCGGTCGCTTCAGCCGCACTGGGTCGGACGATGACTTCGACTCTATTTTTGGGTGCGATGCAAAAGGAAAATCAAAAGATTACGACGAAGGTTGAAGGAAATGGCCCAATTGGGACGATTATAGCGGATGGGGACACGGAAGGAACGATTCGTGGCTATGTGATGAATCCGCATGTTAACTTTGAAGAATTAAATAGCGCCCACAAGCTTGATGTTAGGCGTGGTGTTGGAACGGAAGGCACTCTTTCTGTGGTGAAAGATCTTGGGTTTGGTGAAAACTTTACAGGGCAAGTTCCAATCGTTTCTGGTGAGATTGGTGAAGATTTCACTTACTATCTCGCGAATTCGGAGCAAATAAATTCGTCAGTGGGTGTTGGTGTACTTGTTAATCCGGATACGAGCATTCGTGCAGCTGGTGGCTTTATGGTTCAACTACTTCCAGGTGCTGATGAGGCAATCATTGAGGAAATTGAACGTAATTTGGCAAGTTGTCCCACGGTTTCTCGCATGATTGACAGTGGTGAAACGCCGGAAGACATTATCGCACGTCTAGCAGGTGGGAAGGAAAACGCGCAGATTCTTGAAAAACTGCCTGTGAAGTTTGAGTGTAACTGTTCGAAAGAGCGCTTTAAGACGGCGATTCAATCGCTTGGTAAAGACGAAATTCGTGCGATGATTACAGAAGATCACGGTGCAGATACGGAATGCCACTTCTGCAGACGGCACTATGAGTTTTCGGAAAGTGATCTTGAAGAAATTTATCAAGAAGCAAAATAATGGATGTTGAAAGCTGTTCAGTTTATTTGAACAGCTTTTTTAGTGGGAAACTTTAAATTTGACAAAAAAGCTCGGAATTAGATAAAGTAAGAATAGAAATGAATGTGAGGAGCGAGGTAAATGAAAATTGTAAACTCAATAACGGATTTAATTGGAAAAACACCGATAGTTAAGCTGAACCGTCTACCTGATGTGGGAAGTGCGGATGTTTATGTGAAACTGGAATTTCAAAATCCGGGTGGAAGCGTGAAGGACCGGATTGCCAATGCGATGCTTGAGGAAGCAGAAAAAGAAGGTGTCATTAAACCGGGGGATACAATTATCGAGCCAACTAGTGGAAATACAGGGATTGGACTAGCGATGGTAGCGGCTGCTAAAGGGTACAAGGCAATTTTTGTAATGCCCGATACGATGAGTTTGGAACGCCGTAAACTGCTGCAAGCTTATGGAGCAGAACTTGTTTTAACGCCTGGGGCAGAAGGAATGAAAGGTGCGATTGCTAAAGCAGATGAACTAGCGAAAGAAAATGGCTATTTTATACCGCAACAATTCCATAATCCTGCTAATCCAAAGGTTCACGAAGAAACAACTGGACCTGAGATCGTAGAAGCGTTTGGCAAAGATGGTCTCGATGCTTTTATTGCGGGTGTTGGAACTGGTGGAACGGTCACTGGTGTCGGACACGTGCTTAAGAAAAATTATCCTGATGTTAAAATTTATGCACTTGAACCAGAAGAATCGCCTGTTTTGAGTGGCGGCGAACCGTCTCCACATAAAATTCAAGGAATTGGAGCGGGATTTGTTCCAGATACTTTAGATACGAAAGTCTATGATGGTATACTTAAAATTTCAAGTGAGGATGCGATTAAAACAGCACGTGAAGTAGCGAAGCAGGAAGGAATTCTTGCCGGTATTTCATCGGGAGCAACTATCAGAGCTGCACTAGATTTAGCAAAAGAGCTTGGAGAAGGGAAAAAAGTGCTGGCTGTTGTCGCAAGTAATGGGGAACGCTATTTAAGCACACCACTTTATGACTTTGACTAGCTAAATAAGAAAAAGTAAATAATTTTCTTAGTGAATTTTAATGATTTCCACAGCAAGAACACTTTTTTGTTAGGTAATATATGTTTATAAGCTAACAACAAGCAATTTTCATTCTTTCCCTTTTTTGAATGAAAATCCCAAAACTCCCTTTTGACCAATGTGGTTTACTCCCTTTTTCCACATTGGTTTTTTATGTACAAAAAGAATGGATGAGGAAAAGTTTCCTCTTTTCTTAGTAAATTTTCATGAAATACAAAGCGAATTTTATTTTTAAAACGATATGATCTATACATAAGCTAACAACAAACAACTTTTTCATTCTTTCCTTTTTTGAATGAAAACCCAAACTCCCTTTTTGACCGATGTGGTTTACTCCCTTTCTCCACATCGGTTTTTATATGCCTAAAAATAATGAGAGTATTTTTCTGGATTTCTTAGGAATTTATTATAGAATTCCAAGCTCTTTTTATTCGAAGTGAATTAAACTATATTTGTAAGTTAGCAACAAGTAAAACTTTTTCATTCTCCACCCCAGAGAATGATTACCCAAACTTCTCTTTTGGTCGATGTGGTTTTTACTCCCTTTTTTCCACATCGACTTTTTTATGTTTAAAATGAAAGAAAGTTTTTTTGATTCTTAGTGAACTTTCATAGAACTCCAAGCAGAATTTCTTTTTGATTCGTTAAGATGTATTTATAAGCTAACAACAAGCAAAACTTTTTCATTTTCTTTCTCCCAAAAGAATGAAATCCCAAAACTCCCTTTTTTGACCGATGTGGTTTTACTCCCTTTTTCCACATCGGTTTTTATGTACAAAAAATGAAGGAAAGCTTTTCTATTTCTTAGTGAATTATCATAAAATTCCCAGCTAGTTTTATTCTAGACTGGTTAGAATATATCTATAAGCTAACAACAAACAACTTTTTCATTTTCTTTCTCCCAAAAGAATGAAAATCCCAAAACTCCCTTTTTGACCGGTGCGGTTCACTCTCTTTTCCGCATCGGTTTTTTTGTGTCAAAAAATTCCACAGGAAGTGAGAAATGTGCCTTTCTAAGGGCTCCAATTTGCTATCAATATTTTGATGCGCTCCTCTAATTAAAACGCTTTCTTTTTTTTGTAAAACTAGCGTAAAGTGGCTGGATTTTTGCTATAATAACGATGAGGTGAACGGAATGAAAAAGTTATGGACGAAAGATCATCCAAGTATGGTAATGGGTATTTTAAATGTGACTCCTGATTCGTTTTCTGATGGAGGAAGATACATAGAGCTTGAAAAAGCAGTCGAACATGCCATCCAAATGGCAACTTATGGCGCTGAAATTATTGATATTGGTGCGATTTCAACGAGGCCAGGTCATGAGGCTGTTTCTAAAGAAGAGGAAAGAGAGCGTCTTTTGCCGGTCGTACGAGCTGTGCGAGCTGCACTTCCAGATATTTGGATTTCCGTTGATACTTGGCGAAGCGATGTGGCGGAGGAAGCTGTGCTTGCTGGAGCGGATTTCTTGAACGATCAGTGGGGGGCGAAATTTGATCCCCAGATAGCTGATGTGGCGGCTAAATATCAAATTCCCATTTGTTTGATGCACAATCGTAAAGATCAAGCGTATACAAATTTTATGGAAAATGTGAAGGAAGACTTACTAGAAAGTATACAGATTTGTAAAGCGGCAGGTGTGCCAGATGAGCACATTATCCTTGATCCTGGTTTTGGCTTTGTGAAAACTAAAAATCAAAATCTTGAGGTTTTGCGCCGTGTGGATGAACTTGTGGACTTAGGCTATGAAGTATTGCTTGGAACAAGTCGGAAAGGTACGATTGGTTGGGTACTGGATCTCCCAGCGGATCAGCGAGTGGAAGGTACGGGAGCCACGGTAGTTTATGGGATTACAAAAGGTTGCTCAATTGTACGTGTGCATGATGTGTTGCAGATTGCTCGGATGGTCAAAATGACGGATGCGATCACTGGGAAAGTGGTCTTGGATGAAGAGAAGGGATGAAGACATTGGATAAAATTTATATGAATGAACTAAGTTTTTATGGCTATCATGGTGTTTTGCCAGAGGAGAATAAGTTGGGACAGACATTCCAAATTTCGCTTGTCCTGCATCTATCAACGCGGAAGGCAGGGGAAACGGATAGCGTGGAAGATACAGTGAGCTATGCGGATGTGTATGAGACGGTGAGGGCGGTTGTTGAAGGGAAACGGTTTAAGTTGATTGAAGCGGTAGCGGAGACAATTGCGTCAGAAGTTTTGGCGGGGTATCCACTTCTTTTTCGGGTAACTGTCAAAGTGGTGAAGCCGAATCCGCCGATTCCTGGACATTATCACTCGGTTGCGGTAGAAATTGACCGGGAGCGTGGTCTTTAATGAAGACGGCTTATCTTTCGCTTGGGACGAACTTAGGAGATCGCTTGCAAAATTTGACGGATGCTGTGCAAATGCTGAATGCGTCAGATGGGATTTCTGTTGTGCGGGTTTCAAGTGTTTATCAGACGGATCCGGTTGGCTATGAAGATCAAGATATTTTTTTTAATATTGCGCTTGAAATTGAGACAAGTCTCTCGCCGGATGAACTGCTTCAGCGCTGTCTTGCGATTGAACTTGAGCTGGGGCGTGTTCGCTTATTTAAGTGGGGTCCGCGTTTGATTGATATTGATCTTTTACTTTATGAGAATGTTGAGATGGATACGGAGAAACTTAAAATTCCGCACCCTTATATGAAGGAGCGTGCTTTTGTGATGATCCCTTTGCAAGAAATTGCCGAACCGGTTGCGGCTGAATACTGGCAAGATGATTTGATCGCTGGGCAAACGGTTTTGAAGACAGATTTTCGAATTGAACAGTAAAAATGGCTTGCGAATCTTTGAATCTGTGTTAACATATCACTAGCGCAAGAATAAGGAACTTTTTTGAAAAGGAAGGGGTTTTTAAATGTTTCAAATTGGTGATGTGGAGATTAAGAATCGCGTGGTTGTTGCACCGATGGCCGGCATTTCGAACTCTGCGTTTAGGCTGACGGTAAAGGGATTTGGAGCAGGACTTGTTTGCTGTGAAATGATCAGTGACAAAGGGATTGCTTATCGCAACAAGAAAACGATTGATATGCTTTATATAGATGAGCGTGAAAAGCCGCTTAGTTTGCAAATTTTTGGCGGAGAAAAGGAAACGCTTGTTGAAGCGGCGAAATTCGTTGCTGAAAATACAACTGCAGATATTATAGATATTAATATGGGCTGTCCAGTGAATAAAATTATTAAGTGTGAAGCTGGAGCTAAGTGGTTACTTGATCCAAATAAAGTGCATGACATGGTGAAAGCGGTTGTGGAAGCGGTAGATAAACCGGTAACAGTGAAAATGCGAATTGGCTGGGACGATGAACATGTCTTCGCGGTTGAGAACGCTTTGGCTGCTGAAAGTGCAGGTGCTTCTGCGGTTGCCATGCATGGTAGAACGCGTGTGCAAATGTATGAAGGGAAAGCAAACTGGGATATTCTTCGTGATGTTAAACAAGCTGTTAAGATTCCGTTCATTGGAAATGGGGATGTGAAAACACCTGAAGATGCCAAGCGGATGCTTGAAGAAACGGGTGTTGACGGTGTTATGATTGGACGTGCGGCGCTTGGAAATCCGTGGATGATTTACCGGACGGTGAAATACTTAGAAACGGGTGAACTTCTTCCTGAACCGGAACCACGTGAAAAAATTGAAACGGCTTTACTTCATTTAGATCGTCTTGTTGCGCTAAAAGGTGAAAATATTGCGGTTCGAGAATTCAGGCAACATGCGGCTTATTATTTGAAAGGTGCTCGTGGAAGTACACGGGCGAAAGTAGCCGTCAACCAAGCGAGTGAAAAAGCAGAGATGGAAAAAATTCTGCGTGATTTTGTTGCTCAATATGAACAAAAAACGTTATCTAAACAATCTTGATACATGAAAAAGTTGTCTAATTTTTAATTTAGACAACTTTTTTTCGTTTTAGGCTAGAAAAAAGAGGGGGTTTAAGCGTATAATGGATACATCTGTAGATATTGAAAAGAATAGGAGTGTCATGACATGAGTCACGAAAATCACGAAGAATTAAACGACCAGCTGATTGTTCGCCGTGAAAAAGTGGATACACTGCGTGCTGAAGGCGTCGATCCTTTTGGCGGAAAATTTGACCGTACAGCAAGTCCAGAAGAATTAGAAGAAAAATACAAAGATAAATCAAAGGAAGAATTGGAAGAAGCAGATATTGAAGTATCCGTTGCGGGACGAATCATGACCAAACGTGTGAAAGGGAAGGTTGGTTTTACGCATATCCAAGATCGCTTCCACCAAATTCAAATTTATATTCGTAAAGATAATATTGGTGAAGAGGAATATGCGATTTTTAAACAAGCCGATTTAGGGGATATTATTGGAGTTAAGGGAACAGTATTCCGAACGAACACAGGAGAACTTTCGGTGAAAGCAACGAATTTTATGATGCTTACGAAAGCACTTCGTCCGCTTCCAGATAAATATCATGGTTTGAAAGATGTGGAGCAGCGCTATAGACAACGTTATTTGGATTTGATTACGAATGAAGAAAGTCAAAAGCGTTTTGTTATGCGCAGTCAGATTTTAAAATATACACGTGATTACTTGGATGATCATGGGTACTTAGAAGTCGAAACGCCAGTACTGCACACTGTAGCAGGTGGAGCCGCTGCTAAACCGTTTATTACGCATCATAATGCGCTGGATATGGATTTATATTTACGTATCGCACTTGAGCTTCACTTGAAACGTTTGATTGTGGGCGGCATGGATAAAGTATATGAAATTGGTCGAGTTTTCCGGAATGAAGGGATTTCGACGCGTCACAATCCTGAATTTACAATGCTTGAATCTTATGCGGCTTATGAAGATTTTGAAGATATCATGAATCTTGTGGAAGGTTTAGTTTCTTATGTTGCTGAAAAAGTAACTGGAGGAACAACGATTACTTATGGCGAGTATGAAGTGAATCTTGCGCCAAAATGGAGAAGAGTCCATATGGTCGATGCAGTGAAGGAATATACTGGGATTGACTTCTGGAATGTTACGACTGAGGAAGCGCGTGCGCTTGCGAAAGAACATCATGTGGAAATTACAGAGCATATGACTTACGGCCACATTTTAAATGAATTCTTTGAAACGTTTGTTGAAGAAAAATTGATTCAGCCGACTTTTGTTTATGGACATCCGATTGAGATTTCGCCGCTTGCGAAACAAAACAAAGAAGATGGCAGATTTACGGATCGGTTCGAACTTTTCATTGTGGGACGTGAACATGCGAATGCATTCTCGGAATTAAATGATCCAATTGATCAAAGAAAACGTTTTGAAGCTCAAATGGTTGAGCGAGAACAAGGGAACGATGAAGCGCATGAAATGGACGAAGACTTCCTGATTGCTCTTGAGCAAGGACTTCCGCCAACTGGTGGTCTTGGAATTGGAATGGACCGTTTGATCATGCTTCTTACAGACGCTCCTTCAATCCGTGATGTATTGCTTTTCCCAACGATGAAGCATCGCGATTAAACTGGGATGACTGGATTTAGAAGTGTTTAGTGTAGCCTAAAGATGGTGTGCTTGCGCTTCTAAATTATGCTGTTATAATAGAGATATTCAAATGAACGAAAACGTAGATGGGAAGAAGTACAAAGCGGGAAACTTAAAGAGAGAGTCCGGTGAGCTGGGAAGGACTTAGTGAAACGACTTTGGAAATGCATCCTGGAGTTCTTGCGGGAAATGAAGTATCGCAAGACGGCGCAGGTCGTTAAAACTAGTGATGAGGTGGGGCTTTTTAAGCTCAATCAGAGTGGAACCGCGCAAGGCGTCTCTGTTTTTATAGAGGCGTCTTTTTGTTTTGAATAAATGTTCGTTTGATGGGGAGTCTGCAAAAGAGGGATCTAGGAGGAAACGGCATGGTATGGAAAGTTAAGGAGGATTTGCGTGCGATCATGAAAAATGACCCAGCTACGCGAAATTATGTGGATGCATTTTTTACAAATGCGGGTGTCCACGCTATTTGGGCGTATCGATTGGCTCATTTTTTCTACAAGCGCAAACTCATACTTTTTTCAAAAATTATTTCGCAAGTTGCTCGATTTTTAACGAATATCGAAATTCATCCAGGTGCAGAACTTGGTCGGCGTTTATTTATTGATCATGGTGCTGGGGTTGTGATCGGGGAAACGGTCGAGCTTGGAACGGATGTAGTGCTATTTCATGGGGTAACGCTTGGTGGAACCGGAAAACATACGGGAAAACGCCATCCAACAGTGAAAAATGGCGCGTTGATCTCGGCTGGTGTGAAAGTGCTTGGTCCCGTGACGATTGGTGAGGAATCAAAAATTGGTGCGGGAGCTGTGGTTTTGAAAGATGTTCCACCTTATGCGACGGTAGTTGGGATTCCAGCCAAGGTTGTTAGGATTAATGGCAAATCTGTGGCACATGCTGAACCGGATTTAGAAGGTTTATATGAACGAATTGAAGTTTTAGAAAAGAAACTAGCTCAATATGAGGAGAAAAAGGAGTCGATGGATAAATGACTTTGCAGATTTATAATACGCTCACGCGAGAGAAGGAAACTTTTAAGCCTATTGAAGATGGAAAAGTGAGAATGTATGTTTGTGGTCCAACGGTTTATAACTACATTCATATTGGCAATGCTCGTCCGATCATTGTTTTTGATACGGTGCGTCGCTATTTGACTTACCGCGGTTATAATGTTAACTTTGTTTCGAATTTTACGGATGTGGATGATAAATTGATCAGGGCTGCGGAAGAATTGAAACTCACGGTACCTGAAGTTGCGGATAAGTTTATTGGTGCGTATTTTGATGATGTTGATCGTTTGAATGTCGCGAAGGCAACTGTGAATCCGCGTGTTACAGAAAATATGGATGAAATTATTGAATTTATTTCTGCGCTGATCGATAAAGGCTTTGCTTATGAATCAGGTGGAGATGTTTATTACAGGACGCGAAAATTTGCCGATTATGGTAAGCTTTCCCATCAGCCGATTGAAGATTTGCGCCACGGCGCGCGAGTTGAAACCAATGAGCTGAAAGAAGAGCAATTAGATTTTACGCTTTGGAAAAAAGCAAAGCCTGGTGAAATTTATTGGGAAAGTCCTTTTGGAAACGGGCGGCCTGGTTGGCACATTGAGTGCTCTACGCTTGCCAAGAAATATTTAGGGGATATGATTGATATTCATGCGGGTGGACAAGATTTGATTTTTCCTCATCATGAAGATGAAATTGCGCAATCGGAATCTTTAACAGGGCATACATTTGCTAATTACTGGATGCATAATGGGTTTTTAAATATTGATGGCGAGAAAATGTCGAAGTCACTTGGCAATTTTATCACCTTACATGATCTTCTCGAAGAAATTGATCCAAATGTGATTCGCTTTTTCATGCTTTCTGTGCAATATCGTCGGCCGATATCGCTTAGTGATGCGACGCTCAATGATGCTGCTAATGGTTTAGAGCGCCTGCAAACGGCGTATCAAAATTTGAAATATCGTCTTGAAACGGTTGAAGAGGACCACTTTGAATTGGAACATCAAGATGAATGGCTTGAACAGCTTACTGAATTGAAGCAACAATTTGAAGCGGAAATGGATGATGATTTTAATACGGCGAATGCGATTACGGCTTTCTATGAACTCGCAAAGCGTTCTAATATTTATTTAGCGCAGGACAAAGTTTCGGTAACGGTTCTCCGTGAGTTCTTGAGTATGTTACAGCTTTTTGCTAATGTCTTGGGTATTAAATTGGAGCAAGTAGCTGTTTCGGGGCTAGAAGATGCAGAGATCGATGAGCTGATTGAGGAACGGCTTCAAGCGCGAAATGAACGCAACTTTGCACGTGCAGACGAAATTCGTGATTTGCTGAAAGAAAAGAATATCATCTTAGAAGATACGGCGCATGGCACGCGCTGGAAACGGGGTTAAGCGATGCCTGGAGTTAAAGATTATAAACAGTTAAATGGCTTAACGCTCGCATATATGGGCGATGCGGTTTATGAAAAATTTATTCGTGAGCACTTGCTTGTGTCGGGGAAAACGAAACCTAATCAGCTCCATAAGACGGCGACTAAATACGTTTCTGCAAAAGGGCAAGCGAAAGTTTTAAATCGACTTTTGGAAAGTGGCTTTTTGACAGAAGAAGAGGAAGCGATCTACCGGCGTGGTCGAAATGCAAAGTCACATTCGGTTCCGAAAAATACGGATCTTGCGACTTATAATTTATCGACGGCTTTTGAAGCGGTTATTGGCTACCTGTATTTAGGTGAGGAAGAAAAGCGGCTGAACGAATGGCTGATTTTGGCAGTGCAAACGATTGAGGAGGAGAATCTGGATGGCAAAAAATGAAGATTGGATTGGTGGGCGAAATCCGGTTCTCGAGGCATTACGCTCAGGACGGGAAATTCAACAAATTTTAGTTGCAGAAGGCTCGAACAAAGGTGTTATGCAACAAGTGATTCGTCTTGCGAAGGACCGGAAGATCGATGTACGGTTTGTGCCAAAAGTCAAAATTGATAAGGTTGCAGAAGGTGCTCATCAAGGGGTTGCGGCACAAGTGGCTGCTTATCATTACTATGAGCTAGATGATTTATTTAAGCGTGCCGAAGAAAAAGGAGAGCAGCCATTTTTTATTATTTTGGATGAACTGGAAGATCCGCACAACTTAGGCTCAATTATGCGGACGGCGGATGCTGTTGGCGCGCATGGCATTATCATTCCTAAAAGACGTTCGGTTAGTTTGACGCAAACGGTTGCTAAAGCATCGACAGGAGCCATTGAATATATTCCGGTTGTGCGAGTGACGAATATTTCGCAAACAATGGAAGAGTTGCAAAAGCGTGGACTATGGATTTTTGGGACGGATGCGTCTTGTAGCAGTGATTATCGCACAATGGATGCGGAACTCGCGCTAGCGCTTGTGATCGGTAGTGAAGGAAAAGGGATGAGCCGATTAGTTCGTGAGAAATGTGATTTTCTTATTCATTTGCCGATGGTAGGACAAGTAACCTCACTCAATGCTTCAGTTGCTGCAAGTCTTTTGATGTATGAAGTTTATCGCAAGCGAAATCCGTTGGAGAGCTAAATGATGAAGCGGATATTGCTTGTTGATGGCTATAATGTCATAGGTGCCTGGCCGAATTTAAGCCGTTTAAAGGATCATGATCTTGAATCAGCTAGGAATACACTTGTTGAATGGATGGCTGAATATCAAAGTTATTCGGGTTACAAGGTTGTCGTTGTGTTTGATGCCCAGTATGTTCGGGGTATTAAAAGAAAGCTTCGTCAAAATAATGTGGATGTGATTTTCACGAAGGAAGATGAAACCGCGGATGAATATATTGAACGTAAAGCGGTAGAATGGAAAAATGCTAAGACACAGATCATGGTTGCGACGAGTGATTATGCGGAACAATGGGCTATTTTTGGTCAGGGGGCACTTCGGATTTCTTCGCGAGAACTTTTGTTTGAAATTCAAGAAATGGGTCGTGATATTGATAAGAAAATTAAAAGTATCCAAGAAGAAAAGCCTAAATCGAAACTAAACTTGGATTCTGAAGTGATTGAGCAGTTAGAAAATTGGCGAAGAGGCGAAAAATAGTCGTTGACGGCAGAAGTTCTGGTTCGTTATAATAAGGCAACTTAAAAATCTTCTTGAAAAGGAGTTTAGCCGATAGTGAAGCGTGAAAAAAAAGAAGAACGTAATGAACTCGATTTGCTTGAACTTGCTCGAGAAGGGGATGCGGATGCGCTTGAATATTTCTTTTCGAAATACCAGCCGGTTATTTACTGGAAGGCTACGCAATATTTTTTGCAAGGAGCCGAACGGGATGATTTGATTCAAGAAGCTATGATTGGTCTTTTTAAAGCGATTCGCGATTTTGATCCGGAAAAGGAAGCCTCGTTCAAGTCATTTGCGGAAATGTGTATTAATAGACAATTGCTTTCGGCTGTGAAGCGCTCGCTAAGAAAGAAGAATATGCCGCTCAATCAGTCAATTTCGCTGGATACGCCACTTACTTCGGATGAAGAATCGGTGGACTGGACGTTATTAGATGTGATTTCAGAAAAACAAGCTGAAACTCCGGAAGATTTTTTGATAAAAAATGAAGATTTGACTGGGGCAGTCAAAAAATTAGAACAAGTTACTAGCCCATTTGAAAAAAAAGTTTTGCAGCAGTATTTAGAAGGAAGAAGCTATCAAGAAATGGCTGAGAGCTTTGATGTGAAGGAAAAATCGATTGATAATGCCCTGCAGCGCATTAAAAGAAAAATGGGGCAGGAACTTTCTTGAGTAAAAACTGTAACAAAATATTCACAGAATTGGGTTTGACGTTTGGGGTCGACTAGTGATATATTTATAAAGGTGAATAGTCTTCTTTGAAACACCACGGAGTGAATAGTATCGGAGTTGAAAGAAGTCAATGAAAAAGAAAACTTCACTTGCATGTAGCGAGTGTGGCTCAAGAAATTACACAGTAAGTGCCAGTGGATCAAATAAGCAGGTTCGATTAGAAGTGAAGAAGTTTTGCCGGCACTGTAATAAACACACTTTACATCGAGAAACGAAATAGAGGTATTGGAGGTTTATCAAGCATGTCCGCAATTACGAGATTCTTTAAAAATGTAGCGTCTGAAATGAGCAAAGTAACATGGCCGACGCGTCAAGAAATGGTGAAATATACAGTAACTGTAGTAATCACAGTTATTCTTTTTGCTGTCTTCTTCATGGTCTTAGATTTTGGAATTGAACAATTGATTCAACTTCTTATGTAAAAGCTAGGATTTTTAAAAAAAGAGTGCTATAATACTACTTGAGCTAAAACCCGATTGATACGGGTTTTTTGTTTTGAGAAAAATGAGTCTGAAGATAAATGATTAATTTTGAAGGAGGAAGGCAGCACAGGCTGTCAAAAAATGTGATGGAAAAAAATTGGTATGTGGTTCACACTTATTCCGGTTATGAAAACAAGGTGAAAGCAAATCTTGAAAAACGTGTAGAATCAATGGGCATGTCGGATAAAATTTTCCGTGTAATCGTCCCTGAAGAAGAAGAAACAGAAGTTAAAAATGGCAAAACAAAAACAATCAAACGGAAAACTTTTCCTGGTTATGTGCTAGTTGAAATTGTGATGACGGATGATTCTTGGTACGTCGTACGGAACACGCCAGGCGTAACTGGCTTTGTTGGTTCAGCAGGATCAGGATCAAAACCAACACCGCTTCTTCCAGATGAAGCAGACCGAATCCTGAAAAGTATGGGAATGGTCGACAAAGCTGCAGAAGCTGATTTTGAAATTGGTGAAACAGTTATGGTTAAAGAAGGGCCATTTGCGGATTACTCTGGTAAAGTGGACGAAATGGACTTTGATAAAGGTAAAGCCAAAGTTATGGTTAACATGTTCGGGCGGGAAACGCCAGTTGAAGTTGACTTTGACCAAGTTGAAAAAATTTAACTTATAAAACAGTTCGCGCAAGCGGGCTGTTTTTTTATGTGACTTTTAAATGCAACGAATTTGTGAACAATTAGCGAGCGCACTTCCTTTTTTTTCATACACGTATTCTAAAAGCCATGTTGCTATGCTACACTGAAACGTGACTAAAATGACATCAAGGAGGAGTTTCAACATGTTAAAAAGAATAGTAGCAGTTAGTTTTGGAATGGTTTTGATAGCGGGAAGTATGGGTCTGATAAATGTCTACGCCGCTGGAAATACGAAGGATACAACATTTGACTTGCTTTTGAGACCATCTGCTAAATCTGCGGATTATAATCAAACGGGGTTTCGAAAGAAGAATAATACGTCAGCTGTATATATGAAAGTTAATTATGTGAAAAATAAGAAAAATAGGGTGCCTGCGTGGGTTCTTGGTGGTAACGGATGGACAAGTAAAAATTGTTCTGGCGGAAACTACTATAACGCGCATATCAGAGGAATAAAGCGAATGACAAACTATGTTCGAGAAGAAGGAAGAACGAGTGCAGCAATTAAGACAGGTGCTGACCCGAGACAAACGAATAATGTAGAAGGTGTTTGGAGCCCTGATTCGAGAAGATGATATACGCTCGATCGGTTGAAAATGAGCCGCGAATTTATATAGGCTTGCAGCAAAGGAGTGAACATACACAGATATGCATCATTATTTTATTCAAAGAATTTTGCACAAAAGGTCTTTTCAAATTGCATTGCTTATCGGAACGCTCTTGTCTTTGTTTTATTTGATTGCAGATGTTTTTCCAAACCGTTTATATGGTGGCTCACCATACACTAGATGGATTGAAAGTTTTACGGGTTCAGAGGTTCCGCAATTGCTATTTATGCTTATGCCGATTATTTCGGCGATGGCAGCGGCGGATATTTATGCAGTTGATAAGAAAAATGGCTTTTTCGCTCACATTTACACGAAAAATTTGCGAAAAAAATATTTTATAAATTTATATGGTTATAATTTTTTATTTGCAGGTTTAAGTTTTGTTTTTCCTCTACTACTCAATATTTATGGCTGCTTCATGTTGCTGCCGAATCACCCACCGGATTTGTTAGTGACAACAAGTGAAGCCGTTCCCCAGATGTTTTCAACCACTTTATTTCCAGCGCTTTATTATGCCCATCCATTTTTACATATCTTGCTTTATGTTGGGATTGCATTTTTGTCTGCTGGGATGTATGCCGCAATTGCGCTTTCCGTTAGCTTTTTTGTTAAATCTAGCTTTTTGATTTTCCTTTCAGCTTTTATCATTGATTATATTTGGACTTATTTGATTCCAATTGATTTGAATGATAGTATTTCCTATTTTCCAACGGTATTTTCGAGGCAAATTTCAACACCGATCTTGTCCTTTGAAATCATGTTGGTCGTTTGGGGATCGGGTGCTTTGCTGGCAAGTGTGCTCTATGTTATCGGGGTAAAAAAGTATGTGGTCAAATAAGTTTCTACGAGTTATCTGGATGGATTTAGTGGAGAAAAAATGGCTGTTTCTAGGAGTTTGGATTGTTGCGAGTGCAGCGATCGTTAAAACAGTAATGGAAACGAAAAACGAAAGTACCTTGCTTGTTGTTGGAAACTTTGGGGATGGAGCTTATGAAAAATTGATACTACCTTCATTCTTGATTTTGCTGTACATCTTTACAGGGAACTCACTAGAGTTAAATCGAATATTTGCTTGTGGTGGAAGGAAGCAAGTATTTGGAGAATTATTAAGGCGAGTAATTTTTACTACCCTTCTTTATGTTTTTTGTTATGCCTTTATCGTTTTCGCTGTGGTCGCAATAAAATATGGAGCGTCATCTTTGTTTTTTTCACTGCTTTTTAAAGTTACTTTTACCTTGCTTAGTTTTTTATTCTTTATGGGTATCAGTTTTGTAATTCTTGTACTTGTTACGAAGTATTTTATTTTTTCGATGATAGTTTTAGTGGCGATTCCATTTGTCGATCAAACAATTGATGTGTATTTTAATCGAACTTTTATTGTTTCTAAGGCTTTTTGGGATGGTGAATCCCCTTTGTTTTGGCAAGATGCGACTTTGAATGCGATTTATTTTGTTGGGTTAAGTATTTTAGTGCTTGTATTGCTCGAGGGGATCATCAAACAGAAAAGTTTTTACTAAGTGGGAGGAGTCTCTTTGAGTCAACTTTTTTTATTAATACAACGTGATGGACACTTGCTTTTCGCTCGAAGTTGGAAACGGCTTTTAGTTGCAGGAATTGTTCTGGCTGGGATTATTTTAAAAGAAATGCAAGGCTTTCACGATGAACAGCAAGCGAGTATTGGCGATTTGTTTGCTGTGATGGCTAGCGGAGTGACGGTAGAAGCTATTCGAGATCATGCACTTCTCTTCCCATATACGTGGTTTTTCATGCTTGTACTTCCTGTTGTGATCTCTTTTGATTTTGTGCGAGCAGATTTATTTGGCGGAGCCAGTCATATTCTTGCAAAGTCTTCTCGAAAAATTTACTGGCTAAGTAAATGTGTAGTTCTTGTCTTGATGAATTGTGGGATTTGTCTGGGATATCTAGGAATTATTGCAGGATTTGGCTATTTTATGGGGCTAGATGATTTTTCTCTAGAAGGAATTATTTTTGTGCTTGCTTTTTTGTGGCTCGGCATGACCATAAGCTGTTTGATTTTTTCGCTCTTGTTGTTGTTTGTAAGAGAAATTACGGGGATTATGTTTACGATGATATTAGTCTGTAGCGGACTTCGGAGCACGAATCTTATTTTCCCGACAGGGCATTTCATGTGGATTCGACATTCAGAGTTTACGCGTTTTGCTATCTCAGATTCAATCACGGTTATTTATGGAATTTGTTTGCTTGGGATAATCCTCATCATGGGGCTTATTGGCATTGACAGAATAGATATTTTAACAGCAAAGAGTGAGGAGTGAACGGATGGAAACTTGTATTGAACTTAGGGAAGTTAGTAAAAGCATAAAAGGAAAAATGGTGTTGGATCATGTTTCAGTGGATTTTGGAAAGAATCAAATTATTGGCATTCGCGGTGAGAATGGTTCGGGAAAAACAATGCTACTGCGTGCTATTGCGGGGCTCATCAAAGTGCAAGGTGAAATCAAAATTGATCAAGTGAAGCAACTTACAAACGGGGATTTTGCTAGAGAAATGGGTATTTTGATTGAGCATCCGGGTTTTTTGAATGAATTTACAGGTTATAAAAATTTAGAATTATTGGCGCTTTTGAATAGAAAGAAAAACGAGATTGATGAAGAAATCATAGAAACGTTAAAAGCTGTGGGGTTGGATCCTTATGATAAACGAAAATTTAGCAAATATTCATTGGGAATGAAACAGCGTCTTGGAATTGCACAAGCGATTATTTTTAGACCCGAAGTTATTTTGCTTGATGAGCCGACGAATGCAATTGATGAAGTGGGGATCAAGGAAATGAAGCGCCTTTTTTTAGAATTGCGTAGGCAAGGAGCGACTTTGATTATTGCAAGCCATGACTCGTTGTTCTTGCAAGGATTGGCAGATGTGACTTTTAGTATGAAAAATGGCTGTTTAAGCGCAGGTGAGGCATGATGAAAAGAAAGGTGATTTTTTGGTGCTTATTTATTCTTTTTGTGGGTATTTTTATTTCTGCGAGTGCTCTTCGGTACATGTACTTGAATGCATCTGGATATGAAATTAGTGAAAGGACTTGTCAGTTTAATCGTGAGGTGGCTATGGACAAATTGACGTACCGAGTTGGTGAGCCAAGAGTAGAGAAGGTCTATAGCAAGAGCTATGGAGATGAAGTTTTACGCTATTTCGTTCCGTTTCAAGCTGAAAATAAAAAAACGGATAGTCTAGTGAAACAGAAGGTTGCAATTGACAATTTAGTTATTGTGAGTGGCGGAAGAAAATGGGAGGTAGATCCGTTTGCTTCGAAAAAACTTAAAGTAAACCAGGGAATAAAGTGGGTTCTTCAACCTGGAGAAAAGACAAGTGGCGAGATGTTGATTGAAATTCCAATCGATAAAAAGGGCGAGGGCTACTATACAGCAGATGTCTTAAAGAAATATCAATTATATTTTGTGGAGCGTCATAAACGAGGAGCCGATAAATATAAATTTCAAAACTAACCTTGCTATCATGCTTGAATAATGGTATCATGTAAAAGTACGTTTTTGCGTACTTTTTGTCGTGGGAGGGGAAATCTCAATCCCCATCATAACCACAGCACGGACTTAAGGAGGTATGTCTCGTGGCTAAGAAAGTTATCAAAGAAGTGAAGCTTCAAATTCCAGCAGGTAAAGCAAATCCTGCACCTCCAGTCGGACCTGCACTAGGTCAAGCTGGTGTAAACATCATGGGCTTCTGTAAAGAGTTTAATGCTCGTACAGCCGATCAAGCTGGTCTTATCATTCCTGTTGTTATCAGTGTATTTGAAGACCGTTCGTTTACGTTCATCACTAAGACTCCGCCAGCTGCTGTTTTGCTTAAAAAAGCTGCTAAAGTGGAAAAAGGATCTGGTGAACCTAACCGTAACAAAGTTGCTAAAGTAACTCGTGCTCAAGTACAAGAAATTGCTGAACTTAAAATGCCTGACCTAAATGCTGCAAACGTTGAGTCTGCAATGCGTATGGTTGAAGGTACAGCTCGTTCTATGGGATTCACTGTAGAAGACTAAGTTTAAGTAATTCTGAACAATAAGGAGGAAAAGAAATGGCTAAGAAAGGTAAAAAGTATCAAGAAGCTTTGAAAAAAGTAGATACAGCAAAAGCATATTCTGTTGAAGAAGCAGTAGCGCTTGCTAAAGAAATTGATTTCGCCGGTTTCGATGCAACTGTTGAAGTAGCATTCCGTCTTGGCGTAGATCCTAAAAAAGCAGATCAACAAATCCGTGGTGCCGTAGTACTTCCAAATGGTACTGGTAAAACTCAACGTGTTTTAGTGTTCGCTAAAGGAGAAAAAGCAAAAGAAGCAGAAGCTGCTGGCGCTGACTTCGTTGGAGATGCTGAATATGTTGAAAAAATCAACCAAGGTTGGTTTGACTTCGACGTAATCGTAGCTACACCTGACATGATGGGTGAAGTTGGTAAACTAGGCCGTGTGCTTGGACCAAAAGGCTTAATGCCAAACCCTAAAACTGGTACAGTTACGATGGATGTAACAAAAGCAGTAAACGAAATTAAAGCTGGTAAAGTAGAATACCGTGTTGATAAAGCCGGAAATATTCATACTGCAATCGGAAAAGTTTCGTTTGATACGGATAAACTAATTGAAAACTTCCGCACTGTAAATGATGTGCTTCAAAAAGCTAAACCAGCGGCAGCTAAAGGAACTTACGTGAAACATTTGAGCGTAACGACAACTTTTGGTCCTGGAATTCAAGTAGATCCAGCGTCGCTTTAATACTAGCTTGACGCCCTCATGGTTTTTTGTTAAACTAATGGAGGCTTATAAGTGAATATCCTTACCGTAGACAGCAGGTACACAATTGTGTTTAAATTTGCCCGCCGAGGAGATTAACGATAAAGACAGTTTTTGCTGTCTTCTCGACCCTTGCTGATACGGTGGCAAGGGTCATTTTTATGTAGCTGATATCGTTTTGGACGGAGGTGTAAAAATGAGTGCAATCTTAGATGCTAAGAAAAACAATGTTGAAGAAATTACAACAAAACTTACAGACAGTGTATCTACAATTATTGTAGACTATCGTGGACTTAATGTAGCAGAAGTTACTGAATTACGTAAACAATTACGTGAAGCTGGTGTGGACTTCAAAGTTTACAAAAACACGATGGTACGCCGTGCTGTTGAAGCAAAAGGTTTTGACGGACTTGAAGAAGTTCTAACTGGACCAAATGCTATTGCGTTCAGTAATGACGATGCTGTTCTTCCTGCTAAAATTTTGAATGATTTCGCGAAAGATCACGAAGCACTTGAAATTAAAGCGGGTATTATTGAAGGTAAAGTATCATCTGTAAGCGAAGTCAAAGCTCTTGCAACACTTCCATCGCGCGAAGGTTTGCTATCCATGCTTTGCAACGTGTTACAAGCGCCAGTCCGCAACTTCGCACTTGCTGCGAAAGCTGTAGCTGACCAAAAAGAAGAACAAGAAGCTTAAGTTTATCGAAAGGGAATTTAGTCCCCTAATAAAAAACATTAAATGGAGGAATTTTAAAATGGCTTTAAACATTGAAGAAATCATTGCTTCTGTTAAAGAAGCATCTGTACTAGAACTTAACGATTTAGTAAAAGCAATCGAAGAAGAATTTGGCGTAACTGCAGCAGCTCCTGTAGCTGTAGCAGCTGCTGGCGGTGCTGCTGGTGGTGCTGAAGAACAAACTGAATTCACTGTAGAACTTACTTCTGCTGGGGATTCTAAAATCAAAGTTATCAAAGTGGTTCGTGAAATCACTGGTCTTGGCTTGAAAGAAGCTAAAGAATTAGTAGATAACGCTCCAAAACCACTTAAAGAAGGTGCTTCTAAAGAAGAAGCTGAAGAAATCAAAGCTAAACTTGAAGAAGTTGGCGCTAGCGTAGAAGCTAAATAATTTTGCTTTGAGCAAACAAAAAGCCTGTCAGGAATTTTATTCTGGCAGGCTTTTTTTGTATTCGCGAGGTGTCATGCCGACTTCGCTAAGAAAAGCTCTATTGAATGACCGAACTGAGGTGAAGCCGGCGAGATCGGATATTTGGCTAAAGGATAGTGAAGTTGTTTGGATGAAACTTTTGGCGTAGCTAATTTTAATAAATGTTGTGAGCTCGCGAGCGTTCATCTGGAAAGTTGTTTGAAGGGCTTGTTCAATGTTTTTTCGAGATGTAAAAAAGACTTTTTCAAGGCTGGAAAGGGAAAGATCTAGTTTGAAATTTTCTGTCATGTACATGTAAATTTGAAAAGCAAGAGTGGGTTCAGCTTTTTTGGAAGCTTCTCTATGGTACTCTTTAGGTGTTTCTTTGTAGAGGTGTTTGAATTGACGGTTGAAACTAGGGAAAGACCGAAAACCGACATTAGAAGCAATTGTTTTTATTGGTAGATCTGTTACTTGTATGAGAGCTCTTGCGTGATTAAAACGAATTTGGGTAAGGTTTTGCAGTAAGTTCTTTCCAGTTAGTGCTTTTAATTCTTGATTGAGCCGTTCGGGTGTGGCATTAAAATGTTGAGCTACTTTTGTGGTGCTGAGGGGCTCGGCAAAATGATAGTGCAAATGCCGAAGAGCTTTCCAGCCGGGTGTGGTAATGAATTTTGGTTTTTCTTTGTAGATGTATCTCAAGTAAAGCAAAATGATTTTTGTGACATTGGCGAGAACTAACGTTTCAAATAGGGGTGCGCGAATTTCAGCTTCTTGCAGTGCTTCGTTAAATAACTTTTCTAGTTGCTCGGCGTTTGGATAAGTGATAACGGGCGAAAAGTGATTTTGAAACATCATTTTATGTAGTTGTTCTTGATTTGGACCATCGAGAATTTGTAATAGAACTCGAAGTGGAAAAGAAATTTCAATGACTTCTAAATTTTTTGCTTCGGTTAAGCTTGTTGAATGATAGGGGAAAATCCAAGATAGTGAGCCACGTGAGATGGGATAGTTTATCCCGTTGATTTTAATGGTTCCATGGCCTGAAATTGTTGCAAATAAACGAATGCGACCGGTTTCGTGATCTTTGCGTGCCGCGTTTGTTGAATGTTTATACACGCTGAAGCTTGGTTCTTCCCAAAAGGTATTATGATAAGGGTTGTGATAAGTTTGTGCCACTGTTTGTCACCTCCTTTTTATTATAGCTTGGATCAAGATAATAAAAAAGCCTGTTTTGTCTCATTTTTGCTTACAAGTCATGTTAATATGAAAATGTGATATATTTCACTAACTTTTATTAGATAACTGAAAGTGAGGAACCGAACATGGAAAAAATATTTGTTTTAGGTGGCACAGGGTTTTTAGGTTACTATACAGTGAAGGAACTGCTGAAACGGGGATATCAAGTGGAAACCGTTGCGCTTCCACCGATGCCAGAAGAGGGCTTATTGCCGTCAGAAGTTAAATGTACACTTGGGGATATTGGTGTGATGTCAGATGATGAAGTAAAGAAAATGCTTGAGGGGGTATCGGGATTCATCTACGCAGCTGGTGCGGATGAACGAACTGTACCGAAAGCTCCAGCGGAAAAATTCTTTTATGAAGCTAATGTCCTTCCAACGCAGCGCTTAGCTCGCTTGGCTAAAGAAGCGGGAGTTCAAAACTTTGTTGTTTTTGGTTCTTATTTCGCGGAATTTGCGGAGCGCCTTCCAGAAACGCTTTTAAAGAATCAACCGTATCCTAATACGCGTTTATTACAAGAACAAGTTGCTTTTGCTGAAGGGGAGGGAAGTATGAATGTTTCAAGCTTACGCTTGCCGTATATTTTTGGGACGATGCCTGGAAGAGTGCCTCTTTGGAAAATGTTTACTGACCAAATTAAGGGCCAAGCTGTTTTCCCTGCGCTTAAAGGTGGAACGGCGATGGTAACTGTAGAACAAGTGGCAGAAGCGGCAGTAGGGGCATTGGAAGCTAAGAAACACCGAGCTACGTACGCGATTTGTGGGGAAAACATGAAATACCAAACGTTTTATAAATATATGGTCGATGCTTTAGGACAAGAAACGGAAGTGCCTGTTGTACCACTTGATGCTGTTCGTGAAGTCTATGAAAGAATGGATCAAGCATCCAAAGCGGAAGGAACTGAACATGGTATCCATTCGATTGTGACAGCAGAACTCCAAGAGCTAGATTTGTATCTAAATCCTGAAGAAACGAAGAAAGTGCTTGGTATCAAAGATCATGATGTTAAAGAATCGATTCATGAGACGCTTTTAAGATGTGTAGCTGAATAAAAAGAAAGCCTGCGGTAAAAATATACGTGTTCGCGGGCTTTTTGTATGGTAGAATACACAAGTGGAGGAGGAAGGCTGAATGACAAATAATCATTATTTTACAAATGATGACTCTTTATCTTCAAATCGGCAAATTTTTCATTATGAGTTGCGTGGCTTTGATTTGCGCTTTGTGAGTGATGATGGCGTTTTTTCTAAAAAAACAGTTGATTTCGGTTCACGCCTTTTGATAGAAACATTTGAGCAACCGGATTGTGCGGGGAAGTTTCTTGATGTTGGCTGTGGTTACGGACCAATTGGGCTATCGCTCGCAAAGAGTTTTCCGGATCGAGAAGTGGAAATGGTAGATGTGAATCAACGAGCGCTTTCGCTTGCTTCGGAAGGTGCTGAGTTAAACGGGATTCAGAATGTGAGGATCTATGAAAGCTCTGTCTATCAGCACGTGGATGAAAATGAATTTGCTGCGATTATTAGTAACCCACCAATTCGCGCTGGAAAAACGGTTGTGCATGCGATTTTGGAAGGTGCTCATGACAAGCTCACTTCTGCGGGGGAACTTTGGATTGTGATCCAAAAGAAACAAGGTGGACCATCTGCTGCGCGCAAAATGGAGCAGGTTTTTGGCAATGTGGAAGTGATGAAAAAAGATAAGGGTTATTATATTTATCGAAGTATAAAAGCGTAAAAGAAGTCTTGATTTTAAGGCTTCTTTTTTGTAGACTAATAGGTTGACTTTTTTTCTGAGGTATTGTATCATAGTAAGATGCCAAAAGAATCTAGACTGTTATTTCGCATGCTCATTTTTCTGGAACAAGTTGGAAGAATGAAGTGTTTGCAAGGGTTTTGGTAAAATAAGACATGGATGTGGTTTTCAGAGCTGACAAAGCAAAAGTTAAATTTGGCTGTTGTCGTGAAACTTTTTTAGGAAAGGATCAAAGCAAGTTGAATTCCGCTTTCTTTTTGTCTAAAAACAGGCTAGATCAATTGCTCAAGTCCCACTTTCTTTCTTGTAGAATAAAGGCGAGTAGCAGGAAACTTTTGATGAACGCCGGTTAAGCGAGTATTTTTTACACGTGTAGAAAGCTCTTGGCTTAAACGTCGGGTGCGGGGGGTTCCACTGTTTAGCGATTCTATGAAAGCAGAAAGTGTGCTTATAAATTTTAAAAAATTTGAGGGGTGAAGAGTTTGTCAGGACATGTAGTACAATACGGCAGACACCGTAAGCGTAGAAGTTTCGCTCGGATTAGTGAAGTGCTTGAATTACCGAATTTGATCGAAATTCAAACAGCTTCTTATCAGTGGTTCTTAGATGAGGGTCTTCGGGAAATGTTCCGCGATATTTCTCCAATTGAAGACTTTGCAGGAAATCTTTCGCTTGAATTTATTGATTATGACCTCGGAGAACCGAAATATTCGGTTGAAGAGTCTAAAAATCGCGATGCTAACTACGCAGCTCCGCTTCGTGTGAAATTGCGCCTGATTAATAAAGAAACTGGTGAAGTAAAAGACCAAGAAGTTTTCATGGGTGATTTCCCACTTATGACTGAAATGGGAACATTTATCATCAACGGTGCTGAACGTGTTATTGTTTCGCAATTAGTTCGTTCGCCGGGCGTTTATTTTAATGACAAAGTGGACAAAAATGGTAAAAAAGGTTTTGGATCGACCGTTATTCCAAACCGTGGTGCTTGGCTAGAATACGAAACGGATGCAAAAGATGTTGTGCATGTTCGTATTGACCGCACACGTAAATTGCCAGTTACGGTCCTTCTTCGCGCTCTAGGATTTGGTTCCGACCAAGAAATCATTGATCTGATCGGAGACAATGATTATTTGCGCAACACGCTTGAAAAAGATAACACAGATAGTGCAGAAAAAGCACTTCTTGAAATTTATGAACGACTTCGTCCAGGTGAACCGCCAACTGTAGATAATGCTAGAAGCTTACTGGTTTCACGCTTCTTTGATCCAAAAAGATATGATCTAGCAAGTGTTGGACGTTATAAAATCAACAAAAAACTTCACCTTAAAAATCGTTTGTTTGGTCAAGTTTTGGCTGAAACACTCGTTGACCCAGAAACAGGGGAAATCATTGCATCTAAAGGAGATATTTTAGATCGCCGCAACTTAGATGCGATTATTCCAAACCTTGAAAATGGCGTTGGGTTCCGTACGCTTCATCCACGTGATGGCGTCATGGAAGACGAAGTACTTGTTCAATCTATCAAAATTTACGCACCAGAAGATGAAGAAAAAGAAATCAACATTATTGGTAACGCGTATATTGATGAAAATGTAAAACACATTACACCTTCTGATATTATCTCATCCATCAGTTATTTCTTTAACTTGCTTCACGGTGTGGGTGGAACAGATGATATTGACCACTTGGGAAATCGTCGTCTTCGTTCTGTAGGTGAACTTCTTCAAAACCAATTCCGAATTGGTTTGTCACGGATGGAACGCGTAGTTCGTGAACGGATGTCTATCCAAGATATGAGTACGATTACTCCACAACAACTGATCAATATTCGTCCAGTTGTTGCATCGATTAAAGAATTCTTCGGAAGCTCCCAGCTTTCGCAATTCATGGACCAATCGAACCCGCTCAGTGAGCTTACGCATAAACGTCGTCTTTCTGCGCTTGGACCAGGTGGTTTGACGCGTGAACGTGCAGGCTATGAAGTGCGTGACGTTCACTACTCTCACTATGGTCGTATGTGTCCGATTGAAACGCCGGAAGGTCCAAATATCGGGCTGATTAACTCGCTTTCTTCTTATGCAAAAGTGAACCGTTTCGGCTTTATCGAAACTCCATATCGTCGTGTTGATCCAGAAACGCATCAAGTTACAGATACGATTGATTATCTAACCGCTGATGAAGAAGACAATTATGTGGTGGCGCAAGCCAACTCGAAACTAGATGATAACGGCGTCTTCACGGAAGAAGAAATCATGGCTCGTTTCCGTTCTGAAAACTTAGCTGTTGAAAAAGAACGTGTCGATTACATGGACGTATCGCCAAAACAAGTTGTTTCTGTTGCAACGGCTTGTATTCCGTTCCTTGAAAACGATGATAGTAACCGTGCGCTAATGGGTGCGAACATGCAACGTCAAGCTGTTCCACTTATGCACCCTGAAGCTCCATTTGTTGGAACAGGGATGGAACACGTTTCTGCAAAAGACTCTGGTGCTGCTGTTGTCGCGAAACATGATGGGATCGTTGAGCATGTTGAAGCGAAAGAAATTTGGGTTCGACGCGTTTCAATGGTAGACGGAAAAGAAGTTACGGGAGGAATCGACAAGTATACACTACGTAAATTTGTTCGTTCTAACCAAGGAACATGTTATAACCAACGTCCAAATGTTTCAGAAGGAGATCGTGTTGTTAAAGGTGAAATCCTTGGGAATGGTCCTTCAATGGATTCTGGGGAACTCGCACTTGGACGTAACGTTCTTGTTGCCTTCATGACTTGGGATGGTTATAACTACGAGGATGCGATCATCATGAGTGAGCGCCTTGTAAAAGATGATGTTTACACATCTATCCATATTGAAGAATTCGAATCTGAAGCTCGTGATACGAAACTCGGACCTGAGGAAATGACGCGTGACATCCCGAATGTGGGTGAAGATGCGCTTCGTGATCTTGATGACCGCGGTATTATTCGTGTCGGAGCAGAAGTGAAAGATAATGATTTACTTGTAGGGAAAGTAACGCCAAAAGGTGTAACGGAACTTACGGCTGAAGAACGCTTGCTCCATGCTATCTTTGGTGAAAAAGCACGTGAAGTTCGCGATACTTCTCTCCGTGTCCCTCACGGCGGTGGCGGAATTGTCTTAGATGTTAAAATCTTTACGCGTGAAGCGGGAGATGAACTTCCTCCAGGTGTTAACCAACTTGTTCGTGTTTATATCGTACAAAAACGTAAAATTCATGAAGGAGATAAAATGGCTGGTCGTCACGGTAATAAAGGGGTTATCTCCCGGATCTTACCTGAGGAAGATATGCCGTTCCTTCCTGATGGAACGCCTGTTGATATCATGCTCAACCCATTAGGGGTGCCATCTCGGATGAATATTGGGCAGGTGCTTGAACTACATCTTGGAATGGCTGCTCGGCAACTTGGAATCCATGTTGCGACGCCGGTATTTGATGGTGCGAACGAGGAAGATGTTTGGAGCACTGTTGAAGAGGCAGGAATGGCTCGTGATGCGAAGACTGTTCTCTACGATGGACGTACTGGGGAACCGTTTGATAACCGTGTGTCTGTTGGGGTTATGTATATGATCAAGCTTGCTCACATGGTTGATGATAAACTTCATGCTCGTTCAACTGGACCATACTCGCTAGTTACGCAACAACCACTCGGAGGTAAAGCACAATTTGGTGGACAACGTTTCGGGGAAATGGAAGTTTGGGCACTGGAAGCTTATGGTGCCGCTTATACGCTTCAAGAAATCCTCACAATCAAATCAGATGACGTTGTTGGACGTGTTAAAACGTACGAAGCAATCGTGAAAGGGGAAAGCGTACCTAAACCAGGTGTACCTGAATCCTTCCGCGTCTTGATTAAAGAATTGCAAAGTCTTGGAATGGACGTTAAAATCTTGTCTGCTGACGAAGAAGAAATTGAAATGCGAGATTCGGATGAAGACGATTTTAATGGACAAAACGATGCTTTCAATATTGTAAAACCAGAGGAAACTACCGAGCAGGTTGATTAACCCGCCCGATTTTAAAAACTCCAAAACAAATGAAAAACGAATGTTTTTGCCGATAAACTAGGTCTGTTTCTAGAAGTGGCGACTTATGAGTGTAAAATACTTATGAGGCTACTTCTAGAGAACGGCCAACAAAATTAGGAGGTAGGGCACTTGATAGATGTTAATAATTTTGAGTATATGAAAATAGGGCTAGCATCTCCAGATAAAATCCGTTCTTGGTCGCATGGCGAAGTGAAAAAGCCAGAAACGATCAATTATCGTACACTTAAGCCTGAACGTGACGGTCTTTTCTGTGAACGAATTTTTGGTCCAACAAAAGACTGGGAATGTTCTTGTGGGAAATATAAACGTGTGCGCTATAAAGGGGTTGTCTGTGACCGTTGTGGCGTAGAAGTTACAAAATCTAAAGTTCGTCGTGAACGTATGGGGCACATCGAGCTTGCTGCTCCTGTATCGCATATTTGGTATTTCAAAGGAATTCCAAGTCGTATGGGTCTTGTAATGGATATGAGCCCACGTGCTCTAGAAGAAGTTATTTATTTCGCTTCTTACGTGGTTACAGAACCAGGAGATACACCACTTGAGAAGAAACAACTTCTTTCTGAAAAAGAATACCGTGCTTACCGTGATAAATACGGTCAAACTTTCCAAGCTGGTATGGGTGCTGAAGCCATCAAAAAAATTCTTTCGGATATTAATCTTGAAAAAGAAACGAATGAATTAAAAGAAGAGCTCGAATCTGCGCAAGGACAACGTCGTACTCGTGCAATTCGTCGCTTAGAAGTGATGGAAGCATTTCGTAACTCTGGAAACGATCCAAGTTGGATGATTCTTGATGTTCTTCCGGTTATTCCGCCAGAACTTCGTCCAATGGTGCAACTTGAAGGTGGCCGTTTTGCGACAAGTGACTTGAACGATTTGTATCGTCGTGTTATCAACCGGAACAATCGTTTGAAACGTTTACTTGATCTTGGTGCTCCTACAATCATTGTGCAAAACGAAAAACGGATGCTACAAGAAGCTGTTGACGCACTTATTGATAATGGTCGTCGTGGCCGTCCTGTAACTGGACCAGGAAATCGTCCATTAAAATCACTTTCCCATATGCTAAAAGGGAAACAAGGTCGTTTCCGTCAAAACTTGCTCGGAAAACGGGTTGACTATTCAGGTCGTTCTGTTATCGTCGTTGGACCAAACCTTAAGATGTATCAATGTGGTCTTCCAAAAGAAATGGCGCTTGAGCTCTTTAAGCCATTTGTGATGAAAGAACTTGTAGAACGTGGTTTGGCACACAATATTAAGAGCGCAAAACGTAAAATTGAACGTATGGCACCAGAAATTTGGGATGTGCTTGAAGAAGTTATTCGTGAACACCCAGTTCTCTTAAACCGCGCCCCTACGCTTCATAGACTTGGTATCCAAGCTTTCGAACCAACGCTTGTTGAAGGTCGTGCAATTCGTCTTCACCCGCTTGTATGTACAGCTTATAATGCCGACTTTGATGGGGACCAAATGGCGGTTCACGTTCCGCTTTCTGCTGAAGCTCAAGCGGAAGCTCGTATTTTGATGCTAGCTGCTCAAAATATCTTGAACCCGAAAGATGGAAAACCAGTTGTTACACCTTCACAAGATATGGTACTAGGAAACTATTACTTGACGCTTGAACGTGAAAACGCAGTTGGCGAAGGAATGACTTTCAAAGACTTGAATGAAGCAAACTTAGCTTACCAAAATGGTTACGTGCATCTTCATTCACGAATTGCTGTTTATGCTGGTTCGATTCCAAATGAACGCTTTACAGATGAACAACGCAAGCAATTGCTGATTACGACTGTTGGTAAATTGATCTTTAACACTATTCTTCCAACATCGTTCCCTTATATCAATGAACCAACGAAATATAACTTGGAAATTGAAACACCTGAGAAGTATTTTGTGGATACAACAACGGATGTGAAAGCACATATTGCTAAGCAACCACTTGTTGAACCATTCAAGAAGAAAATTCTTGGAAACATCATCGCGGAAGTCTTCAAACGATTCCATATTACGGAAACGTCGAAGATGCTTGACCGTATGAAAGACCTCGGCTTTAAGATTTCCACAAAAGCTGGGATTACGGTTGGGATTGCGGATATCTTAACGCTTAGCGAAAAAGGAGAAATCCTTGAAGAAGCGCATGATATGGTTGAAAAAATTACGAAGCAATTCCGTCGTGGTTTAATTACAGATGAAGAAAGATATGAACGCGTTATCGGTGTTTGGAATGCAGCTAAAGATGAGATTCAAGAAAAACTGATCGACAGTTTGGAACGTCTCAACCCAATCTTCATGATGCAAGACTCTGGAGCTCGTGGTAACATCTCGAACTTTACGCAGCTTGCTGGAATGCGTGGTTTGATGGCTGATCCATCTGGACGTATCGTTGAACTTCCGATCACATCGAACTTCCGAGAAGGTCTAACGGTTCTTGAATACTTTATCTCGACCCATGGTGCTCGTAAAGGTCTTACCGATACAGCCCTTAAAACAGCCGATTCTGGTTACCTTACTCGTCGTCTCGTTGATGTTGCGCAAGATGTTATCATTCGTGAAGACGACTGTGGAACTGACCGTGGCTTGACGATCAAAGCGATTCGTGAAGGTACTGAAATCATTGAATCTCTTGAAGAGCGTCTTGAAGGTCGTTATGCACGTAAAACTGTTCGCCATCCTGAAACAGGAGAAGTTCTTGTTAAGGAAAATGAACTTATTACAGAACCTGTTGCACAAGCGATTGTGGATGCTGGGATTGAAGAAGTTTCAATTCGCTCTGCCTTCACATGTAACACGAAACATGGGGTATGTAAAAAATGTTACGGCAAAAACTTGGCAACTGGTACTGAAGTTGAAGTTGGAGAAGCAGTGGGAATTATTGCGGCTCAGTCTATCGGGGAACCAGGAACACAGCTTACAATGCGTACGTTCCATACCGGTGGGGTTGCCGGAGATGATATCACACAAGGTCTTCCACGTATCCAAGAAATCTTTGAAGCACGGAATCCGAAAGGTCAAGCAACCATCACTGAAGTAGCAGGTGAAGTTGTTTCGATTGAAGAAGGTCGTGACCGTGGTCAAGAAATCACGATTCAAGGAACTGATGATCGCCGCAGCTATACAGTTCCGTATACAGCTCGTCTGCGTGTTCAAGAAGGTTCGGTAGTTGATCGTGGTGAAGCTCTAACAGAAGGTTCGATCGATCCGAAAGCATTGATCCGTGTACGTGACGTATTGTCCGTTCAAGAATACTTGCTTGCAGAAGTACAAAAAGTTTACCGGATGCAAGGGGTAGAAATTGGGGACAAGCACGTTGAAGTTATGGTTCGTCAAATGCTTCGTAAGATTCGTGTCATGGATACAGGGGATACAGATATTCTTCCAGGAACACTTATGGATATCCAATCCTTCACAGAAGCAAACCGTGATGCCATTATGAACGGGAATCAACCTGCAACGGGTCGTCCTGTATTACTTGGAATCACAAAAGCTTCCCTTGAAACGGATTCGTTCTTGTCAGCTGCATCTTTCCAAGAAACAACTCGTGTTCTTACAGACGCAGCGATTAAAGGCAAACGTGATGAACTTCTTGGACTTAAAGAAAATGTTATTCTTGGTAAACTTGTCCCAGCCGGAACAGGTATTGGCCGTTACCGCAAGCTGAAATCAGAAGTTGTGGGAGCGACACAAGGAGATACAGAAGAAACAACAAATGCGTAAAAATAAATAGGCAAGAAAAAAGTTCTCCAAGTTTTGGCTTGGAGAACTTTTTTTAGTATTTAACGATTTCGTTGGCATTATTAACATTGATAATATAAGCATTGTTTCCGGTTTCTTTAAGCACACGAATCATTGCACTTTTTGGAATGGAAACACAGCCAGCAGTTGGTTTGCCATTATCTACGTGTAAAAAGAATGCAGAACCTGCTCCTTTTATAACTGGACTAGTATTATAATTAATGACGCGTGCATATTGATATTGAGTTTTATAGCTCGCTAAATGTTCATCGGCACTAGAAACTTTGAATTCACGCCAAGTGTTGTAATAAGCACTATTTACAGTTGAAATCCAATAGCTTTTGTTTGTGATCTTTCTAAAAGTAGAGAGAGAGCCAGGATTACTTGTTCCAAAACTGAATCCAAGTTTATAAGAACCTTTTGGCGTATAGCTCTTTGTTTCACTCGCTTTTCCAATTCCTTGTTTCCCAACATGACCATTTACAGTAAACTTAGTGTTCCAAACTCCATAGGCTTTTTCCCAATAAGTGATTGTGGCATTTGCTCCACTCCCGACAACAGTTAAAATTTGGCTTGTTTTTTTAGCTGTTGGAGAAGAGGCGATAGCTTGCTCTCCGATTCGCAAGGCACGTTTATCCACATAGCCAATATTCTTCCCACTATAGGAAAATCTCACGTAAGTGGCACGAGAAGTTCTCTTTTCTTCTGTAACTGTAACAGCACGACTAAAATAATTATTTGAAGTGCCTAATTTTTTATACCCCACTGTGCGATAAGGTGCTGTAAAGACACCATCATATTTACTTGAGATAACAGCATGATAATTGACGGATTTTGTAGAAAGTACCTTTTCAGGGGATACAAGCGCTCGTTTGTCCACATAGCCTATTACTTTTCCATTTTGTGAGAACTTCACGTAAGTGGCTCGTGGAGTGATTTTTTCTTCACTCACGTCTACATATTGTGTTAAATATTTAGAGGAAAAACCTAGCTGTTTGAAGCCGTAAGTATTATAAGGGGCAGTAAAGACCCCGTCAGTTGTTGTATTGATAATGGCTCCATATTTGACTGACTTTGTTGAGCGAATAGATTCATAAAGTTTTAAACCATTTTTATCTATATACCCAATCACTTTTCCGCCAATGGAAAATTTAACATAAGTTGCACGCTCTGTTTTAATTTCTTCAAGAACTCTTACATCACGATTTAAATAAGTTTTTGAAGAAGTTAAGCGCTTGTAATTAGCAGTTTTATAGGGACGAGTGAAAATACCATCAGTCGCCCGGGTTATTTTAGCATCATAGTTCACACTTTTAGTAGAAAGAATTTTTTCTGGTGAGCGAAGTGCACGTTTATCGATGAAGCCGACTACCTTTCCGCTGATCGAGAATTTAACATAGGTTGCACGCTCTGTTGTTTTTTCTTCCTGCACATCTATGTACTGCGTTAAGTATTTGGAAGACATTCCGAGAAATTTACAGGCTGGAGTATTATAAGGTGTTGTATAAACTCCATCGTTTGTCGTACTGATAATAGCCCCGTAGTTTACATTTTTACTAGAAAGGATTTTTTCATTGTTACTCATTGCATGTGCGAAAGTAGCGGGTCCGTCTATTAAGGTTAGCGTAAAAGTAAATAATAAAATGACCCCTAAAATTTTTTTCATTGTTGTTCCTCCTTTTCTTTATTGTACCAATTTATGAAAGGGAAGTACAAAAACAACTAGTAAGCAGGTCTAAGTGACTAACTTACTAGTTGTTTAATCAATCAGCTCAAGTCTTCACCGTTTGTAGCGATGACTTTTTTATACCAATCGAAGGAATCTTTTTTTGAACGTTTTAATGACCCTTTGCCATCATCGTCTTTATCTACATAGATAAAACCATATCGTTTAGACATTTCACTTGTTGAGGCGCTAATTAAATCAATAGGGCCCCAGCTCGTATAGCCAATTAAATCAACACCGTCTTTGATGGCTTCTTTCATTTGTTCAATGTGTTTTCGTAAATAATCAATTCGGTAGTCATCATGAATTTTCCCGTCTGCTGTGACCTTATCATAAGCACCTAGTCCATTTTCAACGATGAATAATGGCAACTCATAGCGACTATAAAAATCATTTAATGTGTAGCGTAACCCTTTTGGATCGATTTGCCATCCCCAATCAGAAGTTTCTAGATATTCATTTTTAACTCCGCCCATAAAGTTTCCGCCAGTTTGTTTACCGGTAGGGTTTGCCGAGGTGGAGAGCGACATATAGTAGCTAAATGAGATGAAATCTACTGTATGTTCCTTTAGAATTTCATCATCTCCGGATTCCTTCTGGATGGAAATATTATTTTCAGCAAAGTAACGATCCATATAACTTGGGTATTCCCCGCGAGCTTGAACGTCCGTGAAGAAGAGATTCATTTGATTTAAATGCTGCGCTTTCAAAATGTCATCTGGATTATTGGTAGCTGGATAAGTAGCCATCCGCGCAAGCATACAGCCGACTTTGGCATCCGGAATAATTTCGTGGGCAAGCTTAGTAGCGAGCGCACTTGCCACAAATTGATGATGGGCCGCCTGATAGCATAATTCTAACCGGTTTTTGGCATCTTCCACTAATACCCCACCGCCTGTGTAAGGGCTAATTGCGATGATGTTGATTTCATTAAAGGTAAGCCAGTATTTGACTTTGTCTTTATAACGTCTGAAGACTGTTTCAGCATAGTTCGTGAAGAACTCAATCACACGTCGATCGCTCCAGCCATTATATTTAAGAGTTAAATGTAATGGCGTTTCATAATGGGAGAGTGTTACAAGAGGCTCGATACCGTATTTTAAGCATTCATCAAAAACTTGGTCATAAAAGGCAAGTCCCGCTTCATTTGGGGTAGCATCATCTCCATTTGGAAAAATTCGCGACCAAGCGATTGAAAGCCGGAACGTTTTAAATCCCATTTCGGCAAATAAGGCAATGTCTTCTTTGTAGTGATGATAAAAGTCGATGCCTTCTCGTTTCGGAAAGCGCGCTTCCTCCACGTTTCCTGCCAGGATTTCATTTATTTGTTTTTTGGTCACATCAAGAGCGTGTTCTCCAGGTTTGCGTTCTGACTTGGGAATAAAACGCACCATATCAGCAGTCGAGAGTCCTTTTCCGTCTTCATTATAGGCGCCTTCAATTTGGTTGGCTGCTGTTGCGCCACCCCATAAAAAGTCTTTAGGAAAGCCTGTTTTCATCTTCGCCATCGTTGTCACTCCTTCTGAAATATTTATTTCTATTTTATCGTACGCTATGTAATGCATTACATGTCAAGCTGGAATTTTTCAGAAGAGAGGATTGCTAAAATGTGATTTTTTCGTTAAACTTTAAAAAAAGAGCAATGGAGGCAATGATGACTACAAAAGAGAAAATTATTGAATCCGCTATTTCTGTCATTCAAAGTGAGGGAACGGCAAACTATAGTTTAGCAAAAGTGGCTGAAAAAACGGGGATGACCAAAGCCGCTATTTTTTACTATTTTAAAAATAAGGCGGAACTAACGCGCTCTTTAATTAGCTATACAATTGATGCCTATGAGACAGTTTTGCAAGAAGAATATCAACTTGCAAAGGCTCACTCGTTTTTTCCATTCACAGAGGCTTATATTAGAGGAAACTTGCGTCAGCTGGATGATGAAAAGTTGGTTGGGCTTCATGCGGCACTAATTGGAACGGTTGTGTCGGGTGAGGCGATAGAGGATGACTGGAATGAAGCTTATTTGAGAGATTTTAAGCGACTTGTTCCAGAAATTGGGGGAGAACAAGCGGAATTTGTTCGCTATACGATTGATGGAATGTGGCATGCTCGTATTCTTGGAATTCCTGAATTTGCTAACGAAGGTAGAAAAAGTGTGGCTGAGATGCTTCTTTCCATTGTTAAGCAAAAGTGAGAAACATTTTGCTTGCATTTTATAAAGTTTAGAACTAAACTGTAAGCAAAGGAGGCCGATGAGAATGGTAAAATCGGAGGAAAGGTTAGGTATTTTATTATGGTTCAGATTGAGCCGTTTTTATAATCAAAATATCAAAAAAACCAATCAAAACTTAAAAGAAGCTGGAATTTCGACGGCAATGTTTGACTGCATTGCACAAATCGGCCCTGGAAATAAATTAACGCAGCAAGAACTTGGCGATAAACTAGTAGTGACAAAAGGAAACATCACCCAGTTGCTTGTCAAACTAGAAAAATTGGAACTTGTTAAGCGCGAAAAAGTGGGTCGAGAGAAGTTTATCGTTTTGACGGAAAAAGGGATCGCTTGCTATCAAGAATTTGTTCCAAAGCAAGAAGCATTTCAGCAGGAGCAATTCAGTCGATTGTCGCGACCGGAACAAAAAGAACTTTTAAGATTGCTAAAAAAATTGGATTAAGATGGAGGGATTTTAAATGGAATTAAAAGGACTGCATCACGTTTCGATTTTTACTGAAAATGCACGGAATAACTTTGACTTTTATACGAAGGTATTAGGACTTCGCTTGGTGAAAAAAACAGTGAATCAGGATGATCCTTACACTTATCATTTATATTATGCGGATGAAATTGGGAATCCGGGAACAACGGTGACTTTTTTTGAAGTACCAGATATGGTTAAGAACCGGTTAGGACGGAATCAAATTTCTGCGCTGGGTCTCCGCGTTCCAAACGATGAAGCCCTTCAATTTTGGAAAAACCGCTTGGATGAATTCCAAGTTTTCCATAGCCCGATTGAAACGCGTTTCAATCGGAACACATTGCGATTGAAAGATCCAGATGGACTATTAATTTTTCTCGTTTCGGATGAAAAGAATGAGGGCGTTCAAGGTGGGAATCCTTGGAATGAAAGTCCTGTTCCTACTGAATATGCAATTACGGGACTTGGTCCGGTCAGAATATCTGTTTTTAAAAAGGAAAGAACAGCTCAAATGCTTACAAAGATACTGGGCTTTAAAAAAGTGGGGGATTATCAAGATGCTCAGAACACTGTAACGGTCTTCCAAACGGGGGAAGGCGGAACTGGGGCGGAGGTCCATTTGGAAGAACGCTCGGATCTTCAGGAAAATAATCTTGGCGCTGGGGGGATTCATCATGTCGCTTTTCGGGTGGCAGATGATTCAGAGATGATGGAATGGGTCGAGAAGATTTCGGATGCTAATTATCCGAATTCAGGCTTTGTAGATCGTTACTATTTCCACTCGCTTTACTTCCGCGAATCAAATGGGATTTTGATCGAGCTTGCGACAGATGGACCTGGTTTTAGAACGAATTTCGAGTTGGAACATGGGACTTTTGTAGAGCTCCCACCAAAATTAGAAGCTCGCCGCGATGAAATATTGGAACACCTTTCGCCGCTTGATACAGACCTATAATGAAAGTGGGTTTTGAGGATTGACGAAAGAAGGTAGGAGTGATAAAATACGAACAAAGAATGGACATTTTGAAAAGAATGAAAACCCCCTCGCTGCTGCAACAGCGAGGGGGTTTCATTTAGCTGGACATTGTCGCCTAGCTTTCATTTGTGTTTTTCTTTGTCCAGCATATATTTGAACCAAGCGATTCCGCATCCGGCAATAAGTGGAGCAATAAGCTCTGAAAAGAAAGTGGACATTTTGATGATAGCCTCCTTTCTTTATAGTTCCGTCAAGAAAGGTAGACGACGGGAGTATTATAGCATCTGTTTTTTTGTCGTCAAATTGGGAAAAAGAGATTTTGGCGCTTTTGAAAAGGAGATAAATGGGTGCAAAGCTATACCTCCTCTTTTAAATAAAAGAAAAGCATGCTAAAATGAAGCGAAATGTTTTTTTCTAGGAGGATTTTTAGTTGGCATCTCAAAGTTTAAGGTTTTATTTTGTTAGACATGGTAAGACGGAGTGGAATTTATCTGGACAGATGCAAGGCTGGGGCGATTCTCCGCTTGTTACTGAGGGGAAGAATGGCGCGATTGCTGTAGGCGAGGCGTTGCGGAATGTCAAGTTTAGAAATGCTTATGTGAGTCCAAGTAAACGGACGCAAGAAACGGCAAAATATATTATCGGTTCACGAAAGATTCCTGTTCAGTTAATGGACGATTTTCGAGAAATGGGTTTTGGTTCTTGGGAAGGGGAATATATTAGTGATCTCGATGTGCGCTTCAAAGAGTCTCGCACGGAAATGCTTACTAGTCCGGCGACTTTTGATGCGCGAGAAAATGGCGGAGAAACGTTTTATGAATTAGAAGAACGCGTTTTGCGAGGCGTAGAACAGATCATAGAGCAGGAGAAGAAGGGCGGAAATGTCTTGGTTGTTTCACATGGCATGGCGCTAACGCTTCTTTTATACTTACTTTCTGGTGGTGAAATGAGTGACCATAGAACGAAAGGAACACGGATTTTAAACACAAGTATTAGTGTTGTTGAGTACCAAGAGGGTAAGTTTAACATTTTGGATTTAAACAACACGGATCATTTGGATTCAGTTCGGGTTTAAAAAGGTATCGAAAGGTACCTTTCTTTTTTTGTTGACATTTTAATCAGGTACCTTTATAATGTTTTTGTAAGGTACCTTTCTATTAAATTCATTGGAGGAATCATAATGGAAAATCAAGATTTGATGAAACAGTTTTTGAAGGTCGATAAAATGATGCATCGCTACCAAGGAATGCGGATGCAGCAATTTGGTCCGATGGGAAACCCTTACCGGGGACAAGGGCGTGTCCTTGCGCTTCTTAAAATGCAACCTGAAATCACACAAAAAAAATTGGGCTTTTTGCTCGATATGAGAACGCAGTCGCTTGGTGAATTGCTTTCGAAGCTTGAAAAACAAGAGCTCATCACACGTGAACCATCTGCAGAGGATCGTCGTGTGATGAATGTGAAACTCACTGAAAGCGGCAAAGAGCGTGCGGAAGAAATGAACCAAAATGATCAGCAGTCTGGAGAGCTATTTGACTGTCTTTCAGATGAGGAAAAGGAAAAGCTAGCGGAATTACTCAATAAAGTATCTGGTCATCTTGAAGAATTACATCAAGAACAAATGAAAAACTTTGCTGAATTTGATGGTCCAAGTCGAGAAATGCCGTTCGGATTTGGTGGTGGAATGGACCGTTCTAAAGCGGATTTACATGAATGGAAGAACATGCATCGCAGACATCGGCATTTTGGATTCGGTGGTTTTCACAGAGATTTTGAATAAGTTCATAAAATGCTAAGCTAAAAAAGCAGCGAAACAAGATCGTTTATTTTGTTTCGCTGCTTTTTGTCTGAAAATAGCTTATAATGATTGTATAGATAAGGTGTAAGTAGAATTTATTTGCGCTTTATCTATCTTTTTATATCAAGCAATTTATAATCGACCAAATAAGGAGAAAACCATGCAAAAAAAGGAAATTAGTTTAAAGCAAGTTCAAGAGCCAACCATTTTTCCAAATATCGCGCCAACGTTTTTAACGGATGATACGATGAATATGCGAAAAACCAAGTTGTTAGATCGAATGAAAGCAGAGAATTTTGATGTACTTGTTATTTATGCAGATAAAGAACATGGTAGCAATTTCGAATATTTAACGGGCTTTATTCCACGTTTTGAAGAAGGCTTATTAGTTGTGGAAAGCTCTGGAAAATGCACGGCTATTTTAGGGAATGAAAATTTAAAGTTGGCTCCTTTTTCGCGTATACCAGTTGAGCTAGTTCATAGCCCGCTTTTCTCGCTTCCGAATCAACCTATGGATAATGATGGGGCTCTTGAAACGATTTTTGAAAGGGAAGGGCTTCATCAAAAAGGTAAAATTGGGATAGTTGGTTGGAAGATGTTCACTAGTAAAGTGAATGATTCGAGGAAGTTGTTTGATGTCCCGTATTTTATTGTGCATGCAGTCATGAATGTGGCTTCTCATCAAGCGGAAGTATGTAATGCAACGTATCTTATGATTGGTGAAAATGGGGTACGTACGGTGAATAATGCAAACGAAATAGCGCATTATGAATATGGTGCGAACTTGGCTTCCAGTTGTATGTTAAATGCGATGAATCGCATTGAAATTGGAAAAAAAGAATCAGAACTTGGGGAAGCTTTATCAGCGGAAGGGCAAAATCATTCGGTTGTGACAATTGCTGCAACAGGGAAGCGTTTCGAAATGGCTAATATTTATCCAACGCATAAGCCGCTTAACTTGGCGGATCCATTATCCCTCACGGTAGGATATAAAGGGGGGTTATCTAGTCGAACTGGTTTTGTTGTTCAAAATGAGGAACAACTGCCGAGTGAGCAAAAGGATTATTTGGATAGAGTTGCAAAACCGTATTTTCGCGCGGTAGTAAGCTGGTTAGAGGAAATTAAAATTGGGATGAAGGGAAGAGAATTATATCAACTGGTTGAAAACGTCTTTCCTAAAAAGGATTATCACTGGCATTTAAATCCCGGACACCTAGTTTCGGATGAAGAATGGATGTCATCTCCCGTTTATAGCGACTCGAATCAAATCTTAAAAAGTGGCATGATTTTTCAAATTGATATCATTCCTTCTATTAAAGGCTACACGGGAGTAAGTGCAGAAGAATGCGTAGCGTTGGCAGATGAAAAGTTGCAAAAAGCAATCAAAATGGAATATCCAGCATTATGGGACCGAATTTCTGCGAGGAAGAGTTATTTAATAAATGAATTAAATATTGAACTCAGTCAAGATGTTATTCCGCTTTCGAATACTGTAGCTTATATGCGGCCATTTTTCTTGGCTAAAGATCAAGCGTTTCAAGTGAAAAACTAACACAAAGCAAACCGGCTATGTTAATTTAGCCGGTTTGTTTGATTAGAAAATAAATGATATAGAATTATATGTGAAAAAGGTAACAACCGTGTTATACTAAAAAAGGTAAAAACAAAAACGGAGGGAAAGTCATGAAAAAGAAATGGTTAGCTGCGCTTAGTTTAATTTTGACCGTCATTCTAGTTATTGCTGGTTGCGGGTCAAACGCTGACAAGGCCAAAGAGAAAAAGGAGAGTAAATCTGAGAAGACGGAAGCAAATTCAGGTGCGTCTGAGGCGAGTTATACAGAGCTTAGTAAATTAAAGAAAAAATATGATATCGTCATCGTTGGTGCTGGCGGTGCAGGAATGACGGCGGCTCTTGAAGCAAAGGAAAAAGGCATGAATCCAGTGATTTTTGAAAAAATGCCTGTTGCCGGGGGAAACACTTCTAAAGCGTCTTCTGGAATGAACGCATCTGAAACGAAATTTCAAAAAGAGCAAGGAATTAAGGATAGCAATGATCTTTTTTATGAAGAAACGCTTGCTGGTGGACATGGAACAAACGATAAGGCGATGCTCCGCTATTTTGTAGATCATTCTGCGAGTGCGATTGATTGGCTAGATAGTAAAGGAATTCGTTTAAATAACATCACGATTACAGGTGGCATGAATGAAAAACGGACGCATCGGCCAGAAGATGGATCGGCTGTTGGACAGTACTTAGTGGATGGATTGCTTAAAAATGTCAAGGAAGAACAAATTCCTATTTTTGTAAATGCCAACGTAGTCGATATTTTGGAAAAAGATGGACAAGCAGATGGTGTGAAAGTACGCTTTAATGATACAACAGAAAAAACGGTTCACAGTTCAGCGGTTGTTGTGACGACTGGCGGATTTGGTGCGAGCAAAGAAATGATCGAGAAAGCGCGACCTGATCTTAAAAATTATGTGACAACAAACCAAGAAGGAAGTACCGGCGATGGGATCAAGATGATTGAAAAACTGGGCGGCACAACGGTTGATATGGATCAAATTCAAGTGCACCCGACAGTACAACAAGATAAATCTTACTTGATTGGTGAAGCCGTTCGAGGAGAAGGGGCTATCCTTGTTGATAAGGATGGGAAACGTTTTGTAAATGAAATGGATACACGTGATAATGTAACGGCAGCAATTAATAAGCTCGGAGATAAGTCGGCGTATTTAATTTTTGATGCAGGTGTGAAAGATCGCGTGAAGGCAATCAAGCAATATGAAAAAATGGGCGTTGTGAAAAAAGCGGATTCGGTTGAAGCTTTGGCAAAAGAAATTGATATGTCAGGCGACACGCTCGAAGCTACTGTAGATACTTGGAACCAAGCAGTGAAAGACAAAAAGGATACAGCATTTAACCGGACAACGGGGATGGACCATGATTTGTCGAAAGCGCCATTTTATGCAATCAAAATTGGACCGGGAATTCACTACACAATGGGTGGCGTTAAAATCAATACGAATACAGAAGTCCTTAATAAGGACGGGAAACCAATTCCTGGTTTGTTTGCAGCCGGAGAAGTAACTGGTGGCTTGCACGGAGAAAATCGAATTGGTGGAAACTCGGTTGCGGAAATTATTATTTTTGGTCGTGAGGCGGGTGTGAAATCTGCTGAATTTGTAGAGAAAAATTAATTTTAGTAGGGAGACCTCTTTTTCTTGCGAGAAGAAGGGGTTTTTGCTTTAGGCATATTAGTTGAAATGATTGGTCATTTATTTGTATACTTAAAACAATTTTGAACGAAAGAAGTGTGTATGATGCGTGAAAATAATAATTTTGAAGAGATTTTAACGGGAAGGCGCTCTGTGCGTGTTTATGATGAAAACGTGAAAATTTCTAAGCAAGAAATGAAACAAATCCTTGAAGAAACGGTGCTCGCGCCGTCATCTGTCAATATGCAGCCTTGGCGTTTTGTGGTTGTGGAAAGTGATGAAGCAAAGAAAAAGCTTCGACCATTAATCCGTTTTAATACACGACAAAATGATACTTCCGCGGCGATGATTTTGATTTTTGGAGATTTAGAATGCTACGCTTATGGGGAAGAAATTTACAATCAGGCTTTTCAAGCGGGAAAAATGCCAGAGCAAATTAAAAATGAGCAGCTAGAAACGATTATTCCGCTTTATGAGAGTTTAAACAAGCAAGAAATGGGTCGAATTGTGACGATTGATGGGAGTCTTGCCGCAATGCAGTTGATGCTTGTTGCACGCTCTTATGGCTACGATACAAATCCAATTGGTGGGTTTGAGCAAGACCAGTTAGCTGAAGCTTTTGGACTGGACAAGGAACGCTATCTTCCTGTAATGATTTTGTCCATTGGTAAAACGAAGGAACCGGGATTTGAATCAGTTCGTTTACCAGTTGATAAAATTGCGGAGTGGAAATAACGGGAGAAGGGGAATAGCTATGTCGCTTATTTCGAGTATTCTTTGCGTTATCGTCGCATTAGAACACTTTTATATTTTTTACCTAGAAACGATAGTGCCGGCTTCAGCAAAAACAGCGAAGACTTTTCAAGTATCGCAAGACTTTACAAAAGATAAGATGGTTCAAACGCTTTTTAAAAATCAAGGTGTTTACAATGGGCTGTTTGGCATCGGCTTATTGTATGCCGTGTTTTTATCGGAAAATAGTTTTGAAATAGCCACGTTGTTTATTTGCTTTGTCATTGTTGCAGCGCTTTATGGCAGCCTAACAAGCTCCATTTCCATTTTGTTCAAACAGGGTGGTCCAGCCATTTTGGCACTTATCAGTTTGCTTCTTTTCCATTAAAAAAACCGCAAGTTGCTTGTTTAGCAGCTTGCGGTTTTTGGATTATTAAAGGGTATCTCCATTTGTTTCGATCACGTCTTTATACCAATAATAACTCTTCTTCGGAATTCGGGTCATCGGATCAGCATCAGAAACATCGCGATCGACATAAACAAAGCCATAGCGTTTTTGATAGCCGTTTAGCCAGCTGAGAAGATCTGTGAAGCTCCATGTGCAGTAGCCGATTACTTCGGTGCCATCACTGATAGCATCACGGATGGCGCTCACATGGCTTGCTAGATAATCAATCCGGTAATCGTCATTCACTTCGCCATTTTCAAGTTTATCAAATTCACCAAGTCCATTTTCGGTAATTAAAACAGGCAAATCATAGCGACTTGTGATCCGACGAAGGGCAATTTGAAGTCCCTTTGGATCGATCGTCCAATCCCAATTTGTCGTTGCAACAAACGGATTGACAACCTTTTTATAAAGCCCTTCAACGCCAGTTTCCTTGGCGGTTCCTTTCTTGCCGGTATTGTTGATTTCATTGCTCATTCCAACACCATCTAGCGGGTTATAAGCAACTGTTGCTGATTGATAATAGTTAACGCCCATAAAATCAGGTTTTGCCCGCTTCAAAAGTTCCATATCGCCAGGCCTGATTTCAGGTGCTAAACCGTTTTCTTCCAAGTAGTGCATGATAGCACGTGGATAGCGGCCGTATGCGTAGACGTCCATCCAGAAGTAACTGTTCAATTCTTCTGCGTCATCTGCTGCTTGGACATTTTTTGGGTCGGTATCAATTGGATAATGCGGCGTATAAGCAAAACTTGGCCCGATTTTGCCATCTGGAACGAGCTCATGAAAAGCTTCGATCACGCTTGCGTTTGCTAAATTGGCAATATGATTGACAGCGTACATACGCTTCATGTCAGAAACCTTCGGCGGGTGCAGCGCTTGGCCGTATCCCATCCCCACAAAAATGTTTTGTTCATTCAAGGACACCCAGTATTTCACACGGTCCCCGTATCGCTTAAATAAGGTTTTCGCATAATGCGTAAAGTCGGCAATCACTTCGCGGGATTCCCAACCCCCATATTCATCAAAAAGAGCTTGGGGAATATCCCAGTGATAAATCGTTACGAGTGGTTCGATATCATATTTCAGTAGTTCATCGATTAAGTTATCGTAAAACGCCAGTCCAGCTTCGTTTACTTCGCCTTTTCCTTGTGGGAAAATCCTTGACCAGGCAATCGAGAAACGATAAGCTTTGAGCCCCATGTCTGCCATAAGTTTGACGTCTTCTTTGTAGCGGTGGTAGTGGTCGACCGCTACATCTCCCGTCGTTCCTTTATAAGTTGCGCCAGGAATGCGCACATATTCGTCCCATACGGATGGCCCTTTACCATCCTCGTCCCATGCACCTTCAATTTGATAAGCCGCTGATGCGGAACCCCATAAAAATTTAGACGGGAAACGCTTGCGAGTCTTGTGTTCCATAATTATCCCTCCTGCATTCACATTTTTACTAAAAAATTGAACATCTCTCTTTTAAAGTATAGCCTTTTTTATTCTGAATGGAAAGTAATAATTCACAAATTCGTCACACATAGCTACTGACTTTTAGTGTATAATCAGGAGGAAATTTGAAAAAAGGGAGGATTTTACTTTTGGGTTTTGTAGAAGCTTATAAATCGTTTTGGCGAAATTATGCAAATTTTTCGGGGCGCGCATCAAGATCTGAATACTGGTATACCGTTTTATGGAACGGCATGATTTCGGCTATTTTTTACATACTAGCTCTGATTTTTGGCCTTTCCACTTTTCTTGCTTTTGCTGCATCGATGGGAGAAACGGAAGTATCAGGTGTAGCTGCCATAGGGCCACTTCTAACCATCGGCATCATTTTTTGGCTGTACGGGATTGCCATCTTGATTCCATCACTTAGCTTGTTGATTCGCCGCATTCGAGATACTGGCAAAAGTCCGTGGTTGATTTTTTTGACGTTTATTCCATTTGTAGGTTCTATCATTATTTTGGTATTGACACTGTTACCAAGTGAATATGCAGATTTTGATGCCGATCCATATGGGTATTAAAAAAGAACGTGCCGAGTTAGCACGTTCTTTTTGGTTATTTTTCAAAAATGAATTTATCGAAGGCAACAGCGACCCCGTCTTGATTATTGCTTGCCGTTACAAAATCTGCAAGCTCTTTTAACTTAGGAATCGCATTGCCCATCGCAACTGCTGTTCCGGCATATTCAAGCATCGTTGTGTCATTTTCATGGTCACCAATACACATCACTTCATCTTGTTTGATATGAAGAAGTTCAGCTAGTTGGTGTACTGCGTTTCCTTTACTAGCATCTCGGTTGAGCACTTCGAGATAAAAAGGAGCACTTCGCACTAAGTGATATTTATCATAAAAATCGGCAGGTAACTTTTTGATTCCCGCTTCAAGCGTCTCTTCTTCATCAATCATCATCGCTTTCGAAACCTTAAAGTCATCTGGAACACGTTCAATTTCTTCATAAATAAGTTGGCTGTTCGTTAAGTAGGCTTCAACCACCGTATATTTGCCAATATAGCGGTTTGGCGTGTAAAGTGCAGATTCATCGAAAAAGTGCATGTGGAGACCAGCTTTTTCAGCAGCATCTGCCACTTCCACCAAGTCACCCTTAGTTAGCGTAAGGTGCGAAACGACCTCCTTACTGAAAGTGTCTTGAACAAGCGCCCCGTTGAAACTAATGACATAATCGCCTTCTTCGCGAAGTTTTAGTTCGGATAGATATTGTTCTACGCCAACAAGCGGACGTCCCGTGCAAAGAACCACTTTCACGCCGCGCGCTTTCGCCTTTTGGATTGCCTCATTCACTTTTGGTGTAACCTCATGATGGTCATTTAAGAGTGTGCCGTCGATATCAATTGCTACTAATTTAATCATTTCATGCGTCCTCCATCTAAATTTCATACGTGTTCAGTATAGCACAGTTGGGATGAGGATTGAAACTTAGATGAAAATATGGCAAACTGGGTTGGAGAGAATCTTTAAGAAGAGAGTGAAACGATGAAGAAAAGCTACCACGTGAAATTTTTAATGAATAAAGAAACAGACATTGATCTTGCAGAAGCGGTATGCAAGAAATGCGAGGATTACTATGTACTCGAAGCAGGGCGGGCGGCGACGCGCGAAGATGCGGCGGCTGTCATTTTGGAACTCCCTGAAGGCAAGACGCGCTATGATAAATTTACGATGGCCATTTTAGACGAAGCGAATGCGCCGATTGGACTGATTGATGTCGTCGCTGACTATCCAAAATCCGGCGAATGGATCATTGGGCTCTTGCTACTTGTACCAGAAGCGCGAAATAGCGGAATGGGACATGTTCTCCACGAAGTCATCCGCGAATGGGCACAAGATAGTGGGGCAAACTCACTTCGTGTTGGCGTACTCAAATCGAATGAATCTGCGGCAGGATTTTGGCGTCATCTTGGTTATGAGCACCAAGGGGAAAAGACCATCCAAATCGGTGGACGCGAGAACGAGGTAGAAGTTCTCACACGTGAAACTAAAAAGGCTTAATCTGAAAGTTTCTTGTAAGTAGAAAGGAGACGATTTTATGAAAGCACGCGTGACAGTTTTGACGCTTGGGGTAGCGGACCTTGAGCGGGCGGTGACGTTTTATCGTGACGGTTTGAAATTCGCGACGGAAGGAATCATCGGGCAAGAATTTGAGCACGGGGCAGTGGCGTTTTTTGATTTGGAATCAGGAATGAAGCTCGCCCTTTGGAAACGTGAGGATATTGCTTATGATTCTGGCGTTCAGGCGCAGAATCCGAATCCAGCAGAACTGACGCTTGGCCACAATGTTTCGAGCAAGCTTGAAGTGGATCAGGTGATGCAAGAAGTGGAAAGTGCTGGTGGCACAATCGTTAAGTCTCCTCACGACACGTTTTGGGGAGGCTACTCAGGCTATTTTCAAGATCCGGATGGGCATTTGTGGGAAGTGGTTTGGAATCCAGAACTATCCGTTTAAAATTAAGACTAATCATAGAGCCAAAGAGATCTCTTTATTAAAAAAAGAATCTCTTTGGCTCTTTCGCTTTAATTTGAAAAAAAGTGCTCGATTTCATAAGAAACTTGAGGTTGTAATTCATCCTTTTGAATTTTATGCTGTAAATCCATTAACCATTCGACTTCAATTGTAAGATGCTTGATTGCATTTTGAATGATAAGTGACGTAATACTTTCACTAGGATTTTCATTAGATTGCTCGGCTTGTTCGATACTTCTTGTCAACTCTTTTTTAACCTTTTGACAGCGTGTATCTAATAGCTGCAACAACTTTTCTTTTTTGGCGTAATTGAAAAATAAAAGGGCTGGATAGATCACTTTATAGGAAAGAACATCTTTTTTAAAAACTTTTTCTAGTTCTTTTTCGATTTGCGCCCGTCCCGTTTCTGTAATTGCGTAGATCGTTTTGGTTGGGGTCTTCTCGTTTTCAACCACTTCAGAAACTTTTACAAATCCTCCTTTTTCAAGTGATTCAAATGCATAATATATTTTTGCGTCACTGATTTGAAATAAATAGTCCCATTTATAATGTTTTAAAAAGCGTTTAATATCATATGGGTGTACTTTATGATGGTCTAAAACGCCTAAAATGACAAGTTTTAATGACATACTGAATCCCCCATCTTCGAATTTTTACTTTTACTATATCATTGTTTTTAAGCGAATTCGAACAATAAGAAAAGTATATACTTTTTGACAACGATTTCAAGAAAACATATAATAAATAACATAGAAGGCAAGAGGAAAGGGTGTCACTTATGAGTAATTTGAAATGGGCTATCGTTGGACCGGGCGGAATCGCTCACCAATTTGCAGAAGCTATGGCAAAGGAAGGCCGCGAGGTGTATGCGGTTGGGGCTAGAAATAAAGAAAAAGGCGAAGCTTTCGCTAAGGAATATGGCATTGGGATTGTGTATGATGATTTTGATGCGCTTTTTGCAGATGACAAAATTGATGCGGTTTATATCTCGACTCCGCATTCGAATCACTATGAGTTTATGATGAAAGCTGTACAAAATGGTAAGCATATTTTGGTGGAGAAGGCGATTACGGTGAGTTCCCGTGAACTCGAGGATGTTCTCCGCGTTTCTCGCGAAAAAAAGGTTGTGGTTATGGAAGCTATGACCATTTTCCACATGCCGCTTTATGCGAAGCTGAAGGAAATCGCGGCGGAAAAAGAGCTTGGCGCATTGAAAATGATTCAAGTATCCTTTGGAAGTGCGAAGCCGAATGATCCAAGTAATCGCTTTTTCAGTATGGATCTTGCGGGTGGTGCACTGCTTGATATTGGGACTTACGCGCTTTCGTTTGCACGTTATTTCTTAAGTGAAAAGCCCACTGAGGTGCTTTCAACGATGAAAAGATACGAGACGGGTGTTGATGAGCAGTCTGGCATTTTACTTCGAAACGAAAAGGACGAGATGGCGGTTGTAAGCTTGACTTTCCGAGCAAAAATGCCAAAACGTGGGATCGTTGCTTATGAAAATGGTTATTTAACGGTAGAGGATTTTCCTCGTGCAGACCGGGCAACAGTAACGTTTACAAATGGCGAATCAGAGGAGATCACAGCAGGGGATACGGCTTCAGCTCTGCAATACGAAATTCGCGATATGGAAAAAAGTATTGAAAAAGGAGAGAATGCGCTTAGCGGGTTAACGGAAGATGTCGTTGAAATCATGACGAAAGTTCGTTCCGATTGGGGAATTGAATTTCCTTTTGAAAAATAAAATAGCTGTCACAGACCGGTTGCCAAAGTTTGTTTTGGTAATCGGTTTTTTTGATTTTGTTCTTGCTTTTTTTGAAGCAAGGGACGAAAGAAGCTTTTTTCAAAATAGTTTCTAGGAACGAAAGACCTAATTTTGTGAATGTGCACACTATCACTTTTCAACGAACGATATATTGTGCTATATTTAATGAGTAGATACCATATATAGAAAATGGGGGAGTCAATGATGTATAGCGAACAGTTAACAGATCAACAAGTTATTAAACGAGACGGTCGGAAAGTAACCTTTGATCTGATTAAAATCCGCAATGCTGTGGAAGCATCGATGAAAAGCATCCAAGTAGAAGATGATATCTTTTTGGAAAATGTTATCGTTTCGATTGTGAATGCTTTACCAAACGAAACAGAGCTTACGATTGATGAGATTCAAGAAACTGTGGAAAATGTTTTGATGAAATCAAGCTATCCTAGTGTTGCAAGAAGCTACATAGAATACCGCCATGACCGTGATGCGAAACGTGCCAATTTGACGGATATGACAAAAAGTGTGCAAAAATTGCTTGAAAAAGATGAAACGGTTGTAAATGAAAATGCGAATAAAGACGCAACGGTTTTCAATACACAACGTGATTTAACTGCTGGTGCCGTGGCAAAGAGTTATGCGCTTAAATATATGCTCCCAAAACACGTTGCGAATGCCCATTTAAAAGGAGATATTCATTTTCACGACCTTGACTATAGTCCGTATCATGCGATGACGAATTGTTGTTTGATTGATATTCGAGGCATGCTTCAAAATGGATTTACAATTGGGAACGCCAATGTGGAAAGTCCAAAATCGATTCAAACGGCAACAGCTCAAATCGCTCAAATCATTGCAAATGTGGCAAGCTCGCAATACGGCGGCTGTTCGGTCGACCGGATTGATGAAATTCTTTCTGATTATGCCAAGTTGAACTACGCGAAGCACGAAAAAGAAGCGCAAGACTGGGTTGTTCCAGAAAAGCAACAAGAATATGTAGAAAGCAGAACGAAAAAAGACATTTATGATGCGATGCAAAGTTTAGAGTATGAGATTAATACGCTTTATACAAGTAACGGGCAAACTCCTTTTGTGACACTTGGATTCGGACTTGGCGAGGACTGGTTTGCACGTGAAATCCAAAAAGCTATCCTGAATGTGCGGATTGGCGGAGTAGGAAAAGATAAGCATACGGCTATTTTTCCAAAACTAGTCTTCTCGTTAAAACGTGGAACGAATTTAGAAAAACAGGATCCGAACTACGATATTAAACAATTAGCGCTTGCTTGTTCAGCAAAGCGGATGTATCCAGATGTGCTGAGCTATGATACGCTCACTCGGTTGACAGGTGATTTTAAAGTGCCGATGGGCTGCCGCTCGTTTTTACCAGCTTGGAAAGATGAAGCAACTGGGGAAAATGTCAATGCGGGAAGAAATAATTTGGGCGTTGTGACGTTAAATGTACCACGGATTGCACTACAAAGCCGAGGAGACCAAGCTAAGTTTTGGGAAATCTTCCATGAAAGAATGAAGACGGTCAAAGATGCACTTTTATTCCGTTTAAATCGCGTTCGCGAAGCGCAGCCTGAAAATGCGCCGATTCTGTATAAATATGGAGCCTTCGGAAAGCGTCTTGAAGACGGTGAAAGTGTCGACCAACTCTTTGATCGTAACCGCTCTACGATTTCAATTGGATACATTGGACTTTATGAAGCGGCAACGGTTTTCTATGGTGGCGAATGGGAACAAAATGCCGAAGCTAAAACCTTCACTCTTGACATTGTTAAAGCTCTTAAAAAATACGCAGATAGCTGGAAAGAGGAGTATGGCTACTGGTTTAGTGTGTATTCGACCCCGAGCGAAAGTTTGACTGACCGATTTAATCGGCTGGATAAAGAGAAATTCGGCATCGTGAAGGATATTACGGACAAGGAATACTATCAAAATTCTTTCCATTATGACGTCCGCAAGAAAATTACACCGTTTGAAAAAATCGACTTTGAAAAAGATTATCCTGAATACTGCTCAGGTGGTTTCATCCATTACTGCGAGTATCCGAAACTCGTGCACAACACGAAGGCGCTTGAAGCTGTATGGGACTATGCATACGACCGAGTTGCCTATCTTGGCACAAATACGCCGATTGATAAATGCTATGAATGTGGGTTTGAAGGAGAATTTGCCCCAACGGAAGAAGGGTTCAAATGCCCACATTGCGGCAATACCGATCCAGAAAAAGCAGATGTCGTAAAACGAACTTGTGGCTATCTTGGAAACCCAATGAAACGCCCAATGGTGCACGGCCGCCATGTTGAAATTTCGAAACGCGTGAAGCACATGGAGCTTCGAGATGAATAACCCGGCTCCAAAAGAGTGGCAATCAAGCCGCTTAAGTTGTGGTTATATTGCCGACTATAAGCCCTTTAATTTTGTGGACGGGGAAGGCGTGCGTTGTAGTTTATATGTATCAGGCTGCCCGTTCCACTGCGAAGGTTGCTACAATAAAGCAGCACAGTCCTTCAAGTACGGCGAACCTTTCACAGAAGAGCTACTTGACCAAATTGTTGCAGACGTTGGACACGAAAGCGTACAGGGGCTGACGCTACTGGGCGGTGAGCCATTCTTAAATACAGAAACCTGTCTTACAGTTGTCAAGAAACTCCGGGAAGTCTACGGAAATTCGAAAGATATTTGGTCCTGGACGGGCTATACATTCGAGGAAATGCTACAAGAAACAGAAGACAAATTAGAACTGCTATCGCTCATTGATGTACTTGTCGACGGCCGGTTCGAGCAGTCGCTATTTGATCCAAACTTGGCATTTCGAGGCTCAAGCAACCAGCGGATTATTGATGTGAAGCAGACACTTAAAGCTGGAGAAGTTGTGCTGTATATAGAATAAACGGAAATTAAAAGGTGGGCGCCCCTGATCGGCGCCCACCTTTTTTGTGTCTAATAGATAGCGATGTTACTTAGTATCTTAAAAAAGCTCAAAAAATCAAAATTGTCATATTATTTACACAGACTTTATGTGATTTTACATGGTAGAATAAACAAAAAATAATCGAGAAGATAAAGAAGTTATTGTCGGTAGTATGAATGAGGATGATAGTCTTATCAGCACGTGGAATAGGGAAAAAGCTGATTACTGAAAGCAGAAAGTGTTTTGTGTCTTAAGGGTGGATACAAAATCTTGTTTGATGATGTTTTAAAGAGTGGTGAGATAAATCTTAAAAAACTTGTTATAAAACGAAAATAGTTAGTTATTATGCCATATGAATAATATTTGGAATATAGAATGTGATATTTGATTGTGCTGTGGACTGGATTTAACAATATATATCATAAATAAGAGTGAAATAAATTAGGAGGGTTTTTATGAAAAAGAGATTGGGTAAATTACTAATAGTATGCGCCTTTGCTAGTGTTTTGATACTAACTTTAACACCTGGAAAAGCGGAAGCTAAATACTATGGCAATGGTGTTTCTTGTAGTAAAAAGAAATGCTCTGTTAATTGGGGGCAAGCTTGGACAGAAGGAATCAAGCGTTGGGGGAATAATCTTTTTGGGAGTGTTAGTGGTTAAATATGAGTGATATAACAAAAAGTAAAGAACTTATTCATGATTTATATAATAAGTTGTCAAAACGGTCTGATCCTAGTAATGAGCTATTAGATATATTGGATGTTTTATATCAAGTGTATCTGAAAATTGATACTGTAAATAACCCCGAAGCTTACGTTCAGCGATTGGTTAATTATATTTATAGTGTAGGTCTCAAAGGGCGCCTTTATTTTCCAGAAGATGAAAATCGTTTGATTGCTGAACTTGGGATTGTCGGTCAGAAAGCGGGTTTGAACGGCTTGTATAAAGCAAATTACGGGGATAAATCTCAATTTTATAGTTATTTTGATGAGAATAAAATGCCTAGAAGTTAAAGAAATGATCGATTTGAAATAAAAAGACAGATATAGCTTGGAGAAGGGGCATTTATGTTTGTAATTTCAATTAAAGCTAGTTTGAACTATCCTTACTGGATTGGCTATTTCAATGCTTGCACTTGGGTGGAAATCATTTTTGCACTTCTTCCAATGAAGTTTAGAACGTACAAGTCAGATGGCTATCAAGCTTATCTCCTTTTCATGAAAAAGGAATCTCTTTGAAGCTAAAAAAGAGCCCCGCCGATTTACGAATCGGCGGGGCTCTTTCGGTATCCATATTTTTCTTAATAAAGCTCTGGACGTCTATCCTCAAAAATGGGAATGCGACCGCGAACTTTTTTTATTTCACTGAGGTCAATTGTCGTGTAGAAATTGCCTTCCGATTCATCTGCTTGAAGCAAAATTTCACCACGTGGACTCACAACGAGCGAATGTCCGCCAAATTCATTTTTGGGATCCTTCCCGACGCGGTTTACTGCTACTACAAATGCTTGGTTTTCAATGGCTCGCGCAATAGCTAGCTTTTCCCAGTCCTGAATGCGTTCGCTTGGCCATTCGGCTGCAATGAAGAGAACTTCGGCGCCGCGCGCGGTATGTGCGCGGAACCATTCTGGGAAGCGTAAGTCGTAACAAATGAAACCAGCCGCTTTTTTGTCGTCTAGTAAAAACAAATTCGTGTCGTTTCCTGCCTCAAGAAAAAGGTGTTCGTCCATCAACTGGAAAAGGTGTACCTTTTTGTAACTCGAAAGAAAGTCGCCATGCGCATCGAAAGCGTACATGACGTTTGCGAATTTGCCTTCGTCTTTTATAGAAACAGAACCACCAACAATGTTTAGTGAATGTTCAGCCGCAATTTCAGATAAAAATCGTTTCGTACGTTCGCCGTGACTGTCAGCAAGGCTGCCAAGTTCGGTTAAGGCGTATCCGGTATTCCACATTTCAGGTAAGACGGCAACTGTTGCTCCCTTTTCGGCTGCCTCAGCAAGTGCTCGCCGAACCCGTTTGAAGTTCGCCTCAGGCTCCCCGAACTCGATATCAATTTGGCAAAGTGCAATTTTCCACATGTAATGAATTCCCCCATTTTGTAAGCTAATCTTTTTTTAAGCGTCGTGCTAACACATTGCCAAACGATTGGAGGAGTTGCACCATAATAATCAAAATCACAATTGTCGCATACATCACAGTTGGTTCGAAACGTTGGAATCCGTATTGATATGCAATCGTTCCAAGTCCGCCAGCTCCAACAAGACCTGCCATTGCCGTCGCGCCAATTAAACCAATTGTGGCGATTGTTAAGCCGAGGACAATTCCTGATCTAGCTTCACGAATGATGACGTTCCAAATGATTTTTGTAGTTGAAATCCCCATCGCCTGGTAAGCTTCAATGACGCCGCGATCCACTTCAAGTAAAGCGGATTCCATTAGTCGCGCGATATAAGGCGCCGTGAAAAATACCAGTGGCAAAATAACACCCTTAACGCCAATTGTAGTGCCAACGACGAGTTTTGTAAATGGCAGAATCAAAAATAGTAGAATAATAAACGGCAGGGAACGCAAGATGTTAATGACCCAATTGAGTAGCGTATAAACGACTTTGTTTTCAGCTTGTCCACCTGAACGCGTCAAGATAAGCAGGATGCCAAGCGGAAGTCCAATTACAATTGCGATCACGAGCGTAATTGCAGTCATTTCAAGAGTTTCAAGAAAGCCAGTCCAAAGGGTCGCTCCCCATTCAGAAAAAAAGTTGCTCATTAGGAGGCCACCTCCCTGACAGTAATGCCTTTTTCAATTAAAAATTGAATGGCGCTATTATATGCTGCTTCTTCTCCTTTTAAATGAACAAGCAGTTTTCCAAGCGTGTCATTTTTTAAGTTTTCAATGCCGCCAGCAAGAATGCTTGGCAATACATCAAAATGACGAGATACGAGAGCAAGAGCGGGTTCATCTGTACTTTGCCCGACAAAATATAGAGAAACTAACTTACCCGTTTGTTTATAATGTTGAAGTAGCTCAGGCGGAATCTCGAAGCTTGCTTCTGAGCCGACAAATCGTTTTGTTGTTTCTTCTGCAGGATTTGTGAAAATGTCGAGCACGGAACCTGCTTCAACAATTTTTCCTTGCTCCATCACCGCAACTCGGTCACAAATTCGCTCGATTACTTCCAGTTCATGAGTGATTAGGAAAATGGTGATTCCTAGCGTTTGGTTAATCTCAAGTAACAGCTTTAAAATCGAATCTGTCGTTTCAGGATCGAGTGCGCTTGTCGCTTCATCGCTTAAAAGAATCTCAGGTTCGTGTGCGAGCGCTCGAGCGATTGCTACACGCTGTTTTTGTCCACCGGAAAGCTGGGCAGGATAATGGTCCTTTTTATCCGTTAACCCAACGATATTTAAGTATTTTTCGACACGTTCCTGAATCAATTGCTTTTCTAAACCTTCAAGTTTGAGTGGCAAGGCGACATTTTCATAAACAGTCGCCGTTTTTAAAAGATTGTAGCCTTGAAAAATCATCCCAATCTTGCGTCTTGCTTCCCGAAGTTGCTTGGCATTTAAACTTGCCAAGTCTTGTCCAGCAATTTTCACGGTTCCTGAGGTAGGTTTCTCAAGGAAGTTGATACAGCGGACAAGCGTACTTTTTCCCGCACCACTGTAACCAACAACGCCATAAATTTCTCCTTTTTCGATGTGGAGAGAAACCTCTTTGACCGCTTCAACCGTCGTTTCTCCGAGCTTGAAATTCTTCGATACGTTTGTTAGTTCAATCATAGAAACCCCTCCTAAAACGCTGGTACAACAGAACCGCTAAATTCTTTTTCAATAAATTGCTTCATATCTGCAGATTGGTAGATTTTTTTCAATTTTTCCACGATTTCATCTTCTTTATTGCTTGTTCTAACAACGAAAACGTTCGGATAAGGGTTGTTTTTCGTTGGTTCATGGTAAATCGAATCATCGTTGATTGTGAGGCCTGCACCCATCGCGAAGTTCGTGTTGATCGCTGCGGCTTTTACTTCTTTTAACTGGGCAGGAATCTGCGAAGCTTCAAGTTCAACGATTTCAAGATCAAGTGGATTTTCTGCTAAATCATTTTTCGTTGCTTTTTCTTCCACACCTTTTTTGAGCTTCAAGACACCAGCATCTTCAAATAACTTGAGCGCCCGATATTCGTTTGAAGGATCATTCGGAACAGCAATTTTATCGCCTTTTTTGAGTTCTTTTACCGATTTTAGTCCCTCGGAATAAATCCCCATCGGAAATGCAACCGTCTTAAAGGCAATGGAAAGCTTGTAGCCTTTGTCTTTTTTCTGCGTTTCTAAAAACGGAATGGTTTGATAATTATTGGCATCTAAGTCACCATCATTTAGTGCAGTGTTCGGTGTATTGTAATCATCAAACGTTTTAATTGTGATATGTAAATTGTCTTTTTTGGCTAACTTTTTAGCTTCTTCAGCGATTTGTTGATGTGGCCCGCCTGTCACGCCAATTGTAATTTCATCTGTTGCTAGCGCCTCGTCTTTTTTATCCCCTCCGCAAGCTGCGAGTGAGAATAAGGCAACTCCTGTTAAAATTCCTGCTAAACTTCTTTTTGTCCACTTTTTCATTGTCATTTCCTCCCAAATTGATAGTTTAGGCCATAAAAAGGACTTCTCTAAAAGATTAGAGAAGTGAATACAAAAGTGGATTCGCTTCTCTTATCTTTCAAACTGATACCACGTCAGTTTGCTGGAATTAGCACCTTCACTTTAAAAAAAGTTAGGTTGCCGGGCGTCGCAGGGCCAGTCCCTCAGCCGCTCTTGATAAGAGAATTCAGTTTTAATAAAACCTGTTGCAAAACAATATACCAAGATTAAAATACTTTGTCAATGGTTTTTAAAATTTTTTATAACCAGACTAGACAAAATTGCCGGAAAACTTTATGATGTTTATCAAACTGAAAGTGGGGATGAACATGAAACAAGCAAAACGACTTCAAAATTTACCAGAACAATTTTTTTCCAAACTTGTGCAAGATGTGAATCAAAAAATACGGGAAGGTGTAGATGTTATCAATTTGGGGCAAGGGAATCCTGACCAGCCCACGCCAGATCACATTGTTAAGGCTCTTGCGCGCGCTGCTGAAGACCCGCAAAATCACAAGTATTCGCTGTTTCGCGGTAAGCCTGAACTGAAGCAAGCGGCTGCGCATTTTTATCAAAAAGAATATGGGGTTTCGCTTGATCCAGAGACGGAAATTGCGATTTTATTTGGCTCAAAGGCAGGGCTTGTCGAATTGCCGCTTTGTTTTTTAAACAAGGGCGATTTGATGCTATTACCTGACCCGGGTTATCCGGATTATTTATCTGGGATTTCGCTTGCAGATGCACGTTTTGAGACGATGCCTCTACGTGAGGAAAATCAATTTTTACCGGATTATCGTGAAATAAATGCGGAAAGTCTGGAACAAGCCAAATTGATGTTTTTAAATTATCCGAACAATCCAACCGGAGCGGCAGCAACAAGTGCATTTTTTGATGAGACGATCCAAGTGGCGCGAGAAAACAAGATAGGCGTTGTGCACGATTTTGCATATGGAGCAATAGGCTTTGAAGCAGAAAAACCTGTAAGTTTTCTTGGAAGCGAAGGAGCGAAAGATGTCGGGATCGAGCTTTATACGCTTTCGAAAACGTATAATATGGCCGGATGGCGTGTGGGCTTTGCTGCGGGAAACCGGGAAATGATCGAGGCAATTAATCTACTCCAAGATCATCTTTACGTCAGCTTGTTTCCGGCGATTCAAGATGCTGCTTGCGCGGCACTTTTGGATTCCGGGGAAGCTGTACGAAAGCAAAATGACCTATATCGCTCGCGGCGAGATGCTTTTTTTAACGCGGCTCAAAAAATTGGTTGGCAAGGTTCGGCGCTGGCAGGTTCTTTTTTCGCATGGATGAAAGTTCCAGCAGGGTTCACAAGCAGTGGCTTTGCGAAGTTCTTGCTTGAAGAAGCTGGTGTTGCGGTGGCAGATGGAAGCGGCTTTGGCACATTTGGTGAAGGCTACGTGCAGATTGGCTTACTGGTTAGTGAGGCGCGTCTCGAAGAAGCGGTGAGGCGAATTGACGAGCTTGCGATTTTTCAAAAACCAGAAGAAAATTTCATAAAAAGTTATTGACTCGATTTCGGAAATGTGGTTTAATTAGTAGGTGCCTGTTTGAAGGTGCTGAAAGGTTCCGTGGTGTAGGGGTTAACATGCCTGCCTGTCACGCAGGAGATCGCGGGTTCAAATCCCGTCGGGACCGTAAAAAAGAGGACGTAAATCCAGTGGATTTACGTCCTCTTTTTGCATTGCGCCAGCCCATTTACGCTGTAATAATTCAGAAAATTTGTGGCTTGTGTTATAATGGGTACAGGTGATTCTAAAAACGTTTAGAGCCTCGGTGAAAAATGGTGAACCGGGGAACACCATTTGATAGACGCACTTTATGAAATCCATATTTGGGAGGACTGTGTAACATGTCAGAGAAAAAAGTATTAGTTGTGGATGATGAGAAACCAATTGCAGATATCGTTAAATTTAATTTAAATAAAGAAGGATTCGATGTTTACTGTGCTTATGACGGAGATGAAGCGCTTGAGCTTGTCGAAGAAGTGCAGCCGGATTTGATTTTATTAGATATTATGTTGCCAGGAAGAGATGGCATTGAAGTTTGTCGAGAAGTTCGGAAAAAATATGATATGCCAATCATCATGGTAACGGCGAAAGATTCTGAGATTGATAAGGTACTGGGACTAGAACTTGGTGCAGATGACTATGTAACAAAACCGTTCAGTAATCGGGAGCTCATTGCCCGTGTGAAAGCTAATTTACGTCGTCACAGCAAAATTAGTTCGCAAGCTGCGGAGGAAAACGAAAATAGCGAGCTTGAAATTGGCTCACTCGTGATTCATCCGGATGCGTATGTGGCTTCAAAACGTGGTGAAACAATTGAATTAACACATCGTGAGTTTGAACTACTACATTACTTGGCGAAGCATATGGGGCAAGTCATGACTCGTGAACATTTGTTGCAAACGGTATGGGGCTATGATTATTTTGGAGATGTGCGAACTGTTGATGTAACGGTTCGGCGCTTGCGTGAGAAAATTGAAGACAATCCAAGTCATCCAGCTTGGCTTGTGACGAGGCGTGGCGTTGGGTACTATTTGCGTAATCCAGAACAAGAATAGTGTAGTAACAAAAATGGAGATGTTGAGGGGGAGGACTGATTTAAGCAGTCTTCCTTTTTGTGCGTTTAGGAAACACCTGAAACAGGCTTTCTTGCCCGTCTTTTTGGTGGTTTCTCTCGCCTTTAAAAGTGTGCTATACTTAGTTAGAAAAATAATGATTAGCGGGTTTTACGCAATTTTGCTAGAAGGGAATTTTGTGTAAAATCATGATTTTATCCGAACAGGAGTAGAAGCTTTTATGCAAAAAATAAAAAAGTTTTTCCAGTCGGTTCAGTTTCGTCTGGTGATAATTTATCTCTTGCTTATCCTTGTAGCCATGCAGGTTATCGGTGCATACTTCGTTCGCGAACTTGAAGGGCAGCTTGAAAAAAACTTTCAGGATTCTATTAAAAGTAGTACCAAACTGCTGGATTATAATGTTCGTGAAGAGATTTTAAAAAATAGCGATAACAGTGCGCAGTTGCAAACGGATATTCGTGAGTTACTGGTGGATTTTGCGCGGAATAATAGCAGTTTAGACGAAGTTCGAATTGTCGACGATAAAGGAAAAATTCTTGGTACTTCAGACATGGATAATCAGGGGATTGTTGGGCAAAAGTCGACAACGCCGCTGATTAAACGCTCGCTTTCACTTAATACGTCAGAAGATAAAATTTATATGGATGATTCAGACGGGAACAAACGCGTTTGGGTCAATGTTTTGCCGATTAAAAACAAAGATGAAGTGATCGGTGTTATTTATCTTGTTGCGGATATTGAATCGGTTTATACGCAAGTAAACTCAATCACAAGTATTTTTATAACCGGAACTTTAATTGCGATGGTAATCACGGCGGTGCTTGGGATTCTCTTGTCACGAACGATCACAAAACCGCTGATTGATATGAAACGACAAGCTTATGCGATGGCAAGAGGGAATTATAGTCGTAAAGTAAAGGTTTATGGCTTAGACGAAATCGGTCAACTTGCTGAAAGTTTTAACTCACTTACACGGAAAGTCCAGGAAGCACAGGCGATGACTGAAGGAGAGCGAAGAAAGCTTTCTTCTGTCTTGTCTTACATGACAGATGGGGTGATTGCGACAGACCGCCGCGGGAAGGTGATTCTCATTAACTCGCCAGCTGAAAAAATGTTGCGTGTACCGCATGAAAGTGCTAATGGGGAGGCGATTATTGATGTTCTTGATATTGGGGATAGCTACCAATTCGAGGATTTGATGGGGCAAGAAGCAACGATCACTCTTGACCGGAGTACGGTTGAAGAACGCTACATTTTGCGAGTGAATTTTTCTGTTATCCAGCGCGAAACAGGCTTCGTGAATGGCGTGATTGCCGTTTTGCATGATATCACGGAGCAAGAAAAAGTGGATCAGGAACGAAGAGACTTTGTATCGAATGTCTCCCATGAATTAAGAACGCCGCTTACAAGCATGCACAGTTACCTTGAAGCATTGAGCGACGGCGCTTGGCAAGATCCTGAACTGGCACCGAAGTTTTTGGAAGTGACGCAAAATGAAACGGAACGGATGATCCGCCTTGTTAATGATTTATTGAAACTGTCAAGAATGGACGGTGAGCGCGAACAGCTAGATAAAAGTTTCGTAAACTTCACCGATTTCTTTAATCATATTATTGACCGTTTTGAAATGATGAAGAAGGACTCGATTAAATTTAAACGATTTATTTCAAAAGAGCCTGTAATTATTGAGCTTGATGAGGATAAAATTATGCAGGTGCTTGATAACATCATTTCCAATGCTAATAAATATTCACCGGATGGTGGACAAATTTCTTTCTTCTTGAAAAAATTTGCGAATCATATTGAAGTGGCCATCAGTGATGAAGGACTTGGAATTCCGAAAGAAGATTTGAATAAAGTATTTGACCGCTTCTTCCGTGTAGACAAAGCACGGTCGAGAGAAATGGGAGGAACAGGGCTAGGCCTTGCGATTGCTAAAGAAGTAATCCGGGCACATGGTGGCGATATTTGGGCGGAAAGTAACCGCGGCAAAGGAACTACTGTGAAGTTTACCCTGCCATATAGCGACCTTCCGGAGGATGATTGGGAATGAGAAAATTTTCTTATGTAAGAGGATTGTTGCTCACAATTTTAGTTATATTAAGCGTGGTTTTAAGCTATCTAATTTGGAAAGCGCAACCTAATTATGAGTCCATTGATGTGAAAGAAGTCAAAAATACGGCTATTGATAAGCAAAAAACGGCTTCACAAGTCTTTAAGCCGCTTCTTGCTCAAGTAAACCAAGGCGGTTTGCATTATCAAACTAATACAATGGAATTTGTGAACCAACTCGCTACACAAGGACGCAGTTTTACTTTTTCCGAAATTGTCTCCTCAGGTAAAAAAAGCAGTCAAGAATATGATCGCTTAATTCATCAAAATGGGACAGTGGAATTAGTTTATCCAAATAACATTCCGTTCGCGGTTTTCTCGCAGATTTATGAACTTACAGGAAAAGAGCTTGAGTCTGCTTCGTTTAACCGGATTGTTTTTGACACCAATACGACAGAGGCAGGGCTTTATACGGTTTACTTTACGAATGATCGGCTAGATACGGTTTATCAAAGCTCGCTTCCACAAAAAGATATTGCGATTGTGAGAAACTTGGTTGATAATGCCAATGAAGCAGATGGTCTTACGAAAGTGGACGAAGTAAGCACGAGCAATCATACGCTTTTCCTTTCTAAAAAAGCGACAACGCTAAAGAGCAAGAAATACATCATTGATACGATGGATATCAGCTCGTTTACAAAGGCCCTATTTCCTGATGCAAGCTCGGTTAAAAATGAGGATAATTCTTATACGGATGGTTCCAGTAAAATTGTGCTAGATACTGATAATAAAGTGCTTGAGTACATCAATCCTGCACAGGAAAATACGAATCCGGCTGTGCAAAGTGAAATGAAACGAGCAAGTATGATTCAGGATAGTTTTAACTTCATTAATGAGCACTCTGGTTGGACAGATGAGTATTATTTCACGGGTTATAATTTGGCGACAGGAAGTACTAAGTTTAGTATGTTCGTTGATAATCTCCAGGTCTTAAGTGACAATGGTATGTCAGAAATGATAGTGACTGAAGGGCAAGAAGCCGTTTATAAATATAGTCGACCATTTTTCAAGCTGGATTATACAATTCCGCGCGAAAGTGAAAATGTAACACTTCCTTCTTCTAATGCCGTTTTTGAGAAGCTTCAAAGAGAAGGTATTGATATGGATGGCTTGCAAATGATTACACTGGGTTACAAGATGAACTGGTCAGAAGATAAAGGTTTGAAACGCATTGTTGAGCTAAAACCGACATGGATTTATAAGTATCACGGGAAATGGATTGCCGTTGATATGAAGGAGAGGGATTAAAAATGGATTGGAGAAAAACAGAAATCATTTTTATTATCGCTTTCCTGCTACTTGATATTTTTCTTGGTGTGATGTTTTTGAACAAGCAGGCTACAAATGATCCAGATAAACTTGGAAATGATACGTTGCAAGACCATTTGAAAACGGATAATATCACTTATCCAGAGCTTTCTTCAAAGGAAGTGTACGGTGAAGTTTTTACGGCTGATAAAGTGACAATTAATGAAAAAGACGTTTCAAATTTAAAAAACCAAACGATTTCACTTACTAATAATTCCACAGAAATTGTTTCAACGCTCCAAAATCCTGTAAAAACTGGTGGAAAAAAGGAAACGGAAGAATTTAAGAAATTTTTGGAGGATGATGTCTATAAAGGCAGTTCCTATGAGTTTTGGAAATATGATGAGGAAAAGCAAGAATTAGTCTACAATCAAGTGGTTAAAGATGACATGGTGCTGTTTGATACGGCGGGGCAGCTCGTTTTTAAATTAAACAATGACAATGAAATCGTTTCTTACAGGCAAACGCTTCTTGGAAAGCAAGATGATTTGCAAGAAAAGAAAAAGGTGCTTTCTTCGGTGGATGCACTTGAAGCCGTTTATCAACATGGTGATCTCAAAACGGATAGTAAAATCAAACAAGTTGTGTTTGGCTACTATACGACAGTTCAGCTTTCAAGCGGGGACGTCTATTTCCCTATCTGGTGTTTTGAAGTTGAACATAAAGGTATGACGAGCTATTTTCTTGTGAATGCGAAAGATGAGCAAGTCATTAATTTAGATGAGACGAAACAGTAAGTTTTAAGAATTTAGAAGGGAAAACCGCTTTTCAAACTCGAAAAGCGGTTTTCTCTTTGAAATAAAGTGGGTTTGGGTTTTCTTTTTTCATGATTAAGGTTAAAATAGGAAGCGGATAGGAAATGTGCTCGGGAGGTAGAAAGAACATGATGAAAAGCCAAATTTTGACGGAAAAAGAGACCGAGCAAATTCGGTTTAGTATACTTGCGAGCGGCAGTACGGGGAATGCGACTCTAGTTGAAACAGGGGATCAGAAGATTTTGATTGACTGTGGCTTGAGTGGAAAAAAAATGGCTGAATTGTTTAGCCAAGTAGGTCGTTCGATTGAAGATTTAGATGCTATTTTGATTACACATGAACATTCAGATCATATTAAGGGACTGGGTGTTTTAGCGCGAAAATATAAATTGCCAATCTATGCGAATCAAAAAACATGGCAAGCGATGAATGGCATGATTGGAGAAGTAGCGCTTGATCAGAAGTTTGAATTTGGTATGGAAACGGTCAAGAGCTTTGGTAGTTTACAAGTGGAATCCTTCGGAGTTTCCCATGATGCTGCTGAGCCCATGTTTTACATATTCCATAATGGGAATAAGAAGTTTGTAATGATTACGGATACAGGCTATGTGAGCGACCGGATGAAGGGTCATATTGCGAATGCTGATGCGTATTTGTTTGAAAGTAATCACGATGTCGAGATGCTCCGGATGGGGCGCTATCCTTGGAATGTGAAACGTCGGATTCTTGGAGATGAAGGCCATGTTTCAAATGAAGATGCTGGAATCGCAATGAGTGAAGTGATTGGCGACCGGACGAAACGGATTTATTTGGGGCATTTAAGCAAAGATAACAACATGAAGGATCTTGCTCGAATGAGTGTTGGTCAAACATTGAGGCAAGAAGGTATTATTGTTGGAGAAACACTTGATTTATTTGATACTGACCCGGAACAGCCGACAAATCTTTTTACCATTTAAAAAAAGGCGACTTCTGGTCGCCTCTTTTTTTAAATCAAAGAATTTTCATGTTATTTTTTAAAATTAATTTCATGAATTTTTCATATTTGTCATGTAGGATAGAATTATCAAGAGTTGAAACTGTGCAGGAAGGAATGAAATGGTTTGGAAGAAGAGAAAAGAGAATTTGAAAATGCAAATCACCCGCAAGAACCTTTGGATGGAAGTGAAAGAGTAGGGAGCGCTAATGAAGTAAGCGGGACAAGTCAGTCTGAATTTGTTTCACCTGAAGCGGAGCGCTCCTCGGAGTTTGAACAAAGTCGTCAAGCAACACCTGAAACAGGGAGCGTCTCTTATCAAAATGCAGAGCGAAGTAGTGAAAACGAGGCTAGTTCAAATGGTGAAAGTGGAACTCCCCCTATTCCCCCAATCCCGCCAACACGTTCGGGCGGAGGAAGTGGTGACGGAAACGAGCCACCTAAGAAACCACGTGGTAAAGCACTTTTAGGTTATTTCTTAACAGGAATTTTAGGTGTGATTGTAGGTGCAATCATTGTTTTCTTCACTGTTTCGGGGTTAGGCAACGATAATTCGAGTTCGACATCGAGTTCTTTAGGAAATACGAGCTCAACGAAGAACAACACGGTGGAGAAAGTTTCTTACAAAAACTCAACGGATATTACAAAGGCTGTGAGCAAGGTTCAAAATGCGGTCGTTAGTGTTTTGAATTACCAAGCATCGTCCAACTCGCTTGAAAGTGGGATTGGTGGCTTTGGAAGTGGTGGAAGTAGTGGTGGAGATTCAAATGGTTCAGGGTCTTCATCTGAGGAAGAAGCTTCTTCTGGCTCTGGTGTGATTTACAAAAAGGCGAATGGTAAAGCCTATGTTGTAACAAACAACCATGTGGTTGATGGCGCAAATAAATTAGAAGTAACTTTTTCAAATGGGAAAAAATCGACAGCTAAATTAATCGGAACAGATGAATGGAATGATTTGGCTGTTCTTGAAATTTCGGATAAAAATGTAACGAGTGTTGCTAAATTTGGTGACTCTGATGCATTAACTGTTGGGGAAAATGTCATTGCGATTGGTAGCCCGCTTGGAACAGAGTTTTCTGGTTCTGTTACGCAAGGGATCGTTTCGGGATTAAACCGGACTGTGCCTGTTGATATTAATGGTGATGGACAGGAAGACTGGGAAGCAGAAGTTATTCAAACTGATGCGGCGATTAACCCAGGAAACAGCGGGGGAGCGCTCATCAATCTTGAAGGACAAGTCATTGGCATTAACTCAATGAAGATTTCGACGGAAAATGTAGAAGGGATCGGTTTTGCCCTTCCAAGTAATTCTGTGGAACCAATTATTTCGCAACTCGAAGAAAAAGGTGAAGTGACAAGACCAGCACTTGGTGTAACACTTCGCGATGTGGATACAATTCCTGATCAACAACAAAAGAGTGTGCTCAAGTTGCCAAGTAATATTAACTACGGGGCAATGGTTCAACAAGTCACTTCGAATTCAGCAGCCTCAAAAGCTGGACTTAAACAATATGATGTGATCGTAGATATTAATGGCCAAAAAATTACGAATACGGTTGAACTTCGAAAAGTGTTATATAATTCGAATCTCCAAATTGGTGATAAAGTAACGATCAAGTATTATCGGGATGGAAAGGCGAAGACGACTTCGTTAACGCTTGAAGAAGCAAAAACAACCCAACAATAAAACCTGAAAACAGCTCCTCAAAACGAGGAGCTGTTTTTTCGTGCAAAATAAAATTTTTCTGTGGATAAAATGTGGATAGTAAAAATTAATGGACGTGTATCTTGCTAGGAACAGATATTCGGGCACAAAATGTAGATTGAGATTGTGGATATGTGGATGAATTCTGTGGATAAGGTGTGCGTAAACTGTGAAGAAGTGAAAATACTGAAAAATATGGCGGATAAAGGAGTGAGTTTGGACCTTTGAGGAGAATATGTGGATTTCAATAGGTCCTTCATCCTGATTGTGAATGGTCTAGTTGAAAACTAGCTTTTATCCACAATTTCATTGGGATTGGACTTTGAGAAAAAACTAAAAGTAAGTTTGAAATGGCTGTGCAAAGCGGTTTTTGTAGATGTGGAAGAACAGCTTCAACCTGTGGATAAGTTGTGGATAAAGAATTTGGATGAAAATAGATATGGGGGAGAACAAATTTTCTTACACTAAATATGGCTGACCCTGTGGATATGTGTATAATTTTTGTGGATAACCACTGTGGGTAAGTGGCAAATGGATGTGGAAAACAAAAGTGTACTCATTTATTTGGCAATTTGGGTATTTCTACCCTGAAAAGCCATTTTTGATATGAATTTGTGGATTATGATATCCATTTTTATGCCAAATTAGTGTATGATAAGGGAAATAGGAATTTTGGGAGTGGAAAGATGCGAATTCAGATCATTTGTGTAGGAAAATTAAAGGAAAAGTATTTAGCCCAAGGGACCGCAGAATACCTAAAGCGACTTGGCTCGTACGCGAAGGTTATCGTAGAAGAAGTTCCTGATGAAAAAGCTCCTGAGGTTTTGAGCGAAGCGGAAATGGTTCAGGTGAAAGAGCGCGAGGGTGAGCGGATTCTCGGGAAAATTTCAGCAGACACGCACGTGGTTGCGCTTGCGATTGATGGAAAAGAAAAGTCGAGTGAACAATTTGCGGCAGGAATCGACGAATTGATGACTTATGGAAAAAGCAAAATCGCTTTCGTGATTGGAGGCTCTCTTGGCCTAAGTGATGCCGTTTTAACTCGTGCGGACGAAAAAATCTCATTTGGCCGAATGACGCTACCTCATAAGTTGATGCGACTTGTGTTACTCGAGCAAGTGTACCGCGCGTTTCGGATTATGCGCGGGGAACCTTATCATAAGTAACATGAATTGATTTTCCACCTTGATATCCGGTAGTGAACGAAGGGAATAAAAATAAAAGCAAAGACCTAGGAATTTGCCAGATTTAATTGGCCATTCTTAGGTCTATCCTTTTGTAGATTTTTCACATATAATTAAAATTATTTTATAATAGCGTGATTCATCTGAAAAATTATAGCAAAATATTGATAATACCGATTAGAGTTTGTTTAATACCAGCAACTGCTAGACCAACCCAAGCGATAAAGCCTTGTAGAAGTCCCAATTTTTCACCTCCTCAAAAAGTGTATAAAAGTTGTTTTATTACGCGTTTAGATCAGCAAATTGTTTCAGATACGCTAAAACGGTTTGTAGCATTTGTAACCAAAGCATCAACGCTCACCTCCTTACAAATACCAGTTTACAGTGTAACTGGAAGGGATACTGTAGAATAAAAATGAACAATGTTGGTTATTTTAATTCAAAATCCCCAAAAAAATTATTGACTTTTAGCTTGTTTTATAATAGAAGCCCAAATCCCTTGAAATATAGTGTTTTAGGCAGATTTTAATAATAAAATCGGACTAAAATACAATTTTTGTACTGGTAAAAGAAACCTTTATAAAATCCATCAAATGGGATAAAAAATTTTGCTCAGGATATTTTTTGTGTAGTTTTTTTCAATTCAATCAACAATGAAAGCCGGTAAGTCCAAAGTTAGGTTATTTTCCTTGAACCATTTATTATTGTATTAAGTATTTGTGACCTAACTAGGATAGCAAAGGGAAGCCTTCGTTTCTTTGCTAATTTTCTACCACTAAAAAACATGTAGTTGAGATTCTCAACTACATGTTTTTTATGCATATGAATGACTTGAAATACTAAAATGGGTTTAATTCTCCTCCACAAGATCCCGGCGTTTATACCCGATGTATCCTAGTACTAGAAGCACGATGCCGATTGCTGTAACTGTTAGGAAAGTCGGTAAATCGAAGGATTCGCCTGGAAGTTGTGGGAACCAAAATTGGACAGCGGTTTTTGAGAACCAGTCTGGAAGGTCCAGAATTCCGCCAAAGTAATTCAACATAAACGAGTAGCCTAGATAGATGTAAACAAATTTCCCGAGTTTAGGGAGCCAGCCTAGGAATAAGCCGGCGAGGCCAATGAAAAATAAAATGGCAGGGAAAAAGTTGAAGCCGGCGCCAAGGAAATCCCCGAAGTCCATTTTGGAACTGCTACCCATCGAAGAAAGTGCCGCCCCACCTAAGCTTCCTGCGCTAAGAAATAGTGCCAGTACGCCTGCTATGGTTGCTAGAATCACGCTCGTCCAGTAAAGTTTTCCGCGAGTCACTTTTGTTGAAAAGAGTTGGCTGAAGCGTCCGCGTGTTTCTTCTGTGAAAAGACGGTTCATAATTGCGATCGGTAAAATCGCGGATAGGGAAACGAGAACGATCATGATCGTCCCTGTGAACGATTCCTCAAGCGAGATGTGTGAACTGCTAAACATCTGTTTCATTAATGCGTTACCTTCTAAAAAGGATTGCATGTCGCCATAAATCGAGCCGTATGCTGCTCCCATAACGATAAAAGCGATCAGCCAGCCAATCGTAATGCCTTTGTTTAGTTTGGTGAGTAAGCCACGAACAGATAGTAGGCCGCGCCGCGCTTCTCCGCGTCCTTCGTGCTGTGGAATGTAGCCGTCTCCCATGTCGCGCCCGCTTTCTAAAATGAACGAAAGAAGAGTGACTACGATCACGAAAAGTAAGAGGTAAAGGATCGGTAACCAGTTATTTTCTGTGAAAGGGTAGGTGAGATACGTCCAACCCATGGGATTAAATGCGGATAAATCCACATTAGCCGTGTCAGTCGCTGCCCGCAAGATGTAAAGTAAACCTAAGAATCCAAGAGATGCCCCCGTCGTGCCTGATGATGCGGGCATAATTTGTGCGAAAAAGAGCGCAATCGCGGCGCCAAGAAGTCCCGCACCGGCTACAGAGAATCCGAATAAGAAGGAGCCTTCTGCTGTAATTGTATCTGCGCCAAAGCTTGTCATAATGATGCCGATGACTGTGCCAAGGAGTAAGTTGATTAAAAAGGTTTCTTTCATAACAGCGAGTGAATTCGCTTGGCGTCCAACGCTAAATGAGCGGACGAGTTCTGTTAAGCCAAGGTCTTCTTCTTTACGTGTGTGGCCTACGACGTGCAAAATGGAGATGACTGCTGCAAATAAACCGCAGAAAAGTAGCATTTCATTGGCATACATTGCACCTAAAGTATAATCCCCAGCTCTTGCGATAGGGGTTGGCCCGACCATCGAAATCATCGCCGGATTTTGCATCGTTTCGTACATGCCGATCAGTCCCGTCCCTTTGCTGATTTCTTCAAAGGCGGGAACGTAAGCGCCAGAAAAGAGTCCGAGTCCTCCGACCCAAAAAATGATTTTCTTCCAATCTCGTTTTAAATATTGGATGAACAGGAGCATCCAACGTGAAAATTTCTCATTCATTCTAATTTCCCTCCTCCGTGTCGCCTAAGCTTCGTAATGCCGCATGAATAAGTCTTCAAGCGTTGGCGGAACGGATTCGAATTTCATTACGCCGAGTTTAGCTGCGGTTGCTAGGATTTCATTCATTGCGGTATGGTCTGCTGAAAATGTCGCCTCATCGTCTTTTTGAACGAAATCATGAACGCCATCCAAGTTTTTAAATGTCGCTACGTCTTCTTTAGTTTGAACGGTGATCGTAGAGCGTGTTAAGTGACGAAGTTCAGTGAGCGTTCCAGTTTCTACGACTTTTCCTTGGCGAATAATGGCAATTTTATCTGCAAGGCGTTCCACTTCACTTAAAATGTGTGAAGATAAAATGATTGCTTTTCCTGCTTGCTTGATTTTTTCAACTTCATCTTGGAAAATGGCTTCCATTAGTGGGTCGAGCCCAGATGTCGGTTCGTCAAAAATGTAAAGGTCAGAGTCAACGGAAAGCGCCGCAATTAAACCAACTTTTTGCCGGTTTCCTTTTGAATAGTTTTTGGCTTTTTTCTTCGGATCGAGTTCGAATTTTTGAATAAGAGCATCACGCTTGGCTTTATTGCCGTTTCCATGCAGTTTCATGAATAAGTCGATGATTTCTCCGCCGGTTAAGCTGCCCCAAAGAGCGACGTCTCCTGGAACATAGGAGATGCGTTTGTGGATTTCAAGACTGTCTTTCCAAACGTCTTTGCCGAAAATCTCAGCTTGGCCTCCGTCACTATGAATAATACCAAGCAAGGTGCGGATCGTAGTGGACTTTCCGGCGCCATTTGGACCGATAAAACCGAGGACTTCTCCTTGGTTTACGGTGAATGAAACATCAGATAATGCGTGGAATTTGCCGAATTTCTTTTGCAAATGTTCGACTTTTACAATTTCTGCCATGATTTTTTGATACTCCTTTTTTTAAGTTTGATGATAAAATAGAATGAGATGACTTTCTTAGGTTTAAAATTACCCGTATTTTCTATTTTATAAACTGAAATTCTGATTTCAGGACAATAATATTCCATTTCGCAGCACTTGTCAATCAAAATTTTTATAAATTTTACGACTGTTTTCTGCTTGATAGTTTATTAAATGGACTATATAATAGGAAGAGAAAATAATATAAACTGAAAAGTTGATAATAGTTTATTATATAAATGAGAGGTTGAAGAGTGATGAACGGATTTGAAAAACGCAGCGAAGAAAAAAGAAAGCAAATTTTAACCGCTACTTTTGATTTAATGAATTCTCCTCAGGGCGTTGAAAGTGTGACTATTGATGAAATTGTCAAGCAATCAGGCGTTAGCAAGGCAACGATTTTTAAGTATTTTGGTAGCAAGGATAATTTGATTCATCAGGTATTTATTGAGTTTATGACAAATATGGCGGATTCAGCTAAAGCAATTATGGCAGAAAATCGACCGTTTGAAGAAACGCTGATTGCCATGAGCCAAAATAAGATTCGTTATCTAGAAAAAATTGAACATCAGTTTTACATGGATTTAATGGGTTATTATACGCAGAAGGAAGACCGTGATTTATCGCTCTTGATGGAAACTTACACAAAAGAAAGTTTTAGCATTATGCTTGATTTATTTCACCGCGGTCGTAAAGAAGGAAAAGTGGATTTAAGGTATTCGGATGAATTTTTAATGCTATTTTTTGAGGCGCTTGTCGAAGGGATTTCGAATCCGAAAATCTATGATAAAATTTTGCCATATACAGAAGAATGGACAGAAATTATTGTTAAAGGAATTGCCCCAAGCAAGAAATAGGAGGTTTTGCGTGGATGAATGAAAAAGTATATGAGTATGACTCGGAAATTTTTGAAGCGGAAGTTGGAAAAGGTGGCGCATATACGGTGTTTCCTTATGATGTGCGCGAGGAATTCGGAAAAGGTCGCATAAAAGTTAAGGCAAGCTTTGACGGGGAGCCTTATGAAGGTAGTATTGTTAATATGGGTGTTAAAAATGAAGATGGTTCGGTTTGTTATATTTTGGGTATCCGAAAAGATATCCGCGCGAAAATCGGGAAAACGATTGGTGATACGGTTCATATAATGGTGCAGGAACGAATTTAAGAAGGGAAGTCTTTTTGATGGAATATAAAACTTTGAATAATGGGTTAAAAGTGCCGGTGCTCGGGTTTGGCGTGTTTCAAATCACGGATCAAGATGAAGCGGAACAAGCGGTTTTACATGCGCTTCAAACGGGTTACCGGTTGATTGATACGGCTGCTGTATATTTGAATGAAGAAGCGGTTGGCCGAGCGATTCAAAAAAGTGGCATTCCAAGAAGTGAAATTACTTTGACAACGAAGCTATGGATTACGGATGCAAGTTATGATGGGGCGATGCGAGCTTTTGAGCGTTCGACGAAAAAGCTCGGGACGGATTATTTGGATATCTTTTTAATTCATCAACCGTATAATGATTATTACGGGGCATGGCGGGCTTTAACGGAACTATACAAGGCGGAGAAGATAAAAGCAATTGGGGTTTCTAACTTTTCTACAGGGCGACTTACGGATTTGATTTTAAATCATGAAGTGAAACCGGTACTTGACCAAATTGAACTCCATCCGTATCGCCAACAAGCATTGCAACGCGATACGGCGGCTCATTTTGATGTTGCGATTGAAGCTTGGAGTCCGTTTAATCAAGGGAAAGATGGCATTTTTGAAGATGCTGTTTTGACGGAGATTGCAAAGAAACACGGGAAGACGGTTCCGCAAGTGATTTTGAGATGGCAAACGCAGATTGGGAATATGGCGATTCCAAAGTCAACGCATTTAGAGCGGATCAAAGAAAACTTTGCGATTTTTGATTTTAAACTTACAGAGGAAGAATTGCAGCAAATTGCGAGCTTAGATCGTGCGCCAAATAGCGCAGGACCACGTGAAAATTATCAACTTGTGGAACGGCTAAATGGAATTACTTTGGAATAAAGAGATAAGAGCTACCAGTAGAAGGCTATTGGTAGCTTTTTTATTTTAGTTAAGTATAAGTTTACAAAGAAAAGAAACGCGTGGATAAGCATTGTACGGAAGCAAAGGGAAAATGGATAAAGTTAATGGAAGAGATTTTAAAGAAGGGCGAGATCAGCTTAGGAAAGGTCAGGGCGCTAGCGAGGAGCTAGCGCTTTTTGGCGTTTAAATTCTTGCGAAAGTTGGTTATAGGGTTATTAATGGAGGCGTTTTTTATTATAATTAAAAATGTAAAATAATATAAGTTATGGCGTGCGTGCTTGGGGAACAAACCACTTCTTGAGTGATTGTCCGTCTCTGTGGACATAGATTGACGTGTAAACGCATACAAAACTCTTATAATAATAACTGTGAGGTGGTTGAAATGATTTTTAGTACAAACGAGAGCAACTTATTAAATGTATTAAATTATGAAACATTTACTTCAGCCGGTGAGTTAGCAAGTCAACTTTTCGTTTCAAACAAAACCATTTATCGATTAGTGAAAAAAATCAATGACATTGTGCAAGTTGATTATCAAAAACCGCTTATCTTATCGGAAGCGGGCAAAGGTTACATTTTGAATCCAGAATTCATCAATATCAATATTCAACAGTCGATCGACTATAAAGAGGAAAATCAGTTAAATGATTTACTGCTATCGTTAATGTATAAACACCCCAACAAAAAAAGTCGCGAAGCTTTTAAGTTTGAATATGTAAGTGAAAGTACGGCAGAGCGGCTTATGAAAAAATTAGAAGAGCGATTGCTTTGCTATCGCATTAATCTTTACATGAATCAGGATTATGTTTGGATTGAGGGGAAGGAACAAGATATTCGAAAGGCGATTCATGAAATTATTTTGGAAACACACAATTTGAATGCGCTTGGGGAAATTGGGATCGAACTTGATGAATTTGATAAGTATTTTCTTGATAAGCAGTTGGCGCTTCTTGAGGAAACCATTGGCGAAACAATCAATTATCCTTACGACATCACGCTTTATACGCATATTTATATGTTGCTCAAACGTTATCGTGAGGGGGATGTTGCTTATCTCAAAAGGCAAGAGCCGCTGGAATTCGATGAGTTGCAGCTGCTTGATACCAATAGAAGGCTAGCTAATGTGGCTAGGCAAATCAAAGGGAATATTGAAAGTTATTTGAATCTCGAATTAAGTGAAATGGAAGAATTCTTTATTTTCCAAAATCTATATTCGATTAATATCCAAGAAAGAGAAAGCAGTAATGTAGACAAAAGTTTAGCAGAATTAATCTCCAATCAGTTGATAACTAGTTTTTTCAATATCTCGGATAAGTCACTCTTACCAAGTTGTCGCTCACTGTATGAGGATATTTACCAGCACACGCTCCCGATGCTTAGCCGCCTAAGAAGCGGCATCACGGTAGAAAATAATTTGCTGGAAGAGGAGAAAGTGGAATATCGAGATACTTTTTATAAGCTCAAGGCTATTATTTCGGAAATCAACAAGGAGCTGACTTTTGAAACAAAGATTAATGAGGAAGAGATTGGGTATCTCACGCTTTACTTTGAAAAATATAAGTTAAGCAAGAACAAAGCCAAAAATGTGCTGTTAGTTTGTTCAACAGGGATTGGAACATCGGAACTGCTAAAGATTCGCTTAGAAAAGAATGTCCAAAATATCAATATTGTGGCTACGATGAGTCAAAGGCAGATGAAAAATAATAAGGCGTTTCTGGATGAAAACATTGATTTGATTCTTTCGACTTTACGAGTCCCACTAAATTCAGTAAATCTTCCAGTTTTAACAATAAGTCCATTATTGACAAGCCAAGATATACAGAAAATTAATTACATGATAAAGGAGACTTAATTATGGAAAAGGTTGTATTAGAAGAAGTCATTCATAAAGAGTTGATTTTAATTAACTCAAAGGCGGGAAATAAGGACGAGATTTTGAGGGAGCTTATTCATTTGCTTCATGAAAATCACTATATTGCAGATGAAGCGGCTTTTTTAGAGGATGTATATCTGCGGGAAACGGAAGGGGAAACGGGAATTGGTCAAGGAATCGCTATTCCACACGGGAAGTCTGCTTCAGTTGAGACGACAACGATTGCGGTGGCTACGCTAGAAAAACCGATCAAGTGGGAAACGCTCGACGGTGAGGATGTTGAAGTGATCATTTTGTTCGCAGTCAAAGATTCGGATATCAACACGACACATGTGTTACTCCTTCAACAAGTGGCAACTCTGCTAGCGGATGAAGACTTTTTAGATGATTTAAAGGGAGTTACGTCAGTGGATGAAATGTATCAACTGATTACTAATAAATAAAATACAAAAGGAAAGTAGGAGAGGAAATTATGTTAGTATCTGGAAAAGAAATTATGGCGGTAGCAAAAGAAAGAAAATTCGCGGTTCCGGCGTTTAATGCGGGATCTGGTCAACTTTTAAATGCGGTGATGGAGGCATGTGAAGAAGCTAAGTCGCCAGTTATGATCGCGATTCACCCTGATGAATTAAGCTTTTTAACTGATAGCTTTGTAGATCAAGTGAAGTTCTTAGCGAATCATACTAAAATCCCGGTTTGTATCCATTTAGATCACGGGGCAAGCTATGAACAAGTGATTCATGCGATTCAACTTGGATTTACATCGGTTATGATCGACGCTTCCCACTTGCCTTATGAAGAAAATGTTGAGATTTCGAAAAAAGTAGTGGCTGCAGCGCATCCGGTGGGGGTTTCTGTTGAAGCAGAACTTGGAACGATTGGCGATACGGGGAATACGGTTGAAGGCGGCGTAAGTGAAGTCATTTATACCGATCCGAAAGTGGCTCAAGACTTTATTGATAAAACAGGCGTTGATAGTTTGGCGGTTGCGATTGGAACGGCGCATGGTATTTATCCGAAAGACGTTGATCCTAAACTACGTCTCGATATTTTGGAAGAAATTGAAAAAGCAACGGATATCCCGCTTGTTTTACACGGAGGTTCAAGCAACCCAGACGAAGAAATTGCCAAAGCTGTAACGATGGGGGTAAACAAAATTAATATTTCAAGTGACATCAAGATTGTTTTTGCGAATAAGTTGCGCGAAATTTTAAATGGGGGTAACTCAGAAATTCGCGAACCGAACGTTCTTTTCCCGAAATGTATGGAAGAAACGAAAAAAGTCGCACTTGAAAAGATTAAATTGTTTAATTCGATCGATCAAGCCAAACATTATTTTAACTAGAAGGGGAGGTTGGACTGATGAAAATTGTTGGTATTGCAGCCTGCACGGCAGGTATTGCGCATACTTATATTGCGAAGGAAAAACTTTCTAAAGCGGCGGAAGATAGAGGACACGAAATTCATATCGAAACGCAAGGGCTTGCTGGGACGCAAGATGCGCTCACACAGCAAGACATTGATGCCGCGGATATTGTGATCATCGCAGCGGACATCAAAGTGAATGGTCGGGAACGATTTAAGGATAAAAAAGTTGTAGAAGTGCCAACGAGTTTAGTGGTTAAATCGCCGACTAAATTGGTTGAAAAAGTAGAACAGGTTTAAAACAAAAAATAAGCAAGGTGCGTTACGGAAACCAATGTGCCTTGCTTTTAGGAGGTAAAATAATGAAAGCGCTTAAAAATATCGGTTTTAAAAAGCATCTGATGACAGCCATTTCGTTCTTTCTGCCGATCATAGTGGCTTCTGGTTTCTTGCTTGCAATTGGGAACATGACAGGTGGAGCAAATATTGAAAGCTTCAAGGATGGCTTTTCCTTCTCTGATGCCTTAACAACGATGGGAGGATACGGGCTCGGCTTACTGCCAATGATCGTTTCGACGGCGATTGCGTATTCGATTGCGGATAAGCCAGGTATTGCGCCTGGACTAATCGTTGGGATGGTAGCAAATGGAATTGGTACAGGCTTCCTTGGTGGCTTAGTGGGCGGTTATATTTCAGGTATTATTGTGGTTTTATTAGTCACTTATATTAAAGTTCCAAGCTGGATGGAAGGTTTGATGCCGACGCTTGTGATTCCATTTATCAGTACGCTTCTGGCTGGAATCGTGATGTATTATGTCGTCGGAACGCCAATTACGTGGTTTACCGAAATGCTGACTAATTACTTAGGCAACTTGAATACATCTTCACTTTTTGTATACGGAGCGATCATCGGCGTGCTCGCTTCGATTGACTACGGCGGGGCGATTAATAAAGTGGTGTTTGCCTTTGTTTTCGCGCTCTTTTCTGAAGGGATTTATGAACCGATAACGGTGTTGATCCTCGCTTCAATGGTAACGCCATTCGGACTTACAATTGCTTATTTCTTAGGTAAAGTGGTTCGTAAAAATATCTTCAACAAACAAGAAGTGGAAACTTTGAAAACGGCCTTTCCGATGGGAATCTGTCAAATTACAGAAGGGTGTTTCCCGATTGTTTTAAATGACTTGTTGCGTTGTGTGATAGCTACTGGGATCGGCGGAGCCGTTGGAGGAGGTTTAAGCATGCTTTGGGGAGCAGATAGCCACATTCCGGCATCTGGAATGTTCGCTGTTCCAACGATGACAAATCCATGGGCATTCCTTGCTGCACTCACGATTGGTTCGCTTGTAACAGCCGTTTCCATTCTGGTTCTTAAAAAGCGAGTCGATCCGAATGCAGAAATTATTGTTGAAGAAAAAGAGGAAGAAGAAATTTCTTGGGACGATCTTAAAATTAATTAATAGCTAGGAGTGGAAGTACATGGATTATCAAGCGCGAATAAAGCAAGCTTTTCTAGATTCTGGGATTGCGTTCACGGATGAAGAGCTAACAAGCATTGACTACGCAGACTTTGGATTAAACCGGTTGGAAACAGAAGGATTGAATTTAATTGTTTATGTCAATAACGATACTTACTGTGCGAAGGAAATGGCGCTTTTACCGGGGCAGACTTGTCCAGAACATCGGCATCCAAGACGAGGTGTGAACCAGGAAATTGAAGGAAAACGTGAAACTTTCCGCTGCCGCAAAGGAAAAGTCTATCTGTATGTGGAAGGCGAGGAAAATACGAAAAGCATCAAAAGCCAAATTCCGGAAGGACAAGAAGCCTATTATACGGTTAGACACGAAATTGAGCTGAATCCTGGTGAGCAATTTACGATTGAGCCAAACACACTTCACTGGTTTCAAGCTGGCGAAGAAGGGGCGATTATTTCTGAATTTTCAACGCCAAGTGATGATCCAAGCGATATTTTTACCAATCCAAATATTAAACGTGTGACGGAATAAAGAGTTGGCAGACTTGGACTTATCTCGAGTTCAAGTCTGTTTTTCTGGAGTGAAGCATGAAAACTTACCAAATTGAAAATGATGAAGTTCGGATAGAGTTTATAGCACGAGGCGGCTGTTTAACGAAAATGATCAATAAAAAAACGGATACCAATTATTTAATCCATTATGCGGATTTGGATGAATACCAAACGAATCCTTACTTTCTGGGAGCGACGATTGGTCGAAATGCCGGACGGACTTCTCCACCTTTTTACACAAATGCGGCGGGGGAAAAAGTGGAGCTTGATTGTAATGAGGGGAAGCTTCACTTACATGGCGGACAAAATGGCCTGCACTTTCAAGAATGGAAAGTAGAAAGGCTTCACGGTTCTGCCTATGAACTTAACTTTGTGGATACCGCATCACCGTATGAAAATATGCAATTTCGGCTCGTTTATAGGCTAGAGAAAAATCGGTTTCGTATCGAGATGTACGGCAAAGCGAATATACCAACCATCTGCAATTTAACCAATCATGCTTTTTTTAATTTGAATGCGGATAAAACAACTATTGAGACGCACCAACTGAAAACGGCAGAGGCGAGTTTGCAGCTTATTGATTCTGAGTTTGTTCCAACGAAAGGTTATGTCGATTTCGGAGATGGGGAGCCTGATTATGCGCCGTTTAACTTTAATTCTCGTGCGGAAGTGGGGAAAGCCTTTCAACTTGGAACAGAGCTATCCGAGATTTGCGCAGGAGGAATTGATTTGGCGTATTGCTTTAAAGAGCCAGACGATATTGAAATGCCTAAAATTGAACTAACAGATGATACGGAAACGAATCAACTTGTAATTCGTTCGAACCAAGAAGCTTGTGTGATTTATACAGCCAATAAAATCACAGCACCGACTCCTATAAACATCGGGCGTCACATGACCAAGTATCAAGGGATCACTTTTGAAATGCAGCGTAAACCCAATTATGTTCACGAAGCGATGGAGTATTTAACAGACGATTATTATACATTCACAGAGTATGAAATTCTTTAAAAAGGAGTGAGTGATTTGGCGTGTTATATCGGGGTAGATCTAGGAACCAGTTCAATCAAAATGATTGCAGCAAGAGGAGATGGGACAATTTTAGCTACGACAACGAGCCCATTTAGTATTCTTTCAGAAGAGCCTCTTTACAGCGAGGAAAACACGCAGGACTGGCTACAAGCATTTGATGATGCTTTTAGTCAGTTGTTACTTGAAGTGCCACAACTTGCGAGTGATCTAGAAGCCATTTCGTTTTCTGGTCAGATGCATAGTTTAGTGTTGCTAGATGATGAAGGGAAACCACTTCGAAATGCGATTTTATGGAATGATACGCGAACGGTTGCGGAAGTGGAATTTTTAAATGAGACTTATTTGGAGCATTTGCTAGAAGTTGAAAAAAATAGAGCGCTAGAAGGCTTCACCTTGCCTAAACTATTATGGGTCAAGCGTAATGAGAGAGAATTGTTTGAGCGAACATGGAAATTCATGATGCCAAAGGATTATCTTGTTTATTATTTAATTGGGGAGGTTTTTACTGACCGTTCAGATGCCTCTGGAACCATTTTGTACGATGTGAAGCGGCATATTTGGGATCTTTCTTTACTTGAAGAGCTGGGAATTGATGTAAAGAAATGTCCGAGGATTGCTGAATCTCTGGATACGGTGGGGCAATTAAAGCCCGCACTTAAAAAGAAATTTAATCTTGAAAGTGATGTTCGAATTATCATGGGTGGGGCAGATAACGCTTGCGGAGCGTTAGGCAATATTAGTCATCCAGAATCACAAGGATTGATTTCAGTGGGCACATCAGGCGTCGTGCTTGCCTATTCAAAGCGGGCAGAGAGAGTCACTGGAAAGTATCATTATTTTAATTCCGCTATTTCTGGATGGGACTACAAAATGGGTGTAACCTTATCTGCGGGTTATTCCCTCGAATGGTTTAGAAAGGTTTTTGCACCTGAGGAAGATTTTGAAGAATTAACAAGCGAGCTTGCGCAAGTTCCGATTGGGGCGAATGGTGTTGTGTTCAATCCGTATTTATTCGGTGAACGTAGTCCGTATTTCAATCCCTATTTGAGTGCTTCTATAACGGGCGTAAGAGCGAATCATACGCGTCAGGATATTGTTCGGGCGATTCTTGAGGGGGTGGCATTTTCACTTAAAAATGTCTATCAAGAGATGGAACTTAGCGAGTCGATTCAGACGTTTCGGATTACGGGTGGTGTTGTTAAAAATCCGTTGTGGCTTCAAATGTTTGCGGATATTTTTGAAACGAAAATGGAGGTGCTCACGCTTGATGAAGGGCCAGCGTTTGGAGCTCTTATGTGCGCAATTCAAGGTGTAGAGGGCAGGGACGCGTCAGAGATTTTGGCGAAATTTAATCCTCTAAGAAAGGTTCTTATGCCTGTTGAAGAAAATATTGTGTGTTACAGGGAAGCTTATCAACGTTTTTTAGAACAAAGTGAGCTGCAAAATCAATGGAGTAAGAAAAGGAAATGAAAAGTCAGTTGGGTGCGTATGTGAGTATGAATGCACTCAACTGTTTTTTTGCATGCTTTTTTATTTTTTTATATAAAAAAGTATAGAATAGTAAATGAAAATGTCGAAAAATTGTCACATTAAATCATCAATAGATATAGTAAACTAATGACGTAAATAAATAACAAAAAAGGAGAAAACAGATGAAAAGAAAAGCTTATCGAAATTCACCAGCATTCGTATTGTTGGCGTGGGGAGCCTTTTTAGCGTTTCTAGCATTGATGATTATTGGGCTTATTACATTAAAAGAACCACTAATGGTTAAAGGATATTATTTTATGGCATCCATTGGCCTGGTTTCTTCAGCGTTCACTGTCGCCAAAGTAGTACGTGATAATCAAGAAGATGAAGAACGATACAACCAGATGTTTCGCGCTGTTGACGTGGAACGCGATCAAACTAGCCAAGAATAATAGAGTTTATTTAAAAGGGAGAGTGTTACAGCATGTTGATCCTACTATTTGTTTTAGCAATTCTTTATACGATTTGCACGGCTATCCTACATACACTTATTAAGAAAAAGAATTTTGGAATGAGTTATAGTGCTTTTTCCATCATTCAAGGAGCTTGTATGGGTGCAAGTGTAGTTATTCTACTGATTTTACTCCTAAAAGGAAGAACGCTTGTCTAATTGAATTAAATGAAAAGCAATCTGTGAGTTTGGATGACTTGCAGATTGTTTTTATTTTGAGCAAAGTAAGTTTTTTTATAAATAAAAAGTGAATAAAAGGGTATAAGTTGAAAATAAAGTAAAATTTTTTTATTATAATGAAAAAGGAGACAACCAATGTTTGGACAAAGTGAAAACTTAACGAGGTTTCTTTTGCCGGTAATAGAGTGGCTTGTTTTAATTCTCAACTTGATCTCGATTCTTATTTTAGTGATTGGGGTCGCGCATGTTGTCTGGTTTTTGCTAAGTAAACTTGTTCAACCAGGGAAAAAACAAGATATTGTAAGGATGAATAATTCAGTTAAGAACAAGTTGGGGAGTTATGTGCTACTCAGTTTGGAAGTTCTTATTGCTGCTGATATTATTGAAACCATTGTTAAGCCAACGTTCAAGGATATTATGATGCTTGGTCTAATCGTTGTTATTCGAACGGTTATTTCCTATTTTTTGACAAAAGAAATTAAAGAATCTGAGGACAACTAAGGAGAGATTGTATGACAGAAAAACGCAAAATTTTAGTAGCAGTAGATGGTTCTGAGAAATCCTATCACGCTTTTTCGGAGGCGCTCGAATACGGGGAGAAAGCAGAAATCACTCTGCTTGCTGTGGTAGATCAATCATTACCGAATGATCAAGAATTTTATTTATCACCAGAATACCAAATTTTACCAGAAACGGATGAATTTGAGACGATAGCTGAAACCTACTTAAACCAACTTGTGGCAAGTACAGATGTGAAAAAACCTGTTAAAAAAGTAACAGCAGAAGGCGACGCAAGTAAACAAATCGTCGAGTACGCAGAGAAGCACGCGATCGACTTGATTATTTTGGGTAGAACAGGTAAAAATGCTGTAGAGCGAATGTTGCTTGGATCGACATCAGCTTACGTTACGAAACATGCTCCTTGTAGCGTGTTGATTGTAAATTAAATAATAGCTTTTGAAAAAGAACGGTTGCGGGTGCAGCGGTTCTTTTTTGTTTGTCTCTTTTAATGAGACTTCCCTTTATATGGTGAAAAACATTGTATTGAAAACGTTTACTCTTGGAAATAAAATAAATATGTACTGATAAAAAGTATTGATAGTGAAATATAGGAAGGGAGAAAGTGAAATGAAAAGTCCGATTGCTCTTTTAATTATGAGTCATGGCAACTTTGCGAAAGCTGCAATAGAAAGCGCTGAGCTAATTGTGGGTAAGCAAAGCAATTACGTGACGATGAGTATTGTTGTGACAGACGAACTCGATTCGCTGAAACAGGAAATGCACGAGAAAGTGAAACAGCTTGACCGAAAACAGGGTTTGCTGATTTTAACAGATATTGTCGGGGGAACACCGACAAATCTCGCAAGTGAATTTTTATTGCAAGAAGGGGCGTTACTTGTTTCTGGAATAAATTTGCCGGTTTTGCTTGAAATTTTAATGAATCGGACAAACTCGCTAGATAAACTTGAATCACTAATTGAAGAGGCTTACGAACAAGGTCTCTCGATTCGAACAAAAAGGGATTTGGAAAGGGAAGTGGACGATGATGATTTGCTTTAGTAGAATCGATGACCGACTTATTCATGGACAGGTGGTAACCACTTGGTCCAATTTATACAAAATTGAACAGATTATCGTATTAAATGACAAAATTGCAGGAGATGCGACGCAAAAAAACATTTTGGCAATGGCTGCTCCGCAAGGAATCAAAGTGAAAGCTTTTCCTGTTAAGAAATTTGGTGAAATCATTCAAACGACAGCTATTACAAGACGGACGATGTTACTTTTTTCGACGAGCGAAGATGTTTTGGAAGCTGTTCAAAATGGGATTCCGATTGAAATGCTAAATGTTGGTGGAATGCGTTATCAGGAAGGCAGAGAGCGGCTGACTAAGGCGGTAGCTGTCACGCAAGCTGAAAAAGAGGCATTCAGAGCGCTTTTAGAACGTGGACTTGAGATAACAGTGCAAATGGTTCCCAATGATGAAAAAGTCGATTTAAAGGAGGTGCTCTAGATGCTAACTGCTCTTTTAGTTTCGATTTGGGCTGGTATTTGTGCACTAGATGATATCGGTACACAAATGATTCGTCGTCCGCTACTCATTGCGACAGTTGTTGGTTTAATCATGGGGGACTTGAAAACCGGGCTTTTAATTGGGGGAACGCTTGAAGTCATGTGGATGGGAATCGGGAATGTGGGGGCTTACTCTGCTCCTGATATTATTTCTGGGACAGCAATTGGGACGGCCCTTGGGATTTCATCAGGTGGAACGGCTACAGCTGTTGCGCTCGCTGTTCCGGCGTCGCTTCTCGCGCAACAACTGCTAATTTTATATCGTTCGGGGATTGTTTATTTGAATCCGATTGCAGATCGCATTGCGGATACGGGCGACTTTGGACGTGTTTTTCGGATTAACTATATTCCCATGTGTATCGCATTTTTGATTCGGGCAGTGCCTACTTTTCTAGCGATTTATTTTGGCGCTGGGGTAATTGATAAGGTGGTTGAGGCACTTCCAGATTCGATTATGAATGGACTAAGCATTGCAGGGGCGATTATACCATCTGTCGGGATTGGACTTTTGATGCTGATGATGCTTAAGAAAGGTGCTCTTTGGACGTTTTTAATTGCTGGGTTTACGCTTGCTGTTTACTTGGATTTGTCGGTGCTTCCGATTACGTTGATTGCGCTACCGCTTGCCGTGATTTATGATTTGGCACAGCAAAATAAAACCGTGCCAGTACAAGAAGGGGCAACAGCAGCAGATGAGGAGGATTATGATTTATGACGGCAGAAATTGGAACTCACAAAATTACGAAGCAAGATTTAAATAAAGTTTTTTGGCGGATGCAACTTTTGAATGTCACAAATAATTTTCAATCGATGCAGGCGATTGGCTTTTTATCCAGTTTTGTTCCTGTACTCGAGCGACTTTATGAGGATCAGCCAAAAGAATTGCGTGTTGAAGCCATGAAACGTCATTTGGAATTCTTTAATAGTCATGTCAATGCGGATGCATTGATTTTAGGCGTTGCTGCGGCGGTTGAGGAAACAACGCCAGAGCAAGAGAAGGAAACAGTAACGGCGATTAAAACGGGGCTGATGGGTCCGCTTGCTGGGATCGGAGACAGCATTTTGAAGTTTACTTGGTTGCCGATTTGTGGAAGTATCGGAGCGTCGCTTGCATTAAATGGCAGTGTAATTGGACCAATTTTAATGTTCCTACTTTACAATGTCGTCAATGTGGCGACGAAATATTATGGGATTCATCTTGGATACGCGAAAGGCATGGAGATGATTAATGGCGGCGGAAGCGATCTTTTGCAACGGCTGTCGACGATGGCCAATGTGGTCGGGCTGATGGTGATTGGAGCGTTAATTGCTTCTGTTGTGAAGGTTAATGTTGTCGCGGAAATTTCAGCTGGAAAAAATGTGATTAAATTTCAAGAGATGTTTGATAAGGTGATGCCTGGACTCTTTAGCTTGCTCGTTACGATTGCAGTTTATTTTATTTTGAAAAAAACGAAAGGAAAGCACGCCCCGCTTCTTATTTTGGGGATCATGGTGATTTCAATTCTTCTCACGATGTTTGGTGTTTTGGGTAAATAAAATGACAGAGAAATATTCGGTCGAGCAGGTGGAAAACGGCAGATTTATCTTTAAAGCCTCATCTCCCGATTCTAGTCCAGTAAAGCTTTATCATTTAAAGAGTTTAGATGATTTAGAGCCGCAGTTTTTGCTTGAGGCGGATGCTCCTGAGTTTTCGGTAGCACTTAGTGGTGCAAATGTGCGTTCTTATTTTTTAGTGGAATCCGCTCAAGGCGGCATGCAAATGGTTGCGGAACGAACGCTTCCTGTTGAAGGAATGAACAATTTTCGGGATATGGGGGGATATTCGGCAGCAGATGGTAAAATGGTAAAATGGGGCAAGTTGTATCGCTCAGATCACTTATATAACGCTACGGACCGGGGAGTTGAATATTTGAGGCAACTGGGTATCCACACAGTGATTGATTATCGTAGCGATGATGAAATTGAAAAATATCCAAACCGTGACCTTGCGGATAATGTTCAAACTTATAAGTTAGACCCGGCGGCACATACGGCGGAACTTTCAGCTCAATTTTCTTCTTCTAAACAAGAGGAAGACCAGAATTTAATTCGCGAGATTATTGCGCAAAAGCAAAATGGAACTTTAGTGAATCGCTATGATATTGTGATGAAACAGTATGAAAATTTTGTTTTTCAGGAAAAATCACAGATAGCTTTTGCCGAGATGCTTCGAATTGCTGTGAATCCAAAAGCAGCTGCGATCGTTCAACACTGTCGCGGTGGAAAAGACCGAACTGGATTTGGTGCAATGCTACTGCTTGGTGTGCTTGGCGTTCAGAAAGCAGATTTAGTTGCGGATTATATGTTGACAGCGGCAAATCGTGAGGAACGGAATCGCGTGAAGATGACAAGGTACCGTGAGTTAACCGATGATGAAGAGGTTTTGCATTATTTATACTCGCTTATTGATACGCGTCCGGAATTTATTGAGGCTTCGATTGAAAAAATTGAAACAAGCTTTGGCTCGATTCAAAATTACGCGAAGGAAGCACTTGGGTTGTCTGATGCGGAAGTGGATAGCTTGAAGCAAAACTATTTAGTATAATGAAAATAAATAGCAGTGAAGAGAGGGAGAAAAATGGCGGCGAATTTAGCTAAACAGTTAGAATTTCTGAATAGTAAACCTAGATTTAAAGTACTTTTTCTCCTTTTGTTGCGTGCAGAAGATTATGTGAAAAGTGAAGAACTAGCTAGTAAGCTTGGCGTTACATCAAGAACGATAAAAAATGATATTCAGGCGTTAAAAGATGAACTAGATGATTTGGAAATTCCGTTACTTTCTAAGCGTTCTAAGGGGTACAAATTGGCAATTTTGGACCCGGAACTGGAAAGTGAATTAAAAGGGTTTTTTCAAATTTATCAATCTGAGACGATTGATAGTGAGTTTGATTTACGTGTGCAGTATATCGTTCGTCGGCTATTATCGACGGAGGAGTTTGTTAAGCTAGAAATTATTCAGCATGAGCTTGCTAGCACCAATTCGTTAACAAAGGAAATTTACAGGGTGAAAAAAATCGTTTCGGATTACGGGCTTTACTTCCGTACGCGGCCACATTATGGAGTAAAAATTGATGGCGATAAGTTTCGGAAAGTAATGCTAACCATTCGTTCGTACAAATATTTTGATAAAGCGGCGAACCCCGATTTTGGCATTTCGGCCTATAATGAGCTGTTTTTTTGTGATCCAGAAGAGAAACAGCGCTTGCGTAAGGTTTTCTATAAGACGATGATTCACTCACGGGTCGTTTTTTCAGATATCAATGCGGAGCGCTTTTTCGTGTATTTATTATATTTTAGAAATCAAATGTTGAAAGAAAAGCTTGTTTTACTTGATTTACCGCAGATTGAGTTTAGTTTTCGGGAAACGGAAGAATTTGTTCTTGTTTCCGAACTTTTGCAGAAACTGAAGAATCAGTTTGAGGGTTTTGATTTTTCAGATGAAGTGATTGAGTTTTTGACTGACATTGCGGTGATTAGTTCTGATTTGTATCGTTTTCGTGATTGTACGAAAGAAAATTATGATACGTTATTTGAACGAGGTGAAGAAACGCGAAATTTTTTATTCCGACGCTTGTCTGAAAAAATACAAATGGATGTGTTTGATGACTATACGTGCATGAAGGATTTGCTTAAAATCATGATTCCGATTAGCTTGAAAATTAAATGGCAGGTTTCAGATAGTGTGGATCTGGGATACGAAAAAATTCGGATGAATGATGAGGAACCACTTCTTCAGTTTTTTATGGAGCAAATTTACCAAGAATTTGCGACAAAATATGGCTATCACTTTTCTACACGGGAGCAACATATGATTTTTAGTACGTTTCTTGGGATGCTTAACCGGATTGTACTTACGCATCGCAAATTAAAGTTGGCGATTATTGCTATTGATGGTAGACTTAGTACTCAACAACTAAAATTTAATTTGAAACGCTACTTTTCTGAGTACATTGAACAAATTGAAACACGCGTTTTATACGAATTAGATTTTTCAAACGATCATCATTATGATTATTATCTTTGCTCGAACTACGGTAAAAATATGAATATCCAATATGAGCCAATTTACTTTGCAGAAGAAAACATGACGGAATTTGAATATGTAGATTCGTTAAAGCATATTTTCTTGGAAGCTTACGACTATGATGAAGTACTTCCGCCAATTTCTTTTGAAACAATACCGCTCACTTATAAATTTCAAGTTTTTCCAGTTGAAGCCTTTTTTCAGGAAGGAATGAGTTATGAGAGACTGGAGCTAAATGGGAAGATACCAATTCATATATGCTTAAATCTTTGTTCTAGACAAGAAGAATTTCAGATTTTTTCGTACGAAGCACAGAATGCTGAGGCTGACTTTTATCTGAAGATCAACCTGAATATTGCGGAGAATAAACAGAAGATGCGTATGTTGCTTAATATTCTCAACTGTCTGGCTGAGACCCCTGAAAAACTAGCTGCGTTTTGCGAGAAGAGGATTTCTTCTTACGGACAGCTGTTTTTATAAAAAAATGAGGTGAAGACGATGGAAAAAGAACTAGCTTTTGGTTGGAAAGTTCAATCGAATCAAGAAGTACGTGTGTTTAGAGATGGCGAGGGAGGGATCGCGCTATTCTTGGAAGAAAATCCATTTAATTTTGGTGGCGAGCCGCCTTCGTGCTTATTCAAGTTGACCGAGGAGGAATGCGAATTGCAAAGTTTTTCGAATTTCGTAACGTCTGTCAAAATTACGCTAGAAAAGCAGGTTCAAATTAAATGGCAGAAAGACTTTGTTGAAAACTTATCAGCCGAAGAGGGCGTTTTTGCGTTCCAACAAGAACAGGAATAAGAGAGGGGCGACAATGCGGATTCAGATGAGTTCTCTGAAAATTGGCGGCTATTTAAATTCTTACTTTTGACCTTCTCGGTGTGGGCTTGTTTTTTCCCATTTTAATGAAGATAACCATTTAAAAGTAAAAGAACAGAAATCGTTTAATGGCGTCATTTGAAAAAATGATATGCTTGACGATTCTGTTCTTTTTATTTTATAGTTAGCCTCTTTTTAAATACATTCGCGGATAAAATATTCCAAAAGGCGCAAGTCGTCCGTTAATTCTGGATGGAAAGCAGCCACAAGAACGTTTTCTTGTCGCGCCGCAACGATTTTTTCATCGATTCTTGCAAGAACCTCAGGCTTTTTTCCAAGCTGTTCGAGATACGGTGCGCGGATAAAAACTGCTTGGAAGGGTCCACCTGAAATGCCTTCAATCGCAAGCGGTGCTTCAAAGCTTTCTTTCTGCCGCCCGAAGCCATTCCGAATCACCTTGGCGTCGATCAAACCGAGGCTTTCTTCCCCGCTATCTGTTTCTCGCGCCGCAAGCACCATCCCTGCACAAGTTCCAAGAATCCCTTTTCCTGCTTGATGGAAAGTGCGAAGCGGTTCAAAGAACCCGAAACGCTTCATGAGCCGACGCATTGTGGTGCTCTCGCCGCCAGGCAAGATCAAGCCATCAAGCGCTTCAAGTTGTTCGAGACGCTTCACGGAGACGGGTGCAGCACCTAGCTTTTGGATGGCTGCTAGGTGTTCGCTTACAGCACCTTGTAAGGCTAATACGCCTATTTTTTTCGCATTCAATGTTAAATCCCCCGATCTTGCATGCGCTCTTCCGGCGGTAAGTGAGTGATTTCGATGCCTTTCATGGCAGTTCCAAGTTCTTTTGATAGTTCGCCGATCAATTTGTAGTCTTCATAATACGTAGTTGCCTGCACGATTGCGTTTGCAAATTTGGCCGGGTTGTCAGATTTGAAAATTCCGGAACCGACAAAGACGCCATCTGCGCCAAGTTCCATCATTAAAGCGGCATCGGCTGGAGTCGCTACACCGCCTGCTGCAAAATTGACAACGGGTAATTTGCCGCGCGTTTTCACTTCTTTGATTAGTTCGTAGGGAGCCCCTAAGTTTCTTGCCGCAACCATCAGTTCATCATCACTCATGCCTGAAATTTGGCTGATTTGACTGTTTACTTTCCGCATGTGCCGCACGGCTTCAACGATATTTCCGGTTCCTGGCTCGCCTTTTGTCCGGAGCATCGCCGCACCTTCTCCAATTCGGCGCAAGGCTTCGCCAAGATCACGGCAACCGCAAACAAAGGGTACGGTGAAATCGCTTTTTAGCAAATGATATTCATTATCGGCAGGGGTTAAGACTTCGCTTTCGTCGATATAATCTACGCCCATTGCTTCAAGCACGCGCGCTTCTGTGATGTGCCCGATCCGAGCTTTGGCCATGACGGGAATGGAAACGGCGTTCATGACTTCTTCAACGATTCTTGGATCGGCCATTCGAGCCACACCGCCAGCTGCACGAATGTCAGATGGTACACGTTCTAGCGCCATCACGGCTACAGCTCCAGCTTCTTCCGCGATTTTGGCTTGCTCGGCATTTATGACGTCCATGATGACACCGCCTTTTTGCATTTGCGCCATGCCACGTTTTACTTTTTCAGTTCCTGTTGCTTTTTCCATTTAGATACCCTCCATTTCAAAATTGCGCTCTTACCTTTCCTATGATAAGCTAAGGGCAATTAAGCGCAAACGGCCAATTGGATGTAAATTGACCCATCCAATTTTGAGTGGGAGGGAAGCTGTATGATTTGGCGACTTGAGAAGCAAATGGATTTACCTCTTTATCAGCAGATTATCCGCTTGGTTGAGAAGCATATTGAAAAAGGGGAGCTTCTCCCGGGTGAGAAGCTTCCGCCTGAGCGGAAGCTTGCGGAGTATTTGAATGTGAATCGTTCGACTGTTGTGCGGGCGCTAGATGAGCTTGCGGCAAGTGGGAAAGTGATTCGGACGCAAGGAAGCGGGACACGGATTAATGAAGCAAAATGGGGGCTGTTTGATTCAGCCAAAACGAACTGGCGCCATTATGTGGATAGCGGGGCGTTTAATACGGCAAATCCTTATTTGGATGCGATTCAGGCGCTGAAAATGGCGCATCCAGAGAAGGTGATCGATCTTGCGACAGGGGAGCTTCCGATCGAGTTGACACCGCAGATTGAGACCCCAAGCCTCTCGTGGCAGTCTTTTCTTGCGGAAGAATTAAATAATCAAAGTCTGGGCTACTTGCCGCTTCGTGAGGCGATTGGACGGCGAATGTTTCGTACGACTGGTTTGAGGCGGGAAACAAACCAACTCCTTGTCACTTCCGGCGCTCAACAGGCGATTTTTCTGATCACGCAATGCTTACTTAGGCCAGGGGATGCGGTCGCAATTGAAGCGCCTTCCTACTTTTATTCGCTGCCTTTGTTTCAGTCTGCAGGGCTTCGGATTTTTGCCTTGCCAATGGATGAGGCGGGGGCAAAGCCTGATGAACTCGAACAGCTTTACCGCAAGCACCGGATTAAAATGGTCTTCACGAACCCGACTTTCCAAAATCCGACGGGGAATTTGATGACGGAATCAAGGCGGCGAGCGCTCGTTTCGCTTTGCGCGAAACTCCAAATCCCCATCGTTGAAGATGATCCATTTGGTGAACTTCACTTCAAAACCAATCAAAGCATTACGCCACTGAAAAAATTGGATGAAGAAAATGTGCTTTACATTGGTTCATTTTCTAAGATTCTCGGCTCAACGACACGAATTGGTTGGCTGGATGGACCAGCGGCTGTTGTAAATCGGCTGGCGGAAGCACGGCAAGAGATGGACTTCGGTTTGAGTATCTTTCCGCAAGTTCTTGCACGTTTTGTACTCGAATCGAGTTCTTTTGAACGACACTTGGCTTTTTTACGCGCGGAACTGAAAAAACGACGTGATTTGCTAGTCGAGGCACTTGAAGCATATCTTCCTGGTGAATTGCAGTATAAGCTTCCGCTCGGTGGCTTTCATTTGTGGATAGAGCTTCCTCAACTTAATCAAACAACCGCTCGCGATTTCAATCGTTTTCTAGATCAAAAATTGCTCGTGATGCCAGGTTTTGTATTCGGACAAAAAGGAAGCGTCATGCGGCTTACCTTTGCGCGTGTGACGGAAACAAGTGCAGAAGAAGCAGCGAAGCGGTTTGCAGAGATTCTTGAAGCGAAAAGCTAGAAATGGCGAGTGGGTATTATTCGATTTGTGTCCCGAAAACACATGTCGAGTGAGCACTTTTCAATGTAATTTACCCTTTGTATGTTATTGTAAATAAGTAGCTAACTTTTTGAAAGTGAATAAAACAAGAGAAGAAGGGACGACAAGATGGCGAACAAAGTCGTAAAAAAGCAAATCCATACCATTCCAGTGTTAGAGGTTGTGCGAGACGAACTGGCGGGGGAAAGGCTACCGCTTGTTATTTTCTATCACGGCTGGCAAATTAATAAAGAGCTTGTCTTAACGCAGGGAAGAAAGCTTGCGGCAAAAGGATTTCGGGTTTGCCTGCCAGATGCACCGAATCACGGCGAACGTAAGCAAACGCTATCGCCGATCCCATCAGTTACCTTTTGGAATAGTATCCAAGGAAATCTATTTGAATTTGAAACGCTTTGTGAGCATTACGAAAAAGAAAGTCTTACAAACGGCCGGGTCTATGTTGGCGGGCTTTCGATGGGTGGCATCACGACGTGCGCTTTGCTGACGCATTATCCTGAGATCAAGGCCGCAGTTTGCTTAATGGGCGAACCGGCAATCGTTGACTACCGCAATCGCGGCATTGAACGCGCACGCGCTTTTAACGTTGATTTCCCACAAAGCTACGTTGATTTAATGAGTTGGCAAGAAAAATTTGATTTAAGCTTGCGTCCAGAGCTTTTAGCAGGACGCCCGATTTATTTCTGGCACGGGACGGAGGATCCTAAAATCCCAATCGACTCAGTGAAGCGTTTCGTTGCAGTGAATCAGGGTAAAGAATACGGCAAGAATATCGTGTTTGAAATCGGGGAAGGTAAGAAACATCTTGTGCATACTGATACAATGGATGCGGCAGCAAACTTTTTGGCGGCGAAAAAGTAAGGCAAGAACCCGCAGGTCAGGCTTCGAACCATTTTTGCGGCATGGAAAAAGGTATAAAACAACAGGAGGCTAGAAGAAAATGAAGAAAATTGGATTTTTTGTAGGAAGTTTAAGAAAAGATTCGTATAGCAAAAAAGTGGCGGAGTCCTTTGCGAGATTGCTCCCAGATGGCTATCAAGCTGTCTTTGTAGAATTAGGCGAGCTTCCGCTTTATAACCAAGATTATGATGATTTTGGACCGGTTCCAGAAAGCTATCAAAAGTTTCGCGGAGAAGTGAAGCAACTAGATGGTGTAGTTTTTGTAACGCCAGAATATAATCGCTCAGTTCCAGCAGTCTTGAAAAATGCGCTAGATGTTGGTTCAAGACCATTTGGTAAGAGCGTTTGGGATAAGTTACCGGGGCTTGTCGTAACCGTTTCTCCGGGAGCTATTGGCGGATTTGGAGCCAACCATCATCTGCGCCAATCACTTGTGTTTTTAAACGTCCCTACTTTACAACAGCCAGAAGCTTATGTGGGTCACATTACGGATTCCATTGCTGAAGATGGCACGATTGTTCCAGGAACAGAACAATTTTTCCAAACGATCTTGGATAGCTATCTCGCATTCCTTGAAAAATTGACTAAATAATGAATGTGTAAAAACTGCGAGCTAAAGGCTCGCAGTTTTTTTATCTAGGCGAAAAATCTGCTATAATAACACCATGAAGAGTGTTAACCAGATAAAACGAAAAGGCAGAAAGAAGTGAACCAAGTTGAATGAACTTGAAAATTTAACAGCAAAAATCAATCAATTTAGGGAAGAGCGCAACTGGCGACAATTTCATAAAGCTAAGGATCTGGCGATTTCTGTCAGTATCGAAGCGGCGGAACTGCTTGAAGATTTTCAGTGGAAAACAAGCGATGAGGCCATCCAGAAAAACAGTGAAAATATCAAAGAAGAAATTGCCGATGTGTTGATTTATAGCATTATGTTGGCAGATGATCTTGGGCTTGATATTGAGCAAATTATCGAAGAAAAACTTGAGAAAAATGCGATCAAATATCCAGTTGGGAAAAGCCGTAATACGAAAGCGAAATATACGGAACTTTGAGAGGAGAATCCAAATGACGAATGCGGAGGATATGAAGGAAAGCTATCAAGCAACCACGTTTAAGCTTGCAGGAAGCGGTGCGCGGAATGTTGGCGTGCTAAAAGAAGCGCTTCAAAATGTGGACGGGCAACTCGCAAGTGATATGTATGGTAGCGGTGAAGTGATTGAGAAGTTTGAACAGAAAATGGCACGAATTTTGGGGAAAGAAGCGGCGGTCTTTTTTCCAAGTGGTACAATGGCGCAGCAAATTGCCTTACGTATTTGGTCAGATCAACGCAACAGTCTGCCAGCCGCATATCATCCGCTTGCGCACCTTGAGATTCATGAACAAGATGGCTTAAAGAAAATACACGGAATGGAGCCAGTTCTTCTGGGCGAGGCTAATCGGTTGATGCGCTTTTCGGATGTTGAAAAACTAGGGAATTCGGTTTCTTCTATTTTGATTGAGCTACCGCAGCGAGAATTAGGCGGGGAATTGCCAGATTTTGCTGAATTAGAAGCAATTTCGGATTACTCTAAGCAAAATGGCATTTTTCTGCATCTGGATGGTGCTCGACTGTTTGAAGTCTTGCCTTACTATGGAAAAACTTCCGATCAAGTATGTGCGCTTTTCGATAGCGTTTATGTTTCCTTCTATAAAGGAATTGGTGGCGTCGCAGGAGCTGTGCTCGCCGGGACAGCGGCATTCACCGAGGAAGCTAAAATTTGGAAGCGGCGTTATGGCGGAGACTTGATCAGTTTATATCCTTATATTCTTGCGGCTGATTATTATTTGGAAAAACGCTTGCCTAAAATGGCTGGATATTTCGAAGCAAGTAAAGCGCTTGCCAAGCAATTTAATGCGCTCCAAGATGTGAAAACTCGGCCGGAAGTTCCTGTTTCGAATATGTTTCATGTGCATGTTAGCCGGGAAACGGAAGAGATGCAAGCGATTTTTACCGCGGTGCAGGAAAAAACGGATGTTGGAATTGTCGCAAATTTGCGGGACGGGACTTCTGCGGGTTCTTGCCAGTTTGAGTTGTCACTTGGGGATGCGATTCAAGACATTTCACGCGAGAAATTAGAGGAAGTGTTTCTAGAACTCGCGCAGGCTTTGCGAAAATGAGATTTTCTTTGGTATAATGCAGAAAAAATAGGGGGTGCTGAATGATGGCTGAACAGCGTGTGTTTTCCATGAGCTTTGCGAGCATTTACAAGCTTTATATTCAAAAAGCTGAACGAAAAGGTCGCGAAAAAGCAGAGGTGGATGAAATTATTCGCTGGTTGACGGGATATCATCAGGAAGAGCTAGAAAAACAAGTCGCGAGTGAAATTGATTTTCGAACGTTTTTCGCAGAAGCGCCACAACTAAACCCAAATGCAGAACTCATTACGGGGGTCGTTTGTGGGGTGCGCGTTGAAGAAATCGAAGATCCACTGATGCAGAAAATTCGCTATTTGGATAAGCTGATTGATGAGCTGGCGAAAGGGAAGCAAATGGATAAAATATTACGAAAAGCATTGTAAAAAAGAAGCTCGTTGTCAGGTACAACGAGCTTCCTTGAATGGCTATAGGTTTTAACGCTTTAAAATGATTTTTCCCCTTCTTCCCAAATAAGAAAAAGGTCATTCATTGACGAAAAATCAATGAATGACCTTTTTTGCGCTCGATCAAGCGTTTAATTCTTTCTCCATTTTTAGGCGCTGAACTTTCATAGTTGCAGTGCGTGGGATGTCATCATAAGCCATTAAGATTGGCTCGTTCAGTTGCGGCAAGTCGCTTAAAGCCCCGTACCAAGCTTCCCAGTCCATTTCTCGCCCACTTGCAACAGAGATGATCGGCTGCGGCGTGCCATTTTTCCCGCGGATAATGACCACTTCATTCAAGAAACTTAGGGTGTCGAGGAGTTTGTCCTCAATGGCTAAGGTGCTTTCGATGTTTTCGACTAGATCGACTTGGCGGTCAAGCAAAAGCAAAGCGCCGGCTTCATTTTTCATACCGTAATCGCCACTATCCCAGAACGGGCCGTATACATTTTCGTTGAAGCGAGCATCTTCTTTGTAGTAGGTAAGGGCACGCCCTTTAGAGAGCATCTGAATGTTTCCTGGCGTACCGTTTGGAACAATTTCGCCATCTTCTGAAACGATCCGAACGTCCGTCAAATTTTTCATGCCATATCCCATATTTCTTGCGTCGATTTTTTGTATGCTTTGTTTGGTGTGGAATCTTAGTATCATCGGACCGCACTCGCTTTGTCCGTAAACTTGCATAAATACGGGGCGATGTTCTTTTGAGCAGTTTAGAAAAACAGCCATCGTTTCTTTGTTGATTGCATCAAATGTCGAGTGGAAATAGCGAATGCTTGCAAAGGTCTCTGGTTTTTCACGCGCTAGGTTCACCCATTGCACGAAATTATTTGGATGTGTTTCGACAATGTAAGGCTGATAAGTAGTCATAATGTGTTCGATATTGGCCTCGTCGGGCTGTGTGATTGGAAACAGTGGGAATCCTTGAGACATCAAGGACGAGATGCCGATGTTAAAACGCGAATGAACGGGCGAAATGTGAAAAGCAGCCAGTTTCTTTTCGCGAATCAAGCTGAGTACATTGCGTTGCCACTGCGTCCGGAAGCCCATTGAATTCGCACTGTGCGCAATTAGCTTTGGAATGCCTGTCGTGCCTGAGGTATGTGTCATATAGGAAATTTCATCAAGGGCTAATTTTTCTTGGGAAACAGGCGTCGTTTCGCTTGCTGCGCCAAGTTCTTCTGCACGAATTAATTTTTCTTTAGGGATGTTTTCCATTTGATGAGCTTTTTCGGCCGTTTCTTCATCGAATAAAATGTAAGGGAAGTCGAGTCGTTCAGCTAGAACATTCATGGTCTCAACTGGAAGATGGTAAGAGATCATTGCAGGAACGGCTCCGAGATAAGAAGCAGCTACAGCGAGCAAGTAAGTATCAAATTTTGGCGATTTATAAATGATGATTTTATCTTGTTTTTGGATGCCTCGTTCTTTGAGTAAGCTTGCTTTCTGGATGATCGCTTGGGCGCATTTCATGTAAGTGGTTTCAAGTTTGAGTTCGGGAAAAGCACCAAGCGGTTCATCGAAATAAATGGGAACATCTGGGAAACGCTCGGCGGATGCTTGGAAATTGGAATACAGATTTAACGGTTCATATGGATTTCGCATAAAAAAACTCCTTTTTTATTCGTTCGTTATTATTATAACATGTTCAATATTTCACTTGTATAAAAATTTGGTTTTTGAAGCTAAAATTGATAAGGTGAAGGTATCTAAAGGAAAAAGGAGCGATTTTAATGCGCACAAAAGTAAGCTTATTAATTCGTAAACCGGTAAGTGAGGTCTTTCAAGCTTTCATCATTCCGGAAATCACCACTAGGTTTTGGTTCTCGAAAAGCTCGGGTAAGCTCGTTCAAGGCGAAAAGGTGACTTGGGAATGGGAGATGTACGGGGTGACGGATGAAGTGGTCGTTGAGGAAATTGTCCCGAACGAGCGGATTCGCATTCAAGCGCAAAATTTGCGGGAAACCATTTTTCGCTTCGAGCCATTTTCTGATGCGGAAACAATCGTCGAAATTGAGAATGGAGAGTTTGAAACAGTAGAGGAAATCATTGATACAACAGAAGGTTATACGCTTGTTTTGAGCGGACTTAAAGCCGTTCTTGAGCACGATCTCGACCTGCACTTGATTGAAGATAAACACCCCCATAACCGCGTTTAGTCGACAACATGAAAAATTCAGGCTACTCTTTTTAAAACAGAGCGGCCTGAATTTTTTTATACGGACGAAGTGAGTTATTTCATTTTATTTTTATACGCTTTGATAGAAAGCAAGTAAAACAAAACGGCGATGCCCATTAGCCAAATGAAGGATGCCAAAATGGCGCCTGAATCGGGATTTCCTGCAAATAAGGAACGGATGGCATTAGCGATTTGCGTCATCGGTTGATGATCTGCGAAAACCTGCAACACTTTTCCCATGCCAGATGTTGGAACAAAAGCTGAGCTTACGAACATTAAGCCAAGCAAAATGTAGCTAAAAACGCTCGCGCCTTCATAGGATTTGGATACAAGTCCGGCCAGAACAGCAATCCATGTGAAAGCAAAGACAGCTAAGATGACCAGTAGCAATGCGAGGAGCCATTCGGCCAAATTTGCATCGGGACGGAAGCCCATCAAAAGAGAAATCAGCATGACGGCCGCAACGGAAAATAAATTCAAGAGAAGAGTCGCGATGACATGCCCGCTTAGGATTGAAGACTTGGCAATGGGCATGGAGTGAAAGCGTTCAAAGATGCCTTTTGTAATGTCTGTATTGACGCGAACAGCGGTATAAGAAATACCCATCCCGATCGTCATTAGGAGGACGCCGGGAACGATGAAGTTCACATAATCGGCTTTTGGCATCGTCATGGCGCTCCCAAAGATGTAAACAAAGGCAAGCATCATCATGATGGGCATGAGGATGGTAGTGATGATCGTATCAATACTTCGCAGTGAGTGTTTGATGACCCGACCACTCATGGTCCAGGTGTCGCTAAAAAAGTAATGGCGCATAGTTATTCTCCTTTCTTTCCGGTCACAGCAAGAAAAATTTCTTCAAGTGACGGTTGTTTTTCGACGTATTCGATTTTTTTCGCCGGTAAAATGTTTTTTAATTCATCTAAAGTGCCTTGAACAATGATTTTGCCTTCATGAAGAATGGCAATTTGATCGGCTAGTGCTTCAGCTTCTTCCAGATATTGGGTAGTAAGAAAGATGGTGATGCCAGAAGCTGCCATTTTTCTGATCGTATCCCACAGTGCAAGACGCGCTTCTGGATCGAGTCCAACTGATGGTTCGGTTCATCCAAAAAGACGAGTTCTGGGGAGCCTAGCATGGTCATAGCAAGGTCTAATCGGCGCTTCATACCACCAGAATAAGTGGATAAAGGCTTCCCACCAGCTTCCTCTAAGTCAAATTGTTTTAAGCTAGTTTCGGTGATAGCTTTCCGGTCGGGTAAATGCCGGAGTTTTGCAACGAGTTCCAAATTTTCTCGTCCAGTTAAAATCTCGTCAACTGCAATATTTTGCCCCGTTAAACTGATTTTTTCGCGTACTTGTTCGGGCGATTTAGCCACATCGATTCCACAAACCTCTGCTTTTCCTTCGTCTGCTTGAATAAGTGTGGTTAATATTTTAATAGCTGTTGTTTTTCCGGCACCATTTGAACCAAGTAAGGCGAAGACGCTACCACGTTGAACTTGGAAATTGACGCCATTTAAAACAGTGTGATCTTTGTAGGCTTTTTTTAGCCCTTCAACAGAAACAGCAAGTGAAGTCATTTTATTTTCCTCCTAACTTTTTCATAATACTTTCATTTAGTGTCTTGCGTAAATCATCGGTATAAGTTCGGCAGTTAGCTAAAAGGTCATCGCAAAATGCGGCTACATTCGTTCCTGTAATTTCTAAAACAGCTTTTCCTTCTGCTGAGCCAGCTTCAAATAAATCAATCAAATCGTATTGAACTTTTAACATGTCATATCCGCTACCCTTGGCAAAATTCCACATGTAATGTTGGATTTTGTCGTAAACGAATTGGTAATCTTCTGGGAGCTCCTTCACACGAGCCATCATTTCCCGGTATTCTTTTTTATCGCCCACCATTTTCTTGAGTAAATTCCACATTGATATTCCTCCTCAATAATTTTAATTTTTTATATGTAGTATTACTTAGTAGTAGGGGAAAGAAAAAAGTTTAAATGAAAATAATTAAACTTTCCTTTCGCTATTTAGCATTACTTATTACTAGTACATCGTAACACCGAATAGTAAAGTTGTCAATAGAAAAAGGAAAATAATTTTCACATTATTTTCCTTTTAGGATGCATTTTGTTTTGGTAATCTAAAAACAAGCAGTAAGCAAACAAAGAGTAGAAGCAAGTTCACGTAGATGCTCATTTGCAAGCTAAACGAATATTTTTCTGCGATATTACTTAGCGAGGTCCCACTTAACGTGCGGAAATAAATCGAGCCGACGATCGCGATGCCGAATGAAGAGCCAACGCGCTGAGCTGTGTTGAAGATGCCGCTTGCGCCACCACGATCATTTCCTGAAACGGTAGCCAGTGTAAAGCTGTTTAGTGGCGAGATGATGACACCACTACCAAGCCCGGCAAGAAAAAGGGGTAAAACGGTGAGCCAAGGCGAAAAGGCACCACTCTTCAAATGAAAAATCAAAGATGTGGCAGCCAGTCCGACCATCACGAGAATGAAGCCAATCATTAGTAGTTTCCTGCCCAGCTTTTGCATAAAGCGATTGCTATTTGCGGCTGCAAGCATGCTTCCAAGTGCGAAGGGACTAACGGCAAGGCCAGAAACTATAGCGGAGCGCCCAAAACCAGATTGCCACGTTAGTGAGAACACGAAAAAGATGCTCGTGAAAGCCGCGAAATAAACGAGTGAAAGAACCATGCCCGAAACGAAGACTTTATTTTTCAAGAGCGCCGGTGAAATGAGTGGCTGTTTGCCTTGTTTTGCGGCATGAACGCTGTAAAGGTATAAACCGATTAAAATCGGGAGTGAAATCAGCATGAAAAGAATATCTTGCCACTTAAATCCTTGTGAACCATTTGAAATGACAGGATATAGCAAGAAAAGAAGTCCTGCTGTAAGTAAAAGGACGCTCAGGAAATCAAATGAAACTTTTTTACTTGTTTGATCTCGTTTGGGTAGGAAAAGAGCAGCGAGAATCAAAGTCGCTAAGACGAAAGGAACATTGATGAAGAAAACAAAACGCCAGCCATTTTCTGAACCAAATAGTTGGATCAACAAGCCACCAGTGAAAGGCCCAATTGCAGTGGCAACTCCAATCACAGAGCCAAGAATTCCGAAAGCCTGACCAAGCTTATTTCCTTTAAAAATGTCCATGATCATCGCATTAATTTGTGGAAAAAATAATCCAGCAGAAAGTCCTTGAATGATGCGCGACACAATCAAACTAGTTTCTGTTTGAGCGAAGCCAGCTGTAATGCTCATCAATAAAAAAAGGGAAATACCGATCATATACAGATTTTTGCGGCCGAACTTATCACCCAGTCGACCAGCGAGGATTAAAATCAAGCCAAAGGCAAGCGCGTAGCCAGAAACGACCCATTCGATCGAAGCGCTTGAGGCATTTAGAGCTTTTGTAATGTCAGGCAAAGCGACATTAACGACAGTCGTATCAAGGAGTGAAATAAAAGCGCCGAGCATTATTGAAACGAGTGCGAGCTTCTCGGTGCGATGGTCATTTGTCATGGAAATCACCTCTAATGCCTAAATAGTAAGCTTAAAAAAAGAATAGGTCAAACAAGAACTGCGGATTTCGCTTGTTCATTTATCTGGCTTTCTCGAACTCTATTTGCTTTTTGGTAACAGATATTGATTACGTTAAAAAAGAGGCTTCCAGAATCATTTTATGATTTTGGAAGCCTCTTCAGCGATTATGAAAAATTAACCTACTAATTTTTCATGGAACATTCTTTGGCAAAGTTCCATTTTTTGTTCTTCATTTAAATCTTTTGTATTCAAGCAGTAGCCACTGATACGAAGGATAACAGGGATACCAGCTTTGATTTTTTCAACAACTTCTTCATGATTTAGCACGTTTAAGTTGATATGTTGTCCACCTTTTTCAAAGTAGCCATCTAAGATTCCAACAAGATTTGCGTGTTGTTCTTCAAATGTTTTACCAAACATTTTTGGTGCTCCTTGGATAGTTAATGAGATACCATCGTTTGCATAGTGGAACGGGATCTTCGTAAGACTTGCAAGATTATCAAGGAAGCCACCTTTAGCTTTGTTCGATGGGTTAGCACCTGGGCTAAAGAATTCAGGTTCTTCAATCATTTTGCCGTTTTCATCAAAGACTGGGCCACGGTGAACTGGAGAGTTCCCACATTGTTTCGAGTAAGCCACATTAGAAGTGATTGTAAGAATCGAAACCGTTGCTTCACTGTCTTTGTAAAGTTTGTGTGAATCTAATTTTTCTTTGAACATTTTAAGAACCATAACAGCAATTTCATCCGCACGGTCATCGTTTTCACCGTAACGTGGGAAGTCGCCTTCTACTTCATAGTCATAAACAAAGCCATCTTCATCACGAATCGTTTTAACTTTCGCGTATTTAATCGCACTTAAGCTATCTACAACATTCGCAAATCCGCAAATTCCAAATCCCATGTTTGCTGTAACTTTTGTTGGTAAGAAAGCCATTTGCATACTTTCATAGTTGTATTTATCAGTCATAAAGTGAATGATGTTCATCGCATCCACATAAGTGTCTGTGAGCCAGTCCATAGAAATATCAAATTTCGAAAGCACTTCATCGTATTCGAGATATTCAGAAGTAATCGGTTCAACTACATCAAAGACGCGTTCTTCTTTGTGAAGGTCATCTCTTCCACCGTTAATTGCTCCAAGTAAGCATTTAAGCACGTTAACACGAGCACCGAAATATTGAAGGTTGTGTGTTTCGCCTTTATCTTTGTCTGCTTCAGGGTTTAGTGGGCTTACACAACAAGAGATACACTGCATATCGCCGTAGCCTTCTTCTTGCATTAATTTGTCATTTTCGTATTGAATGGATGAATGTTTAACACTCATCTTCATACAGTAATTTTTGAATGTTTCAGGAAGACGCGCATCCCAAAGTACAGTCAAGTTTGGCTCTGCAGAGTTGCCAAGATTATCTAGGCAATGCAAGAAACGGAAATCCGTTTTAGTTACACGGTGACGACCATCAGCACCCATACCAGCCATCGAAGTTGTAACGAAAGTTGGGTTAGAAGCATAAAGTTCGTTGTATCCGTTTGTACGTGCAAAACGAACCATACGAAGTTTAAGTGTAAGTTGTTCAATTAATTCTTGTGCATCAAGTTCAGTAATGATACCGCGTTCTAGATCACGTTGAATATAGATATCCAAGAAAATCGGAATACGACCGAACGAGCTTGCAGCACCGTTCGCTTGTTTGATAGAAGCGAGGTACCCCATGTAAGTCCACTGAACAGCTTCATGTGCATTTTCAGCAGGGCGACCAAGTTCAAGTCCGTATTCATTACCAAGTGTGATCAAGTCTTTTAATGCTTTAATTTGCATGTAGACTTCTTCACGCAAACGAATGTTTTCATCAGAAGTTACTGGAATTTGTTTCAAATCGTTTTGTTTTTCAGCAATTAAACGATCAACACCATAAAGAGCTGGTTTTTGATAAAGACCGATGATTCTACCGCGAGAATAAGCATCTGGCAAACCGCTTACAATATGAGAGTGACGAGCGCGTTTAATGTCATTTGTATATGCGCGGAAGATACCGTCGTTTGCAGTTGGACGATTGTTTACAAAAAAGTCATGCGTTGCTTGATCCACTTCATAACCATTTTCAATTAAACATTGTTCAGCTGTACGAAGGCCACCATTTGGCATGAAAGCAAGTTTGAAAGGTTTATCTGTTTGTAAACCAACAACGACTTCCAAATCCTTATCTACATAGCCAGAAGTGTGAGAAGCGACGTTTGATACGATTTTGTTATCCATATCAAGTACGCCGCCTTTGGCATCCATTTCAGCAACTAAATCATTGATCTTGTCGTTTAAAGCAGTAGTGCGAGGTGTACTATCTTCTAAAAAGGTTTCATCCCCATCATAAGGCGTGTAGTTGTCTTGAACAAATTGGCCGACATTGACAGTTTCTTGCCAAGCTGTACCATTAAATCCTTCCCATGCTTTAGTCATAGTGTTTTTCCTCCTAAGTTTCCTAATTTGTTTGTTAAATTTTTAACGTGATAAAATGAACAATAATAGTTTTCACTAAAATCATAACCTATTGTGAAAGCGAAAACAATATGGAAAAACGAAAAAAAATAAAATCTTTTATATAACGAAGAAACAGTTTTCCGGGTGTAGTAATACAGTTCTTTGATTGTTGGGAAGTAGAAATGAAAAAAAGTCAAAATTGAGCTCAAAATAATAGGTTCGTCAAAAAATTGTGAAAAAAAACTATAATTTACGTAACTAAGTAACATTGAGCGGACACATATTTCTCTTAAACTGAAAGGTGTAATGGATGTTTATTAAAAGGAGGAAGAAAGATGAAAACAGCCAGATTAACAGTTGTCGGGGTTCTAAGTGCTGCAGCGCTATTTAGTTTCGTAGGGACAGCAAATGCGGCAGGAACTCCACAAACGGCCGCAACGTATTCTTCAAAAGGAGATGTATCATTCACGCTCGATAATAGTAGCGTACCACCACTTGATCCAAGGAATCCGGTCAAGGATAAACCTATTCAGGATAATCCTGACGATCCAGTGAATCCGGGAACAACAGGTCCCCTAACGATTGACCGTGTTTCGAATATCCATTTTGGTGAACAAAAAATTTCAGCTGAAGATGAGACCTATTATGCAAAACCAACTGAGATTATTTTGAATGACGGAACGAGTGCTAGTGCTCCAAACTATATCCAATTGACGGATAAACGAGGAACAGCTGTAGGATGGAAATTGCAAGTGACACAAGAAGAGCAGTTCAAGACACAGGATCAAAAAGCGCTTGAGGGTGCACAAGTTACTTTCACGAATGGTGTTACAAAGAAAGAAACAAGCAATAAAGCTAGCTCGCCTGCAGCACAAACACCTGTTGTTTTTGATAAGTTTGGGCAAGCAAAAACGATTATGACTGCAACTAAAGGTTCAGGGATGGGTACATGGTTTGAAAATTTTGGAGATAGTTCGAACATGGATAAAAGTATCTCGCTTTTCGTTCCAGGTGTCTCAGCTAAAGATCAAGCAGGATACTCGGCAACCTTTACATGGACACTTCTCGATTCACCAGCTTGATGATTTTTAGAAATTAACCGTTAAATCAAGTGAGCTTTATGAGGGCGCTTGATTTATCGGTTAGTTTTATTTGGAGGCAATTTTCACTTTCTTAGAAAGGAAAGCACAATTTAAAAGGAAGCATGTTTTTTATTTCACAAGCAAAGCTTTTTTTGCTAAAATTAACTTTAGAAAGAGAAAAACAAAAAATTGTCAAAAAATGGACACATTTTGAGAGCAAAATTCGCAGTATTGTCAATTTTTTATGAAACATTTTATGATAAAATAAAGTTAATGTTACATGACACCTGTTAATTGTGGTTTGTATTTGCTTCACCAGGCATCTGTACGACTTGCACATTAACAGAAGTCACTATTATCTCATTAAGGCCAGTTGCTCCCATCAAAGCTTCTGGTCTTTTTTTATGACAAAAAAATAGCGGTGACTTGTCATGTGCGAAATAATGAAAAATGGTAAAAGCTAGAATTTGGGAATGAGAGCCTTTTCTATATGATGACGATGAATAAGAGATTTAAGATGGGTATCTAGCAAACACATGTAAAAATAAATATGGGAAATTCGTTTTTTGAGGAAAGTTGTAAAATTTTTGTCACATATTAGTCGGTATTTTACCTTTTAGGATAAAGAGTAAGTTAAAAAACTCGATATAATGAGAACATAGGTTGAAAAAGTTATTGTCAATAAGTTTATGTACTTATTATGAAGCTCTAAAGGAGGAAATAGGATGTATGTATCAAAGAAAAACGTTTTATCTTTTTCTGGAAATAAGGAAATTAATGAAACAGGATTATTTTTAGTTGTAGATGGACACATTATGCAGGAATCAAATGGAACGCTCATTAAAGTTTTAAAACAAGGTAGCGTATTTCATATCGACCCTGTAAAAGAATCTTTCTTTCAGTATTTTTCTCACGGCAAGTGTTTCTTGCTTGAAATAGAAGATGAAAAATATCTAGCAGAAATTTCGGAGAAAAATATCCATCGCTTAGCTGGAGCGCTTGAACGGTATCGTCTTCCGGCAAGACAACGTGTTGAAGCATTAATTTATTAAATTGCTTTAGATGTTGGAGTTGAAAGTGAAGATGAAATTTATATTCCAGTATCTTGTAATCAATCAGAACTGGCGCGCTATAGTAATCTGAGCCGTGAATATTTTGTTAAAATTAAGAATGATTTATTGATGGAGAACATGATTTCCGTTCGAAGTCGCAATTGGGTCTTACTTGAAAAAAGCAACTGGGAAATGCGTCCAAATTGCACGCCGCTTGAAATGTCCGCTGAGGTAGAAGTTTAATTTTGAAAATCAGCTTTTAATCTGTTTAAAAGCTGATTTTTTGGTGGTCTTTTTTTCTTGAATTGTTATTGACAGCTTAAAAACAAAATGAGATTATAGAAAGACTTCGCGTAAAGAAAGTGGGGAATAATGTGCAAATCAAAAGTTATGAAGAAAAGTATTGTGATCAGTTGACAAAGCTGATTTTAGGGGTTCAACAAGATGAATTCGACGTAGCCATTACGCTAGATGATCAGCCAGATTTAACGGACATTCCAGGTCATTATTTTGATGGGAAAGGGCACTTCTGGGTGGCTGTCCAAGATGATGTAGTGATTGGAACAATCGCTGTTTTGTTTTTGGAGAATGGTCATGCTGCGATTCGTAAACTTTTTACGGATGCGAATTTTCGGGGGAAAGAATATCAAACGGGGCAAAAATTATTGGATGCTCTTGAGGCGTTTTGTGCGGAAAATGGGAAAAATGCCATTTATCTAGGCACGACCGATAAATTTAAAGCTGCGCACAGATTTTATGAAAAAAATGGTTACGAAGAAATTAATAAGACAGATTTACCAGCAGACTTCCATATTCTTGCGGTAGATTCGAAGTTTTATCGGAAAAATGTGAAGTAATTAGTGGAGATTGTAAAAAAGGGAAACCTTTATTTACAATCTCTTTTTAAAAGGAATTATTATTGTTTGTGAATTTTTTTACAATTTTATCGATTTAAGCTATACTGGTTTTTGCAAGGGGGAAAAAGAAGGAAAGGGAGAGTCCATTGTACGAACGAAAAGAATTATATGATTTTTTTATGGAACGGACAAGCGAGCTTACAGAAGACTGGTATAACAAGATGGATCACAATCATTTGCACGGGGTTTACGCATCAAATGATAAGGAAGTTATTGGCAGGCTTAAACAGCAAAATTATCAGTTTCATTTATTGTTTTGTCGTTTGTTTCTTGAAAAAGACGAAGATTTTGGAGCGCTTTTTGAAAATTGGTTGGAAGAACTTGCAAGCGATATCGAACATCTTTTGACGCCGATATATGAAATCATTGAACAATTTTTTCGTGTGGAAGACCAGTATTTGGAGTTGATCGAAAAGTTTTATGCAGAAAATGTGGCAGGTGCTGGAAGTGAAGAAGTCAACTACTGGAGCCGAGAAATTACGAAACGGCTTGGGGAAATTGTCATTCGTTTTGTTCGAGAAAATGCTTTGCAGACTGAATTAAAGCTAAATGCAAACAGAGAAACGATTTTGAAATTAAGCTGTCCAGTTATCCCGCTGATGAAGCATTCCGCTTTGCTTCCGGTGATTGGAGATATTGATGAAACACGCACAAAAGTGATTTTGGAACACTCACTTGATGAATGTGCAAAGAAAAAAATCGATCATTTATTTATTGACTTGTCCGGGGTTGCTACCGTTGACAAAATAGCTGTAGAAGAATTGGAGAAACTAATAGATGCGCTTAAACTGGTCGGGGTGGTTTGTACGCTTTCTGGTGTTAGACCCAAAGTAGCTCGAGCTATTATGGAGTACGGGTTTGAGCTTGAAATCATTCAGGTGGAAAGTGTGCTTAGTACGGCGATTGAAGCTAAATTTGCTGCTATATAATGAGTGGAAAAACAGGAAATAAGTGGTTAGGATCTCGAAAAGGTGATTTTTTGAGAAACGCCAAGCTTTTTCCTGTTTTTCTGCTCTTTTTTGTTTGGAAACTTTGTGATATGCTTGTTCAGGTGAACTTAACGAGTCGGAAGGAAGGAAAGAACATGACAAAATTTTTACCACGCGACTTGTGGATTGTGATTGTGGGCATGGTACTTTTATATACCGGTTTATCATTTATTTGGCCGTTTAATATGGTTTACATGACAGGCGAACTTGGAATGTCCGGAACAGATGCTTCGCTTGTCCTTTTGGTAAACTCTTTTGTAGGGATTATTTCAAGTATTATTGGTGGCTTGATTTTTGACCGCTTTTCAGGCTATATCTCGCTTTGGATTGGGACCGTCATTTTAGTTCTTGCGACACTCAGCTTGAGCCTGTTTCACGGTTATCCAACTTTCATTTGGAATTTGTGGTTGGTTGGATTTGCGATGGGAATGGTTTTCTCGGGATTATATGCAGCGGCAGGTCTTACGCATCCAACTGGAGGAAGAACGGGGTTTAATGCGATTTATGTTGCGCAAAATATTGGCGTTGCGGTGGGTCCTTTTTTAGCGGGCTTACTTAGTGGATTTGGAATGGGGAAAGTTTACCTAGGGGCCTTTCTTTTTGCGGTTTTTTATGCGCTTTTCTTTTTCGTATTCTTTCGTAAAATTGATTGGAAATCGGACCATATCGGAAGCGAAACGAAGCACCGTAAACGTGGGATGAAACGAGCACGCCCTACTTTAATTGGTCTTTTTTCGATGATTCTTTTGCTCGCAACTTATTTATTTTGTCAGTTACCACACGTGCAGTGGCAATCCAACCTATCGACTTATATGACAAGCGATGTTGGAATTTCAACAGCGGAATATGGCAAGTTATGGAGCTTAAATGGTGCGTTAATAGTTTTAGGTCAATTTGTGTTGATTCCAATTGTAGCACGCTTTAAGCGACACTTGCACACGCAGATTTTTATCGGCATTTTGCTGTTTGCACTCTCGTTTATTGTTGCCATGAATGCAACTGTTTATAGCGGCTTTGTACTTGGGATGATTTTTCTAACACTTGGGGAGATGTTTGCTTGGCCGGCGATTCCAACGATTGCTTATGCGCTTGCGCCGAAGGGAAGTGCAGGACTATACCAGGGACTTGTAAACGGGATGGCGACAGCTGCACGAATGCTCGCTCCATTTTTAGGAGCAGTTGTTGTAGAAAAATTCGGTGGGATTACAGCCCTTTTTGTGGGCATCTTTATTTTGCTTGGACTGGCTGTTTTGTCAACGATTCTACAAAGGAATTTGCAGCTTCGAGATGAACGAAGTCGAGCTTTGAAAGGGGAAGAGCTAAGTGAAAATTTATGAGAATGCCCGGTTTTATACGATGCAGCAAGAAGGTGATTTTGTTCAAAATGTCCTCGTTCAAAATGGTGTCATCCAAGGGCTTGATGTGAATCCGGATGAGTATCTGGATGCAAAGCGAATAGATTTAGAAGGGAAGACTGTTTTTCCGGGATTTGTGGATTCGCATATTCACTTGCTATGGTACGGGCAGGCGCTTGCCCGGTTGAATTTAAGTGAAACAACATCCAAGCGGGAAGCGTTAGAACTCATTCGGCGTCGGGTTGCTGAACTGGGAGACGCTGCTTGGCTTTTTGTTGAAGGCTATGATGAAAATAAGTGGAGCGATGAGGCGACACTCATCACACGATGGGATCTAGATGAGGTGAGCCAAAACCAGCCGATTCTTGTGCGACGAATTGATTATCATAGTGTGAGTGTGAATTCGGCGCTGATCGATGTTGCTCAACTTGTGCCGCAGGAAGTGCAGGGTGGCGAGATGGTGCTTGATGAATCGGGCGTGTTTACGGGGATTTTGAGAGATAATGCGACTTATCTTGCGACGGACCGCTTTCCGGTTCCGACAAATGAGGAGATTAGTGCATGGTTGAAGCTTGCGGTGCGGGATTTATGGCAAAAGGGCGTGACTGGCGCGCACTCGGAAGATTTACATTATTTTAATGGATTTATGGGGACGCTACAAGCTTTTCGGGATACGTTGTCGGAAGATTTTCCGTTTCGTGCCCAACTTTTGATTCACAATGCCGAGTTTGATGTGTTTGAGCGATCAAACGAGCGGTTTATGGATGGCGATTCTTTCGTTGAGCTCGACAGTATGAAGATTTTTTATGATGGCACGGTTGGATCGAGGACAGCTTATATGTCGGCAGGCTATAAGAATAGTCCAGATGAGCACGGCTTGAAGATTCAAACGGACGAAGAGTTTGAAAGACTTGTAAAGCGTGCACGCAAAGCGGATCTACCAGTTGCTATCCATATTTTGGGTGATGCGGCTTTTTGTGATGTCATTCGGATGCTCAAAAAGTACCCTCCAAAGGCAGGTCAGCACGACCGAATGATTCATACGCCGTGGTTAACAGATGAGTTAATTGAAGAGGCGAAAGGGATGCCACTTTTATTTGATATTCAGCCACAATTTCTTTCAAGTGATTTACCCTGGGCGCTTGATGTGCTAGGCGAAAACTATCCCAAGCGCGCTTTTGCTTGGAAAACACTGCTTGAAAGTGGTTTTAGTTTAGCTGGGGGAAGTGATGCACCAATTGAAATTCCGAACCCGCTTTATGGTATTTACGCCGCGGTGATGCGAACTGCTAACAGCGATTTGACAGGAACACGTTATTTTGAAGCAGAAGCACTAAGTGTATACGAAGCCATTTCACTCTATACAACAGGAAGCGCGAGTGCTAGCTATAAACCGGATTCAAGAGGCAAAATAGCGCCCGGTTTTGCGGCGGATTTTACGGTGCTTGAAACAGATCCATTTAAAACCAAAAAGGAAAATTTGCGTTTGATTAAAGTTGCGAAGACGATTGTAGACGACCAGATAGTCTATTCAAATTCATCGATTCTTTAAAAGAAATGACCTACCAAACTGATTTAGGTTTATGGTAGGTTTTTTCGTCTGGATTTAAGAACATGCCCTAATTTTTCTTGATCATGTTATAATGTATCCAATCCTTTTTGAAATTGCTTAGGAGAGATTGTTTTTTAAGGAGATGATGGGATATGGAAAAGGAGCGTCTTAAAAAGATTTATACACGAAGAAAGTTAAAAGCGAGGAGGAACTTTTATGATTGAATATATTAAACAAGCTGATGAGAGCCACCAAGCACATTTACAAGCGATGTATGAACTGATTAAGCAGGTTTTCCCTGAGGCAGAAGAAAAAATGGCTTACGGAATGCCGACATTTCATGAAAAAGTAAATGCCGTTTATTTCGGTGATAATAAAAAGCATCTTGGTTTTTATCCAACGCCTTCTGTTATTGAAGCTTTTGCTGAAAGATTAGATGGATATAAGTTTTCAAAAGGTGCGGTTCAGTTTCCTTACAATAAGGAACTTCCCAAAGAACTTATTTATGATATGTTGCAATACCGGAAGTCAGAGCTTGCACAAAAATAAGCCCAATGATGAACTTTAATGAATTCGAAAAATGCAAGATTTTGAGAATAGGAAAGTGTGCTAAAAACATCAAAAGGGACTGGGCGGTCAGTTCAAATTAACAAATTTGTTAAAAGGCTAGCGAGGAGCTTCATATAAAAGAAAAAGAGCTGTAAGGAGATACAGCTCTCAAGCATCATGTAAGAGGGTGACTAACTTAGTTGGATAACCTACCAAGCCTGATGGCTCATGGTAGGTTATTTTTATGTTCATTGCTGGCCATAAATAAGCAAAAAAGTGTTCCAAAAAAATGCTAGAAAAATTGAAATGGGCTTAAAAAAGTAGTTCAACAAGTGGACTAATATGTGCTATTCATATAAAAATCAATGGTTTTTTCTAATCCTTTTTCTAATGAGAAATGCGGACGCCAATTTGTTTGTCTTAAAAGTTTAGCAGGGTTTAGCGCATACCGTAAATCATGTCCTAGACGGTCTTCTACATGTTCAATCAAATCAATTGCATTTTCTCCTGTTTTTTTAGAGAGTAGCGTGAGGACTTTGTGAGCAATTTCAAGGTTCGTATATGTGTTTTGAGCACTGACATTGAAGGTCTCGCCTTCGAAAGCAGGTGTAGTGATGATTTTCCAGATGGCGGTACAGTGATCTTCTACGTAAATCCAGTCGCGAACGTTCGAACCGCTTCCGTAAATCGGGATGCGCTTTTTAGCTAGAGCACTTTCGATAATAGTCGGAATAAATTTTTCTTGGTTTTGGAAAGGGCCAAAGTTATTGCTGCAGATTGAAATCGAAACGGGCAACTGATAGGTGTTTTGAAAGGCGAGAACAAGGTGATGGGCGGCTGCCTTGCTGGCTGAATAGATATTTCGTGGTTGAATCGGTGAATTTTCATCAAAACTCCCCGTTGTGATAGAACCAAAGATTTCATCTGTACTAATAAAGTGAAAACGTTTGCCATCTAAATCATCTTTCCATAAATCTCGTGCGGCAGTGAGAAGGTTGTATGTTCCTTCAATATTGCTATGCAAAAAGGGGCGTCCATCATAGGTGCTACGGTCAACGTGTGTTTCAGCGGCGAAGTGAATGATTGTGTCAGGAGCAAAATCTTGGATGGCTTTTGTGGTTAAAGTGGCGTCATAGAGGTCGATTTCAGCAAATTGATAGTTAGGATAGTGATGGAGTTCTTCGTTTATGTGTGTACTGGCGTAGGTTAGCTTATCTAGATTGAAAAACTCGTAGTCTGGATTTGACTGGACATGTTGACGCAGAAACTGGCTTCCGATGAAACCTGAACCGCCTGTAATTAAAATTTTCATGTTGTTCACCCTTTCAGTTAAGAATTTCGTTTAAGATTACTTTTAAGCTATTGTAACTGAATTTGGTAAAGTTGTATAATGAAGTAGAAGTTTTGAATGAAGCGGTGAAGTCTTTTCCTTTGTTCTTGCGGTGGGGTTAGCATATAGCGCCTTTTTTTGTTAATCTAGGGATAAAGGATTTTCAGACGGAAAGGAATCTATTTATGAATCAATCAAAGTATCAAACGATTGCTGAAGAGATACGTACTAAAATTTTAGCGGGGGTCTATCCGCCTGATTCGGCGATTCCGCCAGAACTTCAGTTGCAGAAGGACTATGGCGTGAGTCGTCACACGGTTAGGCAAGCGATTTCTGTGCTTGTTTCGGATGGGTTCTTGCGCAAGGAAAAGGGTTCTGGAACGTATGTCGATGAGCGCTATAAATCACTGAATACTTCTAATAACAAGACAGGTCATAAGACGATAGGTGTTATTACGACGTATTTATCTGACTATATTTTCCCGACGATTATCACGGGAACCGAACGCACACTTCGGAATGAAAATTATTCTTTGCTGCTCGCAAGTACCAACAATGATTATACGGAGGAGCGAGAATGCTTAGAAAAGATGATGGATCACGGGGTTGACGGCTTAATTGTCGAACCAACGAAAAGTGCGCTTTATAATCCAAATCTTGCGCTTTACGTTCGTTTGCGAGAACGGGGGATTCCGCTTGTTATGATTAATGCGGTTTATGAGGAATTAAACGTTCCTTCAATTTGTGTGGATGACGTAAAAGGTGGCTATTTGGGAACGGAGTTTATGATTCAAAATGGGCATCGGAATTTACTTTTCGTGACGAAAACGGATGACTTGCAAGGAAAATATCGCTTGAAAGGGTTCATTGAGGCATGCGAAGAAAATGAAATTCAGTTTTCTGCAAATGATGTGATTACGTATACAACTGAATCATTTGGACAAGTCATTCAAGAGATTGTCGCACGCCTTCAAAAAGGAGATGTGACGGGGATTATTTGTTATAACGACCAAATTGCTAATTTGCTGACAGTTGAACTTGTGGGGCGTGGCTATAAAATTCCAGATGATTTCTCGATTATTGGGAACGATGATTCGGTGCTCAGCCGGATTGGGAGTGTCAAATTGACAACGCTCAGCCACCCCAAAGAACAAATGGGGACGGATGCGGCGAGTTGGATTGTTCGAACGATTGAAACGGGGAAAGCGGAAGAGGATATTCTTTATGAGCCGAAACTAATTGAGCGAGATTCGGTGAAGAAAATATAGAATGATTATAAAAAGCAAAAATGGGTCTAGCATGAACAAACTTGTTCACGCTAGACCCGTTTTTTTATTTATGAGATTTTGCAGCAGCTTGTTGTTCGATTTCTTCAAGCGTATGTCCACGTGTTTCGGGTACACAGAAACGGATGAACAGCACCCCAAGAAAACAAATAATCCCGAAGATGGCAAACACCATTTCTTGTGGCATGGATGCGGTCATGATGGGGAACAGAAGTCCAACAAGGAATGAGCCAATCCAGTTGAAGGAAGAAGCAAGACCAGATGCACGACCGCGAATTGCGAGTGGGAAGATTTCCCCGACGATTACCCAAGTAAGGGGTGCCCACGTACAAGAGTAAAAAGCAACGTAGATGCAAAGAAACACGATGATCAACATTGGATTTGCATCTGTCTTCATAAAGGTGTTTAAGATGGCAGGCAAGATGAAAGATAGCCCCATCACGGTTCCGCCAACGGTTAATAAGGTACGGCGGTTGAATTTATCCGCAATGATAAGGAAGAATAAGGCGCCGAGAACAAGGATGATCCCTTGGATGATTGGCCACATTAGGGCTTCGCTTGCGGCATGTCCGGTTGCTTTTTCCACGATGAGTGGAATGTAGTAGAAAATGGCGTTGGCACCTTGGAATTGCTGGAAGGCTGCGACGCCAATTCCGGCGATGACAAGGTGACGATAGCGACCGGTGAGGAGGGTTCCCCAATTTGTTGTATGCGCCACTTGCTTTTCTTGCTCAGCGGTTTTAAGAATTTGGTCGAGTTCTTTGTCCACTTCTTCGGGTTTACGGATATAGCTCAGTACTTTTTTCGCTTCGTCTAATTTTTTTGATTTAACGAGGAAGCGAGGAGATTCGGGTAGTGCTAGGACGCCAAAGAAGAGGATAAGTGCTGGTAATGCGGCCATGCCAAGCATTAAACGCCATGCCCATTCTTCTGGTAATCCTTTTAAGAGAAAGTCAACGATATAAGATAGTAACATCCCAGAAACAATCATTACTTGGTTAATACCAGATAAGCGGCCCCGAAGTTTAGCGGGCGCCATTTCTGACATGTAAGATGGAACAAGTGCTGATGCAGCACCGACAGCGAGTCCGAGTAAAACACGAACCGCGATTAAGTAGTATTGTCCATTATGTGGGGAGATCCCACAAAGAATGGAACCGATTACAAATATGATAGCAGAAATCAAGATCATTTTGCGACGCCCAAGTTTATCGGAAAGCATCCCAGCCATTGCTCCACCGAAAATCGCGCCAAGCATGACGGAAGAGGTGATCCAACCGATTAGACCAGCGTGTCCAGCTAGGTTCCAGTCGTTCTGTAAAAATGGTAATGCTCCTGTCATAACCCCGATGTCATAACCAAAAAGGATTCCCCCGAATGCTCCAAAGAAGTAAATGAATGAAGCGGAGATTTTCTTTTCTTTTTTCATTTTTTGCCAACCCCTTATTTTTGAGAATAGATTTGCAATAATTCGACCAGTATTTCTGTAAGCGCTTTTATTGTACAATATTTGTACGTACATAACAAGGCTTTTTTGATATTTTTTTCATTTTTGGTTGACATGTACGGACAAAAAAGTTAAATTAAGAATGTAAGCGCTACACATAAGCGATGATTTGATCACATGTTTTTAGGGAGGTTTTTCCGATTAAAACGACAGAAGAAGTAAAAGCTCAAGAAATGTTGGATGTAATAGACAACCGTACATCTTTAGGGATTGAATTTGGTTCGACTCGAATTAAAGCCGTGTTGATTGATTCAAAATTTAAACCTATCGCTTCCGGTAGCTATGAATGGGAAAATCAATTGGAAAATGGAATTTGGACGTATTCTCTAGATGATATTTGGAAGGGCTTACGCATGAGTTATCGAAAGCTCGCTTCTGAGGTGTTTGAAAAATATGGTGAAACGCTTCGATCGGTCGGTTCAATAGGATTTAGCGCAATGATGCATGGTTATATGGCTTTTAATCAAGAAGGACAATTACTCGTTCCTTTTAGAACTTGGCGAAATTCAATTACAGAAGAAGCTGAAAAAAAATTAACGCAAGCTTTTGAATATAATATTCCCCAGCGCTGGAGTATTGCTCATTTGTATCAGGCGATTTTGAATCAAGAAGCACACGTTGAACAAGTGGATTTTTTGACAACGCTCGCAGGATACGTGCACTGGCAGTTAACGGGCGAAAAAGTGATTGGAATTGGAGATGCTTCTGGCATGTTTCCAATTGATCTTGAGACAAAAAACTACCATCCGAAAAAGGTTGAATTATTTGATTCACTTGCAAAAGAATCAGGCATCTCACTTTCACTTAAAAAAATTCTACCTAAAGTTTTGCTAGCAGGAGAGCAAGCTGGAAAACTCACACAGGAAGGCGCCTATCTGCTCGATCCCACTGGAAATCTTGAAAAAGGGATTCCGTTTTGCCCTCCAGAAGGCGATGCCGGAACGGGGATGGTTGCGACGAATAGTGTGGCGAAGCGAACGGGAAATATATCCGTTGGCACATCGGCGTTTGCGATGATCGTGCTTTCTGAGGAATTAAAAAAAGTACATCCAGAAATTGACATGGTGACAACGCCATCCGGGGATTTAGTGGGGATGGTTCACACGAACAATTGCTCTTCGGACATTAATGCTTGGATGAAACTTTTTCAAGAAATGACAGAGGCGCTTGGCCTTGAAGTGCGTACGGAGCGACTATTTTCCGTGCTGTTTAAAGAAGCGCTTAAAGGCGATCCGGATTGTGGTGGGCTCCTTTCTTATGGCTACTATTCTGGTGAAAATATTACAGGAGTGAATGAAGGAAGACCTCTTTTTGTTCGCTCGCCAGAAAGCAAATTTAACTTGGCGAATTTTATGCGTGTTCATTTAGCAAGTGCGTTTGGAGCGATGCGTATCGGCCTAGATATCTTAAAAGAAGAGAACGTTCAAATTGATAAACTTGTCGGGCACGGTGGGATTTTCAAAACGCCAGAAGTTGGGCAACGAATTTTAGCAGCTGCGATGGAGGCTCCTGTTACGGTTATGGAAACAGCGAGTGAAGGCGGCGCTTGGGGAATTGCCCTTCTTGCTGCCTATTTAGAAAGTGGCGATGCGGATTTAAGCGACTTCCTTGAGCAAAAGGTGTTTGGCGAAGATGAAGGTGTAACGATTGCGCCAACAGAAGTAGACATGGAAGGATATCGTGTGTTCATGGAACGCTACCAGGAAGGAATCGAAATTGAAAAAATGGCCATCCAGAAATTGATTTAAGAAATGGGGAATGTGAAATGCTAGAACATTTGAAAGAAGAGGTTTTTCGAGCCAATCTAGAACTGCCAGAACGGGGCTTGATTCAATACACTTGGGGAAATGTTAGTGCATTTGATCCGGAGTCGGGTTACTTTGTTATCAAGCCAAGTGGGGTGAGCTACGAAGAAATGAAAGCTTCGGATATGGTTGTCGTTGATCTCGAAAATCACGTGATCGAAGGTGAATTAGATCCTTCTTCAGATACGCCGACACATGCAGTGCTGTATCAAACTTTTCCTGGCTTAGGGGGAATCGTACACACGCACTCACCTTGGGCAACTATTTGGGCGCAGGCTGGTCAAGAAGTTCCTGCGATGGGGACAACACATGCAGATACATTTTACGGAACAGTTCCATGCGCGCGTTTTCTGTCACAAAAAGAAATTGATGCAGGTTATGAGCACGAGACAGGAAATGTCATTGTGGAAACTTTTCAAGAACGAAATATCAAGCCGCTTGATGTACCGGGTGTACTTTTACATGGACATGGACCGTTTACTTGGGGAAAAGATGCGGCGAGTGCAGTCATGAATGCAGTCGTTTTGGAAGAGGTTTGTCGGATGAATTTCTATACGCGTCAGTTGAATAGTTATGCGGAAGAATTGCCAAAGCGCATTCTAGATAAACATTACTTAAGAAAACATGGTAAAGATGCTTATTATGGACAAGGAAAATAAAAGGAGCTGAAACAAATGATGAAATTAGCGGAAAAAGAATTTTGGTTTGTTGTAGGATCACAACACTTGTACGGAGAAGAAGCGTTGCGCAGTGTAAAAAAAGATGCAGAGGAAATGGTTGAGGCCTTAAATAATAGCGGGAAAATGCCTTACCCAATTGTCTTAAAAGAACTTGCAGTAACGGCCGACACGATTACGAACATCATGAAAGAAGTGAATTACCGGGATGAAGTGGCAGGTGTAATTACTTGGATGCATACTTTTTCACCAGCGAAAATGTGGATTCGTGGCACGAAATTGTTGCAAAAACCTTTGCTTCACTTAGCTACACAATTTAATGAAAGCATTCCGTGGAAAACGATTGATATGGATTTCATGAATTTAAATCAATCCGCACATGGCGACCGCGAATATGGGTTCATTAATGCGAGACTGGACAAACGAAACAAAATTGTTGTTGGTTACTGGAATTCAGAACCTGTGATGAAACAAGTAGCCGACTGGATGGACGTTGCCGCTTCTTACAATGAAAGTTTTGCAATCAAAGTGGCTCGCTTCGGGGATAACATGCGAAATGTAGGTGTGACAGAAGGCGACAAAGTAGAGGCGCAAATTCAATTTGGATGGGTTGTTGATTATTTTGGCATCGGAGAACTCGTTCAAGTGGTGGATGCGGTTACGGATGCAGAAGTGGATGCGCTATTTGAAGAGTACCGGAAGCTTTATGAGTTTGATTATGGCGATTATGAACAGTCTAAGTGGGAAGCACATGTGAAAGTCCAAGCGCGTCAGGAAATTGGCATTCGGCGCTTCTTAGAGGAAGGTGGATATAATGCCTTCACATCGAACTTTGAAGATCTATACGGCATGCAGCAGCTTCCAGGTCTTGCGGTGCAACGTTTAATGGCAGATGGCTACGGTTTTGCTGGGGAAGGAGACTGGAAAACGGCGGCGATTGACCGGTTGATGAAAGTGATGGCTCATAACGAAAATACTGGATTTATGGAAGATTATACGTACGAGCTAGCGGCAGGGAAGGAAGCGATTTTGGAATCCCATATGATGGAAGTGGATCCAACGCTTGCAGTGAACAAGCCGAAAATTGTTGTTTCGCCACTTTCGATGGGAGACCGTGAAGATCCGGCAAGACTTGTTTTTGACGGGAAAGCAGGGGAAGGCGTAGTCGTCTCGATGGCGGACTTTGGCACGCATTATAAGCTTTTGATCAATGAAGTGACGGCGTTTGAGCCAACAGAACCCGCGCCGAATTTACCAGTAGCACGTGTTTTATGGGAAGTGAAACCAGGCTTCCATGAAGGAGTTCATGCATGGATTGAAGCTGGCGGAGGCCACCACACGGTTGTATCGCTGAACTTAACGACGGATCAAATTTTGACTTGGGCGAAGTTAGTAGACCTTGAAACAGTGGTTATTAAATGATAAGTGGGGCGGTGGCGTAGCCACCGCCTAATTTTGACTGGTAGGAGGGAGAGAGATGGAAAAGCAACACTTCGGGTTCTTGCCAAATGGTCGTGAAGTGTATTTGTATTCGTTTGAAAATAAATCTCGGATGAAGCTTGTCGTTAGTAATTTAGGGGCGGTAATCACGAATTTGTGGGTTCGGGACGGCTCTAAGAGGTTACGGGATGTGGTGCTTGGGTATCCGGATTTTGATGGATATGTGACAAATGTAGATAAGTTTGGAGCGACGATTGGGCGGAGCGCGAACCGAATTGTTGGGGCTCGATTTGGGCTTTCGGGGAAGTCGTATTTGCTGCAAGCGAATGAAGGGGAAAACAGTTTGCACAGTGGACCAAATGGCTATGAGTTTCGGTGTTTTGATGTTGCGGAACTGGATGAGGCGAACAATCGAATTGTTTTTCAGTTGATTAGTCCAGATGGGGATCAGGGTTTTCCGGGCACTTTGAAGTTTGTCGTGACGTATCAATTGCTTGAGAATAATACGGTGCGAATATCTTATCGTGGCAAAAGCGACCAGACGACGGTTTTTAATCCAACGAATCACAGTTATTTTAATTTGAATGGGCATGCAAGTGGTCAAATTCATAAACATTGGCTACAAATTGAGGCTGCACATTATACACCGGTTGCAAAACGTGACTTGATTCCAACGGGGGAAGTGGTTCCTGTCGCTCATACGCCGATGGATTTTCGGACGATGCGAGAAATTGGGACGATTCCAGAGTTTGAACAATTGATACAAGCGGGCGGCTACGATCATAATTATGCGCTCGATAAAGCGAAGGATGTTTTTGCAAAAGTAGCAAGCGTTAAAGGAGACGAAAGTGGGATTTTGATGGAAGTAGCCACTAATTTACCTGGATTGCAACTTTATACGGGAAATGGTTTGGATGGTGTTTGTGGCAAAGAAAAGGCGACTTATGAAAAAAATGCTGCTCTTTGTCTCGAAACACAATTTTATCCAAATGCGGTGAATCAAGCGAATTTTGCAAGTCCAATCTTGGAAAAAGGGGAAACTGTAAATTATGTCACGACATTTCGGTTTAGCCAAGCTGACTGAGTTGGAAAAGCGGAACACGAGTAAGAATTTCTTGCTCGTGTTCTGCTTTTTATAAGAGGAATTAATTTTTTTAAAGGAGGCTTGCGGGTTCTAGAAAATCAGTAAAAGTATTCAATATTTTAGAAAAACGTGGCATTACCTACCTGATTTAGGGTAGTGGAGTTTTTGTTCGGCGCAAAAAAAGACTCCTCAGTAAGAAGAGTCTTGTCTTTTTAAAAAGCCTTCAAAAAGATGCCTTCCAGAATTTAGCTCAAGTTTCCGGAAAAATAAAATAAATTTGCTATAATCTTCAAGGGAAAAGTCTGCTTTCCCCGTTTGGATTTGAACATCCATAAATTCAATCGCTGCTGTATAAACGGCGTGGTAATTTGTATACACATCTTTAAAACTCGTATTCATGTCACGCCGATCTTCTCCAATTTCTTCAAAAACCGGAACTGCGCAAGACCCTTTGCGAATGTTCTCAAATGCTGTTAGAAATAAAGCGAGTGTTTCTTTGCGCTGGGCATCTAAAAAGCCATCGACATTTTTACGCAATTCGTATTCATCCGATTTTACATAATAAGTAGATAACCAGTAATCGATGAGCGGTTCAATATGGCTCTCAAGATAATTGATTATTTGTTTCAAATGATGCCCCTCCTTTACCTTCCAGTCTAGCATTAGTATAACATGGATTAGTACTTGATTAGAACTAAAAAAATGGGGTATAAGCATAAAAAATGAAGGAAGAAGTGATGCGGATGTTTCTAAAAGCAACTGCAAAATTTAAAAAATAGGAAGCTAGCGGAGAACAAACTCGACAACGCTAGCTTCCTGTTTTTTATTTATCTTTTTTTAAAACGATGCTCTTATAAAGCCAAACGGTGATGAAGTAGTAAATGCCATAAATCGCTAAGAATAGTAAAACCGGAATAAAGAAACGGTAATACGGATCTATAAGCAAGAAGCCAAACATTTTCATCCCGATTGCAACATGAACAAAGCCGATAATGCCTGGGAAAAGGAAAATAAGAAACATTTCTTTTTGGATGGACTGAACCAGAAGTTTCCGTTTTACGCCAATTTTTTCAAGCATTTGATAGCGTCTGATGTCTTGTGTTGCTCCTGTCAAAATCTTGAACATAAGCGAGCTTGCCATCATTGTTAGGAAAGCAAAACCGAGGAAGAATCCCATGAAGACAGTCCCGTTTGCGAAAATTTTGTACTGCGCATATGAGGCATATTTGCTCATCACTTGAGCATCTTCTCCGTGGCGGTCTTTTTCAAGTTGATCCAGCTTTTTAAGGGGATCTAAGCTGTTTTCAAAGTCAGGTACTTTTCCGATGAAAAGCGTATTTTCTTTGAGATTTTGAGTAGCGAATGCCATATTATCGACAAACTTGATTTGGCGAGTGCCAATAAATGAATCTGGAACGGAAAATTGAATAAAGTTGTTCCAAGCAGTACTCTCGTTTCTTGGTGCTTCTTTCAAACGATAAGTTTTTGATTTTTCAGTGGCCGAAAAGCTAGTTGTAAGTGGCGGATTCTGTTTCAACTCTTGGGTGTTGAAGTAAATCGTTTTGCTGTCTGTTTTAAAGTGGTAGCTGAAATCTTCGTTAAAATCCATGGAGCGGATCACTTTTTGCTCTGCTTTTGTCGGATTTGCTAGCACAACGTCATAAGGGGACATTTTTTCTGCAAGAAGAACGCCGTTATTTTGGAAAGCGAAACCAACCGCAATGGCTCCCATTCCAAGTGCGATGAGCATCGCTACTGTCGCAAGAACGCGTGAGAGTTGGCTGATTCGGAAGCTTAACTGGGCGTAAGTGAATGAATTAAGCCGCTTGCTTTTCTTTATTTGTTTGTCACGCATTTTTTGAATAATGAGTGGCAGGAATGTCGCAAAAAACAAGTAAGTTCCAAAGGTGATGGTAAAGAGCGCAACGATGATGCCCATAAATTGGGTAGTTTCGATGTCGATCATTGCGTAATAGCCGATTGCGAGTAAAATAATCGAGAGAATTGCTTTAAAAACAATTGCTTTCTTGCGAATGACAATGCGTTCTGCTTTTGAATCGGCGTGAATCAAATTTAAAATGGAAACATTTGATAGTCGGAATAAGTTGAACAAAGCGGCTAACAAGAACAAAATGGCAAAGAAAATGATAGTGACAACCATGGATGGCACGTAAAATGGTGCATAAGTAGTTGAAGTGAATTCTAGCTGTTTCATAAGAAGATTGCCGACAACGGAAGCGAGCACAGTTCCAAGAATGAGCCCGATGACAAGGGAACAAAATCCGATAAACATCGTTTCAATGAACATGATAAGCGAGATTTTGCGTTTTTTTGCACCGAGTGTCATGTACATTCCGAATTCTTGTTGGCGTAAAGAAAATAGAAAAGAAGTTGCGTACATCGTATAGGCTACTGTAATAATTGCAAGTAAGATTGAACCGGCATGGAAAACGAAGCCAACAGCCGAAATCATCGAGTTTTCATCAATAAAGGAAGAATTTAAGGCTAGTGTTTCGAACATGTAAAATATTGAAATGGCCATTACAAGACCAATAAGAAGGACGATATAGTCTTTGAGACGCGTTTTAATACTTGAGAGAGCAAGTTTTAACAGCATATAATCACTCCCCGTCCTGATCGGCACCAAGTGTTGCCAGTACATCCAGAATTTCTTGGTAGAAAGCTTTACGTTCGCCCGTTCGTTTGAGTTCTTTGTAAAGTATGCCGTCTTGGATGAAAAGGATGCGCTCACAGTAGCTTGCGCTTTGAGGATCATGCGTTACCATCAAAATCGAAACGTCTTGTTCGCGGTTTAGTTCTGTCATCGCTTCAAGTAAGCCTTGCGCGTTTTTGGAATCAAGTGCTCCGGTTGGTTCGTCGCCAAGAATGATGGCTGGTTCGTGGACGAGTGCACGAGCGGCCGCTGTTCGTTGTTTTTGCCCGCCAGAAACCTCAGCAGGAAACTTCATTAAAATATCTTGAATACCAAGTTGTTTGGCGACTGTTTCTACGCGTTCTTTGATTTTTTTCGCTTTCACATCTTGCAGGGAAAGCGGCAAAGCGATGTTTTCATAGAGAGTTAAATTTTCGAGTAAGTTAAAGTCTTGGAAGATGAAACCAAGTGAATTTGCCCGAAAGTCAGCGAGTTCATTGTTTTTCATTTGTGTAATATCGCGACCTGCAATGCTAATTTCGCCATTTGTTGGGCGATCTAGCGTTGATAGGACGTTTAAGAGAGTCGTTTTCCCAGAACCGGAAGGACCCATAATACCAATAAATTCACCTTCCGCCATCGAGAAAGAAATATCTTTTAATGCAATAGATTGATTTTCATTTTTCTTACCATAAATTTTTTCTACATGTTCAACTTTTACAACTTGATTTGTCAAATTTAAAACCTCCTTAGTTTTACTCTATGTACTATCTTAAAGGAATTTCTGAAACTAATCCTGCGAATTAAGTGACAAAAAATAGTGATGAAGCTTACATTTTTGTCATTTGATAAAATATTTTATGATTGTTAAAGCTTGAAAAGCTGGGGCTTGTGCGATTGTATCAATCAGTGAGTAAAAGATAATCAGTCTAGAGACTGATTTTTAAACTTTATCCAATTAAAGCTTGAAAATCATTTTAAATTCGAGTAGAATAGGTGTTCGTCTGATTTTTTTCGAAATGGGAGGGAAACAATGAAAATATTACTACAGCATTTGAAGAAGTATCGTGTCGAGACTATTTTTTCAACAATCTTTGTTGCAATCATGGTTATTTCTCAACTGTGGCAACCAAAATTACTGCAGCAAGTTTTGGATGCCATTGTGAAGGACAAGATGGATGAGATTTCGTCGATCGGGATTTTGCTGATCGTAATCGCGGTGATTGGTTTAGTAGCCGGAATTTTAAATACGATTTTATCAGCCAAAATTGCGCAGGGGGTAGGCGCAGACATTCGCGAAAGCAGTTTCCGCAAAGTCCAAACCTTTTCATTTAGCAACATTGAACGGTTTAGCACCGGGAACCTCGTCGTGCGACAAACGAATGACATTACACAAGTGCAAAACCTTGTGATGTTGTCACTTCAATCTTTAACAAGGATTCCGATCATGTTTATCGGAAGTTTTATACTTGCGATGGTGACGCTACCAGCACTTTGGTGGGTAATCATCCTTCTTGTTGTGCTTGTCGTTTTAATTGTCATGCTGACGTTTGGTGCAATGGGAAAACACTTCGCAAAAATTCAAACTTTCCTTGATAAAGTGAATGCAATCGCGAAAGAAAACCTTGCCGGAATGCGAGTAGTCAAAAGTTTTGTTCAAGAAGATAATGAAATTAATCGTTTTACTGAAACCAGTGATAAATTAACAGCACATACAATTCGCGTGGGCGTCTTGTTTTCTGTAATGATTCCAGCTTTCATGTTTGTTTCAAATCTTGCGATTGTCGTTTCTATTTATTTTGTAGGCGATATGGTGAAGGATGATCCAACTGTGATTGGTGCTGTGGCTTCGTTTATGAACTACTTGATGCAGATCATGATGGCGATCATTATTGGTGGAATGCTCACGATGATGGCTTCACGTGCCTTTGTTTCACTTGGACGGATTAGTGAAGTTTTAAATACAGATGCGGATATCACCTATGATCCAAATGCGAAAGAAGAAGATTTGGATGGTAGTGTGGAATTCAAAGATGTAAGTTTTCGCTACGAAGGGGATGACGAGAATGCATTATCTCACATTTCCTTTAAAGCCGATCCAGGTGAGACAGTCGGGATCGTCGGTGCAACAGGATCTGGGAAGTCGACGCTTGCCCAGCTTATTCCGCGACTTTATGATCCGCAAGAAGGAGAAGTTTTGATCGGCGGAGAGAATCTGAAGAAGGTCAACAAGAAAACGCTTCGTCAAACAGTTTCTCTTGTTTTACAACGAGCTGTCCTTTTCTCCGGAACAATTTCGGATAATTTGCGTCACGGGAAGCAAAATGCTTCTGAAACAGAAATGGAAAATGCCACGACGATTGCGCAGGCGAAAGAGTTTATTGAACGACAAGATAAACGTTATGAAGCGATTGTTGAAGAGCGAGGAAACAACTATTCTGGCGGTCAGAAGCAACGACTTTCGATTTCGCGTGGTGTAATTGGAACACCGAAAATTTTGATTCTTGATGATTCGACGAGTGCGCTCGATGCCAAATCTGAAAAGTTAGTCAAAGAGGCGCTCGCAAATGAATTAAATGACACGACCACCTTTATTATCGCGCAAAAGATTTCTTCTGTTATTCAAGCAGACAAAATCCTTGTTCTTGATAAAGGAAAGCTCGTTTCAGTTGGAAGCCATCATGAACTGCTTCAAACAAGCTCGGTTTACCAAGAAATCTATGAAACACAAAAAGGGAAGGATGTGTTCGAAAATGAGTGAGTTTAGACAAATCACGAAGTTCTTCTGGCACTACCTTCGCGCCTATAAACTTCAACTATCTGTGATTATTCTTGCGATTGTCGGGGCTACTTTCTTACAAGTAAAAGCACCACAATATGTCGGGAAAGCGGTACAGGAATTAGCGGATTATGCAGTGAAACTTATAACAACTGGTGTGGATGACAAATCCGATTTTCACCATATTCTGCTTATGTTGCTTTTATTCTATGTTTTAACGTCTGTTGCGATGTTTATCCAAAATATCATCATGGCGGGTGTTTCAGGGAAAGCAACGAACCGGATGCGGATTGGACTTTTCAAGAAAATGGAAAAACTATCGATTCGCTTCTTTGATAGCCACAATGATGGCGAGATGTTGAGTCGCTTTACGAGTGACATGGATAACATTTCGAACACGCTCAACCAAGCGCTTGTTCAAGTGCTTTCGAATTTGGCGCTCATGATCGGGGTTATCATCATGATGTTCACGCAAAATGTAGAACTTGCTTTTGTTACACTGATCGCGGCACCATTTGCGGTGATTATCGCAGGGATCATCATTCGGAAAGCGCGCCGATATGTGGACTTGCAACAAGATAGCTTAGGTCGCTTAAATGCCTATATTGATGAAAAAATCTCTGGCCAAAAAGTGGTCATCACAAATGGTCTTGAAGAAGAAACCATTAGCGGTTTCTTAAAACACAATGAAATCGTTAAAAATGCAACGTATAAAGGTCAAGTTTATTCTGGCTTGTTGTTCCCGGTGATGCAGGGGATTTCGCTTGTTAATACGGCGATTGTTATTTTCTTCGGTGGTTATCTTGCTTTAAATGGAAGTCTTGACCGGACGGTAGCACTTGGCCTCATCGTGATGTTCGTTCAGTATTCGCAACAATTTTATATGCCACTTACACAGATTTCTTCGCAGTACAGCATGCTTCAACTGGCAATTACTGGTGCGCGTCGTGTGAGTGAAGTCTTTAAAGAACAAGATGAAGTGGAACGTCCAAATGTTCAAACGATTGATGGCGTTCATAAAAAAGTAGAATTGAATCATGTGAAATTTGGTTACACACCAGATAAACCAGTTCTAAAAGATGTGACGATCGGTCTTGAAAAAGGTCAGATGGTTGCGGTGGTTGGACCAACAGGTTCTGGGAAGACAACGATCATGAACTTGCTGAATCGTTTCTACAATGTTGATAGTGGTGAGATTCTTTTTGATGGAAAAGATATCCGGGACATTGAACTGCATTCACTCAGGAAACAGGTGGGAATAGTCTTACAAGATTCTGTGCTCTTTTCTGGAACTATCCACGATAATATTGCGTTTGGGAAACCGGATGCAACGCGTGAAGAAGTTATCGCAGCTGCGGAACAAGCGCATATTCATGAGTTTATTATGTCGCTTGATAAAGGCTATGATACAGAAATTAGCGATGAGAATAGTATTTTCAGTGTCGGACAGAAACAATTGATCAGTATTGCAAGGACGATTTTAACCAATCCAAGCCTGCTTATTCTAGATGAAGCAACAAGTAATGTGGATACAGTTACGGAAAGTAAGATTCAAACGGCGATGGATAATGTGATTTCAGGACGAACAAGTTTTGTTATCGCGCACCGTTTGAAGACGATTTTAGGTGCTGATCATATTGTTGTACTTCGAAATGGTGAAGTGATTGAGGAAGGAACGCATGAATCACTTCTTAAACAACAAGGTTTCTATGCAGAACTTTATCACAATCAATTTGTACTAGAATAAACCTGAAACACAGCTTTTTCTTTGAAGAAGCTGTGTTTTTTTCATATGATAAAAGAAAAAGTTGTTTAAAGGAGAAAAGGAATGAAAAAGCATTTACTTGTTATACTAGGTGTCTGCCTTTTGATTTTATCAGCCTGCGGGCAAAAGCAACAAATGAAAGATCCTTATGTAATATACACGGGAATGATCAGTCAAAATGGAACAAGTGATGCTAAAAGTATCTTTGTGGATCAACTTGAGTCAGAAGAAGGGAAGGTAATTAAAGGTCCAATTGAACTAGCTTCGATTAGTAAAATCACCAATCAGAAGGATGAGCGACCGGTAAATGTGGCGGATCTAGTAGCTGGTGATAAAGTGGAAGTCTATTTAAAAAGCGGTTCCTCGTTTCAAGACGCAACACCTAAAAAAGTTCGTTATCAGGATATCCTAAAAATTATTAAAGAATAAAAAACGTTTTTAGTTGCAAAAGATAACAAAAAAAAGGTGAAATAATGCGCATTTTTGTTTATGAATTTGTACAATCTGTGAACTTTTGGAAAAATAGGTTTGAAAATTTTATTTTAGCGTAAAATAATGAGTAAGAAAGGGGTTACATTTAGGAGGTATAAACAATGCAAAACAGAAGGGATGGTCTTAAAGCAACAGCAGAAGATTTTAAACAGTTAGAGCAATTATTCATAGAGATGCAGGATTTGCTAGTTATGAAAGAGGAAAAAAATAGCTTTGAGGTATTGGTGGAAATTGAACAACTCTTGGAAAATTATCGGTTACGACAATCTTTTTCAAGCCAAGAAATGGAAACGCATTACGCTGCGAAACTTGAAAGTTTGTCGTGAGAGAACAAAATATGGGGAAGACAGTTAAAAGGATTTGAACTTGACGTTCAAATCCTTTTTTAGTTAGTTATAAAATCAATTTAGATTTAATGTTTTGCATTTTTTCTTTTAAAAATCATGCCAAAAGCACCAAGTACAAGTAGGCTTCCAAGTAAAATAAGAATCGGATTTGTTGTATCTCCTGTTGTTGGAAGTTCTTCTTTAGCAACCTTTGTTTGGGCGTTTTCGCCTGTTTGTTGTGGAGTAGTTGTTAATGAAGTCGAGTATGAATTAGGATTTTGTACAGGTTTTACAGTTTGGTTCGTAGGGTTTTGGGGAGTATTTTCATTATTTGTAGAAGGTTTTTCTCCATTACTATTCCGAGAATTGTTTCCATCCTCGTTACCAGAGTTATTTCCGTCTCCATTACCAGAGTTATTTCCATCGTTATTTTCAGAAGAATTTTTTTCGTAAACATAGCTGACTGTTTGTGCAGTTTCCGAAAAAGTTCCAGTCGCATTTTCAGGTGTTTCTGTCAGGGTATAGCCATCAATAGGTTTAGCTTCAGTTGTGTAGTCCTCACCGATGTTCCCAGAAAGGGTTTCAGAAGGAGCAAGTTCATTTCCGTCAGAATCTACAAATTTAACAGTAATATCTTTTGCTACAGGGCTCTCTTTTTCGTAAACATAGCTGACTGTTTGTGCAGTATCTGAAAAAGTTCCAGTTGCATTTTCAGGTGTTTTTGTTAGGGTATAGCCATCAATAGTTTTAGCCTCTGTTGTGTAGTCGTCGCCGATATTCCCAGAAAGGGTTTCAGAAGGAGCAAGTTCATTTCCTTCTGTGTCTACGTAGCGGACATTAATGTTTTCAGCAGGCACTTGTTTTTCTGTTTTTTTATAATAAAGTGTAACGATGGGCATACTTTCTCCGGGATAGACAGCAGGCAAAGTATCAGGAATCTCAGGACTTGCTTTTACGAAATCATAACTTCCCCCTGTCCCAACTGTCCCATCTGGCCATTCATGACCTTCATCCATTGCAACATAATGTTTTTGAAATGTAAAATCAACTGGATCGTTAGGCAATCCAGAAGCAAATTCAAATGCTTTAGGACCCTGTTCTTGTTGAGTAGGATCAAAAGGGTTGTGTACATAAATATTTCCATTCGTATCAATATCTCGATATAAAAACATGATTCTGTTAGTAGCAATAGTGGTGTAGTTATAAGTGACAGTTTGTGGTTCTGAAGTGAATGTGCCGGAAGCGTTACTTGGTGCAGTATGAACAAACCAAGAGCCACTACTGTCAAGTTTTTGAGTTGTATAAGAGTCACCAATTTCTCCTGTAAGTGTTTCTGACTTAAATACAGTTCCGTTATACACGTGGTTTACTGTTACTGGTGCTGCAGTTGTTTCTGCGGATACCTGTCCGTTTGTTGATACTGTTGTTTCAGTTTTATTAACTCCTGCTGCATTTACTTGTAAAGGAAATTGTACAATTAAAGCGGTTGCTAGCGTTAATAAACCCAATCGGTTAAAATTCATCTTTTTATTCCTCGTTTCATCTTTTTTTAAGCTAGTTGAAGATTAGCTGTTTTATTCAATATTTTTAATTCGCTATTGAGTCAAAATTACATACTTTTTAATCCCCTTTACTAGAATTTAAGTTTTTGATACGGGATACTCATAAACCCATATATATCAACTAATTTATAAATTAGTGATTGGAATTTAAGTGTCTTTAAGAAAAAAAGATTGGTGAATAAAAAACTGGTTGTTTTCTATTTTTATGCTTTCTCTTTTTTGAAGCTTTTTGATTTCTAACTGGAGAGTTTTTCTTGAAACTTGACAGTAATTCGCTAAATCTGTTCGCGTTATAAATTTAGGAAGGAATAACCATTCGGGCATAAATAGAACAGGTTTGATAATATTTGCTTTGGCTAATGTTATTAAGCTATCTTGAATTTTATAAAAAGGACTTTCATGTTTTTTGGAAAATTCAGTGATCATTTTCGCAGATATTTCTGCATTTGAAGTGAGTAGCCATTCAATAAAAGATGGCTTCTCTTTTATTAATAGATGAAAATCCTTTTGACTTAATAGAATTACTCTAATAGAAGTATCACTGATAAGAGCATATTTAGTTGCATGACCATATAAGAAATGTTCCAAATTTAAAAGGTATTGGGCATTCAAATAAGTGATAATTTTCTTGTTATTGGAGATGGTTTCAAGATGCATCGTTCCTGATATTAAAAATAGTATTTTATTGTTAGGAAATTGGAAAGAAGTCCTAGGTGGGAAAACTTCAACGGTGGCGCTTAAACCGCATAATTCTAGCCATTGTAAGAGTTTTTTTTGCATCTTTATGTCCAACTCCATTCTATAGATAATGCTCTAGAAGGCCGGAATTTTTAAGGCTCTTAAATTCATTATTAAAAGTTGACCGTGAAACTTGACAATAAGAAGTGAGCATTTGTTTTGAAAATAAGCTGAAAATTTTTTTCTTAGGAAGAAGTTGATCTTCTTTTTTTAAGATTTGATGGAGGTGTTCGATATTAGTCATGATCCCCCGCTTATTATTCAGTTTTGTCATTTCATAAGAAATCTTATGGAAGTTTTTGCTTAATTTCTCTAGAAGCCACTCCATATATTTAGGTTCTATCGTTCCGTAGTTAAGAAAATATTCTTGGTTAAAAAAGATAATTTCAACTGGAGTATCTGCGACAATACGCCAATTGATATGTTCTAAATTAAAATAGTTTGGATAGATAACTTCTTCAGACTGAAAAAAAGTAAGGATGTGAAAAGTTCCTTTGATTTCAATTTCAAGGTGTAAGATGCCATCTTGAATGAATAGAATATTGTCTAACAATTGCAGAGTTGGAATGTTTTCTTTTTTGATGAAAAAGTCCCGTTGCACCCAGTTTTCTTTTAATTTGTGTTGATTGAGTTGCGATAGCATATCTTTCTCTAGAACATTCATTTTTTTCATCCTTTCTATGTGTTTAAAGAGATGTGCTTAAACAGTTTTCTATGGGAGCATCTTGGTTAGATTGGTTTTTTAAGAACTGTAGCAAGTCGTGTCCTTTTTCGTTAAGGAAATAACGTTTTGCACCTTTTGGAATATTTTTTCTTCTCGAGATAAAATCGTGCATCTCTAGCCAGTAGAGACCTAAAAAGAGGATGTCTCTTGGCAATAGTTCTCTATATTCCTGATGAATCTCTAATCCCATAAATGAGAAGTTGTGATCTTCAACTAGTTCTAAGATTTGTAAAATAATTTTTGTTGTTAATTTATCATTCAATGATCATTTCCTCCAATTTTATTCAACTGAATGGGAACAAATTATTTGTGTTTGAATGGTTAGAAAGGCAACGAATCCCTGATTTATTTGTAAATTATAGCAGAACAAAAGACTATACATATGTGTAATTTATACATATAAAAAACTTTATTGTGACAAATTTTTGAAAGACAAAGACTTATGAAAATGTAAAATTTTTAATGAAACTCACCGAAGAGATTTAGTTAATATACCAGAGAATCTTATTTGCCTATGAAATAATTTATACAAGAAATATCGAAGGAGGTCTTGGTGATGAAAAAAGTTGACCTATTAAAAATGATTCGTGATTTAGATGAAAATAAAGTGAGTAAATCAGATGTGAAATTTGAAAGTATAAAACAAAATGAAGTGCTTGATGTGGAAAAATTAACCCATCACTTGTTAATTATTGAATCAGGGACACTACATCTGGAAAATAAGAATTTCCAAATTCTACACTTTTTCTCAAAAGAAAATGTGATTCATCAATCTCCCTTTGAATTAGGTTTACAAGATAAACTCCGACTTGTAACAGATACTCCTGTTAAAATTATTTTAATTAATCGCGAATATTTCTTGAATTTTGCAGCGAATAAGATGAGTTATATGGAATGGCTTCTAGAGGCGATAATGAAGAATTCTTCGGGATTATGTTTCGAATTAATGAAATACGATCTACCAACGGAATCACGAATTACTTATACAATGCAAAAATTATGTGATAAAGATGACGTGACTGTGAATAACAGAGGATTTCGGGAAATGCCCAGCTATATGAATAAGATGAAATTGGCAAAATATGGAGGGGTTTCTCGCAAAAATTTAGATTTAAAGTTGGAAATTCTAAAAGAAAAAAAACATGTAGAGATTGAAGAAGGTCACTTTTTAATTAGTCAGATGTCATAGAAATAAGCAGAGCTCTTTAGAAAGGGGTTCCGCTTATTTCTATTTTTCACTATATTCATGGTAAGATAAGGCTAATTAATCACAGAGGAGTTTTGTTCATGCGGCTAGATAAACTATTGGCAAATATGGGGATTGGAACGCGTAAAGAGGTAAAGGGGATATTAAAAAAAGGCAATGTCTGGGTGAATGGAAAGCAAGTTAAAGATGGTGGGTTACAGGTAACTCCTGAATCGGATGAAGTTGTAGTAAATGGGAATATGGTTCAATTTTCTGAGTTCTCGTACTGGATGTTAAACAAACCACAAGGAGTTGTTAGTGCAACGGAAGATAAGGTTGACCGGACGGTAATGGATCTCTTTAAACCGGAGGATAGGCGTAAAGGGCTTTTTCCTGTGGGACGACTTGACAAAGATACGGAAGGATTACTTTTGATAACGAATGACGGTGCGCTTTCGCATCAGTTGTTATCCCCAAAGAAACATGTTGATAAGGTATATTTTGTAAAAGTAACAGGTGAACTCACGAAGGAAGATCAAATCGCTTTTGAAAACGGAGTTGTTTTTCTTGATGGGTACAAAGCGCTTCCAGCAAAACTAGAGATTCTTGCTGCTGGTGAGGCACTTGTGACGATTCGTGAGGGAAAATTTCATCAGGTGAAAAAGATGTTTGAGGCATGTGGAAAAAAAGTGACCTATTTAAAACGGGAAAAGATGGCGAGTTTGGAACTTGATGAATCCTTGCCCCTTGGTGCATATCGGCCGCTTACAAAGCAGGAACTTGACCTGCTATTTGCGAGTCAAATTTAAAATGAAATAGAGCTGTTCAGACATATAGTGAGGTGAAAACTGGAAGTCTGTTTCTGCCCAGTAGACTATCATCCCAAAGATTGCATGAGCTTGGTAACTTGCGAGCAGTTCGAGATTGGCATTTCCAGTTGGATAATGGGAATGAAGTGCATCTCTTAAGGCTAACTCTTTGATGACCTCACAAATTTAATTTTGAAAGCCTGGACTGATTTTGGCGTGGATGACTTGACGATAAAAATCACGGTTTTTATAGACGTGTTCAAAAATTTTAATCATTTCTGGGCGAAGTCGGCTGAGTGAGAAATCCGTTTCTTTTTGGTAAGGGTCATCATAAGCGGTGCGCAAATCTTGGAGGACAAAGTGAATCAATTCATCAAGTAAATCTTGTATTTCTTGGTAGTGTCTGTAAAAAGTTGAACGATTTACATCAGCTTTACGAACAAGGTCGGATACGGTGATTTGTGCAGGAGTTTTGTTTTCAAGTAGTTGAAGAAAAGCGGTATGAAAAGCTTTTTTGGTTTTTTGTGTACGGCGATCTGACATGGATTTTAGCTCCTTTCAAGAGGATATGCTACATATACCATAAAAAGTGTTGCTTATGCAACACTTTATCACTGTTTTACTGATTGAATCCGTTTACAAGTAGGAATATACTTAGATTAGGAGTGAGATGAGTCTCGCGACAAAAGCAATCAAGGGGGAATAAATAATGGATAAATTGGTGGGTAAAGTAGCAGTCGTAACTGGTGCGGCTTCTGGAATGGGGAAACAAATTTCCATCTTATATGCCAAGGAAGGCGCAAAAGTTATTGTTGCGGATTTAAATTTAGAAGCTGCAGAAAAGACAGTTGAGGAAATAAAGGCTGCTGGCGGTGAAGGAAGAGCCATTGTGGCAAATGTGATGAAACAAGAAGATGTAGAAAATATGATCGATCAGGCGATAGAAGTTTATGGGGGACTAGACATTCTGGTTAATAATGCAGGAATCATGGATAATTTTGTTCCGGTTGCCGAATTGACAGACGAGCTTTGGGACCGAGTGCTTGCGATTAATACAACAGGTGTCATGCGAGCGATTCGAAAAGCCGTTCCTATTTTTGAAAAAGCAGGCGGTGGCGTAATTGTGAATATTGCTTCAGCGGGTGGACTTTACGGTTCTCGTGCAGGTGCGGCATATACAGCATCGAAACATGCAGTTGTAGGACTGACGAAAAATGTAGGATTCCAATATGCAACAAAAAATATTCGATGTAATGCAATTGCGCCGGGAGCGGTCAATACAAATATTGGGAATACCATCACTACACCAAGTGAATTCGGTCAAGCTCGGGCAATGACTGGAATGGGAGTGAGTCCACGGACGGGCGAGCCGGAAGAGATTGCTAAAGTTGCCCTGTTTCTTGCCTCTGATGATGCGAGCTTTGTTAATGGGGTAGTTGTTCAAGTAGATGGTGGCTGGACAGCTTACTAAAGCATATGATATGAAAAAAAGAGGGGCGAGATTTTTCGCCCCTCTTTTTTATATTATTTTTTTAGATCTTCAATCGAATTTATGTTTTTCATATAGGTAGGAACGGCTAGACCAACACGCGCTCCTTTTAAGTTCACACCTAGATTTTCGACATCTTTTTTGTAATCCTTGTAGTAAACACCAGATGTGTTTGGCAACCAAGCAGCGACCATACCATCAGCTGCACCAGTTGCAATGGATGCCCACATAGGCTGGATTTCCATGGCTTGAATCGTTGGTTTGTAGCCAATATCACTTAGCACTTCTGCTACAACGTTTGTCGAAGCAATTTCAGAGTCCCAAGCCACATAGGTTAACTTGATTTTATCACCATTTACCTTTTTAACACCATCTGTCCATTTTTTGACTTTATCTGGATTGTCTTTGATCCATTTTCGAGCTGCTTTTTTCGGGTCAGTTCCATCGTTAACTTGCAACATCACATCAGACATTTCTTCGGCTGTCCAGTTAAAGCGGTCTAATACTGTATAAGCAGAAGGCATATCCTTTTTCAGCCCTTTACGGACCATTGTATTGATATTTTCAGCGTCCCCATAAACATTTTTAGGATCCTTCAAGAATTTCAAGTCAAATTTTGTGAACATCCAGTGAGGTGTCCAGCCAGTTACGACGATTGGACGTTTGTCTTTAATAGCTTTTTCAAGTGTTGAAGTCATTGCTGCTGTCGAACTTGTCTGAAGCTGCCAATTATAATCATCGAGCTTGTAGTCCTTAATGGCATTTTGAGTGGACAGCATAATACCAGCACCAGCATCAATTCCAGTAATTGTATAATTGATTTGTTCGCCAAGTGGTTTATCTGGATCGTACTCAGCAAGCTCCGTTCCACAAGCGGATAAGATGAGGAAAAGAGCACTAAGCAAGGCTAAAATTGAAAGCTTTTTGCGCATCTTACTTCCTCCTTAATTTTCCGTTGTATTCTTTTTGTTAAAGCTTTGCGTCAAGCGGTCGAGGATGATCGCGACGATAACAATTGCAATTCCGGCTACGAAACCGCCACCAGCATCATTACGTCCTACAGCGAAGTAAACACGTGTTCCTAGACCCATTGCACCGATCATCGAAGCAATAACGACCATCGATAGAGCAAGCATGATACTTTGGTTAATTCCAGCCATCATGGTCGACTTCGCCATCGGAAGCTCTACTTTAATCAATTTTTGCCAACCAGTTGAACCGAACGAATCCGCTGCTTCGACGAGTTCAGTCGAAACTTGACGAATACCGAGGTTCGTCATCCGCACAGTTGGCGGCATTGCGAAAATAACAGAAGCGACAACCCCTGGAACCATTCCAATTCCAAAGAAGGCAACTGCCGGAATCAAGTAAACGAAAGCCGGCATCGTTTGCATGAAGTCAAGGATAGGTTTAAAGATGGCCTCTACAACATTGCTTTTGGACATCCAAATCCCAAGTGGTACCCCAATAACAAGTGCAATTAAACTACTTGTTAAAACGAGAGTAAGTGTTTGGGTCATATCGCGCCAAAAGTCGAGGTTCCAGATGAGCAGCAGCCCAACTAATTCGAAAATAAGCAAACCCCATTTTTGTTTCTTGCGATTAATCCAAAAAGTAAGAGCGAGGATTAAAAGAATAAATAGCCATGGTGGCAAGAGGTCGAACACCCACTGAAAGGCATCTACAACTCCACCGATAATATTTGTAATTACATTAAAGAAACCTTCAAATTTTGTTAAGCTATCGACGAGCTTATCAATCCAATCCGCAAGCGGAAGACTTGGAATATTAGGCATCTTGGTTCACCTCATTTCCCGAAAGTGCCGCGAGAACAGAGCCACGAACGATAATTCCACGAAGCTTACCATCCTCAGTAACAGCTATTGGAATCGAAGTCGTTGAAACCTGATCCATGAGTTCAACAAGTGGGGTATCCGGGCTTGTTGTTGGCACATCCGTTTTAATCACAGAATCCAGTGATTTCACTTGTTCTTTAACGAGTCTAGATACATCTGATGCGTGGGCAATCCCGACAAGTTCCCGTCCTTTTTTCACGACGAAAATACTGGAAGTCCCCGCTTCACGCATCCGCTGTAAAGCAACACGTGGGCCATCTTTTTCAAAGTTGATGATTTCTGGACGAATCATCACGTTACTTGCTGTATAAACTTTCGAGCGATCCACATCTTCAATGAATTTTTCCACGTATTCATTAGCTGGGTGCGCTAGAATGTCTTCCGGTGTCCCTGTTTGAACGACAGAGCCATCGCGCATGATCATGATGTGATCTCCAATTCGAAGGGCTTCATCTAGGTCATGGGTAATGAAAATAATCGTTTTTTGCATTTTGTCTTGCAAATCAAGCAATTGATCTTGCATATCTTTTCGGTTTAATGGGTCAAGCGCAGAAAAGGCTTCATCCATTAATAGAATATCTGGATTATTAGCAAGTGCACGGGCAAGCCCAACACGTTGCTGCATTCCTCCAGAAAGTTGTGAAGGATATTGTTCCCCGTAACCTGCAAGTCCAACTAAATCAAGGGCATCTGAGGCTTTCTTTTCTCGTTCTGTTTTTGGCATTTTTTGTACTTCAAGCCCGTATTCTACGTTGCTTAAAATGGAGCGGTTTGGAAACAACCCGAAGCTTTGAAAAACCATACTCATGCTTTTTCGACGGACTTCGCGTAATTCTTTCTTATCAAGTTTAGAAAGTTCGCGACCATCTAACCAAATTTCACCACTCGTTGGCTCAATTAGCCGGTTTAAAAGCCGTACAAGTGTGGATTTCCCACTTCCAGAAAGCCCCATAATTACGAAAATCTCGCCTTCTTCGACTGCAAAAGAAGCTTGGTTAACCCCAATGGTTGCGCCTGTTTCTTTTAGAATCTCTGTTTTAGATTTTCCTTGAGACAATAATGAAGAAGCTTTGGAAATTTTCTTGCCGAAAATTTTTGTCAAATTCTTAACTTCTATTTTACTCAAAATGATTCTCCTTTCTCACGTCCCATCGCTTCATTTCAAAACTTAAAAATAAAGCGAACATCCTCCATTGTATCGAAGTTTTGGGGATAATTCACCCGATACACTCAAAAATGTAGAATTTATAACTTTTAATTATGGCTCTCAGCCGCATGAGCTTAAGGGTTACCATAATTTTAAAAAAATTTTATTTTTTTCTTGTGTAATGCTAGATTTATGCTACAATAAACATAAGTTTAATAAATAAACATTTGTTTAGATAGGAGGGAGGAACAATGAAACAAGATCAGCAAAAAATGAACGAAAATGAAGAGTTGATTTATCGCTCGATTCAGAATGATCCTTATATTTCGCAGCAAGATTTAGCGGAGATCATTGGTTTGTCGCGTCCAGCAGTTGCGAATTTAATTTCTGGTTTGATGCGAAAAGGATGGATTTTAGGTAAAGGTTACATTTTAAATGAGGAAAATCGCATTATTTGCATCGGCGGAGCCAATGTGGATCGTAAATTTTACTTGAAGGAAGCGGTACAACTGGGAACTTCCAATCCGGTTCGTTCCACACAAGGTGCCGGGGGAGTTGCACGAAATGTGGCAGAAAACCTTGGGCGACTTGGACGAAAAACAGTGCTTATGACTGTTGCGGGAATGGATGCTGACTGGGAAGCGATTAAGCGAGCTAGCGAGCGGTACATGGATTTGGATTACGTGGTCACTTTTCCTGGGATGGCAACGGGTTCTTATACGGCAGTTTTGGAAGAAAATGGCAACTTGCATGTGGCACTCGCAGACATGGATGCTTATGATGAATTAACGCCAGATGTCCTTGCGAAAAACGAAGCGCTATTTGTGAATGCTGGGACAATAGTTGCGGACTTAAATTGTCCCAAAGAAACTATTCGTTATTTGAAAGGGATATCAAACGAAGCAGGCGTTCCTTTGATCCTTGTTCCGGTTTCGTCTCCAAAGATGGGGCGCTTGCCCGTGGAATTGGATGGGGTTTCTTGGCTGATTTGTAACCGCGATGAGTCGGAAGCCTACCTTAAAATGGCGATCGAAACAAACGCAGATTGGAAGCTAGCTGTTCAGAAGTGGCTTGATCTTGGGATTCAAAACGTAGTTGTAACAAATGGAAAAGACGGGGCGATTGCAGGAAACGCGGAAGAGGGAATTTTGTATGAGCCCGCGATTGTAGTTAGCGATATTCAGGACGTAACAGGAGCTGGGGACGCGTTTTGTTCTGCTGTGATCCATGCTTGGCTTTCAGGGCGTAGTCTTCGCGACATTGTTCGCGCTGGAAGTATTAATGCAGCTAAAACGCTGATGTCAAACTCAACAGTACGAAAAGATTTATCGGCGGCAAGACTAAAACAGGAATTGGAGGAATTAAAATGAAACAATATCTTTCGTTTTCAGAAGAAGTAAAAGAAGCTAAACTTGCAGGGAAACCGATTGTAGCCCTCGAATCCACAATTATTTCACACGGCATGCCTTATCCGCAAAATGTGGAAACGGCTCGCATTGTTGAAGACATCATTCGCGAAAATGGTGCTGTGCCTGCAACAATTGCAATTATTGATGGCAAAATCAAGATCGGGCTTTCGGATGAAGAATTGGAACTTTTTGGAAAAAGCTCAGGGGTAGCTAAAGTTTCGAGACGGGATATCGGCTATTTGATTGCGACGAAGCAACTTGGAGCGACGACCGTGGCCGCAACGATGATTTGTGCAGAGCTTGCTGAGATTCCGATTTTTGTGACGGGCGGAATTGGCGGGGTTCACCGCGGGGCAGAGGCGACAATGGATATTTCGGCTGACCTTGAGGAACTGGCGAAAACAAATGTGGCTGTAGTTTGTGCGGGAGCAAAATCCATTTTGGACCTCGGACTTACGATGGAATATTTGGAAACCAAAGGAGTTCCTGTGATCGGCTATGAAACAGACGTGCTTCCGGCTTTCTATACGCGGACTAGTGATGTTGAGCTAACGATTCGAGCAGATGAGCCGGGCGTTATTGCAGAAAGTTTGAAAGCGAAATGGGATCTGAAGATTGATGGCGGCGCTGTGATTGCTAATCCAATTCCAGAAGAGCATGCGATGCCAGCAAGTGAGATAAGTGCTGTGATCGCAAAAGCGCTCCAAGAAGCAGACGAAAAAGAAATCCACGGGAAAGATGTCACGCCATTCTTGCTTGGCAAAGTGAAAGAGTTGACCGCGGGTAAGAGCTTAGAAGCGAATATTGAGCTAGTTAAACATAATGCGCGCGTAGGCACAGCGATTGCGAAAGCCTACCAAAATCTATAAAAAGGACGCTGTGGCTTCGAAATTGAAGTCATGGCGTTTTTTTGATAGAGTAAAAAAGAAGAAGAAAAGGGGGAGCGTCTTGTGAAAATGGTGAGCGCGTGTCTAGCGGGAATTCCTTGCAGATATGACGGAAATCACAAAGAAAATCGCGTTTTAAAGGAAATGGTGATTAAAGGGGAGGCATTAGCGCTTTGCCCGGAAGTGATCGGTGGACTTACGACGCCGCGAAACCCTGCGGAAATTGTAGGTGGCGACGGCTTTGATGTGTGGAACGGGACGGCAAAAGTGATGGACGACCATGGGCAGGACGTGACGGAAGCTTATAAAGCAGGAGCAAAACGAGCTTTTGCGAGGCTAGAAACTTTGGGGATAACAACGGTCATTTTGAAGGAGAAAAGCCCTTCATGCGGGGCTTGCCAAATTTACGACGGTTCGTTCGGCGGAAAAACAAAAGCTGGGATGGGCGTTACGGCGGCATATATGAAACTGAAAGGGTTAGAAGTTTTATCCGATCAGCAAATTTGAATAGGAACTTAAAAACAAGGTCTTGCGCGGGGCGCAAGACCTTGTTTTAGTGTTCGGCCTCCCTTAGTCGGGATTAAAACGATGTGTTTATAAAATTCAAGCGCGGCTCGTTCAGCTTCTGTATAAAAGCTGTATTCGCGCCAAGCGCTAACGCAATAAAGTCGTTGTTTGCTATCCCCTGCGTTTCTTGCTTTCTGAAATTATTTTCAAGGTGCTCTGAAATACTGAAAACACTTCAAATATAACGCTTTCATATTCCAATTTCACTTGCGCGTTGCTATACTTATTTTGTACTAAAAAAGGAGGGAGAAAGGTTATGAAAAATATTGTTGCTGTTACAGCGTGTGCAGCAGGGATAGCGCATACATATATGGCCGCGGAATCGCTTGAAAAAACGGCCAAGGAACTCGGGTATAACATAAAGGTAGAAACGAATGGTGCGATTGGCGCGGAAAATGAACTAGTGTCAGAAGAAATTGAACAAGCAGATCTCGTGATTATTGCTGCGGATATTCGTGTGGATATGGTTCGTTTTACGGGGAAGAAGCTTTATCAAACGAATTCAATTGCTGCGATTGAAGATGCGGCAGGATTAATTGAAACAGCTATTCAAAAAGGCGAAATATTCGGGGAAAAAGGGACTAAAGTTGGTAAAGTTCAAATCGGGAATGATAAAGGGAAAACGAATTTCTTTACGCATATTATGAGCGGGATTTCGTATATGGTTCCGATGGTCATTGCGGCTGGTTTAATTTTGACGATCGCTAATTTGTATGCGTTTCAACGTGATGATATGGGGCGGATTGTCGAATGGGGCTTTGATACGAAAACAACGATGGGGCTACTCATGTCACACTTGTTCCAAGTTGGGCAGGTAGGATTCAAATTGATGATCCCACTTTTTGCGGGCTTCGTTGCTAAATCCATTGCGGATAAGCCTGCTATCGCTCCTGCAATGATTGGAGCTTATATCGCGAATGATCCTGAACTGCTTGGAACGAAGGCGGGCGGTGGCTTTATTGCTGCCATTATTGTTGCTTTTATTGTGGGATACATGGTGAAGTTGCTTAAGAAAATCAAATGGCCGAAAATTGTACAACCGATTGTGCCGATTATGATTATTCCGTTTATCTCCACGTTGATTATTTCGTTGATCGTCTTCTATGTGATCGGGGAACCGATTGCTTTTGGAATGGACAAGATGTACGCAGGTCTTACTTGGCTGAACGATAATTATAGCAGCGCACCACTTTTAATTGGCATGATTTGTGGAGCAATGATTGGCTTTGACCTTGGTGGTCCGGTGAATAAAACTGCACTTGTATTTGCAACAGCGATTTTCACGGATACGCTTGCGAAATATGGGGTCAATGATGCTAACTTTGTTCCGCAAACGGCAGTTCAAGCAGCGATTTCAGTTGCGCCACTTGGTGTTTGGGTGGCGACGCGCTTCTTTAAAAATAAATTTTCGAAAGATGAAAAAGTTGCCGCAAGTGCGGCGCTTGGGATGGGACTTGTTGGCGTTACGGAAGGAGCTATTCCATTTGTAGCGGCGGATCCAGTGCGGATGATTATTGCCAATGTGACAGGTTCAGCGGTTGCTGGAGGGCTTGCAGCGGCTTCTGGGGCGCGCTTCTTTGGGGGAATCGGTTCTCCGCTTGGGACGTTTATCGGGTACATTGATCATCAGCCGATCCCGTTTTTATCTTGGATTCTTTGTATAACGGCTGGGATCGCGGTCACGGCGCTGATTATTGGTTTCTCAAGGAAGCCGGTTCCGGTTGCACCGCCAAATGAGGAAGAGATTAGGAGTGAAGGAAATGAACAACCAAATTTTTAATAAAGCCAATATTGTTTTTGACGAAACGGCAACAACGCAAACGGAAGCGTTTGAAACGATTGCTAGGGTGGCCTATCAAAATGGTTACGTGAAGTCCGCCAAGGATTTTGTTGAAGCTTTAAAATTAAGAGAACAAGAATCAACAACGGGATTTAAGGATGGGATTGCAATTCCACACGGGAAAAGTGAAACGGTTGTGAGGCCGGGACTCATACTCGTGAAATATAAGTCTGCGATTGAATGGCAAGCGCTCGATCAAAAGCCAGTTCAAGTTGCGCTCGCCCTGACGATTCCAGTAGAAGGAGCAAGTGAGCACTTGAAGATTTTGAGTTTGATTGCGCGGAAGCTGATTGATGACGGTTTTCGTGAGACGTTGATTACGGCGGAGAACCCGGCAGAACTTGTGCGTTTGATGGATGAAATTGAAGTTTAAGAGGTGATGGAGATGGCAAAAAAGGTGCACGTGATTGCCCACACGCATTGGGATTTTGAATGGTATTTTACGGTGAATGAGTCTTCGGTTCAGTTTGTTTATCATATGGATGAGGTGCTTCGTGCACTTGAGGAGGGAGTGCTCCAGTATTATTTGCTGGACGGACAGATGAGCATTGTCGATGATTATTTGCGTTTTTGTCCGGAAAATCGGGAGCGGATTCACGCGCTTGTTCGGGCAAGAAAGCTGTTTATTGGACCGTGGTACACACAAACGGATGAACTCGTGATCAGTGGCGAGTCGATTGTGCGGAATTTACAAATTGGGATGGCTCGTGCGAAACAACTGGGTGGTGCGATGAAAATTGGGTATTTGCCAGATTCGTTTGGTCAAGGAAAGGATATGCCGAAGATTTACCGCGGAATGGGGATCAGTGATACGGTCTTCTGGCGTGGTGTGCCAAATGAAAAAGTGCAGTCACGCGATTTTATTTGGATGAGTGAGGATGGCTCAGAAGTAGTGGCTGCCAATATTAAAAATGGCTATTTTGTCGGGGTGGATTTAATTGAAAAAGAAAACCCGGAAGAGCTTATCACACGTGTTTCGGAGGGAGCTGAAATGGAGCAGGTGCTACTTCCAGTCGGTGGGGATCAGCGTTTCGTTGATTTCAATCTTAAGGAACGGATTGCTGCTTATAATGCGAAACTTTCTGGGGTGGAGCTTTTGGAAAGCACTTATGAAGATTATTTGAAATCTATTCAAGGCGAGGTGCTAAAAAGAGTTTCAGGAGAGTTCATTTCAAGTTCTGTTTCGAAAATTCACCGCTCGATTTATTCGTCACGCTACGACCAGAAATATATGAACGATAAGCTGGAGCGCCGACTTATTTATCAATTGGAACCGCTCATGCTCATGGCAGAGTCGCTCGGGATTCCTTATAAAAAAGAATTGTTAGAAGAAATTTGGAAGCTTGTTCTCCGCAACCATGCGCACGATAGTGCTGGGGGATGTAATAGTGATGCAACCAATCAAATCATCAATGAGCGCTTTAAAGAAGCAGATGAACTTTCCTACTCCGCTGTCGATTATTTAACAAGGAAAATCGCCGAGTCCCGCAAAAATACGAAGCCCAATGACCTTGTTTTTTACAATACCTTGCCTTATAGCGTCCGAAAAACCGTTCGTTTTGAAGTTTCTGTGACATCGCCTAGCATTCGACTATGGCAAGAAGGAAGGGAACAGGCTTGTCAGATTTTGAACTCGGAAAAACGCTACCGCGGCGAAATTAAGCGTGATGAGTCACTGTATGACCCTGAAAAATATTACTATCTGCATACAGTTTCGGCCGAGGTGGAAATCCCAGGGCTTAGCTTTACGACTTATGAAATTGAAGAAGTGGCTGAGGAGGTAGAAACTGGGCAGACGGCCGGAAATAGCATCGAAAACGAGCGCTATCGCTTCACGCTTCAAAGCGGCCAAGCAATGCTCGTAGATAAAGCCTCGGGAAACGAATATGTCGATTTTCTTTGGCTAGAAGATGGCGGCGACGAAGGTGATACCTATGATTATTCGCCAGCTTATCACGATGACATCTATCGCCTGGATTTTGCGGATGCAGAAGTGAGCATCCAGACGGGTGAATTAGAAAGCCGCTTACTTGTATCCGGAAACTTTGCCGTTGCACGCGATTTAGCGGACCGCAAAGCAGGGAAGCGAAGTGCGCATATTCCTTACCAAATGGAAGTGCGGCTTGCGAGGGAGACCGAACGAATTGAATTTAATTTAAAAATGGATAACCAGGCGCAGGATCACAGAATGCGGCTAATCGTCCAAACGGATATCCAAGCGAAGCACTCGTATACGGATACGCCATTTGGAACCATTAGCCGACCGGTGATTGATCCGCATCTACATGACTGGAAAGAGCTAAATTGGCGCGAGGAACCGACGGCGATTTTCCCAATGCTGCATTATCTGAACGTGCATAATAACAAAAGTAGCTGGACAATTTTAGTTAAAGGAATGAAAGAGTATCAAATTGTGGGCGAAACGTTCAATCAAATGGCAGTGACACTTTTCAGAAGCGTAGGTTACCTTGGCCGTCCTGACTTGATTCGCCGACCGGGAGATGCATCGGGCAATCAGTATCGTTACGTAGAAACGCCGGATAGTCAACTTGAAAAAGAGTTGCACTTCAAATTTGCACTCGTACTTGACCCAGCCTATGACCCGGCGAAGTTCATGCGCGACTATCAGCATTACGCCGTGAGTCAACCTTATTACCAAATTCAAAACTTGAATGCCTTTACGACCGCGCTCAAATATTTTGTCTCGAACCCGCTTCCAGAAAAAATCACCGAGCCGCCGTTAAATTGGCAACTTAAACCTGAAAAACTGGTGTTCAGTTCGTTTTCTCGAGCTAATGACGGCGGGATCGCGATTCGCTTCTATAATCCAAGTACGACTGAAGAAGTGCCAGAAGAAAAAATTCAATTACCAAGAAAAATGGATGTGGCATTCACTAGTTTAAACGGCGAAGCGCTTACCGAGAAAGTCTTTACAGAAGAAGTTTCGCTTGGACACTTTAAACCGGGAGAAATCAAAACCATTGTGGTTTATCCTAACTAAGAAAGTGAGGAGAAAGCTTTGCAAGATAATTTGTTTTTGTTGATCGAATCGCATCGCATGGATTTCACCGCTGTGGAACAAGTAATTGCGGATTATTTGGTCTCAAAAAAACCAATTTTGCGGATTGAAGAACTGGCTAAAGCCATTGCCGTTTCCCCTTCTTCAATCACGCGTTTTTGCAAGAAACTCAACTTGAATAACTACAAAGAATTGATTTTTCTTTACAATTTGTCGCTTGAAGACAGTGAAGAAAGCGTCCCCGTTTCCTCAAGTGTAACGGCGAGCTACCACGCGCTTGCGACACAAAGTGATACTAATTTTGCGGAAAATGTGATTGAGCATTTTTGTAAGGCGATCTACAGCAAGAAAACGATTAATTTTTGGGGAATGGGATTTAATTCTTTTGCAGGCGGGGACTTTCAATTTAAGTTTTCCCGCCTCGGCAAATTTGTCCGCGTCGCAAGCGACCAGCATACCATTTTGATGACCGCGCATTTTGCCGACCAAAGTGATTTGATTATTATTTCCACGTTACGCGGAGAAGATGAAACGCTCTATGAAGCGGCCAAGATTGCGCAACAAAAAGGCGTTGAAATTTTGCTCATTACGGCAAACAGGGAAGCGAAGATTATTCAATTTGCGACGGAAACTCTTTTTGCGGCTTCGCTTTTGGCGGAGGATACGCTGGGAAATATTTCGCCACAAATTCCGATTTTAATCGAACTGGATATGATCTACAGGCAGTATCAAAATATGTACCAATCCACTATCCGACAATGGGTCATGTCTGAACAAATTTTAACGGATAAATTTAAAGGCGGGTTTTTAGATTGAAAAGAGGGAAATAAGCTCGATTTCAACGTACTATCGCTAGGTGTGAGTTTCTTGCTTAAAAAAGGTTTTAAAGGTGAGAAATTAGGAGAAAAATAGATTTTCGATTAACTATAGAAAAGGGTAGAGAGGTGAAGAAATATGAAACTCGATAAGCTGCAAAATAATATGATTAAAATTGCCAGCAAAATCGAAGCGAATACCATTTTACAAGTCATTAAAAATGCCTTTGTTGCAGCTATTCCGTTCACAGTCGTCGGTTCGTTTTCCAATTTGATCAAAATGCAATTAGAAGCTCTCGCGAAACACTTGAAAGTGACATCTGGCTTTCTTCCCAAACTGATTGACTTGTTTGGCTCGATTGGACAAGCAACGCTCGGGATGGTCGCAATTATCATCGTTCTCGCTGTATCTTATAACTATGCCAAGGAACTCAAGAAAACAAATGATAAAATGAATGTCGTCTTGGTTGTTTTGTTAGCGTTTGCATCTTATATGGTGATGGTTCCAAATCTTGTCTCCTCACCGGAGATTAAGCAAGATATCGCTGGCTATGCGAACAACTTTTTTAGCTTTGAAGGTATGTTTACAGGTCTTATTACTAGTTTCTTATCCGTGTATCTTTATTCCAAGTTAGCCAAAAGTAAGTTCACCATCAAGATGCCGCCTGGTGTTCCACCGAACGTATTCAATTCTTTTTTCTCGCTAATTCCGATTTCAATGGTGCTCTTATTGTTCGGCATTGTACGGGTTCTCATTGAAACACTTGGATACACATCGTTACTTGATTTAATTAACCAAGTCATCATCACACCGCTAACGGATGTTGGAACTGGTCTTCCTGCAATCATCGTCGTTATCATCTTGATGCAAGTTTTATGGTTTTTCGGCTTGCATGGTTTTAATATCGTTTGGGGTGTCGTTTCGGCTTTTTGGTTACCGCTGTTTCTTAAAAATGTTTCTGAATTTGCGGAGCATCACGATTTTTCTCAGATCAGCATTGCGCCTAATACCATGACAAATGTCTACGCTATGATTGGCGGCTCCGGAGCTACATTTGGTTTAATTCTTGCCATCCTGCTTTTTACTCCTAAAAATTATAGTGGACGGTCAGTCGCGAAACTCGGCTTTATTCCAGGGTTATTTGGCATTAATGAGCCGATCATTTTTGGGTTACCGATCGTGCTGAATCCGATTTTCTTCATTCCGTGGGTGGGAGTTCCCGTAATTAACGCGATCATTGCTTATGTGGTGACGAAAATGGGTTGGGTTGTACCGCTTGTTGTCCTTAACTCAGGAAATGAACCTATCTTTGTCAGCACGTGGATTTTGGGAGCGTTTCATTTTAGTCCTGTTGTGCTCACGCTTGCGCTTGTGATTCTTGATATTTTCCTTTACTTGCCATTTATTAAGATGAATCAAAAACTCGATATGGCGGGAGCAAGTGCAAACGGTGCTAAAACTGAAAAATAGTCAAGAAGAGAGTCTGGGAAAAGCATTTCCTAGGCTCTTTGTTTAAGTGTTAAAGCTTTTTTTATGTTATGTCAAAAAGTATGATAATACAATTAAAAATATGAAATAGTGAATATATTGAGTATTTTATAGTAAAAAACTATAATGAAATAGGATGGTGGGCTTATCCAGAGTGTAAATAAAAATAGAAAAAAGGATGGGATTAAGAAAATGAAAAAAAATTTGTGGAAAATGTTGTTGTCTGCGTTTATTCTATTGTTTGCTGTAGCGGGGTTTGCAAGCGCTGCAAATGCGCATGGTTATGTAACAAAGCCGGGAAGTCGAGCTTATCTTGGTAGTACACAATTTACAAATGATACTGGACTTGCTCCGTTAAATAAAAATGTTGGGGCTGTTCAATATGAACCACAAAGTATTGAAGCACCTAAAAATACTTTTATTACAGGTAAAATTGCAAGCGCTGCTATTGATCGCTTTAGTGCAATTGATGAACAGACAGCAACACGGTGGTATAAAACAGATATTACAACGGGAACATTAACAGTCAACTGGGAACTAACAGCACAACATCGGACATCAACATGGGATTACTACATGACAAAATCTAATTGGGATCCGAATGCGCCCCTTAATAAGCAGGATTTTGAAAAAATTGCAAGTATTGATGATGGGGGCAGTCTTCCTGATAAGGATGTTGAACAAAAAATCAACATTCCAAGTGATCGAAAAGGTTATAACGTGATTTTAGCAGTTTGGAATATTGCTGATACAGGTAATGCTTTCTACCAAGCAATTGATGTTAATGTAAAATAAAAAAAGAAATAAAAAATAAATCTATTTTTATTTGCACGCAAACACATTTTAATTTGAAAGCCTAAACTGTCGACAAATGGTATCAGCCATTTGTCGACAGTTTTTTTATCGTCCCAAAGCTTAACAATTTGCTCACAGTAATCTAAATAATCCTTATCAATTAATGTATATTTTGGTAACAGAATTTAAGCCAAAGTAATGCCCATTTCAGAGAACACCATAAAAAGTCATGTGGGTTTTCCCACATGACTTTTTATAATAATCGATTGGATGGTTGAAAAAAGTGTGTTTAGGATTGTTTTGCGGGTAAAATGGTAATTTCATTTACACCAACATCTTTAGGTTGCGATAATGCATAAAGAACGGATTCAGCAACGGACTTTGGAGAAATAGCAATTTGATAAAAACGATCCCAATTAGCTCGGTCATCTTTAGAAGAAATCGTTTCTAGTAATTCTGTTTGAATGGCACCTGGATATAAAAGGGTTGTTTTTATATTTGTTCGTTCCGCAATGGATTCCTGCCTTAAGCCCTCGACTATTGCTTTTACCGCAAATTTTGTCCCACAATAAACAGAGTTTCCGGGGAAAATTTTCTTACCTGCGATCGAGCTTGTTACAACGACATGCCCGCTTTTTTGTGCTATGAATTTCGGTAAAACACTGGCGATACAATTTAGAACGCCTTTTATATTGATATTAATCATTTCATTCCATTCATCAAGTTTTAGGTCGCTAATGCTCGATGCTGGCATAATTCCGGCATTAGCAAAAAGAACATCGATTTTCTCGAAACGACGGATTGTTTCTTGAACTAATTTTTCAACTTGACTTGGCAGACGGACATCCCCTGTTACATAGCCACAATTTTCCTCACCTAATTCTTTTGTTAATTGCTGTAGCTTTTCTTCACGTCGCGCAAATAACATCACTTTAGCTCCATTTGCTACAAGTAACCGGGCGCTTTCCATCCCGATTCCAGACGATGCTCCTGTAATAATAATTACTTTGTCTTGAATACTTTCCATTTTGTCTGACACTCCTTAATTGTTGTATTCATCTGCATGTGTGAGAGAAAGAAGGATTGTCCCGTTAGCAAAACCATCTTCCATCCTACAGACAATTTGTGAAATACTTTATTTATTTCACAGGAGTATATAGCACAAATTTGTGAATTTAAACACATTATACCTGAAAAGTCTGTTTTAGGTCGCAAACGATCAGTGAAAACCTTTTCTTGAATGATTTTGAAATACTATTTATTTTTTTCTAACTAATTATCATTTAAGACTCAACTACAAAATTAATGAACGATTTCGGTCAAAAAAGAATCAAAAAACGTAAAAAAATGAGCTTTATGCATATTTAACTCATAGCATTGAATAATTCTGGTCATCATGCTATTCTTAAGACAAATAAAGGAAAGCGCTTACTTTGTTGGGAGGTTTTTAGCTTGAGTATCATGGAATTATTAAATGAAAATCGTATTATTTTTGATGAAACAATAACTACAAAAAATGAGCTATTTGCAAAAGTAGCGGAACGTCTTGAAGCAGAAGGATCCATTTTGAATGGCAAAAAATTTGTAAAAGATCTTTATAAGCGGGAAGCAGAAACTTCAACTGGCATTGAATCTGGGTTTGGCATTCCTCATGCCAAAAGTAAACAAGTAACAAAACCTTTGATTGCTTTTGTTCATTCCGGGAAAATGACGGATTATTTTGGTCTCGATGAATCACCCGTTGAATGGTCTTTCATCATTGCCGTTCCGAAAAAAGCCGCGGATACACATTTGGAGATTTTAAGCGAGCTTTCTCGGAAATTAATGGATCCAGTATTTCAAGAAGAATTAAAAAATAAAAAAGATTATGAAAGTATTAGTGAAGTATTAACTTAAAGGAGGCGTCTCGCATGAAAATTGTCGGTGTAACAGCTTGTCCGACTGGAATTGCACATACTTACATGGCAGCAGAAAAGCTGACGAATACAGCGGAAGATTTGGGTTATCAAATCAAGATGGAAACACAAGGTGCAAAAGTTGAAAATGTTTTAACAGCTGAAGAAATTGAACAGGCAGATTATGTGATTCTAGCTGTTGATAAAGACATTGATTTAAGTCGCTTTTCCGGCAAAAAAATAAAACGTGTGTCCACTTCAAGAGCGATTAAAGAAGCAGATCGTGTACTTGAAGAAACACTGGCAGAAAAAGGATTAACGAAAGCAGAATCAAGCAAAATAGATGGAAATACAAGTGATGGCAAGAAAGCAGGGATATATAATCATTTTATGAATGGTGTCAACTATATGTTGCCATTTGTCATTGCAGGCGGAATTTTGATTGCTATTAGTTTCGCATTTGGAATTGATGCATCCAATCCAGATTCTAGCAGTTATAATGCGATTGCCGGCGCCTTTTCGAAAATTGGGGGAGATACAGCCTTTGCGCTAATGGTACCCGCGCTTGCAGCAGGAATCGCAAGTTCTATTGCCGGGCGCGCTGGTTTTGCACCAGGACTTGTTGCAGGGACTCTTGCGACAGCGGGCGGATCCGGTTTCCTTGGCGGTATGATCGGTGGGATTTTAGCCGGTTACTTGGCACATTTCTTTGCAAATAAAATTAAAGTAGCTAAATCCATTGCTTCCATTTACCAGTTGATTGTCGTTCCACTTGCAAGCATTGCGATTGTTGGCTTTGCGATGGTGTTTATCATTGATACCCCGATTTCCTGGTTGCTTGAGGCGCTAACTGGTTGGTTAAATGGATTAGGTGAAACTTCAGGCGTGCTATTTGGATTACTGATAGGTATCATGATGGCAGCAGATATGGGAGGACCGATCAATAAATCCATTTCGACCTTTTCGATTGGCTTGATGACAGCAGGTGTTAACGCACCCATTGCAGCATGTATGGCAGCAGGAATGGTTCCACCACTTGGACTAGCGCTTGCCACCTTATTATTTAAAAACAAATTTACTACGGAGGAAAAAACAGCAGGAAAGTCTTGCTGGGTTTTAGGAGCATCCTATATTACAGAAGGCGCGATTCCGTTTGCCGTAGCCGATCCACTGAGAGTCATTCCGAGTCTAATGGCAGGCTCCGCAACAGCCGCTGCTATTTCAATGGGGGCAGGAGTAACGTCACTTGCTCCACATGGTGGTATTTGGGTGATGTTTATCCCAAGCGTCATCAATCATGTCTTTATCTACTTGCTCGCCATTATTCTAGGAAGCATTGTGACAGCAGTGATGGTTGGGCTGCTTAAGCGTCCCGTTAAAAAAGAAGAACAAATAAAACAAGAGGTGAATGTGTAATGTTAATGACTATGAAAGAACTATTAAAAGTAGCGAATGAAAATGAATTTGCCGTTCCTGCCTTCAACATTTGCAGTTACGACATGTTAAAGGCTATCATGGAAGAAATAGAAGCAAACGAGGCTCCCGTTATCCTTGAAATCCATCCAGATGAAATTGCCTATCTAGGAGATGAATTCATTGCAACCGTCAAAGAATATGCCTTAAGAAGTCGCGTTCCAGTTGTCATTCATATGGACCACGGGGGAACGATTCAAGATGTTATGCGCGCCATTCGAAACGGCTATACGTCCGTTATGATCGATGCTTCGACTGTGCCATATGAAGAAAATGTTGCCTTAACAAAAGAAGTTGTAAAACTCGCGCACAAAGTAGGGGTTTCTGTCGAAGCAGAACTTGGCACAATTGGCAATAACGGTTCAGCAGAAGGTGGAGCAGATTCGATCATTTATACAGATCCCGATCAAGCTGAAGAATTTGTAAAGGAAACCGGGATCGACACGCTTGCGGTTGCGATTGGAACGGCTCATGGACTTTATCCGAAAGACAAGAAACCAGAGCTTAATATAGGCCTTTTAAAAACGCTACATGAGCGCCTAGATATCCCGTTTGTTTTACACGGAGGGTCAGGGAATCCTGATGCAGAAGTGAGCGAATCTGTCCATTATGGCGTTGGCAAAGTGAATTTAAGTTCGGATTTGAAAAGTGTCTTTTTTGCAGAAATCCATCGTGTGTTAAATGAAAACAAAGGAATGTATGAGCCAAACCAAGTTTACCCAGCCGCAAATGAAAAAGTAAAAGAAGTCGTTCGCCATAAACTTAAAATTTTAAACACAATAGGACAAAGCAAGCGATATTAATTTTAGGCAAGAAAACGAGTAAGAGGTGAGGACGATGTTGAGCGTTGCAGAAGAAAGGCAACAGCAGATTGTCAATTATTTAAAAGTGGAACAATTTGCTCGGATTCAAGATTTGATAAAGCTTGTTAATTATAGTGAAGCGACCGTGAAGCGTGATTTAGTTCATTTAGAAAATAAAGGACTAGTGAGGCGAACAAGAGGCGGGGCTATGATTATCGACAATCAAAAAATTGATATCCCATACTTGATGAAGATGAACGAACTTAACAATGAAGAAAATAAAAAGTATATTGCTGAAGTGGCAAAAACGCTCATTCGTGATGATATGGTCATTTTTCTTGATTCAAGTTCAACCTCACTTTATCTAGTGGGTGTACTCAGTCGATTTGAGGGACTTCAAATCATTACAAATGGTGTGATGACAGCCTCAATGCTATCCGAATTCACGAGCGCACGCGTGAGCATTTTAGGTGGTTCAATTTTGCCTAAGCGTTACACAGTTAACGGAGCCAAAGCCTATAATGATGCATTAACTTATAACGCAGACATCGCCTTTGTTTCTTGTCGAGGGATTGATTATGATAAAGGTGCGACAGAAACGCATGAAGGCGAGGCGCTCATCAAACAGGCGTATCGCAGACAATCGAACTTGCTCGTCTTACTTGCAACACAAGAAAAAATGAATCATAAATTTATGCACCAAAGTCTCGCATGTCACGATATTGATTATTTAATTACTGATTTTAAACTAGATGAAGAAACAGAAGCGCGATTTAATGCGCATCATATTACCTGCCTGTACTAAAAAGGTATGAAGTGATCATAAGTTGCGAAAGTTAAGATTTAGATAGGCTATCTGTCTTCGGTATTCAGCTGAAAATGGATAGCCTGTTTTTCTGTTGGATAAAAAGAAGGATCTGATTTTAAATGGAAGCTTCATTTTATCTTGTAGGTAGAATATCTCATAAAATTTTTGCGAAAGTGTGTCATCTAGTTCTAAAAAAGAATTATTTACCCAAAAAAATCCAATTTGGATAATTTTATGTCAAAATGTTCAAAGTCTTTTTTGCATTTCTGTAATATACTTTAAGATAGAGTTGTCCATTAGATAAATAATGACTAGGGCAAACATTTTTTTCATAAAAATGAGGAAGATCATTTTTAGAATATTAAAGTATAGGGAGGTATTTCTATGAAAAAAGTGATTACATATGGAACATTTGATTTGTTACATTGGGGACATATTCGTTTGCTCGAACGTGCTCGACAATTAGGGAATCATTTAACGGTTGTTTTGTCTACGGATGAATTTAATCAATCAAAGGGGAAACAAGCATTTCATAACTATGAACAGCGCAAGTATTTACTTGAGGCCATCAAACATGTGGATCTAGTAATTCCTGAAACAAATTGGGACCAAAAAATAACAGATATTCAGACAAATCAGATTGATATTTTTGTAATGGGGAATGATTGGGAAGGCCAATTTGATTTTTTGAGCGATTACTGCGAGGTTTGTTATTTGATGCGCACAAAAAACATCTCAACCACATATATCAAACAACAACTTGCGGGAAGCGTTCAAGCTTAATGCCACGGTATTCCTCTTCCGAAATTGGTGGCTGAGACCAAGCTGGAGAGAGATTTTTGAGTTTGGGGAGTTAGCATGATGAAAGTCGCAATTATTGGATTTAATATTTTTTCACCAGGGGGAACGTGTCGCAGCAATATAAATTTGACTAAAGAATTTAATCGAGAAGGAATTGATGTTGTTATTTACAATTCACGCTCCTTTTCACAAACAGATATTCTGAGTCTCCGACATATGGAATCATTAAGTGAACAGGTGGATTTTCGACCAATTTTAGATTTAGGCAAAGATGACTCAATTGATTTATATATCATCACTCGAGAAAGCTTTTTTCCACTAGCCCAGATCATCAAGTTTTATTGTCCTTATTCACTGGTGATTGGGGAAATACATGCACCACTTGGGATATTGCCAGAAAATTTAGCCGAAGATTTATACGCGCTCGACTATGTGCGTGTCTCGACAGCGTCTATCAAAAGAGAGTTTCAAGCAAGGTATGGATATGATGCTATTCTCGTTCATCATGTTAGTACCTATCATGTTAGCTTGCCTGAGGATAATGTGCAAAAATCAACGAATAATCTTTATGTGCTTTCTCGATTTGAGGACGATGTGAAGGATATATCTTATGCCATTCGTCTCTTAGATTATCTGGTTCATTATCTTCAGGCGCCTCATGTCAAAATGTACATTGAGGGGTACGGGCCTTCTGAAATGTTGTATCGCAACCTGATTAATTATTATGGACTGCATGCGAATGTTTTTTTAAATCAAGGAACACCAATTGATTATATCTACTTTTCGACTTCACGCTACGAAACATTTGGTTATTCGATTCTAGAAGCACTTGCTAAAGGGAAGCGAGTGATCTTATTTCCAGGGGAAGACAATGTGTTACGGGAAGTTTACGGTAACCCTAATAATATTCAATGGATTTCGAAAGATATACAAAAAGACGGGATACGTGTTTTAAATTTTCTTAAATCTATAAAAGAAGTTAATTATAGACAAGCATTTCCGATTATTGCAGCATCTGAGAGTTATGTGCCTCTTTATCTGGAATGTTATCGCACGTCACGAATGAAAAAAAATAAGAAATTTACATTGAGAAAAAACATAGAGGAAATCTGGGAAGAAGTGCTGACAAATCCGATAGAACAATTACCCAAGCTTTACCTGATGTATAGTTTTTTTAAAGATAAGCCAATTATTGGAAGGTTTTTGACGAGCCTTCCAACTAAAATAATGTTGCAAACTTTGGTGGAGCGAATAAATGCGTGGAAAGAAAGGAAACAACAAACAATAAATGTTCATGAAAATATGTATTTTATCGAATCTTTTCATGGAAAGTCATTTTCTGGAGATCCAAAGTATATCGCACTTTGGATTAAGAAAAACATCCCCAATGCAAAAATTTTTGTTAGCTCTGTGAATCAACTAGTAGATATGGAAATTCGATATTTTGGTTTTGAGGCACTTCGGCTTGGTAGTGCTAGCTATCAGCGGACTTTTCGCATGTGCAAGTATATTATTGTGAATGGGAATCCGCTTGATAAAGCTGGAAAAGCACCTAATCAAGTTGTCATCCAGACATGGCATGGTTTACCCTTGAAAAAAATGGTTGCAGATTTAGAAAATACGAAGCAACGACAGCAAGAATTGAACGCTTTTTTGCCTAGAATGAAAAAATGGGATTATCTATTGACATCATCTGCTTTTAACACAAAGTTATTTCGTTCGGCATTTGCATTAGAAGAAAATCCAAAGTTGAAAATCCTTGAGATGGGAGCACCTAGGAACGCCTACTTGATCGAGAATAGTAACAAACAAGGAGAAAAATCTCGTATTCACCTGAAATATTTTAATCGGCCGTTCGATGGGACAAAAAAATATATTTTATTTTGTCCAACATGGCGTAAACAAGAACGGGACGAAATTATAGGAATTGACTTGAAGAAATTGATTGAGCTTTTGCCAGCAGAATATGAAATTATTGTGAAGCTTCATCCTTTAGAAACATCACTGCGCCGATTTTATAAAGCGTTAGATCCACGGATTCATTGTTTTTTCAATGAGGTTGTGGATATTCAAGAATTATTTTTATTAGTGGACGTTTTAATTTCTGATTATTCTTCTGCTATTTTTGACTATGCACATTTAAATAAGAAAATCATTATTTTACAAGAGGACTCAGAAACCTATCAGAAAAAAATTGGATGGTATTTTGATATGAAGAAAACTTGCTTATTAGAAGGAAAATCCTATACAACAGAGAGCCTTGTAGAAGCGATTCTTGAAGAGGAACTCAATGTATTCCAATATTGTAGTGCAATACAGAAAAAATTACTTAATTTAGATAATGCATTTACAAATGAAAAACTAATGAAGTTATTATTTTTGAATGGGAGGGCCTAATGGATGGTGGCAGATAAGGATATGGAGTTTACAGATATTTATAACTTTCAGTGTGAATATGAAAAAAAGAAACTGGTTGTAAAAACTTTTTCGAATAAGAACATTTTAGAGTTGTCACGAGAAACACAGCCCATTTTAGAAATGTATAAAGCAATTTTGGCACATGATTATATTTTATATATGCATTCTGGACAATCTTCCTATTTTATTCGACGTAAAGATGTGCATACGATTTGGCAACGGAAAGATTTAATCCAGCATGGTGATTTATTTTACTCTTTAGAACGGGTACCTGCCGAAAAAGAGAATAAGCTTGCTCCTAAACGTCTGGTTGTCATTTTTTCACCAATGCCTCCAAAAGAGCATTATTATAGTGCGAATATCGCTCATCGTTGTTTTACGACTTCGTTTGCAAGCATGCAGAAACATTTGCTGAAAAACACGGTTATTATGCGACTGATGGATTTAAATCTATCTTACGGAAGCCATTATATCAATACCTTTAATTATATGGAGATGGAGTCAGATGTCCAAAGTGCCATTCGATTTGTGATGGATTCTCAACATATTGTAAAAGAAGATGTTGTATTATATGGCGGATCAAAAGGTGGAACGGGCGCATTATATCATAGCCTACTTGGTGATTATAATTCTGTCACAGTAGATCCAATTATCAGCACTGAGCAATATAACCGAGAAAATGATCTGCATTATCTACGTGATTTTCGTAAAAGAAGCATTTTAAATGATTTAGTAAAATTAGCGAATAAAGAAACAACTAGAAGAAGACTCATTTTTGGCTACCCTCTAATTTCATTTAATTATAATTTATATTCGCAAATTCCATCTGAATCTGTTGAAATTCATGATGTATTTGACTCATCCGTTCATAAACATGCGGATATTTCAAAGAATACAATTGTAGAACAAATTACAGCTATTAATGAGCTTTTGCTGTCATCAAGTAATTTGCATAAAATTGTAGAGCAAATAAGTGCCTTAACAGAGTAGGGAAGGGAATGAGTGGAATTACACCTAAAAAAATCGCTATTGTAGGCTCCTGCTTAGTTAGAGATAATTTCAATACTAATTTTAATCCAGGGTATAAACATTTTTTTGAATGTATATTACATCAGCATCAATCTAGTTTTTTGAGTCTTATGTCGCCTGAGTTACCTTTTATAGAGAATGAAGAGACAAAAAAGATGAATGCTTTTACAAAGTGGCATTATCGCACAGAGCATACAAAAGAGTTCTTCAAGTTACTTCAATCAAATCAGCCCGAGTACTTACTTATCGATACTTATGCTGACCTTTATTTGGGAGTTGTAAGACTGGATAATGGCTTTTTTACGTATAATCCTAAATTTAAAAATGTATCTCCAGTAAAGGGAGAAGCTGTATGGAGAATAGAAGCAGATTTCGATTCTTATTTTGATACATGGGTGCAGCATCTAGATGCATTTTTTCAGTTTATGCAAAACAAAGTTCCTTCTTGCGGAATCATTTTAGTAAAGGCGCAATTTGAAGATTTATTTACAGACGGTAGTTCGCTTAACGAATGGAGGAAGAAACGCAAGTATCCAGTAGTAGACATTGAGCGATTAAATTGTATTTGGAATAAAATGAATGACTATATAGAGACACATTTTAATGTTCAAATTTTAGATATGACACAAAAAAAGTATAGACTTGAAAAAGAACATCCGTGGGGTAACTTTTATGTACACTTCACGAAGGATTTCTATCATGATTTTTTGCAGCAATTAGGAGAATTAATTGGTGATAATAGCATCGAAAGAGGATTGGGATGATAGCGAGTTTATTAACTTAATGAAAGCTCATAGCAGGAAAAAGCTTTTGAGAATCGTGTTTAAACAAAAGATAAGTAGATATTTTAAAACAAAATAGCTTTATCTACACGAAAAAAGTCTATTAATAGAGCTTATGTGAATAATGGAGCACAGCAAAGTGATGAAGTATAACGCCTTAAATCATAGGCTTAAAAATTCCTAGAAGCAAAATGTAAGTACTTGCCAAAGATGGGAAAAAAGACTTCAGAAAATGTAAACTAATGGGCAAATGAGTTCAACGGGAGACTTTTATGTGATTCATATTTTTAGGTTTCTCAATAATGCTTTTGCCTTTGAACAATTCTTGTTAAAAAGGAGCTATTGAAGTATACGCCTAAATGAAAAACATCATGAAAAAAGCTTTTCATGATGTTTTAAAATAAATTGTATTCGCGTTTTAAGCGTTCCGCGTGCTTTTTAAATTGATAAATTCGCCATGGTTTGGGCGACAAAGCAAGGATTCCTTCTTCTTCAAGCTTCCGTAAATTCGTCGCCACATAAGCACGAGCTAAATTCAAGTAATTTCCGAGAATTTTCTGCGTGAAAAAATAAGGAATAAGACAAGAATCATCTTCCTCAAGACGTCCGAATTTCTTCCCAATAATGATGAGACCCGCTAAAATTTTTTCGTCTGACGGAAGGTGAACCTTGGCTTCGCGCTCAAATGCCGGGAAAGCTGCCTGATTTGCAAGTTGTAAAAAAAGATCTGGTTTTTCTTGTGCCAGTTTTTCACGAACGTAACTGCTTTCAAAACGGTAGGCGCTGACTTCGCTAACAGCTTCATAAGAAACGGGTGAAAGGCTGCCATCGACCAGATGAAAAAAACCTAATTGTTCTCCCTTCCCAAGAAAGGATAAAATAATATCTTCTCTGCAAGTGCCTTTGTTCATTGAAACGGCTCCATCTAAAATGATGTAAAAATACTGGTTTTGCTCTCCCTCTGTAATAATGGTTTCTCCCCGCTTGAAATGGACTCTTGAATACGGCAGAACAGATTCTCGTTTTGATTGCAACAGCGTAAGCAAGTCAAAGTCTGTTTCTTCCAATTCTTTTTCAAGTGACATATAAATTCGTACCCCTTTTTCCGATATTTACTTTTTTATTATAAGCAAGAAAAAGCAATTTGGGTACTATTTGAATTGTGTAATAATGCACGTTTAGGGCTATTATTCGCGAATTAAATTACTTTTGATTAAGCGGTTTCGGATCATGATTCCTAAAACACCGGCAAGAATGGCCTTGATAATACCAGGAATGAGGAAAGGAACAAACCCAGTGTAGAAAGATTGTGAAAGCGACATACCTGCGCCAATTTTGAGCCACAACATCCCGAAAAGTAAGGTAAACATAGCTCCGACAATATTGGCGATGATGGCCATTTTAGTTGTGTAACGCGTTTTATCCAAAATGAGCCCCGTTAAATAAGTATTTGCTAGGAAACCAATAATATAACCACCCGTGATGCCGACAATAATTCCAAGACCAGCAGTCATACCTTGGAAGACGGGAATACCAATTGCACCAAGTAATATGTAAACAAAAACAGAAATTGTTGCGTGGCGAGCTCCTAAAATGGTAGCAGCAAGTCCGACGGCAAAAGTTTGTCCTGTGAAAGGGATTGGGCCGATCGGAATGGCAACTTGGGCTAGAATCGCTATGATAACCGCAAATAGCGCATCTAAGATTAAAAACTTTAATTTTTCATTTCGCAAATGGAAACACTCCTTAATGTAAACCTATAATTAAAAAGGTTAACATTAATTACGTTTTTTTTCAAGTAAAAAAGGGTAAAGAGCTGAATAAAATAGAATTTTGAATCAGGGGGGTTCATGATGGACATAAATATTAGAAAAGCCGAAACAAAAGATGCAGAAAAAATTCGCGAAGTAGCAACTTCATCCTTTCATGATACGTACGAAACGATTATTCCAAGAGAAACGCAAGACGGTTTTTTAGAAAAATTTTACAATCTGGCGACGCTTGAAAATCGAATTAGCGCAACCCCATTTGTTGTTCTAGAAAAAGAGGGCGAGCTTATTGGGTTTGCTAATTTTATCGAACTCGATAAGGGAAAAAGTGAATTATCTGCTTTCTATATTCTTCCGAGCGAAAAAGAAAAAGGCTACGGGACGCAAGTTTTAGAAGAAGCAATTCATTTGTTTAACTTACCACTCCCGATGTTTGTGAATGTAGAAAAAGGAAATGATTATGCGCATCAGTTTTACTTACAAAGAGGGTTTGTTGAAACAGAGCGCTTTGTTGATGATTTTTATGGATATAAATTAGATACGATTCGGATGCATTTAACGCATAATGTTGAAGAAGAGTCGTGATAGACTGAAAGTGTCAAGTGGGGCCGTGCGGGAAAGGCAGTTTTGGTAAAGCGTTAACTTGTATTTTGAGTAGTAACATATTATGATGTTAGTGAGACTAAGTTGAGTCGGGCAAGAAAAAGGAACTATCAGGATTGAAGTCCTTGCTATGGACGAGTACCGCGATCACGAAATGTCGAAAAAACTTTCCGAGGTTTTAGAGGTATGTTATTCTGACTGGTTCCAAAACGTAAACGTAAAACGCAAAATATCAGAAACAGTTTTAGAGGTGTGTTATTTTGAATGCTTTAGCAATATGACTAAAAAGCGAAACCCCTTGTCTTTGAGGCAAGGGGCTTTCTATGTTGTGTTAAGCTGAAAGAAATATTCGTTAAAGAAATGATTTAAGAAAACTGTTATTCTGACATTTTTCAATCAGATGGATATGATGGATATAGTCTTGTAAAACATCTGGATATCCCCCATTAATCACTTAATGCAGGAACATGCTTATAAAGTAAATAAAAAACGTAAACAGAAGCGCCGAGACATTTGCTCGGCGCTTCTTATTTGGCATCAAAAATGGACTTTGCGGAACTTGCCTGGCGTTGTGCCAGCATTTTCACTGGCGAAAGCTTTGATAAAATGCGTGCTTGAAGAAAAGCCGCATTGTGTGCTTATTTGTTCGACCGTTAAGTTGGTTTCAAGGAGCATTCGCTTGGCTTGTTTAAGCCTATGGGTAAGCAAATATTGATGGGGACTTTCCCCAGTATGCTTTTTGAAAAGTCTAGAAAAATGATACGAGCTGAGGCTTGCTTCACGACTTAATCTTTGGATGGTTATTTTTTCAGAATAGTGATTGTGAATGAGAGTAAGGGTCGCTTGGATTTCTGGTGGATACTTATCTGATGGGGCACTGCGCACTTCAAGTGGCAAACGGGTACTCTCAAACAAGCGCCCCAAAAGCTCGTGAAAGCAAGCTGCGATTTCAAAGTCATGCTCATCCCCAGATTCCATTAAATGAACAAAAAAAGTTAACAAGTAAAATCGGAAAAAATTCTTTCAATTTTACTAGATGATCTTTAGAATATCATCAACAAATAGATTTAATTCAATTAGTTTCGATTAGAATGAATGCTTTTAATGACAGAGAAATAGAGTTTTATATGTCAAAAAGTGCGTTGCGATTTTGTGCTCCACTAAGGGAAATATTGAAAGGAAATTGGATGAATTTATACGTGTATGTATTGAGGAGAGTTATGAAAAGCAAATCTTAGATGAATAATAGAATAGAAAAAACGGAATTCAAAGCTAAAACTTTTAGCTTTGAATTCCGTTTTTCATTAATCGTTTGATTTCACAGCTTTGCCGCTACTTTTTTTGCCGCCTCGGAAGGTAAAGAAAATGAGGGCTAATATGGCTGCGATGATGCCGCTTAAGATGGAGATTAAGGTGACGACAAGCATCGATGCTACTTGCATGACACCAGTAATGATGATGACGGCAAAAAGGCCATAAAGAAAGCCAAAGAAGGCAAAGCGTAGCCAAGTCGCATTTTTACTGAATCCGTAATAGATTTCCGCGATCGTTGCGCCAACGAGGATGAGCGGTGCCGCAATCAGGATGGCTGCGAAGATGAGCTCCGCGTTTAGCTTTCCAAAAAGGATCGCTTCTACACCAATGCAAGAAAAAATGCCTAGGATAAATACGGTTAAATAAGCGAAAATAAAGCGCATGTATGTCACACTCCCTGTTCTTGTTCCAGTTTTAGTATATCAAAAAAGAGCCGAATTTGCTGTTTCGACTCTTTTTAATCTTTATTCGGTTATATAGTAGCCTTCTGTTTCATCGTGTACGAGCATTTTAACGCCGCGAATGATGTTGAAAAAGAAAAGCAAAATCGAAACAATGATGAAGGAAACAACGGCTGTAAAGGCAATGAATCCAGTTGTATTTGCGCTATCTGTACTAATTTGCACGAGTGAAAAAATCGCGAAAGATAAAAATAAACTGATGGCAGGAAGCACGTGTGTGGCAAGCGCCGTTTTGGCGTGATGCTGAACTTCCTTATCGTCTGCGAATACCCAGATGAAAAGTGGGACTACAATCGGCGCAAAAAGTATACTGAAATAACTGAGCGATTTCGCAACTTTATGGCTGTTCATAAAAATCATCCTTTCCTTTATCGTAATTTCATTATAAAGGAAGAATGATTTTGGTTCATTCGAATGAAGTGACAATTTGTCAGATTCGGATGACAGTTTTGTAAGATTAGAGAACAGATTTGAGTGTCCAAACTTTACTACGCCACCTCTTGAACATTAAAGCGGAGCGAATTCCTTCGTCGATGAGGTAAGCAAGCCAAACGCCAACAAGGCCAAGCCCGGCTGTGATGCCGAGTAAGTAAGAAAACGGCAAGCTGACAATCCACATGACGATGAGCCCAACAATAAATGGAAAGCGCACGTCTCCAGTTGCATTCAAACTGCTGATTAAAATAATATTGGTTGCACGGAACAATTCCAGTCCGATGGAAAGCAAGAAGAGTTGTTTGACCATATGAATGACAATCGCGTTGCTTGTGAAAAGACTCATCACTGGTTCTGCGAATACATAAAGTAAGATGCTTACGACAAGTGCAATTCCAAGTCCGATTTTCCAGCTCCGCAAGCCCTGCTCGTAAGCTCGGTCAAGTTCCTTTGCACCAACGGCACGACCGATGATGATTTGAGAGGCTTGACCAATCGCGATGGCAAACAAAGCTACAAACTGGCTAACGCTCGATGCGTAAACTTTTGTCGTGAGCGCTTCTGTTCCAAGTAAGGCAATGATCGCTGTAACAACAAGTTGTGAACCAGCATAAGACATGTTTTCTCCAGCAGACGGGAGCCCTAGTTTTAAGATGGCAAACAACAATTTCTTGGAACAAAGCTTTATTTTTTTGAACGTAAAGAGGTAACCGATATGTTTTTTTAGCATCCAAATGGCAAGGATCATACCGACAAAGTTGGCAATCATTGTTGCTATTCCAACTCCGGCAACCCCTAAATCAAGGAAGCTCAGTGAACCATAGAGGAAGAGATAGTTTCCAACCACGTTGATAATGCTGATCGTGATGGGAACAAGCATAGCTTGGCGGACGTATCCATGAACTCGCAAAATCGGTAAGATGGAAGAATGAATGGCAATGATGATCGAGCTTCCACCGATGATTTCAAGAAACGGAGAGCCGACTTGAATGAGTTCTTCGCTTAAACCAAGCCATCGCAAGAAGGTATCGCTTAGAAAGATAAAAACAATGCTCATTGCGATGCCAATGAAAAAGGCAACGATGAGTCCGTTTGTGATGATTTTTTCGATCATATCATGCTTTCTTGCTCCGAGCATTTGGGCTACTAAAATTTGAACGCCAACGCTGATGAAGCCATACATGATGACGGAAATCACAAGGATTTGATTGGCTACACCTGTCGCAGCGACGGCTTCGTCCGAATAATGACCAAGCATGAACACATCGACATAGTTAATCATAATTCGTAAAAATTGTTCTAAAAAAATAGGCCAAGCTAGTGCATAAAGCCCCATGTGTTTATGGATCCCTTCCCCCATAAGTATCCTCCCTTAATAGATATTTTCAGTAATAAAGAATTATTATAAGGGAAATGAGTTTGAATGTATAGAGCGATTTAGAAAAAATTATCAAAATGATAATTTTTCTCTTGACTTTTTATTCAAAATCCATATAATTAGTTAAGCAAACTAATTAAAAGGAGGGTCAGTTAGATGCAATCAGAAGAGCGGGAATTGGGATATTCGGTCATTCGGGCGTTTATGAACTTTAAGCGAGCAGAGATGATGAACTTCCACATCGATGGTTTTACGAAGGCAGAAATTCGCTTCATGTTTACTTTGTTTCGGGGAATACGAATTAGCGACTCGGAACTTGGCGTGAGCGTAAGCGAAATTGGCAAACGGCTGGGTGTTTCTCGACCGAGTGTGACGCAGCAAATCAATGCCCTCGAAGGAAAAGGTCTTATAACGCGCATTCAAAATCCGGAAGACAAGCGCGCGGCTTATCTGAATTTTACGGAAAAAGGGAAAAAATTGACGGATCAGATCATTCATTACTTTCATGAAAGTTTTATCGACATGAAGAGTTATCTGGGCGAAGAGGATATGCGAACTTTAATCCGACTTTTGAGCAAGTTGACGGATTATCTGAACAGCAAAGCAAATCATGAAGAAGGAGGTGGCATGCCTAAGTGATACGTTTATTGAAACGGCTGAAATCCTACTGGCTTGGGATTACGGTCGTACTACTACTTACTTTTATTCAGGTTTTAGGACAGCTTTATTTGCCTACTTTGATGTCCAATATTATTGATAAAGGCATTGTGCAAGGTGATAAGAGCTATATTTGGAAAACGGGTTCGTTCATGCTGCTTATTTCAGCGGGAGCGGTACTGCTTTCTGTGATCATCGTTTACATCGCTTCGAGAACTTCGATGGGATTTGGGCGTGAGTTACGGGATAAAATTTTTAATAAAGTTGAAAACTTTTCTTTGCAGGAATTTAATAAGGTTGGAACGGCTTCACTTATTACGAGAACAACAAATGATGTAGTCCAAATTCAAAATGTACTCTATATGATGTTACGGATGATGGTGATGGCACCGATCATGCTGATTGGTGGGATCATTATGGCGGTGAGTCATGATGCCAAACTGTCACTGATTTTCGTTGTCGTCTTGCCAGTGCTTCTTTTACTTGTAATTGGACTTGGCGGGAAAGCCATGCCGATGTTTAAAAAATTGCAAAAGAAAATGGATAAACTAAATCGAGTGATTCGGGAAGGTCTTACGGGGATTCGTGTTATTCGTGCGTTTAACCGCAATGAGGATGAGCTTACGAAATTTGAAGAAGCGAACAATGATTATGCGGTCACAGCGATTGGTGTTAACAGGTTACTTGCGCTTATGAGTCCAATCATGATGTTAATCATGAATTTAACGAGTATTGCAGTCATTTGGATTGGCTCGCATTTTATCAGCGACGGCAGTATGATGGTTGGGGACTTAATGGCGTTCATTCAATATGCGATGCAAATTATGATGAGTTTCATGATGCTTTCAGCCGTGTTTATTTTCATTCCACGTGCAGGGGCTTCAGCTGAAAGGATTAACGAGGTGCTCGAAATGCAAGCTGAGATCGTCGATCCTGCCTCTCCTAAAAACGGTGAAAAACCAACTCGTCTGGAATTTAATCAAGCAACTTTTCGCTATGAGGGAGCTGAAAAACCGGTTATTGAAAACATTTCTTTTAAGGCGAAAGCCGGGGAAACGGTTGCGATTATCGGAAGTACTGGTTCAGGAAAATCTACGCTAATCAACATGATTCCGCGGTTTTATGATGTCGAGACGGGCAGTGTCAAAGTGGATGGCGTGGATGTGCGTGAAATGAGCCAAGCTGTTTTACGAGAAAAAATTGGTTTAGTGCCACAAAAAGCTGTTTTATTTACTGGCGATATTGAATCAAATATGCGATATGGGAAAGAAAATGCGACAGAAGAAGAAATTTGGGAAGCACTTGAAATTGCCCAAGCTAAAAACTTTGTCGAACGTGGCTCAAAAGGACTTCAAGCACGCGTTGAGCAAGGCGGGAATAATTTTTCTGGCGGGCAAAAACAACGACTGGCGATTGCGAGGGCCCTTATTCGTAAACCAGATATTTATATTTTTGATGACAGTTTTTCAGCGCTCGATTTTAAAACAGATGCCAAACTGCGCAAACGATTAAAATCTGAAACAGAAGATGCTGTGACATTGATTGTGGCGCAGCGAATTACCTCGGTAGTCGATGCCGATCAAATCATCGTACTAAATGAAGGTAAAATAGCGGGCATCGGTACACACGAAGAACTTAAAGAATCGAACGAGATTTATCAAGAAATTATGCGTTCGCAACTTTCAGAGGAGGAGATAGCATGAGTCCAGGACACGGTCATGGTGGAGGCATGGGAATGACTTCAAAACCGAAAAACTTTGGTAAAACTTTATCGCGTCTACTTGGTTATATGAAGCCAAGAACGATTGCTATTTCAGTAGTTTTCCTTTTTGCGATTCTCTCAACGATTTTTAATATTTTTAGTCCACGAGAACTCGGGAAGGCAACAACAGAGATTTTTAAAGGTGTTATGAGTCCAGCTGGAATTAATGACGACAAGATTTTTGATATTTTGTTTGTGGTTTTCCTGCTTTATCTAGGAAGCTCGATTTTCAACTTTATTCAACAATTTGTCATGTCAAGCGTAGCCCAGCGAACGGTTTACGATATGCGGAAAGATTTAAAAGAAAAAATGGCACGTTTGCCGCTACGTTACTATGATACGCGTTCAAATGGCGATATTTTAAGTCGAGCTGTAAACGATATGGATAATATCGCTAATACTTTGCAACAGTCGCTTACACAAGCGATTACGGCAGTAGTCCAACTTGTCGGTGTGCTCATTATGATGCTCACGATTAGCTGGCAAATGACGTTGATTGTTGTTGCAACAGTACCCCTAAGCATTATCATTGTTGCAATTATCGCTGGTAAGTCACAAGCATTCTTTGCCGCTCAACAACGAAATCTTGGAATTTTAAATGACACGGTAGAAGAAACTTACGGCGGGCAAACGATTGTTAAAGCATTTGGGCAAGAAAAAGCCACGCTAGGTACATTTGAAACGGTCAACGATGATTACTACAAGGCTGCTAAAAAAGCACAATTCATTTCGGGAATCATGATGCCGATGATGCAATTTGTTGGAAATCTTGGTTATGTAGCTGTCTGCGTTGGGGGCGGGATTTTTGTCACAAACGGAACGCTTCAAGTTGGGGATATCCAAGCCTTTACACAATACGTTCAATTGTTCTCACAACCCATTTCGAGCGTTGCGAATATCGCGAATGTCATTCAGTCGACCATCGCTTCAGCAGAACGGGTATTTGAAATTATGGATGAACCAGAAGAAACAGATACTATCCCAGAACAAATTCCAGTTGTCGAATCAGAAAAGAATAGCATTGTGTTTGACCACGTAGAATTTGGCTATACACCAGATAAACCACTGATGAATGATTTGAACATTAAAGTGAATGAAGGTCAGATGGTAGCGATTGTCGGGCCAACAGGTGCTGGGAAGACGACGATTATCAACTTACTGATGCGCTTTTATGATGTGAACGGGGGCGCGATTCGTATCGAAGGTGTGGATACGCGCGATATGACGAAAGAAGATGTTCGCTCGAAATTTGGCATGGTTTTACAAGATACTTGGCTCTTTAATGGTACGATTGCTGAAAACATTGCTTATGGTCGTGACGGGGCAACAAAAGAAGAAGTCGTTCAAGCCGCAAAAGCTGCTTATGCGGATGACTTTATTCGCCGCTTGCCAGATGGCTATGACACGATGCTAAATGAAGAAGGTTCGAATATTTCGCAAGGACAAAAACAACTCTTGACGATTGCGAGAGCGATTTTATCAGATCCATCGATTCTCATTTTAGATGAAGCAACATCAAGTGTAGATACGCGTACGGAACTAAACATTCAACTTGCAATGGGGAACTTGATGGAAGGGCGGACAAGTTTTGTGATTGCACACCGGCTGTCAACGATTCGCGATGCTGATTTGATACTCGTTATGAATCATGGTGATGTTATTGAACAGGGTACTCACCAAGAACTATTAGCTGAAAATGGCTTTTACGCCGATCTTTATAATAGTCAATTTACAGGCGCTCAAGCCGTCTAAGTAAAAGCAGATAGAAAATCATTCGTGATTTCCTATCTGCTTTTTTAATTATTCTATTTACTTATTATACCCCATGGGGTATAATAAGCGGCGAAGGAGTGAATCCAATGTTTCAAAAAATACCATCCATTCATGTCACTGAACTTGCAGAACTGAAAGAACCTATTATTGTTGATGTTAGAGAAAATCATGAATTTCAAGCAGGGCATATTCCGAGAGCTAAAAATATTCCTCTTGTTAAAATTGCTAGTTATGAGCCGCAGGGAAAAATTTATCTCATTTGCGCAACCGGAATGAGAAGTAAACGAGCTGCGAAAATTCTTTTGAAAAAAGGTTATGAAGTAATAAATGTTCGTGGTGGTATGAGCCACTGGCAGGGAGCAATTAAAGGAGGAGCAAAATGAAAATAGTAATTATTGGAGGCGTAGCAGGTGGCATGTCTGCGGCGACACGTTTAAGAAGGTTAAATGAAGAAGCAGAGATTATTGTCCTGGAAAAAGGACCTTATGTTTCTTTTGCAAATTGTGGACTCCCTTATTACATTTCAGGGGAAATTAGCGAACGTGAAGATTTACTTATTCAAACCCCGGAAAGTTTACAGTCGCGATTTCGGATTGATGTGAAGCCGTTTCATGAAGTTCTAGAGATACGACCAGAGCAAAAGCATATTCTAGTTAAAAATCAAAATGAGACATTTGAAATGGAATATGACAAACTAATTTTATCTCCAGGAGCAAAGCCGATAAGACCAAGCATTTCAGGATTGGAGGATGCGGAAAACTTATATACAGTGAGGTCGGTTCCAGATGTTGATGCGATCGAGCATTTTATCCAAGAGAAAAGTCCTCAAAAGGCTGTTGTGATTGGTGCTGGGTTCATTGGAATAGAAATGGCAGAAAGTCTTGCGAAGCGAGGTATGCAAGTAACCATCGTTGAAAAAGCCTCTCATATCTTGCCCCCTCTAGACGAGGAAATGGCTGTTCGAATTGAACAAGAGTTTGAAAAAAACAAAGTTAAACTTGAGCTTGGAAAAAGCGTAACGGCATTTCGCGAGGAAGGCAAGCGGATTGAACTCGAGGACGGGGAAATACTTGTTAGTGATTTAACTATTTTTTCAGTTGGTGTTACTCCTGAGTCAAACCTTGCACAAACGGCAGGTATCAAAACAGGGCTTCGTGGCGGCATTATTGTAGATGAGAATTATGAAACAAGTGCGGCAGATGTTTATGCAATTGGGGATGCGATTGTGGTTAAGCAAGAAGTGAATCAGCAAGATACACTGATTTCGCTTGCTTCTCCAGCAAATCGACAAGGCCGAATGGTTGCAGATATTATTTTTGGAAAGGCTCGACCAAATAAAGGCTTCCTTGGAACGGCAATTGTTCGGGTATTTGCGCTTGTAGCGGCAGCGACAGGACTAAATGAAAAGGCACTTCAGGAGGAGGGAATCTCCTATACGGCACTGCATATCCAAGGGAAAAGCCATGCTAGCTATTTCCCGGGAAATACCCCCCTTTTTTTGAAAGTGTTATTTGCAAATGAAGACGGTCGAATTCTTGGAGCGCAAGCAATTGGTGAAAACGGTGTTGATAAACGGATTGATATCCTAGCGACTGCAATCAAAGCAGGTATGTCAGTTGCAGATCTCCCGGAACTTGAACTTACTTATGCGCCGCCATTTGGTTCAGCAAAAGATCCAGTCAATATGGCTGGCTATGTTGGATTGAACCTGCTTGAGGGTTTATCTGAAAGCATCCAGTGGCATCAATTAAATGAAGAAAAAGCGAATGGAGCAATCTTGCTAGATGTTCGGAATCAAGTTGAACTTGAAAATGGTAAAATCAAAGATTCCATTCATATCCCACTTGATGAGTTGCGCAATCGAATTTCCGAACTTAAAAAAGAAATTCCAATTATTGTTACCTGCCAAGTGGGATTACGAGGCTATTTGGCTGAACGCATTTTGAAAAATGCTGGTTATCAAGTGAAAAATTTAGATGGTGGATTTAGTTTGTATCAAACTATTTTACCAGGAGAGGTGGAATAAAATGTATTTATCAACAAAAGCGACTGAACTCCGTCAAAATACGGCGAACTATCAAATTATTGATGTACGTGACGCAGAAGACTTCAAGAAAGGACACATTCCGGCAGCACGAAATATTCCAATTCACGAACTAGGAGAACGTTTTATAGAACTTGATCCAAAAATTGATTATGCGATTATTTGTTATGCTGGTGGACGATCAGAACAAGCTTCGATTTTTTTAAGTGGTAAAGGTTATCGGGTAACGAATGTGATGGGAGGGATGGGTGCATGGCAGGGCAATCTGGTGAATTAGTTTATGATGCCAAAATGAAAAATCGGTTAAAACGGTCAGAGGGGCAGATTCGTGGGATTCTAAAAATGATGGAAGAAAAAAAAGATTGTCGCGAAATTGTAACGCAACTCACAGCTGTTCGAACAAGCATAGATCGTGTAATCGGACTTGTTGTTGCACAAAACTTAGCAGCTTGCGTAGAAAAAGCCCAACAAGATAGGACAGAGGATACGGAGTCATACATTGAAGAAGCGATTCAGTTACTTATGAAAAGCAGATAGAAAAAAGGAACTAGCCAGAGAGGCTAGTTCCTTTTTTTAAAATCTTTCAGCAAGTAAAGAAGCTTCTTTACGACCTGATTCAATAATGGCTTCTGCCCGGTCAGGTGCAGCATTGTGTCCTTCAACAACCACCGTTTCGATATTGGTAACGCCAAAGTGATTTAAAACATTTTTGACATAGTTTAGGGACATTTCATAACTTTCCAAAGGACCATCAGAATAGATGCCACCGCGTGCGTTTAAAAGCGCAATTTTTTTATCACCAACAAGGCCAACAGGTCCTTCCGGCGTATATTTAAAAGTTTTGCCCGCTTGATTTAAGTAAAAGAGGTAAGTTAAGAACTGGGCAGGTATACTGAAGTTCCAAAGTGGAAAAGCCATAACCACCTTATCTGCTTGAAGAAACTGGTTTAAGTAGCCATTTGCGATATCAGCAAGTCGCTTTTCTTCTGATGAAAGAGGTTCACCAGCCACTTCTTTATGTAGTCCATTCATCATTACACCGTCATAATAAGGCAAATCAACTTCAAATAAATTCACTTCAGTTACTTGATCATTAGGGTGACTAGCTTTATAACTTTCCAAGAAATTTTCATATAATGTGACGCTGACAGAGCTTTCAGCCGGACGACCATTGGCCTTGATAAAAAGTACATTTGACATATTTGTTTTTCCTCCTAAAAATAAATTCCATTTACTAGTGTAGCTGAATGCGTTAACATTAGCAAGAAAAAAAGCTTACAAAAAGTTAGTAGGAAGAAGGTAAGAGAAGCGGCATTCCTCACTTAAAAATGCTAAAATAAAAAAGATAGGAGTTGATTGATTTGAAAATCAGAGAAATACAAAAGGAAGAAATTCATCAAATGAAGAAATTGCGGGATTATGCATTCAGAAACTCATCGGGAGGTGGAGAAGAAGATTTTTTCTACTGGATGGATCATGGTAATCGTTTAGGTGCATTTGAAAACGATGAATTAGCAGCCCAAGTTGTGACTTATCCACTTGCGGTCACTCTATTTGGTGAACGCTATAAAATGGGAGGCATTGCCTATGTCGCGACCTATCCGGAGCACCGTCGTGGGGGCCTAATTAGACAACTTATGACAAAATCTATCGAAATGATGAAGGAAAAAGGACAACTCATTTCTTATCTTCATCCATTTGATGTGAGATTCTATCGTAAATTCGGCTACGAACTTGGCTTTCATTCGACCCAACTTCATCTAGAACTGAATCAGTTTACTAGAAAATCAGCAGGAATTGGTCAAATTAAGCGCATCAATCACTCAAGCCCAGAGTTTGCCTTTATAAAAGAAATCTATCACGAATATACCCGAAACCACCAAGGCATGCTTGTTCGGGACGATGCCTGGTGGGATCGACTAGTTCGTCGTGAATTTACAAAAGAGATGGCCATCTATTTTGACGAAAATGGCGAAGCCAAAGGTTATCTATCGTTTGCATTTGAAGGAATGAAAATGACCATCCGAGAATTTATCGCATTAACCAGTGAAGCCGAAAACGAATTGTGGGCATTTATTTCAAGTCATGACTCCATGTTTGATGTAGTCGAACTAGAAAATGCAGGAGACATCCAAGAATTTGCGCTAGGCTTAACGAACCCTACCGCCCTTAAAATAGAAGAAGAGCTTTCTTTCATGGTACGGATTGTGGATGTAAAAGAATTTTTGGCACGTTACCCATTTAAAAAACATGAAGAAGTCCTATACATTCAAGTTCATGATGAAGTAGCTCCGTTTAATAACGGTGTCTATAAGATTGAAGCTGGAACCTTAAAAGAACTAGAAAATGGTGAGGCACAAGAGAACTTGCTTGAAATAGAGATTGGTACTTTGAGTCAAATGCTCTTAGGTGCTACACGACCTCAAATATTAAGTGCTTATCAAAAAATAACGGCAAGTGAGGCAATGATTGACTTATTAGAACAAATCATTCCGAAAAGTTCACCACGATTTTATGATCATTTTTAATAAAAAAGAGGAAGCCAAATAGGCGTCCTCTTTTTATGAATGAGCAAGAAAATTAGGCTCCAAAATACGTAAAGGCGTGTGCGTGGAAGCAAGTAATCCCTCTTTGACAAGCTTTTTCAAGTGTATCGAAATTGCGCTCTGTGATAATCCACACAAAGAAGCGAGCACGGATTGATTAATTGCAGAAGGTAGCAAGACACTCTCTCCTTCGTGTTCACCAGAAGCACTTGCAATAACTCGAAGCATGCAATCAATTCTTTCCTCTGTGGGAAATTTATGAATATGGAAAATAAGCTGAGCCGAGCTAAGTTCACGTAATACAGTCAAAAAAAGAAAATTTAAATGCTTAGGCTGTGCATAGAGATGGTCCATCATAAAGTCGCAATCAATTTTATAAGCGGATAAATTAGAACCTGCTCGAAGTTGGCGTGGAAATAAACTCAGAGATTCCTTGAAGTTATTATATAAGCTTTCAGGCGAATAAAGTTGATTTGAAGTTAAAAAGTAAAGAACTTCACGTTCGTTGTTTTCAGTAGGAGCCTCGACGAACGCGACTCCTGAACGAATTAAATAAAAACAATTAGGAGAATCATTAGGTTGAACAATGATGTCATTTTTTCTAAAGGAAACCTCTTGGATATAGCGAGTTGCAAGATCAGAAGAAGTGTAGAGATAGGTGAGTAATTCTTGCATTTTCACTACAGCGCTATGGTCATCAACAAAGTTCATATCATCCCTCTTTTTGTGAAATATAATACATTAAAATGATAATCTATAGCATTTTGAAAGTCAAACCACTTGTATGTATTTAAACATTTAAAATGATAATTATAAATGTGAGGGAAATGATAAAAAAAGTATAGCAATAACTTTAATAGCTATCTCATGAAAAGAATGTATTTTTATGCAGATAGCTTATCGAATTAAAAAAAGTCACCTCATCCATAGCGATGAGGTGATTTTTACAGTGCTCAATTTTATTTTTTAGCAGATTGACTATACGCTACAAAATAATCCAGTTTTTCAGTATTTGTCAGATGAGCATTGCAACTTTCTGCGTCTTGACAGATATAATTGCTGAGCGCTTTATAGGTATTTGCTTTTGAATTTATCGTTACATCAACTGTAAATAAACCAACGTCTGTCACTTGATTGCAAAAATGGCAAATATCTTTTTTTTGACTAGGCAAAAAATTCCCTTTTAAAGCAGTAAGTTTACCTTCATACTCATAAACCATGAATTTTTTCATAGAACCCGCATCAAGCCAGCTTAGATAAGTGAGTTGTTTACGTTTTTCGTCTGTAAGCTCTGGGGGATGCAGTTTTTTTGTTTTTTTAAACATCTTTTTGAGTTGCGCTTCACTGATTGAAGGAAATGGATAAATATAGGAAGTAAGCGATTCTTGAAATTTTTCGAGATCTTGTTCATTTTTAATTTCGGTAAGTGGTTTTAAAAGAGCCGCTTGTTCTTGATTTAATTGTTCGAAGAGGCTTTCTGCTTTACTTAGTGAATAAAAAGCAAATTCCTTTTTGATTTGTAAGTCATTTACACTTCGTTCTGCATCCCAGACTTGCTTGGCATGACGCATAATGGCATTAAAAAGATGATTGGGAATAAAAGCTTCCACAGTTCAACACCTCCATAACTTATTTTAAAGGAAGAAAAGTACAGTTGTACAGTACTGAAAACAATTCATAAGAGTTTTAAAGAAAGACCTGCTGGATTCAACAGGTCTTTTGATAGATAATATTTCTAATCGTATTTTCCGATAAAAAATAGTTTTCAGCTAGCTCTTTCATAGTAGTTCCTTCTTCGAAAGCTAGTTTAATGGCTTCATTTCGTTTTTTTAGTTTCGATCTGATTCCGGAATTTGCACCCCAAGCACGTTTTTTTCTAGCGGGGATGTAAAGAGTTGTCCCAGAAGCGTATTTTTGAATTTCCTCAATAAGAGACTCAGGAAGCACATCTTCAACAGATTGATATTTCATTTGGCTCGCTCCTTTATTATTTAATCAAATAATAAATCGGCAAAACCATTTTACTTGGCGATTTTAGACATTAACCATTCCAAACAAAGTATCGCCGCTAAAAAGGCTTTGCCTGGAACGTTTTAGTAAGAGCTGTCATAAAGCTCGTCACCTCCCGTTTGATAAAGTTAATATAAGCCTTTTTTTAAAATTTGTAAAGTAAATTTTAGCAAATTAGAAATGCGGAGTCGAAATCTATGCAAAGGATTGCTATAATAGAAAGGAGGAGAGGTGAGCGTTTTGAATTTCGGCGAAAAATTAATAAATTTGCGTAAGAAAAATCGGTTAACTCAAAAAGAATTAGCGAAAAAAATTGGCGTAACGCCGTCCACAATTAGCAAGTATGAAAATGGGACACATAAACCACCTATTTTTATGTTGGCTCTTTTAGCTGAAACGCTCGGCACGACAACAGATTTTTTACTTGATGACGTGGCTGCACTGCGGGAAAAAAACTCAGTTAATGCCTTTCCGCTTATCGGCAATCCAGAGCTTGAAAAGTGGTATCTCGAATTGCCATATTCCTTTTCAGAAAAAGATTTAAAATTAATAAAAGAAATTTCAGATGTGATTTTAAAACAAAGCAAATGAGTTTTCCTAAGATACTAGGAAAACTCATTTTTCTATTTTTCAGAGTGATCGGTTGGTTGGGTATTATTTGGTAGCGCAGACCTGTATCCAAAGAAACTTTCTGCTACATAGTTGGAAGGCGGAAAAAACATAGAGTTTTGAGGAATTTGATTTTCGATCTTTCGCATTTTTTGAGAAAATTTCATGTGTAACATAGAAGTACGAGCAATTTGGTTATTAAAGGAAGAAATCGAAATATCTAAAACGATCGTTTCTAAATTAGCAAAGCGAATGAAAGTTTGGTTATTATCGGCAGCGTGGTAATCTTTAATATGTTGTGGGAATATCCAGACACAGTGAGGATTTTGCGGTGAAGTAGTTGGAAAAGCATACGTAAACGAAATGGGGTCAATAATGATAGGTGGCTTGTGAGTAATTCCGATCAGGTGCTTTGTCCCTTCTTTACGTCCTGCAAGACTCCACGAGGCACAAAATGTGTAGACTATTTCCAGTTGATTTCTATGTTATCTTCGTTTATAACTATAGATTCTATCAACGCCCGCAACAGCTTTTGCTGGTTTTTAAAATCCATTTCATAAATATTTTTAAAGTCGTTCATTTCGAAAATACTTTTTAAGTCATTTTTTGAAAGACTATTTTCATGCTGTTCTTTTTTCTCTTCTAACTCAGATAGTTTTGTATCAATTTGTAACATCATTCTATCTAATTCTTTCTTGTCATAGTTTCCAGATAAATATAAATCAAATAGACGCTTTTTCTTATTTTGCTGTTCGATAATTTTATTTTTGATTTTGGATAAGTCGCGTTCTTGTTTTTTTAGTTGCGAAGGTTGCGAATAATTAGCAACGCGATCCAGCACAATTTTTTCAAGTTCATCAGCTCTTAACATTTTGTTGTCGCATGGCTCATATTGATACAATCTTTTTTTAGATTTACACATGTAATAGCGATATCTATATACATGTCCTCTAGAAGTCGTCGATTTTGAGGCGTGTAAATAAGGTAAACCGCATTTACCGCAAACGAGCAAACTAGCTAGAAGAGATTTAGATTCTTTGTTTATATTTGGGAACTTTTGCATACGCTTAAGTATTTCTTGAATTCTATAAAACTGATCTTCTTTTATAATTGGCTCATGGATTCCTTTTCTATGAACTTTATCAGCATAACCCACATAACCAATATAAACATCGTTGCTTAATAGATTCAAATAGCGTTTTCTGTTAAAGACTTTATAGCCTTTGTTGTGCATTTCTTTCTGTAGAAGGTTAATCGTTTGCACATCTTCGAAAGTGTCATAAATTACTTGTAACTGCTCCGCTTCTTCTTTATTCACATATAATTTAGTATCAACCACATCATAACCAAAGGTGCGCCCTTTCGCTGTGACCATTGGGAGACCTTCTTCAATACGCTTGATTTTACCCATAACTAAACGGTCACGAATTGTCTCACGTTCTAACTGTGCGAAAACGGATAATATCCCGATCATAGCCCGTCCAAAAGGTGAACTAGTGTCAAGTGTTTCTGAAAGGCTCACAAATTCCACATCATTCTTTAAAAAGTATTCTTCAATTAGAAGAAGTGTGTCGCGTTGTGAACGCGATAAGCGATCAAGACGATACACAACAACTGCATCTATTTTATCGAGCTTAGAAAGCATGCCTTGAAGCGCTGGACGGTTGATATTAGAGCCTGAATAACCGCCATCAATAAAAATGTCGTAAACGTCCCAGCCTTTTGACATGCACAAAGCTTGCAATTTTTCGGTTTGTGCAGGAATAGAATAGTTTTCTGTTTGTTCTTGAGTAGAAACACGTATATAAATAGCAGCTTTCATTTTACCCCTCCTTAACAGTACGTGTGTTCTGTTTTTGCTTCAAAAGAAAAGCCCGAAGGCTTTTCTTAATACTAAATATTTTTTATAGGTGTAATGATTAATTTTCACGGTAATAAGAAACTATTTTTTTAGCTTTATCGTTTAGAATAGCATTCTTTTTAAATTCGTAATTATTGAAGGATGTGCTTTGTACATGTTCTTCTTGCATAGCTTTATAAATATTATCAACTATTTTAGATTCTTCAGAAGATAAGTTTCTGTTATAGTCGTGCGCGTTATTATATATTTCTTTAATTTCGTTCTGTTGCGACTTAACATCTTGTCTCATTTTTACTATTTTCGTGTGATTATCTTTCAAAGTACTTTGAACAGCAGAAGAATATTTGTTGTAACTTTTAATATAGTCATCAGACTGTTGGGTAATTAAATCACCCATCTTTTTAAAAGGCTCAGTTATTGATTGCGGATCAGTATTTGCGTTAAGTTCAAATAATTCAATGCCATCCTTTGCTTCTTCTGCATATTTGTTAAATTGCATCATTGAAGTATTTGCTTCTTCTAATGCGTTTATATCTTCTTTTGATAAGCCTTTACCCCACGCTGAAGAATATACTTGGGTGTACCAAAAAGCGGACGGTATAACACAAGCTATTATAATTATAATAGACCAAAACCACCATTTTTTAAAAAAAGTTTTTTTCATTCAACTTCTCTCCCTCTTTTTTCTGTATATAATATTATTAGCTTTATTTAGTTTTTAGATTACTTTATAAAAATACTATAGAATATAAGTGTTTAAAATATCTTCATCTAAGAAACATGCTAGCTCATCAGGTAGACCCAAAATAGATAGTAATTGTTCCTTTGTATAATTTTTAAAGTCGCTTTTATCTAGATTATACGATAAAAGATAAAATGCTCCAAAATTCGCTTCTTTCTCTATTCTAGGAACAAATAGACCATTAAGATGCTTTCTTAAAAATGGCGTACTCTCATCTCTATGATGGCGGCAGTGTTGGAATTCGTGAGAACAGACGAAATTTCTGATGATTTCATCTTTGTTACCATTAATCAAAATTGTTTGGATTCGTTTAGTAGAAACTCTAATTCCATAATTATTTTCACCTAAATCAATTTCTCTTATCATATAACCGCAATTACTAGCCAACTGAAAAGGGTCGCTAGTCCCATGTCTTTGAATTAGATTTTCAGTATCTCGCGCGATTTTATCAAAATCCATATTTTCACCTACTACTTATCTCGATATTTTTTAGGTGTAAAGCGCTTTTTAGCTTCCTTTTTATTCATTTCAAGAGCTATTCTAATTGCAGTAGCAACTTTTTCTTTTTCTTCCTCGGTAAGCGGTTCACCATAATAGTTAACGTTACCCGCCCCATTGCCATCTAAAATTTTATCTAGGTCAATGTCAATCTCTTTATGATCTTTATCTGATAGTTCCCAGTACGGGACATTATCTATTTTATCTGTTTTCCCTAAAAGGAAATCTGTGGTTGTTTGTAAGGCATCAGCAAGAAGTGAAATCATTTCTCCGGAAGGCGAACTGTATTTATTTTCATAATTGCTTATTGTTGCTTTTGTTGTATTCACTTTTTTTGCAAGATCAGACTGTGTTAAATTACGCACCTTTCTTGCTAATCTAATTCTTTCAGATAACATAATATCCCTCCTTTTAAGTACAAATATATTGTACTACAAAAAGAATGTTTGTTCGATGGTTAAATAAAAAGTACAAAAAAATTGTATTTATATATTGACATACAAGATTCTTGTATTATAATAAAAGTACAAGTTATTCATATGGAGGTGATGATTAAATGAGTAGTAAAAATTTAAATCTTATAGCGGCAAGAAAAAATAGTAACTTAACGCAAAGTGAACTAGCAGAACAACTTGGAGTTAGAAAATCAACTATTTCTAACTGGGAAACTGGTTATAGTAATCCATCTATTAATCAAGCTGTTAAAATATCAGAGGTTCTAAATGAAAATTTGGATTTTTTATTTGCAAAAAAAGTACAAGAATTCCATACTAAAAAACTAACAAAAGTCTAGGAGGGATAAAATGAACGATTTGGTTTTTGTTGAAAATAACAGGGTTCTTACAGATAGCTTGACTATAGCAGAGAAATTTAATAAGGCGCATAAAGAAGTTCTTCGGGATATTGATGCTCAATTATTAAAAATCAATGAAGCTAATGAAGGTGTATGGGGGTTAAGCAACTTTGCGCAGACCCAGTATAAACACCCGCAAAACAAGCAATTTTATAGAAAATACTTACTGACAGAAGAAGCATTTGTGGTTGTTGCAATGAGCTATGTAACTAAAGAAGCAATGAAAATGAAAATACAATTTATTCAAGCGTTTAACGAATTGAAGCAAATAGTAAGCAAAAGCGCTTTACCTCAAAATCAATTAGAAAGTAGAATCGATTCACTTGAGAGCAAGCTCGAAAATCAGATGACTATTGATTACGGAAAACAGAGGAAGCTTCAAAGGGCAATCGGGGCACGTGTTTATAGGATAACAGAGGATAAAAAACAGCGGAGTAAATATTTTAGAGAGCTTTATAGAGAGATTCGCGATAGATTCGCTTGTACCTCCTATAAGGATGTGAGGCAATCCGATTTTCAAGATGCTTTAGTCTACGTGAAAGGTTGGACACCTAAAAGAGAATATTGAGCGCCGCCCACCACAACAGCGCTCGAACATTTCAGGGGAGCGAAATGCTTAATTGAATCATACAACGCAATAAAGTAGCGTGCTTAAAAAATATACTACAAAAAATGAAGGGATTAAGAAAAAATGTTAGATACACAAGTGATAGCTTCGTCGGCAAACGTAGCATCTGAAACAGAATTATTAAACAAGAAATATCAACAAAAGGAATTAGCAAGTATAGCAAACGTATCAAGATCGAGCATTGGACATTATAAGACAGGTGAAAGAAACATGCCTGCTGATGTCATGCAGAGCTTAACAAATTCACTAAATGAAAATATTGTAGCAAGAAAAATGCTTAGCAGTTTTTCGAGGTACGTTGTCCCATTTGCGGATCGAATCGAAGTTCACCCATTAATTTTTTCGGTGATTGCTGAAAAAGAGGAACGAGAAGAAGAGGCGCATGCAGAAAAAGTTGCGCCGCTTTTAGCAAAAATAAAAGAGGACATCAGACCTCAAGAAAAAACAGAGATTAAAAATTATATTTCCGAGTTACTAGATTCTGTATTTATTGATAACAGCTTATTAGCGACTATATGCGATTATTACGGGTTTAATCTAGCGAATTTGATAGAAGAAAGATCGAGTATATGGAGAGAAGCAGGTTATTTAATGAAATGAGGTGTAAAAATGCCAAATTTAGCTAAAAAAGTTGATCCTGAAAAGTTGGAAGTTATTGAGCTAGTTCATCCAGAAACTGGCTATAAGCCAAACGTCGATTTGAAAGAAATCAATGAAATCATGAAGCATGCTCCAATCACAAACAAACACTTTACACCGCAAGAATTTACAGAAGACGAATATGTGTTTGACGATGACGGCAGAATGACAACGATTGTTAGACTACCTACAAACAAAAAGAAAGCTATAGAAAAGAGGGATAAACATGTTTGATTTACCCAATTGGATTATATGGCTTCTATATTACTCTTCAATGTGGGCAATGGGTTGCAATTACGTTTTAGCGAAACTAGCAGAGGAAAAGGCGGCTTTAAAATATGGCAATTCGTGAAAAAGTGGCTGTAGCGAGGAAAGGAAAGAAGACACTCAAACTATTTAGACAACGATTTTATGAAAATGTTGAATACACCGCAGAACATAGCGACATAAAGAACGGTGAAATGGTTCTTAATGTTCGAGATGATCATGGTTTTTCGTGGTATTGTTTACGATTAGTCAAAAATGGCTGGACAGTGGACGCATTAAACAAACATATATCAAAAGAAATTGATTTATGTAAACGAATTGAAGCGCGGAGAGAGGTGAGGTGGAAACAATGAAAAAACTATTATCCAGTTTAAACAATTACTTTTTTGATGTAGATAAGAATGAAAAATGGGCTGTATCAGATATATGTACAGTCATCTCATTTGTTTGCATGGTAGCGTCTGTAGTTGTGTTGTGCGTGACGATTACAGTAATGAATTGGGGATTGTAAGGAGGTGTAGATGATGAAAATTGTAAAAGAAAAAAAGATAACAGTTGATGGAACAATTTATCAATTGTATGTATTTGTAAATGAAATTTATACACAAATAAGATATGTCCTTCTAGACGGACAAGGCAGAGAATTAGATCGCAGAACGATTTCAGCGGCAAAAGGGGAGTGCTTCAATATTGCAGAATGGGCTTCGCGTATTCATCATGCCAAACCAACAATAGAAAGGCATCTTAATAGAATTGATGCGTGGGATTGGGAAATTGACAGTTCTCATTATATGCAATAAAAAAACGACACTCAGCAAAGTGTCGCTAGGGATAAAGTGCTTAGTTAAATACACAAATTAATTATAGCACTTTTCCCATTACTAAACAATTGGAGGGTGAAAAAATGATTCATATGAAAGATTTAAACGATGGTACAGATGAGATATTCACTGTTCGGGAATACGTGAATAATTTAGACATCGCGAAGATAACTTATGTACGAGATCATACGAAAGAACTTAGAAGCTTCTACCTATTTTTAAAAAAGTATGCTGATGTACTAAGTGGCTCCGATTTTTATGATGATTTACAAGCTGTTTATGAAACGATTGGCGAAGAAATCGCGGAACTGAAACAAAGATTTCCGGAGGAGGTAAATAAATGAAGCTTTATGACCTGACAGAACAATACAATCAAGTGTTAGAGATTGCAGAACAGGTTGATGCTGAAACACTAAAAGACACACTTGATTCTATTAATGAAGCAATTGAGGACAAAGCAGAAAGCACAGCGAAAGTAGTGCGGACGATTGAAGCAGAGGCAAACGCTATTGATGAAGAAATAAAGCGGCTAAACGCACGGAAACAGACATTAACGAATAACGCAAAAGGGTTAAAAGAGTATTTGCAAACTGAATTAGAAAAAGTAAATGTTACTAAAGTAAGTGGAAAATTATTTACTATCCGCATTCAAAATAATCCGCAAAGCGTCAATGTAGAAGACGAAACAAAGTTACAAGCGTATTTAGTGGAACAACAACCGAAACTGGATAAAAAAGCCCTTCTAAATGATTTAAAAGCAGGTAAAGAAGTGGAAGGGGCACAAATTAAACAAACAAAATCATTACGGATTGTATGAGGTGGTTTAAATGAAAACGAGTGAAACAATCACAGAACTAGCTAAAGCATTATCCCAATTTCAAAAAGCAGTCGAACAGCCAACGAAATCAGCGAATAACCCTTTTTTCAAAAGTAAGTATGTGCCACTTGAAAACGTGATTACAACGATTAAAAAACATGCTTCTCCGCTTGGACTTGGATATGTGCAAGTTCCTGTTTCAGAAGAAAATAAGATTGGTGTTAAAACGATCCTGACGCATGACAGTGGCGAATTTATTGAATTTGATGCCTTTCTATTACCGCTTGATAAAAACACTGCACAAGGGGCGGGAAGCGCGTTAACTTATGCACGCCGCTATTCTCTTTCTGCCGCTTTTGGAATTGCAAGCGATGAAGATGATGACGGAAACGAAGCAAGCGGAAACGATGAAAAAAAGCAATCAACAAAATCAACTAAACCGACTACCTCGAAGCGTAAACAAGAAGACCCATTAGCAACGAGCGGAGATGTTGAAGTTTTGAAATCAAAATCACATGAGTTAGAACAAATTTTTGGAAAAACTCAAAAAGAAGTATGGGCTTCTTACGGGATTAATCAGAAAGAAGACCTTACTAAAAAGAAAGTGATGCGTGCCATCAATAGCATTCAAAACGAACTAAATAAAGTGAACCAAGAACAAGAAAAACAAGAAGAACTTCCATTTTAGTTAATTGAAAATGAAAGGTGCTGATTTTATGAACAGTTATTTCTCGCATGATAGCAATGCGAGAAACAGCGATAAGCTGTTACCCGTGCGCATGAAGTACGGCGCAGAAGGCTATGGGATTTATTTCATGCTTTTAGAACGTCTGAGAGAAGAAGCGGACTACATGAGTGTCAAAGATTACAATATGTTAGCCTTTGACCTTCGAGTAGACGCATCTAAATTAAAATCCATCATTGAAGACTTTGGGTTATTTGCCTTCACCGAAAATGGTGAGTGTTTCTACTCCGAAGGATTTAAAAAAAGAATGGAACTCAAAGATAAAAAAAGCAATAAGCTTTCAGAAGCTGGAAAACGTGGAGCGGAAAAACGCTGGGGGAGTAATGGTGAAGAAGCCAAGCAAAAGCCTAGCGATAGCCACCCTATAGCAAATGCCATGAAAAATGATAGCAAGAAAAGGAAAGTAAAGGAAAGTAAAGTAAATAAAAGTAAAGAAGACAACAATAAAAAAAGTGAATCGTCATCATTATCTATTCATGACTATTTCCAAAAAAATATCGGTCCAGAAAATCCTGCAATCATTGAAGGTCTCGAAATGTGGAAAGATGATTTAGGCGATGAGGTAGTTAAAAAAGCTATTGAAATTACTGCTTTAGGGGATACCCGTACATTCAATTATGTGCAAGGAATTTTGCGTAATTGGTTAAATCGAAATTTAACAACGATAGATTTAATAAATGCTGCTGAACAACAGCGTACAGCTAAGAAGAGAAGGCAAAATATTGGAAGGGAAGAAATTATCCCAGATTGGGTCGACAAAACGGATCAGGAACTAGAACAGGAGAAACCAAAAGAAAGTGATCCGGAACTAGCGAAGCAAGCGGACGCAATTAAAGAGCGGCTGAGAAGGAGGAAAAATAAATGGACGAACTAGTGAAATTAATTGAAGAGTGGTCAAAAAATAAAGGACTGGACAAAGCAGAATCAAGCAAGCAGATGCTGAAAACAGTTGAGGAAGTTGGAGAAGTAGCCGCAGCACTTGCTCGAAGTGATAAAGACGCTTTGCGTGATGGGATTGGTGACGTTGTAGTCACACTTATTATTTTGGCACAGCAACACGGCATGGATTTATACGAGTGTTTAAATTGTGCATACGACGAGATTAAAAACAGAGCAGGTAAAACTGTAAATGGCGTATTTGTGAAAGAGAGTGATTTAAAATGATGAATCGTGTTGTATTAGTAGGTCGTTTAACAAAAGACCCAGAACTTCGATATACTCCAGCAGGTGTTGCGGTTGCGACTTTTACACTTGCTATTAACAGAAACTTTAAAAATGGACAGGGAGAACAAGAAGCCGACTTTATTAATTGCGTAGTTTGGCGAAAACCAGCGGAAAACGTAGCGAATTTCCTTAAAAAAGGAAGCTTAGCGGGCGTTGATGGTCGAATTCAAACACGTAACTACGAAGGGCAAGATGGTAAGCGCGTTTATGTTACAGAAGTAGTTGCTGAAAGCGTTCAATTTTTAGAGCCAAAAGTAGCATCTACAAGCAATAGTAACCAACATGTAGGCAATCAGTCATATTCTCAAAGAAAAGCGCCACAAGCGACGCAGAACGCTTCTAGTAATCCGTTTGCAGGTAACGGGAAGCCGATTGATATTTCAGATGATGATCTTCCATTCTAAAATCAGGAGGGGCAAACAATGACAGTAACAGAGTTTACTAAACGATTCAATGAAAGAAAAAAGCATGTGCAATTGATGATTAACGCAATCGCAGAAGTATCTGAGTATAAAATATACGAGCTAGTAGAAATGAGTGATAAAGAAATTGAATCCATCTATCAAGTTAAAGTCATCGAAGAATGCCATAACTAACAAAATAGTGATCCCTTTACCGCTCACAGATTTAAACACCTATATAAACAAAGAACGGGGACATAGACAAGCAGGAGCGGCAGAGAAAAGAAAAATGACAAAAAAGTGTGCTTTATTCGTCACTCGAGCGATGCAATTAGGCGTTAAGTTTGAATTTCCTTGCAGAGTAAAACTCACTTGGATTATTCCAAATAAAAGAAAAGACGCGGATAATATCGCGTTTGCCAAGAAATTTATTTTTGATGGAATGGTGCAAGCGGGTTTTATTGAAAATGACAATTTGAATTATATAAAGGGATTTTCAGACCATTTTATGATAAATAAGGACGAAGAAAGCCGTGTTATTGTTGAAATGGAGGCATAAAAATGATTATGGAGGAGAACAAGAACGAGCAGTTGCGTATTATTGATAAATTGTTGGATCCTGAGTTGTCGCATGAAGAAGCTTCTAAATTAAGACATGAGTTAAAGAAAAAAGAAAGAGAACGAACCGAAGGAAGAGGTTTAGTTTATGCGCATGGAGAGACGAAAGGACGAAATGAAGTTATTGACTTGACAGAAGCAGAATATTTCTCGTTTAAAAAAGAAGGCAAGACAGATAGTCAAATTGCTGAATTGCTAGGATTTTCTAAATCTACAGTGTCCAAGTGGAAAATTAGAAATGGTTTAGCAAAGAGAAAAAAAGCATAAAAAAAGCAGGGTCGCCCCCGCTAGTCTGTAAAAATATTATAGCACAGGGGTGTCGAAATGTTGAGTTTACTACCACAAATTAATGTTCAACAGACAAAAAAAGCTGCTAGAGAAGTGTTATCCAGATATAGAAGTTTAGAGCGAATCGCGGGTCAAGAGTACTCTATTTCTCTAGTTCCCACGTTAAGTGACATGCCGCGAGCTGGGAAAAAGGCGATCTCTAAAATAGAGTCACTGGTTCAACGTAAAGTTGATGTGGAAAAAGAGGCACTTGAAATTTTAGATGCTTGCCAAAAACTACCTCAATTAAGTTACGAGATTTTGTATTTTAAATATCTTCAGAAAGAAAATTGGACCAATACGCAAATACAGTTACACATGCAAGACCAAATGAACGAGAGCTTTTCAGAACGGGATTTTGAGAGGAAATTAGCGAATGCATTATTGGAATTCGCAGAGGCTTATAAAGGCGGAAAATTGCTTGATTTTCGAATTGACACATAAGGCTCTTTTTGCTAATATAAAACAAAACAACAACTTGCGCATTTGTTTTATATTAGCATGTTGAACCGAGGAGCGAAATAATGGAAAGTTACACAGAAGAAATCACACACAGTGGATATATTGAAATTGGCGATGTGAAAATGTATGCATTGGTGACTAAATCCGGGAAACGACTTATTACTGCATCAGACGTGTTTTCGGCAATTGGAAAAAGCAGAAGAGGGGATATAAGAGTAGAGGGATTACCTGCTTTTATTGGAGCTAAAAATTTGCTTCCATTCATAGATGATGACTTGTACGATAGCATACAACCTATCAGATACAGAGCAAAGAACGGGAGAATATCAACTGCTTATGATGCAACGATTATTCCTAAAGTCGCAGACCTGTATGTTTCAGCTTATGAGGTAGGAAGTCTTACGAAATCACAAGAACCTGTTTATGAAAGAGCCTTGATGATGATTAGAGCCTTAGCTAAAGTAGGTATAGTTGCACTAATTGATGAAGCCACTGGTTTTCAATATGATAGAGATAGTAAAAATCTCCAAAAGCTTCTATCGGCTTATATCTCAAAAGATTTAATGAAGTGGCAGGCTCGCTTTCCGATTGAATTTTATGAGCAAATTTATCGACTGTATGGAATTTCTGCGTCTTTCGATCCTCGCAATCCTAAAAGACCACAATGGATTGGAAATTTTACAAATAAATATGTTTATGGCATCTTCCCAGATGATGTTATGAATGAAATTAAGAAAAGAAACCCTATTAAAGAGGGTGTTAGAGGAACTATTTTTAGAGGACATAAACATTTTCAGCATCTAACAGAAAATATCGGCATTCCTCAACTAGACAAGCACTTGGCTAAACTCATTGGAGTTATGGTCTTATCTGAAGATATACAAGATTTTGAGAAGAATTTTCAAAAAGCCTTCCATATTGAATTGGATAGAAAAAGATTACAAGATGATATAAAAAATGGAATTAATCCTCTGTTTTAATGAAATTGTAAATTTGGCGGACTTTTGGCGGAAAACTGGCGGTAATCTGCTTAAAAACCGTGTTAATATTGTAATATGAAGAACTCGGGAGCAGGCGACCAGTCAAAAAATATTTATTGTGGTATCTGTTTGCTCGGGTTCTCAACCTCTCCACGCTGGTTGTAAATACACGTGGAAACTACCTTTTTTTCCTTCTGTTTAATCTATTGACGATTGAACAGAAGGTTTTTGTGTTGTATACTAAAAACAAAAAACACAAAAAGGTAGGGACAGAAGATGGCTAAGAAAGTACACTATTTTAACATTTTTATAACGAAAGAAGGAAAACGAACATCTTATAAATTGAATCACATTTTTGATAAGTATATCAATCCTCTTCAAGATGACAAGAAGTTAAAAATTTGTAACGGAAAGCCGTTAGCATTAAATAATTATATACTTCCTAGTACTAACGAAGGTGGGAAGCAAGGGAATAGAAGAACTATAGCAATGGCAGATTACAGAAATAAAAAGCCTTTTCAAGGAAAGAAGGGGACTGCAGATAGAAAAAATATTGAAGGCGATGTTCTTGATGTTACTAGAGCAGTAATCTTTCCGGATGAATATTTGATGGTAGTGGAATACAATCACACAGGTTGTAGAGCCAAAGGGATATGTGAATATATAGAAAGATTTTTACCTGAAGAGCAGGATTTAAAATGTGAATTCAAGCAGATACAAAGAAACGATATTTTAGATAAAGTGCTGAATTCCACACATATAAAATCTATTAATGTTACTCTAGATACCACTGTAACGGGAGTTGTTGATAATTTTTTTGATTATGAAGCAGTTGAAGAAAGGGAAAAAACAAGTATGTTTGCACAGTTGATGAAACAAAGTATTGACACATCTAAGCAGATAGATTCTAGTATAGCCATGTTTGGGTTTAAAGAAGGCAGGAAACGTAATAAAATGGCTTATAAAGATATTGTTAAGTTTATTTCTTTAATTGACTTGGCAAGTGAGGCAGTACAAAGTGTTCAAGTTAAATATATTGATCCAGATACAAATAAGGAAATGACAAAAAATCTTAAAACAGAAGCATTTATTGAAGATGAAATCAATGAAATTGACGAGATAGGTGTGCTTGGAGATGAGTTTATTCGAGATGAGATATTAAACCTATATGAGAGCAAAGGAAAAGAAATAAAGAGCAAATATAAAGATTTTGGTTCTTTAGTAAATATAGATATAAGGTGATAAAAATGGATGATGAGAAAATCAATAAAATCTATAACTTTATAGAGAAGAAATTAATTTTTGCTTTCATTGGATTATATATCCTTGTGGTGATTGTATTTTGTTTATTTTTTGAACAAATAAAGCCAGCAAGTTACATATTTTATGCTATTATGAAATATTTCTACTTGCAAAAAGATAGTATAATTACAAGTGCAACGGTTCTGATAGGAATTTATTTTACAATGTACACGATATTTGCCGTTTATAATTCATCTTCGGTGATTGGTAAATTATATAGTACTGGATTTCAAGTCCTACTTAAATTGCTAAAGCACGCTATGGTGTCCGCCATGTTAGTTCTGATTTTTGGGTTCTTAAGTGATTGGCTTTTTAGTCTAAATGAACAAGTTACTTATATTGTGAATTTGTTTTTAAATCTATATTTTATTTTAACTTCAATAATTTGTGGATTTTATATTTATATAATCTTCAAACAAGACATAGCTGGGTTGGAGAAGCAAAAAGAAGCAAATGATAAGAAAGAATTTCTTTTACAGAATTTAGAAGTTTTTTTAGAAAGAGAGCAAAGAAAAGAAGATAAAAGATTAGACGATATAAATTAAAGTCCTCCCTCGAGGGCTTTTTATTATGCAAAGGAGTGGAACAATGAACTATTTAATTATGCTAGGAAATGAAGAATATTTAACGGGTTATAACATTAGCAAAAATATCGAAGAAGACACAGTGAGTTCAAGTACGCAAAGAGAAGATGTTCCAAAAGAATTTATTTTTACTAATCAATCTGACGCACTCGCAACGCTTGAAGAGGTACGTAGTCTTTTCAATGATGATGAAGGCATCAGAGTTGTTTTAGACGCTTAAGGATGGAGGGTGCTTAAATGCGTGATGTAATTCGATCAAGTATAACCGAATCAAAAGGGAAAGAGCCAGAATACAGGATTTCTGTAAATGGAAATATTTCAGAAGAAAGCTACTCTTTAGCTAGAATACATGAAATGCTTATTAAACGTACAACAGCAGTATCAGGAAAGTCATATGAGCAGACGAAGAAAGATTATTTAGAAGCACTAGATGTCATTATAGGAAATATTCATGATGCAGAGAACGAAGAATAGTTAACAAAACAAACACATGCGCTTGGGGGTGGAGTTGATGAGTCATGGAAAAGTATGAACTAGCTGAGAAAGATTATAACGATGGAATGAAATACAGGGAAATCGCTGAAAAGTACGAGGTTTCTCTCAATACTGTGAAGTCGTGGAAAAAAAGATATAACTGGTTTCGTGATAGTGGTGCACCCCATCTAAAAAGTGTGCACACAAAAGAACGAGGGGGCGCGTCTAACGGCAATAAAAACGCCAAAGGGAATAAAGGTGGAGCCGCTCCAAAAGGCAATCAGAACGCTAGAACACATGGTTTATTTGCAAAATATTTCAATGATGAAGCTAATGAGATTATAGGCGAGTTACAGGAACAAAAGCCAGAAGATCTACTTTGGCATCAAATAGAAATACAATATGCTGCGATTATCCGTGCTCAAAAAATTATGTGGGTTAAAAATGAAAATGATGAAACTAAGGCTCAGACACAATATGGGTTTGGGGAAAGTGGCTCAGATAAGTACGAATATCAATTCGCTTGGGATAAACAGGCGAATTTTTTAAATGCTCAAAGTCGAGCTATGACAACATTAAGCAATCTTATCAAACAATTCATCAATATCACGAATGAAGATGATGAGCGCACAGCTAAACTTAAACAGATTTTAGCTGCCACTGATAATATTAGAGCTCGTACAGAGCTTATCAAAGGTGCTAAGAAGGACACCACTATGTTAAATGCACTTATTGATGTTGTGAATGGGGGGGATGGTTCTGGTACTGCTGAAATTCAGTCCGAAACAACAAGAAACGATTCGCCAGCAAACGACTAATATAACACTTGAAGTTAATGAGGGAACCCCTAGATCCGGAAAGACAACCGCAGACATATTCAAAATGGCTAATTTTTACATTAACTCACCATCTAAAAATCATCTTGTGGCCGCTTATAATCAGGAACAGGCTTTTAGATTGTTCATGGACGGTGATGGCTTGGGCTTGATTCATATATACGGGAACTTAGCCGAAATGAAGCATGATGAGCATGGGGATCATTTACTCCTGCATTCTCCAAATGGTCCTAAGAAAATTTATTATAAAGGCGGCGGGAAGGTTAATAGTGTGGGAGCTATAACCGGTATGTCTTTAGGTTCTGTCACGTTCTTAGAAATTAATCTGCTGCATTTGGATTTTGTAAAAGAAGCATTTAGAAGAACCTATGCAGCGCCTGACCGCTTTCATTTAGCGGAACTTAATCCACCTGCACCAAGCCACCCAATTCTAACAGAAGTGTTTGACCGATACGAAAAAGCAGGACGTTATAAATGGAGGCATTGGACACCTTATGACAACCCTATTCTTGATGATAAGCGGCGTGATGAGCTTTATAACGAATTGAAATATTCTTCTTATTTGCTGCAGCGTGACTGGTACGGCAAGAGGGTTCTACCTTCTGGCATTATTTATGAAACTTTTGACTTGGAAAAAAATATAAAATCAGAATTAAAAGGACATCCTGTTGAGATGGTCTTTTTTGCTGATGGCGGGCAACAAGACCCTACAGTATGTCAGTGCTATATCATAACTGAACATGAAAAAAACAGCGAGTATGTCTATAAAATGAACCAGATGGCTACCTATTATCACAGTGGGCGGGATACTGGGATAACTAAAGCCGGTTCCACTTACGCTGCTGAAATTGTCCAATTTAAAAAGTGGTGTATGAATAAGTATGATGCTCCATGTAATGAACCTGTACGCGTTGACCCCGCTTGTCGCTGGTTACGTGAAGAGTTAGAAAAGCTAGGAGAGGACACACTAGGAGCAGATAACAATGCTCATGATGTGAGAGGAGCTACGAAAGGAATAGAGGTAGGCATAGAGCGCATGCAAACTCTTTTAAGTGAAAGGCGGTATCTACTAGTGGAGCAGAGCAATGATTCATACGATCATTATTCTTGGTTGCAAGAAATTGGTATGTATGTGCGTGATGAAAACAGCGGAAAGCCGGTAGACAAAAATAATCATGCGATGGACACAAGTCGCTACGCTGTCAATTACTTTTATCGAAACTACGAAGCTATTTAAGGAGGTGAATATATGAGTGTATGGAGTATGTTAACTAGATTTGTAAAAAGTGTATTTAGCAATAAAGAAGATGCTGATATTGATTTAATTCCTTCGTATTTGCCTATGATTCCGGAATCTCAAAAAGAATACTATAAAAGCGCCCATTTAACATCAATGTGGGCGAGTGGATACGTTCAAGGGATTCATAACAAGCTGATGAATTCAGGGACAGGGAATGAAATTGTTGTGGTTGGTGCTGAATACATCAGTGGCAAGCCTTTAGGTGTAAAGGTGGTAACAAGTGATAATAGCGATAAGGTCGACGAAGGGCTGACTAAACAACTTAAAGAGGCATTGCGAATTGATAAGTTTGATAAAAAGAACGTGAAGATCACGGAACTTGCTGGAGGCGGTGGAGTAGCTGCCGCTAAAATAAATATTATAAACGGCATACCCAGCGTCTCTGTTCACTCTGTTGACCAATTTTGGATTGATTTTAAAAATGGGGTACCTGAACGATTCAACTTTTTTGAGGAGATTCCGAACGCGAATGCCTATGACAAGTATTTTTTAGTTGAAACTCGTGAAATTAAATCTTGGTCTAACAAAACCGGCAAAACAGCGCAAGGAGGATTCTCAACGTATTCTGTTTGTAAGATAGTTGGTGATGATGTAAAGCCAATTCAAGAAGAAGCGTTGCCGGATACAATTGCTAAACACATACGAGAAAATGAAATTCAATTAAACAAGCCCATTTCTATTGGTCTTTCTAGTCTCGGAGCTTATCTGATTAATAACACCCCGACAAATTCACGCTTTACACATTTAGAATTAGGCGAATCTGACCTATCACACTGCATTAATTTTCTTTTTGCAGTTGATTATGTATTCACTATTTATATGCGTGAAGGTGAGAAAACAAAAACGAAAGTTGCGGCTACTGAACGCATGTTCATGAAAGAAAAGGGCAAACGCGGGGATAAATGGAGCGTTGATGCTGATGAAGATTACTTTATGATTCTAAAAGGTTCATTAGACCCGGGAACAACTTTGAAAGATACCTTGCAATTTATTCAAGGCGAATTTAGGGACCAAAGTTATCGTGAAACTATGGAATATTTCGCGCAAAAAGCTGTAACGAAATCCGGTTATAACCCTAACACGTTTAATTTAGGAAATCGGGATGTAAAAGCAACCGAAATTTATTCTTTGCGCGATGCTACAATGCGCAAGATTGATAAAAAGAAACAGATCATACAAAACGAATACGAAGCGTTGATGTGGGATTTTCTTTATTTGCTAACTGATCGAAAATTAGATAGTAATACCCGTATTATTGTTGAGTTTCCAGATCCGATGAGTACAAACTTAAGCGAGTTATCTTCTACTCTAAATAATATGACAAGCGCGCAAGCGATGAGTGTAGAAGAAAAGGTAAAAATGATTCATCCCAAATGGGACGATAAACAAGTGCAAGAAGAAGTTAATCGTATCTACAAAGAAAATGATATTGGAGAAGTGCCAGACCCTGAAGCAATCGGAGGCGCTGAAACTAGAGGTGGTTAACAATGGCACATAGTCATAAATCCCCCGTAGATTTTGAAAAAGAGGCTGCCGTTTTGAGGGAACATTTTAGTCAAGCAGAAACTGAAATCCTTTTAATGATTAAAAAGCATTGTATGTATGGCTCAAAGAATCCCAAAAAGTGGCGCATTATTCAAGCTGTCAGAATAAATAAGTTTAAACGTGAGCTTAAAGCTTATATTAAGCGTTTTAAGAGCAATTCTAAACACAAGATAGACAAATTAGTGTACAGTGTTTATCTCGATTGTATCGAAGAATATGAGCACGAAATGAAAGGGCGTTACGAAGCCAAAGAAGTTAGACAAAACGACAATGATTATTTATTTGAAAGCAATGAGCTAACTTCAATTTCTGATGATATAGCGAATAAAATGCAAAAAGGTGCACTTTCAAAGTACAAAGAGACTATAAAAAGCACTGATGACGAATCAAATAACACTTTAGATTACGCTATAGCAGCTTCTCTTATAAATATTGCTGGTGATGGCATTAAGAGTGTTATAGACAATTCAGGCAGAAAGTACCGACCAGGTTCTTATTTAGAATTAGCTGGTAGAGGTGCTTTTTTTCATATTGGATTAAATGCTATGCGTCGTGTTTTAGGCGCATACGATCATGAGTTAGTTCAAGTATCAGCCCATGAGCTTTCATGCCCTAGATGTGCTCCGTGGCAAGGAGAAATACTTTCAGTTAATTACGAAAGTCGCAACTATATGTCATTACAACAAGCAGAAGATGAAGGCTTATTCCACCCGAATTGTCATCATTTCTTGTACCTGTATTTTGACGGTGAAGAGACAGAAGAACCAATAGAATACGATGAAGAAGCCTATGAGGCTCAGCAAAAGCAACGTTATTACGAAAGAGGTATACGCGAGTGGAAACTTAAGAACAAACTCGCAGAGGGTAAATTAAAGCCGTATACTGCTCGCAAGATTAATGAATGGGAAGAAAATCTTAAACAGCATTTAGAAGATTATCCATATCTGGTCCGTGAACTGGATAGAGAAAAAATAAAGGCGTCGTAAAGCGTCTTTTTAATTTTGCCTACCCGCCGGCAAACAATAGACGGGGATAGCTCACTCAGAGCTTTAAAAGGAGGATATTATGAGTAAGAAATTTGAACCCATTAAGTTTGACATTCAACATTTTGCAGAAGAAGGCGAAAAAACTTTTACACAAGAAGAAGTGAACGATATTGTGAAAAGTAGAATAGCTGACGAGAAGCGTAAGAAAGATGCTGAAATTGCGACTTTGAAAAGCGCGCACGAGTCCGAAATTGAAGCAAAAACAAAAGAAATCAATCAACTTAATGAAAGTTTAAGTAGTTTTCAGGATTCAGAAAAAGCATTGAAGAAAATCCAAAAAGAAAAAGATGGGATTGAATCACAGCTTAATGAGTATATCCAGAAAGAAGAAACCGATGCATGGCACACAAAACTAAAAGAAAAAGGCGTTAAAGAAGAACGGTTTGAGGCATTTACTAAATTGTTTGGAGACGAAGAACGTAACGATGAGAATTTAGATAAATTGGTGGAGCAGTATCCTGAATGGTTAAACAAACAGGAAGAAACCCCGCCGCCAATTGGTGCGGGATTTGATAATAATGTACCGCCAAGCTCAAACGATCCATTTCTAAAGGCGCTTAATTCTAACGATTAAAGGAGAGAAAATAAATGGCTATTAACTATGTAGACAAATATGGAAAAGAACTAGACCAAAAACTGGTATTTGGTACCTACACGAATGAATTAGAGACTAAAAACTTGCTTTGGATGGATGCTAAAACATTTAAAATCCAAACAATCACAACAACAGGGCTAAAACCACATACACGCAACAAAGGCTATAACGAAGGTTCAGTATCTAACGAGAATAAACCTTACACGATCACGTTTGACCGTGATGTTGAATTTTTTGTTGACGTAATGGATCAAGATGAAACTGGACAAGCTTTAACTGCGGCGAACGTTACAAAAGAATTTAATGCACGCCATGCAGGACCAGAAATGGATGCATACCGCTTCTCAAAACTCGCTACAAAAGCGGCTGAAAACGGAAATTCAAAAGATGAAGAAATTACGAAAGATAATGTGTTCTTGACACTTAAAACAGCAATTCGAAAAGTGAAAAAATACGGCACGCAAAACTTGATTATGTATGTGTCGCCTGACGTAATGTTTGCGCTTGAACTTTGCCCAGACTTTACACGTTCGATTACAGTTCAAAATATTGGGCCTTCCTCGCTAGAAACGCGGATTACTTCCATTGACGGTGTACGCCTTGTTGAGGTAGAAGCGGAAGATCGCTTTTATGATACTTTCGATTTTACAGATGGTTATAAGCCCGTTGCGTCAGCTAAAAAATTGAACTATCTTCTTGTGAATAAAGGTTCAGTCATTGGAGGAACAAAGCACGCTTCTATTTACCTTCATTCTCCGGGTGCAGTCGGACAAGGGGACGGCTGGTTATATCAATATCGCGTATATCATGACATCTTTGTTTTGGAACAGCAAAAAGATGGTGTGATTGCGTCTACTGTAGCAACTACAACGTCGGGCGAATAAGGAGGGATATTCATGATTCTGAAAAAAGGTAATGCTGTTTATAACACAAAAAATGATGTTCTAATTAATCAGTTGAAAAAAGATGGTTTTGAAGAAGTAAAATCTTCAAAATCATCTAGTTCCGAAACAGTAGAAGAAAACGTTGAGCAAACTGATGAGACAGAAACAGTAGAGGAAAACAATGTTTCTAAGGATAAGGCAGGTTCCAAAAAGAAAAAATCAGAGAAGTAAGGTGATGAAATGAAAGAATACATTACGCCTGAAGAACTCTTAGAGCTTGCAAACATTGAAATTAATGATTCCGTTAAAGTTAAACAATTAATTCGTCAAGCTTCTGCGGCTATTGATAAGGAAGTGATTCCAAATATTATCAATGGTTCAGAAGTTCCAGAAGAAATTAAACAAGCGGTGGCATGGCAATGTGAGCATTTAGAAAAGTATTCTGGTTTTATTGGCGTTGGGAGCTTTTCACTTGGAAAAATGTCAATGGGTGGTCAAGCACAAAATTCAAACAACCTTATACCAGAAGTTTCATCAAAAGTACATGATCTGCTTCTATCGAACGGTTGGCTATATGCGGGTGTAGGTGGTTATTATGAGCTTTAGATTTCCACCTATACCCGATGTATTCTTAAATACGAAAGTAGCCTTTAAAGCAATCGAGAAGAACGATTTTGGCAATGATGTTGTTAAGTCAGAGCATTCAAGTAAGTTTCGTGTTGAATCAGATAAACAGCTTATTAAAAGTGAAGAAGGTCTGATGTGGAAGCATACCATTTGTTTATTCTGCAATGATTTAGATTTTGCGGTAAATACTGGTGACAATGCTACTTTTCAACTAACAAAGTGGAAGCAAGTATCAGGGAAAGTTGTGGATGTCGGAATTTTAGAAAATCCTGACGGATCAATTCACCACTATGAAATAATGTTGGGGGAAGTGATGGAACATGACCTATAAGAGCTATAAAAATCAAGTTGTTCAAATAATAAGAACGCGTGCGGTTAAAACGGCTACTGGTTTAGGAAGTGAACTTAGACAAGCCGCACTTCCAGTCACACCAATATTAACCGGTGATTTGCGGAGAAGTTCGGCATCTAAAATTGTTGAACAAAAAAGTGGGGTAGTATCCAGAGTTTCTAGTACTGTTAGTTATGCTCGAAAGCAGTACTTTACAAATGCACGTTTGCCACGCTGGTATGAAACAGCGATAGCATACGATAAATCTAGGTTAGACGTCATTTTTTTTAGAGGTATGAGACTATGATTGGGGATTTAAAACATTGGCTTGATAATCTGTTCCCAGACATGAAATTTTTAGGATTTGTTAAAGCAACTAACTTAGATTCTATGATTGTGATTGAAGAAGTTCCTATATTCCAAGATAACCAGATAACGAAGCAAAGCCGAATTCGTGAGAATATCGGTTTTTTGATTTATGACAAAAACACTGAGAGATGTAAGAAGAATTACGACACGTTAAGAGACTATTTTCTTACTACTTATCCAAGTCAACTTGAAATTCCAAATCAAAAAATCATTAATACAACGATTTCAAGCGGTGGGAAAGTAGACTATGATGACGACGAGCGTCTTGTATATCAACTTACAATTTTATTTGAAAAGGAGATGTGAGCAAATGGCTACATTTGCAGTTAAACAATTAGAAGTTCTTGTAAAAGACCCAGAGGGAAGCGGAACACCAGTTCCAATTAGTGATATTGAAACATTGGATGTTTCATTAAATTCAAACGTTGAGCAGTATAGTACTTTAGGAGAAGTGTTTGAACGTGCTGTTAAAACAGGTGCAGCAATGGAGTTATCTCTTGAAGGAAAATATAATGATACAGACCCGGGGCAGATTAAGTTGCGTGAAACTTGGGACAAGGTAGGTGCACAAGCTGAAAAAACAATCACTATTAAGTATCCAAACGGAGATAGTTTTGATGTTACTGGACCGATCGGAATCAACAACTACGGCGGTGGCGGAGCAAATGATGTTGGCTCGTTTTCAGCATCTATGAATTCAAATGGAACCCCTGTTTTCGTTCCAGCTTCTCCCAGTAAATGAGCCGTCCAGCGTTACAGTGGACAGCGTTACTAAGTCGGTTGAGGTTGGTAGTACTGTAAACATTACAGCGACAGTTGAGCCGCCTGAAGCCGATCAAGCTGTTACTTTCTCTACTAGTGATACGTCGATTGCAACGGTTACTACTGCTGGTGTTGTTACAGGTGTGGAGGCAGGTGCTGCAACAATTACAGTTGCTAGCAAGTCTAAGCCGACAGTAAAAGCAGAGGTAGCTGTTACGGTTACAGAAAACGAAGAATAAAATAGATTGGCTCCCTTTTGTAAGGGAGCTTTTTTAGGAGGCTTTTAGATGAAAAAAAAATCTTTTCAATTTGAAGAAAACCAGCTAACACTGCCGATCGAAGTAAATGGAAAAACACACGAAGCAGATATTAGCGCTTTAGCAGTTATCCGCTACCAAAACTTATCACGCGACTTATCTTCACTTATTGTGCTGCAAAAAGAAGCGGCTGAAAATAGCGAAAATGGAGCGGAGAAGGCAGAAGAAATTCAGAAAAAAATTGAGCAGACAGAAGAACGAATGCTTGAAATTTTCTTTAACGAAGAGAGCCAAAAAGAATTGCATCCAAGCAAGCTACCACTTGAAGTATACAACGGCATTATCAACTATATTTATGAAACTATTTTCCCGGAGACGACAGAAGAAGCGGGGAAGTAAGTCAACAATATTATAGCGTTTTTGAAGACTATGACTTAATAGAGCCTTCCTTTTTGTCTTGTTACCAGATGAGACTGAGAACGGAGCTTAAGCAAATGACTTATGACGAATTCGTGAACTTGTTGACTAACTTAGATGGGGACACACCATTTATGAAGACGTTGCAAATAAGAATGACATCAAAAAAAGATTTACCAGAATACTTACATGCTGAAAAAACAAGGCAAAATCTTGTAATGGCTGAGCGTGGCTATTTCAAACAGGCGGGAACAACTGATGATGGATTATATAGCTTGTTAAAAGGTGAAGCAAAAGGAGTTGAAAATTGTGACAAAGGCGGGTGAAATTTATTACGATATAAAGCTAAAAGATAATGGCGTAGCTTCAAAGCTTAGCAATATCGACAGGCAAATGCAAAGAGCAGATAAAGCTGGGCAAAGAACAGCTAGAAGTATTTCTCAAGTCGGGAATCAAAAAATTTCGACGAGAAATGTTGATGTATGGGCTGATAGAGTTGAAAAAATCGGCTCAAATATCACAAATGTAGGACATCGAATGACAAAAGTTGGAACTGCAATGTCTGTGGGTTTCACATTACCTATTGTCGCCGGTCTAACAAAAGCAACACACTCTTACATGGAGTTTGATGAACAAGTAACTGAAATTAACTCACTCTTAAGAGAATCTGGTGAAACTTCAAAAGAATTTGGTGATCGTTATGACAAGATCGCGAGTTATGCCCAAAAAGCTTCAGTTAAGTATGGTGTAGCTTCTAAACAAACCCTCCACGGGATGGAAGAGATGGTAAAAAAAGGTTATGACATTAACCAAACTATGGCATCGATGCCTTCCATTTTTGATGCTGCTCGTGCTTCTGGTGATGACTTTGAAACTGTAATGTCTGTAACAACATCGACTCTTGAACAATTTGGCATGATTTCTAAAGACACAAACCAACAAATGCAGTATACACAACATGTAGCGGATACACTGACATATATTGCCGATAAGACAGCATCTGGATTTGTAGACATGGGATATGCAATGCAATATGTTGGTCCTGTTTCACACTCTTTAGGCTATTCTCTTGAAGACACGGCGGCAGCTATCGGTATACTTTCCAACCGAGGAATTGAGGGGCAAAAAGCAGGCACGGGAATGCGTGGTATGCTAACTAGTCTATTAAAACCTAGCGACAATGCAGCCGCTGCGATGAAACAAATAGGATTATCCATTCAAGATAGTAAAGGCAATATGAAAGATTTGCCAACTTTGCTGGATGACATTAACAAGGGAACTAAAGATATGACCAAAACGCAAAAAAATGCAATTTTAACCACTATTTTTGGTCGTGAGCCTTTGTCCGCTGTTAATACATTACTTGAAGCTGGTGGTGATTCATTACGTAAATACTCAAAAGGTGCTAAGGAAGCTTCTGGCTATACAAAAGAAGTGGCTGACAACATGCGCAAAGCTAAGAAGTTTAGCATCGACCAGTTTAAAGCATCATTAGAAGTTCTTGAACAAAACGTAGGGCAAAAACTGATGCCAGCTCTTACCCCAATTATTGAATGGGCTAATGATATGATAGATAAATTTAATTCGCTTGATGGCGAACAACAACAGCAAATTCTTAAGTGGGTAGGAATTGCCGCAGCAGCGGGACCAGTCCTTAGCATTAGTGGCAAGATGGTTAGTGCAACGGGTAATCTTGTTACTGGATTTGCTAGATTATGGCGCTTTTTGGGGGAAGGAAGTAGCCTGCTTCCAAGCGTTGCTGGAAATATTGGGAAAACAGCAGGAGTGGCAGGAAGTGCAACGGGCGCGGTATCAGGGCTTACAGGCGCTTTTAGTGCTTGGCCAGTGGTTTTAGGTGTGGCAGGTGCTGCATTACTTGGTGTGGGAATCTATGCGCTAGACAAGCATATTAGCAAAGTGGAAGAAAGTAGGGAACGTGTTAATAAATGGGGCTATGATATCGGTGAACAAGCTGATAAGTCTATGACAAAATTTGACACATTTTCTTCAAAAGCAAAAGCTTCTATTGATCTATTCGCTCAGGGCGCAACAGATGACTCTAAACAAATTGTTCAAGCCTTTAAAGGTATGGGAGATGAAATCATTTCGAATACTGAGAAGTCTTTGAAAGATTTTACAGATAGTTATGATGGTTATTCTGCCGCAGTTAAGAATATTTTAAAGGGATCATATGAAGAAGAGAAAAAGCAAGCTAAGGAGCGAAAAAAAGATGTTACGGCTCAGCAAAATGATATAAAAAGTATTTATGAAAATGCGGCAAAAAATCATAGAAACTTATCTTCTGAAGAATCCAAAATGGTTAGTAATATTTACAAAGCCATGCAAGAGGAACAAATAGAGAGTCTTGACATCAGCAACAAGAAGAAAAAGCAAATGATTAAGGCTATGAATGGAGATGTTTCAGGTCTTAATAGACAAGCGTTGCAAGAGCAAAGCACTTATTTTAGTGAACAACTAACAGACATACAAAAAAAATATGATAAGCAAGAAAAAAGCTTAAAAAAATCATATGACAAGGGACAAATAAATAAAAAAACATATAACGAAGCATTGAGACAACTAGATAGGGAAAGGAATGATGCCTCTTTTGCAGCAGGAAAAGCGTGGGTTGAAACGACACGGAAGCTAAATGATGAGCTAGGACTTAGTACAAAAGACTCGGAAAAAATTATCAAAGCAGGTCTAAAAGAATTAGGTCTAAATTATGATGATTTTACACGAAATGTTCAAGAAAAAGCAGGAAAAGTAAAAGATGCAAGCAAGTTAATCAGTGATGGTGCTAGTGATGCAGATATTGCTTGGCAACATTTAGTTCTAGATGACAAAACAGGTAGAGTGAAAACAAACTTAAACGATGTAATTCAGGATTCAAGTAAATCGGAAAAAGGTTGGAACAACCTGAAATTTATTATGAAAGAGGCTAAGCTAACATCAGATGCAAAAGAAGTAATCGCTAGTGCACTTATCGAAAACGGTAGATGGGACAAAATGACTTTTGCAGAGAAAGAACTAGTTGTTCAGTATAAAGATGCTCTATATGTTGAGAATGCTTTGCGCGATGCAGGTGTGTGGAATAATCTTAAGATGGAACAAAAACAAATGATCGCTAATGCTAAAACTGGAATTGGTTTGAAAACAGCTTTAATTGATATGGGGGTTTGGGACAAAGTTAACCCTCATGTTAAGCAATTGCTTGCTGATAATACAGACTTAATCAATAAAATCAATAATGGAAAATCTTTCATTGTTGAATATAATGGCAAAAAAGTAGAGCTGAAAAAATTACTTTCGAACAATACGGATTTGCTTAATAAGTTAAAAACAGGTAAGAGCGTGATTGTAAACTATAACGGTGAAAAAATAGATCTTAAGTATTTGTTCGGTAACAACTTAGACCTATTGAACAAGTTCAAAAGTGGTAAAAAGACTATCTCAGATTACAACAGTAATTTTAATCCACTCACAAAAACGCTTAAATTAATTACAGATTCTTTGAATGGTGTAACTAGTAGAATTAGTGAAATTGATAGAACGTGGTCTAATTTTAGACCTCATGGGAAAACTTTGACTATCAGCAAGGTGATGGAAACTCCGGGGCTTGCACCTAACGCGGCAACAGGAACCAATTATCATTCTGGAGGTCCATTGTTGGTTAATGATGCTAAAGGTTCAAAGTATGAAGAATTGGTGACTACACCAAACGGTCAATCTTTCATTCCACAAGGGAGAAATGTGTTACTAGATTTGCCACGTGGGTCATCGGTCTTAAGAGGAGACAAAACAGCGGAACTAATGAAAAATATTCCAAGATTTGAAAAAGGCACGACAAATGATTTAAGCATATTTAACCCTACAATTACACCAATAAATACCCCATTTTCTAAAGATATTTCAGAAAGAAAAGCGATTAGAAGAGCGACAGGATCGACGACGGAAGAAAATATGCTAGGTGTTTTAACAGCTATTTTGAACGAAACTAAGAAATTAGTGAAAAAACCTATAGCAAAAGTTGAAAAGACAGATATAAACAATGAATTGGGTAAGGCTGTTGGCACTGAATTTTACGGGGGTGGTATCACTTTATGAAGCCACAATTAGAACTAATAATGAATAATAATCAGCGAGTACCTTTTACAGAAATTTACGCTAAAGATGTTATTGACTTGGGCAGAGAAGCGCCTATTTTAAAAAATAATGATGTGGAATTTGCGTACACTGACGGTGAAACAGAAGCAGATGCAAATTTTCAAGCGTTTCCTTTTGTTTTAGAATTTGTGCTAGAAGTAGGTAGTTGGGTGTTTTTGCAAACAAAATTACAAGAAATGTATGAAGTCTTGTATCAAAGGAAAGCTTACTATCTTCATACTAATTTGATGCCCGGGATATTTTATAAAGCTCGTGTGTCTGACCTCCAGTTAACAAAATGGAATGGCTCAATTGCTCAAATAAAAATCGAATGGAGTGTCATAAAAGGGTGTGGAGAATCCTTTGGAACTACACTAAAGCCTTTCACTCTAGAATCGGAAAAATGGCAGATTGGGCAGGGTGCGCTTGCTGAGGATCATCAGTATATCCATACGAAGAATCATATTCAGATTTATAATGCCGGAAGCTTTGAAATCAATCCAAGAATGCATGAGCTAAAAATAACCATTCAGACGTATTCCCAAGGCGGTTTTAAGCTTACAAATAGAACAACTGGTGAGATGTTCAAGTTTAATGATAATGAGCGATTGTATGACACGGATACTGTGATTATAGATGGAACAAAAATATATAAAAACGGCATTAGGTCTGGAAGATTGACAAATTTAGGTTTAATTTCTTTGGCTCCCGGCATCAATGAAATTGATATAGATAATGTGAGCCGTGTAAAAACAGCATGGGATTTCCGTTTTTTGTATAAGTAGGTGATGAGATGACAGATATTTTTGTATCAGACTATGATAAACAGTTTAAAGAAATATTGACCGGCTTTGATATGAACGGTTTTTGTGAAACTTGGGTAGAAAATCAACAATGGCAATTAGATTTTGAAATAGAAAAAACAGAAGCTAATCCATTTGAATTTGATTTACTGGACTATGAGAGTTCAGTATTTTTTCTTGGTCAAGAATTCGTTGTGAAGCAACTTTCTCATGAAGCGCAAGGGAATAGGATATTTAAGAAGGTGACCGCTCCGCACATCTCTTACACGATGCAAGACGGTTATCAGTACAATACAAGAACAGGAACTTTAAGTGCTATGGATTGTCTCAAACATATCTTTTCGGGACAGTTAGGTGCTATGGGGTTCACGTATGAATTTATTGACAAGAATAAAGTCGTTGAAAAAGTTGAACAAGAGAATTTCGGAAATGGAAATTATTTGAAGCTCATTCAAGAAGTGCTCGAAGACTATAAACTGGTGATGCTTGCCGATAATAAACATCTAACCTTCATGCCTCGTGAAGACTATGGGCAAGTAACCGAAAATGAAATCCGGTATCAATACAATACAGACCAAGTAAGTTTTGATATTGATACACTTTCCATGAAGACACAAATAAAAGGATTTGGGAAAAAGAAAGAAGATGATACTTACTATTTTCCACCTCGAACATACACAAGCCCAGAATCTTCTAAATGGGGGATACGCATTCAGGATCCAGTTTCAGATGAGCGCTACACCATTGTAGGGAATATGGATAGGCGCTTGAGATTAGATTTGCAGGATTATCCAGCTACTACCGGAAGCATTAACTTAAAACTTCCGTATGAGTGCGACAAAGGCGACTATGTGCGTTTTATTTATGAGCCTATGGGGCTCAATTATGATATTCAAATTGTGGGCTATAAGCAATACCCTTTTAGTGCTGGAAAAGCTCCAGAAATAACATTGAGCAACAATAAGAAAACGATTGTAAATATTATGGCGCAACTTGCAAAAGCCATTAAAAAGAAAGGAGCGATGTAATTGGTTGATTTAAATAGTTTAAAAGAAATGGATAATCCGCTTTTTAGTACAGCATTCAAAGATGACTATAATTATAATATTGAATTGCTGCGCAAAAGTTATGAAGATCTTCAAAATTTGATAGATGCTGCAAACGTGAGAACTTCAAACAATGTCATTGCAGCAGGAGGAGATAATATAACAGAGGTCGTAGATGCTCGTGCTTCTTCTCTTGCGCCTAGCCAAGCTTTTAAGACGCTACATGATAGAATCACTTATGCTGAACAAGCGCTTTCTGACGGAGTAGGTCAGGTTTCCACACAGATTACAGACTTGAATAATCGTTATCTGGAGATGGAAGATTTAATTAATCGAATTTACGGACTGAATCAAGGGACGATTGAATACTTTGTGGATTCTGGAAAGGGTGATGATGTAAACGGAACAGGTGCAATTGATAGCCCGTTCAAAACGGTTACAAAAGCGGTTTCGATGTTGCCTCGATTGTTAAGTACAACCGTTTACATTTGGTTGAATCCCGGTAAATATGATGAAGATATTGTGGTGACCAATATTAATGGTGCTAAAATTAATATTTTATCTACAAACTACGCAACGGTTGATCCATCAAAAGGTCCCACAGGCATTCAAGTAAGAAGTCTTTATTTAGAAGATATTGTGGGAAGCGTATATATTTCAGGTCTTGAGGAAACAAACACAGCGGGAACAACAAAAAACTATTTCATTCGTGCAAGCCGTTGCGGATTTGTTCGTGTGCAAAAGTGCAGAATGGCGTATAGCACAAAAGCAATCGATCCATTTACTGCTGTGTTTATTGACGCTTGTAAGGCAGATGTGAATAGTTGCTATTTTGCTTCTCAGAACGTAGATATTCGGGGTTATAATGCGGCAGATGTGATTGCACAAGGAACCACACATGGTGCCAATAGCGCGATCGGTCTATATCCACAATCCTCGGTGATCTACAACGCAAATAATGTGACTTGGAAAGCGGACACACCGAATAGACCAAGCGGAGGCGGTGAGGTAAGAGCATGAATGAGCTAAATAGTGTCTATAAAAAAGTACAGTCTGAACTCGATGTGGGCGTGTACGGTGTTCAACCAATTAATTTGAAGGCTACCTTTTCAACACAAGATGAAAATACTGCACTTCTCCGATTTGTTGTGAAAAAGGAGGGTACACTATTACCACTTTCTGAACCAGCAAAAGCTGTTATCTATTTAGTTGGAAATCAGTTGAAAATACAGAAAGATATGGAAGTGGATCGAGAGAATAGCATTGTTTCTTATTTGTTGACAGCAGAAGAAGTGAAGCATTACGGGAAAGTGGATGGTGAAGTTTATATTCACTATAACAACGAGGGGAAACAATCTCTTTCCGTGCACAAATTCACTTTTAATATAGATCGTGCTTTGATTGATCAGGATTTAGATACCATAGAGAATGTTTACATTTCTGATTTAGAAGACATCAAAAGCGAGTATCTCGACCAATTTGAGAACCTAAAAACCGAACTAGAAGAAAAAGTGACTCAACTTCAAACAGATACCGCAGAGCTCCAGAAAGAAGCACAGGAGCTTGAACAGAAGTTTGATGCTATTGATCCAGATCAGTTTGCTAAAAAAACAGGGGATACGTTTACGGGTCCTGTTAATCTAGACGCACAAGAAGCGCTTAATGTGCGCTATGGTTATTTATTCCACTATGTGGGAGCAAAGCCAAACGGGACAGTTATCACTATAGATTTCGCGGAAGAATTTGGCGTGTGGTCAAACCGTTTAGAAATTACGGTGGGCGGCGAAGGCGTGCAGAGCGAGAACGGCGAATTCGGGCTCGAGCCAATTACCTCGATTAATCCATACGTTAAGGGCTGGGCACCTGCAAGCTACACAAGTAGCAAATCAACAATTAATGGTATTGAAAAGTCCGCGAAGGGAACCATCACACCGAAAAACGCCATTTCAGTGGCAAGAAGAGACGGTTCGATTGGGAAAGTGATGGTTAACGGCTCGAAGGTCTATACTGAATCAGATCCAATTCAATCCTATCAACTTACGGACTCAGCAGGGAAGCTCATGCTTAAAACGAACGTAGATTTCAATAATTTAGATGCTTCGTTTGACACATCATTTATGGGATACCTTACAACTTCTATAAATATCCCCTTTGGTCTGAATCCGAACGGTTATTTTACCTTACGAATGCGCACAAGTGGTTACGGAGTAGCTACTTTCCAGCCATACAACTCAAATGTTGTTATTGTGAACCGCCGAGAAGGAAACGCTAATGGCTGGAAAGGTTGGGAAATGCCGCAAGTCGATACTGCACAAATTCAATCAGCATTAGATGCTTCGTTAACCGTTCAAAAAGTCACCCTAACACCTAAAAATGGATTCACAGCATCGCGGACACTTACGGCGAGTTATGTGAAAATGGGAAATCGCTATTGGGTTAGCGTCAGCGGCATCGTTGCGAAGGGAACGGGAAATGGAACAGGTATTTGCGCGACAGTCCCAACAATGCTTGCGCCAGACACAGACTGGAACAAACTTTTTTCAGGCGCTCAACAATCTACAGCTGCAAGCAATCACGCGAACATATATCTATCGAGCGGCGGAGATATTAATATCGTTGCGGTTGGTGCGGCTGATGTCAACACGGGGCTAGATGGCATTTCATACTTTACAAAAGAGGTGACAGCATAATGAAAGTATATAAATATGATGAAAACGGCGTGTTTGAACGTGATGACTTGCTTTTTATTGAAGATGACGAGAAGCTACCCGAAGGCTACACGACCATTGCGCCGCCTGTCCCCTCCATCAACCCAGTTTTTAACATAAAAACACAAGAATGGAGTGCTGGCGATGATCCGAGCACCTTAGAACCCGCAGAACCGTCAGAAATCGAACAACTCAAACAAGAGAACGCAGATACTCTTTTACAAATTGCAGAGGTTGAAGCAAGTTCTGAGAGCGTCAAACAAGATCAAGCAGACTTATTAATGACTTTAGCGGAGAAAGGGGTTATATAAATGATTGACTGGTTTGAAAAAGTGAAAGAATACTTTCTAGGTGGGTATTATGGTGTCGAAGAAGTCAACAAGTTTGTGAAACTCAAAAAAATCACCTCAGATCAAGCAGATGAAATTTTTAAAGCGAAAGAAGAACAGGAAGAAGCCGAATAAGGCTTTTTTATTTGGGGTGATAGCGTATGAGGATTTGGGGATTATCAATAGGTGAGCTTATCAGCTTACTTGTGTTTGTGGGAACGGTTGGGGGCTTTGTTATTAAGTTTTCGATTATTAGCCCCTTGACTTCCATGGTCAAAGATTCGAATAAGTCTATTGACAATTTAAATGTCACGATTCAAGAGTTACGTGAGGATATGAAAGAGTCAAAAGCAGACAGAGGGGCTATTCATACGAAAATTGACAAGAACCAAGCAGACACAGAAAGAGAGATTGCTTTACTGAAAAAAGAAGACAAAACAATTTGGAAACATATTGCGGAAATGAAAGGGGAACAAAAATAATGAAAATCAATTGGAAAATCAGACTCAAGAGTTGGCGAACATGGCTGTTAGCTATTATTCCAGTCATTACTATTATTTGGAGTGCAGGCGGGTTTCAGGTGTCAGACTTAGATAGCTGGACACAGTTGGGGTTGTCATTCATGACCTTTCTAAAAAGCCCTGCGGCAATCATTGCAGTGCTTTCTGCATTAATTGCTACTTACGTTGATCCAACGACAAAGGGTCTAGGAGATAGCGACTTATCGCTAAGTAAAGAGAGTTTAAAAGGAGAGGACAAATAATGGCGTATCAAATTGAAAAGAAACTAATCAGCGGACTTCCGAAAACAAAACTAAAAGCGAAAAACTTTATCGTGGCACATGAAACTTCTAATCCCAATTCAACGATTGATAACGAAGTGGCTTATATGTCTCGAAACTGGCAAAACGCATTTGTGACTCATTTTGTGGGCGATGGCGGACGGGTAGTTCAGATTGCACCTACTGGCTATGCGAGCTGGGGATGTGGTTCGAAAGGAAACGCCTACGCCTATGCTCAAGTGGAACTCTGTCGGGCAAAAGATAAGGCGACTTTCCAAAAAGACTATGCAGCTTATTGCCAATTACTGGTTAATTTAGCTAAAGAAGCGGGTATTCCCATCACATTGGATAGCGGAAGTGGTGTAGGAAATCGAGGGATTAAATCGCATGACTGGATACGGGCAAAGCTCGGAGGAACTACGCATACAGATCCCTATGGTTATTTGAAACAGTGGGGTATTTCGAAAGCTAAGTTTGAAAAAGACTTAGTGGCGGCATCGAAAGGTTCAACGGGGAACCCAAACGCAATTCGTGCAACGGTTCAAGATGTAGCACCACTTATGCTTAAACCGCAGTTTAAAAGTCAAACACCGATGCGCCTTTGGAAAACGGGCACAAAAATTCAAGTTCGTAAATACAATAAATACTGGTATCAAACCAAAGTCAAACAGAATGGTAAATGGGTGACAGGATATATTTACCATGGATTTTTGAGAAATGTAAAAGCCATCAAAGGGACCGATAAGTATTCCGCGACAATTCGAGCCTTTGCCATTTTTTGGGATAACGAAGATTTGAATGGTGGGGAAATCTTAACTTATATGCCGGGGACTAAACTTAGCCATTACCCAGAGCGAATTGGGTTGAAATCCGCTTGGTTCTCCAAGCAGAAAAAAATGTTTTACACAGCTAATTATATGTTGAAATAACAAAAGCTATTCCTTATAATGAATGTGTGCATGAGCACCCCCTTATGCACGGGTGATTTCATTGTCACCTACCTTACTGTACATGACCTCGCCTTTTGGACGGGGTTCTTTTTTTGTGCATGAAAAAGATTGATTAGTAGAACTTGCCTTTTTGAGTTTAAAGATTTATCATAAAGTTATCAGATTTGGAACGTAGCAATAAAAGAGCCACCAGAATTGAAGTTCTGCTAGGAACAAGTACTGCGATTACGAAATATCGGAAAAACTTTCCGAGGTTTTAGAGGTATGTTATTCTGACTGGTTCCAAAACCGCGACAGTGTTGCGATATAAGCAACAATTGTTTTAGAGGTATGTTATTCTGACTGGTTCCAAAACGTGCGTTTAGATTTAAGAAATGTAAATCTCGTTTTAGAGGTATGTTATTCTGACTGGTTCCAAAACGTCCCAAGAACTGCCAACACAAGAAAAAGAGTTTTAGAGGTATGTTATTCTGACTGGTTCCAAAACGCTTAGCCGCTTATTCTTTGCAACACTTTCGTTTTAGAGGTATGTTATTCTGACTGGTTCCAAAACTTTGACTCAGTTAATTATGCTTGGTGGTGTGTTTTAGAGGTGTGTTATTCTGACTGGTTCCAAAACCCATTGCCGAAAAAGAAATAGTTTAAACGAGTTTTAGAGGTATGTTATTCTGAATGATTCCAAAACTGAAAAAGGCTGGTGACGAGTTTTCTGCTTGTTGGCGGTCTTTTTTATGTTTTTAACAAGAGTTCACAAAATTGTCACACAATAAAACAAGGAAATATGATATAGTAAGTTTGGGTAAAGTAACGGGTTCCCTTATCTCATTAGGTAGGGGAATCCTTTAAGATTACTTTTATCCATTCATCAATTACTTACCCCTTTTTACCATCAGCTCCCACAAGTTGGTGGTCTTTTTTGTATATCTTTCGGCAAAAAGTTCACAAAATATCTACATCTTCTTTTTCTTTCTTATGCTAAACTGGAAGAAAACTAAATAGGTAGGTGAATGCATTTGGTGAAAGATGTTCATTATCAGGAAGATGATTTTGAAAAAGCAGAAAAAAGCATCGGAAACCTCATTGGAAAAGGAGCTTGGGGAAAAGGGGCGATAGACAGTTTAAAAGATGTCTCCAAGAACCTAGAAGAAGTGGAAAAGGATATTGCGAAATGGGATGCAGATGGTGCGATCTCTTTTTCTCACACCGATAACAAGCACAAACTCCAAGCACTCTATGAAGACTTTGAGGTCTTACATGACTTTGCGGGAAAAGCTGGGGAACTTGTGAATGATAAGATTGACCAACCTTTTTATGAAGCGTTAGACGAATTTGTGGAAGGTATGCGGGATTTAGATGCTTCAAAATTCACGACGAAAAATCGGATTGGTGCGACAACAACCGTCACGAGCTATGCGAATAGTTATACGCAAGAACAGATTGAAGTTCCCAAAAAGGAAGTCAGTTTAGACGATTTGTTTAGTGGGGATAATTATTATGCGGATCAAATGAAAGTCCAATATGAAGAATGGAAACGGCAAAATAAAGATCAAGATGTGAGTCAAAAAGATTTCCGCACAGCCATGATTAATTCCCGCGCTTTTGCATACACCTCGATTAAAGATGAGCAACAGAAGAAAGAGTTCTGGGTGAATGTGGTGGCGACGGTTGCCATTGTAGGTGTGAGTATTTTCTGTCCGCCAGCAGGACTTGCGTTAGGTTTGGCTTATGGTGGTTTAGAAATGAGTGCGGCAGTAAGTGGGAAAGATTGGCTAACAGGTCGGGAACTGGATACATCAGAAAGAGCGATGCGTGGCGCTTTTTCGCTGTTGGATATTGTACCGGGGATGAAAGCTTTCTCAGGCGGTACACAAGCGATCCGATCAGGAACGAAGCTTGCGAGTTTAAGCAACAATCTTTTACATGGTATGAAAAGTATTCCGTCTAAAGCGGATGATTTCCTCAAGCTAGGGCAAAGAAGTGCCTTAACACGGATTAATAGTTTAAAAACGACTGTTAAAGAAGGCATGCATACAGGCGTTGAACGAGCCACTAGAGGGCTGGATAAAGTTGGGGAAGTTGCCGATAACTTTAAGAACAACTTGAATCTAAACTCAAGGCGACAACTTGCAGCGGATGGATTTGGTGCACTTCCACCAAGTGGACCATCTCGAGTAAGCAATGCCACAGAGAAAATGAAAGAGATTCTACAAAAGTATGACCTGAATTTGAATGGCGGAGGACGTCAAACAGATGATATAGTAAATGAAAGTGGTAAAGCTTTTAAAGCACAACCAAAGCATTATCAGGTTCCTGATGAAATTCAAAGAGTTCTTAAGAAACATGAATTAACTGTTGAGGAGTTTAATAAAATTAATGTAAAACGAGAAAAAACTCAGCAAGAGATAAATTTGCTAAAAGATATTCGCAAAGAAATACCTATTCCAACTAAAATAAGTGATATGCGGAAGGTCATTCCATTGGAATACGTTGATGGAATAATAAAGAACCCAGATTATTCAAATGTCGGTGGTTTTGTAACAGAGAAAAGATATGTAAAAGATATATCTAAAGTAAATGACGTTATTGATTCAAGTCGATTAGATTATGCAGGTAGTTTATTTAAAAAGGATGGGAATTACGCGTATATTGATTTTACTACTGATGATATTAAGGAGCTAACTACTCCTTATAGTCCAGACTTTGGAGGAACCAAGACAAGTGAATGGCCTTTTGCTGGCTCAGGATTTACTGCTAGTGAAAATGGCACTGTGGTGCCAGAATGGGAAGTATCAAGTGGTAAAGGGATGGCTCCAAATATTGGTTCAACTATTCATGAAGTTATCGATGGAAAAGATGTAACAGTGGCTATTTATGATTATGATCCAGTAAATAATATTCAAGGGTGGGTGAGTTTAAAATGAGTAATAGACTAAAAAATACAGGTAAGTATGTAACGTTTGTACCAACAAATAAAGAATATCCGCTTATTGGAACAAGCAAGGGTCTTGCGATCTTTGAAAATGATAAAAAATATCTTGAATATGGCTTTGAGTCTACTCAAAATTTTAAGGGACAGGATTACTATCAACTGGTGATTGACACAACTGATAAATTAGACTTATTTACGAATGCTTATGATTTGCATTACGAGGTTGCTTATTTAGGAGAAAGATATAAAGCAATGTTAAATTCAGATCATACAATTGTTACTTTGTATGTGGAATCTTACGACAAACCTAATATTGCAGGCTTTAGAAACTATAGTCAAGGGGAATGGATAAAGGATGTTGAGGCTTCTGAGGTTGAAATAATCGCGGTTAAAGACCCTATTGATTTATCTAAATATTTACCTACACAAGAAAGATGAATAGGAGAAAAACTCATATTAATAGTATTAAACTTAAGCTTTATCATGTTGAAAAAGGTATATTGATACCTGTTGAAAATATAGCTAATCCGAAGCAAGGGAAAATAGCAGAAGTGTTTGGTGCTGGAGGGGGAACACAAATACAACTAGGGACTGTAGTCGATTGGTATGAAAAATTAGGTTTGATGAAGGAGTTGAAATAAGTTGAACGAAGAAATTAAAGAATATAAAGAAAGAATGGAAGACACAATAGAGTTGTTAGGCTATAAGGCATTGAGGTATTCACTTTTTGCAGGAGAAAATAACCATCGAGAAGAATATCAGATAAGAATTGAATATATAGATGGCTTTTTTGAAGTTTATGTTACCGGTGAAAGAGCTTCTGTTTCTGGAGTAAATAAATTTGATGAATTTTCTGACGCACGAATGGAGTTTTTAATTAAAGCACAGCTCATGATTTTGCGGAATCGTCGCAGAGTTAGAGATGAAAAACCTACTGATTATTCTTGTCCATTATGGGATAAAGATAAAGTAAAATGACCTTTGAAGCCCTGACAAAGTCGGGGCTTTTTTATAGTTGTTTAGTGTCTCGTGGATTCTTCTACCGTCATAATTGGCACCAAAATATTTACAACTAGTTTTAATTAATTCAAAGGGGGTAAACTTTGATATAGAGTGAGAACCAAGTTCCATTACCTCTGAGTAAAGCGACCCACCTGCTTTATAGGGCAAAATAATCATCGTATGAGGATTCACCTCGTAAATTTGCTGATCTTGCATTTTCTTCATTTCAAGCATCTCCTTCTAAGATTGTCTTTAATATTTATGAAAAGAAGTTTGGAATAAGAAACTTCTAGCCATCTGTTTATGTCAGCTAGTTATTTGTTGGCTATTATAGCATACAAGTTTTCTGGCGTCAGTAGAATTTAGAAAAGTTGAATTTTTGAAGCTTTTGATGATTTTTGAAGCCGATTTAAGCATTTTTCAAGCGAACTTGGCCATGAAAATCCCGAAAAGGAGTGATTAGTCGTGGAAATGCGTGATTTTTCAAATTCATTAATGAATCAAGTCGGTCTATTAAAGGGCGAGAAAGAACTGACAAACGTTTTTATTGAATGCTACATGACAATGCTCCTAGAAAAACGGAAAGAAGAACAGCTAAGACTTGAAATAGATCAGGCGCTTGATGACGGAGATGCAGAACGTTTTGGAGAGCTTACTAATAAATTGCTAAAATTAAAGAAGGAAATGCTGGAATTTAAATGAGTTTTATGAAAAACTAAGATAGTGTGGGCTATCTTAGTTTTTTTGCGTCATGAAAATTCAATTTTAGTAACTTTACGGAAGTCAGGAAATCCGTTACAATAATAAATAAAAACATATGTTCGGTGGTGATGAGATGACGCTTCAATTTATACTCGGCAAAGCAGGGTCAGGAAAAACAACCAAGCTTATTCAAGAAATGAAAAAAAATGGAGAACAACATCCGAATGAGCAACAGATTTTAATTGTGCCGGATCAAATGACGTATCAAATGGAACGCTTTCTTTTTAACGAAACAAAAGCTAAAGGTTTTATGAACATCCAAGTTTATAGTTTTAATCGAGTTGCTTGGCGAGTTTTATCTGAAACAGGTGGCCTTGGGAGAACTTTTCTAACAAGAACAGGCACAGAGATGCTGTTGCGCGAAGTTGTGAAAGAAGAAGCAGATAAGTTGCATGTCTTCCATAAATCGGCTAAAAAACGCGGTTTTTATAAAGAATTGACGGAACTGTTTAAGGAATTTAAACAATATGAAGTTGAACAAGAGGCTTTTAAAACGGAAATTGAAAATCCAGCAACGAAAGAAAAAATGTTGGATGTTTCTTTGCTGTTCGAAAAATATCAAGAAAAGCTATACGGGAAATTTTTAGAAAGCGAAGATTATCTCAAGCTTTTAATTGATAAAATGCCTTATAGCTCGTATATTCAAAATGCTTCTATCTACTTAGATGGTTTTGATAGCTTCTCAAAACAAGAACTTTCAGTGGTTGAGGCACTACTTAAACAGGCTAATCAAGTGAAAATCGCCTTATCACTAGATCAGGCTTCACTAAGTGGGGGAAACAACTTATTTAGTATGTTTGATTTTAATTCGGAATCCTACCATACTGTTTCTCAAATTGCCGAAGTGGCAGGTATCGGCATCGAATCGGCCATTTTCCTGACTGGCTTTAAGCGCTCTGCTAAGGAAGGATTGCTTCGTTTAGAAAAAGCGTGGAGTGGAAATACGTTTGAGACATTTGAAGGGCCTCCAGATGGTGTAAGCTTACACCAAGCTAATAATCGCCGTTCTGAGATTGAAGGCGTGGCTCGTGAAGTAGCTAAACTCGTTCGAACAAACGGATATCGCTATTCTGACATGGCTATTTTAATTCGCAATATGGCGGATTATGAAGAAATTGTGCATTCTGTAATGACGCGAGATGCTATTCCTTATTTTTGGGATAAAAAACGTGGCATGGCAAGGCATCCTCTTATCGAATTTATTCGTTCAAGTTTGGAAGCTATTTCGCAAAATTGGCAATACGAACCGCTTTTTCAAGCTGTGCGAACGGAAATGCTTTTTCCGCTCGAAGAAAATCAAGAAGCTCTTCGTTTCAAAGTGGATCAATTTGAGAATTATCTCTTAGAAAACGGAATCTACAATAGGCAGCGTTTTCTTGCCAGTGAAAAATGGCACTATCGTAAAATACGTGGGTTAGCCACAAACGTTGGCGTTCAAACGGATGCAGAGCTCGAGATGGAAGAGCGTATCAATGAAGTGCGGAATTTGATTACAGAACCATTTCTTTTTTTAGAAGAACAAATAGCGCCTAAAGCAACAGGAAAATCGTTTGCAGCAGGTCTGTTTGCTTATTTGGAGTATGTACAGGCAGCTGAACGGATGGAGCTTTGGCGTGCACGAGCTGAAAGAGAAGGGTTTATTGAACTTGCGCGTGAACATGACCAAGCTTGGAAGGCGGTCATTTCTCTTTTGGATGAGTTTGTAGAAGTGCTTGGCGAAGAAGAACTAACACGTGAGGATTTCTTAGAAGTGATTCAAACAGGACTGGAAGCTTTGGAATTTTCGCTCCTTCCTCCTGCGCTTGATCAGTTGATAGTGACAGATATGGAACACGCGCGTTTACTGGAAGCAAAAGTTGTATTTGCTGTGGGTCTGAATGATGGTGTTTTACCGCGTCGAGTAAGTGACAAAGGGATTTTATCAGAAGAAGATCGAGCGGTTTTGCAAGAACAAGGAATTTCGCTTAAGCCATCGAATCATCGTGCGCTGCTCCATGAGGAATTTATTGCGTACCGCGTCTTTACTTCTGCAAAAGATGCGCTTTATTTAAGCTATCCGGCAGCGGATGAAGAAGGAAAGTTGCTTGCTCCCTCGAACTATATTCGCAAAATAAAGGCGATTTTTAGTGAGCTTACGGAGGAAGTCTATTTAACGGATCCAAGTCTGCTTTCAGAAGAAGAACAAAAAACGTATATTGAAACGCGAGAAGAAACGCTTGGACTTCTTACATCGGTTCTTGGTATGTATAAACGTGGATATCCGGTTATGCCGCTCTGGTGGCAAGTGTATAATTATTTTGTCACTCAAAATGATAAGGGAGCAAGGCGGATTTTAAGCAGTTTAACTTATCAAAACAATACCGGCGTTCTTGCAGAAGAAACCGCTTCTGGGTTATTCGGCAAAGAAATTCATGCTAGTGTTTCACGGATGGAAAAATTTTTCAGTTGTGAGTTCCAACATTTTGCTCGTTACGGCTTGAGACTCGAAGAACGGGCAACTTATCAACTGGAAGCAGTAGATATGGGAGAAATTTTTCACGGTGCGATGGAATGGATTTCAGCTGAACTTAAAAGGCGCGGGACTGAATGGGGCAATTTAACTGAAGAGGAATGCCTCGCGCTTTCTGAACAAGCAATGGATTATTTAGCGCCAAAATTACAACATGAAATCCTCTTAAGCACAAAGCGAATGGCTTATATTAAATATAAACTTTTCCATATCATTGCGCGTGCGGCAGTGGTTTTGAACGAACAAGCGAAAGTGAGTGCTTTTCGGCCAGTTGGTTTAGAGGTGGATTTTGGCAGGAGCAGTCAAATTCCAGCGATGAAAATTCCACTTAAAGGTGGACACGAGCTGTTGCTACAAGGTCGAATTGACCGTGTAGATGAAGCGGAAAAAGAGGGACGGAGCTTTCTTCGCATTATCGACTATAAATCAAGCGCACATGACTTAAAGCTACCGGAGATTTATTACGGTATTGCACTACAAATGCTCACGTATTTAGATGTGGTGGTAAGCAATGCTGCTGAATTTATTGGAAAACAAGCAGAACCTGCAGGCGTTCTCTATTTTCATATGCACAATAAGCTGATTTCAGCTGATACGCCGCTTGATGAGGCTGAACTCTTAAAAGAAGTGAAGAAAAGCTACAAGATGAAAGGACTTGTATTACGAGACCCCGTCACGATTACGCTCATGGATGAAGAATTAGAAAACGGTGGTTCTTCGCTTATTATTCCAGCAGAAATTAAGAAAGATGGTTCTTTAAGTGCCCGTTCAAAAACTGCAAGTAAAGCAGAATTTGATGAAATGCGTCATTTTGTTCGTCACAAATATCAAGAAGCTGGGAATAAAATTTTAGATGGCGAAGTGGCGATTAATCCTTATAATATGCAAGACCGGACACCATGCCAGTTTTGTCCTTTCCGATCAGTTTGCCAGTTCGATCCAGGCGCGGAAAGCGAAAAATATCGCTATTTGAAAAATGAAGATTCTAAGACGATTCTAGAAAAAATGAAAGAAGAGGGAGGTGAAACGGATGAGACCAATTCCTGAAAAACCAGAAAACGCAACTTGGACGGATGAGCAGTGGCAAGCTATCCATGCGGGTGGAGAAAATATTTTAGTTGCAGCGGCGGCAGGATCTGGGAAAACGGCTGTACTTGTTAACCGAATTATTAGTCGCTTACTTGATGAGACAACTCCTTGTAATGTGGATGAACTTTTAGTGGTTACCTTTACAAATGCAGCGGCGGCTGAAATGAAGCATCGGATTGGGCAAGCTCTTGAGGCGGAACTTGAGAAAAATCCGGATTCGCTTCATTTGAAAAAACAAATTGCACTGCTTAACACGGCCACTATTTCTACGTTGCATGCTTTTTGTTTAGATTTGATTCGAAAATACTATTATCGTACAGAAGTCGATCCTGATTGTCGCTTGATGGATCAAGTGGAAAGCATGCTTTTGCGAGATGAAGTTTTGGATGCGTTTTTAGAGCGTGAGTTTGCCGAAGAAGGGAACGAAGCATTTTTTCATTTAGCAGACACGGTAACAGATGATCGTTCGGATCAAAATTTAGCTGATCTCATTTCGAAACTCTATGATTTCTCAGCAGCAAATCCTGATCCAGCTAAGTGGTTAGATGAGATGGTTTCGTTTTATCAGGGAACAGAAGGCAAGCAAATTAGCGATTTACCTTACTATCCGGTGATTATTGAGACGATTCAAGCGGAAATTGAAAAAGCCAAAGATCAACTAGAACTTGCTAAGCATCTCAGTGAATCCCCAGGAGGTCCAGCAGGCTATTTAGAAACATTTCAAGATGATCTTAGACAAGTGGAAGGCTTACAAGAGATAATGCAACAGGCGACGTTTGATGAGCTAGGAGAAGCTTTTCAAGCGGTCTCTTTTAAACGAATCGCAACGCTTAAAAATAAAGAGGAACTGGATCAAGCGTTAATTGAGCAAGCCAAAAAAGCTCGAGATACGGCTAAAAAGGCCGTTCAAGGCATTGCTGAAAGCTTGTTTAAGCGTAAAGAAAAAGAATATTTGAAAGATCTTGCTAGCATGCAGGGCGATGTGAAAACACTTGCTAAACTTGTAAAACGATTTTCGACTGAATTCTTTATAGCGAAGGAGCAAAAAGGCGTACTGGATTTTAGTGATCTGGAACACTTGGCTTTGGACATTTTACAGGAACAAGATGGGTCAAAATCCATCGTCGCACGCGAACTTACGGAGCGATTTCAAGAAGTGCTAGTCGATGAATATCAAGATACAAACCTTGTGCAAGAAATGATTATTTCGTTAGTGACGATTCCAGATGAAGCTTCTGGCGATTTATTCATGGTTGGTGATGTTAAACAGTCCATTTACCGTTTCAGGCTGGCGGAACCAACGTTGTTTATGGAAAAATATCGACGCTATTCGAAATCAGGCGCAAATGGAGGCATGAAGATCGACTTATCGAAAAATTTTCGCAGTCGAGCAGAGGTTTTAGAGGCCACTAATTTTATTTTTAGACAGATTATGGATCGAAACGTCGGGGAAATTGATTATGATGCGGATGCTGAGCTTTATCTTGGAGCAAACTATGAAGCAGCTGATGGTATGGAAACAGAACTCTTGATTGTGGATCGTGATCAGGAAGAGAAAAGTGAGCAAGTCAGTGCAGCTGATGAAATGAAAAAAGATCAATTAGAAGCGCGCGCTATTGCTTGCCGTGTTGAAGAACTTGTTCAATCGCGTTTTCAAATATTTGATAAAAGTTCAAGACAATTTCGTCCGGTTGAATATCGGGATATCGTCATTTTATCGCGTTCGATGACAAGCGCAACCGATATGGAAGAAGCTATGCGGGAACGGGATATTCCTTTTTATGTAAGCAGTCAAACCGGATATTTTGAAGCGATCGAAGTGGCTATCATGATTTCACTGCTTAAGCTTGTCGATAACCCGTACCAAGATATTCCGCTTGCATCTGTTTTGCGCTCGCCCATTTTTGGACTTACAGAAGAAGAACTTGCTCAAATTCGTTTGCAGAAAAAACAAGGCTACTTCTTTGCGGGGTTACAAGAATATGTGCAAGAAAATGGAGATGCCCTATCAGAAAAACTGAGCGAGTTTTTGACGATGCTGAAAAAATGGCGCGACTTGTCAATTCGTGAAAGCTTGACCGCACTTATCAGCCAAATTTATGAAGATACGCAGTTTTATGAATTCGTTGGTGGGCTGTCGGGTGGCAAAACGCGACAAGCTAATTTACGGGCCCTTTATGAACGAGCTGGGCAGTATGAAAAAACGGCTTTTCGTGGACTTTTCCGCTTTATCCGTTTCATTGAACGGCTAGAGCTTCGCGGTGAAGATCTAGGAACAGCCAAAACACTTGGAGAAAAAGAAGATGTTGTTCGGATGATGACAATTCACGCTAGTAAAGGTTTGGAATTTCCAGTTGTCATTTTGACAGGACTGAATCGCAAATTTAATCGCCGCGATATTACTGCAAAAACGTTGCTGGATAAAGATTTTGGCTTTGCGGCGAGCTACACGAACACAGAAAAGCGAATTACTTATCCAACAATTATGCAGCGTGCTGTGAAGGCAAAAAAGACTCGTGAGATGCTGGCAGAAGAAATGCGAGTTCTCTATGTGGCTTTAACACGTGCGGAAGAAAAACTCATTTTAGTAGGGACCGTTCCGAAGTGGGAAGAGACATTGGCGCACTTTCTTGCAGTGAAAGATACAGAGGAAACGCTTCTTCCAGCAAGTGCGCGTTTGAGTGCTTCGACATATCTCGACTGGGTTGGACGCGCGTTTGTACGGCATCCTGATTTTTTACGGCAAACTATTTCAAGCGGTTCAGAGACCGTTTCGCCTCTTCCGACCTCTATGAAACTCAAGGTGGCTGTTTTGACGCAAGAAATGGTGATGCCTGCTACAGAAAAAGCAGAGTCTGATAATTTTATGAAGGAAGTGCAGGGCTTTCAAGCGGTTCCGATTGGGAAGGATACAGCAGAAATTGCAAAGATTCTCGAGTTTGTTTACCCGCATGAAACAGAAACTGAGATTTATTCGAAGCAATCGGTAACGGAGCTGAAACGGCAATTTCAAATTCAAGATAGCTTCAGCGATGACCGGTTTGTTCAAACTTTGAAGGGAGCATCTCTTGAACGTCCTAAATTTTTGCAAGCAGAAAAAAAACTGACGAGTACAGAAATCGGGACAGCGATGCATACTGTGATGCAAGCTATTCCTCTTGATACACCACCAACAAAGGAAAGTTTAATACAGCTCTTTGCAAAGATGGTTGATGAAGAGAAGCTGACGGAAATCGAGAAACAAGCGATTCAAATTGAACAAATTCAGGCGTTTTTTGATACGGAACTAGGACAAGCTTTATTTGATCCCACCAGCCAAATTAAACGAGAAGTCCCATTTGTTTATCAAATTCCAGCTCGTGAAATTAATCCAGGAGCAAAAACAGATAGCCCAGTTCTTGTTCAAGGGGTTGTGGATTTAATTCTCGTTTATGCTGACCACGTGATACTCGTGGATTATAAAACAGACCAAATTCGGGAGAAATATTCAAGCCGGGAAAGTGCCATGGCGGAGATGAAAAAACGCTATGAGGTACAACTAAAATTGTACCGGCAGGCGTTAGAGTCGATTCTTGAGAAGCCTGTTACGGGAGCATATCTATATTTCTTTGATAGCCAGGATCTACTTGAACTTTGAGTTCCATTTCGCTACGTGATATGATAATGCTATTGAAGTTAAAGTGATAGAAAGAGGGACAAATTTATGTGGGAATATCTTCATTTGATTTCTTGGGTTGCCATCATTATTTTGACGATTGCTGCTTGGATCTGCTATCCAAAATCCGAGAAGAGTTTTACAATTTTTGCGATGATTGACCGAGTATTTTATATCGTGCTGATTTTGAGCGGAATCATGATGATTCAGTATAGCTTGGAAACAAGCTGGCTTGTTTCCATCTTCAAGATTTTGATGGGCGTTATAACAATTGGGGTAATCGAAATGCTACTTAGTTTTCGAAAGAAAAAACGACCAACTGGACTTTTCTTAGTCTTGTTTGTGGTCGCTGTGATTATCACAATTTCGCTTGGCTTTTATTTATCAGGCGGATCACCGCTATTTTAAAAACTGTTGGAGTGCTATAGCGCTCCAACAGTTTTTTTATAATAAGTTTTCTTCTAGATAAATAGCAATTCCATCTTCTTCATTGGATTTTGTCACGGTATTGGCTGCGTTTTTGGCCGCGTCTACAGCATTTCCCATTGCGACCCCAACACCGGCATAGTCTAGCATTTCAAGATCGTTTGCTTCATCGCCAAAAGCAATCACATTTTTAGTTTCAAAACCGAGTGTTTTAGCGGCTTTATCAACGCCGATCGCCTTGTGGATACCGTGCTTTACTACTTCTACTGCTGGCCAGCTAGCTCCCCATGTGTGATAGGAAATAACATGCGATAAAGCATCGTCCAGATGGCGACTGATTGTGTTTAGCTGTTCAGTTTGTCCAAAGAAAAGCACGGATGTAGGGTTCGCCGTAATTTGGGTTCTTAAATTACCAATGTAAACCTCGCCGGTTCCTGTTTTAAAATTTGCGGGTACGCTGTCGTCGCCACGAGCCAGAAAAACACTGTCTTCCACTTCTGCGGCTATGTTTGAAAGTGAGAATTGTTTTGTATAATCAAGCAGTTCGTGGACTATAGCAAGGTCGATGGCTTGGTGGTAGCTTCCTGTATACGAAGCATCAAGTGGATGATGCAAAATAGCTCCGTTGAAATTAACAATGGGTGATTTTAATTCTAATTCGCGATAATACTGGCTACTTAGGCGAAACGGTCGTCCGGTTGCAATCATCACCTCATGCCCTTTTTCACGTGCTCTGGTTAAAGCGCTTTTAGTACGCGCTGAAATGGTTTGGTCTTCTTTTAAAGTTGTTCCATCAAGGTCTAATACAATTAATTTTTTATCCATCATTGACTCCTTTATTTATGAATTCATTTATTAGCGACGCTTTGTTTTTTCGTGCTAAAATGGAGGTATCTCTATGATAGACTGTAAAAGGTGCTTTGTAAATGGGCGAGGTTTTACAGTGAATTCGCAAAAATGTATAGAAATGAGGCTGTAAGAGTGATTCAAGTAACGAATGAGCAAGTCAAAAATATTCCACTACTTCATGTTGTGAGGCACGATTTACAAGGAGAAAAATTGCCGACGGTCTTTTTTTATCACGGATTTCAATCAGAAAAGGAACTTTATCTCCATTATGGATATTTTTTAGCAGAACGAGGATTCCGAGTCTTTTTGCCAGAAGCAAAATTTCACGGTGAGCGTAAGGGAACTATTACGTCTTCCGAACAAGCGATGTATTTTTGGGATACGGTTACAGCAAATATTGAAGAATTTAATGATTTGCGTCAAGAACTAGTAGCTAAAAGCTTAGTTGATGAAGAACGAATTGGCGTCGCTGGCGTTTCGATGGGAGCTATTACAACGCTTGGGATTTTAGCTCGTTTTGATACTGTGAAAGTTGCTGTTAGTTTGATGGGAAGTGCTTATTACGAAGCGTTTGCAAGGGAGCTTGTTTCAGCAGCTGAAGCAGAGGGGATGACATTTCCTTATGACGTCGAAGCGCGAATTGCCGAACTTGAGCCTTATGATTTAAGTAAGCATTTGGAACGTTTGGGAAATCGGCCACTGCTTCTCTGGCATGGCAAAAAGGATGATGTTGTGCCCTTTAAATATAGTGAAAAACTAGTTGATACGCTTACTTCAGAAAACCGTGCGGAGAATGTGGAGTTCGTCACTGACGAATACGCTAAACATAAGGTGTCGATTGATGGCATCGATCGGACCACCGCGTTTTTCCAAAAGAATTTATAAGTGATGAAAATCACTGGAAGTTGTGTTACAATGTCTCTACAAACAGCCAAAAGGAGGTTCGCTCTTCATGGATGAGGAACTTAAAGAAAATATTATGGGTGCACTGGAGCAAGTAATTGACCCAGAACTTGGAATAGATATTGTGAATATCGGTCTTGTTTACGATGTTGATTTGGATGAGGACGGACTGTGTACGGTTACGATGACTCTTACAACAATGGGATGTCCACTTGCTGGTATTTTAACAGATCAAGTTCATGCGGCACTCGCTGATATTCCAGAAGTGAAAGATACACATGTCGATATCGTTTGGAATCCACCTTGGACAAAGGAACGAATGTCACGTTATGCGAAGATCGCACTTGGAATTCGTTAAATAAATCTAAAGCGGCATGTCTCTCTTGCAGGAGACATGCCGCTTTTGCTTGTGGAAAATCAGCCTTAAGAAGGATTCGATCGAGGCGTTGCTTAGCTATAATAAAATAGATAGAAAAGGGAGGTTAGCAAAAATGGAAGAACGTCTTTATGAATTAGAGGATAAGGTGCAAGACTTAGAGTTAGAGGTTCTTGATTTAAAACAGCAAGTTTATGACCTCAAACAGCAACCAGAACGTACAGGTTCTTTTTTAGGCGGACAGTTTTGGGTGCTGATTCCAGTTGTTGCGATTTTAAGTTGGATGTTCATCGAAATCTTTGATTGATAACCTTTTATTGTGGATGAGTCTTTTTACTGGATTTTTATTAGACAATTAGGTAGAATGTTCTGGTGTACGATTATTCTTTTATTTTCGAAGTGTTTTTTGGATTGTCACAAAAAATCCACAAATTAGACACTTGATTTTTTTAAGAAGAATAGTACAATGAATATATAGAGTTTTATCCCGATGAAAGTTAAAAATTTTTTTTGATTTTCATGGGGATAAGACCCTATCATGGTTATAGTGGCTTTCGGTGTATCCATCTTCCAATAGATTAACGTTTTGTTAATCATCTGTTTTAACACCGAACCATTATTTGTTTTCATTCATCTCATTTGCCATGTAGTCTCTGTCTATGCCTCATCCCGTTATGCATAGACACTCGAGCATGATGGCGACGCTGGACATTTTGTCCAGCGTATTTTTTTGTCGTAAACAGATGATTTTTGTTCAGGATTGGCTCCTGTTATACTAAAACTAGGAGAAGGGGGCTGATAGAATGACTTTAACGGGTAAAAAAATTATTGCTCTTATAAGCGATGACTTCGAAGATCTAGAATTATGGTATCCGGTTTTGCGACTTAGAGAAGAGGGTGCAACAGTAGATCTTGTAGGGGAAGAAAAAGGACGTGTATTCCACGGGAAATACGGGGTACCTGCGACATCAGATTTTGCTTTTCAAGATATTAAAAAAGAAGAATATGATGCGATCATTGTTCCGGGTGGCTGGTCTCCAGATAAACTACGTCGTTTCGATGAAGTTTTAGATTTTGTTCGCTATTTTGATGAACAGAAAAAACCAATCGGACAAATTTGCCATGCGGGCTGGGTTCTTGCATCTGCAGGCATTTTAAAGGGTGTCAATGTAACGAGCACGCCAGGCATTAAAGATGATTTAACTAATGCGGGAGCAATTTGGCATGATAAGCCGGTTGTAACAGATGGACATATTGTTTCGAGTCGGCGTCCGCCGGATTTACCGGATTATTTAAAAGCTTTCATTGCTGCTTTTGATTAAAAAAGAAAAAGCCATTCTACTTTCATTCCGATTAGGATGAAAATAGAATGGCTTTATTTGTTTAGAGATAGTAGCTAACAATAAATCCAATAAAGTTGGGAACAGCCGCCAAGAAAAGCATGATGCTCCAGCGAAGCTGTTTGCTGCGCGCTTCACGGTTACTACGTCCGCCAAGTGAGACGAAGGCAGAACAAGCAATTGAAATAAAGATTAGCAGCATAGCTACAAAGGAAAACATCGTAGCGAGCGTATAATTAGGAAGTAAGAAGCTTGCAAGGAAAGTAAGCACAGCTATACCGATTCCTGCAAGAAATGATTTTAAGTACAAAGCGATGACATCCTTTTCTAGAGATTACTTTCTTTATAGCAAATGTGCCTAGCTTTGTCCAGCTAAAAGCGCCTGCAACTTTTACAGGCGCTTCAGGGTTAATGGGGCAAGAAAGCCACAAGAATAAAGAATAAAATAGCGATCAAAATGAGGAACCAGTTCAGTTCACGCCATTTACCAGTGAAGACTTTAAGAACCGGGTACGAGATAAAGCCGAAAGCAAGGCCAATCGCGATACTTGACGTAAGTGGCATTGCAAGGATGACAAGGAAAGCTGGGAAAGCTTCATCTAATGTGTCCCAGTCAATTTCTTTTACAGCGCCAATCATCATGCTTCCAACAATGATAAGTGCTGGGGCAGTAATAGCGGAAATACCAGAAACAGCGCCAACAAGCGGTGCAAAAAAAGCGGAGACAACAAACAAAATGGAAACTGTAAGTGTCGTAAGTCCTGTACGCCCACCAGTAGCTACACCAGCTGAGGATTCAACGTATGCACTTGTTGGTGTTGTACCAAAAACTGAACCGACAGTTGTTGCGATTGCATCCCCTAACAATGCTTGTTTGGCATTAGGTAGCGATTCGCCTTTCATCAAGCCTGCTTTTTTAGCAACCCCGATCATTGTTCCTGTGGTATCAAAAATTGTGATTAACAGGAACGAGAGAATGACGGCGTACAAACTATGTGAGATGACATCTGAAAAAGCATGAATCGGATTAGTGAAAACAAATTCTGGCATTGGTGGTAATTTGACAAAGCCATCTGTAAATTTAAGTTCGCCTGTGAAGAAAGAAATAATTCCTGTAGCGATCATTCCGATAAATAAAGCGCCTTTGACATTCAACGCAAGAAATATCAGTGTGATTAAAAGTCCTACTATAGCTAGTAAAGCTTCAGGCGAATGGAGGTTGCCTAGTCCAACTAAGTTGGAATCGTTTTTGACGATGATTCCTGTCATACGAAAACCTAAAAATGCAATAAAAAGACCGATTCCGGCTGTAATACCAGCTTTTAAATTATGTGGAATCGCCGTAATAATTTTTTCACGGAAAGGTGTTAACGATAAGATAAGAAAAATGATACCAGCCACAAAAACTGCAGCAAAAGCAACAGAATAATCCATTTTTTGGGTGGTGACGACTGTCACGAAGTAAGCATTCATGCCAAGACCTGGTGCGATGGCAATTGGATAGTTGGCAAAAAGGGCCATCCATAGCGTACCTACAACGGCAGAGATAATAGTTGCCATGAAGACAGTATTAAATGGAACACCTGCGGCAGAAAGGATAGCAGGGTTTACAACAATAATGTAAACCATCGTTAAGAACGTAGTAAAGCCTGAAACAATTTCTGTTTTTACATCCGTTCCGTTTTCTTTTAATCGAAACATAAGACTTGGACACTCCCTTTAATATCATTTACGAACAATTAATGATTACTATATTATAATATTCGTTTTTTGAGGAAATTGCAACCCTGATTTTTGGGTTTTTATAATGAAAGAAAAGTAATTAGGTCTATGTTATAATAAAAATGATTTCACCTGAAAAAGGAGGAAGTGCGATTTGAAGGCAATTATTTTTGATTTTGACGGAACGATGATTGACACGGAGAATTTATGGCATGACGCGACAATGAAATATGTGAAAGAAACGTATGGAATTGAAGTTCCAGCTGCGATATATGAGCAGATCATCGGAACGACAGAAGAGCCACTGCATCATTATTTAACGGAAGCTACGAATGGTCAGTTTGATGTGGAAGCTTTTACGTCACATGTTTCGGAGGAGCTTTCAAATGGGATTCTGCAGTTAGAGCTTCGACCAGGTTTTGAGCGAGTTTTTGATTATGCGGTTTCAGATGGCTTTAAGATTGGCCTTGCCACGAGTTCTGGGCGAGAATGGGTAGAACCAATTTTGAAGAAATTTCATTTGTTTTCACATTTTACAACCATCCAAACAGCTGATGATGTGAAGCAAATAAAGCCAGACCCAGCGCTTTACCTTCAAGCAGCGGCAAAATTAGGCAGTAAACGTATTTATGCCGTAGAAGATTCGCTAAATGGCGTCATCGCAGCGCAAAAAGCCGGATTGAAAGTCTTGGCTGTTCCAAATGCCGCGACGGCGAACATTCAGTTTCCAGAAGGAGTACCAGTTTTTCCAGATTTTGATTCCATTCCTTTGGAAGAAGTTTTTGCCAATTAAATAAAAATTTTGCTCTAAAAATTAAACACTAATTTTTAGAGCTTTTTTTATGCCTTTGGATGAGAAATACGCAAAAAAAGATAAAAAAATCTAATTTTATGTGCTTTTAAATGGTGTTATAAAGCCATTTTTGGTCAAAGGAAGGTATTGCTTTATTGAATGAGGGCATGTATAATTCAAAACAATTGTGAGAGCTTAATCTAGATAATACATAACAATAATACCATCAGGAGGAGATGAAGCAACATGAAAAAAATTAGATTATTAGTTATGCTAGGTCTTTTATTATTAGTTATTAGTGGCTCGATAACTGCTTTTGCTAAAGGAAATACAGCAGATACAAGATGGCATAATGAGTACAGATTTTGGAGTCCTTATGACCATTCTCCAGCAAGAATGAAGTTTAACACCAGTGCCTATTACAATAAAGTCACAGGGAGTAGTTTGAATACCTATGCTAAATTTTGGGCTGCACTTGGCGATGGGAAAGACGTATCAGATGGACATGTTTATAAACAACGATTGGGAAATAAACCACTACATTTATACAATAAGGCGCTTGAATGGAATAACTATTATCCAATAAAAGTAAGATTTGAATCTGCGAGATTTGAATCTTTTGCTATGTGGGGGGTATGGAGTCCAGATTCAAGACGATGATAAGCTACTAAGCGCTCGTCATTTGATTTAATAATGTCCATTTAACACACCAAGAAACGAGGAAAACAATATCGATGACCCATTTTTTAAAGCTGAGATTACAGACAAATCAGCGACTGTTCGCCCTTTTGATAGGTTTAGCAATTGTTAGTGCTCACCTTTTAAAAGTTTACGGATTGTCTGTTAAAAAACATGTCACTTTTACTCCATATACTGCCTGGCTTTCAATGGACTTTTCAGGTACAAGCGCTTTAATGCTCCTTTTTTATCTACTTTTGCCGATTATCGCTTCGCTTTCTGCCTCGACTATTTTTTTAGAAGATAAAAGAAACCATTTAATTTGCTATGTATTACTGAATTCTTCGCGAAAAAAATACTTTTCGATGCTGTTCTTGAAAACTTTTTTAACGGGTGCAGTTGTTGTTGCACTCCCACTGATTATAGATTTGATTGGTTGTTTTTTATTACTTCCAAACTTAAAACCAGACCCGCTTATCAATGTGAACCTTGGAATTTATGAAGGAAGTGGTGATTTATTTCCCCATTTATTTTATGCACATCCTCTTGTATATGCTCTTTTCAATATTGCCATTAGCTTTGTATTTGCAGGACTATTTGTAACTTTTGCGCTTGCAGCTTCCTTTTATATAAAAAATAAAATGGTGATTTTACTGCTTCCTTTTTGCTTACAACTTTTAAGTATTGCGGTGAACTCATTTGTCATGAAAAATATGGCTCTATCTCCTTTTGGCTTTTTGCCAGAAGCGATCACAACGTATGATAAAAGTTTTTTAGCGATCGTTCTTTATGGGGGAATCCTTTTTTTGGTCACACTATTTCTATACGTTCGTGGAGTTAAAAATAATGAAGCATTTTGAGAGTTTGAAATTTGCAAGAATCCGCTTGTCTCACTTTTACGGAATTTATTTGCTTTTTGGTGGTCTCACCACTCTTTATTTCATTTTCACCTTTTTGCAGGCAAAGTCTAGTGCTGCTCTTCCGGATGTGCAAGTTTTAATAACCTTAAATCCTTTAGCCAGCATCCTATTTGTTTTTATCCCTTGTTTGCTCATCTTTCTAGCCATTTTGCCTGATGTGAGTGTTCTAGAAATGGCTATTTACAGGAAAAGGCAACTTTATTTAACTTTTCATTTTATCAAATTTGTCATAGCATTCGTAGTCATTTTACTACCGTGCATTTTGCAATATGTGCTTTATCTATATATACTTCTTCATTTGCAAGGGCTTGATTTACTGGTAGTGGGCGGTTTTTATGCTTTAATTTGGCTTGAAGCCTTTTTACTGTTAGCACTTCTTTATTTATTTTTCCTTATCCTAATTAAAAACAAGGGAATGGCCTTGATACTCACTTATTCAATACTCGTTTGTGATGCTCTTTTTATATCAGGGAAACTTGTTTTAAGCTTTTTTTGGAAAATAACATTTGCGAAAATCACGAATTTTGATCTCACCATTCAATTAACGGAACAACTTGAAATCATTGGGAAAGTGTGTCTGCTTCTTGCTTGTATTTTGGTGATTTTTTATAAGAAAGATGTGAGAAAATGATTTTCAAACTTTATAAGCAAGAAATAAGTGTTTATTTTTTACGGGAGAAATGGAAAATTGTATGCTCATCCATTTTGTTGCTTTTGCTTATGTTTCTGCAGGCTAGTGAAGCAGGTGAGAATGAAAATCTACTGGACAAATGGTTAAGCGGTCCTTCAAAAGTAGATTTAGAAAATAACTTTTATCAATTTCCCATCCTCTGGTTTGCTTTTTATTTTATCCAGTTTTTCCATCTTTATAATTATCTTGGTCGAGAAGAACAGCAAGATAAAGCCGTGTTTATTGCAAACGGGATGAATCGCCGAATAATCATCATCAGTAGGTTACTTACTGTTATGAGTTTTGCGGGGATATATTGGTTTGTATTTGCTAGTTTAAATGTCGTGTTTTCACTTTTTAAAACTAGGCAGTATAGCTTAAATCAATTGGAAGAACTTGCTTTCTTATTGCTTGCACTCTTACTATTTAACGTTTTAGGAGTTGTGGTCCAGCTTGTTTTTAACACAATTTCAGCGCTTTTACTCACATGTATCATTCTGATTTTGTCCACAAGATTTTATCTGTTTTACTCTATTGTTAATGCTACGTTCAGTAGTCGATGGATAGATTATACGGAACTAACACGTATTAAAATGCTGTTTATGGCACTCTTTGTATTTTTATTACTTACTTATCTTGCTATTTTTATCTATAGGCAAAAAGACATCTTGAGAAAGTAGGGAAAACATGGATTATATTAAGTTGTTCAATGTGACAAAAAAAATAAGAGGCCAAACGGTACTCGAAGGGATCACATTAACCTTGCAAAAAGGAGCGATATACGGATTAAGAGGGACAAATGGTTCGGGGAAAACAATGCTTTTACGGGCCATTCTTGGATTGATTCGATTAAGCGATGGGAAAGTAGAAGTTTGCGGTGAGCCAATTTTAGCTGAAAAACGGTTTCCTGTTTCTACAGGATTATTACTAGAAAACCCTTCACTTGTTTTTGAATTCAACGCCTATAAAAATCTTCAATTGATTGCGGCATTAAAAGAGGAACAGATAACGGATAAGGAGCTTATCGCACTGCTAATAAAAGTCGGGCTTGACCCGAAAGATAAAAGGCGTGTGAAGCGGTTTTCACTTGGGATGAAGCAAAAAGTGGGACTTGCTCAAGCTTTGATAGGAAATCCAGAATTACTTATTCTAGACGAGCCTTCAAATGGATTAGATGAAGAGAGTGTTGAAAATCTAAAACACTTACTACTGGAAGCAAGGGGAAGTGGGGCGACATTAATTTTAACAAGTCATGATCGGTTCTTTTTGGAGGGGATTTGTGATGAAGTGATTGAAATAAAAAATGGAAAACTGGCAAACAAACAAGACGAGGTATAAAAATGAGCAAAATCAAATTATTGGTAGCGATACCTGTAGTTCTAGTGCTAGGAGTTTTACTTATTTTGGGATATCAACATGCAAACCAACCATTTCGTGATTTTACGATGAGTGAGAAGAAGCTTGTGAAAGATAGGTGGGTAGAAACGGCTGATTACAAGCTAAAAGTGGTTGGTGTGAAAGAGGAGAAGCAAAAGAAAGCTGGAGAACTGGCTTGGTCGAATCTGATTGTTTCTGTTTTGATCGAAAACAAAAAGCATCAAAATGTAAGAAGTCAATTGCTGGGAGAAATTTTTCTTTCGTCAGAAAAAGCAAGTTCGGGGCAAGCGCTAGATATTTTGAATGAAGATGGGCATTTTGCGGTTTTTAAATTCGGAAAAGCGATCCCTTGCCAAATTATTTTTGAGACACCATCACGAGATGTTACGGATCTTACGAAGGTATGGATGACAGTGATGCAAAACAAGGGACATCAATATACAAAATATGTTTATCATTTTTAAAGAGGCTTAGACAAAATGAAAAAATGAGGCTAACTAGCTAAAAGGAAAAGAACAGAAATCGTTCAATGAAGCCATTTGTAAAATGGTATGTTTGACGATTCTGTTCTTTTTTGTTTTATGTCCCAAACACTTTTTTTGTTAATTGAATGTCAAGCGTTCCATGCGGTCAAACGCTTCTTTTAAGACGTTAAGATCCTGGGTGGCGGCGAGGCGAACATAATTGTCACCGCTATCTCCAAAAGCGCGTCCAGGGATTATGAGGACTTGTGTTTCTTGCAAAAGATATTCGCTAAAAGCAACTGAATCCATCCCAGTTCGGCTGATGTTTAAAAAAGCATAAATCGAACCTTTTACTGGATGAAGCGACAGATAAGGAATTTTTGCTACACGTTTTTGGACGTATTCGAGTCGCTCTTTAAAAGTATTAGCTACTTTCGGAATAAGCGTTTCTGCGTGATTAAGGGCGTAAATTGCGGCCCGCTGTGAAGGCGTTGGCGCAGAATAGGTGATGCCTTCATTAAGAAGCTTAGCGGCTTCATTGATATAGGACGGGGAAATCATGTATCCGAGTCGCCATCCGGTCATCGCGAAATTTTTAGACATGCTGCCGAAAGTAATCGTGTGTTCCGGCGCAAGGGAAGCCATCGGTATGAAATCTTCATAGAAACAAAAACCATCATAAACTTCATCGGAAAGAATGTAGAAATTATGCTTTTTCGCAAGTTCTGCAATCTTTTCAAGTGTTTCTTTTGAAAATACAGCTCCAGTTGGGTTGTTTGGTGAATTTAAAATGAGCGCCTTTGTCCGGTCTGTAATGGCAGCTTCTAAAATGCCCGTATTAATCATGAAATTATCTTTTTCATAGGTTGGGATAAATACGGGACTACCACCAGAATTTAAAACTTGGTCTTTATAAGGCGAAAAATAAGGCTCGTGAATAATGACCTCATCGCCTGGATCAAGAAGAACCTGGAGGGCTAAATACATGCCGTGAAGCGCGCCTACAGTTGCCCGGATTTGATTTTCAGCAAACTCAAGCTTGTATGTTCTTTTGAAAAACGCTTGGATGGCCTGGATCAATTCGATGTCACCGCCGGACTCTGTATACTTTGTCGCGCCGCGTGAAACGTCCGCAAAAGCTGCATTAATGATGGCTTCATCCGTGATTAAATCGGGATCGCCGATTGATAAATCTAGAATGTTAGATGTCTTTTTGGCCAGAGTACCGATATCCGCTAAAATGTTCACAGGCGTTTCTTGAAATTTCTTTGCCATGTTGTTTTTGTCCATCCGAGTTCCTCCTCATAAAGAAAAAAGAACGCAAGCTGCATTCCTTTTTCTTTTTATTTTAACTTAAATTAAGAGAGTACTTTCCCTAAAAAATCTTTCGTACGTTCGTTTTTCGGATTGCCAAACACTTCATCAGGCGTTCCTTGCTCTTGGATGATGCCTGCATCCATGAAAACAACACGATCTGCTACTTCACGAGCAAAGCCCATTTCATGTGTGACAACAACCATTGTCATGCCTTCTTTTGCAAGTTCTTTCATAACATTTAACACTTCACCAACCATTTCTGGGTCAAGTGCCGATGTGGGTTCATCAAACAGCATAACATCAGGGTTCATAGCGAGCGCACGTGCAATGGCGACACGCTGCTGTTGGCCGCCCGACAAATTGGCAGGGTAACTTGTGGCCTTTTCAGCAAGACCTACTTTTTTAAGCAACTCCATTGCTTTCTTGTTTGCATCTTTTTCGCTTTCGCCTTTTACTTTTGTTGGTGCAAGCGTCAAATTTTGGAGCACAGTTTTATGCGGGAAAAGGTTAAAAGCTTGAAAAACCATGCCCATACGTTGACGGAGTTGGTTGATATTTGTGCCTTTAGCAAGTAAATCATTGTCTTCAAAAACCACGTGTCCCTCTGAAGGCTTCTCGAGTAAATTGAGGCAACGAAGCAAGGTGCTTTTCCCGCTACCAGAAGGACCGATTACAACAACAACTTCTCCAGCATCGATCTCTAAATCAATTCCTTTTAAAACCTCGTTTTTTCCATAGTGTTTGTGTAGGTTCAGAACATTAATCACTAGTTTTGAATCTCCTTTCTGCAATGCCCAAAAGTCTGGAGAGACTGAATGTAAGGACAAAGTAAATGAGTGAAGTGATGATTAGTGGAACAAATGGTTTGAAACTTGCGCCTTGTACAACGCCAGTCATAAACATAAGTTCGCCAACACCGATAACTGAAACGATGGAAGATTCTTTGATGACTGTGACAAATTCGTTACCTAAAGCAGGCAAAATATTTTTAATCGCTTGCGGCAAAATGATGAAACGCATAGCTTGATTTTGCGTCATGCCGAGTGAACGTGCCGCTTCTGTTTGGCCTTTGTTAACAGCGGTGATTCCTGCACGGATAATTTCAGCAACATAAGCAGCACTGTTAAGCGAGAGGGCAATACAGCCTGAGATGAAGGCTGAAAGGTTTAACCCAAAAACTTGTGTTCCAAAAAAGACGATGAAAATTTGAACAAGAAGCGGCGTGCCGCGAACGAATTCGATATACCACGTCGCAGGCCAGCGGAGCCATCTGGTTTTGGCAAGTTTCATAAGCGCTAGAAGAGCTCCAAAAATGGCGCCGCAGAAAACGCCGATGGCTGCTAAAACGATCGTATATAGTGTCCCTTTTAAGAAATAGCTTCCATACTGACTGAAGAAATTACTTTTTTGGAACATCAATTCGTTAGCTTCTTTTTGGTAATCTTTCAGCAGTTTTTTATCTTTGATTTCTTTGATGGAATGGTTCACTTGATCTTTTAAAGTCGTTGCTCCTTTTTCCATAGCAACGGAAGTTTCTTTTCCACCATTGATGAACTTTGCATCAGAAATGGTGAGTGTGTCATCTTGGCTAGCATATGCTTCGGCAACGGGCCCTTCAAGAACGACAGCATCAATCTTATTGTTTTTTAAGTTTAAAATTAAGTCAGGTACTTTTTGAAGTGAAGTGACGGTTGACCCGGTCAATTCTTTTTGAGCTAGTTCTTCTTGCGTTGTTTGTTTTTGTGCGCCGACTTTTGTCCCGCTGAAGTCGTTGGTGGATTTTAGTTTATCTTTATCCGTTTTTCGGATGACTATTTCTTGTTCGACTGCCATATAGGGGTCAGAAAAGTCAACTTCTTTTAGTCGTTCGGGTGTGGGGGACATACCTGAGATGATTAAATCGATTTTACCGGTTTTTAAAGCACCAAGCAGGCTGTCGAAACCCATTTCTTTGATGCTCAGTTTGACACCCATATCATCTGCGATTTTTTGAGCGATACTGATATCAAAGCCGACAATTTCATCTTTTCCTTTTACGGTTTGATGAAATTCGTAAGGCGGATAATCCGCCGACAAACCAACCACCAATTGTTTTTTATCTTTAATTTGTTGCAGTGAGTCGTCGCTTGCCGCTTTGGCAGAAAGAAACGGCATACAAAGCGAAAAGATAAATATGACGATAAAACTGATGATGGCTAGTTTTTTTGGGTGTTTAACAGTAAGCATATCTGCAACTCCTTCTCTTTTTGGTAAGTTTAATATGTAATAATAATACATTAAATTGATTAAATATTCAATAGTAAATTTGGAAAAGTTTTATTTAAAGGAAGGAGTTGGTGCTTTTTGTGCATAAATGATGTATTTATAAACCGATTTTGCTTAAAATAACAATGAAATAACTCAGAAAGAAAAAGCTGTCAGGAACATTTGTATTTTCGTCAATAAGCTGTAAGAGAACTTGCTGATCTTGGAGAATGATAAAAGCACTTTCTTGTCCGTGGAAAAGTATAGTTATGCGATCGATTGTATTTTTTTGGATAATTTCAATGGGGAATTCTGATTCAGTTGTGAATAGATGGAGAAAGTTCCTAGAGGTTTCATCTTCATAGAAGGCAAGTTGTTTGTCGTTTTCTAGGTCATGAAAGACAACGGCTGCATCATCGCCTTCGCGCCAAGCAATTTCAAATGTTAAAGCCGCAAGCTCTTGTTTTTCACGAGGTTCAGTTGAAAAAAGACTAGCATCACGAAAAAAAGAAATTTTGGCTGGTGATTTCATGATTATACCGATAGTTTCCCCGTTTTCTTTGTTTACTTTAACGGGCTGTTTATTTACGAGTGCTGCTGGTTTTTTAAAATAATAGCGCATGTTTTTTACTCCTTTTTTGCTTTTATTCCCGCTTTTTAGTGGGTGAAACGGCGCAAATCGAATAAAAAAGTCACAACCGCATTGGTCATGACTTGAGAGTCTGATTTATTTTATAAGAACAGATTTAAGATGAAGAACATGAGAGCGGCAACTGCAGCTGAAATTGGCAGTGTAATGATCCATGTAATAATCATTCGTTGTGCTGTATCCCATTTGACCCCTTTGACACGGTGAGCCGTTCCAACTCCGAGAATAGAAGAACTAATCACGTGTGTCGTACTAACAGGTAGATGAATAAAAGTAGCACCGAAAATGACAATAACAGAACCAAGGTCTGCTGCAACCCCGTTAACCGGTTTGATTTTCATAATTTTGCCACCGACTGTCTTAATGATTTTCCAACCACCGATACTCGTTCCAATTGCCATTGCGAGCGCACAGGAAACTTGTACCCAAAGCTGAACATCATCACCAGACTGGAAGCCGTTTGCAATTAAAGCCATCGTAATGATCCCCATCGATTTTTGCGCATCATTTGTACCGTGTGTATAAGATTGAAGCGCGGCTGTTGCAACTTGAAGGAACCGGAAATTACGGTTTGTTGTCGATAAGTTCAAGTTCTTTAAGAAGACTTTAAACAGCGTATAGATGGTATAACCCGCAGCGAATGCAAGAAACGGAGAAGCGATTAAACCGATAATGATGGTTACAAATCCTCCGTATTCAATTGATGCAAACCCAGCAGAAGCAATGGCAGCTCCGGCGATTGAACCAATTAACGCATGCGAAGAACTACTTGGAATTCCGAAATACCAAGTAAGTAGGTTCCAAAATATAGCAGCAAGAAGTGCAGCTAAAATAACAATTTCACCATGTGGGATGCTGAACGGATCGACAATATCTTTTGTTATGGTTTTTGCTACACCAGTAAAAGAAATCGCACCAATAAAGTTCATAACTGCTGCTAGTAAAATAGCGTGCCTAGGCTTAAGGGCTTTTGTGGAAACACTTGTAGCGATCGCATTTGCTGTATCGTGAAATCCGTTGATCAAATCAAACGTGAGTGCAGCAAGTACAATGACTACTGTAATAAGAAATAATCCTTCCATGATCGGCTCCTTATGCGTTCTTCATGACAATTGACTCAAGTGTATTAGCAACACTTTGACAGTTGTCTGCAACTTCTTCTAGATCTTCATAAACTTGTTTTTTGCGAATAATTTTAATCGCATCTGTTTCTTCTTGGAATAATTTAATAAGTGATTCGCGGTAAACTTCATCGCATTGCGATTCATAATCTTTAATTTTTATGGCTAACTTACGCACATCTTTCAGTTTCTTATTGAAAACAAGATCAACTGCTTTTTCGATCTCAACAGTGCTTTCTTGGATCGCTTTAATAAATTTCAACATGTATTCGTCATAATGAGTAATCTGACAGATTTCAAGTGAAAAAGCAGTTTGTTCAAGACCGTCCATTACATCATCTAAACGGTTTGTAAGCTCAAGCATATCTTCACGCTCGATAGGTGTAATGAAGGCATCGTTTAACTCCATGATCATTTTGTGAACCATTGTATCACCGGTCGTTTCATATTCTTTCATTTTATCTGAAAAAGTATGTAAGTCCCCAAGTGAATCAATGTTGTAGGTAGCAAAAAAGTCAGCTCCCTCGTGAAGATTCACAGCAATGTCATGTAGTAAAGATGCAAAGCGGTCTTTCTTATTTTTAAAAGCCATTTTCTTAAATTCCCCCGATCCTTTAAGTAAGTAATTTTTGCAAATGAATTCCCTGTGTTTAAAAGGTTTTTCTTAACAATATGCTTACAAAAAATTAAAACGTATCAACTTGAAATTTACCACATGATAATACTAACATATCGAGCACTGAAATAGGAAACTTTTTTTGGGTTAAAATAAGGCGGAGAAAGACTGCAATCGTTTACAAATGGGATTGTTAGTACAACATGCGTTTTTTTTGTCATAAAAAATTAACTTATTATTAGGAAGGAAAGCGGAAATTCGGTATACTGAGAATAGAACTTTCTAAACAAGGAAGCGGGTTTGAAGGAGGCTTTCAGATGGTGAAAACCGTGCAAGATAAATACCAGCTACAAAATGGAAGTAAAATTCCTTACATTGGGCTTGGAATTTTTCAAATGAGTGAAGAAAAATATATCACACAAGCGGTTGTAGAGGCGATTAATGCAGGATATCGCTTATTTGATACGGCAGCTGTTTATAATAATGAACGTGAAGTTGGCGAAGCGATTCGCGCGGGAGGGGTTTTGCGAGAGGAACTTTTCATCAGTTCAAAAATTTGGAACGGTGACCAGGGCTACGATGAAACACTATTTGCCTTTGAGCGGACGCTTAAGAATTTAAACTTAAACGAACTCGATTTGTACTTAATTCACTGGCCACTCGCAGGAAAGTATCGAGACACTTGGCGTGCGATGGAGCGACTTTACGCTGAGGGAGCAGTGAAAGCAATTGGTGTCGCGAACTTTAAGGAACATCATCTAGAAGATTTGCTTGCCGTTGCGAATGAATTACCTGTACTTAACCAAGTAGAAACACATCCACTTCTCCCGCAAAATGAACTACGAACGTTCCTGAAAAAACATGGGATTGCTCATGCGGCTTGGTCGCCTCTTGCGAAGGGGACGCTTATGCAGAATCCAGTGATTCAAGATATTGCGAAAAAGCACGGGGCGCAAGTTGACCAAGTTATTTTGCAATGGCATTTATTACGAGACACAATTATTATTCCAAAATCGATTGCTTCTTCGCGGATCAAAGAAAATGCGAAATTATCCTATTTTGAGCTAGATAGGGAAGATTTTTATAAGATTAGCAAACTAGAAACCGGAAAATATGTGGGGCCTGATCCAGATGATTTAGCTTACTTTCTTGAAAGCATGAAGCGCGAAGAAGAGCAGCTTCAAAATGCACGCGACAATCGTTAAATAAACACCTCAAAACTTTGACTTACTTAGTTTTGAGGTGTTTTTTAATCAATGATAAAGTCCTTAGGTGGACGAGTTTTGACCGATAAGGTTTGATTTAAAAACGGATGGAAAAATTCAAGTTGTTCTGCGTGTAATAAGGTTCGTTTTGCAAGTTTTGCACCACCATACAGCTTGTCACCGATGATTGGGTGATGAATACTTGCCAGATGGACACGGATTTGGTGAGTACGCCCGGTTTCAAGCTTTAACCTGACAAGGCTTGTAGCATTCGGATAAGTTTCGAGCCGCTCCATATGCGTGATTGCATTTTTCCCGGTAGGGCTGATGCACATTTTGTTTGGATGATGCCGGTCAGTCCCAATTCGTTCTTTGATGGTAAGGGTTTCTGGTGTTTTGCCGCTAACTAGTGCTAGATAAATTCTATGGATGTTGCGATTTTCAAGTTGCCAAGAAAAAGCAGCGAGGCTCAAGGGATTCTTAGCGAATAGAACCAAACCCGAAGTTTCTTGGTCAAGTCTATGAACAGCAAACGGGGAAGAAATGGGATCGTGCTTTAAATACGCCGCGGCAAAGTTCGCGAGTGTCCCGGTTTCATCAGGGCTGTTTGGGTGTGTCTTAACGCCTGCAGGTTTATTTAAAACGAGAATAAAATCGTCTTCGTATGAAATATCGAGTGGGCCTGACTCAATTTTTGCGGCATTTTCTTTTTGAAGAGGAACTGTTAAAATTTGTCCGGCGGAAAGCTCGCTTTCCCAGTTGGGTTTATTCGATCCGTCCAGTGTGAATTCTTGCGACATCCGGAGTTCGTGCCGCGACCTTTTTCCTAAATGGAATGTATCCCGAAAGAGCTCCGTCAAAGTTTGGCTTTCCCATTCAGGGAGAATTTCAATTTTTAGCATAATTATAAGCCTCCTTGGCAGCAAAAAGCTGGAACTTTCTGCAAAGCTCCAGCTTTTTATTTTTTAATCGTCATCTTCATCATCATTTTGTTCGGGTTCAGGTTTTGCTATTTTGATGATTTCAAGGTATTCAATGTGATGCGGTTCTGCTTCTTTAACGCGGAAGATATAGCCGCCATATTCAATTTCATCGCCGACTTCGACTTCGTAGTTTTGAGTCAGGAACCAGCCGCCAATCGTATCAACTTCTTCTTCCTCAATATCTGTCCCAAGAATATTATTCACTTCATCAATTAAGAGTTTGGCATCTACAATATAATGCCCATCTTTGATTCGGCGAATTTCAGGAATCTCATCTGCATCAAATTCGTCTCGAATGTCCCCAACGATTTCCTCGATGATATCTTCGACTGTGACAAGTCCAGATGTGCCACCATATTCATCAAGCAAGATCGCGATGTGCGAACGCTCTTTTTGCATTCGGAATAAAAGTTCTTTGATCGGAATGGTTTCAATAACCCGGATAATGGGTTTGACATAAGGATCAATATTGAATTTTTTATCAGAACCATGTTCTACGTAGGCAGATAAAATTTCTTTTAAGTTTAATACCCCGATGATGTGGTCTTTATCGCCATCAATAACGGGATAACGTGTATAACGCTCGGTTTTCATAATATCGGATAGATCAGAAATATTCGACCCAGCATCGATTGTGACGATTTCCGTTCGTGGAATCATCACTTCTTTTGCCATTCGTTCGTCAAAATCAAAAATTTTATTAACATAGCGAAATTCAGATTGGTTAATCTCACCGCTTTTGTAGCTTTCTCCAACGATAATGCGCAATTCTTCTTCTGTGTGCGCCACTTCATGTTCATTCGCGGGTTCTAGTCCAAATGCCTTCGAAATAAGGACGGAAGACTCATTCAACAACCAAATGAATGGAAACATGATTTTATAGAAATAATGAAGCGGTCTTGCAACGGTTAGCGCGACAGCTTCTGTTTTATCAATTGCAAGTGTCTTTGGAACCAGTTCTCCAACGACCACATGCAAGAATGTGATGAGAATGAAAGCAATCACAAAAGAAAGCAAGGTTACAATCGAATTTGGTACATGTAAGAGTTCAAAAAGCGGATGTAGCGCGGCTTCAACGGTTGATTCCCCGAGCCAACCTAATCCTAGTGAACTGATCGTAATCCCAAGCTGACAAGCTGATAAGTAAGCATTCAGATGGTTATAGATATAACGAGCCAGTTTTGCTCGCTTACTTCCTTCTGATATCAACTGATCGAGTCGACTTGGTCGCATTTTGACAATCGCGAATTCGGTCGCAACAAAAAAGGCCGAAACACCGATCAAAAGTGCGATGATTAAAAATTTAATGGTAAGTATCAATCGTAGGTCATTTACAGAATAACTCTATAAATGACTGCCACCTCCTAGGTAATCTTGATTTTTAGAAAGGAGTAGGCTGTCTGGCTTAGAGGAGAAAATTCTCAAAGCGAAGCGCCTACTGGATGGATAATGAATTAAATTTGAAATTAGTTGCACTGCCCCATTCGAAAATCCCCTCCTTCTCCGAATTGGTAAAGTTATCTAAATTATAATGGAGAATGAAAAAGAACACAATAATATTCTACTTTTCAAAAAAAGGTTCAATGTGAACGAGTGTATAAGCGGTTGGGAATTTTGAACGAATTGCTTGTTCGATTTGTTCAGTGATTTCATGACTACGTATGACATTTAAATTTGGATCAACGGCTACTGTCAAGTCAATCCAGATCCGATTTCCGTTAAAGCGAGCTTTGATATCCTTTATTTCTTTCACTTCTGTCACGTCGTGAACAAGATTGTGGATGATTTCAAGTTTAGAGACATCAAACCCATCTGTTAAGCTATGTGCGGCATCAAAGAAAATTTTTACGGCGGTATAACCGATCAAAATACCAACAAGTAGCGCAGTTACAGCATCCACCCAAGGGAAACCAAGCACGGCAAAAATAATGCCGATAAATGCACCAAAGCTCACTAATGCATCGGAGCGATTATCGAGTGCGGCAGCTTTTACTGCTTGGCTATCGATTTTTTTCGCAAGACGGTTATTATAAAGATAAATCCCAAGCATGAAAATGCCGGAGAAGAAAGCGACAATGGCTGTTAAGGTATTTGGTGCGGCAAAGTTTCCTTTAAATAAGTTGGATATCGAGCTAAAGATAACTTCGAGACCAACGAGTAGCATGATAAAAGATGCAACGAGTGAACTGATCGTTTCAGTTCTACGGTGCCCATAAGCGTGATCGGCATCAGGTGGGATGCGTGATATCCGGAGCCCGATTAGTAAAGCGACAGAAGCGATGACATCGGTTGTGTTATTCAAACCGTCGGCAAACAGTGCGTCAGAATGTCCAAGTAAACCGACAATAACTTTGACGACAGCAAGAAAAAGATAAGCTAAAATACTCAGTAAGGCTGCTTTTTCTCCTTTTTTTATATCTTGATAGCCATCCAATTTAAACGCCCTCCATTACAAAAATCTCTCCGAAGTATTTCGGAGAGACAAAGTTAAACTTCAATAAACTGTTTCTTTAAACTCATGACAAGAACGGCGATTTGCTCGCAAATTTCCTGATATATGGCCCACTTTGATTGTGTGCTTTTGGCATGCTCTGGATCTTTGATATCCCAGTAGACGATTTTTTTCTGGAGTGTTTCTGGATAGTGCGGCGCGATTTCATAAGTCGAATCATAAATCGTGACAATTAAGTCGGCCTTATCTAGAAGTTTTTGACTAGGGACATAAGACAAACTACTCGGAGTATCGATTGCAAACTCTTGAAGCGCCTCAGACACGAAATGTGTTTTGCGAGCCTTAAGCCAAGAACCGCTGATGAAGGTCACATCAGAAAGTTTGAGTTTCTTCGCCCACGCTTCCGCGATCAAGCTGCGAATATGCGATTGTGACAAGAAATAAATCAATTTTTTTGGCATTTTTAATTCCTTTCCGTGTTGTCTTTCTGTAGATCTTTCTAAAAAGTCCTTCTGTCCATACTTGTTGTCTACCCAGTTTCGTTTTTTTGGAAACATCTTTTTTATTTTCAGCTATTTTGGCATAGGCAAATGGGAAGAGAAAAAAATAAGGCTTAGGGCGGTAGAAAAAATTCCCCATTTAGCGTAAAATAGTCGTAGTTCAGTGTGCAATTTATCAACGGTGAACTAAATTTAAAGGAAAGTTAGGAGATAAGTTTGGAAAATTTTAAACAGCTGATTTTAAAATCAATCAAACAATTTTTCAGCTTTATCTGGAAATGGCTTGGAATTTTTTGGAATAAATTGCGCCGTTTTATGAAGAATAAACATATTATTAAATGGATTATTTTATTTGTACTACTTGCGATACTTGGGTTTATTATTTATTTAACGGTTGTGGCCAAATCTGCAGATATTGATGCGCTCAAAAAAGGATTAGAAACGGCTACGATTGTCTATGACAAAGATGGCGATAAAGCAGGCGAGCTTTCGTCAACGGATGCGACTTTTGTTAAAATTGATAAGATATCTAAAAACGCGCAAAATGCGGTTGTCTCAGTCGAGGACCGAAAATTTTATCAGCATAATGGGTTTGACTTAAAGGGGATTTTCCGGTCAGCGTTTGGTTTGGTTAAAACCGGTGGGATTACTGGTGGTGGTAGTACGATCACGCAGCAACTTGCGAAAAATGCCCTGCTTAGTCAGGAGCAAACATTCACGCGGAAAGCTAAAGAATTGTTTATGGCGCGTGAAATTGAACGGACGTATTCAAAAGATGAAATTTTAGAGATGTACTTAAATCGTTCTTATTTTGGAAATGGTGAATGGGGCATTGAAAATGCTTCGAAAAAATATTTCGGAAAAAGTGCTTCTGAGCTTACTGTTCCTGAAGCGGCGATGATTGCGGGGTTGTTACAGGCGCCTAGTGCCTATGACCCGTATAAACATTTGGAACGAGCAACGGAGCGACGTAACGTCGTTTTAAAAACGATGCTCGAAAATAAAAAAATCAGCAAGAGCGAATATAATACCTATCGAAATACGAAGGTAGCGCTAAATAATAAAGCATCCGATCCACTAGCTAATAAGTATCCGTGGTATGTGGATGCGGTTATCAATGAAGCCGTAAATAAAGCAGACGTTTCACAAGACGAAATCATGCGTAAAGGATATAAGATTTATACACAGCTTGATCAAAATTATCAAACTTCATTAGAGAGCATTTATGATAATAACTATTATTTCCCCCAAGGTACCAGTGATGGAACGCTGGTTCAGTCTGGGGCGGTCTTAATGGATCCAGCAACCGGGGGGATTAGAGCCTTGATTGGCGGCCGGGGGGAGCATACTTTCCGTGGCTTTAACCGGGCAACGCAAATGCGTGCACAACCAGGTTCAACGATGAAACCTCTCGCAGCTTACGTGCCGGCGCTTGAAAAAGGCTGGGATGTCGACACCATGCTAAAAGATGAAAAGAAAACTTACAAAGGCAATTATACGCCAACAAACGTAAGTGGAACGTATCAAGGTGAGGTCCCAATGTACGAAGCGGTAGCGCAATCAATTAATGCGCCAGCTGTTTGGACCTTGAATGAAATTGGCATCAAGCGTGGCATGAAGTCTGTTGAGCGATTTGGAATTCCGCTTGAAGAAAGTGATGATACGCTTGGACTTGCACTTGGTGGGTTGAGTAAGGGAGCGACGCCAGTTGAAATGGCCGCAGCTTATGCAACCTTTGCAAATAAAGGCGTAAAACCAACTGAAGGCTACGTTATTAGCAAGATAGTTGATCCATCTGGGAACACAATTTATGAACACGAACCAGAGACGAAACGAATTATTTCGGAAGATGTTTCTGATGAAATGACTTCGATGTTGCTTGATGTTGTGAATACTGGAACGGGACAAAATGCAGCTGTAGCTGGTTATGAAATGGCCGGAAAAACTGGTTCAACGCAAGTTCCGTTTGATGATAAGAGCGGCACTAAAGATCAGTGGTTTGTGGGCTATACGCCAAACCTTGTTGGGGCTGTTTGGATGGGATATGATAAAACGGATGAAAGTCATTATCTAAAAACGAATAGCTCGAGCGGTGTAGCAAACTTGGCGCATTATGTCATGAAGAGTGGTCTCAGATACTTGAAACCTGAAGACTTCGCAACGAAGAGTGCCGCTCAAATTACGCAGAAGAAAAAAGCGGATGAAGCGAAAAAAGAAGAAGAAAATAATGATTTCTGGAACTCGGTGAAAGAAAAAGCGGGTGAAGCGGGCGACGCGATCAAAAAAGGTGCTGGCAAAGTCAAAGAATTTGGCGGTAAAGTAACAGACGAGATTGGCGGCTGGCTCGGTGGAAATTAAAGAAAAGCGTGCGACACTATGTCGCGCGCTTTTTTTAATCGGTAGTTGACCACTAGATGGCTTCTGTTATACAATATATATAACAGAGTGTTAAGGAGGAGACGTGGATGGAAATTGCAGGCATTGATTTAACGTTATTATTACCTATTTTTATTTTATATTTGATTTTGCTCGTTACGGCGCTTGTTGATCTTATTCGACACTGGCAGGTGAGGAAAAATCCAGTTGTTTGGCTTGTTGTGATTCTTGTAATAAGTTCATTTGGTGCGATTGCTTACTTTATTTTTGGAAGGAAAGAACAATGACGACACTTAAAATTAATCAATTATCAAAACAATTTGAAAGTAAAAAAGCTGTCAAGGAAGTGTCTTTTTCGGTTCAAGATGGGGAATGTCTGGCGTTAATTGGTCCGAATGGTGCTGGGAAAACAACGCTTATTAATATGCTAGTGCAAATTTTAAAGCCGGATCAAGGGACGATTTTACTGGATGGGGAGCAAATTAGCGGAGCTCGTGAAAAAATAGGATTTTTACCGCAATATCCTGCTTTTTATGGTTTTATGACGGCGGTCGAGACACTTCGATTTATGGGAAGATTATCTAAAATGAGCGGAAAGGCGCTTGAAGCGCGCATTGATGAGGTGCTCCGACAAGTTGGATTAGCCGAGGAAGGCAAGAAAAAGGTAAGTGGTTTTTCAGGGGGGATGCGGCAACGTCTAGGTATCGCCCAAGCAATTTTGCATAAGCCTAAACTGCTGGTTCTTGATGAGCCGGTTTCTGCACTTGATCCGATTGGCAGGCGGGAAGTGATTACGCTGATTGAAGCGCTGAAAAAGGAAACGACGATTTTGTTTTCAACGCATATTTTGCAAGATACCGAGGAAATTTGTGATCATATTGCGATGATGCGCCGAGGTGAAATTGTGCTCGATAAGCCGCTTTCTGAAATTAAAAGGGAGGCAAGCACGTCTGTTTTTGAAGTGGAGTTTGCTCACGATCCGGAGTGGTGGTTTGAAGCGATTAGAAAAAGTGATCGCTGGATTCGGGCGGAACGCATTGGAACAGTTTGTCGCTTTGAAGTGAAAAATCGGCACGAGGACGGAGAATGGCTGTTTATAGAGGCAGGAAAAGCAGGGCTCGATATTCAACGTTTTGAAAATATCCACGAAAGTCTAGAACAAATTTTCATGAAGAAGGTGAGCGAATGAAAGCCTTGTTGGCAAAAGAGTGGCTTGAGAAAAAGCGCAATTTGAAATGGATTTGGCTCCCAGTCGTCTTTGCGATTCTAGGTCTAACGCAACCTCTCATGGTGAAATTTTTACCAGAAATCTTAAAAGCTGTAGGTGGCATTGAAAATCCTGATGCACTGTTACAAATGATGGGGGAACAAACGTCTGGAACCATTCTAGGGCAGACTTTAGCTTCACAATTTGATCAAATCGGTGTTATTATTTTTGCTGTTGCTGCGATGGGATGTGTTTCATCGGACCGCACAAGCGGTATGCTTGCTTTCATGATGACAAAACCGCTACGAATTTCAAGCTATTTAAATGTGAAATGGATCAGTGAAGGAATAACGGCTTTTTGTGTGCTCCTAATTGGCTATCTTTTTTCCGTTTATTATACGGTTGCGCTGTTTGGGGAAATGGAATGGGAACGTGTTGTTGTAGCCTTTTTGATTTATATCATTTGGTTTGTGTTTTTAGTTGGTCTACTTATTTTATGTAGCGCAAGTTTTAACAGTGGGGCCGCTTCGGCAAGTATTACTGTAGTCGTTGCTATTTTGCTAATGAGCGTAACGGCTGTGGGTACAAAATGGCAAATGTTTAATCCGGCTTATCTAAGCCAAAATGCGGTCGCTTTTCTTGCAAATGGAAAAGGTCTTGAGCATTTTGTGGTTTGCTTGTTTTGGACATTTGGGCTGATTGTGTTGCTTTATTTTGCGACTTTTTGGGTGATGAAGAAAAAACCACTTCAAACTGAAAATCACTGAAAAAACATGCTATACTGGACAAAAAGGAGTGTGGCGTGTGGAAAGAATCGAAAAAGATACGTTTGGTGAGATTTCTGTTGACGCTTCTAAGTTTTGGGGCGCACAAACGGAGCGGAGTTTACGGAACTTTAAAATTGGCACGGATAAGATGCCGCTTGAAGTTATCGATGCTTTTGCGTTTTTAAAGAAGGCTTGTGCGACGGTGAATGTTTCGATGGGAAAACTTTCTGAAGCGAAAGGTGTAGCGATTAAACGGGCGTGTGATGAGATTTTAAGCGGCAAGTTAGATGAACATTTTCCGCTAGTTGTCTATCAAACAGGTAGTGGAACGCAAACGAATATGAATGTGAATGAAGTTGTGGCCCATGTTGCAAGCGAAAGAAGCGGTGAAGGGATTCATCCAAATGATGATGTGAATATGTCGCAAAGCTCGAATGATACGTTTCCGGCAGCGATGCATATTGCGGCTTACCAAAAGTTACAGCAAGAGCTTCTTCCTGAGCTGGACAAATTTGAACGGGTGTTGAAAGAGAAAAAGGAAGCGTTTATGGAGATTGTTAAAATTGGCCGAACGCACCTTCAAGATGCGACGCCGCTCACACTTGGACAGGAAATTAGTGGTTATGAGGCAATGGTGCACCGGGCGAAGCGCTTCATTGAGGAGAGCAGTAAGGAACTTCTTCCACTTGCAATTGGAGGAACAGCAGTTGGTACGGGCGTGAACGCACCAGATGGTTTTGGTGATGAAGTGGCACGCGAGCTTGTGAAGCTAACAGGATCGTCTTTTGTTTCGGATAAAAACAAATTTTTTGCGCTTTCTAGTCATAGTCCGCTTAATTTTGTTCACGGGGCACTGAGAAGTTTGGCAGCTGATTTGATGAAAATTGCTAATGATATTCGTTTTCTTGCGAGTGGGCCGCGAAGTGGAATTGGGGAGATTTCAATTCCGGCGAATGAGCCGGGGAGCTCAATTATGCCAGGGAAAGTTAATCCAACGCAATGTGAGGCGTTAACGATGGTTGCTGCGCAAGTAATGGGAAATGATACGACGATTGAAGTGGCAAGCAGTCAGGGGCATCTTGAGCTAAATGTATATAAACCAGTTATTATTTTCAATTTCTTGCAGTCGGTGAAGCTGCTTAGTGAGGGGATGCGTTCGTTCCGGATGCATACTTTGGATGGGCTTCAGGCGAATGAGCAAGCGATTCAAGAAAAACTTGAAAATTCGTTGATGCTTGTTACGGCACTTAATCCACACATTGGTTATGAGAAGGCGGCGCAAATTGCAAAGGCTGCCCACGAAAAGGGTACGACACTACGAGCGGAAGCTGTGAATTCTGGATTTTTAACTGCAGATGAATTTGATGAATGGGTCGATCCGCTTAAAATGACAAATTTGTGAACCAAGAATTTTTTCTTGGTTTTTTTTGTGTCATACTTTAGAATGAATTTTTGATGTAAAAGTTGTCGTATGCCTGCTTGTAGCTTATAATGGTAACACTTGAAAAAGGCGGTGCAGGAATGAACATTTGGATTTCGATACTAGTTATGATGATAATTGGTGGCTTTATTGGGATGATGACGAATTTTATTGCAATTCGGATGCTTTTTAGGCCCTATAAAGCTATTTTTATTGGGAAATGGCGGTTACCTTTTACGCCGGGATTAATTCCTAAACGACGTGATGAACTGGCTCAGAAAATTGGGCAGGTTGTAACGGAACATTTGCTTACAGGTGATATGATTCAAAAAAAGTTGCAAGATGAAGGACTGCAAGCAGGTCTCGTGCAGACGGCACAGGAATTTTTTAAGGAGAAGATGGCGCTAGAAATAACCCCTACTGAGCTTGCGGAACTTGCTGGGTTTCAAAATGGTAAGGAACGCTTGGTAGAATGGGTTTCAAATAAAGCGGTAAGCGAAACAGAACGATTTTTAAATGAAAAAGAAGCAACAAAACTTGAAAGTCTAATCCCTGATGCGGCAGATGCTTTTTTAACGAAGAATCTTGCTGGTTTTTCCGAGCTGGGAATAACGCGTGCATCAGATTATTTGCAAAGTGATGCGGGGAAAAAGCAACTTCATTTGATGCTTGAAACTTTTTTTGAAGAGCATGGGAAAATGGGAAGTTTTGCGAAAATGTTTTTAAATGTGGACTCCCTTACGGAAAAGGCACAGCGAGAGCTAGAAAAGTTATTAAAACGTCCTGAAATGAAAGAAGCGCTGGAAAATTTACTTATCACAGAGTGGCGTCAATTGCTTGAAAAAAATTTAGGCGAGCTTGTCTCTTCCGAGAAGAAAGAAGCATTTTTACAACAAGTTGGGCATGAAGCGCGGGGGTTTCTAGAAAATGAGAAATGGTTAAATCGGCCGCTTCAAGAGAATTTAGCGAAATATGAGCAGCAAATTGTGGAGTATTTTATTCCTTACGGGGTAGAAAGGTTGCTCGCGTTTGCCTCAGATCATAGTGGGGACTTGCTGAACCGGCTAGAAATTGCAGCGCTGATCGAGTCACAGATTGCAACTTTTTCGCTACACGAGATGGAACAGATTGTAATCAGTATTTCTGGGAAAGAACTTAAAATGATTACTTACCTTGGAGGGATTCTTGGGGGCGTGATCGGAATCGTGCAGGGAATTCTGGCGTTATGGATCTAAAGGTGGCATCTCTGCCTCAGTTTTGTTATAGTTAGGAAAGAATAAATTTTAACTTGTGGAGGATTTTATTAATGAGCGAAAATATTTATGATTTAGCACACGGCTTAGAACGTGGGATTCGTGAAACAGATGAATTCAAGAGCTTAGAAGAAGCTTATAAAAAAGTAACAGAAGATGCAGAAGCAAAGGAAAAATTCGATCGTTTTCGTGAAATTCAAATTACGATTCAAGAAAAACAAATGACAGGTCAAGATATTGATGATGAAACGGTTGATCGTGCGCAAAAAGTAGCAGAAGAAGTTCAACAAAATGAACTAATTCTTGGCTTGATGGAAAAAGAGCAAGCGATGAGCACAATTATTAATGATTTGAATCGCATCATCATGATGCCGCTTCAATCGTTGTATGAAGTGAAAGAATAAAGGAAAAAGATACTCGCTTACAAGCGGGTATCTTTTTTTGTGCCAAATTATATCTTGGAATTCGAGTGGGAAAGGTGGAGACCTAAAGGAATAAAATGTATAAAGTCACAAATTAGACACAGACAAATTTTTTTGTTTGTGCTATTGTATACATATTGTACATGTTAAGCGTGAGCCCGTGAGAACATGATTTAACCGCTTTGGGAGGATACTTGAAAATAAATGGGAAATGTTAATCGAATATTACGTATAGCACAGATTGTTTTGATGGTTTTCACAATTTTTATGGTATTTGGGGGGATTTATCTTTTATTAAAATTTATCCCAGTAACTTTGATGGGGATTTTATACTGGGGCGTTATAGCGTTGTTTTATTTGAGCTTAGTCATTGGGCGATTGACAGGAATGGGAAATGGAATTGGTGGCATTCTAGTTATTTGCGGAGCACTTTGGAATGCGATGGCAAGTTTAAATGGGTATGAATTCATGATGATGCCAGAGTGGTTTTTTAAAGTTCCATGGGTGCTTGTTTTGGGTGGTTTGATTATTCTTAGTATGGATATGTATTTGAAACGTGAAGTTGTAAATTCTAACAAGTTGTTGACCAAAAGAAATTTTGGGATGCTCCTTATGAATGTCCTCGTGATGATTGGCGTATATTTTCTCATCCATGCACCACGCGTTACTTTAGCAAATGTGGATCAAGGTATTTCTATTACCTACTTTACTGGAATTTATTTATATCTTTCGCTAGCTGCTATTTGGCTGACAGTTCTTGCTTTAGGGTTAGTAATTGTAAATATTAAGCGAACTTTTAAAATAGGAACTAGCGTTGTCAGTTTCCTGAGCATACTAATTTTGGATAGTATCTATTTTATGATTCCAGCGAGTTTTTGGTTTGGGCTTAACCCGATCTTGTTAAGTTTGTATATGGTGACTTTTATAGCCGTGCTACCAGTAGCAAAAAGAAGCTAGGATAAAATAAAAAAATGAGGATAACTTGTTAAAAGTAAAAGAACAGAAATCGCTCAATGAAGCCATTTTCAAAATGGGATGCTTGACGATTCTGTTCTTTTTTGTTTTATGTTCCAAACTTTTTTTATCTATTGAAAAAAGTTATTCCTCAGTGTTTTAGATACCCAATTGAATTCGAATAATAAATTTTTGCGAATGAGACTCAATTTGGAAATCGGCTCGGATATAACTACGAAGAATTTTTGAAAGAATGTATAGCCCTAGACCGGAATGACCATCTTTCGTAGAAACATTTTTTTTAGTAAAGTCCTGTATGGTTAGCGGTTGATTTTGAGGGGAAGTAGAATTCTCAATTTTAATAGTGTTTTCTGTTAAATGGATAGATATGAATGGCTTTTCTGCGTCTTTAGCCGCTTCACTGGCGTTATCAATAAGGATCGATAAAATTCGAATATAATCAATTTCGTCAATGTAAATATTATTAATAGGATTAGGGATATGAAGGTCGATGGTTATCCCATTTTCTTGAATAAAAACTAACTTTTGAAATAAAATACTCTGAATTGACGGGAGAAATATTCGGCTTATTTGCGATTCGAAATCGCTTTTTACAATTTTATTCGTATAAGCAGTCAGTGATTTTAAAAGATTTAGAGCTTCTTCATTTTTATTTTCTTTAATATATAGGACAAGAGAAAATAAGGTTGCTCGGTAGTCATGCATAAATTCACTTGTAACATGAGAAATCTCATTTTCTTCTCTTAGTTTTTGTATCAAACTTTTGAAATCTCGCTTTTGCATTTCTTCTTTTATGATGATGAACGCAATGATGACTATGCTAAAGCTAAAAAGAAAGTGCAAGATTCCCCAAAAATGATATACATGTGTTGCAGGTAATGTGAAATAAAAACGTAAAATATTGGATAGTAAGAATATAGATAAAAGAATTAAAGTGAAGAGGGTATGCTTTTTATTATAGCGTATAAGTAATTGATACCAATGGAATTTTTTAGCTAGTAATCGAACAGTTGAACAAATTGCAATGGTCAGCAAAAAATGTACGATCGCGAATATGTGTAAAAACGATTCTTTACTGAAAATCCAGTACCAATCTAGGGAAAGCATGAAGGAAGCAGTAGATAACGAGAAAAAAAGCAGAAAAACAATAGTTGAAATAAAAAAATTGTTTATTCGATTAATGAGAAAAATAAAAAGTAAAATATATACACTAAAGCTAAAGAATATTGTATAAACCCCAAAAATAAGATAAATAATAGTAATGGAAATTAAAACAGTCGTGATAAGGGATATTTCTTTTAAATTGATAAACATGGGGAAAAGTAATAAAAATGTAGTAACTATGAAATTAATAGCGAGTACTGTGATCCAAAACATATACATAAAAAGGCACCTACTCTTAATTTAAAGATTGGATATATTTTTTGACTTTATTTATAATTCTAATCCCTACTTCAATTTTTAACCCATTTGCAAATTGAATTAAATGCTCTATTTTGCTGATATAGGTAATTTCATTGATATTGAGAATGATCGAATTTAATCCAGTATATAGAAAAGGAGTATCAATTTGTTTTTTTAATTCGGAAATTTTTTGATTAAAGACAAATCTACCAGACTTCGTGATAAGATCAACAGTACCACGGCTGCTTTTAATTGTTTGGATAAGGATAATATCGCTATAAGGGATATTAACAACAGTCGAATCTATTTTTAAATGCAAAAAACCTTTTGAGGAGACTCTTATTTTAATAAAGTTGTTAATGGAATTAACTGTTTTTTCTAGTTCATGGAAGGTCTCAGCTAAGAGGTCTTCTTTTTTTAAAATATAACTAAAAGGTAGAATGTGTTCGGATAGAATATCTAGCGTGTATTGTGGATGACTCGTGAAGAAAAGAATAAAGCAGTTAGAGTTGAGTGTACGAATGGCTTTTGCAATATCTACCCCGTTGAATTGAATTTTTAAATCTATGTCTAATATAAAAACGTCATTATCGTGGATAGCAATTTTAGGAAGAGTTTGGAAAAAATCAAAGATGTTTGTAGGCGCTTGTATCTCACTAAAATTAAGAAAGTATGCATCTTTAATCAATCGAGTTACAGAAGTTCTTAGTTGCTCACGATAAAGAAAGTTATCTTCAATAATAAAAATCTTTGGCAAGCTATCACTCCTCGCGTCAATGTATCAAAATTTATACATGGATGTAAACTAAGAAGTTTATTTTTCATTTATTATATAAAAAAGAACAAAATGTGAACAAAAATTTAAAAAGTGCTAGTTTGTCTCACAAAATTTAAAAAAAAGATTGATTTCAAGTTGCTAAAATAAAATTAACAGAAAGGAGGGTAGTGATGGATTTTATCAGTTTACATGAGAAAGTGACAGAAGGTAACAATTTGTTTTACTTTCTGCTTGACATGTTTCCGTTTGAAAAAAAGCGGATGCGGCGCACCGAAGAATACCATGTGGAGACTACTAGTTTAATCTTAGTTACTAAAGGCATTGTTGCAAAAAAAACGAAGCACTTTAATACAGAAAACGGTATCTACAGTTTATTAGTGCAAGGTTCAATATTGTGGCTCATGAATCATGAAGAAGATATAGTCTTAGAAAATGAACATGACGCTGAAATAGCAATATTAAACAAATCAGTGGTTTTTGAAAAACTTGATCGCGATGGTCTATTATCACATTTATTGCTTGAACAATTAATTCAAAAACAAAAAGAATATCAATTTCAGTCTTATATTCTCCACGATGGCAAAGCTAGAATCGCAGCCATTCTTCTTTATTTAGCAGCATTGAATAAAGAAATGTATAGCTTTGATAATTTTATTATACCGTACAATACGAGATTTACAAAATTAGCTTCTTATGGTTACTGTAGTCGATCACTTGTGGCCAAAACCGTCAAGGAACTTGAATCTATGCATGTAATAAAAAAAGTTGATAAAAAAATCGAAATATTCGATCTTAGGAAAATGAACCAATGGATTCAATTAGGGGGTAAATTATGAGAGAAAAATTTAAAAAAGGTATAGCGGTTTTTGTTGTGAGTAATGTTTTAGTATCAAGTGTTCTTCTGGAGATCCCTAAAATTGGTAGCGCATCTGAAACAAGGCATTCAGAAACTAGAGCTGTTACTGTAACACCAGAAAATCAGTTAAAGGATCCACAAGTAACGAAAGGCATCAATAAATTTAATTCTTGGGATACTTACTATCATGGAGCCTTAAATCCAAATATGAGCACAGATGGAAAAGGAGCATTTATCGTTGGCGATGGGATCACAGTTTCTTCTCTTGCAGATGGCGTTCATTTTTGGATAAAAAACTCCAAGAAAGCATGGATCACACAAAAAGTACACGTGCTTAAAGGAGAAACCTATACTCTATCATTTGACAGTTTGAACAAAGACTCTGAATGGAATATTTTAGGAAGTGGTGTTCCAGCAGCAATCTATCAAGTAGGGACTAGTTTTGCACCGAGCGATTTCATTACAGAGTCAGGAACTGGAAAGAGGCACGTAATTAAATATAAGGCAATTAAAACGGAAGATGTTAATGTTTCAGTTGGATCAGAACGCGCTGCAGGTATTGGAGCATCAGGACTGGACATCAGAAATATTTCATTTATAAATGCAGACACAACGGCACCAGAAGTGCCAGCAGTAAACCCAGTTTATACAGATGAAAATATTGTATCTGGTACGGGTGAAGCGAATACAAAGATTATTGTTACGACAGAAAAAGGGGAAAATTTTGAAGGGAATACAGATGATTATGGGAAATTTTCGCTTATATTAACTTCAAAACAAATCGCGGGACGTAAGTTGACGGTTGTTAATAAAGATATTGCAGGTAACGTAAGTGATCCAGTTTCAGTAGAGGTTCGTCAAGGTGAACTTGTAGCACCGATCATTGGAAGAGTAACTAATAATACGACAAAAATAGTAGGGTTGGCAGATCTGGCTGTTTCTGTAAATATTAAAGTTATTAAAGCAAACTCAACGGAAATTCCGTATAGTGGAGCAACAGACGAGTCGGGAAACTTTTCTATTAACATTCCAAAACCCGATTATGGAGATAAGGTTCAAGTCTATACAACCGCAATCGGGAAAGTAAGTCCGATTACTGAACTTAAGGTGGAGGACGTATTGCTGCCAGAAACCCCTGTTGTAGATGAGGTTGATACAGAAACAACACAAATTACAGGTAAAGGAACACCTGGAAACAAAGTTAAAGTAACTCTTCCTAACTTGACAGAATTGACAACTGATGTAAAGAGTAATGGCGAATTTGCTATTGAAGTTCCTAAGCAACTAAAAGACGCTAATATTATTGTTCAACAAGTTAAACCATCAGGACTTCACAGCGAGAAAGTAAATATTAAAGTAACTCCAGCAGTTCCAGTTATTGGGACCATTACTGCGAACACATATACTTCTGGAGGAACGACGATTACGGGTACTTATACTGGAGATGTTACGAAAGCTAGACTAACTGTTAATGGCAAAGTTGTTTCTTGGGGAGGATCGTTTGCAAACAACAGATTCTCATATTTTGTCGGCGCAGGTAAAATTAAAGCAGGCGACGTAGTGAAAATTGCTGGTTTTTCGAATAAAGATAAGTTATTAGATGAAAAAACAGTAACAGTTATCACGAATATAAGAGGTACTATCACACCTAAAAGTTATACATTAGGTAATGTGCTAGTCGAAGGAGATTACACAGGAGAAGTTGCAAAAGCTCGACTTTCTGTGAACAATCAAGTCATTTCTTGGGGTGGAAGTTTTAATGCTAACAAATTTTCTTACTATGTTGGATCAGGGAAAATAAAAGCTGGTGACGTAGTAAAAATTGCTGCCTATAGTAAAGACGATGAATTGTTAGATGAAAAGCAAGTTGTAGTTGATAGCGGTTTGGAAGGGAGTATTACTCCAGATCCATATCAAATTGGAAGTTCATCTATTACTGGGAAATATACTGGGACACCTTATACAGCAAAACTTTCAATCAATGGAAGATTAGTTTCTAGTGGTGGAACTTTCGCTAATGGTTCTTTCAGTTATTATGTATCTCCTACAAAAATTAAAGCTGGGGATACAGTGAAATTGTCACTATATAATCAGGTAAATGGAGTCATTGACGAGCAGATTGTTGCTATTGCAGGTGATACGAATGGGACAATTACTCCCGCTGACTATACACTTGGTGAACTTTCTATTAAAGGAACTTATAGTGGGGACGTTGCATTAGCTCGAGTTTATATAAATGATGTAGCACAATCATTTGGCGGAGATTTCAGAAATGGAACTTTCACTTACTATGTTGGAAATAAAATCAAATATGGGGATCAAGTAAAAATTGTAGGTTACGATAAAAACGGAAAAGTACTAGATTCCGGTAAAGCTATTGTTGTTAATAACCCAGATATGGAAAGAAATGTAACATTAAATGCATATAAATTGGGACAAAAAACTATTACAGGAACGTATACAGGAGATATTGCAAAGGCTCGGGTCTATATCAATGGCGTTGCTCAGGCCTGGGGTGGAACTTTTAGTAGTGGAGCATTTTCTTATTATATTGGAAATAAAATTAAAGCAGGAGATGTAGTTAAATTATCCTTTTTCAATAAATTTGATTCACCAGTAGTTGAAAATCAATCATTGACTGTCACTCCATAAATTTTCAAATAGCTAACTCTAACTATACAAACTTAAAAGTTCGTATGAAACTAAAGGTATAGTAGCAAAATAGTGAAGCCAATTATGCTAAATTTAAGCTCTGTATAGAGTTGTTGAAATGGTTCACTAGTTATAACTTATAACTAGTGAACCATTTATTAAGAGAAATGGAGGGGGAATATGCGAAACGGATTACTAAGTGTAGGGTTAGGAATTATATTATTTCTTATTGCTTGTTCAAATGATACAGGTAAATCTAAACAAACAAGCGCAAATGGGGAAGATGTTCAACAAGTGGGAGCAAAAGCAAGAGATAAAGTTATAGATGGAATTAGAATTAAAGTGGAACAGCGACATATTGATGAGAAAGTAAAGAATCAAAAAACACAATTATTATATACGTTCGTTATTTCGGGCGAAAACGTAAGTTCTGTTAATAAGGGTCTAGGCTCAATTGATTTTATCTTAAAAACAAAAAGTGGAAAAGAAGTACGAGTAGATTCATCAATGGCAATGTTTGGTGATGAAATCGAACCTGGAAAGAGAATAAAAGGAAAAGTTTCTTTTGCACTAGATAAAAAACAAATCGGAACAAAGCTTGTTTATAAACCAGTTAATAAAGAACTTGCGGAATGGGATGTGTTGCCAAAATGAAAGTTGTAACTATTGGTCTTGGATATATTGGACTTCCAACTTCATTAATGTTTGCAAGGCACGGGGCAGAAGTCGTAGGAGTAGATATTTCTAAGCGGGTTGTTGGTTTTTTAAATGCAGGGCACGTATTGATTGAGGAGCCAGGTCTTGAGGCGTATTTGACAGAGGCGCTTTTACAACAAAAATTCAAAGCAAGCCTAATACCTGAGGAAGGGGATGTTTTTATTATTGCTGTCCCTACTCCAAACTTATCGGATAAATACGGAAGTTGTGATCTTACCTATGTCAAGAAAGCTATAGAATCAATTCTTCCTTATTTGAAAAAAGGCAATACGGTTATTATTGAGTCTACGATTGCACCTTGTACTACAGAAGATATTATTCAACCTCTAATTGAAAAGGTAGGCTTTCAAATAGGAGAGGACATTTTTTTAGTTCATTGCCCAGAACGGGTTTTACCTGGAAAAATTTTGCACGAACTAGTAAACAATAACCGTATTATTGGTGGTGTAACTGAAAAATGTACTCAAAAGGGAATAGAAATATATGGACTTTTTGTTAAGGGAAAATCACTTGGGGCTAGTGCAAGTGCTGCTGAGCTAGCTAAACTCATGGAAAATACGTATCGGGATGTTAATATCGCGCTTGCTAATGAACTAGTGCTAATTAGTGAGAAGCTAGGTATTGATGCATTAAGTGTTATTCAGTTGGCTAATGAGCATCCTCGTGTAGATATTCATCAACCTGGTCCTGGGGTAGGAGGTCATTGTCTTGCAGTTGATCCCTATTTTATTATTGCTAAAGCACCAGAGCGAGCACAGCTTATCCATCAAGCTAGAAAAATTAATAGTCAAATGCCTGGATTTATTGTGAATCAAGTACAAGAAATCATGGAAGAAAATAAAGGCACGAAAGTAACTGTCTTAGGTTTAACTTATAAAGGGAACGTGGATGACATTCGTGAAAGTCCTTCTCTTCAAATCATTAATGAATTGGAGCGATCCACTAGCTATCAAATAGTTATTTTCGATCCTTATGTAGCAGAGGTTGGGACGTCAAGTATTGAAGAAGCTTTAGTAAATAGTGATTTAGCACTTGTATTAACCGATCATGATGAATTTAAAGAAATATCAGAAAAACAAATCCGTAATATGAAGACTCCAATTTTGTTTGACACTAAAAACTGTGTAAAAACATTGAACCAATTTGAAAAGGAGTACTCATTGGGAAGGCTACCATCAGTTAAACAACTGGAAATGTAGGTAGTTATGAATAATTAGGAGAAAACCATGAATGAACGAATTGATATGAAAAAAATTATACTTACGATAAGGGAAAATACTTGGATCTTAATATCGATTGTTAGTTTAATGATTCTGAGTATGTTTATATATATGAATTGTTTTTCTATTCCTGTTTATCAAAAAAATACTCAAATATTGGTTAATCAATCAGAAAAGTCTCAAGCAAATGGTGTAGATTCGCAAACAGTACAGGCGGATTTACAACTTGTGAGCACTTATAGCACAATCATTTCAAGTCCCCGAATTTTAGAGAAGGTGCAATATAACTTAGAAAAAAAATACAGCATTCAAGAACTAGTAGAAATGATAAAAGTTAAAAATACAGCTAATTCGCAGATCATTGACATAAGTGTGGAAGATACTAGTCCTCAAATTGCATCGCAAATTGCCAATTTGACTGCGCGCATATTCATAGAAGAAGTTCCGAAAATTATGAAAATAGATAACGTGACAACACTTTCTAAAGCACAGTATCTTGGTAACGAGATACCTGTGAAGCCCAAAAAAGCACTCCTAATGCTGCTCGCTTTTTTTGTAGGAATTTTATTCGCTTTTAGTTTCATATTTATCAAATTATTGTTTGAGCGAACTTTCACTTCAATAAATGAGCTGGAAGAATATTTAGGAATTTATGTTCTTGGAGAAGTCAGTGTTTTTCAAAGGAAAGAATTATTTCGATCAGAAAAAAAGAGAAGGAGGTAGCTGCGTGGCACGAGCGAAAAAGCAAAACCAACGAAATCAAAAAGAAGAGTATTATTCTTCTGTTAGTGAACAATTTAAGTTGATTCGTACAAACATTGATTTTTCAAGCATTGATGAAGATATACAAGTTATTCTTATTACTTCGCCGGAAAGTGGCACAGGGAAATCAACAATAACTTCTCATTTGGCAGTGGCCTATGCACAGAAAGGAGCACGTACTCTTTTAATTGATGCAGATTTGCGTAAACCAACATTGCACAAATATTTCTCTAAAAATTTATATCTTGGACTTTCAAACGTAATAAAAAGCGATGTATGTCTTGAAGATTGTTTACAAAAGATTTCACTAGCTGACTGCTCACTTTCTATTTTAACTAGTGGTCCAATAATTCAAAATCCGAATGATTTACTTTCTTCAAAGCGAATGAATGAACTTATTGAAACTTTGCGAGGATCATTTGACAAAATTATTATTGATACACCACCAGTAACAGTTGTGTCTGATGCCTTAGTACTCGCTGATTCTGTTGATGGCACGGTTCTTGTTTGTAGATACCGTAAAACACTGAAGGAAAAAGCTAGACATGCTGTTAATCAACTTCGGCTGTCAAAATCAAAGTTACTGGGTGTTATTTTTAATGGAACAAAAAATGCTGAAAATTATTATTACTAAGGGGATATTACCGTGAATATGGTATTTCAAACAAAAGAAAAAGCAGAGTATGTAAAATGGAAAATGCGAGGAGACCGTGTTATGAGTCTAGTCGCGCTTCTCCTATTTTTTCCGTTGTTTTTACTTATTGGTTTTTGCATTAAAATCACAGATTGGAAATCACCAATTTTATTTAAGCAAAAAAGAGTGGGAAAAGAAGGACGAACATTTTATATGTATAAATTTAGAACGATGTGTCCAGATGCTGAAGCTCAATTTGAGCAGTATTTAAAACAAAATGAAATTGAAGGAGCAATGTTTAAGATAAGGGAGGATCCTCGTGTGACAAAAATGGGGCGTATTCTTCGGAAAACAAGTTTAGATGAGTTGCCACAAATTTGGAACGTGCTTAAAGGGGAAATGAGTCTTGTTGGCCCAAGACCTCCCTTGCCACGCGAAGTGGCAGAATATTCACTTTACGATAAGCAACGCCTATTAATTACACCCGGATGCACTGGGCTGTGGCAAGTTAGTGGACGAAATCAACTTAGTTTTAAAGAGATGGTAGAACTGGATCTTCATTATATTCATCATCTGTCATGGAAACAAGATTTTAAAATTATTTGTAAGACAATCCTTGTTGTGATTTTGCTGAAAGGAGCTTATTAAAGTGCGAGGAAAACGAATTCAATTACTAGGTAGCAACTTGGATGCTCTTACAATGCAAGAAAGCATAGCCAGAATTGAAAAGTTGATTTTAAGTAAAAAGCCAATTCAACATGTAGTAATTAACGCAAGTAAAGTTAATTTATTAGCACGTGATGAAAAATTAAGAGCTATTATCAATGAAAGTCCAATCGTGAATGCAGATGGGCAATCGATTATTTGGGCAGCTCGCTTTTTAGGCCATGACATTCCAGAGCGCGTGACGGGGATTGATCTATTCCAAGCACTTATTCAACACGCAGAAAAAAAGGGGTTGCGTCCTTACTATTTTGGTGCCACAGAGGAAGTGGTCCAACAAGTTGTTAAAAAGCACCGGGAAATGTATCCCATGTTGGATATTGCAGGCTACAGAAATGGTTATTTTAAAGATTGGGAATCGTTTCAAATTGCGGAAGAAATTAAAGCAAGTCAGGCAGATTTACTATTTGTAGCATTTTCTTCGCCTAAAAAGGAATTTTGGATAGATGCACATAAAGATATAATGCAAGTGCCATTTGTGATGGGAGTTGGAGGTAGTTTTGACATTGTTGCAGGAAAAACAAAACGTGCTCCTAAATGGATTCAAAAAATTGGAATGGAATGGTTCTATCGTTTTCTGCAAGAGCCAGTTAGAATGTTTGAACGCTATGTAGTTGGGAATTTTCACTTTGTCAAACTTGTATTACGAGAAAAGAGAAAACAAAAATGGAGCTAACTAGGATAGAAAAACAGCCACTTAACATTACAACTTTTATGATACTCATCATTATTTTTCCGTTGATTGATTTTTTAAATGGTTTTTTTCTTTCATCATATATTCCCATCCCCATTGGAGTTATATTTCGTTTTGTTTTTTTTACTTTTCTTTTCATCATGATTCTAGTTGAAACAATACCCAAAACAAACCTATCGTTATTTACATTTTTATTTCTTTCAGGAAATGTTTGTATTTTTCTTTTTCAAAGTCTTCTTTTGCAAAATTCATTTTCATGGATATTATCAGATCTGGCGATTTTTATTAAATATTTTTTATGGGTTCTAATTCCTTACTACATTTATCAAAGAAAAAAGTTTTTTCAAACACTTGATTATGAAAAGATGTTCATTGTGATTAGTGTTCTCTTTACCACACTATTAATCATCCCTTACCTGTTAGGAGTGGGTTATCAAACTTATGAAAATTCGGATGCTGGCTATAAAGGATTCTTTTTTGCAAATAATGATACAAGCTTTGCGTTCATTGTATCTATCACATTTACAGCAAAAGCACTAGTTCAACAAATTCAAAGAAAGTGGGGCGCTCATCTGTTCTTTTTATTGCTTCTTTATACGGGAAATGTTTTATGCTTTTTACTAGTGAGTACCAAGACAGGGATTATATATGGAGCATGTATAACTAGCATTATACTTTTTCAGCTTTTATTTATTGTAAAATATCGTTCTACTTGTCATAAAGTTTTTGTTTGGCTAACAAGTCTATCTTTTATGGGTTGGATTATTTTACGGGGCGTTTTTTATGTGAAACGAATGATTGCTGGTACTTATGAGCGGATTGTTTATTTTTATTATCTTTATGATGGAGACCTTGTGCGTTTGTTATCCAGTTCTAGGAGCGATTTTTTGGAAGGAGGATTTATCCGGTTTTTAGAGAGCCCCTATCCAACTTTTACGATGCTTTTCGGACAAGGATTTGAATATAGATTGCAGCATTTTGGAAGGCTCGGACTCATCGAAATGGATTTTTTTGATGCTTTTTTTGGATTAGGTTTATTAGGGATTTTACTACTTGTTCTCTTAGTTGGCTATTACGCCTCTTTAGCAATGAAAAAGAAAAGTCTCTCTATTTACAGCTATTTACTTATTGTTAGTCTTCTTTATAGTTTTTTTGCTGGTCATGTTTTATTCTCCGCGCTATCATCTACTCTTTTAGGATTAATTTGTGGTGGCATTATTTTATTAAAGAAAGAATGAGGTAGATTTGAAAAAGCTATTAGTACGATTCGGACAATTTTCAATTGGTTCGATTGGAGCAGCACTCTTAAATTTAATATTAATTCCAGTAACAACTTATTTTTTATCGCCAACAGAATATGGGAAAACTAGTATGTTTTTACTTGCGCAAACCCTTCTTATTTATGTGATCTATTTGGGGTTCGATCAGGCGTTTACGCGAGAGTTCTACAGTCACAAAAATAAAAAGCAACTTCTTACTCAGTCAATTTTCACGCCTCTTTTATCAACAGTTGTCTTAGGGATTGTCATGTGCATTTTTGCTTCTATGATCTCTAAATGGCTTTTTGCGAGCTCACAATATCAGGTAGTCGTTTATATACTTGCCATTTCTAACATCCTTCTTATTTTTGAACGTTTTATTTTATTGTTTGTGCGAATGGAAAATCGTGCAATAACTTTTTCACTCTATAGTATTGGAATCAAATTTGCCATCTTAATGAGCACAACTATGGCATTGTTTTCTTTTGAAGCTAATTTTATAACGGTTGTTTATGGGATGCTGATTGGACAAATGGTAGGCGACACCCTTCTTCTTTTACTAAATGTTCGGCTTTTTCGACATGCTGAAAAACACATTGACAAATGGCTTATTAAAAGCTTAGCTAAGTTTGGCTTACCAGTTGCAATCGGAACATTCCTCTACAGTCTTTTTATCGTTATGGATAAAGTCTTTTTACGCTATTTTGCTAATTTTGAGGAACTGGGAATTTACGCAGCTGCATTTAAAATAGCAAGTGCTCTTATGATAGTACAAGTTAGTTTTGCCAATTTTTGGATTCCTACTGCGTATCAGTGGTATGAACAACAAAAGCCAGTTAGATACTATAAAAATGTAAGTGATGCGGTAATGTTTACCATTGCTTTTTTTTATCTTGCCGTGCTTTTTTTCAAAGATTGGATTGTTATAATTCTTTCTCCGGCATACAGTGAGGCACAATATATCTTTCCTTTTCTTTGCTTTTACCCACTTATGATGACAGTCAGTGAAACAACAAATTTGGGAATTGTTTTTTTGAAAAAGAGCAGGTTGAATATTTATGTTTCTATTATAGCTCTTTTTGGCGCCTTGCTACTTAATTCGATACTGGTACCTACGTATGGAGCCGTCGGAGCAGCTATTGCAACAGGGACTGCGTATATTCTCTTTTTCCTTGCGAGAACGTACTTTTCAATGCGCATTTGGGAAGGCTTTTCCGTTAAGCGTCATATGATGCTTACGGGTCTTCTTTACTTGCTACCAATTTATAGTCTTACTGTTAAAAATATATGGCTAGAAAGGGGAATGATCCTGGTAGGATTTGTTTTGCTCTTTCATTTTTACCGGAATGAACTTAAACAAATTTTGGGAGTACTTAAAAAGAAAGGATTTAATGAAGTATGAATATTTTAATGATTGGTCCTGATTCCAAGGAAAAGGGGGGCATTGCAACCGTGGTTGCTAATTTTAAAACCTATTATTCAAGTGCTGACCATCAATTATTCTTTTTGAGTTCGTGGTCGAGAGAAGATAGATGGTTGACTGAATGGCGGGCACTGTTTTCTATCCGAAAAATTATTTTTGAAAAGAAAATTGATATTGTACATTTTCATGTTGCTCAAAAGGGGAGTTTCTTTCGTAAAATGCTTTTAAGAAAGCTTATTCCACATTACTGTAAAATTGTTTTTCATATGCATGCATCTCAATTTGATGTGTTTTATCAAAAGAGCAGTTCTTTGACAAGAAAATGGATAAGGCAAGCCCTTAATAAAATTGACCATATTGTAGTTTTAGGTGGGGAGTGGGAGAAATTTTACCGAAGATTAACTCGAACACCCATTTCAGTTATTCAAAATGCGGTTTGTATTCCAGAAACTGTTTTTTTTAATAAAAGGGCCCGTTCCGTAGTAACTTTTGGACAAATTGGTAAACGGAAAGGAAGCTATGACTTGCTAGAAGTGGCAAAGAATATCGAGCCGATATTTCCGGATATATGTTTTACGTTATATGGAGATGGTGAAGTTGAAAAGGTGCAGAAACAAATAGAAAAAATGAGACTAACAAATGTGAAACTTGGTGGTTGGGTGAGAAAATCAGAGCAAGAAAAGATATTGAAAAATACTTTATTACACTATCTTCCTTCTTATCACGAAGGACTTCCGATGGCCGTCCTAGAAACGATGGCTGCTGGAATCCCCAATATGTCGACTGATGTTGGCAGCATTTCTGATGCTGTAAAAAATGGAAAAAATGGAATTTTAACTAAGTCAGGAGATATTGCAGAAATGACAAAACAAATGCTCCAATTTCTTGAGCACCCCACTCTTCAGATGCAATATTCGAGAAATGCACGAGAAAAAATTGAGAAGGAATTTTCCATTAAACACTATAATAGTAGGTGGACACAATTTTATAATTCTATCTATCTAAAAGAATAAAGGAAATAACCAGTAAAATAGAAAATGTAATTTGGTGATAGCAAGAAATGCTTTTTATTGCTAGGAATAGACCAAGCTTGCGAATTTGAAGACTCCTCGTTATAATAAGAACGTATATTCGTTTTTTGGAGGGCTTCAAAATGACTAAGGTACGTTTTTTACATATCGCTGATTTACATTTGGATAGTCCCTTCACTGGGCTAAGCGCACTTTCAGATGTGGTTTACAAGGAACTGAAAGATGCCGCTTATAAGTCGCTAACACGAATCGTTACGCGAGCGATTGCAGAACAAGTGGACTTTGTTTTGATTGCTGGAGATATTTATGATAAAGAAGACCGCAGTATTAAAGCGCAAGTTCAATTTTATAAAGAAATGAAACGGCTGCAAGAAGCTGAAATTGACGTTTTTTTAATTCACGGGAATCACGATTTTCTTGAAAAAGATCGAGATGTTTTAGAGCTTCCAGAAAATGTCTTTACATTCGGAGAAACTGTCCAGTGTGTGACTTGGAAAGGAAAGTTTGGAGAAACAGTTCGCCTTTACGGGTTTAGTTATACGGAACGCCATGTGCGCGAAAAACGCCTAAATGAATTTCAAAAACAGGGAGAAGCAGACTTTCATATAGCGCTTTTGCACGGGTCTGAGGAAACGAAGTCAAGTGAGCATGATGTTTATGCACCATTTAATTTGAGTGAATTGAAACAAAAAGGATTTGATTACTGGGCACTTGGCCATATTCATAAGCGTGAAATTCTCTCGGAACAGCCTGGTGTTTATTATCCAGGGAATATTCAAGGACGAAATCGCAAAGAAGTTGGCGCAAAAGGGGGGACGATTGTTGAACTCTCTCCAAAAGGTGCTGCTTTTGAATTTTTTGAAACGGCTCCTGTCGTTTGGGATAAACTACGAATCGAGCTTGAGGGGAAAGTGGATCAAACGACGCTTTTCCGGAAATTAGAGAAGTCTTTACAAAGTTACCGTGAGAAGAGCCGGTCCTATATTTTAGATTTAGAAGTTTTGACGGAGAATCCAGATGGAGTTAGTTCAGCAGACTGGTTGCAAATGTTTGAAGATGAAGTTTCTGCTGCACCGTTTGTATGGGTGAATGCGCTTAAATTTACCTCTAAACAGTCGAAATCAAATGATAGCTGGCAACAAGATCTTTTGCTAGCTGATGAGCTGAAAGCCGCTATTCAGGAATTGCGGGAAGAAGAAACTTTTTTCGAGACGATCGAATCGCTTTACCTGCATCCCGGAGTGCGCCAGTATCTGACTGAGCTTGATGAAGAAAAACAAGAGCAGCTTCTTTCAGCGGCGCTTATGAAACTAAATGAAACTTATGCAGAAATCGAGGATGGTAAAAAATGAAGATCACCTCAATGGAAATCGTTGGTTTTGGAAAATGGGAGAATACGACATTTGATAATTTTGGAGATTTCCAGATGGTTTATGGTGAAAATGAAGCTGGAAAATCTACGATCATGGCGTTTATTCATAGCATCTTATTTGGCTTTCCTGGAAAGCAAAGTTCGCATTTGCGAATGGAACCGAAAAATAAAGGGGCTTATGGCGGTAAACTTACGCTTAGTGGAACTAAATTTGGTACGGTTGTAGTGGAGCGGTTGCGCGGGAAAGCGGCTGGTGATGTTACGGTCCATATGGAAGATGGTTCACAGCAAGGTGAAGCTATTTTGAACGAAATTTTAAATGGCATGGACCGGCACACGTATGAAGCTATTTTTTCTTTTAATATTCATGGTTTACAACAAATTGGACAAATGAAACAAGAAGAGTTTGAAAAGTACTTGCTTGCAACGGGAACGGCTGGCTCAGATCGCTTGCTTTTGATGAATGATTCGCTTAAAAAGCAGCTAAACGCGTTATTTAAACCAAGTGGCAAAAATCCAGAAATCAATCAGGCAGTGGAGTCGGCTCGAAAAAGTCGCGATGCTTATCTTGATTCGAAGGAACAAAATGAAAAATATGCTGGTCTTGTTGCAGAGCTCGAACGCTTAGAACAAAAGGAAGCCGCACGGATGGAAAATAAACGTGCGCTTCAAATTGAGTTAGCGGATTTGGAACGATTAAAAGAAAAGTGGCCGATTTATTCGGAAAAGGAAGTTTTGGCGGAGCAGATTTCGAGACAAATCGACTTTCCACCAGATGGATTGGCTCGGTTTGATCAACTGGAAACGCGTTTTAATGAGCAGAATCATGAAAAGATGCAACTCGAAGAACGGAAAAAAGCTCTTGCTGAGCGGAATTTAGCGGAAAATGAGCTGGATGCCCATACGGCGGGGGCGATTCAAGATCTCTTGGAAAGTTTTCGAGTGTACCAGGAGCGCTCGCAGCAGTTGAGTGAACAAGAAACAGAATGTGATTTGTTACTAAGGCAAATAGGAATGGATTTTTCTTTAAAGGAGTTAGATGCAGACTTCGATGAGGAAATAGGACAAATTAGTTTGGCTGAGCGAGCATTAGTTCCGAGTGAACAGGAAAATAAATTTATGCTTGAAGCAGAACGTAAGGAAGAAAATCGCATCCAGCAAGAAGTGGATGAGCTAGAAAGCCTTTTATGGTCGAGTGAAAAGTTTCAAGAGAAAGAAGTGCAATTAAAGCATGTGAAGAAACAATCGCCATACCTATTTGGCGGCGCTATTATTTTATTATTACTTGGCATTTCTTTGGCTCTTTTCGTTCCTGGTTTTCTCGGATATACATTGCTTGCGATGGCGCTAGTGCTATTTTTGTCTGGCTTTTTTAGAAAAGCAGGAAGTACGGATGAAGTGGCTCGGCTTGAACTTGAAGAACAACAGCGCTACCGGACAAAATGGAAAGAGTTGCTCGGGAAGCTGGATGATGTTTTGATGCGGATGGCTTCGCTTGAGGAAACGAAAGCGAAGCTCGCTCAGGAAAGAGAGCGGATTGAAGCGGAGAAAGCAAAGCTTTATGAGCAACTAAATTTGAAGCAAGGCGCTTCGTTTGAGGCGGATATGGCGTTTGTGAAGGAAAACTATATCAAATGGTTGCGCCTTAAGGATTTGGAGGAAAGAAGGGACGCAGGGCGAGCTTTCTTGAAAGAGTGGGAAATGAAGTTGCAACAATTTCCAGCTGAAGGAGATACGCCTGAGGAGAAGGTTGCGAGTTTGCGGCATAAATTGCGAATTTATCGTGAAAATATGGCGAGTACGGCGAAAAATGAAGAAAAAATGGAGCAACTAGACGGGCAACTGGATCTGGCGCAACGGGATTTGAGGAAGTTGCGTGAGGAAATGGATGCCTTATTAGTAGCGGCACAGGCGAAGTCGGAGCTAGAGTTTCGCGAACTTGGGCTGCGTGATAAGGAGCTAAGCGCGGCGCGAGAACGTTTCACTTTGTTAGCGGCTCAGTTGCCGGAAGCGCTCGATTTTTCGGCTTATCCCGACTTTGCAGCGCTCAAGGAAGCGGAACTAATGCGAAAGGAAGAGCTCGCGGAACTGGAAGCGGCACAAGCAGAATTTGAGCGGTTGCGTGCGGAAAAACGACACGAAATTGCTTTGCTTGAAGAAGGCGGTACTTTTTCGTACCTAACACAGGAATATTATTTGAAACGCGACCGAGTTCGAGAATTGGCAGATGAGTGGATGACCTTAAAGCTTGCACAGGAGCTCACAAACCGGACAGTCGCTCATTTGCAGGAAACAAAATTCCCGAAAGCACTTGAACTTGCAACATTTTACTTTGAAAAATTAACGGGTAGCCGCTATACGAAGGTTTCGTTTAATGAAGCGAAACGAATTGAAGTAAAACGATCTGACCTTGTTGTTTTTAAACCAGAGGAATTGAGTCAGGCGACAAAGGAACAATTATATCTTGCAATTCGACTAGCTTTGATTGAAATGATTGCAGAAGATTTTCCGCTCCCCATTTTGATTGATGATGGCTTTGTGAATTTTGATGCGGAACGGCTAGATCTATTGATGCAACTTTTGAAGTATCGCAAATACGAGAATCAAGTCATTTTTTTCTCGTGTCATAAGGAAACTAGCAAATATTTTTCCGATAATCGAGTACTCGTGCTATACTAGGGGTAAAGTATTTTCAAGCAGAGAAGGCAGGCGATAAAATGGATAAAAAATTGTTGCTCCACGATGTTGGTGAGAGTGTAGACTTATTCTTATTGATTAAATCAAGTACAAAAGGAATAGCTAGTAATGGAAAGCCATTCTTAACTCTCATGTTGCAAGATAAGTCTGGCGAAATTGAAGCAAAATTGTGGGATGTCTCTGAAGAAGACGAATCAGCCTATGCGGCTGAACAAATTGTGCATATTGCAGGCGACATTCAAAACTACCGCGGGAGAAAACAACTTAAAATTCGACAAATTCGACTTGCAACCCCACTTGATAATGTGAGTGCCGCTGATTTGATGGAGACGGCGCCGCTTGATAAGGAAAAAATCGCAGATGAAATTACGCAATACATTTTTGAAATGAAAAACGCGAACTTGCAACGGATTACGCGTTCGCTGATAAAAAAATATCAAGATGATTTTTATGAATATCCAGCGGCGATGCGCCATCATCACGAATTTGTGTCTGGATTAAGTTTCCATGTGGTTTCGATGCTAAGACTGGCCAAAGCTATTGCGGATCAGTATCCAAGTGTGAATCGAGATCTGCTTTATGCCGGTGTGATTTTGCATGATCTTGGTAAAGTGATTGAACTTTCAGGTCCAGTTTCGACTTCTTATACGCTTGAAGGTAATTTGATCGGACATATTTCGATTGTCGTAGAAGAAGTTAGCAAGATGGCTGAAGAGCTGAAAATTGAAGGAGAAGAAGTCGTGGTATTGAAGCATGTGCTTCTTGCCCATCATGGTAAAGGGGAATGGGGGAGTCCTAAACCACCACTTGTTCGCGAAGCTGAGATTTTACATCAAATCGATTTGATGGATGCGACGATGAATATGATGGATAAGGCATTACGCCATACTAAACCAGGCGAGTTTTCAGAGCGTATTTTCGGTCTTGAAAATAGATCGTTCTATCGTCCAAGTTTTGATACAGAATGAAGAAATTTAAATGCGTGGGTACTTTGGTATCCACGTATTTTTTTACGCCAAATTGGAAGCGCTTTACAAATTTATCGGGAACGTGTATGATAGAAAAGTAAATAAGTTAGTTTGTTAAACCAACCAACTAAAAAGAATTGATTTTAAAGGAGGAAGTGGGCACATGAGTTATTTTCCACAAGTAGAAAAAATCCAATTTGAAGGGAAAGAGACACGTAATCCATTTGCATTTCGTCATTATAATGCGGAGGAAGTCGTTTTAGGAAAAACCATGAAGGAACATCTACGGTTTGCGGTGGCATACTGGCATACGATGACACAAGACGGAAGTGATCCATTCGGAATGGCAATAAACGAACGTTCTTGGTTCGGTAAGTCAGAAATGGAAACAGCCAAAAATCGCGTTGAAGCTTTCTTTGAGATTCTTGAAAAATTAGGGGTTGAGTATTTCTGTTTTCATGATGTGGACATTGCACCAGCTGGGAATTCCATTGAAGAGTTCATGGCGAATCTAGATGAAATCACGGATTTAATAAAGGTGAAAATGGATGAAACGGGAATTAAATTGTTGTGGAACACGGCAAACATGTTTTCTCATCCTCGTTTTAATAACGGTGCTGGATCAACGAATGACCCAGAAGTCTATGCTTATGCGGCTGCACAAGTGAAAAAGGGCTTGGATATTTCTAAGAAGCTAGACGGACAGAACTATGTCTTTTGGGGCGGTCGTGAAGGCTATGAGACGCTTCTGAATACAGATATGAAATTTGAACAAGACAATATCGCACGGCTTTTCAAAATGGTGATTCGGTATGCTGAAAAAATCGGTCATAAACCACAGTTTTTGATTGAGCCAAAACCAAAAGAACCTTCGAAACATCAATATGACTTTGATGCGGCGACAACGATGGCGTTCATTAAGACTTACGGTCTTGAAGGTGATTTTAAACTGAATTTGGAAGCGAATCACGCGACACTTGCAGGGCATACGTTTGAACATGAATTACGCGTTGCTCGTGAATATGGGGCTCTTGGGTCGATTGATGCTAACCAGGGAGATATGCTTCTTGGATGGGACACGGATGAGTTTCCGACGAATGTGTTAGATGTGACGCTTGCGATGTATGAAATTTTAGAAAATGGCGGGATTGCTCCTGGCGGAATCAATTTTGACGCGAAGGTACGCCGTTCTTCGTTTGAAATGGAAGATTTGTTGCTAGCTCATATTGCGGGAATGGATACTTTTGCACGCGGGCTTCAGGCAGCAGCAAAATTAAAAGAGGATGGTTTCTTTGATGAATTGATTTCGGATCGGTACGCGAAATGGAACGGGACGGAGATTGGAAAATCTATTCTTTCAGACCAGGAAGACTTGGAGTCGCTTACGCGTTATGCTTATACTCACGGGGATGGGGTTAAGTTGAAGTCAAGCCACATTGAGCATGTGAAATCGCGCTTGAACGATTACTTGGTTTGATGGATACAGAGGTTTGAAAGGAGTTTGACAGATGGGATACGTACTGGGGATTGATCTTGGCACGAGTTCACTTAAAGGGATTGTTATGAATCAGCAAGGAGGCGTTGTTGCGGAAGCATCTAGCGCATATGAGATCGATTCGCGAGCGCCGGGTTTTTCGGAACAACATCCGGAATACTGGAAGGATGCTTGTGAGGAAGTGCTAACAAGGCTTAGTCGAGAAGTGCCGAGCTTTGGAGCAGAACTTGAAGCGATTAGTTTTTCTGGGCAGATGCATTCGCTTGTCGTGCTAGATGAGGCATTTCGCCCAGTTTATCCGGCTATTTTATGGAACGACGTACGAACAACTAGGCAGTGCCAAGAGATTACGGAGCGATTTGGTAAACAAATTCTTGAAATTACCAAAAATCGTGTTCTTGAAGGGTTTACACTTCCTAAAATCTTGTGGTTGCAGGAAAATGAGGCAGAGATTTGGAACAAAGTTCGCCATATTATGCTACCGAAAGATTATTTGGCTTTTGTTTTGACGGGCGAACGGCACACGGACTTTTCTGATGCTGCTGGAACGTTGTTATTTGATGTTAGGAAAGCGGACTGGTCTGATGAGATTTGCGATGAATTCGGAATTGATCGGACTTTACTACCACCTGCTTGTTCGTCACTTGAGCAGGTAGGTGTTTTGAAGGAAAGCTACCGGGAGCGTTTTGGGTTGAAGCAGGCTGTAAAGGTTTTTGCTGGTGGGGCGGATAACGCTTGCGCAGCATTTGGAGCAGGACTTGTCAATGATGAAGAGGCGCTTGTTTCTTTGGGGACAAGTGGTGTTTTTAGCTCTTTTGAGCAAGGGCTATCAAATTATCAAGGAAAACTCCACTTTTTCAACCATGTACTTCCTGGAGTAAACTACTCAATGGGTGTGACGCTTGCGGCGGGCAATTCGCTAAACTGGTTTAAAAAAGCATTTGGGAAAGGCGCGACGTTTGAGGAGCTGCTCCGTGATGTTGGGGAAGTAGCGCCAGGGAGCGATGGATTACTTTTCACGCCTTATATTGTGGGCGAACGAACGCCTTATTTTGATTCGGAAATTCGGGGGAGTTTTATTGGAATTGACACACACCACGAGTTAAAGCACTTTGCCCGAGCTGTTCTTGAAGGAATAACGTTTAGTTTGAAAGATTCTCAAGTTTTGATGGAACAAGCCAAAAATAAGCGATTTGAACGGATTATTAGTGTTGGCGGTGGGGCAAAAAATGCGGATTGGATGCAGATTCAAGCGGATGTCTTTAATGCAGAGATGGTACAGCTTGAAGTGGAACAGGGTCCGGGAGTCGGTGCATGTATGATTGCTGCTGTCGGCTGCGGCTGGTTCGATTCTGCAGAAGCTTGTCGTGAGATTTTTGTTCATTACAAAGAAGTAAAATTTACGCCTAGTCCTAAAAATGTAGAACGCTATGCACGTTTTTATAAACTTTATCGTGAGGTTTATCCGGCTACAAAAGAGCTGTCTAAGGATCTGCTTAGCTCTTTATAAGATTTTTTTGAAGCAATCAGTTGTGTCTCTACAATTGATTGCTTTTTTGATAAAAGGGTAAAATAACTTTATGCTAGGATAGGAATTCATTAATGAAGAAATGAGGGGCTAAGATGGCAAAACTTTATCCGTATTTGAGCTATGCGAACGCGAAGGAGGCTTTGGCTTATTATGAAGAGGTTTTTGGAGCAACGAAGATTATGCGCTTACCTGTCGGAGAAGAGCAGGCAGAGTCATTTGGGATAAAGAAAGAACACCTTGAGGATACAACGATCCATGCAAGCTTTACTATTCTTGGAGCAGACTTGTTTTGTTCCGATAATTTTAAAGGTGATCCGATTAGTGGGAACCAAATTTGGCTGATGCTCGATGTGAACAGTGAAGATGAACAAGCCGCTCGTGAAGCTGACGCGTTTTTTAAGCGGGTTCAAGAGTCTGGAACGGTAGATGTAAGAATGCCTTATGCAGAACAATTCTGGGGTGGTAAAATGGGGCAGTTTGTTGATAAGTATGGGATCGGTTGGATGCTTCATTCGCAACCTTATTCGAAATTAGAAGGTTGAAGATATCAAGCAGAAATAAGCAAACAGTGATGGTGAGAGTTAATCTCTTTTAGACTGTTGACAAAGTTAATACTACTTTGTTAACAGTCTTTTTTAGAGATACTTATGACAGAACATAGATATAACTTGGGGGAGATAAACACGTTATTAAATGAATTCAATAACGCGTTTGTTCTTGAAAAAATCATAACTTCTTTCAATAGGCAGGGTAATCAAATTTTAATCACTTTTATAGAAATATCAAATGGCAACATTGTTTCTTTATCCATGTCTATGAAAAAATTTTTTCGCGAAATGAAGGTTTATGTATAACGAATGGTTCTACGACTTTCGCCGTCCAAATAATCAGCTGTTCATCCTAATCATGAAGTATTAGCTGTATAGTTCGGACGTTATTTTGATATTTTTTTGTGGTCAAAAAGTTTAATCCTACTCCAGTGGTTAGGAATTGGCATTTTCGACAGTCTAAAGCCCCAGCTCACTTGAGCTGGGGCTTTTTAAACGTCTATTATTTGCTTGAAGATGAGCTATTACTTGAAGAATATTGACTGAAAGCGTCTTTCAAGTCTTTATCTTCTACTTTAATGCCTGCATCTTTATAAACTTTTTTCAATGCTTTTTGCATGTTTTCTTGTGTAACTTGCGATGCGATATAAGCTTTTTTCACAGCTTTTTTATCTTTTTCAAATGACGTTTTGTCGGCAGGTTTTACCATTTCAATCACATGGTAGCCATATTGTGATTTAACTGGGGCACTGATGTCACCTTTTTTCTTGAGTGCATAAGCAGCTTTTTCAAATGCAGCATCCATTTTTCCTGGACCGAAGGCAGGAAGTAGACCGCCATTATTTTTTGTGCTTGTGTCAGTTGAATATTCTTTAGCTAGATCTTCAAACTTCGCACCATCTTTAAGTTTTTTCTCAACTTCTTTAGCTGTGTCTTCTTTTTCAACTAAGATATGGCGAACGGTGATATCAGGTTTCCATGTTTTGTAATAAGCTTTAAGTTTTTTGTCTGTTACTTTAACATTGTCTTCTGTCGCTTTTTCAACTAGTAAATTATACTTGATGTTTTCTTTAAAGCTGTCTTCTGTTAATCCGCTTTGAGCAAGAACACTAGCGAATTGATCGCCGTATTGATCTTTATAGGTTTTAACCTTCGCATTTACAGCTTTATCAGTAACCTTGTATTTCTTTTCAAGGACTTTTTCAAAAGTAAGCTGTTGAACCGTTTGGCTACCGTACTTATCTTTCATTGCATCATATAATTCGTCTTTTGTAACATCGCCGTCATCCGTTTTAACGACAGCTCCGCCACCTCCACATGCTGTAAGTCCAACAACTGCAAGCGCAGAAACGATTCCAAGCGCTGCTTTCTTTTTAATATTCATTTTAAAACATACACACTCCTTAAGTTGATCGAATAAATTCTCTATATCCAAGTAATATCATACCACAAAATATTGGAAAAATAAGCAGAAAACAAAAATCTAATAGTTTTTTAATTTTATTCCCATCTACTTAATCAGAAATTAAAACGGAATAACCACGTTTCGCTTCTTCAATAAAACAGCTTTTAGGCAAGTTTCTAATATTGTTTGCAAGAACAAAGGCGGGATAGCTAATCCCAAAATGAACCGCCATTAAAATTAAAAAAACAGGAGAATTCCAAATTGGAACCATCATCATCCAAACAATCAGTAGAAATAAAATCGCAAAAAATGGAAAAAGTAATGAAAACAGGTAATCTCTTTTTGGCATCATATGCTTCACTTTGATTTGAATACAAGGTGAAATGTAAAATCGACGAACGAATTGAACGCTGATGTTAGACCTATATTTGAATGAAGCCAAGATATAAAGAGCTTTATGAAGCGGATAGATGAAGATAAGTGCTAAAAAAGCCACTCCATTATATTCCAGAGAAAAATTACCCGGAACGAGAAAATTGTGAACAAGAAATAAAAGGCAAAGAATAACAAACCAACTTAATACACCTTTTAGAATAGTGCGATGATAGTTATCACGGCGCACAGTGTTCACAGATTTTAAACAGCGCATTACTTCGTTCCTCCCATAACGTTCAAGATTGTATAAGTATTGTAGTCCCTATAGCTAGTGAATTCAACCCCTTTTTTAAAAATATTTTTCACGAGCTAAGAATAGTTTACAAATCATGAATGAAGGCAATAAAAAAACCTAGTTTCTATTGGAACAAGAAACTAGGTAATGAATTACTTACTTATCTTTTTTTAAAGTTTTTTCAAGATCAGCGATGGTTCGTTGCATATCCTTGATTTCATCCTTTAAGCGTTTTTTTTCGGGTTCCATTTCTTCGTTCCATTTAGAAACAGAGTCGATGATATCACTTGAGACATCCTTGATTAAAGTAGAACCTTCAGTCCCAAGAACTTGAACGGACTGTAGTAATTCATTAGCATTATAAGCTAATTCTTTCAAGACAACAGAAGCCTCACCAGATTTTTCAACAATATCAGATCGAAGTTCTCGACCAGATTTTGGTGCGAATAAGATAGAAGTTACAGCTCCAGCAGCCGCACCAATAACAGCACCTAAAAATAGCGATTTTTTATTCATCATGACCAGCTCCTTCAATTGATAACAAACTTTTATTTAAGTAAGGAAACAAACGACAGCTTATGCGTATTTAAGCTGCTCGCGTATTGCCTCTGCTCGCTTTTTAAATTCCTCTTCATCATAAGTGCCTGAATTATCTTTCCAAATCAATCCAAAATCATCTTTTTTTGAGTAGCGAGGGATAAGATGGATGTGGCAATGAAAAACCGTTTGAGAAGCGATTTCTTCATTGTTATTTAAGATATTCATTCCCTCAAGTGGAAAGGCAGTTTTTAACGCATTAGCAATTTTCGGAATGCGTCGGAACAGTTCTGCAGCGGTTTCAGGCGGCAAATCAAAAACATTACGCGTGTGTTTTTTTGGAATAACCAGTGTATGCCCTTTTGTAACTTGACTTAAATCAAGAAAAGCTAATACTTGGTCATCTTCATAAACTTTCTCAGAAGGAATTTCTCCTCGAACAATCTTACAGAAAATACAATCATCCACTAGGAACGCCACCTTTCATTAATTCAGAATCCTCTATTCTTAATTTACCATAAAAAAATGGGAAAAGCATGTAATAGCGATAAATAATTATGAGAAGTTTATGCGTAAATATGCTATTATTAAACTAATCTAATTATAAATAAAAAAGGAGGCTGTAACAGAATGCCTTTATTGGAAGTAGAACATTTGACAGGTGGCTACACCAAGCGACCAGTCTTAAAAGATATTTCTTTCGATATCGATGAAAAACAAATTATCGGTCTTATTGGCTTAAACGGTGCAGGAAAAAGTACAACGATTAAACATATTACGGGACTTATGCAGCCAAAGGAAGGACATATTCGAATTAATGGGCATGAACTAACTGATGACGTTGAAGAGTACCGGTCGCAGTTTTCTTACATTCCCGAAACACCCATCCTTTATGAAGAGTTGACACTATACGAGCATTTAGAACTCACTGCAATGGCTTATGGCCTTTCGAGTGACGAATTTGAAACAAGAATGCTGCCACTTTTAAAAGAATTTCGTCTTGAGAAAAAACTAAATTGGTTCCCAGCACACTTTTCAAAAGGAATGAAGCAAAAAGTGATGATCATGTCAGCCTTTTTGGTGGAGCCAAAGCTTTATATCATTGATGAACCTTTTGTAGGACTTGATCCGCTAGGAATTCAGTCGCTTCTTGGCTGGATTCGTGAAATGCGAGATAAAGGTTCAAGTATTTTAATGTCGACTCACATTTTAGCGACAGCAGAAAAATATTGCGATGCTTTCATCATTCTTCATCAAGGTGAAATCAGAGCGCGAGGAACACTCGAAGAACTTCAAGCTCAATTCGGGATGGACGGAGCATCTCTTGATGAGATTTATATCCAGTTGACGAAAGAAGAAGCTGAAGATGAAGAAATTTGATAGTGTTGAACTTTTTAAAAAGAGATTCAGTTCGTATACCGATGAACTAAATAAATATCTCCGTTATATGTTCAATGATCATTTACTTTTTGTATTGATTATCGGTATAGGAGCCGGCATATTTTACTATGCAGACTGGGTAAAACACATCAAGCCTAGTTTTCCAGCCATTCCACTGATGGTAGTCTTATTAACCGCGTCGCTTTGCTTTGCTTCAATGGTGTCGCTTTTGAAGCGTCCCGATACGGTCTATTTAACAGTGAAAGAAACTGAGATGTTGCGCTATTTTGAACGTGCAAAGCGTGTCACTACACTTTTGCAAAGCTATGTATTTGCCATTGTCTTGCTTGTCGCAATGCCGATGTATACAGCCGTTACTGGATACTCTTATGGTCGCTTTATCGGACTTATCATTATGCTTTTTCTCCTCAAAGCTTGGAATGTATATGTTGGCTTTGAGACTGCAAAATTAGATAACAATGATAGCACGTGGCTATTTTTCCGAGTTCTTGCAACAGCTGTAATGGTATATTTGTTGCTCGCATTTTCATTTTTGTGGACAATTCCAGTTGTTCTGCTTGCTTTATTCGCTTCATACTATTTACTTCACGAGCAAGCTAAAGGAAAAGTGCTACGATTTGAATATCTAGTTGATAAAGAAGAGGCAAGAATGAACCGGTTTTACCGGCTAGTAAATTTGTTTACAGACGTCCCCCATCTAAAAGGGACTGTTCGGAGAAGGAGCTATCTTGATTTTCTTTATAAACCGATTCCTTATGCAAAAAGAAAAACTTTTGCTTATTTGTTTAGTCGGACTTTTGTACGAACGAATGAATATATTGGGTTGTACGTAAGGCTCACTATCATTGCACTCATTTTGCTAATTTTTGTTCAAGGTTTTTATTTAAATATTATTTTTTCACTCTTGTTTATCTATTTAACAGGATTTCAATTTATCCCGATGTTACGGCATTTTGATGGACAAATGATGTTACAGCTTTATCCGATTCAAGATGCGATTAGAAACCGAAGCTTTATCCATTTTATTCGAATTCTACTCGTCTTTCAGGCGCTACTGTTTGGTATCGTTGGCATTGCACAAAACGGTTCAATCGGTGGGCTTGCGATTCTCGGAATAAACCTAGTTTTTGTTATTGCTTTTTCATTTTTATATATTCCATTTCGCGTAAAAAGAATTTATCAATAAAAATCTTGATTTTTTCTTACAACAAAAGATGCTGGCAGATTTGAAAAATCAATCTACCAGCGTCTTTTGTTTGGTTAAAAACCATATATTAAGCATCTCCGTAAGAAGCCCCAAATAAAATGGTCCCACTAATACTTTTAAGGAAAAGACCTAGTTCTGTAGCACCCTTTAGAGGTGCTGGCTCTATTCGAGCTTCTTTAATTGCATACAGCTCATATTCAAGCTGAGAAAGATTTTTCTTTTCCGAGCTTTCCGTTTTCTTTTTTTCAGGAACATAAACATTCTGCTTTTCCGAAAATTTGTCAGTATCCGATCCGTATTCAAGTGTTGCAGAATTGGAATTGATAACAATTGGATCCTCTCGATGGGTTATTTTTTTATACTGATCATGAACTTGATCAGCTAAAAGAAAGGAAGAACCACCGCCGATCAAAATAAACCCAAGCAATAAATAGGTCTTCTTCATTTAACTTCACTACTCCTTCGGATTTTAACAAGCAAGTCACCTAGAAGCTGCCAATCTGCATGAGATGGCGGCTCTTTCCATACAACTGTCTCACACTGTAAATTAGGCATTAAGAAGTCAGAAATAAATAATTGAGTATCTTCAGTAAGAGTGGTTTGAATGATGATATTCATTGATTTGAAACGTAGAACATTGTTCTTGATATACTCTGAATAGTTTGCTCCCCTAGAAAAGTCAACGCAGATATAAATTTTTGAGCTGATTTCCCCAATTGGAAAGGAGATGATAAATGCAAACAGATAATCATACATTAATGCAATTTTATTGATCAAGTCTATGGTTTTGATGTTTTTTTCAAAGTAATTGGTCAGGAATTGATAGTACTCAGGGTAAACCTCTGAAAAGTAGGAAAGTTGATTTTCAGAGATAAAAGAATTAACAGGAGTAGGGAAGATTTCCCATTTCAGGTTAATTCGGTAAATTTCTGTCTCTGTTTTTGCAAAGTAATGCTTTTCAAGTTGGACTTGATATTTATCGTTAAAAAAGGAATTAAAGTGCTTCATTAGTTGAGTAGTATTTTTTTTTACTTTTTTTAAGTTTGCATGTGGAAGTTCTGCTGGCAGCTGATCCGTCATTTTTTCAGCGTAAAAGAACAGGTTTGCATAATTAACTTCTTGAAAAGAACTTTCATCAGACAAATCAAACAGAGTGAAGAAATTATTAATGGTTTCTTCGGGAACCGTTTCAGAAACAAGAACTGTTTCCGATGAAATAAAGTCAACTAAGGGTTCTTCTGCTTGGATTCGGAAAAAATTCACAAATAGGAAGAAAAAAATTTTCAAGCGTTGTGTGACGGGTAAATTGGAAGATAATTCGGTTTTTAATTTTGAAAAATATTGCTTTGCCCTATCATCCATATGCTCAATAAGAGGCTCTTTTATACCGTGATAAAAATTATAGTAGATATTGTATAAAAGATTACGAATGATAATTTCATCACCAACTAATTTCCCACCTTTTATTGTCAAATTAAATGCAGCCAAAATTTGAATCAATTCTTGCTGTACATTGTAAGCCTTCGTTTTACTGATATAAAAGTTATCGGAAAAGCTATAAATGCTTGTTGGCTGAATCATAAGCTCCTGTAGTAAAAGGAAAAGATAGGATTTCTCTAAATAAGCAAGTTTGAGATAAGAAATATCTTTTTCAGTTAAATTAGGACAGTAAATGAAATGTTTATTTTCTATCTTTATTTGCAACTTTTTCGTCTCAGGATGTTCTTGAAAGTCTTCGTTGATTTCATCAATTAATCGCTGTAGTTTGAAGTTCGAAATGGATAAAAAATCCATAATCTTCTGTGAAGGAAGGTACTCCGCATGATGGCTTTCTAGAAACCTTAACAGATACGTCTTTTGTTGTTCTGAATGATCCAAGAATTGGTAGATATTCACAAAATATTCCTCCTGCATCACTAGTCAAAAATATTTCGACTGTTTATTGTTCACATGTCCATTTTTTTCGAGATTTTTTGAAAAAAAATGAACTGCTTTTTCCGATTCTGTCTTGTATGATTTGCATTAGAGATAATTAATTTTTTATGTTTTTAGTTTTTATCATCAAATGTAAAAAATTAAAATAAAGGATGGATAGGCATGGATTTTTTAGAGTTTCAAAGCTTTGTCGAAACAGATGATCTGCTAGTGTCGCACATAAGGAGGCATTTTTCGTCACCGATACAAAGAGAAAGGAAAGGAGGTAGGATCTGCAGTAATCAAGGAAAAGTACTTCTCATCAAAAAAGGTACCTTAGCACTTCGATATAATAATAGGCATCGAGATGTCATTTGTCAATTATACAGTAAAGATGCTTTTGTCTATTCGACTATTTTAAATGATGAACGATTTTATCTTGAAGCACTAGAAAATATCGAGTATGTGGAATTTTCCCTTGATGAGTTCTCGCTTCAACTTGAAGAAGACCAACTATTTTCTCACTTTCTTGCAACCATTTTATCCAGTGAAGAACAAGCGATGAAAAATAGGCTTATATTAGAAACGGAAAAACTTGAAAATCGACTATTTTATGCCATCGAAATGATATTCGAAAATTTATATGGACACAAAATGGAAGAAGCAGAAGAAACTATTTATGTTCTTCCTGCATGGTTAAAAATAAAGACATTGGCCAGTTTTGCTAATGCAAGTGTTGTCGCAGTATCACGAAATTTACAAGGATTTTCGAAAAAAGGGCTTATCGAAACAAAAACAACTATCTGGAAGGTTAACATAAAAAAGTGGATGGAGGAAAGTCCTTTTAGTAATTCGACACAAAATCGTCAAAAAGTGCAAAAAAACACAAACTAGTTATATTTTTTGGTTCTTTTATGTGGCATTTTATTTTGTCATACTTGAAATTGAGCGTTGATAAGTTAGTTTTTCATGATGATGTCAATGTGTTAAAAGCTTTCTTAGAGATTTCATAAAGGTGTTGGTTTTATTTGGAGAGGAGATTGGAAATGAAAGTTTTGAAGAAAGAAATAAGAAGAATTTCAACAGGGGGATTAGCTCTTTTAATAGTATTAGCAAACCTGTTTTCTAACTTAGGATTGGGTCCAGAAAAAGTTCAAGCAGCGGACCCTAGCGATGGTAATATTCATGTAACGGCGGACAACTTTTTAGATTATTTTGAACTGAATGGATCGGCAACTTATGAACAAAGCTCAGGAATTATAACTCTAACGGAAAATGTGAGAAATCAAAGTGGGAATTTTGCACTACAGAAAAAAATTGATACTACAAAAGATTTCACGTTAACAGGTAAAATTAACTTGGGAGATAAATCGAACATTCAAGGTGGGGCCGATGGTATTGGTTTTGCTTTTCATTCAGGTAATACATCGGATATTGGAACAAACGGAGGAGCGCTTGGTGTAGGAGGATTAACTGGTGGATTTGGTTGGAAAGCTGATTCGCATTATAATTTTGAAGGTGGATCAAATTACGTTAAAGATCCTGACAAATTTGCCACACCAATTCCACCTGATACAAGTACTCCTTCATTTGGTGGTTTTGTTTACAATGACAATAGTGGTATTGCACATACTTATGAAGGAGCAGATGCCCCTGCTTCTGTAATTGAACAACCGACAAGCAATCAATTCAAAGACATTCAGTTTTCTTATGATGGCGATACAAGAACAATGACTGTCACTTATGAAGGAAAGACTTGGTCGAAAAACATTACTGAATGGAACAGTGAAAATTCACTAGCCTTTATCGTTTCAGCCTCAACAGGGAATAAATACAACTTACAACAATTTCAAATCGTTTCCTTTGATTATGTGACAACAGGTTCGGTTGTGCTTACGAAAACTGATGCAAAGGATAGTTCACAAAAGCTTTCAGGTGCTGAGTTTAGCATTCAAGACAATTCTGGAACTGTTATAAAATCAGGACTGACAACGGATGCAAATGGACAAATTTCTGTAGATGGGTTGCCTTTTGGAGATTATCAATTTGTTGAAACGAAAGCACCAATTGGCTATGTATTAGATGCTACGCCTATTCCATTTACCATTACTTCAGATAACACAGCTGTACCACTTGAAGTAAGTGCAACTAATACGCAACAACCGGGAGATGTTACTTTAACAAAAGTAGATTCTGCTGACAATAGCAAAACGCTTTCAGGCGTGGAATTTAGCTTGCAAAATGCCGCGGGGGTTGACCTGCAAACTGGCCTTGTTACGAATGAAAGCGGACAAATCACAGTCCAAGACTTGGAACCAGGAAATTATCAATTTGTTGAAACTAAAACATTACCAGGTTATGTGTTAGATGCTACCCCGCACAAATTTACGATTACAAATACGCAAACAAGTGCCACTCAAATAATGATTGAGAATACGCAACAACCAGGAGATGTAGTTTTAACAAAAGTAGATAAAGATGATGCGACCAAAACATTGTCAGGTGCAGAATTTAGTTTGCAGGATAGTACAGGAGCAGTTGTTCAAACAGGTTTAACGACAGATGCAAATGGACAACTTACAGTAAAAGATCTGGCACCTGGAAATTATCAATTTGTAGAAACAAAAGCGCCAACAGGTTATGTATTAGATGCCACTCCTCATGAGTTTACGATTACAAATACTCAAACGGAAGCTGTCAAAGTAACAGCTAAAAACACACAGCAACCAGGAGATGTAGTTCTAACAAAAGTGGATAAAGCAGACACTTCGAAAACTTTAGCAGGTGCAGAGTTCAGTTTGAAAAATAGTATGGGAATCACTATTCAATCAGATCTGAAAACAAATGAAATAGGTCAGCTTACAGTAAAAGATTTAGCTCCAGGAGACTATCAATTTGTAGAAACAAAAGCACCGACAGGTTATGTGTTAGATACTACCCCAATTGATTTCACCATTACAAATACGCAAACGAGTGCAGTTCAAGTGACGGCTGAAAACACTGAACGTACTGGGGATGTTGTTTTGAAAAAAGTGGACTCAAAGGATTCGAGTAAGAGTTTAGAAAGTGCAGAATTTAGTTTGCAAGATGCTACTGGAAAAACTATTGAAAAAGGCCTTGTAACAAATGCTGCTGGTGAAATTTCGGTGAAAGATTTAAAAGCTGGTGATTATCAATTTGTGGAAACAAAAGCACCAACAGGTTATGTGCTGGATACTACCCCACACAAATTTACTATTGTTAATACGCAAACAGAGCCAGTGCAAGTGGTAGCGAAAAACACACAACAACCCGGCGATGTCGTTTTGACAAAAGTAGATAAAGATGATGTAACAAAAGCGTTAGCAGGTGCAGAATTCAGTCTGCAAGACCGTGCAGGAACAACCTTGCAAACTGGTTTGGTGACGAATGAAACGGGTCAAATTGCGGTAGAAGATTTAGAGCCAGGCGACTATCAATTTGTAGAAACGAAAGCGCCAGTTGGCTATGTCCTTGACAGTACACCGCATAAATTTACAATTACAAATACGCAAACTGAGGCTGTTAGTGTAGTGATCGAAAATACGCAACAACCTGGTGATGTGGAACTTACGAAAGTAGATTCTGCTGATAGTAGTAAAACGTTAGCAGATGCAGAGTTTGAATTACAAGATAATAGTGGGAAAACGATACAAGCAAAACTTAAAACAGATGATAATGGAAAACTTCTAGTAAAAGATTTAGCTCCAGGAGACTATCAATTTGTAGAAACAAAAGCACCTAAAGGTTATGTACTGGATAATACCCCACACAAATTTACGATTACGAATACACAAGCAGAACCAGTACAAATAGTAGCTAAGAATGAGGTCAAAGTAGCCCCATCGATTCATAAAGATGTTGAAGGTGAACAGCAATATACCTTGAAAAATAAAGATGAATCATTTGATTGGCACATTGCTACTTCGTTTGGAAATGATACGGCAAACTGGAAACGGGCCGCGATCAAAGACGATGTTAATCCAATTCTTGACATCGAAGCGATTAAAGTAGTGGATGAAAATGGCAAAGATGTAACAAATGAAGGTGTATTGACAAAAGACGGCAATCATATAGTCTTTAAAATAGCTAAAAAAGATGGCAGCTACGCTTTTCTTGCTGGTCATACCTACACGATGACGATTACTACAAAAATCAAGCCAGATGCGACAGATAAACAAATCATTGCTTTTATTAAACAAGGGGGAATTCCGAACCGAGGAAATTTCGATTTTGGAACAGATGACACCATTCAGACACATGAGATCCCAACTGTGATCCCACCTGATCCGAAAGATCCCAAAGACCCTAATGATCCCAAAGATACTAAAAGTAACAAAGGAGCGCTTCCGCATACAGGCGATACAAATGACCCGATGTTCTTATTTGCTGGGCTTCTACTAGTAGCAGGACTTTGCGTAAGTACTTTGAAAAGAAGACGTCAAAGCAAATAATAAGCGCTCTAAAAGAAAAAAATAGATTTAATTAAGTGAAAGATAGCTTGAAAACGAGTGGAAACGCTCAGTTGATCAAGCTATCTTTTTTATTTAAAAAATAGATGAACTTCGGAAATGACTTTTAAATAGCCAGTACTTGAGGTACTTGTTTTTAAAAATTTTAACAAAAAAAATGAACTGCTTTTAAGAGGTTACCGACTTATAATTAATCTTACCAAATAGTTTTTTGAAGGAGGTGATCCAAACTTCAGATCGTGTAGTAAAGATAGATGATGAAGACAAACCTATATATCATTTGCATAAAAATAGAGAATATATGGAACTATGGTGGAGGACCGATGTCTTTCCCAATATAAGAAGTTAAAGGAGTACTGATAGAAATGAAATTGTTGAAAAAGGGTATTATTTCTTTATTTATTGCTTTTCTGACGGTTGCGCCTGTCTTAAATGTTGCTGGACCGTGGGAGCAAAAAGCAAAAGCAGCAGATACATCAACCTCTGATGTACCAGCTCCACCAGAAGAAATTGAAGATTTAACAAAGACTTTTGAACCAGGTAATGGAAATGCATCAATTAGTAGCGATGGGAAAGCGGTTAGCCTCGCTACAGGGTATTATCAAGCAGGATCCATATTTGCAAACTATAAACTGAATTTATCTAAAGACTTTACACTTGGAGCTTACTTGTATTTTGGTAAAACGGATCCAAATTCGAAGTTTGCAGATGGAATTACCTTCACAATGCACAACGACAGCAGAGGGATAACTGCACTTGGAGATGATGGACAAGCGCTCGGAGCTTATTCTTGGGATGGTTCATATATTCAAAACGCTTTATCTTTTGAATATGATTCATTCTTTAATAATTCGAACCTTGATGCGTATGATCAGAATTTAATTGAAAACACATATGGTCATACCGCTTTTGTGACTCCGCAAAATCTTGGAAAACTTGAAGCTCAGCCACATAATGCAGTCAGTTATATGACAGAGCAAATCGCAGATGGCTCGTGGAAGAAACTTAGCATTCACTGGGATGCAACAAATCATAAGTTTACTTATACATTTAATGGTGTAAGTAATTCTTACGTAATTGACCCAAATAAAACTTTTGGATCGAATGAAGTTTACTGGGGATTCACAGGCTCAACTGGACATTACACGGGAGCACATGATTTTCTAATTGGAATCAATGAATTGCCTCAGCAACACAAGGTAACTGCTCATTATGTCGATAAAAAGACAGGTCAAAAATTAAAAGATGATTATTCTGTTAATGTGACTGAAGGAAGTACGTATTCTATTCCTAATGATGAAATTGCGGATTATACGTATGACTCTTCTTCAGATCCGTTGACTGGAACAATGGGTATGCAAGATCGTGAAGTAACGCTTTATTATAATAAAAAAGAAAATCATAAATTGACAGTTCATTATGTGGATAAAGACACTGGTGAAACAGTTCATACAGATTATGTAGCTAATGTTAAAGAAGGAGATGCTTATACTGCGCCTAAAGAAACTATTGCAGATTATACGTATGATTCTTCTTCAGATAGCTTAGCTGGAACAATGGGAAGCGTCGACAAAGAAATTACACTTTACTATACAAAAACTATTGCTGAGCATAAGTTAACCGCACACTATGTCGATAAAGAAACGGGCAAGCAAATTCATGCTGATTATACAGCTACTGTAAAAGAAGGAGATAGCTACAGCGTTCCTAAGGAAACCATTACAGATTATACGTATAACTCATCTTCAGAGAGTTTGACTGGAACGATGGGAACAGGCGATAAAGACATTACAGTTTATTACGATCGGGTTCTTAAAGGAACAGTTACAGCAGATGATTTCATCATTGGTGAAGACTGGACTGTGACAGGAACTTATACGGGAGATGTTTATAAACTTGTCATCATGATCGATGGTAAAATGTCTGGTCAAAAATTCCCAACTTCAAGCCCATACAGTCTTTATGTAGGGTCAACGAAGATTTTAGATACGAATCAAAATGTAGAAGTCGTTGCTTATGACATTAATGGAAAAGAGCTCGATCGCGCTAAAGTTAATTTGATTAAAAGCGGTGGCGTTCTGAGTCCAAATACTTTCAAAGTAGGAACGGATTCCTACATTACAGGAACTTATACAGGTACCATTACGAAAGTTCAGTTATATGTTGATGGTGTTTATACAGGAAAAACCATTCCTGTGAAAGATGGAAAAATTAATTATTATGCACGCGATGTGGTGACAAGTATCGATCAAAATGTTGAACTTGTCGGGTTAAGTAAAAATGGCGTGGAATTAGATCGTAAACCTGTCCAACTTGTTGCTGGTTCGGGAACCATTACAGCAGATGAATATAAAGTTGGAAGTAGCTATATCACGGGAACAAGTACGGGAGATGTAGCGAAGGTACGTATTTCCGTTGATGGAGTAGAAAAAACGTCGATTGTCATGGTAAATCCGGATGGAACTTTTAAATACTATGTGGGCGGTTTAAATTTAACTGCAGATAGTAAAGTAGAAGTGATTGGTTATAGTTCTAATTATGAAGAATTAGATCGCGATGCAGTTCCGATTACTAGTGCATCTGGTACAATTTCAGCTGACACGTTTAACGTAGGAGACTACTATGTGACGGGTACAGCCACTGGAGATGTAACCAAAGTGACCATATCAGTTGATGGTAAAGCTTATCCGAATGCACTAACTCTTGTTAAAAGTGATGGCACATACAGCTACTTTGTTAATGACAAAAATATTAAAGCAGGGAGTCAGGTAGAGGTTATTGGTCTAAGTGCAAGAGGCGAAGAGTTGAGTCGGGCAACGGTAAAAGTTGTCGATTTGACAGGAACCATTACGCCAGATAGCTATAAAGTGGGAACTAGCTATATTACAGGTAAAGTAACTGGCAACGTGAAACGTGTTGGACTTAAAGTGGATGGCACAACACTTGCTTCATTTACAGTAGTAAATGCGGATGGCACTTTCCGTTACTACGCAAAGGACAAAGGGATTACGGAAGCTAGTAAAGTAGAAGTTATCGGTATGGATGATTCTAACACGGTGTTTGCACAAGCAAATGTCGTTCTTACCAAATAAAAATTGATATAAAGGACTGTCAAGTCAAGCAGTCCTTTATATTACTATGAAGAATAAGGTGAATTTGAAAAATGAAAACAAGAAAAGTTTTTTTAAGTATGCTAGTTGCTGTTATTGTGATGATTGTAGCAACGGGATGTAGTTCTACTTCAAATAGTCAGCCAGATAGTAAAAGTGACAAAACAGAAACGGCAAAAACATCTAAAGAAGAAATGTATGTTACAAAAACGGTAAATAAGATTGATATGAAAATAGTAAATGTTAAGACGACCGAAAATGGTAAAGGTGATAAGAATCTTGTCACACTAGAAATGAAATTTACAAATAATGATGTTGCAGAAGTTGGGGTAGGGGCTTATGACTTTACTATGAAGGCAAAGGATAAAACTTATAAGGTATCGGCTAATGGAAGTACCTTCGGAGATGCTTTTCAACCAGGAAAAACATTAGAGGGGAAAGTTTCATTTGAAATACCTAAGAGTATAAAAAATGCTAAATTATCCTATACGCCAGAGAAAAAAGAATTGGCAGAATGGGATATTGTGATTCCAGAAGCTAAATAAATGCGGGAAAGAAGGATATACATTGAAAATTACAGTTGTCGGGTTAGGCTATATTGGCTTACCCACTGCACTTATGTTTGCGAATCATGGACAGCAAGTATGCGGCGTGGATGTCAATGATTCGGTTATAAATAAATTGACCAGTGGACAAATTCACATTGAAGAACCAGGGCTACAAGAAGAATTAGATAAGGCGCTTAGGAGTGGAAAGTTTCATGCTGGAAAAGAAATAGAACCCGCTGATGCATTTATTATCTCTGTTCCAACTCCTAATCATGAGGATGCTTATAAATCTTGCAATTTAGATTATGTGAAGAGTGCAGTGACATCGGTGCTTCCGGCTCTTGAAAAAGGAAACACGATCATTATTGAGTCAACCATTGCCCCGCGTTCCATGATGGATCATATCTGTCCGATGGTAGAAGCAAGTGGATTTACAGTAGGGAAAGATGTTTTTCTCGTACATTGCCCAGAACGGGTTTTGCCAGGACAAGTGATGCATGAATTGATTTATAATAATCGAATTATCGGGGGAATTACAGAAGCTTGTACAGAGGCAGGGAAAAAAGTATACAAAACATTTGTGCAAGGTGAACTCTTAGAAACGACAGCTTCTGTTGCAGAAATGTCGAAGTTGATGGAAAATACGTATCGCGATGTTAATATTGCGCTAGCTAATGAACTCGTTAAGGTTTGTGATGAACTTGATATTGATGCACTGGAAGTTATTGAATTAGCCAATAAGCATCCACGTGTAAATCTACATTCGCCAGGTCCAGGTGTTGGGGGGCATTGTTTAGCAGTGGATCCCTATTTCATTATTGAAAAAGCACCAGAAAAAACCCCTTTGATACAAGCGGCTCGTGCAATTAACTCGCAAATGCCAAGTTTTATCGTTCAAAAAGTGGAAGAAACTGTCCAAGACATCACTAATCCTAAAATTGCTGTTCTAGGGCTAACATACAAAGGAAATATTGATGATATACGAGAAAGTCCGGCAGTGGAGATTTTCGACCAACTTGCTTTTCATACAAATTATCAAGTTGTTGCCTTCGATCCTCATGTCCAGGTTGATTTTGCAAGTAAAGATTTCCAACAAACGATTGACCAAGCTAATTTTGTATTAATTTTAGCAGATCACAATGAATTTAAAAATTTAACAGTAGAAGACTTCGATACGGTAGCTTCTGAAGCAATAATTCTTGATACAAAAAATATTGCAACACAACTTGCCGAGAATCCTAATTATTACAACTTGGGAAACATATCGGAATTAAATAAAAAAGGGGCCCATGCTTTGTAGCATTTCTTGAGGCAAAATTGTGAAGGAGCAGAGAAACGAGATGAAAAAGAAAGTTTTGGTGATAACGCAGAATTTTGCTCCGGAAATTGGAAGTGCGGCCAATCGGATGGAACGGATTTGTGAAATTTTAAATGAAGCTGAAGCTGTAACTGTGTTTACGACAGAACCGCAATATCCGCAAAGGGCCATTTATTCCAAAGATAAATTTAGAACTTCTTCTTCATCGACTGGATTTATAATTAAGCGGGTAAAAACACGTAGATATGCAACGGAAAAGAATTTATTTTTTCGTTTTTTACTTTATTTAGAAGTATTTATTAAATTGTTACTTGCTATTCGAAGGGAAAAGCAAAATTTTGACATTGTTCTTGCTACAACACCACCTCTTTCGATCCCGTTAGTTGCGCTTTTTGCCAAAAGAAAATTTAAAGCGGAATTGGTCCTAGATGTTCGTGACTTATGGCCAGAGTCAATGCAAATATTTAATCACTTTATTGCTACAATTGCTCGACGATCAAGTTACTGGATAGAAAGAGTTATTTATCAAAAGGCAGATAGAATTATTGTCAATAGCGAAGGATTTATTCCCTTTATACGAGAAAAGGTGGGCGAGAGTAAAGAAATCCTTTTTTCACCTAATGCACTGATGCCAAAAGAATTTTATTCCAAAAGAATATTTAACACTAAGGAGTTTTTCAAAATCGTTTATGTAGGAAACATGGGAGCTGCACAGGATTTGGATAGTTTTATTTTACTTGCTAAGAGTTTGCAGGATCATCCCCATATTCGATTTCAAATGATTGGATACGGTGCAGATTATGCTCGAATCCGAAAACGAATTAATGATGAGAGACTTTGGAACATTGAAATACGTTCCCCTGAGCCGAGGCAAAAAATCATTGAACATTTGAAAAGTGCTGATATCGCATATGTGGGTTTAGAAAACATCCCCATTTTGCATACGGTAATCCCAGGTAAAATTATTGACTACATGGGCTCAGCGCTTCCTATTATTGGCATTGCTTCTGGATATTCTAAAAAAATCATTGAACAGGCTCGTGCTGGTATTGTGTTTGAAGAAAAACAAATTATGGCGATTAAAAAGGTGTTGCTTGAGTGGGCAAGTCATCCAGAAATACGTTTTTACCATGGAGAAAATGGCAGGGCGTATGCTGAAAAACATTTCAGTTGGGAATTGAATCAGTCATTATTGAATAAATTTGTAGTTGGAGACGATGATGAAGAAAAAAGTCACGATGTTTGTTTGGAACGAGTTTACAAATGATGCACGTGTTTTACGAGAATGTACAGCCCTCCATAATGCTGGATATCAGGTAGTTTTGATTGCTTTAAGAGGCAATCAAAACAAGTTAGAGAAGCCACTTGATTATTTTTATGTACGTCGAATCCGTTTTGACTGGCCAGCACCAAGAAATTTTTGGACGAAGTTACTCATTCTTTTTGGCTGGGGAATTGTAGCCCTTTTCTGGCCTATCATAGGAATAATTCTTGTCATGGCTTGGTTTCTTATCTATCAAACAAAATGTGGGAGTTTGTTGAAGAAGCTTATTCAGATTTTAGAAATGACTTATTGGGGAGCCATCACTCAGACGGATATTTATCATGCGAATGACTTAAATACGCTTTTTCAAGCAGTTATTTGTGCAAAATGGCTGAAAAGAAAGCCACTTATTTTTGACTCACATGAAGTGAATTTGAGGCGAACAGGTTATAACGCGGCTTATTATGGAATAGCTGAAAAATGGTTGTTACGATTCGTGGATGAGTGTATTCATGAAAATCATACAAGAGCTAAATTTATTCGACGGGTTTACGGATTTTATCCTTCTGTTATATATAACTATCCTTTTTTATCCGATGAATCCACAGTTCCTTATGATCTACATGAAAAATTAAATATTGATAAAAGTGAGCCGATTTTACTTTATCAAGGTGGTCTGCAGAGCGGACGGGGATTAGAAAAGTTAATTGATGCTGTTCCATTGATTAAACGCGGTGTCGTTGTTTTTCTTGGAGATGGTAGGCTTAAAAATGAGTTAAAGGAACAAACGAAGAAACTTGAATTGCAAAAGCGAATTAAATTTTTGCCCAAGGTACCTGTAACAGAGCTTCCACGTTATACGAAAAGTGCGTATCTTGGGATTCAATTGCTAAATAACACTTGTTTTAATCATTTTTCTGCCGCTTCAAATAAGCTATTTGAATACATGATGGCAGGGGTGCCTGTCGTGGCTTGTTCTTTTCCAGAGATTAGAAAAGTTGTTATGAAAGAAAAAATTGGAATCGTTGTCCAATCGGATAATGTTACTTCCATCGCGGAAGGAATTAACGAAATGCTGGATCACCCTGAACTTCGCGATGAAATGAGCCAAAATGCCTTAAGAGTCCGAAATCATTATTCTTGGGAGAAAGAGCAAGAGCGGTTTCTGCAAATTTACCAAGGATTAGTGAAGGAGTGAGAAAAATGAAGTTAGAGACAGTAACTACGGGAAAACAGTTTTTTGAGAGGCAACTTAAAGAGAAGGAGCTTCAGTTGGAACAATCCATTCATAAAGAAATTTCATTGAAAGCTGAAAATGAGCATTTAAAGCAAAAAATGAAGGAATTACAAGAGCAATTTGAAGAAAGTAATATAGAAAAACAAGCTTTTACTCAAAAAATGGAAGAACTAGAAATAACGAAAAGAACAGCAGAGAAAGCAACTAGGATGGAAGAAAAATTAATAAAAGAATTGAAAGAATCGAAGGCGGAATTAAGTGAGTATAAACAAAAGACCTTTAGTTTATTAGAAGAATTACGTCACGTTTTACAAGAACTAGTGAAAAAAAGCGAAGAGCTGGAAAGCACGAATTTTAAATTGGACAGACAATTTAAGCAAAAGGAACAGGCATATAAAACATTAAATGAGCGCTATCAAAAGATGCTAAATACAAAAATAATGAAATGGACTGGAACGTATTGGAAACTAAGAAGGAAAATTCTTTTAAAGAGCAAGTAAATCAAATTTATAAATCCATAAATTATTTTCAGACAAAAATTATTTCTGAGATCCAACCTAAGTTAGTTAAAGAAGAAATTCTCTTAGATAGTAAAAATTGGTGGCATATTGAAGAAGAAGGACTGCATATTTATTCTGTAGAAAACGACCTTTTCTTCGCTAACAGCATGGAAAGATCCAATTATGCTTCCTTTATGGAAAAAAATGTCGCATTTACAAGACTCCCTGAGTACATGATCCGCGTCTTACCAGAAGAAGAACTACGAATTCATTTTGAAGTTGAGCAGTCAGAAGGCATTCAAGCTAAATTAGCGATTGCTGAATATGATGGATACGAAAAGGAACAAACGACATTGATTTCTGTGGAAGAGGAGCAATTTATAACGTTGGGTAAAAATACGGAATTTCTCCGACTTGCTTTGAAAGTATCAGGAAAAGGTATAGTTCGGATTAAAAATATTATTTTAGAGCGAATCTTTCAACCTAGTGTTAAAGAATCGGCAAGTCTAACAACTCTTAAGAACCCGATCGAAGCCATTAAAGAGTTTCGAGATTTAAAAGTAGCTTGTATTTTCGATGAATTTACAATGACAAATTATTCATCAGAAGTGGACTTGATTACTTTTACGCCAGAAAATTGGCAAACTGTCTTGACTGAAAATAAACCGCATATTTTGTTCGTTGAGTCTGCTTGGCATGGAAATTTCGATTCTTGGCAATATAAAATTGGGAAATACGCCAATGTTCACCGCGATGAACTATTTGCGCTGTTAAAATGGTGTAAGGAACATGGAATTCCAACGCTTTTTTGGAATAAAGAAGACCCGATTCACTTTGAAAAATTTATTGATTCAGCGAAAAGATTTGATTACATTTTCACTTCGGATGCTAACAAAATAGAGGATTATAAAAAGCAGGCAAAGCATGAGCATGTATATGCACTCCCCTTCGCTGCTAATCCTACTTTGCATAATCCTATTCAATTGAGTGAGCCTAGAAAAGATGCTATTTGTTTTGCGGGTTCCTATTATGCGAATCGTCATCAAGAAAGACGGCAGATTATGGATGAAATGTTAGAAATTAGTAAAGAATTTGGACTTGTCATCTATGACCGCAATTTTGAGAGAACAGAACCAGAGTTTCGTTTTCCTAAACAGTTTTCGGAGAATGTTGCGGGGAGTCTCCCCTACAATGAAATCGATAAGGCTTATAAAGGCTATCGTTTTATGCTCAATGTCAATAGCGTCATCCATTCTCCGACAATGTTTTCACGACGAGTATTTGAAGGGATGGCATGCGGAACGCCGATCATTAGTAGCTATTCAGAAGGAATTGATCGGTTGTTTGGAAATTTAGTCATGATTTCACAAAAACCTGAGGAATTACGCAAACAATTACAAGGAATGAAAAAAAATGAAACTTTATATCGCCGTAAATCGTTAGAGGGAATTCGCGAAATTTATGAAAAACATACGTATAAGCATCGATTACAATTTATCTTGAGCAAATTAGGTGTACAAACTGAAATAAAAGTAAAACAGAATTCAGTAACGGTTATCTATTTTGCGGCATCAGAAAACGATATCAGACAGGCAATAAATGAATTCGAAAAACAAAGTTATCCAGAAAAGCAATTAGCGATTTTTATTCAGGATATCGAAAACTTTTCAGATATTAACCATATTTATAATGATTATCAAAATGCAAAAGTTGCAATTTATTTAGCTGATTATCTAGATCACTATTCAGATTTCTTCACATTATTTTCGACAGATTTTATGACGATGTGGAACGATAAACATTTTTACGGAAGGAATTATTTGAAAGACTTGATGCTTGCGTCCATTTATACGGATGCAGATTTTATTGGAAAATCTAGTTATTTCTTATTTGAACATGAGGAACTTGCTTCAGTAAATCAACTTAGTGAGTATATTTATACAAGCGAATTATTACCTTCAAGATCAATTGTTCGTACAGATTTTTCCTTTAAGAAAGGTTTAAATGTTGTGCTTGAAGAGTTTCGTCAAGACCATAATTTGGCTCCTTATATGAGTCAAGGCGCTAAATTTTTCAGTAGTGATAAGTTTAACTTCATTGAAAATGGAGGGAGAGCTACGAAAAGTCTAAGCGATCAAGTCGAAATTTAGAAAGGAAGTGAATAAAATGAGTAAACTACGAATCTTACTTTATGGAGACATCGACTTGAACTTTATGGATGGATCGGCAGTATGGCTGACTTCAATTGCTCCAGTATTAAGTTCAAACTCACGAATTCAAGTAGATTTACTACTGAAAGCTAAGGAGCAAAACAACCGTTTAACTAGTGCGCTAGAGGGCTATGACAATTTACATGTTATTCAACCTTTTCAGGAATTTTCAAAAATGCTTTCCACTAAAAATACACGTTTAACAGTAGAAGAAGCTGTTCAGATTATGGCCCATCTGCAAGCAGAAAAGCCCTATGATCTTGTGATTGTTCGTGGATTTAATCTTGTACGTGAAATCATGAATTATGACGTATTTCAAGCGATTACAGTTCCGTATCTAACAGATTTTAAACACGATAATCGGTCAACACGAGAGGAGAGAGAGGACTTAAAACGAGTATATAATCATTTTGATTATCTTTTTCTGCAGACAAAAGAAACAAAAGAAGCATTTAAAAAACTCGTTGAGGTTGATGGCGAAAAAATTCAACTCCTCTATCCAATGATTCCTGATTTTGAGAATGAGTTACCGCGATTTCAAAATCGGCATTCGCGCTTGATTTACAGTGGAAAATTCCATGAAGACTGGTATACAGAAGAGATTATTGAAGCTACAAAAAAACTTGCAGAGGAAAATTCTCAGATCCATACACAAATTGTAGGGGATAAATTTCAAGAGCGTTTGCGAGAACCAAAAAACCAACTGCGTATAAAAAAGGCCTTTCAAGAAACAACAGCTATTGATTGGATGGGGGCCGTATCGAGGGAAGAATGCCAAGCGCTGATTGCAGAAGCTGATGTTGGAATAAGCTGGAGAAGCGAGAGCCTTGATAATGATGAGAGTGTTGAACTTTCAAGTAAGTTACTTGAATATGGTAGATTAGGGAAACCTGCACTTGTGAGACGGACGAAGATGCACGAGGATTTACTAGGTAAAGATTATCCACTTTTTGTTGATGATGAAGCTGACTTTGTTGAGAAAACTTTGGCGGTTCTATCAGATGATGCTCTTTATTTCGAGACAGCTCAAAAAATTTATCAAGCGAGCAAAGCTTTTACCTTTTCTGCCGCATATGACCGATTGAAAAATTTTATTTGGTCTTTTAAAAAGAAAAAAATTAATTTACTATTTGCTGGGCATGATTTGAAATTTGCAACGATGTTAATCGAACATTTTGAACAACATCCTGATTTTGAGGTGCGAAAAGATCTATTCACATCACATGAAAAGCATGATGAAAAACATAGCCAAGAATGTCTAAAATGGGCGGATGTTATTTTTTGTGAATGGGGACTTGGAAATGCTGTATGGTATTCCAAGCATAAAAGAGAAGATCAAGTGTTAATCACTCGAATGCATTTTCAGGAAAAAGATTTAAATTATCCGAGGCAAATGGTACAAGAAAAAATAGATAAAATTATTGTGATCACACCTTACATGTTAGAAGAATTTCATCGTATTTTTGAAATTCCAAGACATAAGATGGTTTATTTAGATAATTTGATTGATAGCACAAAACTAGATTTACCTAAAACAGATGATCATCAGTTTCATTTAGGTATTTGCGGAATTTTACCAGCGCGAAAGCGATTTGATCTAGCACTCGATTTGCTTGAAAAGCTGTGGGAAAAAGATCCGCGCTATAAACTTTTTATTAAAAGTAAGCGACCGGAAGAGTTGCCTTGGCTAATGGCAAGAGAAAAGGAAAGAAAGTACTACACGGATCTATTCGAACGAATTGATCGGGCTCCGTGGAAAGAAAACGTCATCTTTGACCCCCACGGGAATGATGTAGATAAATGGTTACAAAAAATTGGGTATTTACTTTCCCCAAGTGATTTTGAAGGATCGCATGTATCTGTTTCAGAGGCAATGGCAGGTGGTGCCGTACCAATTATTCGTAATTGGAAAGGTGCTGATACGGTATATCCGAAACGCTATATTGTATCAACCTTGGAAGAGGCAGAAGGTCTCATTTATGATGCACAGTGGGAGAAAGAAGCCACTATAAGCCGAAAAAAATATGCAAGCAAAAAATTTTCACGTGACAAAATTGTGATTCAGATAGAACAGCTCATAAAAGACATGATTACAAAAGCACAATGAGGAGCAATTAAAATGAAGAAAAGATTGAGGAAAAAAATGAAGAAACAAGAAGAATTGATTCAAGGACTAGATGTTTTTATTTCAGATGATTATTTACAAGTAAAATGTCATATATCACGTAAAGTAACTCCTAGTGATTATGAATTTGCTTTTTACACTTATCAGACGGGGATTCCAGAAGCTGTGGATAAATCGAAATATACCAAATTTGATACCCATCAAGTTTTACTTAAAAGCGGTGGTGAATATCGGGTAAAGGTTTTTGTACGTCATTTGAAAAATAATGAAGTAGTAACTAAAATAAGCCAGCCAATTCGAAAAACTCGAATTGTTAAATTGTGAGGAGAGAATCTCAATGACAGCGCTACATGGGATGCACCTTCAAAATGGCAGTGATATCCTTGTCCTTGTCTTCCAGAATGCTGCAAAACCTTTAAATGATGCTATTCCTGGAGTGTTTTTGAATGAAATTAATCAGGAGCAAATAGCAGAAATGCATGAGCGATATACTTGGATGAAATTTTCCAAACGAGTTCAAACAGTGGATTATCTTTTTATAAAAGATCACTTTTCAAGTGTTTATGGTTGGTATTTTGTTGATCACGGTAAAATGATTCACGAAAAATTAAATCAAGAGCTGACTGAGTTTATTCAAAAACATGGTTATAAAAAAGTGATTGCTTTTGGTTCCAGTAAAGGGGGAACAGGGGCGTTACTTTACGGACTTTTAAATCCACACATTACAGATGTTTTTTCACTTGTCCCACAAATTTATGTAGCAGACTTTATTAACACGCTTTGTCCTAAAGAAAAAAATCTGTTTTTTGCAGAAGACGAGCAGTTTGAAAATCAGGTAAATCAAATTTTTTATTCCCCTTCGATTTATCAAGCTAACTTGAAGTGTAATTTGAATTTTTATACAGGATTAAATGACATTCAGTTCGATGCTTTAGTGCAGTATCGCTTTTTTTTGCAGGAACAAGGAATTAAGAGTCAACTATTTATGAATCGTAGTGAAGAAAGACATACAAGACTTGTCAATCAGTATACCCCTTTTATTTTTGCGGTCTTGGAAGATTTAATAAAAGGGGAAGATAGACGTACAGAAAAAACAAGTATTCAAGTAGGAACTGACGTGTATTTATTAAGGCAGATATGAAGAAAGAGGCAATATTATGAAAGTAAACATGAAAGAATTAAAATTTCAAAATAAAGCATTGGTATTTGAGTTTGATTTGTACCCATCGTTTCGTCAAAATTATGAATTTGCTTATTATCTTTATCAAAATGGTCGTATCATTCAGCGAGTCTGGTATCAAAAATGTCAAAAACATAATGAGCTATTCATTACACCAACTTATAGTGGGACTTATCAGATTCGACTTTTTATTCGAAATGAAGAAAAGGTTATGCAGTGGAATGAGCTTTCGAATTTAATTCATTTAAATTTGTCTAATCAGCAGTTGCTTGAAACAACGTTAGAGCAAGAAAAAATATTTTACAGTGATGTACCTGTGAAATATTTGTTTCAAAAAGCCAAAGGGGGATCCAAGCAACTAGTCATCTCCTTTTCAGGACTTTATTCTACTGAATTTAAGGGCGGCGCACCAGTCTATAATCATATTCGCACGCTTGATCCTGTTGATACTAACAAGCTATTCATTTTAGATTCCTATAAAAATCAATTTTGTTATTATGTAGGTTTTGGAGGAGCATATGATTATGAGAGAAGTGTGATCGCGCTTATTACAACAATTGCCAATAAAGAAGGAATCTCACCAGAAAATATTATTGCAACTGGATCAAGCAAAGGCGGAACGGCAGCTCTTTATTACAGTTTAAAATATTATTTTGGCAAGGCTATTATTGGTGCTCCGCAAATTTATATTGCAGATTATTTAAATAGGAGGGCAACTTCCCCTTCCATGCGAGAACGTTTTACCCAGCTAATGGGTCCAGATGAAAAGTATGGTTTTTCATTTTGGAATCAGCTGATTTTTAATCAAGTGGAACTGACAGAAAAATTTCCAGAGCTGTATTTCCATGTCGGAGAGGGCGACTTCCATTATCCAGAGCATTTGAAACCACTTTTGACACGTTTTTCAGAAAAAAGTGTCACTTATCAGTTGGATTTAGGAGATTATGATAATCACAGTGAAACGGGCACATACTTTACTCCATTTTTACTTAAACAAGTTGAAGAAATTATAGAAAGAAACACGGATGGAGGGATAAAGTGAAAACTTTAGTTGCATGGGGCAAAGTGCATTTGCTTAATTGGCATAAAGTATTTCGCTTAGCAGAATTTGATAAAAAGGCAATGCATCAAAATCATTTTTTTGGTCTGTTTTGGGAATTTTTGAGCCCTGCTCTCCAAATTATCATTTATTATTTGGTTTTTGGATTACGACTTGGCGGACATGCAGCACTTCCTTCAGGTGTTCCCTATTTATATTGGATGCTTATTGGTATTATTCCTTGGTTTTACATGAGCTCAAGTATTGTTTCAGGTGCCGCTTCCATCTATTCCAATTTAGGTTTACTTTCTAAGACAGCTTTCCCGGTTGAGATATTACCTACAATTGCTGTTATAAAAGGATTAAATAGCTTTTTTACAATGCTAGGTTTATTTCTTATTGTATATATTGGATCAGGCTTTTATCCAACACTAGAATGGTTACAACTTATTTATTACTTTTTTTTAACCGTTTTATTTTTGATGACGATTTCACTTTTCACCTCTGTTTTAACTGTTATTTTTCGAGATTTTCAGCTTATTATTAATTCAGCAATGCGGTTACTGTTTTTTGTTTCAGGAGCAGTTATTGATGTAACCGCAAATGAAAATTCCATTTTAACGAAATTATTTAAACTAAATCCTTTTGTTTATTTAGTTGAGGGATTCCGAGATGCCTTGCTTTCTAGAGAATGGTTTTTTGAAAAAACATGGTGGACGATTTATTTTTTTAGTGTCATGTTGCTTATCTTATTGTTAGGGATTTACTTAATGGGTCGTTATAAATCAGAATTTACGGAATATATGTGAGAAGGGATGAAAAATGAGATTAAAACTTCAAAAAAGCAAAGAACAGTCTACATCTATGCCAATGGAAGAAGCTGTTTCACTAAAAAATATTACTAAAACATTCCAACTGAAAAGAAAAAAATTTAGCGATTTTTTTCGGTTTCGTCATGAATCAGTAGCTTATTTTCAAGCGCTTGAAGACATTTCGTTTCAGGTCAAACAAGGTAGTTGCATTGGTTTTATTGGTCTGAATGGATCAGGGAAATCAACCCTATCAAGTCTAATTGCTGATCACCTTGTTCCAAGTAAGGGTGAAATTAAACGAAATGGCAAAGTTTCACTTCTCGCTATTAGTTCAGGACTGAAGCCAAACTTAACTGGAACAGAGAATATTGAATTGAAGTTGTTACTCATGGGCTTTAAATCATCAGAGATAGAATCAAGAATAGAAAACATTGTTCTTTTTACAGAACTTCATGATTTTATTCACCAACCAATTAAGCAATACTCAAGTGGAATGAAAGCTAAATTAGGTTTTGGGATAGCGATTCAAACAGATCCAGATATCCTTATTATTGATGAAGCTTTAGCCGTTGGAGATCTTACATTTTATGAGAAGTGTCTAAATGAAATTGAACGTTTTAAACAGGCTGGAAAAACAATTTTTTTTGTTAGTCATGCGATTAGCCAAATTAGAGAAATTTGTGATCAAGTGGCTTGGCTACATTATGGTGAGTTAAAACTTTTTGGTGAAAGTGAAGAAGTTTGCCTTGAGTATAGTAAATTTATACATCACTTTAATAAAAAAACGAAAGAGGAGCGAGAAGCCTACCAAAGTGAGATGATGGCTAAGCAATATGTCGCAAAAAAAACAAAGGAGAAACATAGGGCTTTAAATTTTTCCCAAGTTTTTTTTCCAGCTTTACTTGTCGTACTATTAATTTGCGCTATAGGATTTAGCGCTTTTAAAATGTTTTCAGGTTAAAAAAGCTTTTAATTATTAGAAAGATAGGGGGCGTTATAAATAATGAACAAAAAAATTTGGTTTCAAGCGGTTCTTGCTATTTTATTAGTTTCTTCTTTACTTTTCCAGTCAGGACAAGTAAAAGCAGCAGACGTACCATCAGATGAGACAGAACCTTCCTTTACGTTAACTGTTGAATATTTAGACAAAGATACGGGTGAAGCGTTACAGGAAGCAAAGCAATTAAATCTAAAAGAAGGGGATCCCTACCAAATTTCGGCGCCGGAATTTGAGCACTACACCTTTGTCGATGCATCGAAAAGTTTGACAGGAACTATGGATCAAGAAGACCAAACCATAGTCCTTTATTATCAGAAAAAAGAACATACGCTAACAGTTCAATATATTGATAAAGATACTATGACAAAGATTCATTCAGACTATTCCGCTTCATTAGAATACGGTGAAAAGTATAGTATACCTGAATATGCAATTGACAATTATGTTTTTCAATCAGCAACAGAAGCACCGAACGGAGTTATGCCAGATGAAGATCTGAATATAACTTTTTACTATATAAAAAACGGTTCAGGTACCCTTGATGTTAATTTGTTTACTATTAATAAAGATCGATTTGTGACGGGAAATTATAGTGGGGATGTTAGTCAAATTAGCTTAGTCATAAATAATAAATTTTATCCGTTTGTGAGTGTTTTGGGTTCTGATAATCATTTCCAATATGAGGCAAGTAAATTGATAACAAGCCTTGCGCAAGATGTGTGGTTGTACGCATATGATAAGCATGGTAAAGAATTAGACCGAAAAAAAGTTTCGCTAGATAGAATGCCTATTGGAACGATTACAACCAATCAATTTACGTTAGGACAATCGAGTTATGTAACAGGAAGTTATACAGGTGATACAACAAAAGTAGCGTTAGAAATCAACGGGGAGAAAAAACAAACAATCAATGTTCCAAAAGGTGGAACCTATCAATATTATGCTGCTAATTTCATTCACTCGGATACTGATACGGTTTATATGATTGCTTACGATGAAACAGGCGTTGAGCTTGATCGGAAAAAAGTAAATGTTTACAGCACAACAGGGGATCTTACAGTAAATCCATTTGTTTTGGAAAAAGACCATTATATCACTGGAAGCTACACAGGTGATGTTAAGAAAGTTGCTGTTTTGTTAGACAATGAGAAAGGACAGACAATTACAGTTCAAGAAGATGGAAGCTATAGCTATTACATCGGAAATAAGCTACAAAGTGGCCTCCATACTGCTTGGATGATTGCCTATGATGAAGTAGGAAAAGAACTGAATCGAAAACAAATAGAACTTGTCCATTACGTTACAACAGGTAGTATCAGTACAACTCCGTTTATTCTCGAAAAAGACAGCTATGTAACAGGAACCTATGAAGGGGATGTAGCAAAAATTGCCTTAGAAGTAGACGGTGAAATGAGACAAAGTATTGCCGTTCCAAAGGATAGTCCTAACTATCGTTATTATCTTGACAAGCGAAATGAACTTCAAACTGGAGAGCATGAAGTAAACATGGTTGCTTATGATACAGCAGGGAAAGAACTAGACAGAAAACCGGTTGAGTTAACACATTATATAACAAGCGGCAGTCTGAGTGTAAATCCATTTGTATTAGGAAAAGATAGTTACGTGATCGGAAGTTATACGGGAGACGTTAAAAAGGTTGCAATAGAAATTAACGGTGAGCGCGGACAAGTCATCACTGTTCCAGCGGATGGAAACTATAAGTATTATATTCGTGGGCTTCAGGCTACTGATGAAAAAATCTTTATGGTTGCTTATGACTTGTCAGGTAAAGAATTAGACCGAGTAGAGCTTCCACTTAGTGTTACGAAATAAACAAAAAAAGGAGAGGCGCCGCGCCTCTCCTTTTTCCTATTTCGCATCATGATCAAACTCAGGAAAGTGATAAGTATCGATATGTGAAAAGCCGATTTGCGTATTATTTTTTTCCATCATCTCAACGATTCGCGCATGATAAGGACTCGATTTAAAAGTTTGATAATACACTTCTGAATCCCAAAAAGTTAAAATTAAGAATTTGTTTTGTGTAAGCGACTGTCCTAGCTGAACACACTGTAGGCCGGTAGTCTCATGAAGCGGACGTATCATTTGTTCATAGTTTTGTAGGAAGATGGGAACTTCTTCATCACGTTGCATCATCACATATTCAAGCGTGACAAAACCGTATCCTTTCATCGTACCAGAAGATTGCAACTTACGGTATGTATTCTCTTCTTTAAAAACACTAGCTCCAGCAGTTTCGTGAAGTAAAATCGAATGCTCGTAATTTTGTAAAAGCATAATGCCTTCACCAGGGTGTTCCGCTAAAATTTGACGTAAATAATGTTCCGTTCCAGAAGTAATGTAAATATATTCCATGATTTTGACCTGCTTTCTGTGAAATTATTAACCTTTACAGCCCATCATTTTCCCAATAATACCAACTTTTAAACGTAATGAAAAGCATTCTGTTTGGTTTTAAGGTGTATTTTTAGTATCCTTAAAAGTGTGAAAAATTTAGCATTCAAGAAAGAGAGGCACCTGATGAGTAAAATAACAAACGACTTATTTCTAAAAGCCGCAAAAAGTGAGCCGGTTTCGCGAATTCCCGTCTGGTATATGCGTCAGGCAGGACGCTCCCAGCCCGAATACCGTAAACTAAAAGAAAAATATTCACTCTTTGAGATCACGCATAATCCAGAACTATGCGCCTATGTAACTCGTTTACCGGTAGAAAACTATGGCGTAGATGCTGCGATTTTATACAAAGATATCATGACCCCGCTTGTTGGACTTGGCGTTGAAGTTGAAATTAAAAGCAACATTGGACCAGTGATTCAAAACCCAATTGAAACCATCACAGACGTTGAAAACCTCTCAGAACTTCGCCCAAAACAAGATGTCCCCTATATTTTAGACACGATCAAGCTTTTAACAGAAGAACAACTTAAAGTTCCACTCATTGGTTTTGCAGGAGCGCCTTTTACCCTTGCAAGCTATATGCTAGAAGGCGGTCCCTCAAAAAACTACTATAAAACAAAAGCGATGATGTACCGGGACCCAGCAACTTGGTATCTCTTAATGGAGAAGCTTGGCAAAATGACGTCCGACTATTTAAATGCGCAAATTGAAGCAGGCGCTAGCGCCGTTCAGTTATTTGATTCATGGGTGGGCGCTCTTAGCCGCGAAGATTATGCCGAATACATCAAACCCATCATGAGAAAAATCATCAATAGCATCAAAGTCAATCATCCAGAAGTGCCCATCGTGATGCAAGCAGTGGCATCCAGTCACTTACTGGAAGAATTTGCAGACTTAAAAGTAGATGTTGTTGGAATTGACTGGCGCATCCAAATTGATAAAGCTAGAACTTTCCTTCCAGGCAAAGCTTTGCAAGGTAATCTCGATCCGAGTTTGCTTCTTGCACCTGAAAAGTGTCTTGAAAAAACGCAAACGATTTTACGAGAAGGAAGTAAGCAACCCGGCTTTATTTTTAACCTCGGACATGGGGTGTTCCCAGAAGTAAAACCGGAAATGTTAAAACAACTAACTGAATTTGTTCATGAAAGCAGTGAAAAATTTCTAAAAGAAGGAGAATAGAATAATGAAAACTGTAGGATTACTTGTCATGGCATACGGAACGCCATATAAAGATGAAGATATTGAACGTTACTATACAGATATTAGACACGGCAAAAAGCCGACAGAAGAAATGATAGCGGACTTACGCAGTCGTTATCATGCGATTGGTGGACTTTCCCCGCTTGCAAAAATTACAGAAGAACAAGCTTATGGACTTGAGCGCACATTAAATGAAGCTCAAAGCGATGTGAAATTTAAAGCTTACATAGGCCTAAAACACATTGAGCCGTTCATTGAAGATGCGGTGAAGGAAATGTATCAAGACGGAATTGAAGAAGCCGTATCCATCGTTCTTGCCCCTCATTATTCGAGCTTTAGCGTAGCTTCTTATAATAAGCGAGCACAAGAAGAGAGTGAAGCAATCGGCGGACCAAAAATCACTTCCATTAATGATTGGTATAAAAATCCACTCTTTATCAAAATGTGGGCAGATCGAATCAATCAAACAGCAGAAGAAATTCCAGAAAATGAACTAGATGATACAGTACTTGTTGTATCAGCGCACAGCTTGCCAGAGAAAATCAAACAATTCGGCGATCCGTATCCCGATCAACTAAAAGAAACAGCGGAACTGATTTTTAAAGAAGTGAAAGTTCCGCATTACGCGCTTGGATGGCAAAGTGAAGGGAAAACTGGAGAACCTTGGCTTGGGCCAGATGTTCAAGATTTAACTCGAGACCTTTATAACAAGCATCACTACAAGCATTTTATCTATGCACCAGTCGGTTTTGTCGCAGAACACCTAGAAGTGCTTTATGATAATGACTATGAATGTAAAGTAGTCACAGACGAAATTGGAGCAAGCTATCACCGGCCCAAAATGCCAAATGCCGATCCGGAATTTTTAAACGTCTTGAAATCAGTCGTTTTGGATGCATATTCTGAAAATCATTAAAAAAGAGCCATTTGGCTCTTTTTTAATGCAATTACGTGAAAACGATTTCTTATTTTTTAGTAGAATACTATTCTACTTTAATCAGATTCTCATTTTTGTCGGGCATAATGAACAAGTACAATAAATCAGCGAGGAGGATTAACAAATGGAAACGCTGAATGAAATAAAACAAATAATGGAAAACATGACAATTTACATGTCAATAAATGGATATACAAAGAGAAGCTTCGCGAAAGCAACGGGAATCTCTCAAAATACATTCACGGCAATGACAAGTGGAAAAATCAAAAATGAAAAAAAAGCAGAGCGCTACATAGAGCAAGCGACTGAGAAATTAAATCTTGAACGAGATTATTTTAAAAAATCACGTGAAGAAATTATGCAAGCTCCGATTAATTATTTAGATGAAGAAAAACTGCATACAGGTAATGAGAAATTTAATGCTCTTAGTTTACTTCTTAAAATTGGTGAAATTCATTACAAATGGGAATAAAGCAATGGACGTGAAACGAAACATTTCGCGTCCGTTTTTTTGTTGTTGACTAATTAGGTGATTTCAACTAAAATAGAACCAATTTTGAGGCTAGTTATTTTGGATTGGGAGTGAAGTACTTGATTAAAAAGCTGACGGCGTCAGATGACCAGAAACTGAAAGCACTGCTTAAACCGGAAGCTCTATTGAATATTTTTATTCTTGGAGATATCGAAAATTTTGGTTATGATCATGAGTTTATTGACATCTGGGGGGATTACGATGCAGAAGGAGAGCTTCGAGCTTGCTTGCTTCGGTTTGACCGGAATTTTCTACCTTACGCGAAAACAGACGATTTTGACTCAGCAGGATTTGCAGAACTTATTCAAGAATATGACAATACGATGATAAGTGGAATGCCACGTGCGACGGCTCCGCTTGAAAAGCTTATTCCAGAGTTAAGTGAAAAAAGTCACAAATCACACTTCTGCAAATGCGAGAACGCCAGTATGATGGATGCTAATGGAGAAGTTATTATTCGTTCAGCTATAAAAGAAGAAGTTAGTGAAATCATTGAACTGAGGAAACAAATCAAGGAATTTGGCGAGCGAAATGAAAATGAAGAATTAATCGCTGCACAACTAGAACAAGGCTCAAAACGAATTTATTACATTGAACAAGACGGGAAAATCGTATCCGTTGCTGAATCCACTGCAGAAAATTCTCTTTCGGCAATGATTGTTGGCGTAGCGACACTTGCGGAATATCGTGGACAAGGTTTTGCTAGCACCATTATGAAGCGACTTTGTTGTGATTTGCTAGCGGAAGGGAAGACTCCTTGCTTGTTTTACGATAACCCGGTAGCTGGAAAAATGTACCGCAAAATCGGCTTTACAGACGTAGGGGATTACACCCTATACCGTTAAAGCAAGAAACAAAAGACGTGGCCTTTTCATATCGAAGAGGCTATTTTTTATAAAACTGGACTGTAGTTGTATAGAAATTTGGGTGATATTTGCTATACTAGAATAAGAAATAGCGAACGAGGAGAGATGGAAATGAATGAAGTAAAAGCACATCAAGTTGAAGCAAGTAGAACGGCATCCAAACAAGTGATTATGCAAAAAATTTTAAACTGGTTTGTTATTTCACTATTAGTTGCGACAATAGGAGCGGCAGTCGGGAACTCACTCGATCCAAGTTGGTTTATTCCACTTGTGATTTTAGAATTTGTTTTTCTTATCGCAGCCATCTTAGTACGCCGGAGTAAAACAGCAAACCGAACATGGGGCTTTCCACTTTTGCTCGGCTTCGCATTTGTAACAGGTTTAATGACCGGTCCGACGCTTACCTACTTCTTTACAGCTGGAGCAGGAATGGCTGTTTTACTCGCATTCGTGACAGCTTCCGTAACCTTTACAGTTTTAGGCTTTGTAGGGGCAAAAATGAAAAAAGATTTACAATTTCTTAGTTCGGCTTTATTTGCCGCACTGATTATTTTAGTTTTGTTTTCTTTATTTGGTTTATTTGTTCCGATCGGTGGAATGACAACGATCATTGCTGGATTCGGTACCTTGCTGTTTTCTGTTTACATTTTATTTGATTTTAACCAAATTATGAAGCGAGATGTCTCACTTGATGATGTGCCGATGCTCTCATTAAGTTTGTATCTGGATTTTCTTAATCTGTTTTTATATCTACTTCAACTTTTCGCAGGTTCACGGGACTAATTAAAGTCACTAGGGGGTTTTCCTCTAGTGATTTTTTTACAAAATAAGTGGGTATACTATTAGACAAAGTAGATAATATCTTTTATAATTAACTTAAAGGTCAAAAAAGGTCAAACTTATTTTTCAAAAGGAGGACCAAGAATGGAAATGCAAAAATTTACCCAGCAAGTTCAAGAAACCATCGCAGAAGCGCAAAAACTTGCTGTAGAAAAAGAGCATCAAGCAATTGATGTTGCACATGTTTTTAAAATACTTTTACAAGAAAGCGACTTTGCCAAACGGGTATATGAAGTGGCAGAAGTTGATACTGAAAAATTAAATCAAAAAGTTGATGAAGAACTAGATAAAATCCCAGCGGTAATGGGAACTAGTGTTAAATACGGAGAATCGATGAGCAATGAATTATACCAACTGATTATCCGTGCTGAAGAAGAAGAAAAAGAATTGCAAGATGAATTTATATCGACTGAACACTTACTTCTTGCAGTAATGGAACAAAAAGAAAATCCTGTCACGAAAGAAATTTTAGCAGAAGGTAAAACAAAGAAAACAATTTTAGACGCTGTTCAAGCAATTAGAGGAGGAAAAAGAGTGACTAGCCAGAATGCAGAAGAAAACTATGAAGCACTATCTAAATATGGCCGCGATCTTGTAGCAGAAGTTCGGAGTGGCAAGCTTGATCCGGTAATTGGTCGTGATACTGAAATTCGAAATGTGATCCGAATTTTGTCACGTAAAACTAAAAATAATCCAGTACTAATCGGAGAACCAGGTGTTGGTAAAACAGCAATTGTAGAAGGACTTGCGCAACGTATTGTACGTAAAGACGTGCCAGAAGGATTGAAAGATAAAACGATTATTTCACTGGACTTAGGATCGCTCATCGCAGGAGCAAAATACCGTGGTGAATTTGAAGAACGACTGAAAGCAGTCTTGCAAGAAGTAAAAGAATCTGACGGTCAAATACTTCTATTCATTGACGAAATCCATACGATTGTTGGCGCAGGAAAGACTGAGGGAGCTATGGATGCCGGCAATATGCTTAAACCAATGCTTGCTCGTGGCGAACTTCACTGTATTGGAGCAACAACACTTGATGAATATCGCCAGTATATTGAAAAAGATGCCGCACTAGAACGCCGTTTCCAAAAAGTGCTAGTTCCAGAACCAACCGTAGAAGATACAGTATCCATTTTACGTGGTTTAAAAGAACGCTTTGAAATCCATCACGGCGTTAATATCCATGATAATGCACTTGTCGCAGCAGCAACACTTTCAAACCGTTATATCACCGATCGCTTCTTGCCAGATAAAGCCATTGACTTAATTGATGAAGCTTGTGCAACGATTCGTGTGGAAATTGATTCAATGCCGAGCGAGCTTGATGAAGTCACGCGTAAAGTGATGCAGCTAGAAATCGAAGAAGCAGCGTTAAAAGAAGAAAAAGATCCAGCAAGCGAACGTCGGCTTGAAATGCTTCAACGTGAACTAGCCGATTATAAAGAAGAAGCCAATAAAATGAAATCAAAATGGGAAAACGAGAAAGGCGAAATCGGTAAAATCCGTGAAATGCGTGAACAAATTGATGCGATGCGTCATGAACTAGAAGAAGCGGAAAATAACTATGACTTGACACGTGCCGCGGAATTACGACATGGTAAAATCCCGGCAGCAGAAAAAGAACTAGCAGAGCTTGAAAAACAAAATCGTGAAAAGACACAAAATGAAGACCGATTGTTGCAAGAGGCGGTGACAGAAAACGAAATCGCCGAGATTATTGGACGCTGGACTGGGATTCCCGTTACGAAATTAGTTGAAGGTGAACGCGAAAAACTGCTTAAATTGAGCGATGCCCTTCATGAAAAAGTAATCGGACAAGATCAAGCGGTTGATCTTGTAAGTGATGCGGTGCTCCGGGCACGCGCTGGAATCAAAGATCCAAAGCGCCCAATCGGTTCCTTTATTTTCCTTGGTCCAACAGGTGTTGGGAAAACAGAACTCGCCAAAGCACTCGCCTATAATATGTTCGATTCAGAAGACCATATGATTCGAATCGACATGTCTGAGTACATGGAAAAGCATTCCGTTTCTCGTCTTGTTGGAGCACCTCCAGGCTATGTTGGATATGAAGAAGGCGGTCAGCTAACAGAAGCCGTACGTCGTAACCCGTATTCCATCATTTTGCTGGATGAGATTGAAAAGGCTCATCCAGATGTGTTTAACATTCTTTTGCAAGTTTTGGATGACGGTCGAATTACGGATTCGCAAGGTCGGATGGTTGATTTTAAGAATACAGTCATTATCATGACGAGTAATATTGGCTCAACAATGCTTCTCGAACGAGCTGAAAACGGAGAGATTTCGGATGAGCTTGAGCAAGATGTTCTAGCTACTCTCGAAGCTTCTTTTAAACCTGAATTTTTAAATCGGGTAGATGATATTATCTTATTCAAACCGTTGACACTTGAAAATATTAAGGGAATCGTGGAAAAACTTGTAGATGAACTTCAAGATAGACTTGAAGCACAAGAAATCCACATTGCCATTTCCGATGAAGCGAAGAGCTTTATTGCAGAAGAAGCCTATGATCCCGTTTACGGGGCGCGTCCGCTTAAACGGTACTTGGTTCGTCACGTTGAGACACCACTTGCACGTGCGATTGTGTCGGGAGAGGTAATGCCGCATTCCGCCGTTGAAATTGGCTTAGACAATGGAGTGTTCACTTTTAATACAAAATAAATTGCTGAAAAAAGAGTCTCTTGTTTTTTGCAAGAGGCTTTTTTATGTTTGAAATCTGAAAACAAGGGAATTTTAAGGAGGAAAAGGTTAAGTTCGAAAGGATGAGGAAAAAATGAAACTGGTTTTAATTCGCCACGGACAAAGTGAATGGAATAAACTCAACTTGTTTACCGGCTGGCATGACGTTGATTTGTCGGAGCAAGGGGTAGAAGAAGCTAAAACAGCGGGAAAACGCATTAAAGCAGCAGGACTTGAATTTGATGTTGCTTTCACATCCGTTTTAACGCGTGCAATTAAAACACTTGATTATGCACTTGAAGAATCAGGCCAACTCTGGGTGCCGGTACATAAGTCTTGGCGACTTAATGAACGGCATTACGGTGCGCTTCAAGGCTTAAATAAAAAAGAAACGGCGGAGAAATATGGTGCCGATCAAGTCCAACTTTGGCGCCGTAGCTATGATACACTTCCTCCATTATTAGAAGAAAACGATGAGCGCCAAGCAAAAAATGATCGTCGTTATCAACTTTTAGATACGCATGCAATTCCCTCGGGTGAAAATCTAAAGGTAACACTTGAGCGTGTAATCCCATATTGGATGGATACGATTGCGCCAGAAATTAAATCAGGTAAACGTGTGATTATCGCTGCGCACGGAAATAGCCTGCGGGCACTTGTGAAGTTCTTAGAAGGAATCAGTGATGACGCGATTATGGAACTTGAAATCCCAACAGGTGTACCACTGGTTTATGAATTAGATGAAGATTTAAAACCAACAAATAAATATTATCTAGATAAATAAAAAAGCGCTCCGTTTTTACGGAGTGCTTTTTTATTTGATGTCGTAAATTTCACTGTCCTTAGGCATGAGGGCAGGAATAATTAGAACGAACACAGAAATTCCAACCGTTAGAATTAATCCGGTTGTGAAACTAAACGGTACAGAAAGCATTGATGAAAGAACGAATTCAGCCATCATTGATAGGAAAAATACCCAAACAACTGTAACGATATAGCGCATGAGAAACACCTCATTTCACATCATTCAATACAATCATTCTAGCACAAAATAAGCATGATTGACAACATATGAGAAAGCTAGTAATATCTTTTTGGATAAAGTCATGTCTAGCTATTTACCTTTTATTTGTATTCAATTTGACATGAAACTGTCATTAGATACTTACTAAACTAACATAAATGTTTGGTACAATGTATCAAGGCTTGTTAATCAAACAAGAAATTAAAACACTCGAAGAACAGGATGTGCTCGAAGTAGAATGAAAAAATGGAAATTAGCGCTTGCGGCTTTTATTACAGCAGCAGGAATAAGCGCACCACTTGCAGCAACACAAGCGGAGGCAGCAGATGAAGTAGCTATTCAGGCGTCTCTGCAGAAAATGACGTTAACACAAAGACAATTTATTCAAGATATCGCGCCAAAAGCGCAGGAATTGCAAAAGAAATATCAAGTATTGAGTAGTGTCTCGCTTGCTCAAGCGATTGTCGAATCAAATTGGGGAAACAGTGGGCTTTCAACAGAAGCCAATAATTTGTTTGGTATCAAAGGCTCTTACAATGGTTCATCTGTCACAATGTCGACAAAAGAATATAGCGGTGATAAGGTACAACAAATTGATGCCGCATTTCGCGCTTATCCAGACCGAGAAACGTCTCTCGAAGATCATACCTTACTGTTTGTAAATGGAACAAGCGGAAATCCATCTTTATATCATGCTGTCATAGGAGAAAATGACTATAAAAAAGCAGCGCTAGCGATCCAAGAAGCTGGTTATGCTACAGATCCAAACTATGCAGCAGTTTTGACGGAAACCGTTGAAATGTTTGGATTAACTGCGTATGATGACATTTATGATCATATGAAAAAAGAAGAGAATATGCTCGCGTATGGCACCGTTCAAGAACCAAAAGACTATGACGTTTGGAGTTTGCCAAGTGGGATGAAAGATGCAGAAAAAGTGGCTTCTACGGCTTCTCTAAAAGAAAAACAACTTCGTGTAGGGAAAAAAGCAGAAATGCAAAACGGTAGTCACTGGTTTGAAATTTACGACGAACAAGATAACAGGATCGGCTGGCTAGAAGAAAACGCGATGGATATTTTCTACACAACTAAAAGTGAAAAAGAGTTTGAATTAAAGAAGTATATCATCGATTCTGATCAAAAAATTTATCGCTATCCAGTAGAGGGTTCCAAACGCGTGGTTGGTGAAATGAAGACCTATCAAGGTGAGAAGTTAGAAATTGATCGCCGAGCAGATGTTAAAAATGAATACTGGTATCGTTTTAAAGACAAAGACGGCCAAGTTGTTGGCTGGTCAAAAGCGCCAGGATTCTCTGATAACAATCCAAATAAAAAGAAATAAACGCATTTGATGCCCTTTAGTTGTACGCTTTTATGCAAAGTGAAGCACTAGAGGGCTTTTATGATGTCAAAAGAAAGAATGGTTGCCAAAAAAACGGCGTTCTGTTAAAATTAGTACCAGGTCATAAAAACAGCTTTTTAAATTCGTTCAAATATGGGGGAATCGTAATGAATGCAGGAATTCTAGGAGTAGGGAAATACACACCCGAAAGAATCTTAACAAATTTTGATTTAGAAAAAATGATGGACACATCAGATGAATGGATTAAAACAAGAACTGGAATTGAAGAAAGACGCATTGCTCGCGATGATGAATATACACATGATATGGCATACGAAGCAGCTAAAGAGGCAATTGAAAATGCAGGTTTAACTCCAGAGGATATTGATTTAATTATTGTCGCAACAGTTACTCAGGAAGCTAACTTCCCTTCTGTTGGAAATATCATCCAAGATCGTTTAGGCGCAAAGCATGCGGCTGCAATGGATCTTGAAGCGGCTTGTTCTGGTTTTACTTACGGAATTGTAACAGGAGCACAGTTCATTCAAACAGGTGCTTATAAACATGTTGTCGTAGTGGGGGCGGATAAGCTTTCCAAAATTACTGATTGGGATGATCGAAGTACCGCTGTCTTGTTTGGAGACGGAGCAGGTGCTGTTGTGATGGGGCCAGTTTCAGAAGACAAGGGACTTCTTTCCTTTGTGCTTGGATCAGATGGTTCAGGTGGTAAGTACCTCAACTTGAAAGAAGAAAACGACAAACTTTATATGAATGGACGCGAAGTTTTCCGCTTTGCTGTTCGAAAAATGGGGGATGCTTCACTTGAAGTTCTTGAAAAAGCTGGACTTCAAAAAGAAGATTTAGATTTATTAATTCCTCACCAAGCAAATATTCGAATCATGGAAGCTTCAAGAGAGCGCCTAGGCCTTCCAGAAGAAAAAATGATTAAGACGGTTCAAAAATACGGAAACACTTCTGCCTCTTCTATTGCGCTTGCGCTTGTGGATGCGGTTCAAGAAGGCCGTGTGAAAGATGGCGATAATCTGCTACTTGTTGGTTTTGGTGGGGGGTTAACTTGGGGAGCGCTTGTGATTCGCTTTGGTAAATAAATTAAAATAGGGGTGCGCAAAACGATTATGAATTATGTCGAAGTAGGCGCATCCTTTCTTTTTTTATGATATAATAATAGCGGCTTTATGGTCGCTTCAATAGAAATTGAAATTTTATTTTGTTCTTTTATTTTGTTTTTTTCTATGATTGAGGCAACCGTTTCAAAAAATGACTCCTGATTAACAGAAGTTATTTTTTCATGAGCTCAAAAACAAGGAGATGAGAAAATGGAGAAAAGAAGAGTCGTTGTTACTGGAGTTGGAGCTGTTACGCCAATTGGGAATGACGCGGAAACAGCATGGGATAATGCCAAGAAAGGTGTAAACGGTGTGGCTCCACTTACTCGTTTAAACCCAGAAGATTTTCCAGTCAAAATCGCAGCTGAACTAAAAGACTTTGATGTCGAAAAATATATTGACAAAAAAGAAGCGCGCAAAATGGACCGTTTCACTCATTATGCGATTGCAGGTGCAGAGATGGCGCTCCAAGATGCAAACTTTACGGTAGATGACACAAATGCGGAACGTGTGGGTGTTTGGATTGGTTCTGGAATTGGCGGAATGGAAACCTTTGAGACCCAATATGAAACTTATAGAACACGCGGCCTTCGTCGTGTGAGTCCGTTTTTTGTGCCAATGATGATTCCGGATATGGCATCTGGACAAGTTTCAATTCGCTTTGGAACAAAAGGGATCAATACGGCAACCGTAACGGCCTGTGCAACAGGAACCAATTCAATTGGAGATGCGTTCAAGGTGATTGAGCGTGGTGATGCAGACGTGATGATTAGCGGTGGAACTGAAGCACCAATTACGAAGATGTCGCTTGCTGGATTCTGCGCGAACAAAGCTTTATCGCTTAACCCAGATCCTGAAACTGCATGTCGCCCGTTTGATAAAGATCGGGATGGATTTATTATTGGTGAGGGTGCAGGGATTGTTATCCTGGAAGAATACGAACATGCCAAAGCACGTGGAGCTAAAATTTACGCCGAAATTATTGGTTATGGTGCAACAAGTGATGCTTACCATATTACAGCCCCAGCACCAAATGGAGAAGGCGCTGCCCGTGCGATGAAACAGGCACTAGAAGATGCCGATGTGAAACCAGAAGAAGTGGATTATATCAATGCACACGGAACAAGTACAGGATACAATGATAAGTATGAAACGGCAGCAGTAAAAACTATTTTCAAAGACTATGCTAAAGACTTGCTTATCAGTTCTACAAAATCAATGACTGGCCATACGCTAGGAGCGTCTGGCGGAATTGAAGCAATCTTCTCGGTTCTTGCTATTCGTGACAGTGTTGTGCCACCAACGATTCATTTGAAAAACCCAGATCCTGAATGTGATCTAGATTATGTGGCAAATGAATCACGGGAAAAAGATGTGACAATAGCAATGTCGAATTCATTCGGCTTTGGTGGTCATAATGCAACGCTTGTCTTTAAAAAAGTAACAGATTAATAAGGTTGATAAAAGAAGTCGGCTAGATGTAAAACCATCTAGCCGACTTCTTTTTTTATTTTATTAGCGACGTTTGCGCCCAAGTCCCATAGCATTTTCCATTTTGCGTAACGTTTTATTCGCTTTTATTCTAGCTTTTTCTGCACCTTCGTCTAAGATGCGGTCAAGCTCCTCAGAATTGAGAAAGTATTCATAGCGCTCCTGGATAGGGGCTAATTCAGCGACAACCGCTTCTGCTAAATCATTCTTGAAATCGCCATATCCTTTATCTGCATATTGAGCCTCTAAGTCCTTGATCGCTTTCCCAGTGAGTGCAGAATAAATTGCTAATAAGTTCGAGACTCCCGGTTTGTTTTCTTTATCATAGGCAATTACGCCAGAGGAATCAGTTACAGCACTTTTAATTTTTTTCGTTATCACATTTGGTGGATCTAATAAATAAATCGCTCCTTTAGTATTTTCATCTGATTTGCTCATTTTTTTAGTGGGTTCCTGAAGCGACATGACACGGGCGCCTTGTTTAGGCACATACATTTCGGGAACTGTGAAGATATCGTTGTGCTTATTGTTAAAGCGAATAGCAAGATCGCGTGTAAGTTCGATATGCTGCTTTTGGTCTTCGCCAACTGGCACAAGGTTAGTTTGATAAAGTAAAATATCTGCTGCCATAAGCGGTGGATATGTAAGAAGACCAGCACTAACACCAGCTTTTCCAGCCGATTTGTCTTTAAATTGCGTCATGCGTTCTAATTCACCAATGTAGACATTACATTGTAAGATCCAAGCCGCTTGTGCGTGAGCAGGAACCTCAGATTGAACAAAAAGAGTAGATTTTTCTGGGTCTAGTCCAACAGCCAAATAAAGTGCAGCAAGGCTACGAATTTGCTTACGTAGCTTTAACCGATCTTGTGGAACAGTAATTGCGTGTTCATCGACGATACAATAATAACAATCAAATTCATCTTGAAACTGTCCAAATTGTTTTAACGCGCCGATGTAATTTCCAAGTGTTAAGTCACCACTTGGTTGAATGCCTGAAAAGATGATCTTTTTCATTGTTTTTCCTCCTTAACGATACCTAACATTTCATGAAATAAAAAAATCGCCTCTAGCTAGAATTTTTAGTTCTAGCTAGGGACGAATTTATTTTCCGCGGTGCCACCCTGTTACTTCTTGCCAATGCAAAAAGCGCTTAAAAAAAGATAACGGCTTTATGCCGCTGACGGCTACTTTTCGTGTTCACTGTCAGTCCTCAGGAAGCCCATTCGACTCAGCCCATTTATCTGTTTTCACCATCCACAGACTCTCTAGAAAAAGAAACTGAATGTACTTTTCTTCCATGTTAACGCATCATATATAATGATTTAAGTCTATCAATTTAATGAGCAACTGTCAAACTACAAATAGTATAAAACAAGGGATAACATACTACTTAAAAACACAATAATACTACTCAAAATCATGTCTGCATAGGGTAATCCCACAAGTTCAGAAAGCATCATGTCAGAGAATTCATTCTCTTCATCGCCACGGATTTTCCGCGCTACTTTTCGAAAACCATAATGTACACGGTCAAGAAAGCCGCTGCGCATAATGTAAACGAGTAGTCCTATAAGAAAAGCAATAAAACTGACATAAAAAGAGATATTGATGTAATGGAGAAGAGAAATCCCTGTGCCAAAAAGAAGAATGGCGAAAATAATTAATTCTTGAATTAGTAAATAAATAAATGTCCGCTTAAGCAATATCGTCACCTCGAAATTGGAATCGTACTAACTTTAGCATAAAATGAATGAAAACTCTAATTGTTCGTGAGCAATTAGAGTTTTTGAAAAAAGCTCAATCGACTTCGATTAGAAATACTCTTAGAAAAAAAATCAAAAAAATAACTGTACTCATTTTGGGTTGTACCAAGGGTTTTCTCGGTTTTGAACGAAACAATTGAAATTTTTATATAGACAAGTGTTAAAAAAAAGTATATAAATAAAGATAATCCTATTTTAATTCGGGATTAATCAAATTTTCACTTTGCTCTAAAAATGACGATTGTAAATTTAAATGTTGGTAAGGGAATAAAGTTGTTTGATTAAACTAATCTTATTTTCTGAAAACTTAATCAATGTAAAATTATTAACAAAAAGCAAGGCGTAGAGCGTTCTTTTGAATTGATTCAATTGTCTAACTTTTTCGTTATAATAATTTTTTAACAAATTGAAACTTTCATCCTGTTTCGTTTAATTGATTAAAAATAATTTACAAATCTTTAATTATTAGAGTATAATTATAAGTGAAACAATTTTTCAGAAAAATAAAAAAGGGAGGTATATTTAGTGAAGAAATCTAAATTATTTTTAGCACTTGGATTTACACTAACGCTGAGCTTAGGTCTTGCAGCTTGTGGAGGAGGAAGTTCTTCAAGTTCAGATAGTAAGAGCACTGACTCTGGCAAAGCTTCTGGAGAGCAAGTACTTAATTTAACAGAGAGCGCACTAATTCCATCGGCAGATAGTTCAAAAGCAGATGATCAGGTGGGTCTAAACGTACTTAACCAAACAAATGAAGGTCTGTATGCACTTGACAAGGACGGCAAACCAGCTATTGCCGGTGCTGCTGAAGAACCAAAAATTAGTGATGATAAGACAGTCTATACCTTCAAATTACGCAGTGATGCAAAATGGTCTAATGGGGATCCTGTAACAGCAAATGACTATGTGTTTGCTTGGAAACGAGCTGTTAACCCAGATACTGCTGCAACCTATTCCTATCTATTTGATGCTATTAAAAATGGTAGCGATATTGTAGCAGGCAAGAAGAAACCTGAAGAATTAGGAGTGAAAGCAGTTGATGATACAACGCTTGAAATCACACTTTCGAAACCAACAGCGTACATCAATTCACTTTTTGCATTCCCAACATTCTTCCCGCTTAATGAAAAATTCGTAACTGAAAAAGGCGAGAAATTCGCTCAAAACAGTGATAACATTCTATACAATGGTCCTTTCCAACTTAAAGATTGGACAGGAACGAACAAAAAATGGACATACGTGAAAAATGATAAGTACTGGGATAAGAAAAATGTGAAATTGAAACAAATCAATGTTCAAGTTGTTCAAGATGCTGGTACAGGCGTTAACCTTTATAATACTGGTAAAACAGATCGTACTGTATTAAGTGCTGAATATGCCGCTCAAAATAAGAGCAATAAAGATTATGTAGTTGTGAATGACTCATCCACTTTCTACATCAAATTTAACCAAGAACGTAAAGGTAAAAAAACACCACTTGCAAATAAAAACATCCGTAAGGCACTTGCCCTTTCGATTGACAAGAAATCTTATGTAGATACTGTACTTCAAAACGGATCTAAACCTGCTAATAACTTGGTGCCACCTGAATTCACTTTCGATCCGAAAAATGATGAGGATTATGTGAAAGAATCCGGTGCACACTTGAAATATGATAAAGCCGAAGCTAAAAAAGCTTGGAAACAAGGCTTGAAAGAACTTGGGACAGATAAAATTTCACTTGAGTTTACAAGTGATGACACAGAAAATGCGAAAAAATCTTCTGAGTTTATCCAAAACCAACTTGAAAAAAATCTTGATGGTTTAACAGTTAAACTTAAAAACGTTCCATTCAAAGTTCGTTTGCAAAATGACCAAAATCAAGACTATGATTTCTCAATGAGTGGATGGGGTCCTGACTATCAAGATCCATCGACATTCTTGGATCTATTCAAAACAGGTGGTTCGCAAAACAGAATGAGTTATTCGAACTCTGATTATGATAAGATTCTTCAAGATGCGGCTGTTACTTATGCAGCTGACACTCAAAAACGTTGGGATGAAATGGTTAAAGCTGAAAACATCTTGCTTACAGATGATGTAGCGATCCAACCGCTTTATCACCGCGCTAATGCATACTTGCAAAAAGATTACATCAAAAACTTACAAAAAAATCCATTTGGTCCAGACTATACGTACAAAAATACGTATTTGACTAAATAAAGTATATCTGTAAGAAATACTTGATTGAAACGAGAGAGTATATTTCGGTATACTCTCTCCTTTTTGATGATAATTGTAGTCGTGCGATAAGAAATCTTTACTTAGAAAAAACAGGCGAAGTGAATTGTGTCTTATCCTTTAAGGTGGGCTTGATTTAAACTAGCTTATCAAATATAAATAAAAAATTTGGGAGGTGTAGAGAAAGGATGGCAAAATATACACTAAAGCGCATTTTTTATATGTTAATTACGCTTTTCATCATTGCTTCGGTTACATTCTTCCTAATGAAGCTTTTACCTGGTACACCTTACCGGAATCAGGAAAAACTTTCTGATGAACAAATTCACATCATGAATGAAAAATATGGGTTGAATGATCCGGTTCCTGTTCAGTATTTTAATTACATGACAGGACTTGTAAAAGGGGATTTAGGAGTATCTTTCCAACTTGATAACCGTCCGGTGTCAGAAATTTTAGGTGCACTTATCGGACCATCAGTGACTCTAGCACTAGAAGCAATGGTTTTTGGACTATTATTTGGGGTTATACTCGGGGTAATTGCTGCGATGTATCAAAATAGGTGGCCGGATTATACCAGTACCTTCATCGCAATACTCGGGAAATCCATCCCTTCTTTCGTTTTTGCAACGGTATTACAATACTGGATTGGGGCAAAATTACAGTGGCTTCCGGTAGCTGGATGGGGGACTTTTGCTGACTCCATTTTGCCGGCATTTGCACTTGCTATGTTCCCACTTGCGACAGCAGCCAGGTTTATGAGAACAGAACTTATTGATGTGTTTGCTTCAGATTATATTTTACTGGCTAAGGCAAAAGGAAATAGCCGTACAGAAATTGCGGTTAAGCATGCGATTCGAAATGCTCTAATCCCACTTATTACGGTTTTAGGGCCGCTTTCAGTATCGCTTATGACAGGTTCGCTTGTTATTGAGAATATTTATGGAATTCCAGGAATTGGTAGTCAATTCGTTTCATCTATTCAAACTAACGACTATCCGGTTATTATGGGAACAACCATTTTATTTGCTGTGATGTTAATTTTTATCATTCTAGTCGTAGATATTCTATACGGCTTGATTGATCCTCGAATTCGTGTGTCGGGAGGTAAGAAATAATGGCAGAAAAAATTGCAAAAGAAATGTTTCAGCCAGCGCATGTTCAAGATGCAGAAGCAGAAAAAATTTCGCGCCCCAGTCTCACCTTCCTACAAGATTCTTGGCTTCGGGTAAGAAAGAATAAAGCTGCACTTGTTTCACTTATTGTGCTCGGTGTAATTATTATTATGGCTATTTTTGGGCAGTATTTTTCTCCCAACTTAGGACCAAATCGTAGTGTAAACTATCAAGATACACCTTATGCAAGTTTACCGCCAAAAGTTCCGGGATTTGATAATATGCCATTTTGGAATGGGCATCAGAACATCGGCGGACAAGATGTAGATGTGTATAAGCAGAAGAATGTTAAAGAAGGTACTTATTACTGGCTCGGAAGTGATACACTTGGACGAGACCAATTTGCACGTATCTGGGCAGGAACACGAGTTTCACTTATTATTGCTGTAGTAGCCGCACTGTGTGACCTTGTTATTGGTGTTGCTTATGGAATGATCTCTGGTTTTGTTGGAGGGCGTACAGATAATATTATGCAACGTATACTTGAAGTTATTTCTGCAATTCCAAACCTTGTAGTTGTAATTTTAATGCTTCTTATATTAGATCCGGGGATTATGTCTATTATCATTGCTATTGCGATGACGAGTTGGATAACCATGGCGCGGGTTGTCAGGGGACAAGTTTTAAAACTAAAAGATCAGGAATTTGTCCTAGCTTCTCTAACCCTTGGGGAGTCAATGCCCAAAATTCTTGTAAAACATTTACTTCCTAATGTATCAGGTGTCATTATCATCAATGTTATGTTCAGTATTCCGAGTGCGATTTTCTTTGAAGCTTTTCTAAGTTTTATCGGACTAGGTCTTCCAGCACCAACAGCCTCGCTTGGAACGCTAATAAACGACGGTTATAAGACCTTGCAGGTGCTTCCTTATATGGTTCTTTATCCATCGGTTGTACTTTGTGTTATCATGATAGCATTTAACTTAATCGCTGACGGGCTTCGCGATGCGTTTGATCCGAAAATGCGCGACTAAAGGAAAGGTGAGGAATAATGGAAAAACTGTTAGAAGTAAAAGATTTGCACATTTCCTTCCACACTTATGCCGGTGAAGTTCAAGCGATTCGTGGAGTGAGCTTCGATCTTCATAAAGGAGAAACACTTGCTATCGTGGGAGAATCTGGTTCAGGGAAGTCTGTTACAACGAAAGCTGTAATGCGACTTCTTCCTGAAAGCAACTCTAAAATAAAATCTGGTCAAATTCTTTTCGGTGGAAAGGATTTGGCCACTGCTAGTGAAAAACAAATGCAAAAGATTCGCGGGAAAGACATTGCGATGATTTTCCAAGATCCAATGACTTCTTTAAATCCGACTATGACAATTGGTAAACAAATTTCTGAGCCACTAATTAAGCACCAAAAAATTGGTAAATCAGAAGCGCATAAAACAGCGCTACGTTTGTTACAACTTGTTGGGATTCCAAATGCGGAAGAGCGAATTAAACAGTATCCGCACCAGTTTTCCGGTGGGATGCGACAACGTGTTGTTATTGCGATTTCACTTGCTTGTAACCCGCAAGTTTTGATCGCAGATGAACCAACTACAGCGCTCGATGTAACGATTCAGGCGCAGATTCTTGATTTAATGAAAGATTTGCAAAAGAAGATTGATACATCCATCATCTTCATCACGCATGACCTTGGGGTTGTAGCGAATGTTGCTGATCGTGTTGCCGTTATGTATGCTGGGAAAATTGTAGAAATTGGAACGGTTGATGAGATTTTTTATAACCCGCAACACCCATACACATGGGGATTAATTAGTTCTATGCCAACGCTTGATACAGATGATGAAGAACTTTATGTGATTCCTGGTACACCACCAGATCTTTTGAAACCGCCAAAAGGTGATGCTTTTGCGGCACGTAATCAATATGCGATGCAAATCGATCTGGAGGAAGAGCCGCCAATGTTTAAAGTGTCGGATACGCATTACGCAGCAACCTGGCTACTTCATCCAGATGCGCCAGAAGTGACGCCTCCAGATGCTGTTCTTAGACGTCAAGAGCAGTTTGCAAAAGAACACCCAGGTATGCAGGCTGTTCATGCGAAGGGAGTTGAAGAGGAATGAGTGAAAAAGAAAAGTTGCTCGAAATTCATAATCTGAAACAGTACTTTAACAAAGGTAAATCCAACGAAGTGCGTGCTGTTGATGATATTTCCTTCGATATTTATAAAGGTGAGACGCTTGGACTTGTTGGGGAATCTGGCTGTGGTAAATCAACAACAGGAAGAACGATTATTCGTTTGTACGATGCAACAGGTGGTGAAGTACTCTACAAAGGAAAAAATGTGCATGCCAAAAAAAGTCGTAAGGAAATGCATGAATTCCGTAGAAAAATGCAAATGATTTTCCAAGATCCGTATGCGTCACTTAATCCTCGTATGAAAGTACGCGATATCATTGCGGAAGGAATTAAGATTCATGGCCTTGCGAAGACACCTGAGGAAGCGACACAACAGGTTTATCACTTGCTGGAAACTGTAGGATTAAGTAAAGAGCATGCTGGACGCTATCCTCATGAATTTTCTGGCGGTCAACGTCAAAGAATCGGGATTGCAAGAGCGCTAGCTGTGCAACCTGAATTTATTATCGCGGATGAACCTATTTCTGCTTTGGATGTTTCAATTCAAGCGCAGGTAGTTAACCTTTTGCGTGATTTGCAAAAAGAAAAAGAACTTACGTATTTATTTATTGCGCATGACCTTTCAATGGTGAAATACATCAGCGACCGAATTGGCGTTATGTATTTTGGTAAGTTAGTAGAACTTGCGCCAGCTGACGATTTATATCGTGCGCCGCTCCATCCTTATACGGAGTCGCTACTTTCTGCAATTCCACTTCCTGATCCTAATTATGAACGTACGCGTGTTCGTAAACTATATGATCCGAGTTCGCATGGATATAAAGACGGAGAAGAAATAAAAATGCGTGAAATTGCACCTGGACATTATGTTTATTGTTCGGAAACAGAGGAAGGGATGTATAAAGAAAAGCATGCTAAGCTAACGAGCGTAGCAACAAAATGAAAATGAGGAGCCCTGAAAAGCAGGGCTCCTTTTTTGTTTGTGAAAAGAAATTAATAAAATTCTCATCAAATTTTAATTTTCTTATCTTTTTTTTCATGCTGATTTAGTTTAAAGATTGTATAGTAAGGGTAAGATACATTTGACGACATACTACATCCTTTTTCTAGTCAAATAAAAAAATTTAAAATAGCCCTATAGAATTTCACAATTTTAGTGTATAATGAGAATGTAGGTTCTTGATTGCTATTTTCAAAAAGAGAATGGATTAGCAATTCGTTTTTTGAATGAAACAAAAAAATTAACCGATTAAGGAGTGTGAATGTCTAATGGTAACGTTATACACTTCACCTAGTTGCACATCTTGTCGCAAAGCACGAGCTTGGTTGGAAAACCATGAAATTCCATACAAAGAAAGAAATATTTTTTCTGAACCGTTAAGTTTAGATGAAATAAAAGAAATCCTTCGTATGACGGAAGATGGGACCGATGAAATTATTTCAACTCGTTCAAAAACATTTCAGAAGCTAAATGTTGATTTAGACAGTTTGCCTCTGCAAGAGCTTTTTGAATTGATTCAGAAAAACCCTGGGCTTTTAAGACGTCCAATTATTATCGACGAAAAGCGTCTCCAAGTAGGATATAACGAAGACGAAATCCGTCGTTTCTTGCCAAGAAAAGTAAGAACTTATCAATTGCGTGAAGCTCAAAAAATGGTTAACTAATTGAAAGCTGTTGGAAATCTAAAAAGGTTTTCGGCAGCTTTTTTGTTCAGTTCGGAAACTTGCGCAAAATTTAATTTTGAGGTAAGATAAGAGCCCAAAAGAATAAAAGGTGGTATAATCATCTATTATAAGATAAAATATAAGTATGAAGTTTACCCTTCGTTGTCAATGACTAAATTGGAAGGGAGAGTGTGACGATGGAAATTGAACGAATTAATGAGGATACAATTAAATTTTACATTTCTTATCTGGATCTCGAAGAGCGCGGCTTCAATCAGGAAGATGTCTGGTATGATCGCGAAAAGAGTGAAGAGCTTTTTTGGGAAATGATGGATGAGCTGAAGTATGAAGAAGAGTTCACTCCTGAAGGTCCGCTCTGGATACAAGTCCAAGCTTTAAAACATGGTCTAGAAGTATTTGTAACGAAGGCGAATTTGTCGAAACAAGGCGAAGAAAACTTTGAACTTAGTTCAGCTAGTCAAGATGAACTGGCTACTGAGGAACGAATTGAGAAAATGTTAGAAGAAAACTTTAATCCAGTTAATAAGGATTCAGAAGATGATGAGGACACGTTAGAGTTTGTCTTGGCATTTAGCGACTTTGAAGATTTAGTTCAAATGAGTGGTGCTTCTGGACTCCAAGATGTGAATACGAAACTCTATGCTTATCAAGATAGATACTTCCTTTATGTGGAATTTCCTGAAACTCAATATAATGAATCAAACATTGACAATACGGTCAGTATATTGCTTGAATATGGCACGGAGTCGAATTTAACAGGCTATATGCTAGACGAATATGGTAAACTGATTTTTGATAATCCCGCACTAGAACAAGTAAAACAGTATTTTATGGATTAAGAAATAAAAAAAGACTCGTTTCTAAAATATAGAAACGGGTCTTTTTTTGCGATTTTAAAATAAATAAAGGAATTTGCATCTAGACTGTCGAAGTGAATAAATAAAACTAGTAAAGGATGTTGGAAATGTTTACAGCAAAGAATAGACAAGGCGATTATTTCACAGCTACACAAGCAAACATTTCACATTTAAAAGCGAAGACGGATCCGTTTTTTTGCCCGGCGTGTGGAGAAGAACTCATTCTTAAATGTGGAGATATTAAGTTGCCACACTTTGCGCATAAACGAGGAACGAGATGTCGCTTTTCTTCAGAAGGAGAGACAAAAAAGCATTTACTTGGAAAGAAGGAACTAAGTCGTTGGCTACTCTATCAAGGATTTGAGGTGCAATTAGAGAGTTTTCTTCAAACCATTAACCGTCAAGCGGATCTTCTCGTTAATGGGAAATATGCCGTTGAATTTCAGTGCTCAACTGTTCCTCCTTCTCAGTTATTGGAACGGACAAAGGACTATTTGTCAAAGAAGCTTATTCCGATTTGGTTACTAGGTCAGGATATCGTAAAAAACAAATTTAGTTATGCCTTTTCAAATTTTCAACTATGTTTTATAAGGAAAAGTGAGGAGCTTGGTTATTATTTGCTATTTTTTCAGCCAGAAAAACGCAGAATAGAATGTATTCATCACCTTGCACATGCGGGAAGTAAATATTTTTTTGGTGAGCGTTTAGTGCTTCCACTGGCAATTTCAATAAAGGAAATGCAACTAAAAATAAAGGCGGTTAAAGGGCATAGAAGAAAGAAGTATCAGCCACATCGAGAAATTGAACGAGAACGACTTTGCTACTATTATGCAAAATATAAATCACGCAGTTATTTTATGCAAGAACTCTATCATGCGGGATTTTCACTTTATCATTTACCACTTCAAGTTGGGGTGCAGCTCGATAAACAGTTTCTTGTTCATACAGCTCCTGTAGAGTGGCAGTTTTCACTTTGGATTCATTTTTTTGACCGACTTGAAGTAGGAGAGCATTTTGCGTATAGAGCGATTGCAGAACGATTTAGAGCTTGTGTGGTCCCATTAAAAGTGCTCACCTTCCAAGATTACGAGGCAGAAGAATTGCTAAAGGAATATCTTCTTTATCTAGAAGAAAAAGAAATACTCGTTGAAATTTCGAGTTGTAACTACCGTTTGAAAAGAAAAATGAAGTGGAGACAACATTCACAAATTTTTTCCTAATTTATGATTTTTGCATTTTTATGATTTTTAGATCATAATGAAAAGGAAGATTGATTTGGGGAGGTTTTAAGATGGCAGAGAGCAAAATAGGGGCATTGCCCGCAAGAAATGAAGTGCCAGAAGAACTGACTTGGGATCTCACAACTATTTTCCCGTCAGATGAAGCTTTTGAAAAAGAATTTAAGGATATTCAAGAATTAAGCAAGCAAAGCGAACAATTTAAAGGAACACTCGGAAATAGTGCAGATACGCTTTTAAATGCTTTGAGATTTCGCGATACACTTTTTGATCGGTTGGAAAAGCTGTATGTATATGCACATTTAAAACTGGATCAGGACACAGCGAATGCAACTTATCAAGGAATGAATAGCCGAGTAGGAAGTTTGATCACGCAAGTTATTACCGGGTTGAGCTATTTTGACCCTGAAATTCTATCTATCGAAGAAGCACGTCTTGAGACATTTTTAAATGAAAATACAGAGCTCGGATTATACAAGCATGTTCTTGAAGAGTTAAATTTAAGTCGACCCTACGTTTTATCCGAAAAAGAAGAAGCAATTTTAGCGAGTGCTGGAGAAGTACTTGGCAGTTCCTCGAATACATTTAGCACATTGAATAATGCTGATTTGAAGTTTCCGGTAATCCGTGATGAAGCTGGAAATGAAGTTGAAATTACGCATGGCCGTTATGGGAAGCTACTTGAAAGTAGCGACCGGCGTGTTCGTGAGGAAGCCTTTAAAGGACTTTATTCCGTTTATGAAAGTTTAAAAAATACTCTTGCTCAAACCTTGAATGGGCAGGTGAAAAAATCTAACTTTTATGCATCGGTAAGAGGCTATAAGTCGGCTCGAGAAGCGGCACTTTCCGGAAATCATATTCCTGAAACAGTATATGATTCTTTAGTACAAACGGTTAACGAGCATTTGCCATTGCTACATCGTTATGTTGAAATGCGCAAGAAAATTTTAGGCTTGAATGACTTGCATATGTATGATATGTACACGCCGCTTTCAAGTGAAGTGAAACTGGAGTTTACTTATGAAGAAGCGAAAGAAGTTGTTTTAGAAGCTTTAAAACCATTAGGTGAAGAATATCAAGCGATACTCAAAAAAGCATTTGCTAACAGGTGGATTGATGTCGTTGAAAATAAAGGAAAACGAAGCGGTGCTTATTCATCGGGTGCATATAGTACAAACCCGTATATTTTGTTAAACTGGCAAAATAATATTGATAATGTGTTCACACTAGCTCATGAACTCGGTCACAGTGTGCATAGCTATTACACGCGGACAAATCAACCATATGTTTATGGGGATTATTCGATATTCCTTGCAGAAGTTGCATCTACTACTAATGAAAATCTTTTGACGGACCATTTGCTTAAAAAATATGATGATCCAAAAGTTCGTGCCTATTTACTAAATCATTATTTAGATGGGTTTAAAGGAACTGTTTTCCGGCAAACTCAATTTGCTGAATTCGAGCACTTCATTCACCAAGCTGATCAAAATGGTGAAGCCTTAACCGCGGAGTTCTTGACTGAACAATATTTTAAGATTAATAAAAATTATTATGGTGATGCCGTTCAATATGATCCGGAAATTGGTTATGAGTGGTCACGGATTCCACATTTTTATATGAACTATTATGTATACCAATACGCAACTGGTTTTTCTGCTGCTTCTGCATTGAGTGCAAAAATTTTGAAGGAAGGAACTCCAGCTGTTGAAGCTTATTTGGATTATTTAAAAGCAGGAAGTTCAGATTTTCCGATTGAAGTTTTGAAACGTGCGGGTGTCGATATGACAAGCAGTCAAGTCGTTGAAGATGCACTGAAAGTTTTTGAAGAACGATTAATAGAACTTGAGAAACTGGAAAACTAACTTTGTGAAATTATAAATTTACAAAAAAAGTTTTGTGGGGAAGCTTAGCTAATTGAGAAAGCTTCCTCTTTTTTTGTACATTTGAGATACTGTATTATTTATTTATATGGAAAGAAATCGTTTAAACAAAGCGAGCTTAGCAAACTGTTTTTATCTTTGCTTGTGAATAGTGGGACAGAAATTAAAAACTAGATTTTCATTATTATAAATAAAAGGAAAAGATGAAAAAATTTGTTCAAAAAAAGTTTGTGAAGCATTGAATTATGTTTTTAGATATGGTATATTAATACCGTGAAATAAATCACAAACAAATACCCCCTTTATTTGATTGTGTGAATTTCTCCTTTTGATTGCGCTGAAAGAAGCTGTACCCCTTGTGGTACAGCTTTTTTCGTTGTTTTGATTTTTTTCTTCATCTTAAAAATCCATATAAGAAGCAGAATTATTCACTTCATTGAAGGGTACAGTAATAATTATTGCGTTTAACCTAGAAATTAACTTCTTATCCGAGACTAGACAAAACATTTAAAATGTTTGAATTCACTTTTTTAGAGGTAAAAAATACAGGGAGGTGAATGTGATGGTTCATTTAATTTGGGTGCTTATTATTGGTGCAGTTATTGGTATTATTGCAGGCGTTTTGACAAGTCGGAAAATGCCGCTAGGGTGGATTGGAAATATTTTAGCCGGTTTAATTGGTTCTTGGCTTGGAGAAAAGCTTTTAGGAAGTTGGGGGCCACATGTAGCTGGAATGGCAATTTTCCCTTCAATCATCGGTGCTATTATTTTGGTAGCTATCGTATCATTTTTTATCGGAACACAAAAAAGGGAATAGCACCTGTTCGATACAAATTATTTGAAGCTGTACCAAAATGGGTACAGCTTTTTCTATATTTAGAAGTCAAATCGAGTAGTATTTTATGCTAAAATAGAAGCAAATACTATTTTTGGAGGCACTACCTTCAAGAGGAAGCAGTGAGGTTACAGATGATTAAACTAGTAGCAGTGGATATGGATGGAACTTTTTTGGATGATCAGAAACATTATGATAAAGACAGATTTGCCAAGATATTTGGCGAAATGCAAAAAAAGCAAGCTGAGTTTGTTGTTGCAAGTGGAAATCAGTATGTTCAGCTTGTGCAATTTTTTGAACCTATCAAAGAAAAAATCACCTTTATTTCAGATAATGGCGCTATGGTCACAAAACATGGAGAAGAAATTTTTTCAAGCTCGTTTGAAAAAACAGATGTAAAGAAAATTTTAGAAGTGTTAAGTTTTAAAACGAATTTTCGAGTTGTTGTATGCGGCAAAAAAGGGGCTTATATTCTGGATACCGTGCCAGATGATTTTATCAAAACGATTGAGTTCTATTGTCCAGTAATGTTTAAGGTTGAAAATTATGACCAAATTGATGATGAAGTATTGAAAATCGCTCTTTCTTGTTCTGAAGAAGAGACCGAATATCTTTTGGAAGAGCTACATGGTGAAATTAGTCACATTGCAATCCCAGTGAGCAGTGGTCATGGTAGCATCGATTTAATTCAGCCAAACATGCATAAAGGAAATGCCATCCAGTTTGTGCTGGACTATTTTGACTTTACGCAGGAAGAAGCTGCTGCATTTGGAGACGGTGGGAATGATGTAGAGATGTTGAAACTTGTTGGAACGAGCTTTGCAATGAGTAACGCACCAGATGCTGTAAAGCAGGTAGCTAAACATGTTGCGCCAAGTAATAATGAAGCAGGTGTTCTTGCTCAAATGGAAAAAATCTTTTTTTAAGTTTAGCCTTGCCAAAAGCATATTTTTAAATTGACGCAGCCATTTTCTTTGAAGGGAACTTGTTCTTTTTTGAGCAGCCGAATTTGATCATCCCAACCGGGGACAGTCCGTCCTGATGAATTCACAACACGGTGACAAGGCATGTCAAGCGAGCGATCTGTATGCTTTAAAACGTTACCGACTAATCGAGCATTTTTAGGATGACCAGTCATATAAGCAATTTGCCCGTAAGTGGTTACTTTTCCTTCGGGAATTTGCAAAATGATATCGTAAACAGCTTGAATAAATTCTGGTTTTGCCAAATCAATCGACTCCTTTTGATTTTAAGTATAGCAAAACCTCGTTATTTTTGGAAAAAATGGAGGAGAAACTTTTGGATTTTACTTATGCTAAAATAAAAAAATTGGCGATTCATTTCGTTGGAAACCAGGCACAAGAAGAGGGCTATGAAGTTGCACAAAATATATTGACTGACTTTCCTGAAGACCTAAACGTGACATTGCTCAACATTTTTCTTGAAAATTTCAAAACAGATGATTATTTTCATTTTGCTCATGAAACCAGTTTAGATTTTAATGAAGTGTATACATATAGTCAAAATATATTCGCTGACCCGAGTCACTTTTTAGAAGACACACTCAATATTTTAAAGCACCTTTACAGTGTTTCTACACATCCCAATATTAAGAGTGGAGATTTATGGATTTTCGAAATTGAAGGCTTGGTGATTGATGGGGAGATGTGTAGCGGATTAGGTATTTTTAAAGTAGAAAATAAAGAAGTTTATTTAAAAAATAATTTTAACGGGAAAGAATTTGCCATTAGTTATGAGAAAGGGATTACAGGGGCTGATCTTGATAAAGGGTGCTTAATTTTAAATGCTGAAGCTGAAAAAGGCGGAAAAGTCCTCGTTTTGAGCAAGTTAACAAAAAATGATTCGATTTATTGGAAAGATCGATTTTTAAGTGTTGAGCGAACAGCAGATAATAAATTTCTAACGGAAAACTTTGTTGAACTTTGTACCGATTATATTAAACAAAAAGAAGAATCACTTCTTGAAAAATCGGAATTTGTAAAAGCAGCCAACGAGTATTTACAAGAAGAAGAGAATATTCAAATGGATTCTTTTACAGAAAAAGCTTTACAAGACCCGATTAAACAAGCGGAATTCAAAACGGTGGTCGAAAATTTTGAACAAGAAAATAATCTGCATTTTCCTGCAGAATTTGAAGTGGATGAGGAGCGGGCTGAAAAATTAAATAAGAAAGTCCGAAAAACGTTGAAACTTGGAAAAAATATCACACTAACCATAAAAGACTTAGAGAACCTCGATGAAGCCGATTTCGTTCAAGGCTACGATAATGATCGTGGCAGAAATTACATGATTATCTATTATGATGAATAAAAGCTGCGCCAAAATGGCGCAGCTTTTATTATAACGTATGATTTTGAATGACTTCCGTTTTATACCCATCAGGATCAGTAATAAAGTAATAGTTAGGTTCGCTACCTGGAAGTCCTTTAAGGTCAGTTACAGTGTAACCTTTTTCGAGATGAAGCGCGTGAGAAGCTTTTAAATCGTCAACGCCAACAGCTAGGTGGCCGTATCCATCTCCTAATTCGTAAGGCTCTTTTTTATCGTAATTATAAGTTAGCTCTAATTCAAAGCCACCTTCAGAAAAAGCAAGATAAACAAGTGTGAATTCATATTCTGGGAAATCTTTTCTGCGAACTTCTTTTAAACCAAAAGCCGTTTCATAAAATTCAAGGGATTTTTCAAGATCTTGAACACGAATACATGTATGTAACATTTTAGTCATTTTATTTCCTCCTTTAAAACAATAACCTTCCACATCATTTTAGTATACCGCTGACAGAAAAACAAATTTCGAGAATGATTATTTCCTTTTCTAGCCTAGGGTTGTTATAATTTGTATAGAAATCCGCAGAAGTGAGGTAATTTTATGTTGAATGTTGAACATATTGTAACAGGTATTGCAGAAGAAAATACCTATGTCGTCCATGATGGGAAGTCGCTTCTTGTCATTGATCCGGGCAGTGAACCAGGACGAATTGAAGCTATGATTGAGAAGACAGGTGCAACTCCAGTTGCTATTTTGCTCACTCACACGCATTATGACCATATTGGAGCTTTGGATACGATTCGAGAAAAATATCAGATTCCTGTTTATGTCAGCCCTAAAGAAGCGGAGTGGTTAGGCAATCCTGAACTTAATTTATCTATTTCATTACCAAGCCGCGGCTTGCAGGTCATTGAAGCGAAACCCGCTGATTTTACTTTTGAATTAAAAACATATGATTTTAATGGGATGCGCTTTAAAGTTGTGGAAACGCCAGGGCACTCAATCGGGAGCGTCAGCTTTATTTTTGACGATTTTGCTATTGTTGGTGATGCACTCTTTAACGGTAGCATAGGACGTACAGACCTTTATACAGGCGATCAGGAAATGTTACTTGAAAGTATTCAGCGCGAACTTTTCACCTTGTCAGATGAGACAGTGATTTACCCGGGACATCGCGGGAAAAGCACGATTGGGCATGAAAAAGAGACAAATCCATTTTTTAATTAAGAAACGGAGGAAGGCTTAAATGACTGAAGAAGAGTTGCTTGAAAAAGGATATCGTAAATACCACGGGGAAGAAGTAGATGTTTACTTTAACACCCATATTTGTGAGCATTCAGGAAATTGTGTGCGAGGAAATGGGGAAATCTTTAATTTGGACAGAAAACCGTGGATACTCCCAGATAACGCTTCAAAAGAAGAAGTCATGCGAGTCATTGATACATGTCCGAGTGGAGCACTTCAATATATTCAGAAAGAGGGCCTAGCAAAATGATTGAATATAAAAATGATGAAAATCGTATCTACGCAGTTAATGAATCGGGGAAAGAAGTGGGCGAAATCACCTTTTCAAATGCTGGCGAAACGATGTTTATCATCGACCATACAGGTGTAATCGATGAGGCGAGAGGACAAGGCATTGCACAGGAACTTGTAAAACGTGCCGTTCAAAAAGCCAAAAATGAAAATAAAAAAGTGATTCCGCTTTGTCCGTTCGCAAAATCTGAATTCCAGAAAAAAGTGGAGTACCAAGAAGTGGAAGCGAACCGCTAATGATAAAAAAACAAATTTTTGAAGAGCGAAAAGTCTCCTGGCTTGAGCTCTTTTTTGATTTAATTTTCGTCACTGCCGTCTCATCAACCACTCACCTGCTTGTTACGATAGATCATCACCCTGAACACACGCTGTTATACTTTGGCGAATATTTGCTAATGGTGACACCGATGTTTTGGGCATGGGTGGGACAAACGATGTTTTACAACCGTTTTGGCAAGAAAATAAGCCGCCCAGAAGTTTTCATGCTTAGCCAGATGTTCTTTCTCATTTTGATGACCGCAAGTTTTGATCTAGAATTTGCAGACACATTCTATACCTTTATCATCGGCTATGCGGGTATTCGTTTGTTCACCGTTATCCAGTATTTTGTAGCAACCAAAAAACTCCATGGTGAGCAAAAACAAGTGGCCAACCTGCTAGGCTCATTGTTCCTAGTAGGCATCCTAATCTCTCTTAGCTCGATTTTCTTTAACGGTAATATCCGATTTTTCATCATGTATGCCGGCATTTTCCTAGACATTTTGTTACCGCTCCTAAACGGGAAGAAATTACAAAAAGTTCCTGTCCATTTCCCGCATTTAGCAGAGCGCTTCGGACTTTTCGTTATCATTACTTTCGGAGAAACCATTGTCGCAATAACAAGCATCCTTGCTGAAAAAGTAACAGATCCTTATACGTTACTCTATGTCTTTCTAAGCTTCGTGATTATCGCTGTTTTATGGGCATCTTACTTCCATAGTTTTGAACATATTGTTGATCAAAACAGAGCGACAAACGGTCAGCTTTTCTTATATGGCCATTATTTTATTATTATTGCTGTTATGATGCTTGCAGCGAATATTCATTTACTCTTTTTAGGGCATTTGAATAAAAGTTTACTCTTTTTGTTTTTGTATGGATCAGTCGCGTTGTTTTTTGTAGCTAAACAAATTGTTTTCGGTTTTCATAAAAAAGAAGAAATTGAATTTTCGATTTGGAAAGAGGCAGCTCTTATTGGGCTTTTAATCTGCTTTTATTTACTTAGTCAATTAACGAGCTTGCCACTTATGACGAGTTTGCTCGCTATTTTAATTTGTGCTTTATTTGATTTAACAATTCGTTTCCAGTCCAGCAAGCCTGTTAGAAAAAGAAGCTGAAATCATCTGATTTCAGCTTCTTTTTTATAAGCCATCGAAAGATAGCCGAGGCTTTTTTACTTTCCTCTTGACAAAAAAGTTTCCCTGATGCAAAATAAGAGTAGTTAAAAGAGAAAGAAGGATTGGCTATGGAGCAAGAAGAACTTACACTCAACAAAAAAACAAAAAAAGAAGCATGGGTTTCAAAAACACATAATGTGAGCTTAGAAGAAGTAAATAGCTCCATTGCAATTCCCAAAAATGCCGGCTTCTTTAGAAAATTACTTGCTTTTATGGGACCTGGTTCCCTTGTAGCAGTTGGATACGTCGATCCTGGTAACTGGGCAACATCGATTGCTGGGGGAGCACGTTTTGGGTACACCCTTTTGAGTGTTATATTACTTTCAAATTTAATTGCGATGTTTTTGCAGTCGCTTTCTGCTAAACTTGGGATTGCAACGGGGAAAGACTTAGCTCAAGCTACTCGAGCTTCTGTTGGAAAAAAGGCGTCTTTTGTTTTATGGATATTAACTGAATTAGCAATTATTGCTACTGACATTGCAGAAGTCATTGGTTCAGCAATTGCACTGAATCTGTTGTTCGGGATACCGCTTCTCGGCGGGGTGGCGATTACGACATTAGACGTGCTACTTTTATTGATGCTACAAAGGAAGGGATTCCGAATCATTGAATCGATTGTTATCGTCTTAATGGCAACTATTTTTGTAATCTTTGCCTTTGAAATGGTCGCTTCACATCCACAAATGGGGCCTTTACTAGAAGGCTATCTGCCACATGCCGAAGTCGTTACAAACCCTGCTATGCTTTTTATTGCTCTTGGGATTTTAGGGGCAACAGTTATGCCTCATAATCTATATTTACACTCGTCACTCGTACAAACAAGAAAGTATGATCGGACTGCGGAAGGAAAACGTGAAGCTGTTCGATTTGCTAAGATCGATTCCACGTTTTCATTAACGATTGCTTTTATTATTAATTCCATGATTTTAATCCTTGGTGCAGCAGCTTTTCATGGTACTGGGCTTGCGGTGTCTGAAATTGAAGGAGCTTATAAGCTTTTGGGACCTACTCTTGGTGTTGGCCTCGCTAGTACACTTTTTGCCGTTGCTCTCCTTGCATCTGGACAAAATTCAACGATCACGGGAACGCTTAGCGGCCAAATTGTTATGGAAGGATTTATTCATCTACGGATTAAACCATGGCTCAGGCGGGTTATTACGAGACTCCTTGCGGTTATTCCTGTTTTCATTGTGACGCTGATTTCTGGTGCTAAAGGAACAGGATCGCTTCTCTTGTGGAGCCAAGTTATTCTTAGCTTGCAATTACCATTTGCTGTAGTCCCACTCGTTCTTTTCACGAGTAGCAAGAAAAAGATGGGAGAATTTGCCAATTCGATTCCCGTCCAAATTATTGCTTGGATTGTCACAGCGGTTATTGTGGCATTAAATATTTTCCTATTAGGTTATATCTTTATTACAGGTCAAGACTTAGGATAAAAGAAAAAGAGATAGAAAAACACATAAACTGATTGAAGGGGTCTTCATGAGGTTTGTGTGTTTTTTATTTGCGATTTTTTTGTTTAAAAAAAATTAATTTTTAAAAACAGCGCTTTCAAGTCGAGAAATATGCGAAGTAAATCGTTTTCAAATAAATAAATTATGACTTGATAAATTATTGGAGAGAGGTATAATGTATTTAATCGTGCGCTTTTTAACAGTTTGCAACTTGATTTGCTTTTAAATTTCACAGCATAGAAAGTTTTGCGTGGTTCAAAAGAAGCGTTTCGTATATTTTTGTGAAATTTGTAGCAAATGGAGGAGTTTGGATGGATTACACGCTTATGACGCGGCTACTCGCTGAATTTTTTGGTACAGCACTTTTAATTATTTTGGGGAACGGTGCAGTAGCTAACGTTGATCTTAAAGGAACGAAAGGATTTGGAAGTGACTGGATGCTAATCGCAGTTGGTTACGGCTGTGGGGTTATGATTCCAGCCATGATGTTTGGTGGAATTAGCGGGAACCACATTAATCCAGCATTTACAATTGGACTTGCTGTAGCAGGGCTTTTCCCTTGGGGAGAAGTTGTTCCTTATATCATTGCCCAGTTTGCAGGTGCAATGGTTGGCCAATTAATTGTAGTTGCTTGTTACAAACCTTATTATGACCGGACAACGACACCGGATCATATTCTTGGAACTTTTTCAACAATCAATGCTGTTCGAAGCAAAACAAATGGTTTCGTTAATGAATTTGTAGGTTCTTTTGTTTTATTCTTTGGTGCTCTAGGCATCACCAAGGCACCGTTTTTCGCAGATAATTTAGGAACGGCACATTTAGCTTTAGGTTTCTTAGTTTGGACGCTAGTGGCTTCACTAGGTGGACCGACTGGACCAGGACTTAACCCAGCACGTGACCTTGGACCGCGTATTTTACATGCCCTTCTTCCGCTAAAACATAAAGGAAGTTCGGAGTGGAACTACGCATGGATTCCTGTTGCTGCCCCAATCCTTGCAGCTATCTTAGCCATCTTACTTTATAAAGTCGTTTTCCTATAATCAAAAGTTAAAGCTGATGAAATGAATTTTTCATCAGCTTTTTTGTTGTTTGCAGATAAAGAGAATTTTTGGTTGTGAATGATTGTATAAGCATATATTTTGTAAACGTTTACATATATTTGTATACTCAAATTGTAGTATTTATAATAAAAAAAGGGGGAAGTTTAAATGGGGCGTTTAGATGGTAAGGTAGCATTAATTACAGGAGCAGCACGTGGACAAGGAGCAACCGAAGCAGAATTATTTGCAAAAGAAGGTGCCAAAGTCATTATTACAGATTTGCAAGAAGAAGGGATTAATGAGCTTGCAAATAAAATTAAGGGAAATGGTGGAACCGTATTAGCGCTGAAACAAGACGTTTCAAGTGAGGAAGATTGGCAAAAAACGGTGGACGAAGGAATTAAGGCATTTGGAAAAATTGATATTCTAGTAAACAACGCCGGAATCCTGAGTTTTAAAACTGTAACAGAAATTAGTAAAGCAGAATTTGAAAAGATTTTGTCTATTAATACTACAGGAACATTTCTGGGAATGAAATACGTTATTCCAAATATGCAAGAAAATGGTGGGGGATCTATTGTGAATATTTCCTCTTTAGCCGGCATTTATGGTGTTGGTGGAGCTGCTTATAACGCTAGTAAAGGAGCTGTACGTACGCTAACTAAGAACGCAGCACTTACGTACGGTAAAGAATCTATCCGAGTTAATTCTGTACATCCTGGAACGATTGATACACCAATGCTTAAAGATGTGCTACAAACAGAGGAAAGTAGAGAACACGCGGCATCAACAGGTGCGCTTCCGTATATTGGCCAGCCAATTGATGTCGCTTACTGCGTTTTGTTCTTAGCATCTGATGAGGCACGCTTCATCACTGGCGGAGAGTACTTAATAGACGGTGGAGCACTTACGATGTAAGATGATAGTTATGCTGAAAAACTTCTTGGAGGAAATCCAAGAAGTTTTTTTGTGTTTTAAATAGCAACAAAAGAAAGGATGAAAAACAAAGAAAAATGGAAACTTATACATAAAAAGCAATTTAGTAACAAATTTTTAACAAAAATCACAATAAATATGTTTATTTACAACTTAAAAAACATTTATAAGTGATATTTTAAAAAAAGAGGTGGAAATATGTACAGAAAAGAAATAAAAAAAGAGGTAACTATTGAAGATATCATTCAAGAGTTAGAGCAGAATTCACTGAATCGAGAACAGGTGCAACGTAAGGAGTATCACAAAAATGAACAAATCGCGGAAGACTATGGACGCGTTATTCTTTTGAAGCAAGGTTATATTGTGAAATTTATGCATGTGAAAAAGCAAGAAAGGGCTATTGGTTTTTATGCAGGAGAGGCTCTAGTTGATTTTGACAGAGTGTTTGTTTCAAAAGAAGAAAATCAATTTGTACTTAAAGCGCTCGATAAATGTGAACTTATTTCAGTTGAAAAACAATATTTTTTGGACTATCTATCAATTCGTCCCGTCTTTACAGAATTCATTTTAAAAAAATTGACCGGACAATTACATCAGTTTGTTGTGAAGATGGGGATAAACGGAAAATACCAAAGAGACCGTGTTTTAATTGGTTTAATTAATGCTGCTTATTCGCTGGGTGCTGAAAGAGAAGAAGACTTTTACCAATTTCCAACGGTGATCAATCATTATTTTCTTGCAGATTATTGTGATCTCGATGCTACAGCATTCTCAAAAATTTGTAAAAGGCTAGTAGACGAACGATTAATTTTCTTGAAGAAACGACAAATTGTCATTCATCTCAGGAAGCTAAGACAAGCTGTAAAGGAAAGTCAGGGGATTTACTTATAGTAGTTGATGCTTTGAGGGGGTGATAAAGGATTAGACATAAGCAAACTAGAAAGCGAATTGAGACAGGGTGGATTGCATATAAGAAAAGGAGGAAAAAATGAATTACATGAAAAAGTTTTTACACCAAATTTCCAAGCATACATTGATGACAACTATGCTTACGTTTGCTTTAGTAATGAGTCCTGCAGGAGTTACATTAGCGGCAGAAACCCCCAATTCAAAATCAGTTTCTAAGACTGTGAGTGAACAAGCAGGGAAAGAAAATAACACAATTGATCCAGCCTTTGATATTGCACATGGCTGGGATGTACTAGAGTATACGGATGATATGGATATTCCGGTTACAAGTACATTCTTAGAAGGGCGAAAAACGCAGATGCCGAATGGCGATCAGTATAATACGGCTTATATTAATTTCGCTAATATTGGGAACTCTCTTTTCAAAGCGCAAAGAGTCTTTAATTTAGAAAAGGGAAAAACGTATAATTTCACTTGGTACTATCAAGCCCATGTGCTTGGAGGTTCTCAAGCTTCAATCAGTTTTAATGGAGATGTGAAGACTGCCACTCCTATCGACACTAACAATATGGATGATTTATTGCCTAAACCGTATAAAAAAACGATTGTAGCTAAGGAAGATCAGGATTATACGGTGACGTTAGAATATAATGCGCCGAAATATAGCAATGTATTAATGTCTGTGGGCTATAAAATAGGGGATCCTAACCATGGTGTGGATATTGAAGAAGAAGCGCCGGTTCAAAAAGAGAAAGGAAAAGTAATTGTTCAGTATGTAGACCAGGCAGGTAAGTCCATTAAGGCTTCAACTGAAATTTCAGGAGATGTTGGTGATCGATATACAGTTAAAGTACCACGAATTCCGGGTTATCTCCTACAAGAAACAAGCGATAACGTTATGGGAACTTTCCAAAGCTCTAGTCAAACGGTTACATTGACATATGAAAAAATTCCAGCCGTGGAAAATGGTAAAGTAGTCGTGAATTTTGTGGACGAAAATGGGAAAGCATTAACAGATTCGCCAGAAATCTTAACGGGAGAAGTTGGGAGTTCTTATGCAGCAAAACCAAAAAGTTTTCCAGGTTATCAACTAAAGAAATTACCAGACAATCAAGCCGGAAAATTCTCTAATCAACCAGAAGAAGTCACTTTCACGTACGAAAAAATTCCAGCCGTGGAAAATGGTAAAGTAGTCGTGAATTTCGTGGATGAAAATGGGAAAGCATTAACAGATTCACCAGAAATCTTAACGGGAGAAGTTGGAAGTTCTTATGCAGCAAAACCAAAAAGTTTTCCAGGTTATCAACTAAAGAAATTACCAGACAATCAAGCCGGAAAATTCTCTAATCAACCAGAAGAAGTCACTTTCACGTACGAAAAAATGCCAGCAGTAGAAAATGGCAAAGTAGTTGTGAATTTCGTGGACGAAAATGGGAAAGCATTAACAGATTCACCAGAAATCTTAACGGGAGAAGTTGGAAGTTCTTATGCAGCAAAACCGAAAAGTTTTCCAGGCTATCAACTAAAGAAATTACCAGATAATCAAGCCGGAAAATTCTCTAATAAGACAGGAGAAGTCACTTTCATTTATCGTGAGATAAAAACAAGTGGACAAGGTTCCAGCCATTCATCTAACGAACCTCCTACAGGATCTAACAGTGGTAAGGAAGAAAATGCTAATAATGAAAATGGACAAGTTCCGAATTCAGAAAAGCCTGCTGTCCCATCAAATGGAGAAAATGGCAGTCATTCAAATCATGCTAATTCTGAACAAGTAGGTTCTTCTATAATCGATTCTGGCGCGGTGACAATACCTGTTAAAAAAGAATGGGTTCCACAAATGAAGGCCTCCAATCAGCCTGCCATTCCGCTAGCTTCTGATATTAGTAGTGCAAAAAAGACATTTAACGCCAAAAATTTAGGACAAAATCGGTCTAATCAGTTAGAAAAAAATACTGAACTACCAGTTACAGGAGATAATTCTCCAGTGGCTAGTGGCTTACTAGGATTGATGCTTATTCTTGGTAGTATATGTCGTTTGAAAAAGTAAGATAGAGAAGACGGAGGTTTAGTAGATGAAAAAAACAAAATTAGGCAAGGCTATGAAGTTTGTTGCTGCAGGAGTGTTAGCATCTACAGTGTTTACAAATATTCCAATTGCAGAAAAAATTAGTAAAGCACAAAACAATTCAAAGGCTACTCAGTTAAGTACAACAAAAGCAAATGTTGCAACAAATGCATTTGATATTTCAACTGGATGGAGTGTGCTAAAATATTCTAGTGACTTAAATGTTCCAGTTCAAAATACATTCTTACAAGGACGAAAAATACAGATGCCAGATGGCGATCAGTATAATACGGCTTATATTAATTTTGCTAATATTGGGAATTCTATCTTCAAAGCGCAAAGAGTCTTTAAGTTAGAAAAGGGAAAAACGTATAACTTCACTTGGTACTATCAAGTCCATGTGCTTGGAGGTTCTCAAGCTTCAATCAGTTTTAATGGAGATGTGAAGACCGCCACCCCTATCGACACTAACAATATGGACGATTTATTACCCAAACCGTATAAAAAAACGATTGTAGCTAAGGAAGATCAAAATTATACGGTGACATTAGAATATAATGCGCCGAAATATAGTAATGTATTAATGTCTGTGGGTTATAAAATAGGGGATCCTAACAATGGGGTAATCACAGAAGAAGTTCCAGCGCCTAAGCTAAGCACACTTGAAGCTGGTCAAAGACAAGTTCAAGGTACAGGTGTAGCGGGAAATCGTGTGGTTATAAAAGATGGTTCTGGTCAAGAAATAGGTTCTGGAATTGTTGGGCAAGATGGTCGATTTTTGATTGGCTTAAACCGATCTCTTATTTATGATGAAACTATTACAGCCGTTCAAATTGATTCAAGTGGGATGGCTAGTACGCCTGTTTCTGCAAAGGTTGAAGATCATGTAGCTCCTGAGAAACCAGTTGTTAAAAATATTGAAGTGAGTGAACAAATTGTAAAAGGCTCTGCTGAAATGGGTAGTAAGATTGAAGTTACAGATGAAAAAGGAGATTTAGTGGGTGAAGGTATTGCGAATGGAGTCGATGTAGGAAATGGACAAAGCCAATTTTCTATTCATCTGACCCAACCTGCTAATATTGGAGATAAACTTACGGTTAAAGCAGTAGATGAAGCAGGGAATGAAAGTCCTACTACGACTGTTTTGGTTGTTGATACAGTTAAGCCAGGTGTTCCAGTGGTAAATCCGCTCGATGATACAATGAAACAAATTTCAGGTAAAGGAAGTAAAGTAGGAAGTCAAATCATTGTATCTATTAATGACCAAGTTCTCTATGGAAAAGTAGGGCCAGATAAACAATTTACGATTAATCTGAACCATCCTATTCCTGGTGGAACAAAGGTCAAAGTAGTAGAAGTGGATACACAAAATAATCGAAGTGAGCCAGCGATTGTAACTGTTAAAGGAACTGTAAAGACAAAGATTCCTAAAATCAATGAGGTAGGAGATTCGAGCAAGACGGTCACAGGAACGGCTGAACCTAATTCACAAATTAAAGTGGTACTTGGTCAAGACTTGTATACAACTAAAGCAGATAGTAATGGGGACTTTGTTGTAAACTTAAATACTACTTATCCAAAAAATACAGAAGGAAATGTCAGGGCAACGGGTCAATCTGGAATTGAAAGTGATCCAGTTAAAATTGTAGTAGAAGATACAACAGCTCCTGGAGCACCAGCCCTCAATACAGTTTTAAAAACTAGCACAACGATTAGTGGATCAACGGAGCCGTTTGCTGTAGTTCGAGTTTCTTTAGGGTTGCCAAATGGAAACACTGCTTCATATGTTAAAAAAGCAGATCAAAATGGGAATTTTACGATTGATCTAGCAAGGAATTTCCCGATGGGGACAACAATTACGGCTACTGCTACAGACGAATCTAATAATGTGAGCCCAGTATTTCAATCGATGGTTATGGATTCACAGAAATTAACGATGTCGCTAAGTCCTGTCACTAGCCAAGATCAACAAGCAATAGGTAATGTTTCACGTCCAAATGTAGATGTTACAGTCAAAGTTGGGGATCGTCTTTTTAAGACAAAATCGGATGCAAACGGTAGTTTTGTTGTGGATATTGAAAGAAGATATCCAATTGGGACACCTGTTTCAGCATATGTAACTTCAATGGGTGAAAATGCTGAAATAGTTAATCAATTTGTTGAACCACGTCTTCCCACTTTTGAAACAGGTAAGATACCAGCAGTAGGAGATCAAATGATTGTGATTAATGCTGATCCAGATAGTTTAGTAACCATGACTATCCAGTCTCAACATGGAGGCTCAGACGTATTACAACAAATGGCGGATTCAAATGGTCAAGCAATATTCAGACTTAAAAAACCAATTGCTTCTTTTGATACTTTAGACTGCTATTCAGAAGTTGATGGGGTAAAGAGTCACGTAAGTTCAGTTATTATTTTTTAAGAATAGTGGGGCATCATGAAGTGCCCCATTATTTTATACAAACAAGAAGGTAAAATGAAGGGTTGTAAAAAGATGAAAAAAAAGAGAAAATTACTCAAATGGCTTCTAGCAATTTTGATTTTTTTAAGTGTTTTTTGGGGGGGACAAGGTACTCAGTCAGTTTCTGCACAAAGTAGTGATAATGCTAGTCCAGATTTTTTATTTCCACCTTGGAAGCCATCCTATAAACCCTTGCGAATTAATCCACCGTCAGATCAACAAAGTGTGATAACTGGGGTAGCAACACCAGGCTGGACGGCTACAGCTGTTGTTAATGGAAATATTTTTTCTTCAAAAGTAGATAAATGGGGAAATGTCTATATTAACTTGGGAAAGACTTTCCCTGGAGGCTCAGAAGTCATCGTTTATCAACTTAACCCTGAAGGTTATATAGTGGATACAATAAAAACGACAATGTCAGGAGTAGCACCGCCTAGTTTAAATGCTCCAATGGTCAATCCGGTGTATACAAATGAAACGACTGTTCGTGGATTTTCGAATGCTCCTAATGTTCGGGTCACCATCAATGGTCAAAATTTTTATGGGTCAACTACACCAGGAACTGGCGCTTTTACCTTGCAACTGGGTCGGACTTATCCAGTTGGAACTAGAATAGATGTTTATGGTGAAAGAGATGGACAGGTTAGTCCTGTTTCCACAATATTTGTTCAGCAAAAGAATATTTACATTGAGGCACCTCAATTAAATCCTATTAATACTACGGATAATGTTTTATCAGGGACATCTAACGCTCCAATTGTAGAGGTTGAAGTGCAAAATACTATTTTTAGGGTTGAACCAGATGCTAGTACAGGAAAGTTCAGTGTGAAGCTCTGGCCTCTACCAGTTGGTACAAAGGTCACGGCACGAGCTATAAAGGATGGACAGACTAGCTCTGATACGGTCGTCTATGTGAAACAAGGGATTGTCGTATCTCCGCCTCAATTAAATTCACTTACTTCAACAGAAAAAGTGCTCACAGGAGAGTCAGATGCAGATAAAGTGATTGTTACTCTTGGTGGAAATCAAACTTATACGGCAAAACCAGATCCAGATACACATAAATTTTCTATTCAGCTTGATAAAACCTATCCTGAAGGAACCCTTGTTTCTGCGTATGGTATTAAAAGTGGAGTAGAAAGCTCAACTACAACTATGTATGTCACAAAAGGAAATATTCAACTTAAAGCGCCGCTGATAAATGCAGTAACTACTCAAGATACTACGGTTTCCGGTACAGCGGATCCAAATACTACTATTAAACTAAATATTTCTACAGATAGTTATGAAGCCAAGGTAGATGCAGAAGGGAACTTTAAGGTCTTGTTAGACCATACGTATCCAGTAAACTCATTGATTTCGGTGTATTCAACAGATGGACAACAAAAAAGTCTTGTAACAAATGCCAAAGTTGTACAAGGAAGTTTCAAACTAGGCGTTAATATGATCACTGATACAGATCGGATTTTAACGGGGATGGCCCTTCCAAATAGTAAAATTAAAGTTCAAGTCGGTAATCGTATTTATGAAGGTCAAGCATCAACTCTTGGTACGTTTATGATTCAAATGAGTCAATCTTATAAAGCAGGACAAAATATAGAAATTACAGCTACTGATCCAGCCTCTGGACGTACTGAAAGTAAAGTCATTATTGTTTATCCAGAGAGCCCAAGCATTAATACCATTCTTCCGGGAACATCGGCAGTATCTGGACAGGCTAGTCCAAATGCATTTGTAGTTGTACAAATTGGTGGACAAAACTATTCAGGTCTAGCAAATGCTGCAGGATACTTTTTCATTGCTATTAATCCAAATGATGCAGTAGTTGGTGCAGAAATAGCTGTTACACAAATTAGCAACAATATCGAAAGTCTTCCAACTCGAGTGCTGATCGGAAGCTGATTATTTAAAAGCTGTCGGAATATTACTTTCTGACAGCTTCTTATTTATTTACAAGTTGAGTCCTGCATTGGCTTGTTGATTTTACTAGATGCTGTCTATCTTATCTACTACATATTTTCCTCGATTGGTTAAAGTATATTTTTCTAATCCAGATTTACCATAGATTTTATACAATAAATGATAGTGGAATAGAGTGTCTAACATCTCATTAATTTGTTTCTGAGAGTAAATGTTGAGTTCATTTGGTAGTGATAAACTACAAATAAATGAACCATGTTTTTTTAAATAGTACATCAAACTCAGTGCACATATTTTCCCGCTTTCCCTCAATGTCTATCATGCTCCTTTAGCCGAATGCAGGACCCAATCTTAGAAATAAGCATTTACAGTTTTGAAAATTTTGAAATATTAATTTTTTCTATAATATTTATTTTATCACAAATAATTTTTTCTTTTACATAGAAAAGTCAAAAAGTGAGATGACAATCGAAACAAAGTAACGGGATAGCAAGAATAAAGCTTTATATAATAAGGCATAATGATGGAACGGATAATAGAATAGAGAGGAGCTCAAAAAATGAATAAACCGCGCCAAAATTTGCCGGATGAGGAATTGTTAGAACTAGAAAAAGAAGTGAAATCCTTATTAACTGATTTTGAAGAGGAAAAGGCTAAAAGTAAGGAATTAAAGAATGAAAATTATAAATTAAGAGATCGACTTAATTTGATGGAAAAGACTGAGCAAGATTATCAAGAAATGAAAGAAAAATATCAGTTGGCGATAAACGAAAAAGTAGAGCAATCAAAACCCCAACTTAGGGCTGTAAAAAGTGATGAGCCCGCTTCTCTGAGTGAATCTTCAAGTTTGACGAAAGAAGCCCTAGCGGATGTTTTAATTGAAGCCCAAACTACAGCTGATCGGATTGTTCGCAAAGCAGAGAAAAAGGCAGAGGATATTTTGGTTAATAAACAGGAAGAGTTTCAAGCAATTAGCCAGCAAGCTGAACAGTATCGAGAAAAAATGATTCAAATGAAACAAGTTACCGATCATTTATTAGGAAGTTGGATCGATCAATTGGATGATATTATTGAAGAATTGAAGTAAGAAGAGGGTTGTCAATATGAACATTTTAATTGAGACAGAAAAAGATGGATTTCAAGGGCATGTGCTTTACGAAGCATCACATCAAGAGCTAGAGCTTTATCAGCAAAAATTAAATTTATCACAAGAAAAATTTAATAGACTTCTTTGCGGTCAAAAATATATCATACGGATTCATTTTTCTGAAGCAAAAGCCATTAACGTGAAGGAATGCATGGAGGAACTAAAGACAGAGTTTCCTCAGTTTATTTGGCTCCGAATAGTGATTGCAAACGGTTTTGAAGGCGATTATAAAATCGAGTTTTTTTCTTCGAATCCTTCAAGCAACCTTCAGGAGATTGATGATTTTTCGGGAGTTTTTCGTTCTAAGATACGAGATATTATTTTAAATGCTTTAATCATCCCTACTTTTGGGCTGGAAAAATCTGATGAAGATGAATGTGAAAGAGATTTTGATGAAAAAATCACAAGATTAACTTCTATTTTAGATCGACTTGATGAAAGACGAATACAGCATATCGAAGTAAGAGATGATTCAAAAGCTACGCATGAAGAACAAGAAATGACAACTCAAGAAATAGTATTGCCAGAAAGGAAGCGTAAAGAGAGAGAGCTTGCTAGCAGCTTAGATGAAAATAATAAAGACATTATACAGACGCTAGAACGAGCAAAAAAAAAATCTACATCAAAAAGTGGCGAGTCAACAGAGAAAAAGAAATTTTAAAAAACTAATTCTGCATGCTATTGTAGCCATTAGCATTATAGCTGTTATCTGTGTAATTTTTTTCTTCAATTTTTCATTGGTTAAAATTGAAGGGGTATCGATGAAACCCACACTTAAAAGCAATGAGTATGGCTTGATTTATAAGCGAGATGCCACCTATAAACGTGGTGATATTATCTCGTTTTCTTCTCCAGACGTACCTAATACGGAGTATATTAAGCGTATTATCGGGCTCCCTGGAGATAAAATAGAAATTATCGATGGCAATTTATACTTAAACGGGAGAGAACAAAAAGAGAAATATATTCGGAGGAGCGAAGCTTTATCAAAATTAAATTATTCGCTGGAAGATTCTTCTGGTGTTAAAACTGTTCCCCAAGGGAAGGTTTTTGTTCTCGGTGATAATCGTCTACATTCCAGAGATAGTAGGGGATTTGGCTTTATTGATCTTTCGAAAATTACGGGGAAATGGATTTTTCATTTTTGATAAACTCAGATAAGTATTTACCAAAAAGGGGGAAAAAAGTTGGCATTATTTTACCGAACCTGGAAAAAAGTTTTTTTCTTCTTTTTTTGTATAGAAATCATTGTAGGTTTGTACATCATCGCATATTTACTGCTATTTTCATATGAACCAAGTAATGGTATTTCTCTTAGCACGCAACTTTTTAGCTGGGTTAGCCATTATTTTCTTCCAGGAATTATAGGTATACTTCTTTTATTTGTGTCCGATTTATTGTGCAAACTAGCTATTCGGAATTTAAAATTGCGAAATCCCATAGTTTATTTTTGTAACATCGTATTTAATTTAGGATTGGGTTATTTTCTCGGCGTATATTCTGTTCTGAAATTTTTCGTTAAATAAAAGCGTGAGACCAATTTGATCTCACGCTTTATTCATATTGACGAGCACGACATACCTGTTTAACTTTTTGTAAATCAACGACAAGTGGTTTACGTGAAATAACAACTTCTTGATTTTCAAGTTTGATGATTTCTTCTAAGATACGGTTTCGACTAGAACGAAGATATCCAGCTAAAAAGGTAATGGTGATGTATTTTGGGAAAGTTACAATATTTTCATTGGTTGGTAGATTAAGATCAGTCATGAGGCGAGAGATTTCAAATAGAAGTTTGTAAGCTAACGAAGATTGGCTGTAGCGATGAATATAGGTGATATCAACAAGGGCATTTGCAGTTTTATCTAAAATGAATTGCAAGATTTCTGGCTGAGTAGACATGTGAATGAGCAAATATTCACGATTGAATAATAACAAATTTCCACCATCTAATCCGGTGATTCGATAATCGGCTAACCGATTTTTTCTAATGTCGGTTGCAAAGTTTTCGATACCAAAGATATCTTCAGATTTAATGATTTTATTCGGAACCCAAACACCCTTGGAATTTCGAATTTCCATAACGGCATCTCCTGAGAGAAGAATGCCAATATCCTCATTTTTTTTCAGAGATGAATATTCAAATAGTACATCTTTGTATGTAAAATGATTGTGTCTGACATCTGAAGTACATAGAGCCTCATCCTTGAAAAAAGTTATAAAGTCCACTGTTTCAACTCCTTTGCATAGAAATGTATTTTAGCATAGATTTTCTCAAAAAAAAAATAGAAATATGAAACTTCATAGAAATAATGAAAAAAACATTCATTTTCGATACTAAGTATCACATTAATGAAGGGGGAAAGTGTTAAAATTAAATAGGACTCTATTAAAAGTTTAAGGGGGATTCAAAATGAGTAAAACTGCCGTAATAACAGGGGCTTCAACAGGAATAGGCCGTGGAAGCGCGTTACAACTTGCAAAAGATGGTTTTGATTTGGTTCTCGCTGATTGGGATGCAGAAGAAGGTGAAAAAACAGCAGAGATGTGTCGCAATGAAGGCATTGATGCAACGTTCATGTACGCAGATATGGGGGTTGAAGAAGAAGCGGAAAAAGTCATGCAACTTGCAAAGGATAAATTTTCAAAAGTTGATTTTTATTTGAATAATCAAGGTGTCACACATGACCCGAAGCTCTTGCATGAAATTACCGAAGATGAAGCTCGTTACACGATTCACAGCAATATTATGGGGACGTTTTTTGGTTTGAAATATATGTTACGAATCATGCTTGAACAAGAATCGGGACATATTGTTCTGGTTAGTTCTTCATCGGGAATTCGTTCTGAAACAGGATTTGGAATGTATTCAGCTACAAAACATGCAGTTGTGGGTTTAGCACAGGATGCTGCGATGGAATATGCAAGTAAAAATATTCGAGTGAATACCATTTGTCCAGGAGGAATTATGACAGGAATGACCCAGAAAATTGGGAAATACATGATGGAACACCAATTTGTACAGCCGAAATCAGCTGCCGGACTTTTGCGTGATGGGAGACTTGGACAGGTGGACGAAGTAACAGGGCTTGTTTCATTTCTTGCTTCAGAAAAATCTGCTTTTATGACGGGAGCGATTTTAAGTGTAGATGGAGGAAATACGCTGTAAAGATAAATTAACAAAACGCAGGCTGCTTTTGCAGCTTGCTTTTTTTTGAAGAGCATAGGGGCCTGTTCATAAATTTGTAAACAAAATATTTTTTCAGCGATACAAAGTAACGAAGGGCAGGGATTAAATCCTTTTATAATGGAGGAGTAACAACGATGGTGAGTAAAGAAAAAATTTTATGAGGAGGGGAAGTGGAGAAAAAGCGGACACTTTACTTGTTTCATTAACAAACATGTCCGAGAAATTACCTGCATAAGGGGGCTGGAAATTGAAACATATTTATAGAGTTGTCTGCGTTGTATTATTGATTATATTCTTAAGTGTTCCTATTGGTGCAACTGCAACTAGTGTGGATAGTGAAGCGAGTATACAGTTTGATAAAACATACATCCCAGAAATAAAGAATCTTTCTCCAAATGGATTCGAATCAGAACCTCATTTCGCTATTCCAAATGCAGAGCATCCAACATTTGAACCAAAAGTGGCTAAGCTTCCAACAACAGGAGATATGTCAATGACTAGGAACTATTTGTATGGCGGAATTCTTTTCATATGTGGAATTTTGTTGTTGAATGTTTCCAAGCAAAGGAGGAGGGGGTGATGCGATGAATTTAAAGAAAATAAGGTTAGCTTGTCTTGTGACTGCGATTGCGTTTGGTTTTAGTAATTCATCCGTTTTAGCAGTTGACCCGAACACAGCAAATACAATGGGAAAAGTTACGTTTTCTGAAGATGCTTCGCCTACAGCTCCTCTTGATCCTCTTGATCCGAATGTTGATAAGCCCATTAAGTCAACGGATCCAGATATCGGATCTGGAACTGCAGGGCCGCTGAGCATTGATTACGTTTCAAATTTCCATTTTGGTAATCAGTTAATTTCTGCAGAGGACAGAACATATAATGTGAAATTAGATGTTATTAAAACAGCAGATGGAAAAAATGTTGAGCGAGCTCCTTTTGTACAAGTAACTGATAAAAGAGGGAGTAACAATGGATGGACGCTACAAGTTCAGCAGAAGACTCCTTTTTTAACAAGTGGGGCAAAAGAATTGAAAGGGGCTTACTTAAGTTTAATGAATCCAGTTGTCAAAACAACAAAAGATAATCAAGCAGCGCCACCAGAAGCAGAAGCTAAAAAAATTATTTTAACGCCTGGGAAATCTGGAAGTGCTGGGGGCGCTCAAACAGTTCTTACTGCCAAGCGCAATACTGGAATGGCAACTTGGATTGAAAGTTTTGGTAATAATCAATCTGGACCAAGTAGTGTACAGCTTTTTGTTCCAGGAATATCTGAAAAGATCAAAGATGCAACGTACTCAGCAATACTGACTTGGATACTCGTTGATTCACCAGTTAATTAAGAAAAACTATTTTATGTGAAATTTAGGGAGGAAGAAAAATGAAAACAACTAAGATTATTACAGTAGCAGGACTAACTAGTCTATTAACATTAACAGGAACACCATTTTTAACTGCACATGCAGCTGACGGCGGTCAAATGAATTCCATCGGAACTATTGAATTTACGATCAATAAAAACACTGAGCCTCCACAAAACCCTCTTAATCCAGATCCTAATAATCCAGTGGCACCAAAAGATGAAAATGATCATGAGCCTGGAACTGCGGGACCATTGAGCATTGATTATGTATCGAATTTTAGGTTCTTATCTCAAGAATCTTCTGGTGCAACGGAAACCTATTATGCAGATTTGGATCATTTAACAGATAAAAATTCTGGGAATGATATTGATACACCAAACTTTGTTCAAGTTACTGATAAACGTGGTAGTAATACAGGATGGCGTTTAACCGTTACACAAAATGAACAATTTAAAAACGAAAATGGAAAAGATTATCTTGATGGTGCAATACTTACTTTAAAGAACGGAACGCCAAACTCGAAAGATGATGGGAAAGCACCATCTGTGGATCAAGGTATTAAATTAACACCAGGTGCAGCAAGCGGCTCACAAGTAATGAATGCAGCAGATGGTCAAGGTACTGGTACTTGGTTTGCTTATTTTGGTAAAGATGATGAAGCTAAGAAAAGTATTGAACTAGTTGTACCAGGAAATGCGAAAAAAGTAAAAGGCATGTATACAACCAAATTAACTTGGACGTTAACAGATTCACCAGCCTGATAAATGTAAACGAGGGATAGTATGAAATTAAAGATAAAAAAAATAATGGCTTTAATTGCAGTTGGTTTAGTAAGTGGCCTCTTGGCTGCTAGGCCAGCTGTTGCGGCTGAAATGAATTTTGCAGTACAGGCCATTATTCCAGGGAATCAAATTGATAAGTCGCAAACTTATTTTGACTTGAGAATGAAGCCTGGGCAAAAGCAAGATATTGAGGTAGAGCTTCGAAATGATACAAAAAAAGATGTTACTGTAGAAATTCAAGCTAATACCGCTATCACAAATGATAATGGTGTTGTGGAGTACAATAGTCCTGATAAAAAGAAAGATCCAAGTTTAAAAGTGAATTTTAAAGACATTGCTAATGTTCAAAAAGAAGCTAAGCTTAAAGCTGGGACCAGTCAAAAGGTAAAAGTACACTTGAAAATGCCTGATCAGCTATTTAATGGGGTTGTTTTAGGTGGACTATACTTCACAGAAAAAGAAGATGAAAGTAACAAACCGAAGGAAAAGAAAAATGAAAATCAAATTATTAATCGGTATGCTTACACAATTGGTGTGCAGTTAACTGAAACGGATAAACAAGTTAAACCTAATTTGGTCTTGAATTCAGTAAAACCGGCTCAAATTAATTTTAGAAATGCCATCAATGCAAATATCCAGAATGATCAGGCTGCGATTGTTAAAGATATGACGATTGAAGCTAAGGTCTATAAGAAAGGTGGATCAGATGTTCTTTATGAAAGTACACAGAAAAATTTGCGCATGGCACCAAATTCGAACTTTAATTTTGGGGTTGGCCTAGATAATAAGCCTTTTAAACCAGGAAAATATGAGTTTAAAGGGGTTGCCAAGATAGGTGACAAAAAATGGATTTTGAATAAGGAATTTACAATTCAAGATAAAGACGCAAAGGACTTTAATAACAAAGCTGTTCAATTAGAGAAAGATCATACATGGATTTACATTTTAGTGGGTGCTGTTGTAATAGTTCTCTTGTTAGCCATTATTTCTTACTTGATTTATCGGTTGAAGCATAAATCGAAAGACAAATAAATTTGGATCCCATAGTCTCTCAGATGAGTGAACTATGGGATTTCTACTAGCTAATTTTAGATGGAATTTTTAGGGGGATGCATTTTGAAAACGAAAATATTTAACTTTGCTGACCTTCCTTCTTTTCAATCACATGTGAGTATTTGCTACTTAGCACCGGGTGAATCAATTTCTGTAAATAAGAATTTTTTCTTAGTTGATGATGGGGCACTTTATACTTTTTCTGAACGTTATGGTCATGTTTTTTACATGGAAGATGATATTCTGTGTCAAGAAAAAGCTTGTTATACGGCTATGACAAATGTAACGGTATGGGAAGTCGCGCAAGAGTTTTTACAAGAGTTAGGTTCTGAAGGACAAACGATTCGTGCCCTACTTTTGGAGGGCCTTTGCAAAGAAGCGAGATGGGCGGAGCATTTGCTTGAACCGCGAAATTCATCTTGGAAGCTGAAAGCAGTAATTATTCAATTTTTGGCAGGAATAAAACTTCCATGGCCATATATGATTAATGTGAAACTTATGGAATTGAATGTCGATGAAACGGATCAAGCAATATTAGACGAATGCCAAATGCTAAGTCGAAAAAAAATATTGCGATTTAATGGTCATCAAACAAACTTGAGGATAAACCCAATCCATTTTGTTCATTTTGTAAGAACAGAAATTGAATATTTTTCTTATGTATAATAATAAACGCAAAGCAGGGATGGGATAAGATGAGTCCGGCATTCCCTGCTTCTATTTATGGGGAAATCCAGACGTAAAACACTTTATTTTCTATTTGTAAAAATTATTTAGACAATTCTAACGATATATGGTATGATAATTTTCATATACATAAAGAGGTGATACATATGGAACAATTACAAGAAGAAAAATTAACGATCAAAGAGTATGTTTATCGTGTTGCAGCAGGCGTTTCTAACGCAGTACTTGTTATGCTTGGAATTGGCTTACTATTCGAAACAATTGGTAATTTTATTCATTGGCCTGCATTTCATAGCATTGGAACGGTAGCTAAGTTGCTATTAGCGCCGGCATTTGGCGCAGGAATTGCTTATCAGTTAAAAGGGAATACATTGGTAATTTTTAGTTCGATGGTGGCTTCGACAATTGGAGCAAATGCCGTTTACTTTACAAGCGATGCTATGCAAGCAATGACAGCAACAGGGCATACGTTACTACAACCGGCAAGTAGTGGGATTTTTGTAACTGGTCAACCAATTAGTGCTGTTTTAGCTGGACTCATTGCAGCGCTCGTCGGAAAGTGGATTACTGGGAAGACGTTTCTCGATATGGTGTTTATTCCTTTTTCATCAATTTTGGTAGGGGGGATTGCTGGACTTGGACTTGCAGCAGTGACAACGCCATTACTCCTCCAAGTTAGTGCGTTTATGGCAAAATCAGTCACTGTGAGCCCTATTCTTGGTTCAGTGGTGGTTTCGCTTGTATGGAGTGTTCTCTTGATGACACCTGCTTCATCAGCAGCGCTTGCCATTGCTTTGCAATTAGATCCTGTCTCCTCGGCAGCGGCACTTATCGGTTGCACTGCTCAGTTTGTTGGTTTTACTATTATGTCCTGGCGAGAAAATAACCTAGGTGCCAATATTTCACAAGGGTTAATTACTCCAAAAGTGCAATTTCCTAATTTAACACTTCACCCACAACTTGTGATTCCGCCTTTCATTGCAGCAGCAATTTGTGCACCGATTGCTACTGTTGGTTTCGGATTTCGTTCCACTTATGAACTTGCGGGTTTAGGGCTTAATTCATTGATTGCTCCTCTTAATATTCTTTCTACTAGTACTTCGGAATTCTTAGTTTATATGGGCGTTGGAGTTGTGCTTTCTGGTGTTATTACTTTTGTTATCCATGTGGTATTTAGACGAATGAGATGGACGATGAAAGATGATCTGCGGATAGAGGTTCAATAATAGAAAAGAGATAACGTCATTTGACGCTATCTCTTTTCATGAAGTTGTCATTTTTAAAAGTAGTTACTGGAACTAAGTTTCAGACAAAAAAACGAATTTAAAGTTAAGATGAAATAGTAAATTTACAATCTCATTAAACGTAAGGGGGCGAAGGATGAAAAAATATTGGAAAAACGTTGGTATGTTGTTCCTTTTTTTTATCTATGGCTTTGCTCTTGCACTGATAATGGGCGGTAAGATGATTACTTGGAAACAATTACTTAGCCAAATTGTTACAGTTTTGCTGACGATTATTGGAGCCATCCTTCTTTTCTTATTAAAAAAAGAAGAAGTTCGTCTGGAAGGGAATCATTTTAATCATCAATATCGAGAAGAAAGAAATGCTTTTTCGTATCGCTTTTTCACCACGACCTTTTTTATCTTTATTCCATTGTTGTTACTAGTTTTAAATCTTGGGGGAACTTTTGTCATTCAAACAAAAACGATTGCTAGAGTTCTCTTTCTTGCTTTTTTGCTCTTCCTATTTTTCATTTACTGCTTAAAAAAACAAAAAGGAGGTTGACAGTGGAAGACTTCCTCGTTTATATTAATAGACGAATAGGAAGTGTAAAAAATGCAAAAGCTATATCCATTTATTGAAAGAATTACCTCTGCACAGATGAAAGCGATGAGGCATTGTGTAGAGGCTAATCAGTTATAAATTTTCCTCGTCGGTGAAGTGGAAACTCGTTCAAGTAATGAGTCTTATTTAGATTGTCCACTTTTACCGGCTGTGTTTGAAAATAGTAAAGGCCTTAGACATGCTTTGTCTAAGGCCTTTTGTTTTGGAAAGCAGAAGGCGAACAATTTGTTGGCGCCTTCTGCTTTTTTTGTGTTTTTGCTTCTAAGTTCAAAAGAAAAGAGGAGAAATGATGAGTGTTGTAACAGTAACAAATTTAAATTATCGTGTTCCAGAGAAGACGTTATATAAAGATGCTTCTTTTGATATTTTTCAAGGAGAGCATGTTGGTGTTGTGGGACAAAATGGTGCTGGAAAAAGTACGTTAATCAAAATTTTACTTGGCGAATTGCTACCGGATTCTGGTGAAATCAAATGGCAAAAAAGTGCTGATGTGGCTCATCTAGACCAGTACGCGGAAATTGATCCTAATTTAACGATTCAAGCTTATTTAGAGCAAGCCTACACAACGTACTTTGAAATGGAAGCTCGAATGAATGAATATTATATGGCAGGTGATGAGGCGTCTTTGCTTAAGGCAGCGGGGATGCAGGAGCGTTTAATTCAATCAGATTTTTATGCGGCAGACCGTTTAATTGAACAAGCCACGCGTGGTCTGGGGATTGATGCGCTTGGAATGGATCGGAAGATTTCAGATGTGAGTGGTGGACAGCGAGCTAAGATTATTTTGGCAAAACTGTTACTTGAAAAGCCGCAAATTCTGCTTTTAGATGAGCCGACGAACTTTTTGGATAAGGAACATGTGGAATGGTTGAGTGAACAATTGATTCAATTCCCGGGCACATTTATTGTTGTTTCTCATGATATCGGGTTTCTTGAAAAGATTGCTAAGCAGATTCTTGATGTGGAATTTGGTACAATTAGGAAGTACAACGGATCTTACTCGCACTTTGTGAAGCAAAAGGAACACTTGAATGAAGAATATCGGCGCCAGTACGTTAAACAGCAACGGATGATTGAAGAAACGGAAAGCTATATTCGGAAAAATAAGGCGGGCGTAAATTCAAAAATGGCGCGTGGACGGGAGAAGCAGTTGAATCGTTTAGAACGCTTAGATGCGCCTGAATCAGCGGTTCGGCCATCGTTTGCTTTTCCGGAAGCTAGTCAAAAAATTATTGGGAAAAGTCTAGTTGTGGATAATCTTGAAGTGGGGTATGAATATCCGCTGTTTTCCCCCATTAGTTTTTCGATTCGTGCGGATGAAAAGGTGGTTATTACAGGGTTTAACGGCATTGGGAAGTCCACGCTACTCAAGACGATTCTCGGTGAACGAGAAAAAATTTCTGGGAAAATTCATCTTGCAAATCGTGCTGCTATTAGTTATTTTGAGCAAGATTTGCGCTTTGAAAAGGAGAACCACACGGCACTAGATTTGATTCAAGCAGAATTTCCATTTTTATCGTCAAAACAAATCCGACAAGTCCTTGCGAGAAGTGGGATGAAAGCAGAGCATATTACGCGTTCTGTGAAGACTTTAAGCGGGGGTGAGCAGTCGAAAATCAAATTGGCGCGGCTACTTTTGACGAAAAGTAATATCCTGATTCTAGATGAACCGACCAATCACTTGGATGCGGCGAGTAAGGAAGCTTTGAAGGAAGCGCTAAGAAGCTACGAGGGATGTGTCATCTTGGTCTCACACGAAGAAAAATTTTATGAAGGTCTTACGGACCGAGAAATCAAATTGTAGAAAGGTGTGACGAAATGAGCGGTCACGAAGGGCATTTTCACAAGAAGGCTGCATTTTTAGATGACAAAGAACGCATGAAGGGGTTTCGGATAAATGAGTTGATCCAAGCTCTACCGAGTTTTTCAGCAAATGATTCTTTTTTAGATTTGGGCGCTGGAACGGGATTTTTCACGATTCCTCTAGCTATGAAAACGAAAGGAACGGTTTTTGCTATTGATGCGGATTTGAAAATGCTTGAGCTAATTGAGAAGAAAATGGGGGAAGCAAAGGTATCGAATGTGGAGCGAATCCAAGCTGATGTATCGAAAATTCCGCTTGAAGATGGTTCTGTTCGACATGTATTAGCATCACTAATTTTGCATGAAGTGCTCGATTTGCAGTCGGTGCTTGCAGAAGTGTTTCGCGTGATAGAACATGGTGGGGATATTGCTGTGATTGAATATGAGGAAGAAAAAATGCCTGATGGAGGACCGCCTCTCCATATTCGACTTTCTGCGGAAAAACTGAGTAAATCCCTAGAGGAAGCAGGTTTTAGCGATTGTCATGTGCGGATGGTTGATGAGAGGATATACTTTCTCACGGCTAGAAAATTGTAAAAGAAAAAGGTTTTCGCAATTTGCGAAAACCTTTTTTGACGGAGAAACGGGGATTCGAACCCCGGCGCGCCACAGGGACGCCTAACAGATTTCGAGTCTGTCCCCTTCAGCCGGACTTGGGTATTTCTCCATATTTTAGTCAACAGAGACTATTTTATAATAAATTGGGGGAAATTGCTAGCTTTTTTTGAAAGTTTTTCATGTAAGTGGATCTGGATTGGTTGAGGCATGTAAAAGTGGTAAAATAAAGGTATCTTAAATGAAGAGGTGAAGCACGTGGAAACATTGAAACTTGGCGGCGAGCTCGCTGCACCTAGTATTGCAATAGGTTGTATGCGTATGGCGGATCTTTCGAAAGAACAAGCAGATCGGGTTGTACACACGGCACTTGAAAATGGTCTTAATTTTTTTGATCATGCAGACATTTATGGTGGTGGGAAATCAGAGGAAGTTTTTGCGGATGCGATTGGTATGAATGCGAGCATTCGCGATAAAATGATTTTACAATCGAAATGTGGCATTCGACAAGGGTATTTTGACTTTTCCAAGGAGCACATTATTGCTTCGGTTGATGGGGTTTTGAAAAGACTAAAGACGGATTATTTGGATTCACTTTTGCTTCACCGTCCGGATACGCTTGTTGAACCGGATGAGGTGGCGGCTGCTTTTGACGAGCTTGAGCGCGCTGGGAAGGTTCGGCATTTTGGCGTGAGTAATGAAAGCCCGCTTCAAATTGAACTTTTGAAGAAAAGTGTGAAACAAAAATTGATTGTGAATCAGTTGCAATTTAGCGTGATGCACACGGGGATGATTGATGCTGGTTTGAATGTAAATATGAAAGTGGATGCTGGGATTGATCGCGACAATGGCATTTTAGAGTACAGCCGAATTCATGATATGACGATTCAAGCATGGTCGCCGTTTCAATATGGCTATTTTGAAGGGGTATTTTTGGATAATCCGAAGTTTCCTGAGTTAAATACAAAAATGGATGAAATTGCTGAACGGTACCAAGTGACGAGTTCGGCGCTAGCTATTGCTTGGATTTTACGCCATCCTGCCAAAATTCAAGCTGTGCTTGGGACGATGAACCCTGAACGGATTGAAGCTATTCGTAAGGGAGCGGATATCTCACTTACACGTGAGGAATGGTATGAGATTTATCGCGCTGCTGGGAATGTACTTCCTTAAATAGTAAAACCGGAAAAGCATTTTCTTTTCCGGTTTTTTTATGCTTTGTCGGGAATGAAATTCATTCTCAATTAAAAGTGTGTTTTATCAATTAACTTGTTTGATCAATATAATCATGCTATAATAATGGTGGAATAAGAAAACTGTAAATTATAATAAATATAATCTGTTTTTGCGCATGCAAAAGCAGATTTTCGTGTTTTTAGGGGCTTTGATAACAATTATCAGTTAGAAGAAAGGAGTGGTTCAGGATGCGTTTTAAATGGTGGAAGGAGAACTGGCAGTTTCTTGCAGCTGGTGTTAGTGGGTTGCTTATTTTACTAGGTTGGCAAACGGAAAACTTGGTGCCTGCGGGTGTGACGGCTGGGATTTTTATTGCGGCGTTTGTGATTGGAGGATTTGATCAGGCGAAAGAGGGAATTCTCGACACGATTAAGACGCGGAAGCTAAATGTGGAGCTCTTGATGGTGCTTGCGGCGACGGGAGCGTCCATTATTGGTTACTGGCTTGAGGGCGCGGTGCTAATTTTTATTTTCTCGTTGAGCGGTGCACTCGAAACGTACACGACGAACAAAAGCAAGCGAGAAATTACGAAACTGATGTCGTTTCAACCGGCAACTGCTTTTTTACTGCTAGAAACGGGGGAAACGGAAGAGGTCGATGTAGCTGCACTTAAGCTGCAAGATTTGATTTTGGTACGCCCAGGGGAGCGGATTCCGATTGATGGGGTGATTGTTTCAGGAGAAACTTCGGTGGATCAATCGGCGATAAATGGGGAATCCCTTCCTGCTCTTAAGAGCGTTCAGGATGAAGTCTTTGGCGGGACGGTGAATCTTTCAGGTGTTATTCGGATGGAAGTGCAGAAAACGGTGGATCAAACGCTTTTTAGCCAGATTATTCGAATGGTGAAAGAAGCACAAAGTGAGCCTTCGCATACGGCACAGTTTATCGCAAAGTTTGAAGATAAGTATGTGAAAGCCGTCTTGTTACTTGTTTTTGTGATGCTCTTTTTACCGCACTTTTTACTGGATTGGAGCTGGAACGAAACTTTTTACCGGGCAATGGTGCTTTTGACGGTTGCTTCGCCTTGTGCACTTGTTGCTTCTGTGACACCTGCAACACTTGCAGCCATTTCAAATGGAGCGCGAAATGGGATTTTATTTAAAGGTGGTGTCCATTTGGAAAACTTGCGAAGTGTAAAAGCGGTTGCGTTTGATAAAACAGGGACGCTTACGCAAGGAAAGCCAGTGGTTACGGATTTTTTCGTAGCGCCTGAATGGGATCGTGCACAGGTGATCGACCGGATTTATGCACTCGAACAAAATTCTCTGCATCCGCTTGCCGAAGCCATTGTACGAGATTTTTCTGAGAAACGGACGGAAAACATCACGGATTTAGTGATGAGGGATGTACCTGGTTTTGGTGTTTTGGCTGAGATTGACGGAGAAGTGTGGCGCGTTGGGAAGGCTCGCTTTGTGGGAAGTGAGCAGGCTGAGGAGTTTGCGGGTTCGTTAGGTGATACACTTCCCTGGGAAGGGAAGACGCTCGTATATGCTTCGTGTGGGGATCAAGTAGTTGCGATGCTTGCGCTTAAGGACGTTAAACGGGAAGAAGCTGTACGTGCAGTTTCTAGCCTAAAGAAACGTGGCATCAAAACGATAATGGTGACGGGAGATAACGAGGCGACAGGGCTTGCGATTGGCGAAGAAATTGGGATCGATTATGTGATTGCAGGTTGTCTTCCAGAGCAAAAGGTCGATGTGCTACGCGATCTGAAGACGGTTTACGGACCAGTTGCGATGGTCGGAGATGGGATTAATGATGCGCCGGCGCTTGCACATGCAACGGTTGGAGTTGCGATGGGTGAAGGAACGGATATTGCGATGGAAGCGGCTGATGTTGTGCTCATGAAAAATGACTTGGAGAAATTGAGTTATGCGAGTGCGCTATCTGTTCGACTTGGGCGGATAGTGAAGCAAAATATCACTTTTTCGATTCTGGTCATTATCAGTTTAGTGCTTGCCAATTTATTTCAATCTATCAACTTGCCGTTTGGTGTGATCGGACATGAAGGAAGTACGATTCTTGTCATTTTAAATGGGTTACGGTTACTTTTACCGAACCGGAAGCTGGCAAAAGAAAAAGGCAAGTCCGAAAAAATGCAAAAACCGGAGATTTATCATTTGAAAACACCTGCCGTTTAAATGCGGCAGGTGTTTTTTATGGAGAATCGTTTGCTGATATGTGAGTGACCGAGAAACGATAATGTTCGATTTTAGCGATTCATCAAAACAGATGAGTTGTAGATTTTAAAAGGCTGCTATAAAGTAGAATTTAGGAGTGAAGCGTATGGAAATTTATCATGTTGATTTGGCGCCGGTTCCAGATTCGCGGCAAGCAGTTCTATCGATTGGCAAATTTGACGGAGTACACCGTGGACATCAGCGAATTTTACAAATGGCGCTTGAAATAAAAAAACCGGATGAACTTTATTCGGTGATTAGCTTTAGCCCGCATCCGCTTTGGGCGCTAAAGGGTCTCCCGGAATTTCGTGAAGCACTTACGCCAGGAGCTGAAAAGGAACGTTGGCTTGCCTATTATGGGGTGGATGTCTTATATGAAACGAATTTTACAAAAGAGTATGCGGAAACGACACCGGAACAATTTGTATATGAGCATTTGAGCCAGCTTAATTTGTCTCACATTATTGTTGGTGAGGAATTCAATTTTGGAAAAGGTGCGGTTTCGGATGTGGAACTTTTAAGAGGACTTGTCAGCCCACTCGGCATTCAAGTGACTGCGATTCCTGTGGAGACGGAAGAAGGAATTCTAGATAAAATCAGCTCGACTGAAATCCGGGCGCTCATTCGGGATGGGAATTTTGCAAAGGCTGAGAAATTGCTCGGGCACCCTTTTTATGTGACAGGAGAGGTTCGGGATGGTGTCATGCACGGAATTGAGGATTATTGTCTTCCTGCGCCAGGGCGCTATGAAACGGAGTCTGGGATTGTATTCGTTACGGAGGAGCACAAAATTACAAGTGGGTTACCGGACGGAAGAGGCTCGATTCGGTTTGTGAAGGAGATCTAAAGCTGGTCGCGGAAGCGAGCAGCTTTTTTCTTGTTAGTAAAGGGCTTTTTTAGGGTATGGCTTAGGAGAATTGTTTTTTGGAGGGAATGGTATGAAACGGGTGACGAAAGCTGATGTGACGGCTATTTTGCCGCTTTTTCAAAGTGAAGCTGATAATTATTTGGCGACGGGAAAGCGAAGGATTGAGCGAGAAGAAATTTTGGCTTGGATTGAGGCGGAAGAGAAGGCTGCTTTCGTGTTGTATGAGCGCGGGAAAACGGCTGCGTATGGAGAAATTTGGCTAGATGAGACGGAAGGGACGCTTGAATTTGCGCATTTGCTTGTTGCGGTTGAATTTCGTTCTATGGGTTTCGGGCAAATGCTTCTGGAAGGTTTGTTTGTTGAGGCGAAGAAATATCCGTATGATGAGATTTTTTTGCGAGTTTTGCCGGAGAATCAAACGGCACTTGATTTCTTTCGTCAATTTGGTTTTGCTAAACTGACGTCTGCTTTTGAGGGTGAGATCTGGATGAAACGGAAAAATTTAAAATGATAACGTTTGTCACTTAAAAAAATTGAAAAAAATGTATTTAGAATAAAAAAAAGGGGTATAAATAAAAATGTAGGTTTTTTTACAACACTTTGTGCATTCAGCAAGAATGTTAATGAATAGATTTTGATAGGAGGAAGAGTCTTATGACAGTAAAAGTTGGGATTAACGGATTTGGACGGATTGGTCGTTTAGCTTTTCGCAGAATTAAGGAAGTTTCAGATGATATTGAGGTTGTAGCAATCAATGACTTAACTAACCCTGAAATGCTCGCGCAACTCTTGCAATTTGATTCAACACATGGTACTTATCCAGGTACGGTGAAAGCTACGGAAAATTCGATTGTTGTGGACGGGACGGAAACACGTGTTTATGCGGAACCGGATGCGAGTAAAATTCCTTGGGTGAAAGAACAAGGTGTTGATATTGTACTTGAATGTACTGGCTTTTATACATCAGAAGAAAAAGCGCAAGCGCATTTAGATGCTGGTGTGAAACGAGTCGTTATCTCGGCTCCAGCGGGTCAAATGAAGACAATTGTCTATAATGTTAATGGTGATACGCTTACGAAAGATGATAAGATTATTTCTGCGGGTTCTTGTACAACGAACTGCTTGGCTCCTATGGCTTATTTCTTAAATGAAGAGTTTGGTATTCAAGTGGGAACGATGACAACGGTCCATGCTTATACTTCTACACAAATGTTGCTTGATGGTCCAGTTCGTGGTGGGAACTTACGTGCTGCTCGTTCAGCTGCGGATAATACGATTCCACATTCAACGGGTGCCGCAAAAGCGATTGGTCTTGTCATTCCAGAACTTAATGGTCGGCTTCAAGGGCACGCACAACGTGTTCCTGTTGTAGATGGATCGCTTACTGAACTTGTAGCAGTGCTTGATAAAAAAGTAACGGCAGATGAAGTGAATGCGGCGATGAAGAAACACACGGAAAACAATCCATCGTTTGGTTATGATGATCGTCAAATTGTTTCTGGAGATGTGATTGGTACCACGTTTGGTTCGATTTATGATCCAACGCAAACGGAAGTCACAACATATGGAGAGACTCAACTTGTTAAAACGGTTGCTTGGTATGATAATGAATATGGTTTCACTTGCCAAATGATTCGTTTACTTGAAAAATTTGCCAACTTGTAAGCTAGAAATTTTGAGGCGGCTTAAAAAGCCGCCTTTTTTAATAGGTGGTGGGAAATTTGCGGATTGAAGTATCAAAAGAAGCGGCTGAAAAGATTTCGAATAAGAAACCTGATGGGGCAAAGCTCATTTTGAATTTAAATGATGGTGCGGGAAAGTTTTCTGATCTTGCAGGTAGCTGTAGTTTGGATTTAGCGTTTGATCTCGTGTTTGTTGATTCGGATGAGGATTTACATGAGTACACGGCGGAAGTTGATTCGGATATCGGAACTTTTTATGTGAAACCTTACTCGCTTGATTATTTGGATCAAGAGAATCACCTTCGGGTAAGCAGTATGGGGATGCTAGTTCTTAGTGGAACTTATAGTGGTATTATTTCGGGAAATGTTCCTGTGAAGGATAAAACGACGATGACGAAACATTGAAAAGAAGCAATCTGCTCGCTTGAAAAGAGCAGGTTGCTTCTTTATTTAGATGGGCACTTATTTTTTGTAAGCAAATTACTTTACTTTTTTAAAGTTTAGCTATAAACTATAAACATCAAGTATAGAAGGAGGGGGGGAACATGATACAAGGTATCCACCATATTTCTGCATTTATCAAGGATTTTGAGACGACACATCATTTTTATCAAGACATTCTCGGTTATCGTTTGGTGAAAAATACGGTTAACCAAACAAATTTAAAGATGCGCCATTTGTTTTATGGGGATTATGCGGGTACACCTGGAACGGTTTTAACGTTTTTTGAAATTCCGCGGATTGGACACACGTATGAAGGTGCTCATTATTTTGGCAGAGTTTCTTTAGGCGTTCCTGCCGGTAGTCTTGCTTTTTGGGAAAGACGACTTGATCGTTATGGTTATTTGTTCGAGCGTGATGAAACTGGGATTTTGTTAGATGATCCGGATGGAATGAAACTGCGTCTCATGGAGATTTCTGAAGTGATTAGCGCGAAGCTAGCGACTCGTCATAGTGATATTCGTCAAGAGGAACAAATTATTCGGATTGTCCAAGTGGAGATTTGTACGAATGTTCCCTTGGAGACGGAAAAGTGGTTGAGGGAGATTGGTTTTCAAGGTGAAGCAGGGCACCTGTCGGATGACAAGGCGGGTAGTTTTACCCAAATAATACCGAATGTTCTTGCTGAAAAAACGCGGTTTGGTCGTGGGGCAATCGATCATATTGCTTACGCGCTTCGGTCGAAAGAGGAAGTTGATAGGCTACATGCCTCGGCAATGCGCAAGGGTTTTGTTGTGGAAGAGCTAGCAGATCGTGGCTATTTTAAGAGTCTTTATTTGCGGGATCCGGGTTTCGGGCGCATTGAATTTGCTAGCCTTGAACCGGGTTTTACGCTCGATGAAAAGTTGGATGAGTTAGGATCAACGCTCAGTTTACCACCGGTTTTGGAAGCAAAACGAGCGGAGATTGAATCTTATTTTGGAGGGATTTAAATGTTGAAGGATTTACGAGGGATTCACCATGTAACTGCGATGACGAGCAGTGCAGAAAAAAATTATGATTTCTTTACGAATATTTTGGGGATGCGTCTTGTGAAAAAGACAGTTAACCAAGATGATATTGCCACTTATCACTTGTTTTTTGCGGATGACGCAGGAAATGCTGGAACGGATATGACGTTTTTTGATTTTCCTGATTTGCCGAAAGGTCGAGCTGGAACGGATAGCATTTCGCTAACTTCATTCCGTGTTCCAAGTGACGCGGCGCTTGAATATTGGAAGGAACGTTTTCGTAAACTAGATGTCACTCATGGCGAAATTGAAACGGTGTTTGGGAAAAAAGTCTTAACTTTTGAAGATTTTGATGAACAAAAATTGCAATTGATTTCGGATCAAACAGATCATGGTGTGGCGGCTGGTGTGCCGTGGCAAAATGGGCCTGTTCCGCTTGAATATGCCATTTATGGATTAGGACCTGTGAAGCTTACGGTGACTTCGCTTGAGAACATGGATGCGGTCTTAAAGGCTGTGCTTGGGTTCACTCATGTGAAAGAAGAAAATGGATTGCATCTTTATGAAGTGGGAGAAGGCGGAAACGGGGCTTCTGTATTTGTGGAAGAAAGAACAGATTTACCACTTGCTATGCAAGGTTATGGTGGTGTTCACCATGTGGCTTTCCGAGTAGAAGACCATGAAGAATTGCTGAAATGGATCGATCGAATTAATACATTCCAAGCGCCAAACAGTGGTTTTGTGGATCGCTACTATTTTGAATCGCTTTATATGCCTGCAAGTCGTCAAATTTTGTTTGAATTTGCAACGGATGGTCCTGGTTTCATGGGTGATGAACCCTATGAAACTTTAGGCGAAAAACTAAGTTTACCACCATTTTTGGAAGCAAAACGTTATGAAATCGAGGCATACGTGCGTCCGCTTGATACTAAAAGGAGCTGATTTTCGAAATGGAACATCTTTTTATTGCTGGGAAAGCAAGCCTCCCTCCTATATTATTGTTGCACGGAACAGGAGGCGATGAACACTCACTGGTTGATGTCGCACAATTTGTTGCACCGGATGCCCCTATTCTTTCGCTTCGAGGAGACGTTTCAGAAAATGGCGCGAACCGGTTTTTTAAACGGTTTGCGGATGGTTCTTTCGATTTAGTGGATTTAGCAGGAAAAACGAAGGAATTGCTTAGTGAAACGAACCGGCTTGCTGAAAAATATGATTTGGTCTTTAACGATTTTGTGGCCCTTGGATATTCGAATGGCGCTAATATTGCGGCTAATGCGCTCTTGCAGGAAGAAGAGGGTTTTCATTACGGGATTTTGTTTCATGCGATGCCTGCTGGAAATGACCCGGATACGTTTAATATTTCGCACCGCCGTGTGTTTCTCACAGCGGGAATGAATGATCCAATTGTTACGCAAGCTGCATCTACGACACTTGGACGCGAACTAGAGAGCCGGGGAGCGTCCGTTGAAACGATGTGGACGGTTTCGGGACATCAGTTAACGATGCCGGAACTGGAAGGTGCTCGGGATTGGTATCAAAAACTTAGTGGTGATAAGTATGCAATTTGATGCTGATAAGATTTCACCTAAGCAAAATTACAAGTTCTTGAGTGGTTCGATCATTCCGCGACCGATTGCTTTTGTCACAACGCTTTCTGTGGACGGAAATACAGTAAATGCAGCTCCGTTTAGTTTTTTTAACGTGGTTTCGAGTGATCCGCCGCTTGTCTCGATTGCGGTGCAGCGGGCGGACGGTGTGAGAAAAGATACGTCACGAAATGCAGAACAAAATGGTGAATTGATTATTCATATCGTTAGTGAGTCTTTTGTTTCAGATATGAATGAAACGGCAGCTCGATTAAATTCGGATGAAAGTGAACTCGACCGAACTTCGCTTCATCTTGAACGAGTAAATGGGTTTGCTACTCCGCAAATTGAGGAGGCAAAGATCAAACTACTTGCCTCGCTTGAAAAAAGCATCGAGATTCATAATGACGCTGGTGTTGTAACGGCGGATATGCTAATTGCCCGGGTGGTTCGCTATGATTTTTCAAGTGATGTGTTTGATGAAGAAAAAGAGTATATTTTACCAGAATTTTTGGATGTAGTTTCGCGACTTAGTGGGAACGATTATGCTAGGCTTGGTGAGCGCTATACGATTAGGCGCCCAGATTAATTTCTGAGTGCCTTGTTTTTTTAGTTTCCTCATGTTAGAATGGGGCTATCTAAAATGTTAGGAGGGTTTGCAAATTATGTGGCTGTATAGACTTCGTTCCAAAGTGAATGTTAACCGCTAATTGAATAGTGCGGAGTACCAAGTTTTTTTGGTATGGAACGGGACCTGTCTATCACATTTTGTGACCCTATTTGGAACTAAACTGAACTATAATTCTAGGGAGAGACGATTTCGACTCTTCTTTTTTTGTGTCTTCTTTTAAGAAGAAATAGGGAATGTCCTGACCGCACTGAAAAAATTTTTCAGGAGGTCATTTTTTTATGAATAAAAAAGTTATTTTAGTTGGTGTTAGTGGATCAGAGAAGGATTTCGAGTACACAATGCTTGAACTGCGCAATTTGGCAGAAGCGAATCACTATCAAGTAGTCGATGAAGTGAGGCAGAACTTAGATAGTGCTCATAAGGCAACGTATGTTGGAAAGGGAAAGCTTGAAGAGTTAAAACAACTAGGTGAGATGCAAGAAGCAGAGGCTTTTGTTTTAAATGATGAATTAACAGGTTCGCAAATTCGGAACTTAGAAGATGCAACGGGGTTTCAGATTATTGACCGGACGGCGCTCATTCTTTCCATTTTTGCAGAACGCGCGAAAACTCGTGAAGCTCAATTGCAGGTAGAAATTGCAAGGTTAAAATATGAACTGCCACGAATGATCGGGGAGGGCGAGTCGCTCGATCAACAAGGCGGTGGTTCAGGTTTACGAAATCGTGGTTCTGGTGAAAAGAAACTCGAGCAAGATCGGCGGATTATTAAAGACCGGATCAGCAAGTTAACGAAGGAATTAGATGCGATTGTTGCTGAACGAGAAACAAGACGCAGGAAAAGAAAGAAAAACGAAATCCCGGTGGTTTCCCTTGTTGGTTATACGAATGCTGGGAAATCAACTACAATGAATGGACTTGTTGCGGGTTTTAGTACCAGTGAACACAAGCAAGTATTTGAAAAGGATATGCTGTTTGCAACACTTGAAACGAGTGTTCGTGAAATTGTTCTTCCGGATCATAAACGTTTCTTACTGACGGATACTGTTGGATTTGTCAGTAAGCTACCCACGCATTTAGTGAAAGCTTTTCGATCGACACTAGAAGAAGCTAGGGATGCAGATTTGTTGATTCATGTTGTTGATTATTCGGATCCAAATTATCAAACGATGATTGAAACTACGGAACGTACGCTAAAAGAGGTCGGCGTTGAGGGGATTCCGGTGTTGTTTGCATACAACAAGGCGGATAAAATTGCGGAGGAAAACTACCCGGTTCTTGCGGGAGATACACTGGTTTATTCAGCACGTGATGAGGCGAGTCTTTTTGAGCTTGCAGAAACGGTGAAAAGGCGAATTTTTACGGGATATAAAAAGGTGACGCTTTTAATTCCTTTTGAAGAGGGGCAAGTGGTAGCTTATTTGAACGATAAAGCGAATGTTCTTTCGGAGGAATATTTGAATGAGGGAACGAAAGTCGAGGTAGAGCTGAGCCCGGTTGATCAGGAGCGTTTGAAAAAATTTAGATGGCGAGTTTCTTAATGAAGTGTAAGCTTTCTCCTGCTTTTAGGACTGAAGACCTAGACTCAAACGGGACTCAAAACGGATGGAAATTAGCAGGAGATTTTGTATACTAGTAAAGTACGATACTTGAGATACGGAGGGATATGATGAAAAAGTGGGGGCTTTTAGCGGTTCCAGTAGTGGCACTTGCATTACTAGGAGCTTGCGGAAATGACGATGACCATGATGATCATGGAGGAAATTCGAACGGGACGAACACGACGAAATCTGAACAAAAGAGTACAACAGGGAATCAATCTTCGAATGATTTAAATGGGAAAAAGCTAAGTTTATCGTTTCAAGATGTTATTAAGCAATTTGAAGATAAGTATGCAAATGCAGTGATTACTTCTGTGGAACTTGAAGAAGATAGCGGTCGGATCATTTATTCGGTAGAAGGTATGGATGATCAAAATGAGTATAAGTTAAAGCTTGATGCTGAATCGAAAGAAGTGCTAGAAGATCAGAAAGAAGCTGTTGATAACGAAGACAAGCAGGAACTAGATCAAGAAAAACTTGATTTGAAGGGCTTGATTTCGGAAAGCGATGCAATGAAAAAAGCGGTTGCTGAGGTGGATGGCCCTGTTTCTTCTATAGAGCTGGATCGTTCTTATCAGGATACGGTTTATGATGTGTCGGTGGAAACAGGTTCAGATGATAGCGAAGTTCGAATTAATGCGAAAACTGGAAAGGTTCTTTCTGTAGACCCGCATTGATGAGTCAAAGAAACACTTCATATGTTGTAGGGGGAATGTACAACATATGGCGTGTTTTTTTGTTTACTTCTTTTCTCACTTGCTGTTCCATGTTAAACTGAAGATAGTTGAAATTAGAAAAGAGTGTAAGCGGTGGGACTGACAAAGTTATTCGCATTTTATCATAAAAAACTTGGAAATTGGAATTTAATATTTAGTTTTATGAAGGGCTTTTGGGTAGGCTACTTTGTTCTTTTAATGTTGCTCTTTTTAGGAACAGTCGCCGTTTTTTATTTATTGAGCTCAGGAGTCGTTTGGTTTGTGCTTTTGCTTGATGCCATTCTTGCAATCCTCTTTTTTTATTTGTTGATTCACTTGCGGGCAAAACGATTGATTCGTGTTAAATTTCAACTGAGAAGCTTTAAGGAATTGCAAAAAATGAAGGATTATCTTTTTTACGGGTATCTAGCAAAAAATGGATTTGAAACGCGTGCTGAGCTTTCTGAACTGATTTCGTTTATTCGCTCGGAAGCGAAAACGGGGGTTACGGATAAGAAAAAAAGTGTAATGGGTCTTATTTTTAAGATTTTTATTGCGACATTTTTGGCGATATATGGCGGTAGCTTTTTGTTTGACCTAGACGAGAGCTGGAACCGGTTGTTAGCTGTGCTTGTTATTTTGTTAGCGGCGACTCTATTCTTCTATTTGGTTCTTTTGCTTGAAAGAGCGTTGCGGTATCTTTTTGGAAGGGATACACGGCAAGCAGAGCAAATGATTCAAACGGTGATTTACATTCAAACTGTACTTCGTGCCAGGGAGAACACGGATTATGATCCTTTTCGGATAGTCGAAAAGAAAGTACAGGAAAACCCGTTTTTGCAGGAAATTATTGATTCAAAATCCTTTTTATGAAGTTATTTCAGTCAGGTAAAGAGAGAAGGAGCTTGGAGATGGAAAACAAACGAAGAGAAACGATGGAGACGATATGTTACAGGGAGTTAAAAGAAAGAATTCAAAATGGCTTCTATCAGCCGGGTGAACGGTTGATTGAAACAAAGATTTCGAAGGAAATGAATATTAGTCGGACACCGGTTCGAAAAGCGATTTCGATGCTTACGGTGGATGGCTTTGTTGAAAATACGGAATATCGAGGAGCTGTTGTTGCAGATAGTCGGCTGACGAAAGACGATTATATTGAAATGCTCGACGTGCTGGGCTTATTTTTAAAGCACGCCATTCGTCGCATTGAAGTGAAAAAGTTACCAATTAATTATAAGCGGTTTGAAGAAAAACGGCTGGAGCTGGATTGGGCGCTTGAAAGTAAGAGGGAAAGAGCTTACTTTTATTATGGCAAATCGGTCTTGCTTGAATTTATTTTTTATTTGAAAAATGATTGCTACTTAGAAATTGTGGAAGACTTTTCTGTGAAAGTGCAACAATTTGGGACGGCGGAAGTTTTTTCGATTATTGAAAACTCTGGAAAAGACTTTGTGAAAGGTATTGAACAGATTCTTTTTTCAATTAGGAAGGAAAACTATTTTAAGGCGCTTGAAGTTGTTGATCAAATTACGGAGCGGCAAATTTTATCTGCTTATCGCTAAAAAACCGAGATCCAAAAAGGATCTCGGTTTTTTAGCTTTTAAATGAGTCTGACAAGATAGCGCCCTAAAATGCCACCTTGGATATTTTTTTCAAGCGCTTCTGGAAGATCTTGAAGTGTAATTTCAGTTGTTACCCAATCCAGTAGTGAATCTAGTTTGAAGTCTGTCGCGATATGATGCCAAACTTCTTTTCGACGCGGATACGGGCAATAAACGGAATCAATACCAAGTAGATGGATGCCACGCAATATGAACGGATAAACGGTTGTGTTTAATTGGTATCCGGCCGACATACCACAAGTAGTTACACTTCCGCCGTATTTAGTTGTGCTTAGCAAGTAGCTAAGCGGTTTTCCGCCGACGCAATCAATCGCATGGGCAAACTGCTCTTTATCAAGGGGACGTAATTTTTCTGGCTGAAAGGCTTCTCGAGATACGACTTCATCTGCTCCGAGCTTTGCGAGGTAGTCTTCACGCCCTTGTTTCCCGCTAGAAGCGACAACTGAAAATCCTAACTCTGAGAGAATTGCGGTTGCAAAGCTTCCTACGCCTCCTGTTGCACCGCTTACGGCAACTTTCCCGTCTTGTGGTTCTGCTCCGTGGTCTTGAAGGGCTAAGACGCTCATGGCTGCTGTAAATCCAGCCGTTCCATAAATCATAGCTTCGCGTAGTGTGAGTCCGTCTGGGAGAGGCACGACCCATTTACTTGGTACGCGAATATATTCACTGTATCCGCCAAAGTGGCTTACGCCGAGTCCATAACTTGTGACGATAACGGGATCGCCTTCTTTAAATTCGGGGTCGCTTGAAGCAATGACAACGCCTGCAGCATCGATTCCAGGAATGAAGGGATAGTTTTTGACAATGTTGCCATTTGCAAGTGTGGCTAGTCCGTCTTTGTAATTAATGCCCGAATAGTGAACACGAATCGTGACATCGCCTTCGGGTAGGTCATCAAGTTGGATAGACTTGATTTCAAGGCACGTTTCTTCAGGTTTTTTTTGATCAACAAATAAAGCGCGAAATGCAGTCATGGTATTCCTCCTTCAATTTTCTCTAACTTTAATGTAGCGCTCGTTCTAAAAATATTCAAGTTAGAGCTTTTACCAAGAGTTGTTTTTCTGCGCTATTAGCATGTATAATAAAGACGAATTGCGACTAAAGGAAGTGAAAGTGATGACAACAAAAGTGATGCTTGTTGTGAACCCATCCTCCGGGAAAGAAAAAGCGGAAGGCTATGCGGACAAAGCAGAAAAAACTTTGCTAAAGCGATTTAGTGAAGTGGTTGTAAAGCGAACAGAAAAAGGTGGAGATGCAACGGATTTTGCTTCGCTTGCGGCTGAACAAAATTTCGATGCGGTTATTGCGATGGGAGGAGACGGAACGTTAAATGAAGTGATTAACGGTCTTTCGATTCATGAAAAGCGACCAGCGTTTGGCTTTATTCCACTTGGAACGGTGAATGACTTAGCGAGGTCAACGGGGATCCCGCTTAAGCCGAAAAAAGCGATTAAGATGCTTGAAACGGCTATTTTGAAGCCGATGGATGTTGGTAAAATTGAAGACCACTTCTTTATGAATGTACTTGCTGTCGGGATGATTGCGCAAGCGGTTGACCAAGTGAGTGTGGAACAAAAAACTAAATTTGGTTCGATTGCTTATTTTGTGGAGGGGCTTAAAGCTTTTAGCCGTCATGAATTGCTACAGTTTAAGCTTGACTATGATGGAGGACATTTCGACGGAGATGCGGCTCTTGTTGTCGCGGGATTAACAAATTCTGTTGGCGGAATGGAAAACTGGGCGCCTGATGCTAAACTTGATGATGGTTTATTACATGTTTTCGTGCTTACAAAATTAGGTTTGTTTGATGCAGCGGGTATGCTTCCTCAACTTGTTAAAGGAAGCTTGCAAAATAATGAGGGTGTGGAATATTATCAAACGAAACATCTTACAATTGATGCTTCTGGTGAGGATTTGTCGGTAAATGTGGACGGGGATTCTGGTCCTGCTTTGCCAGTTGAAATTAAAGTTTTTCCAAGTCATTTGAATCTTTTTGTTCCAGAAGGGGGCAAGAAGAAAAAAAGTTTTTTTAAGGCATTTTAATAGTGAATCTTTTGCTTCAATCTGGTAAAATAAAATCACGACGAGTGAAAGAAGGTGGATGAGTCGTGACAGAGCGTGAGGTTCTTTACAAAGGTCTTGCTAATGTCAAAACGAAATCAAAGGCAGCGCCGGGAAAGCTGTACTTGACTTCGGAGAGTATTGTTCATCAGCCTAACGAAGCATTCGACGACAAAATAGAGATAAAATTGGAAGAGATAGCCCGATTTTCTGGAAAAAAGACAAAGTTTTTTGGTCTGGCAGTTTTGGCTAATCTCATTGAAATCGAACTGAATGACGGTACGGTTTATCAGTTTGTGGTTAATCGACAAAAGAAGTGGTTGGGTACCATTTCGAAACAGCTTGGAGAGCGTTCCAAGTAATGAGATAAACTTAAATTAGGGGGGCAAGCTACGATAGTGTAGTTTTGCCTCTTTTTTAGATTTATTTAAGTGGGGGATTTGATTTATTTACAGGAGGAGAGAAATTTCGTGACACAATCTCGCTTAAAGAAAACGCAAGGAAAGAAACAAAAACAACGATTTTATTGGAGCCTTGTCCTTATTTTATTAATAGGTATTGGCATTGGATCGTTTGTTTCGCTGTTTATTACTTCCCATGAAGCCAAAAATGCAGAAACAGCAAAAACAAAGGCTGCTTCAAAAGACGCTAAGAAAAACAACAAGACACCACTTAAACCGGATAATCCGGTTAAAGCGAAGGAGGTACCTGAAAAAGCCATAGATGAATATTTGAAAAATAGCGGGTTTGTTGGTTCAGTTTATATTGAGGATAAAGGGAAATTTGTTTTAGAAAAGGGATATGGCTATTCTGATTTAGCGAATGGACATAAAAATATGACTTCGAGTGTTTATTATATCGGATCCATGCAAAAAGCGATGGTCGCAACTGCGTTCTTGCAACTGGTGGAACAAGGATTGGTTCGTCTAGATGACCCAATTGCAAAATACATTCCGAGCTTTCCAAACGGTCAAAAAATTAAGATTGTGAATTTTCTTGGGCACACAACCGGAATGAAACCGCGGCATGAAGGGAATAATCCGATTACTCCATATCGAATTATTCGTGAAATTGAAAAAGCAGGGATTAAAACGCAGCCAGGCAAGTGGCAATATGCGGATGATAATTATTCAGTGATTGCTTATTTGATTCAAACGATTTCTGGGGTAGACTTTGAAAATTATATGGAACAGCATATTTTTATTCCGGCGGGGATGAGTGGCGCAGGATTTTATATGACGTACAATACGAATTTTATGCACACGGAAAGTTACTTGCGCGATAAGGGGAAAATGATAAATGCGCCAGTTCGTCAAGATTTATCACAACTTTTTGGTGCTGGGGATATTTACATGGCAGTTCAAGATGTGAAAAAATTCGACGATGCGCTTTTGGGTGGAAAGTTGATTGGAAAAGAAAGTCTAGCTCGAATGCTTAAGAAGGGGCCAGGAAAATATGGGTTTGGTTTCTATGATTTAGGCAATCATTATATAGCTCGAGGAGTTTTAGCGGGTTATGAGGCAGGAAATGCTTTCACGAAAGATCGGAAAAAATTTGTTATTTTACTTTCAAATGCTCGAACAAAAGCTAAGTCTGACTATCAGTATACGCAAGATATTTTAGCGATCATGAATAAAAATTAGCTTGATTTATAGGAACCGTGTTATAATAGTTTCGAACTTGAGATACAGGAGGAAACGATAATTGGAGATAAAGGTTCAAGACAAGATTCAGGATTCTCGAATTGTTTTTACGAGTGATTTTGGGGAATGTATTGCAACTTGGGATGACGACGAAGATCCGGATCCCGGGCGAAAGTACACGGTAGAAGTCAATATTCCTAAATTGATTACGTTTGATGATGTGGATGAAAGTGAAGAAAAACATTGTCTTTTAGAAAGCGATCAAGATGACCAGATTCATATCGTAGGCATACTTGAAGACTATGAAGAAGATGGGTTTGCCGTTTTGCGGTTAGAAGAAAGCATCATCTGCTTCGATTCCAAATTTGATGAGCATATTGATCAGCTACACGGAAAATTCATTGATTTATTTGTTCCTGAAATTAAAATAACAAGTGTTGGTATATAAAAATGACGACAAAGTTTGCCCTGCTAGGCACCTTTGTCGTCATTTTATTTATATTCCGCAATAACTTTCATCATTTTATCTAAATCGGCTTCTGAGCGCGGATGAAGCATCAAGCGAGACCGTCCTGTTTCAATCACAAGAATACCGTCTTCCGACAAATTAATCCGTTCAATTTGTGCGTAAGGAAAGAAGATGAAAGTATAGAAAAATCCATTTGTTTTAAAAATTGCATGTGGCTTGCGGAAAAGCGCAATATAGAAAAACAAAACGCTTAGAATTCCCAGTAACACAGTCGTTGAAAAGGAACCATTACGTGAAATGTTCAATGCGAAAAGTAGAACTAATAAACCAAAAAATATGTACCCATCAAATCGTCCTCTTGAGCGAAGCTTCACTTTTAGCTTTGTAGCTCCCTTCCAAAAAGTCAATACGACGAGATCATAAAGAATAAAGAGAACCGTTCCAATTGCAAAAATTAAAAGAAAGATATTGGTTGCAGACCATTCCATTATTTTTTCACTCACATTCTATCACAATTTACTGAATCAATCAGTTGTAATTTATTGTAGCATACTAGGTGAAGCTCTTGAAAGAAAAGTTCACCATTTAAAGCGCTCTCTGTCATTTATCGAGTAGTGGCATCAGCTTCACTTTGCTATCGGAAGCAACTTTGCGAATTTCGAGTTCGATTCCGCGCTTATCTAGTTCGCGAAAAGCGAGTTTATCTGTTTCGTCGACAGAAACCGCATTGGTAATTTGATTTTTTCCAGCTCGAAAAGCCATCCCGCCAATGTTGACCGACATGATGGCAACACCTGCTTTTACAAGTGTAAGTACATCCATAGGATTGGTAAACAAAAGTAAGACAGGGGTTGTGGCATATTGTGGATTTTGGTAAACACGAATGGCTTTAGCAACATCTATCACATTTACTTTTACAGCGGGCGGAGCTGCTTGAATAAGCAATGTTTTTCTAAATTCATCTCTTGAAACCGCATCATTTATGACGATAATTCGCTCCGCTTTTGTTTCTTTTGTCCAAACGGTGGCTACTTGACCATGAATCAAGCGGTCGTCAATTCTAGCTAGACGGATATCCATTGGTAGATCGTCCTCCTCATTATTTGTTACAACGCATCATTTTTAAAGCGGATGGCTAGAAATATCAGTATCTCTTGAATTATATGAATTTCTGCAGGATAAATCAACTCTCTTAGGAGACTTTATCATTTTAGCGCGCGAAAAATAGCCCCCAGGGGGGAGGGCTATTTAGATAGAATGTGCAGGCATCGTTTGGATGATATCGTGAATGTAATAAAGTTCATCCTCTGTTAGACTTAAATTTAATCGCTTGGATACCGCTTCGTTGGCTTTATTAAGGGCATCTAGTACAGCAGGATCGAAATTGGAATGATCTTCGCGGTAAATGAGGCCGTCGTTTACAACCATGCGTTCAAGTGCGCAGCCAATGTGGATGAGTAAATTGATTTTAAAAGCATTATTTAAGATCGGTTCGGTGTTTTCTTCTAAGACTTTCAAGAAGGTATTTAAAATATCAATGGTCTTTTTGGGATTTAAATAGGTCAAGAATTCACTCAGGCTATCTTCAACGACTTCCTTGGCAATTCTTCCTGTCTCACTTTTCTTGACAAAAACATTCCGTCCTTTAATCAGGTTCACGAGTTGTTCTTCTCCGTCGCTTGCGAACAGCTTTTCAAGCGGGATGAATGGAACGGGTACATTTGGTTTCTCAATTCCTACGGCCATCAATACGTCATACTCTTCCATCAAAATTTTCATCTTATTTTCGCTTTCGTGAACGCCGATTGGAACGACACGAATGGGGTCAGTTGTAATGGTTTCTAAAATGTTTTCAATGAAGCTTTGCAATTTTTCGGCCGTGCCTTCCCCGGTTGCACAAATGGTCGCAATCGCGTGCGGCTTCGCATCTGTATCGAGCAAGTCGCTATCAGAAGAAGCATAACCGCCGTATCCACGAAAGTCTTTTAACGCGTCGTAAATATCGGCAAGGTCGGTATCTAGGATATTGGATTTACGTACAGCTTCAATTACGGTTGCTGTTGACACCATATCAATGGAACGCACATCAATCCCAGTTCGCTCTGTAATCACTTGTGCAAAGCCGGTTAGCGAGCCCATATCGACAAGTAGTAGTACACCACAGCCCATGTCCATTTCTTTTGCTCGCTCAGTCAATTTATCAAGTGTAATTTTAGGACTTTCATCAAGCGGCATGTCAATTCCTTCGACAAGCCCATCCCCAAGCAGTTTCTTGGCAACGTTGACCATGCTTGTTGCGGTGTTGTTTCCGTGGGTAGCCACTAATACTGCAACACGTGAATTTTCCTGATCCTTGAGTAGGGAGCTGATTAAAAGCGTCAAATAAAGGACTTCCATATTAGGAACACGGATATGGAAAACAGCTTCAATCTCGTCTTTAATTTCCCGTGAAATGTTGTAAGCTTCCGGTTTATCTTCAACAACGTTTTCAATGTTTGTATATTTCAGCGGTTTATTGCTTTCAACACGCTTAATGAAAGAAGTGAGATGCAGTGAAAATGCAAGGGCAAAACGGTCATTTAATTTTTTTCCGAGATGCCGTTCCACGCGGTCTCTTACATCTTCTGCAAAATTTAAAATATCTTCATTCACAATTTTTAAGATGTTTTCTCGTGTTTGAATGGTATTTTTAAATTTGTTGTAAAAACTATTCAAGTGGACATCAATATCCATAGTAATAAACTTCTTGATATCTTCACTCTCAACGCCCTGATCCATCAAAATAGAGGCTTTGTCTTCAATGATTTTGTAAAGGTTGAAATTCGGTTCATATTCATCACTTGTAATAAAAGTGCGGCTTTGCTCTGGAAAAATAGTTGTATAAGGTTCGAGGTGCTCAGAAATTTCCTGAAGCTCCTTGCGTCGCCCGCTAAAGTGGAAGAAACCATCTTTGATATTGATCGGCAAGGTTTTAAAATCAATCACAATTTCATCATTTTGGTTAAAGCTATTTAAAAAGCCTTGCGCGCATACGAGCTGGACATTGGATTTTAATTGACCGATATTTCCATATGCGGTATTTCCAATTAAAGCTTTCGCAGCTTCATCTTCAATTCGAATCGGTTTATTCACACGGTGAGCTTCGTTAGACAACAAATGTGTAAGTAGTTCAACACGTTCACGAGCAGTTCGCTCTTCAAAAGAAGGAAGTGAAATTGTGATGGGGATTCGGCGTACAAATGTTTTGAGTAACGAAGATTCAGGGTCTTCAGTTGTAGCACCAACGATTAAAACATCCGATTTACGTTTGCGCTCTGTTTCGCCTAATTTATTGAAGGTTCCTGTATCCATTAAATAAAAGATCATTTCTTGGCCTTCAGGAGGGAGGCGATGAATTTCATCGAGAAATAAAATGCCGCCATTGGCTTTTTCAACAAGTCCTTCTTTTTCTATCTCTGCTCCAGTGAATGCCCCTTTAATATGTCCGAATATATGAGACATGAGTAGCTGGGGATTATTGTAGTAATCGGCACAGTTAAAAACAATAAATGGCGCTTCTTCGCTTAACCGATTGGTTTGACAAGAAAAACGATACATTAAATTGGCGAAAAGAGTCTTCCCAACACCAGTTTGACCGAGTATCAGCGCATGTAGTCCATTTGGTGGATAGAGCATCGCAGCTTTTGCTTGTTCCACCGGAGTTTTGAGACTTGCGTCAGCTCCAATCAAATCTTCAAAGGGACTTTTTTTACTTTCTTCAGAAGAAAAAAGCACAAGCAACTCATCGGCTGAATGAAAAACGAGTTCAGAATCTGTTAACTCACGTCCGAGAGCCTGTTCAAGGGATTCCCTATCATAGTAGAGAACAGGCCGGCTATTAATTTTGACAAGTGCACCTCTGCGGCACAGTTCATTTAGCTCCATGCTGACATTATTGCGTAAAATTTGAAGTTCATCTGAGAGGCGAGAAGCCGTGAAACCTTCTCCATTTTCTACGAGTTCAAGGATATTGCTGTCTGATCCCTGTTCTTTCAAGTAGTGAAAGATTTTATCAATACGCTTCATCCATGGTTCACCTCATCAATCCTCATTATTAAAGTAGTGTATTGCATTTGTCTGATACACTATTTTTTCTGTATCTATTTTAGCATTCATGGCAGAAAAGTCAATGTTAATACGCTTTGTTTTCACTTTACAAATCGACTAATTAGTGTGAAAATGAGGGTGTCTATAGTATTTGTGTTTTCGGGTCGCCTTTTGAGTGAGTAATCACTCATTATTTGGAACTTTATTTGTGAAAAACAGCACGATTATAAGTTCAAAATTGCACATGCAAGTAAAAGCGGAATAGAAAGGATGAAAAAGATGACGATTCACGTGGGGCTAGATGTAGGATCGACAACAGCAAAAGCCGTCGCTTTAAATGAAAAAGGGGAGATTTTGTTTCAAACTTATAGGCGTCACTATTCAGATATAAAAAAAGTGACACTTGAAATTATGGAAGATTTACGAAAAAAAGTAGATGTCGAGCAAATGACGTTTCAAATTACTGGATCTTCTGGACTTGCGATTTCAAAATTCTTGGATGTGCCTTTTGTTCAGGAAGTTATTGCTTGTACAGAAGCTGTTGAACAAGTGATTCCTGAAACGGATGTTGTCATTGAACTTGGTGGAGAAGATGCTAAAATTATTTATTTTAGTGGTGGTATTGAGCAACGAATGAATAACGCTTGTGCAGGAGGAACGGGAGCTTTTATTGATCAAATTGCTACTCTTTTACAAACAGATCCGACAGGGCTTAATGAATTAGCGAAGTCTGCTCAAACGATTTACCCAATTGCTTCGCGTTGTGGCGTGTTCGCGAAAACGGATGTGCAACCACTTCTAAATGAAGGAGCAAGAAAAGAAGATATTGCTGCATCAATTCTTCAAAGTGTTGTCACGCAAACGATTAGCGGACTGGCGTGTGGGAGGCCTATTCGGGGGAAAGTGGCTTTTCTTGGAGGTCCATTAACCTTTTTAGATCAATTGCGTTTTCGTTTTACTGAGACACTTAAAATGAAAGAAGACGAGATTATCGCGCCCCTCCATGCGGAATATTTTATCGCTCTTGGAACTGCTTTTTCCAGTATGAAAGAAAAAACAATCACGCTTGCTAATCTTGTCGAAAAATTATCCAATATGGATCTATCTTCTGTTAAAAAAGATACCGTGACGTTACCTCCGCTATTTCGCTCTGAACAAGAATTAGCTGATTTTCGGGCAAAACATAATCAAATGAAAGCCCCGAGAGCAGATTTAGCAGATTATGAAGGGGATGCCTATTTAGGGATTGATGCGGGGTCAACGACAACCAAGCTCATTTTAATGGGGCAAAAAAATGAGATTTTGTATTCCTATTATGGAAGTAATAACGGTAGTCCGCTTCAATCTGTTATTGATGAGACGAGCAAATTATATGAAGTTTTGCCTGAGCAAGTTCGGATTGTGCAATCAGGAATCACAGGATACGGGGAATCATTGATTAAAGCGGCACTTAAAATAGATGTTGGTGAAATCGAAACCGTGGCGCATTACCGAGCTGCTCGCGAGTTTCTTCCGGACGTTGATTTCATTTTAGATATCGGCGGGCAAGATATGAAATGTATGAAAATTAAAAATGGAGCACTCGATAGTTTGATGTTAAATGAAGCTTGCTCGGCAGGTTGTGGCTCTTTTCTAGAAACTTTTGCGAAGACGCTCCATGTGCCGATTGAAGAGTTTGCCAAGCGCGCACTTTCTGCAACGGCTCCAGTTGACTTAGGTTCTCGTTGTACGGTTTTCATGAATTCAAAAGTGAAACAAGTTCAAAAAGAAGGAGTGAGTCTTGAAGACCTTTCAGCTGGACTTGCTTATTCCGTGGTTAAAAACGCGCTTCAAAAAGTGATTAAATTGCGTAGTCCTAAAGATATTGGCGAAAAAGTCATCGTGCAAGGCGGGACTTTTTATAATGAAGCGGTCTTACGTGCGTTTGAACTTTTAACTGGAAGAGAAGTTGTACGACCAGATATTGCAGGAATGATGGGGGCTTATGGAGCTGCACTAATTGCCAAGGAACACTATGAAACTGGAACTGTCACAGAGATGTTAGTTCTTGAAAAATTGCGAGATTTTAGTGCAGAAACTTCACAGTCGCGTTGTAACCTTTGTAGCAACACGTGCCAGTTGACGGTTACGCGCTTCGGGGATGACCGGACGTTTGTGAGTGGTAATCGTTGCGAACGAGGCGAACGGGTGGAAACGGTGAAGAATCTTTTGCCAAATTTATACGCCTACAAGTTAAAACGGACCTTTGACTATAAAGCGTGCAAAAAAAGTGAAGCTACTCGAGGCACGATTGGGATTCCGCGGGCGCTCAACATCTATGAGAACTATCCGCTTTGGTTTACCATTTTTGATGCGCTTGGTTATCGTGTGATGCTTTCCTCGAAATCCTCGAAGAATTTATATGAAAAAGGAATCGAAACGATTGCATCAGAAGCCGTTTGCTACCCAGCCAAATTGACACACGGGCACGTGATGGATCTTGTGCGCAAAAAAGTGGATGCGATTTTTTATCCGTCGGTGGTTTACGAAAAACCTGAATTTGGCGAAGCCACTAATAATTTCAACTGTCCGGTTGTTGCAGGATATCCAGAAGTGATTCGTGTCAATGTGGATGCGATTGAAGAAAAGGGAATCCCAATGTACAGTCCCTTTATTGCGCTTGATAATGAAAAAGCATTTATCGAGACGATGAAGCAAACTTTCCCTGAAATTCCTGCAGAAGAAATGGAACAAGCTGTCCAAAAAGGGCTTGCGGAAGCGGAAAAATGTCGCCGTGATATTCAAAACGAAGGCGAAGCAGCTCTTCATTATATGGCTAAAAATAATGTGAAAGGGATTGTGCTCGCTGGGCATCCTTATCACGTTGACCCAGAAGTCAATCATGGTATTCCTGAGCTTATCACGATGAACGGCATGGCGGTGTTAACGGAGGATTCGATTTCGCATCTTGGAGCAATCGATCATAAGCTTCGTGTCGAAAACCAGTGGAAATATCATGCGCGGCTATACCGAGCTGCAAGTTTTGCGGCGAAACAGGAAAACTTAGAATTTGTGCAATTGACTTCCTTTGGCTGTGGGCTAGATGCAATCACAACGGATATGTGTCAGGAAATTATTGAAGGTCATAACAAGGTTTATACGCTATTAAAAATTGATGAAATTAACAATCTTGGTGCGGCTCGGATTCGGGTGCGCTCTTTGAAAGCGGCGATTGAAGAACGAGATCGTCATCATATTAAACCTGCTGAAATGGCTCCACCAAAGGAAAGACCTCTATTTACTAAGGAAATGCGGAAAGAAGGCTATACGATACTTGCACCACAGCTTGCACCTACTCATTTTGCGATGCTTGAAGCTGCTGGGCGAGCAACTGGATATAACTTGGAGGTTTTACCGGCAGTTACGCCGCGCGGGGTTGATGAAGGCTTGCGCTATGTCAATAATGATGCTTGTTATCCGGCTATTTTGACTATCGGTCAGATGATGGATGCTCTGAAACATGGAGATTATGATTTAGAGCGAATAGCTGTTTTGATGACGCAAACTGGCGGAGGTTGCAGGGCGACCAATTATATCGCCATGCTTAAAAAAGCGCTCCGAGAAGCAGGGATGGAACAAATTCCTGTTATTTCCCTGAATGCAAGTGGGCTTGAGAAGCAGCCGGGCTTTAAACTGACACCTGCTGTTGTGATGCGATTTATGGCGGGGCTTGCACTTGGCGATGCACTGGACCGAATGCTGTACCGTGTTCGTCCGTATGAAATGGAGCAGGGAAGTGCTAACAAGTTATATGCGCGTTACTTGGAAAAGGGACGCGAGCTGATGAAAAAGTATTCGTTCCGAGGCTATAAGCAATTCGCAAAGGAAATGGTTAAGGCTTTTGATGAACTGCCAATTCGAGATGAGAAAAAACCGCGTGTTGGGGTGGTTGGAGAAATTCTCGTCAAATTCCATCCAGGTGCTAATAATCATATTGTGGATGTGATTGAGGCGGAAGGCGGGGAAGCCGTTGTACCAGATTTGACGGACTTCTTGCTTTATTGTTGCTACGATGCTCATTTTGCTGCTAACACATTTGGACGTTCCAAAGTGAAATCTTTTGCTAAGCAAAGTGTCGCGATTCCGTTTATCAATCAGTATCGCAAACCGGTTGTGGATGCGCTTCGTGCGAGTGCGCGATTTGATGCGCCGGAAAGCATTGAAGTGATCGCGGAAAAGGCAAGTCAATTACTTTCGCTTGGAAATAAAATGGGGGAAGGCTGGTTCTTAACAGGTGAGATGTTTGAACTTTTGGATAGTGATGTGCCGAATATTGCCTGCTTGCAGCCGTTTGCTTGTCTACCCAATCATATTACAGGGCGTGGCATGATTAAGGGGCTTAAGAAACGCTATCCACACGCGAATATTATGTCGATTGATTATGATGCGGGTTCAAGTGCAGTTAATCAGCTCAATCGAATGAAACTGATGCTTTCGATTGCGAAGAAGCAACTTGAAGTGGACAAGTCAAATTCAGGGTTCTTGCCAGAAGAAAAAGTGAGTTTAGGGGCAAAAGAACTGATTCGGGATAAAGCACGTCGTGTCAAAGACAGTGTGCCAGAAGCGGTGCGGGCAGCGACTTTTGTAGCTAAGGAAGCCCAAGCCGAAACGTGTTGCCGCGGCGGAGATGATTGCCATTGCGGGAAATAAAAGACTCCCTTCGTGTTCGAAATATAGAACGCGAAGGGAGTTTTTGGTTAAACGAAAATATCGACAATAAGCACCATGAAAAACACGCTGAAAGATAGCAAGGTTTCTAACACGGTCCAAGTTTTGAAAGTTTCTTTGACTGTGAGCCCCATGTATTCTTTAACGAGCCAAAAGCCGGCATCGTTTACGTGGGAAAGCATGAGGGAACCTGCTCCAGTTGCGATGACAAGTAAAGCAGTATTGACGCCTGTCATTTGCTCAACAATTGGTGCGACGATTCCGGCAGCTGTTGTTAACGCAACGGTTGCGGAACCTGTTGCCACTCGAATGAGTCCTGCTACAAGGAAACTCATTACAATCGGGGAAAGGTTCATTTGTCCTGATAAATTCGCGATGGCTGTTGCAACGCCTGTATCAATCAAGATTTGCTTGAAGGCGCCGCCTGCTCCGATGATCAAAATGATGGAAGCAAGGGGCTTCATGCTGTCGTCCGTTAAGTCGCGGATGATTTCTGCATTTAAACCGAGGCGGAAACCAAGCAAGATGTAAGCTACAAATACAGAAATCAGTAAAGCGATAAGTGGGCTACCGATGAAGTCGATAATGCTTGTTAGGCCGCTTGGTAGCTTAAATAGGGCAGCAATCATAGTTAGTAGCATCAAGATAATTGGTAAAAAGACAATGAAGAAAGAGACGCCAGCAGATGGCAATTTCTCGTTGTCTTTAATTACATCAGGACGCATGAGGTCGGGTTCGTTTTTGGGTGTAATACGTTTGCTGATGAATTTTGCGAATAAAGGACCTGCAACGATACCTGCTGGTAGGGCGAAGCAAAGCGAATAAAGCAAAACTTCACTGACGTTGGCGTTATAAATACCAATTGCTGTCATGGCGCCTGGGTGTGGCGGAATAATTCCATGTGCAATCGAAAGTCCAGCAAGAACTGGCAGGCCAAGCAAAAGAATGTTTTTCTTGACTGTTTTTTGGATGGAAAGTACGATCGGTAGCAAGATGACAAGACCAACTTCAAAGAAAACTGGAATGCCGATAATAAGTCCGGAGAAGAACATTGCCCAAGGCAAGCGCTTGGCTCCAAAGCGTTCTACAAAGAAATTAGCAATTTGCATGCCCGCCCCAGAGGTGGACATCATTTTTCCAAGGATGGTTCCAAGCGCTAAGATGCCTACTAGATGGCCAAGAACGCCGCCGACGCCCGTTTCGAAGGCGGTGGTGATCTTGCCAAATGGCATACCAGCAAATATGGCTAAAAAGAGGGTAGCAACGGATAAGCTAAGATAGGCATGCCATTTCCACCAGGAAACACCTAAAATGACAATGGCAATAGCAACGATGGTGATTGAAAACAAATAGATGTCGTGCATATTTTTCTCTCCTTTTTTAACGAATTAGACTTTGTTGTCTGCCTTCCATAAGTGCCTCTACTTCTTCCAGAGTAGTGTGTGGCACATCTCCCGTGATGGTATGAGCAAGGACAGCATTACTAACTGCAAATTCCAAAATCCTCTCTTCTGGCCAGTTATTAGTAAGACCAAAAATGATTCCCGCTGCATAAGCGTCGCCTGCTCCAATGCGGTCAAGTAAATCGACTGGCATAGTGCTGCTAACTTTAAAACTTTCTCCGTCCATAAAGCCGGCTAATGAATGTTCATGGTTTTCGAAACCTCGATTAGTTCCTACATAATTTGTGACATTGTATTTCTGTTTGAAAATGGAAATGCCCATTTGTAGTTGCTCTAAGTACGGTAGTTCTTCATTTACTTCAATGTCAAGTAGTTCTGTAAGGTCGCGAATTCCGCCGAAAACGGTATGCGCAAGCGATAAGATTTTTTCATACTGTTCTTTAATAAATGCTTTGCTATGTTCTGTATTTAAACTTGGTCGGTAATTGAAGTCAAAGTAAAGGGGTTTCCCAAATTCATTTGCACATGCTGCTAATTTTAAAGCGGTTTCACGAGTGCGTTCATTTAATAATAATGAAATACCGCAAATGTGGATGATGTCATTTTCCTTAACGGCTTCTTCAATCGGATAACTTGCAGGGTCCGCTTGGCAAAAAGCGCTTGCTAAGCGATTCTGATAAGTGACAACTGTTGGGCGAACGCCATAACCTAATTCAACGAAATAACTACCCATGTGATTGCCATTAAATTGGATATGATGATCTTTGATACCATATTTGCGAATGTTGGCGGCGGCCATTTTACCAACGCTGTTATCTGGAAGTGTTGTCAGTAAAGTTGTTTCCATCCCAAAGTTACTTAGATTTGTTAGTAGATTTACGCCAGTTCCTGTAACTTGGTAAGTAAGCTGATTGGTTTGTGCTAATAGTTGATAATCTGGAGGAGTGAATCGTAAATTCACTTCTCCATAAGATAAAACTTTCATCTTGTCATCGCTCCTTTAGTCAGTCAATTTTTTCATGATGTGGTAGAGAGTTTTAACATCTTCTGGTTTTGTGTCACCACTTGCTTTATCAATAATTGAGCTGTATACGTGAGGAATGACTTTTTTAACGCCTGCATCAAGCGCGATTTTAACAATTTCTTCGAAGTTATCAAGCGTGATTCCGCCAGTTGGTTCTAGATAGAAGTCATTTTCGGCACAAGCTTTGGCAACAGCGCGATATTCTTCTTCGTGTGCTAGACCTTTCATCGGGAAGTACTTGATAGAGCTTCCTCCCATATCTTTTAAAAGGGCAATGGCAGTTTCGATTGGAACTTCTCCTGCTGGAGCTTCGCTACTAAGAGGACCTGTTGCGATATTTACATAACCAACTTTTCCTGTTGGAGAAACGAGTCCGTTAATGATGGTTTCCTTTTGTCCTAAAAGTGCACGGCTAGCACCAACTCCTGTGAAAACTTGGTTGATATGTTGGGGCTGAAGCTCTGCTGAGATGCGTGTTACCATTTCACTTTGTTTAGGATTTCCGGCGCCAAGCCCTACAGATAGTGCGTTATCTGTTGCTTCGATATATTTTTTCATGTCTATAATTGCCGCTTCATCTGATGAATAATTGATTGAAAGAACGCCAAGCACGACGTGACCTTCTGCAGCTTGGTAGCATTCTTTGGCGTTTTCAACAGAATTAGCTAGCACATTTAAACAAATGCGATCGTTCAAGTATTTTGGTGTTTTTTGCATGATTATTTCCCACTTTCCATAATTTCTTTTAGGCGATTTTCAATTAATTTCATTTCATCAGCATTTACGGCACGAATATCAAATTCAATGATGCCGTTATTAGCTTGGTATTCACGTGTATAAATTGCTGGACTTTTAGTTTTTAAGCTGGCGATGACTTCTTTTGCTGATGGTTTGCTTACTTTGACGGAAGCTCGGTAGATGTCACGTCCGGCAGCATCTTGGACGATTTTTGCTTCCAGACCATCAATTTGGTTTAAGGCTTCAATAAATGGGTGAAGTCTTTCCTGCATGTTCTCGCCTGTTTCACCTGGAGTATTTAAGTAGCGCTCAATCGCGCCTGTAAGCCCAATAATGTTTTCTTTTCCAATTTTCATAGCTCGGCCAATACCTTTCGATTGCATTCGTACCCAGCTAATGGCATCTTTCTTGCCGACAACAAGTCCAGATGTTGGTCCGTCAATTGCTTTTGCGCCACTATAAATAACAAGATCTGCTCCTTGTTTTGCATAGGTGAATAAATCTTCTTCCGCAGCAGCGTCCACAATGAGAGGAATTCCATGTTTTTTGCTGACTTCGACCATATCGGCAACGGTCAACATGCTTTTTTGGACTGCGTGGTGACTTTTGATATAAAGAAGTGCGGCTGTTTCATCCGTAAGCATCATTTCTACGTGTTCTTTTGAGCACATGTTCGCATATCCGGCTTCGCGAAGTTTTCCGCCACCAAGCTCGATCATCACTTCAACGGCAGTTCCGTAATCAACATTATGACCTTTTGGAATCACGATTTCTCGTTTTTTAATTTTGTCTGTGAACGGGTGATACAGGTGGTAGTCACTTCCTTGTCCGATTAAACCGGCAACGGATTGAGCAATGCCAGCAGAGGCGCTTGAGACGATGACGGCATCTTCTGTATGTAGCAAATCAGCAATGTAGTGTCCCGTTTTTTCAACAAGATCTGCCATTTCAAAAAAATGTTGGCCGCCGAATTTTTGGAGAGCTACAATTTCATCTGGTGTTTTTGATACGCCGAGGATAGTCATTTTTCCAGAAGCATTGACGACTTGTTTTAAATCATATTTTTTATAAAGATCCGTTGTCATAAACTTTTCCTCCTACAATTGTATAAATCGGCTCGATCACGGTGTGAGTAATCATTTTATTGCCATTTGAATCCGTTAGTTCTTTATGCCCGTCTTTCAAATCAAAAATTGTAAGGTCGGCATCAAAACCTTCTTTTAAGCTTCCTTTGTGGTGAAGTTTGAAATTATCAGCTGGATGTGTGGTCACCATTGGGATAATTTCAGTGAGGGAATAGCCGATTGAAAGTAGTTTTTCCATTGTTGTGGCTAAATCATAGACAGGCCCTTTTTCGCGGTTTTTGTGATAAATATCTGTGCTAAGTGAGTATGGGGTAAGTCCTTCTGCTTTAGCTAGACGTGCTGTGCGGAAGTTAAAACTATCTGTGCCATGTCCGATGTCAAAGCGAACTCCACGGTCATAAGCTTCTTTTGCAACCGCTTTAATTTTACTGCTTGTTTGATCCAAAATTCCGTTCGGCTTCCCGTTAAAGCAGTGGGTAAGGACATCTCGGGCATCTAGACGTGTTAAAATTTCTTTTAAATCTGGTGGGTTTGAACCAATGTGAACCATAAGGGGTAAATCATTTAGTTCATCTTGCAATTCTTTGGCTAAAAGGAGCGGTTCGTAATTATTTTCACCGACAACTGTTTTACTCATTCTCGCTTTAAGTCCCACAATAAAATCTGGTAGTTCAGCTATTTTTTGTTTGACAGCTTCTTTTTGAATGTTTTTCAAATTAGAAAGTTCGTCTTGTGCAATGATTCCCGTTTTAGAGATGTTAATAAGCGCATAGACATTGGTTTTGGCTTGTTTAATGTGCTTATAAAAAGATGCAATGGTATCAGCACCAGTAGAACCGGCATCTATAATCGTTGTGACCCCTTTTGTGATACCAATTTCGTCCGGCTGGTCATAATAAATTGGCATTTCCGTGTCACAGTGAACATGATCATCAATCCATCCAGCAGAAATATAATGTTTTCCGGCTAGATCAATTATTCTCTCAGCTTCGTCGTTAATTTGTGGTGCCACAGCTGAAATTTTCCCGTTTGTTATGGCAACAGAAAGCGGTTCTTCTTGGCTAGTTTTTCCATTTTTTATTAGAAGATCGATCATGTTGTCACCTCCTTCAGAAACATTATAACATTATAATGTTTGAAAACGCAATCACTTTTTTAAACTTCATATTCAATTTTATAAGGGAAAATTTGAGTGTTATAAAGACCAATTGAAAGTTCGATTAAATGACCACTATTGTCAGATGATTTACGCATGCGCTTCAAGCCGTTTTCTTGCTCAGTTTGCAGTTGCTTTTTTTCATATGTTGAAAAAGTAGCCGTTTCAAAAGTGTCTTCAAACGAGGCAACCGTATAGCCGTTTTCTTTTAGTAGCTGGTAAAGCGAGATATGATCTAGGTTTAAGTTAGCCTCATGAATTTGCGTGACCTCTTGAATGTAATGTTGATAATAGATATATGGTTTGTTATCAAGATAATAAAGTCGCTTGATATGTGTGATAGGCTCATCAAAATAAGTCGCTAAAACGGGGTGGTTTTCAGGTGTTATAGTTTCAATCGAAAGAATTTCCTTTTTAATCGAAAAACCAGATTCTTCGATGATTTTTGAAAAAGATTTTGCTTTTGAAAGCTTATTAAATAGCTGATTACTGATCACTTGTGTTCCTCTGCCACGCTGCTTGTCCACGTAGCCTTCAGCAGCGAGAAGGGCCACTGCTTGCCTGATTGTCATTTTGCTCACACCAAAAAGCTTCTCGAGTTCTGGTTCACTCGGAATATTTTCGCCGAGCGGATAACTACCATCCAGAATTTTTTTCTTGATCTTTGTTGCGATTTCTTGATACAAAACAACATTTCTTTTCATCATTTTTCTCCTTAAACTAGATTATTCTTTCCTTATGATAAACTAAAAAGAGGGCGGTTACAATACTGAATCATGCTTCAACCAGGCATTTATGCTATGCTAAAAAAGGAAAAAGGAGGGGTGCTAGATGATTGAACTGAAAAAATTCACAGAAGTAAGCCGAGAACAGGTGATGCAGGCGTGGAATGTGAGTTTTGCTGATTATGTCGTAGAAATGATGCTAACAGAAGAAGCTTTTTTTGCAAGAATGGATGAGTTTTTATTAGACCCTAATTTATCTTGCCTTGCGCTTTTCGAAGGGCAACCGGTTGGCTTTAGTTTGTTTGCACGCGAAGGAAATTATTCGTGGTGCGGGGGTATAGGAGTTGCGCCTGAATTTCGCGGAAAAAAAGTGGCAGATCTATTAATGAATGACATGCTACAAAAAGCAGCCGGAACACAATTTAAACTGGAAGTTATTACTGCAAATGGACGAGCGATTCATTTTTATCAAAAACATCAATTCGATATCATAAATGAACTTTATTTTTTGGATGGGCCACTTGGTAAGGCATCAGAGATCGTTATAGAGCAGCCAGAAACGGAAGCCGAAAATGACCTTTTGACGCCATGGCAAAATCAGCCGCGATTTAAAAAAGAAGAAACGGTAAGTCGGTTCATTTTGGAAGAAGGAAAGGGCAGTTTTCACCTTCGTTATGCATTATCAGATCGAGGCATTGAAGTGAGCAAGTTTGAACTTCGAGAGGGGACGATACTACAAGATGCTTTAGCCGGGTTAGGCTTTGCCTTTGGTGCTGAAAAGAAGCTGTTTCTCAATAACTGTGCACTTGATAAGCCCCTTGCCGATGCTTTTCTTGAGGCAGGCTTTTTGAAATGGATTTCTCAGTGGCAGATGGTTCGGAATGTTTAGTAACGCTAAAGGACTTGCGCTTTTTAGCGCAAGTCCTTTATTCGGTTCTTAGGTTAGCCGACTTTGCTTGGCATAGCGGAAGCAATTCATTTGGATCAAGTTCAATTTGTAGCCCGCGTTTCCCAGCCGAAATGTAAATCGTTGAGAAATTGTGGGCTTTTTCATCAATGAAAGTTGGAAATAGTTTCTTCATTCCAATGGGAGAACAACCACCACGAATGTAGCCTGTGATTTTTTCAAGATCTTTCACATGAATCATCTCCACTTTTTTATTTCCACTTTGTTTAGCAAGCTTTTTTAAGTCAAGCGTATCTTCAGCGGAAAGTAGGGCAACTAAATGCCCCGTTTTATCACCGATTGCAACAAGTGTTTTGAAGATTTGAGCTGGGTTTTTCCCCGTTTCCTTTGCAACATGAGCGGCATCTAAGTGCTGTTCATCAAAATGATATTCGTGAAGTTCGTAGGGAATCTTCTTTTGATCAAGCATCCGGCAGGCGTTGGTTTTATGTGCCACATTTATCACCTCATTTCCCATTATAGCGCATTTTGCTGAACTGTCATAAATTATATTTTTTGTGACGGTTTTTATACTTTTGATTGTAACTATACTTTTTTTACAAAAGGGGTTGCGATGCCAAAAAGGAGGGCTATTTTTAGAAAGAAAGTTTTTTTGGAGATTGATGCATTTGGAGAAGGCAGCTATGAAATTAGAAGGAAAAAATATTATTGTAACAGGTGGGGCAAGCGGAGTTAAAAAAGAGGAACTCCAGTGAGTTCCTCTTTTTTGATGCGATAAAATAAGAGTAGCTTAAACTTTCGTTTCTAGCAAAATTATTTCGCTTGTTCAGCTTCTGCTGATTTTTGAAGTTGTTTAAGTTTAGCACTAATATAAATGTGCGAAACTGTGAAGACGATGATTCCAGCCCAAATGAAGGCGAACGCCGTAAATTGCATGGAATCAAAGCTTTCCTTGAATAGTAAAACGCCTAAAATAAGCATTAACGTCGGTCCAATATATTGCAAGAAACCTACCATCGTATAACTGATTCGCTTCGCTGCTGTAGCAAAGAGAAGCAGTGGAATCGCGGTTACAATTCCTGCACCAATCATCACGAGATCTGTTTGGAATGGGAAACTCATGAAGAAGTGTTTGGCGAAAAATAATAAATAAATAAGCGCAAACGGTGTAATAATCAGCGTTTCGAGCGTAAGGCCCGTCCAAGTAGAAACGGGAACAAATTTTTTAATCAAGCCATATAAACTAAAGGTAACGGCCATCGCGAGAGCTGCCCAAGGAACTCCACCTTCGTGATAAGTCAAAATTAAAACGCCTATAAAGGCGAAGATAACGGCAATAATTTCAGCTACGTTCAGTCGCTCTTTTAAGAAAACGGTGGCAATTAAAACATTAACAAGTGGGTTAATATAGTAGCCAAGACTAGCTTCTGTCACATGCCCGCTATTCACTGTGAAGATAAAAATGAACCAGTTAGCCGTAACTAAAATGGCAGCTAATGTGATAAGTAGTGTTGTCTTTGGCTGTTTGAAAATCGCCTTCATTTCGGTCAAGACTTCCTTTGATTTTCTGATCGCCACGATAAGAAAAATCATGAAGACAAAAGACCAAATGATCCGGTAAGCTAAAATTTCAATGGCAGGTACTTCTTTTCCAAGTTTCCAATAAATGGGTAAAATCCCCCATAAAACATAGGCGAAGGCTCCAGCTAAAATTCCCATTGTTTGTTCGTTCTTTCTCATGATTTCCCTCTTTTCTGTTAATGAATAGTAACTAAACTATTCTAACGCATTTCATAACCGAAAGCTAGCCGCTTGTTTGAAAAAGAATGTTTGACATTAAGTAAAGTGTGGAAAGTAAAAAATGATACTAAAATAGAGGAGGATGATGTAAAATGGCTGAAGATAAAGGCAAACTGGATCAAGCGAAAGGCGAAGTGAAGGAAAAAGCTGGGAAAGTGACGGGAGACGACAAGAAAAAAGCTGAAGGATTCTTGGATAAAGCCAAAGGGAAGGCCAAAGAAGCAAGTGCTGACCTAAAAGGAAAAGCTGAGGATTTAAAAGAGCAGGCAGAAGATAAATTCAAGAAAGACAAATAAATCCATCATTTAAGCAAGAAAAAAGCGAATGACTCCGCAAAATTTGGAAGTCATTCGCTTTTTGTTTTCGTTAGCCGCTTCTTTATTTGGAAGCTTCGATTTGGACGTTGATTTTCACTTCATCCCCGATGAGCACGCCACCAGTTTCTAGTGCAGCGTTGTAGTTCAAACCGAAATCTTTCCGGTTAAATTTGCCGCGTCCTTCAAAACCAGCTACCATATTTCCAGTGTTTGGATCTTTTCCTGTTCCTTCATAGGTTACATGGAAAGTGATGGGTTTTGTCACTTCACGAATTGTAAGATCACCTGTGATTTCGTATTCATCATCGCCATCTGGCGTAATATCTGTCGAGACAAAAGTAATGCTAGGGTATTTTTCAGTGTTGAAAAAGTCTTCGCTTTTAAGGTGACCATCACGTTGTGCTTGGCGCGTATCGACACTTGCTGCATCTACTGTAAATTTAATTTTTGCATCTTGTAAGTTTTCAGGATCCATTTCAACATCTGCTTCAAAAGTATTAAATGCACCTTTCACTTTAGAAACCATCATGTGTTTTACTTGAAATTCAACTGAGCTATGTGCGGGATCAATGTTCCATTTTTCTACTGCCATTTTTTCATTCCTCCAATTTCATTTTACTTTTCATGTATTTTTTAGCTGATGATCACCCGAATTGAATGGGTTCATCATTGTTTATAAATAAACTATAACACACTTACAAAACATAAGCAACTAATAAAATATAATTTATAAATTTTTTTTAAAAGTGATGCTGACTGAAGATAATTTTAGAAAATTTAGTTTTTATCATTGAATTTCTAGCTATTTACCCTAAAAGTATGATATGATTTACAAACAATAAAAGAAAGGAGCAATATGGAGAGGGGCAGGCTGTCTTTTTTGCGCAAACAAATGGGTAGCAAACGGGGACTGGTTTTCATTACTTAGCTATTTTAGAAAAGAATATTCTGATAATAGAGAATCAAAATTTGATTTTTCAGGCTGAATGGCGTGGAAGAGCTGTTTCGTTATATTGATTTTTTGTCAGAAAGTTTCAAATGTAAAAGAAAGGGGAGAATTTAAATGGAAAAGAAAGTTTCTTTTTCAGCGTATTTTTTTATTGGACTCATGCTATTTGCACTTTTTTTTGGAGCAGGGAATTTAATTTTTCCGGCATATCTTGGTCAACTTTCCGGAACTAGTGTCTGGATTGCAATACTCGGCTTTTTAGTAACTGGAGCTGGACTACCACTAATGGGTGTTCTTGCGATTGGGATTTCTGGAAGTAGTGACCTACAGACGCTTGCAAGCCGCGTACATCCTGTTTACGGTATTATTTTCACAGTTGCTCTATACTTAACGATTGGCCCTTTCTTTGCACTTCCACGTACGGGAACTGTCTCTTTTGAAATCGGCATTGCACCATTTCTTGGGGAAGGAAATCATCAGATTGCCCTCGTTGTTTTTTCAATCATTTTCTTCGGGTTAACGCTCTGGCTTTCGCTATCGCCTTCGAAAATTGTCGATCGAGTAGGGAAATATTTAACACCAGCTTTGCTTTTATTTCTTCTCATTTTGATTGTAACAGCTCTTGTGAAACCACTTGGTGAACAAACTGCCCCGGCAGGAAACTACATCACAAGTCCATTTACAACCGGATTCCTTGAGGGATATAATACAATGGATGCACTTGCTTCACTAGTGTTTGGGATTATCGTAATTAATGCCGTTAAAGCAAGCGGCGCCAAGACAAAGCGTTCTATTGCTATGACTTGCTTGAAAGCTGGACTTATCGCAGTGGGCTGTTTGGCACTTGTTTACATATTTATTGCTTACATTGGCTCTATGAGCGTAGGGAAACTCGGTCTATTTGATAATGGAGGACCTGTTCTTTCAGGAGCAGCGGATTATTATTTCGGTAGTTTTGGACGGATTTTACTCGCGCTAATTATTGGTCTTGCCTGCCTGACAACGAGTATCGGGCTTACAACTGCTTGCGCAAGTTATTTCCAAAAGCTATTTCCAAAAATTCGTTACGGAACTTTCGTGGTCATCTTTTCAGTATTCGCTTGCCTCGTGGCTAACGTTGGTCTTGCAAACTTGATTTCGTTTTCCGTACCGGTATTGATGATGATTTATCCACTTACAATCGTGCTTATTTTGCTTACGTTCCTAAATCCACTGTTTAAAGGACGACGTGTCGTTTATGTAACAACAATTCTTTTTACAGCCGTGATTTCCATCATGGAAGGAGCGAAAGCATTCAAGATTCCACTTGGTGGTCTAGAGAATTTCTTTTCAAGTTATGTACCATTTTACAATCAGTCGCTTGGCTGGATTACATTCGGACTTTGCGGCTTAGTAGTGGGCATCATCATTGCGCTTTGCACGAAACCAACATCTGAAAGCGCCAAAAATGAAGTAAACATTTAGAGGGTGAATCAAACATGACACTCATGAATATCGTTTCATTGATCATTTTTATTGGTATCCCAGTATTCCTCATTTGGCTGGGGTTGCACTCTTATTCCAAAAAACAATCCAAATAAGGAAACAAAAAGGAAGTGCCCACGGGCACTTCCTTTTTTAAATGGTGCGCTTAAGTTCATAAAAATGAATAGCATTGAGTTCCAGATAAGCATAAAAGGACCAATCGTCTGAAATGAGTTCATCCGTTACCGTTAAAGTAGGCTTTGAAGCTGTCACGATATAATCAAGAATTTCCTCATCTAGACCGTGTCGACTATTAAGCTGCCAGTACTTGGAATAAAGCGCGCCATTGTCACGATCGAAAATCCATTTACGCAATTGGTATTCGCCTTCCTTCAAACCAAGAATCCGTAAATGCACTTCCTTACGCTGTTCATTTCGAACGAGCTCGCTTACAGACAGTTTCGGGTTCAAATTGACAGAGTTCATCAAAATGAGCTGATAGCCATCCGTGTTTTCCATCAAAATATAATCCTTCCCACGTGCAATAACCGTGCCGTAAAGCCGTTCTTTGAAGTTAAGCGCATAATATGCAGGACGTTTTCCGTTAAAGAAATGAAAAAGTTCCAAGCCATCCATCCGAATATTACGCTTATTATTTTCTTCTTCGTGAAGTTCTGTATTAATCCAAAAACCAAGTCCTGCAACTTCTGGACTCACATCAAATAAAGCTTCCAAAATTAAAGCTCCACGGAAAAAAGTGCCATTCGTATAACGAGTATTCCCAGTTAGCGTATTCCAATTGATAAGCATTAATTTTTTCTGAATGCCATGCTTTTTCAAGTATTGTTTTAGTTTCTTGGTTTTCGTGAGCGTGAAGCGTTCCGCATTTTGAAAAGTAATGGACGTTTCCTTTGAAAAATCAATGATTTCATTTGGATTGGCATTATAAGTTAGAAAATCAACTTGATCACTCGTTTCTAGAACCCACTGATGCGATTTTGGCACCGTCGCACGTTCTGAAAATGGGATGAACGTTCCAAGTTGGATTGCAGGTTCAAATTTCACTAGAAGCCGCTTTAATCGCAAGAAAACGCGCCTTAATTCATCAGCTCTCACAAGCGTTTGCTCTGGCTCATAATACATAAAAGCCCAAGAAGCAACAAAAGAATGCCCGAAAACTTGAATCGAATGACGTAAAAAGTGAGCAAGCTGTTCAAAATAAAAATTTTCATCCCGCGAAAGCTCTTGATATTCAATTCGAATGAACGGCCGCAAACCTTGATTTTTTAAGTAACTGAGCGCTAGGTCTGCATTTGCAAATGTGGAAGAAGTCGGTACCGTTTCATCCGTCTCCACCTCTGGCAAGAAAGTCCGGCCTCGCAGTAAATGCCGAATACCGATAAACTCCAGCCGAATTTCACGCTGCACCATTTCAATTTGTTTTTTAACATTATCCTTCAAAAGCTCCTTTAGTCCTCCAATTGTCAGCAAATAAGCGGGTTGCGCCAAAGATTCATTAGCGATAGGATTAACCGTAATGGTCTTTTGCTCAATCGGAATCGGGTTTAAGCTAGTTTCTCGAGCCGTTTCCAGATGATACTTGGCAAGCAAATTGAGAATTTCTGGCGTGAGTTCCAAAATTTGTGTGGTCGCGGCTTTCTTCTCAGAAGGAGAAGAAAGCCGCTGATTATGTTCCTTTTCACGATACCTAGTCGGGGTTTCGTTATAATAAGCCTTGAAAGCATCCGTAAAATGTTTCGGACTTGAAAAGCCATTCCGAATGGAAATCGTTGTAATGGATTCATCCGTCAGCATCAAGTCATCCGCACTGTGTTTCAAGCGGATGAGGGTCAAATACTGCAAAAAGCCCATCCCTGTTTTTTGCTTAAAATAACGTGAGAGATAAGAAGTTGATAAATATTCTTGTTCAGCTACTTTACTAAGGCTGATGGGGTCATCATAGTGATTTTCCAGATAGGTAATAATTCGCGCCAAGCGTTCATCCTCAGTTTTCTGCGTGAGTGGTCTGGTTTGTTCTTTTTTGAAAAATTTGGTTAAAAGGAGCATGATTTGAAAAATGGTATTGTGCGAAATCAACTGGCTATTTTCAGTGGAATTAAAGGCATTCATGACGAGTAATGCTAAGTTATGCCGAAGGGAGGAAACAATTTTTTCACGCCCACTATCAATCTCTCTTGAAAAACTTTCGAATGAATACTGATAATAGCCTGGGAAAAAGTGAGCAAAAAAAGCACTTTTAATTTGCAAACGAATCAACGTGTTATGCGTGAGATCCGTGAGAGTGTAGGGCTCATTTTGGTTCAGAATATAAAGATCGTCCGCTTCTAAGGTTACCGCTTTTTTACCGGTAGAAAGTTCGACTTCGCCGTCAATTACAAATAATAGAGTTGTGGCAATATCACGGCGTGTGAGAGGCTGTTCGATTTTTTCTAACTGAATTTGGAATTCTTCTTGTTCTAGCATAGCTCTCTACCTCCTCGTAGCTTTATTATACCTGAAATGGACAGGTATAAGCTAAATTTTTCGAAAAAATTTACAATTTGCTCTCTATAGGTAAACGCTTACATTTTTAAATAAGCCATGTTATACTGAATCTGCAAGTCGTTTTGCAATTATTTCTAAGGGGGAAATAAGCTTGGCGAAAAATGTAGCAATTACAGGATTTGGACGAATTGGCAGAATGTGTTTTAGGAAACTCATGATGGATGGTTTGGTGAACGTAGTCGCAATCAATGCCAGCTATCCAGCAGAAACGATTCAGCACCTCATTAAGTATGATAGTGTGCACGGGAAATTTCAGGGTGAAATAAAGATTCTTTCTGAAAACAAGCTCGAAGTTTGCGGGCAAGAAGTCTTGCTTGTGAATGAACGTGACCCGAGAAACCTTCCGTGGCGCGAACTAGAAGTCGACATTGTCATTGAGGCGACGGGGAAATTCCGTTCCAAAGAAAAAGCAGGGTACCACATTGAAGCAGGTGCGAAGAAAGTAATTATCACGGCACCAGGTGAAAATGAAGATGTCACAATTGTTATGGGTGTGAACGAAGCAGATTATGATCATGAAAAGCACCATGTGATTTCGAACGCATCTTGCACAACGAATTGTTTAGCACCTGTTGCAAGAATTTTGGATGAAAACTTCGGCATTGAAAATGGACTTGTGACGACTGTTCATGCTTATACGAATGATCAGCATAGTCTGGATAATCCACATAAAGACTTGCGGCGCTCAAGAAGTTGTACAACTTCGATTATCCCAACGACAACCGGGGCAGCCAAAGCAATTTCGCTTGTTCTGCCGCAACTCAAAGGTAAGCTAAATGGGACTTCACTGCGCGTACCAACACCGGATGTGTCGCTTGTGGATTTAGTGGTGACTTTAAAAAATGATGTAACAGAATCTGAAATTAATGAGGCCTTTAAATTAGCTGCCCAAACAGAGTACAAAGGCATTCTCGATTATACGGAGGAACCGCTTGTGTCTGTGGACTTTACAACAGATCCACATTCGGCGATTGTTGACGGGCTCAGTACAATGGTGATCGAGAAGCGGCAAGTCAAAGTGCTAGCTTGGTACGACAATGAATGGGGCTATGCTTGCCGAGTGATCGATTTGGCTTATTTAGTTGCAGCTAAGATGGAAGAAGCAGTTCTACAATAGGATAACAGTTTTGTATCCTGAAAAAAGCGGAGGACTTTTATGTCCTCCGCTTTTTAGTATTTAGTTTTCCGGATCGTCATTGACGTATTCAAGAATGTCACCGGGTTGGCACTCTAAGACTTTGCAAATTTGGTTGAGTGTTGAAAAACGAATGGCACTAATTTTGCCCGTTTTCATTTTGGATAAATTGACATTCGCAACTCCGACTTTTTCAGAGAGTTCTTTTAACGATATTTTTCGATCGGCCATGACGCGATCTAATCTTAAAATGATAGCCATTTTTCACCTCATAACGTTTCATCAGATTCGGTTTGTAACTTCACACCGTAGCGAAAGACTTCGGTTAGTAAATAGAAAATGGCAGCAAACAGTATTGTTGAATCAAGACCTAAATTAAATAGGTAACCGGGTAGTAATAGCGTGCTGAGGAGCGAGTAAAGCAGTTGTGGCACAAACGCATATAGAAATAGCAAAATGGAAATTTGCCGTAACTTTCGAACATACTTTTCTTGAAATGGCGAAAATTGAACGGCCAGTTCGTGGAAGATCTGGCTCGCTAGCCAAAGAATAGAGATGATCAGAATGGCTGAACATAGCAAAACGAGGGTAAGAATCCACATTTGAGCAGTTGTGTGGCTAAAGCCATCATCGATTTGATTTTGCAAGGTGATTTGGAAAGAAGTGCCAGTGAATTGTTTTTCTTGAACGGTAGTAGTAAGGGTTTTCGGTTGAAAAATAATAATAAGGAACGTTAGCGTACCGCAAATGATGGCACTGATTTTTAATAAAAGGCTTAAGATCGTTGCAAGTTTTTGATTCTTTTGCTGTTGGCGCATAAGTATTCTCCTTCCTTTTCTATTATTTTAGCAGGAAGTTAATAATAGTCAATATATTTTTAATGTTTATCGTTAATTTTTAAGCGAAAATAAAATTAGCTGGTCTAAGTTTATGAAAAGAAGGGGTATTGCCTAAAAGTTGTCACAAATGAAAAAGAAATTTATGCTACTGTGAATTTATAAAACAATTAAATGAAGTTTTTGTAAATTTTTGGAAGAAAGGGCAAGCCAATGACTGTTCAGTTACAAGGGAAATATATTACCAATAATTCGGATACTTTAGTAGTCATTTTTCAGGGCGTTTTTACAAAAACGAATGAAGCTTATGCAGATAAAGTAGTTCGAGGTGAAATTTCAGAGCAAACTGTTAAAAATTTACATGGATACTACCATTTCATGAAAGTATCCGAGCGAAATCCAACAAGAGATTATTTTTATCTTGAGGATTATTATTCTAGTTTATATGGTTGGTATTTATTCGATCATGGGCGCTTTATTTACGAAGAACTCAGTTCACAACTTTCGCAGTTTATCCAAAAACATCACTATAAACATGTCTATTTAGTAGGAAGTTCAAAAGGCGGTGTGGGAGCAATCATTCTTGCACTTCATTGTCCAGAAGTAGAAAAGGTGTTTGCGATGGTTCCTGATTTGAAGATTTCGACGGATACGTTTGGGGCAAGTGGGCGCAGTCTTTTTTTCAATAATGATCCAGTATTTGAGAAGCAAGTAAAAACGATTTTTGAAAACAAGGCTCTTTTTAATGAACTGGACAAAAGAGATGAAACGCCAGCTTTTTTCTTTTTTACAGGTGTGCGTGATTACGGTTTTAGGGCAATCACAAGTTTTCATCGCAAGCTTCAAGAAGAATATCAGATTGAAAGTCACTTGCTTGTGATGCCGACTCCAGAACCGCATAGTCCACTCATTAAAAATCATCCGAATTTGATGAATCATTTGATTCAAAACTTAGATAAAGAACTGCCATGGGAAGAAGATGAATTTACTTCGGTTTCATCGTTTTCGCATATTGCAACTTATAAAGCAATTGGTATGAAATAAGTTAAGGTACATTAAATTTGGAGAAAAAGGACGGATGCTCTGAAACAGCAAAAACGAGTTTCAAAATGGAAAGAAGTGAGTTAGCCCGATCGGTGAGGCTCACAGTTTTGATGTGAGCACTCATTAAACAGAAATCTTAGGGAAATCCATTTGATATTAAGTGGCTTTTCCCTTTTTATTTCTGTTTTGGGCGAATCAATGGCGTTCAGTAGTTTTATTCTCAAGCTTTTACAGTTTTGCTAGATACTTTTCTGTTTGTCTAATGGAAAGAAAAACTAGCAGAATGACTATCAAAATAAATAAACTGCTACGCACGAAGAAATTCAGCGGAATGAAAAGCAAAAGCAGATAAAGAAAAATCGCAAAAGCACCAAATGAGATCCAGAGTAAGCCTAAATAGCGATGGGCGGCTTCAAAGTGATGATCGCTTTTTAAACTTGCTTTGGTTCGGTAAGCTAAGGCGCTTGCTTTGTTTTGAGGTGTGAAAAAGCGAAAATAAATGCCAAAACCGATTAAAAGAAATGGTAAGAGAAAATCAAACATTAGAGCCACTCCAGTACGTTCTCGATGCTTTTATCCCAAAACTTGAAGTTGTGTTCACCAGGAGCTTCCACGTATTTCGCGTGGATGTTTTCTTTTTTTAAGAAGTCACGGAAAGCAAGGTTGTCTTCATAAAGGAAATCTTCGGTGCCACAAGTTTGATAGAGTTCTGGAAGCAACACACCATTTTTTTTGTTTTCGCGAATGAGATGATACAGGTCGCTTGGCGTTCCGTGTAAGGTAGTCTTGCCGCCGGTAACAGCTTCTACAGAGAAGTTGTCGAATGGGTGATGCAAAATATAATCAATATCCATTACACCTGACATGCTTGCTGCTTTGGCAAAGTGACTAGGACAGGAAAGTGCCATTTTAAATGCGCCGTATCCTCCCATGGAATGACCGGCAACAAAGTTTTTTTCTCGTTCTTGCGCAAGTGGGAAAAGGGTTGGAAGTAAAGGGAGCAATTCTTTAGTGAAATAATCAAAGTAACGATGTCCATAAGCCATGTTGCTGTAAAAGCTATGGTCGAAAGAAGGCATGACAACAGCGATTCCTTTTTCGGATGCATAGCGTTCGATATTGGTGTTTCGAACGTAAGTTGAGTGATTATTCGACAAGCCGTGAAGCAAGTAAAGTGTGGGGTAGGGTGTTTGGTTGCCATGAGCCTGAAACCAGTCGTCACGTTCAGGGAGTATGATGGAAATGGAAGTCGTGGTTGCAAGTGTTTTTGAAAGAAACTGAAAATCAATGATAGCCATAAAAAAACTCCTCCTTAATGAAATTTGTTCTCATTTATCTTTTTGAATAAATGGAAAGTTTCTAGTAAAATAAATATAACAGAAAACCTGAAGGAGGACACTATGAAAAAGGCTTATTTAGGAGTGATTTTCATCGCAGTTCTGTTTCTTACGGCTTGCGGAGCGAATGGGGATGCGACAAAAGAATCGACGGATAAAAAGCAGTCGGATAAGAAAGCAGTTTTGACGATTAAAGATATGGCAGGAAGAACGGTTGAGTTTGAAGAAAAACCGAAGCGAATTGTTGCGCTCACAAATTCGGATATGAATATTTTATATGCGCTTGGAACGACAGTCGTTGGAAGGCAAACTCAGGATGCGAGTGGTGTGGAGGCGGATGCGCTCAAAAAAGCCGCTGAAGTGGGGAACACGCATGATCTTAATTTAGAAAAAATTGCCGCTACAAATCCAGATGCGATTGTGGCGAGTTCAGAGCAAAACCTGAAGGATGTACCGGCGCTTGAGTCGCTTGGCGCGAAGGTGATTTTAACGGGCGCTAATTCGATTTCGGATATCAAGAAGCAAACGAAAATCCTTGGCGAATTAGTCTGGCAACCGAAGAAGGCGGAGAAATTGAACGCCGAAATTACGCAGAATGAAAAAAATGCAGAACAAAAAGCCCCGCAAAATAAGGTACGCTCACTCCTTGTTCTTGGAGCACCGGGTAGTAACTATGCGGCGCTACCGACTTCACTGAGCGGAGATGTGCTTGAAAAAGCGGGCGGAATCAATGTCGCAAAAGACTTTAAGGGAGTTGAAAACTTCCCGCAATACGCGGCGTTAAATGTTGAAAAAATTGTGGCGGCTGATCCAGAAATTATCTTTCTCATGATTCATGGAGGGGACGAAAAGGAGACAGAAGCGGCTTTTAAAAAGGAAATGAAGCAAAATCAAGCGTGGAATTCCACATCAGCAGTGAAAAACGACCATATTGTTGTGCTCCCAGCTGATCTTTTTGGCACGAATCCCGGTCTTCGTATTGATGAGGCGCTTGCGTTAATGACGGATAAACTGAATCAGGTGAGAAAATGAGTAGCAGGAGAGACCCGAGAGCAAGGCGACGACTCTTGTCTTTCATCATCGTTTTAGTTCTCCTTGTCGCCGTATTTTTCTACAGCCTGACGACTGGTTCCGTGAAACTCAGTTACATCGAAGTCTGGCAAAGTTTAACAGGAAACGGGAGTGCGCTTTCGGACCAACTTGTGTTTAACTTGCGGCTACCGCGTATTTTGATTGCTTTTCTCGTCGGAGCTGCACTTGCGATCGCTGGTTGTTTGCTTCAAGGTGTGATGCGAAATCCGCTAGCCGACCCTGGCGTTATTGGTGTTTCGGCAGGTGGCGGTCTAGTTGCCATCATCATGACGATCGTTTTTCCAGCTCTTTCAGGATTTGTTCCCCTTGGGGCTTTTATTGGAGCCTTTGGGACAGCGCTTCTTATTTATCTCGTTGCATGGGATAAAGGCGTTTCACCACTTCGTGTGATTCTATCAGGTGTTGCGATCAATGCGTTTATTTCCGCGATGACTTCTGGTGTGATGGTGCTCTATTCCAATCGGGTTCAAAGCGTTATTTCTTGGATGACAGGGACGTTATCTGGGAAAAGCTGGTACCATTTGGAACTCATTTGGCCATATATGCTTGTCGGCTTTGTACTAAGCGTGTTTGCCATTCGCTCTTCTAATGTGTTGATGCTTGGTGACGATGCTGCGAAATTGCTCGGCTATGGCGTTGAAAAACATCGCTTTTTCATCATTATGTTAGCAGCTTTCTTAAGTGGTGTTGCGGTGAGTGTGGCGGGCTTGATCGGATTTGTTGGCCTTGTTGTGCCGCATATTTTCCGTTTGATCATCGGAAACGATTATCGCTATCTCTTGCCACTATCAGCAATTGGCGGAGCTTTACTCGTCGCGTTTGCAGACACAGCGGCGCGAAGCTGGTTTGGCTCGATTGAGCTTCCAGTAGGGATTTTACTTGCAATGATCGGTGCACCGTTCTTCTTAATTCTTTTACAACGCAGGAGGGTAGCTTCATGAAAATAGAAATGGATCAGTTATCATTCGCAAGAAAAAAAGAGTTTGCGATTCATGAGCTTTCTTTGCAAATCGAAACAGGAAAAATCACCACTTTGATTGGACCGAACGGATCGGGAAAATCGACATTGCTCCGACTGATGATGCGGTTACTTTCGCCGAGTGATGGGCGCGTTTTGCTTGACGGAACGAACCTTCCAGATTTTAGTTCGAAAAAATTAGCACGAGAAATGACGATGCTTTCGCAGGCGCCAGATGGCTTGCTTGATGTCGTCGTGCATGACTTGATCGCTTACGGGCGCTTGCCACATAAAGCATGGCTCGAGCGGTTAACGGCAGAAGATGAATCGGTGATTAACTGGGCGATTGAGGTGTGCAATTTAAAAGCACTTGCTTATAGACCGCTCCATACACTTTCTGGCGGAGAGAAGCAGCGCGCTTGGCTCGCGATGGCACTTGCCCAAAAGACCCCCGTTTTATTATTAGATGAGCCGACCACTTATTTAGACATCTCGCATCAGCTCGAACTGCTGGATTTGCTTGAAAACTTGAACCGCGAATATGGCCTTACGATTGTTCTAGTTCTGCATGATTTAAACCAAGCGGCACAATATAGCGACCGAATCATTGCCTGCTCAGACGGAAAAATCGTTTCAGCAGGAACACCGCGAGAAGTTTTGACAGAACCTTTTTTGGAAAAGGTTTTCCAAATTCGCGCCGCGGTGACCGAACTTGAAGGGAAAGTTTCGATTCGACCAATTTCATCAACGCGTTTCTTATAAAAAACTTTAAATTAGAATTTGATGAAAATACTTCCTATCTCGTGCGAACTTGATTATAATGTAGAAAGATGTTTTTACTCATGATAAGGATTTATGATAAGATAGAAGTTGAGTTTTGAATTTGCTGTTTTTGGAAGCAAGGGGAATTTTGTTTTAGCTTGCAGCCTAACCAGTTAGGAGCGTAAGGAATGAACCAACAAAATAAGATGGCGGGGCGGATTGACTACGGGATTGTACTCACGCTAATGCTACTCTGTATTATCAGCTTAATTTCAATTTACAGTGCACAACTAACCAATGAGCAATATAATGCAAACTTTGTTGTGAAACAAGGAATCTGGTATGTTGTCAGCACGTTTGCAATTATTGTGATGATGCAGCTCGATTATGAAAAATTAACAAAATGGGCTTACTATTTTTACGGCTTTGGCTTGCTTACTTTGATTTTCGTTTTGATGTTTGGTAGGGAAGTGAAAGGCGCGAAAAGTTGGATTATTATTCCGTTTCTTGGAAGCATCCAACCGTCAGAAATCGTAAAAGTGATCATGATTATTGTACTTGCGCGAGTGATTATGAGCCATAACAAGAAACACCAGATTCATACAGTCAAATATGATTTTCTTTTGCTGATCAAGATGGGACTTATCATGTTGCCGCCAATGGCTTTAATCATGCTTCAGCCTGACCTTGGAACGGCACTTGTTTTTATCGCGATTGCTTCAGGGATGATACTCGTATCAGGGATATCCTGGAAAATCATCGTACCGATTTTTGGCTCGATTTTTACGGTTGGAGGTGCCGCCATTTGGATGGTTATTAACCATCAAAGCTGGCTCATCAAATTAGGCTTTAAGCCGTATCAATTTGAGCGGATTACAACGTGGATCAATCCGGAAACAGACCCACAAGGCGGTGGGTATCAAGTCTTACGAGCGATGACGGCGATTGGGTCTGGACAAATATCAGGAAATGGTGCTGGCTATAATGCGATTTCAATTCCAGAGAATCACAATGACTTCATTTTTACGGTCATTGGTGGGGATTATGGCTTTATCGGGGCAAGTATTTTGTTAGCTCTTTATTTCCTTTTGATTTATCAAATTATTCGTGTAGCGCTCGATATTAATGTGCCATTTTATTCGTATATATGTACGGGTGTTGTGATGATGATCATGTTCCACGTTTTGGAGAATGTTGGAATGAATATCGGTTTACTTCCGATTACGGGGATTCCGCTTCCATTTGTAAGTTACGGAGGAAGCGCCTTACTTGGAAATATGATGGCCATTGGATTGATACTTTCGATTCGATTCAATTACCAGAAATCCATGTTCACTACCCGTGAACGAAAGGCAGAATAAAACAAAAACCTCTTCTAAAAGAAGAGGTTTTTGTTTGCGTAAAAAGCCTATGATAGAAACAACAGTTTGTTAGGAGGAGGGGAATATAAAAGTAGAGTATTTTATCAGCAAAGCTGAATTTTATCTACTAGTTTTCTAGAAAAAGTTGAAAACTTTACCAGTTAAAATTCACAAAGTTTTCACATTTTTTTAATTTGGACCATGTTATAATGGATTTTCACAGGGATCAAAAGTAAGTAGTATAGTTTGGGAGCTATACTACTTTTTTTAGGGAAACTTTTTGAACATTTAAGTGGGCAAAGCGAGTTTGATAAGCCTTAAAAAAATGACTCAAAAAGGAGACAAGAATGAAGAAAAATTTTAAAAAAGGGTTGCTCAGTTTGATGGCGGCAAGTTTGGTTTTTTCGTTGATTCCACCTTGCGAAGGGAAAGCTGAATCAGATTCTGCCTCACAAAAAGAGAAAGCAGAGTCGAAAAAACAAACTGAAAAGCCAACGGAAATGGTTAGTGAAAGAACAGAGAATGAAAAGGTTTTTGATAATCACGATGGGAGTTTTACTAAGCAGATTTTTTCGGAACCCATTCATATGGAGGAAGATGGTAAGCTCAAAGAAATAGATCCGGTGTTAGAACAAGAAGAAAAATCGGATGTGATTCAGCCTAAGCAAACGAAATTAGAGATAGAATTTTTAGAAAAAATGGATAATGGGGCTTATCAGAAATTGACAAAGCCTGGTGCGGAAGTTGTTTTTGCTTTAAAGGGAGCTAAACAAGGGGACAAAGAAATTGATGCACAAGATCAGACAGCGAAATTTAAAGAAAATGAAGTGACTTATCAAGAAGTTTTGCCGAAAACGGATTTGCGTCATCTTACTTTTAATCGTTCGGTGAAAGAGGATTTAGTTCTGCAAGAACAAACGGAAGCCGATACGTTTGTTTATCAAATTGAAACGAAGCTTGCGGTTACGAAAGAAGAAAACGGTGATATTGTTTTCCGTGATGCGGCAGGGAAAGTAAAATATACACTACCAAAACCCATTTTGGCAGATTCCAATGTCGATGAAAAAACTGGGGAAGCGGCGACTACGGATCAGTCCTATTTCGAATTGAAAAAATTGACCAAAACCGTTTATCAACTCGAATTAAAAGTGGATATGGACTGGCTTCGTGATGAGAAGCGTGTTTATCCGGTTTATGTGGATCCATCGATTCGTTTGGATGAAATTTATAATGCTAATGTCAATTCGGCGAGACCAAACGAAAACAATATTGGAAGCAAGTTATGGGATTCCGGCCAGAATGCATACACGTTAAAACTGGGGAAATGGGATAATAGCACGGGGAATAATGGGGCGTTCCTTAAAATGGATACGTCCACTTTGCAAAAGGCGACCATTTCGAAAGCTACGCTCAAGATGTATAATATTTGGCACATGTCGCCGACGCTTAAGAATGATATCTGGGTATATGAAACGTCCGCCAACTGGTCCCCGTGGCAAGTAAACTGGAATAATCAACCAAAAGCACTACGGATTGGACAAGTTAGTGTTGGCCGTGGGCAATGGGCGGCTGCAGATGTGACAGGAACGGTTCAAGCTTGGGCAAGTGGAACGCGTCCAAACTATGGCTTTAGACTTGGAACAAATATTGATCAGAATTACTGGAAAAAAATTGTGGCTTCGGAGAATAATACGAATTATCCGTATCTCGAAGTGACTTATTCCTACAATAAACCTGCAAAGCCAACTGTACAGGGCTTTTCGAATGGCGTTGGAACTGGAACAGGGTATTTCGATGTTTCTTGGCCAGCCGTTTCTGGAGCGACAGGTTATGAAGTGATTTTCAACAACGGAAAAGAGGACTTTTTCTTTTCAGCTGGAAAGAACACAAGCTGGACTTCAAAGGGAAAGAAAATTTTCCCTACGCAAGCAGAAATTAATGCAGGCGCTTTTGAATTCCATCAAGATGGTAAAGGGCAAGATTTTATGACGGATCCACGCGCTTTTTATGAAAATGGATTCGAGTATTATGGGTCTTCTTGGTTCCGCAATCAAACGCGTTATACGATCCGCGTGCGGGCACTTTATCCGGGCGGTGAAAGTCCTTATTCGGATGTGACGAGTAATTACTTGCCACTTGAAAAGCAAAAGATTCCAAATGCCAAAGCTTACTCGAATTTAGCGAATAAGAATTCGGGTTATGTGGAACTTAATTGGGATAAAGATCCGCTCGCGGATGGTTATCAAGTTTTGATGTTTAATGGGAAAGTCAATCAAACTTTTGATGTCGGTAATGTCACGAAATGGACAACGCAAGGAAAAGGGATTTGGCCAACAAAAACGGAAATTGAAGCAGGTGAATGGACACTTCATACAGATGGGAAGGGAACTGAGCTTGCAAGAGACCCGTCCCCTGTTTATAAAAACTCTGGTGGCGTGTACCAAGATCGGAAAAATTACTGGTTCCGGATTGTTTCTTATCAAAACGCGGGAAATCACAAGGAAAGTATCAAATCAGAACCCGCTACTCCGCAAATTCCTGAAGTTTTAAATAAACAACTTGGGATGTCAGACTACTGGATGAGTATTCCAGTGCGTGGCGGGGAAGTTAATGCGACGAATGGGAATTTTTTATTCCATGAAACAGATTTTAATATTGAAGGTCGTGGTCCAAGTATTAATATCGACCGAACATTCAACAGTCAAGATGAGCAAATTGGCTTGTTTGGGTATGGTTGGACAAGTACGCTTGAGGAAAAACTGATTGAGGAACCAAATGGTGATGTTCTTTGGGTGGAATCCGACAAGAAGTCGCACCGCTTTAAGAAGAAAGATGGCAAGTATGTGGCGCCGGCTGGGATTTATTCGGAGCTTTCAAAGACGGCGGAAGGCTATCTTAAGGTTGAAGAGGATAAATCAGAAACACGGTTCTTGGCTGATGGAAGGTTATCTTCTGAAAAGGATACGAGCGGGAACGTGCTTAGCTATCTATATTCGAGCGGTTTGCTTACGGGCGTGAAGGATGCTTCTGGGCGGGCGGTGAATTTTACGTATCAGGACGGTCTCATTTCGAAAATGACTGGGCCAGAGGGGCGGACGATCACTTACAGCTATAATGACAAGCAGGAGCTCATGAGTTCTTCGACAGCACGTGGGAAGTTGTATCGTTATGGCTATACGGATGGCAATTTGACGACAATTTATGATCCAAAACATACGGAAGAAAAACCGTATCAGACGACGTTTGATTATGAAGATAAAAAGCTTGTTGGGATTACTGATCCGGTTGGCAAGAAAACGGGGATTGTGTATGATGAGGCAGCACAAACGGCAACTTTAACGAATGAGAAGAAGAAAAAGACGGTTTATGAATACAATGATGCTGGAAACCCGAGGAAGGAAATTGTCGATGCGGATGGCTTGAAGCTTACGACAAGTTATACGTATGAGTCGAACAATTTGATTAAGGAAGTGAGTCCGAAAGGGCAAACGGAAACGTATAAGTATGATGCAGATGGAAACATTATTGAAACAACGGATCCTTATGGAACGGAGAAGTTCACTTACAATAAGAACAATGATGTGACTTCTGAAACGGATACGGAAGGACGGAAAACAACGGTTGCTTATGACGGAGCCGATGCGGTTTCGGAAACACTACAAACGGAAGCAAACCGTTCATCTGTGACACAATATGATGCTTATGGAAATGCAGTTCGGGGGAGTGGCGAACTTGCCGCGGCTCATAATCTTGTGAAAAATAGTGGCTTTGAAGAGGGCATTACGAACTGGGCGAAAACGGAATTTAATGGCAAGGGCACGATCAGTCACGACGCGTCGCAAAGTGCCCCTGGTGCGCTCGGCGGAAGTGGGGCACTCAAGATTGTCAGTGAGGTATCAAATACGGATCGTGGTTATACGTCTGCAATTCAGTGGGTGGATGTAGAGCCGGAAACAACATATACGTTTAGTGCTTGGACGAAGGCGGAGAATATGACGAAATCAGATGGTATGCTGATTGCTCGCAAAAAAGATGCGAGTGGAAAAGATATCACTGATGCTAGCGTTTGGGTGTCCAATAGGCCAACTTCAATCAAAAGTAACAGTGGTTGGGTGAAACGTCAATTTACATTCAAAACTTCGAAGGCGACACGACAAGTAGTGCTTTATCTTCAAAATGAACAAGCTGCTACTGGAAAAGGTCGAGGAACGGTTTGGTATGACAAAGTTCAATTTGAAAAGGGTAGCTCATCTTCAAGTTTTAACCCAGCTTTAAACGGAAGCTTTGAAGAGCATACGAATCAAACAGCGGCTGGTTGGACGCGAACTGGAAATGCTTCGCAAGTTGCGCTAAGCATTGTTGATATAGAATCTTCAAGTGGTGATAGTGCGGTTCAAATGGAGCGAAAAGCGACAACGGATGCGCCAGCTTACTTAGGACAATTTGTGAAACTAAATCAAAAAGTAGCGAAACCGATCACGATTACGGGGATGTCCAAATCAGAAAATGTGAAAGCAAATGGCTCAACAAGCAACATGGTGAAAGATTATTCGGTCTGGGGCGACGTGATGTACCAAGATGGTACGAAAGAATACGTGCAGGCGCCTCTTCCACTTGGAACGAATGATTGGAACCGTAGTGCGGTAGTTGTGAGGCCGGCGAAGCCAATTAAGGAAATTAAGCTTAATGTGATGTTTCGTGGGGCTTTAACAGGAAAAGCTTGGTTTGATGATTTCCGAATCGCTGAAGGTGAGGTTCTAACGCGTGATGAGTATGACGCGGATGGGAATTATGTGACGGCGAGCTTCGATGAGGAAGGTCGGAAAATCAGTTTTTCGTATGACGCTTATGGAAATAAACAATCAGAAGTGGATGAAAAAGGCCACACAAAACGGTTCGAGTATGATGCGGACAATGCGCTAACGAAAACAACGCTGGCGAATGGCACCGCAGTTTCCTATAAATATGACGACAACGGAAACACGACGGAGAAGTTTGTTACGGCAGATGGTGTGACACAGGAAAACAAGTTTGTGTACGATGTCGATAATAAGAACACGGAATTTGTTGACGCGCTTGGCCGAAAGATTGTTTATGACTATGATGCGGCTGGAAATGAAACAAAAGCCACGATGCCAAATGGCCGTGTGACGGAAAGTACGTATGATTCGGCGGACCGTGTGAATGGTGTGAAATGGAACGGAGAAAATGCGTTCCGCTTCCAGTATGATCCGAATGGCAATCAAACGAAGGTAACGGATGATGTCAATGGACTCGTGACGGACAAGGTATATGATGATGCGGACCGGATCATGGATGTGAAGGAGCACGGTGGTTCTGTCAGCTATGCGTATAAGGATAAACCAACAGCAAGCAACAAAGGCAAGACAGACAAAGTGGAATCCGTTTCGATCAGTCATGGTGCTTTCACGGCAAAAACAATGTATGCGTATAATGATTTAGACCAAAATACGCGAGTGAATGATGGGAGCAAGAATGCTTATTTCGAGTTTGACGAATTTGGGAACATCGGCGTGTATACAGCTGGGAATGAAACGGCTGCGAATTATAGTTATGATAGCACGCAGAAAGTGACCAATGTTTCGATCGGGACTAAGGAAGGCGAAGCAATTCTCGATGAAAGTTATACGTATGACGCGGCGAGTAATCGCAGGAGTATTGATAACAAGAAGTCTGGAAAGACGCTTTATGAATATGATGCGGTGAATCAACTCACAAAGGAAACTTTGCCTGATGGGACGGTGAAAAGCTATGCGTATGATGGTTTTGGGAACCGTACGCAAGTTTCGATCAGCGGAAGCGAGACAAAGACGATTGCAGCATCGTATAATAAAGGTAACCAGCTCGTTTCTTGGAATGGAGAAACACTGACGTACGACGAAAATGGCAACCGTGTGAGCGACGGCAAATTTGTCTATGCGTGGGATACGGGTGATCGCTTGGCGTCTGTGACGAAAAAGGGCGAGAGTAAGCCTTTTGCGACGTATACGTATGATGATGACAACAGACGACTATCGAAAACGGTGGACGGCGTTGTCACGAACTATCACTATGATGGCGATAGTATTGATGTCTTGTATGAGACGGATGCAAGCGGGAAAGTGACACGGCAATATGTGTATTCGGATAATAACGTTCGTCTCGCGATGAAGATGAATGGGAAGACGCTGACGTATCACTATAATGCGCATGGGGACGTTGTGGCGCTTACGGATGAAGCTGGGAAAGTGGTAGCTAAGTATGCGTATGATGCTTGGGGAAATGTGCTTTCGAATAAAGCCGAAACGACGGAAGCAAAAGCGAATCCTTATGGCTATGCCGGATATACGTATGATGCGGAGCTAGGTCAGTATTATTTGATGGCTCGTTATTATGAGCCGAAACAAGGTGTGTTTACGGCGTACGACCCGGATCCAGGCGACGAAGATGACCCGCAGACGATGAATGGGTATAATTATGCGAACAATAATCCAGTGATGTTTGTGGATCCGGATGGACATTGGATTTGGTTAGCAATTAATGCAGGATTTGCTGCATATGATGGATATAAGGCATATAAAAAAAGCAAAAGCTGGAAAAAAGCTGGTTGGGCAGCTATTAAAGGTGCTATCGGTGGTGGAAAGTTAAAAGCAGCCAAAAAAGCTTTGAGAACAGTAAAAGTTATTGGTAAAAGAAAATTTCGGCGGAAATTTAAGCAGACTAAAATTCCATTACGCGCGAGAAGGTTTATTCGATATTATGAAGGAAAAGGGCGTAAACCTAAAGGCTATTCTAGTGGGAAATTTAGCAACAAAGAAAAGAAGCTGCCAACTAAAAGAAATTACACTGAATTTGATATATATAGGAAAAATGGCAGAAAGAATAAGGCAAGAGGAAATAGAGGACGGCAAAGGCTTGTAAGATCAAATAATGGTAAATGGTATTATACCAATAATCATTACGGAACTTTTAGAAAAGTAAGGAGATGGTAAAAGTGGAAATTTTGGGAGAAGAGGCTGAAGAGACTTTATGGAGGAAGATAAGCGAAATTTATGGCTTTAAAAACTACAACTACAAAAAGATTAAACCTAAGAATTTAATCTATATTACAAAACCAATAAATGGCAACTTAATGCTGTTTTCATATAATAAGGATGATGAAGTATCAAAATTATATATAGAGTCGGGGGAAAAATTGAAAAAAGCTTTTGAAAGATGCTTTACTAATGGTATCTATATACTGAATTGGCAACATGAGTGCTATGAAGTAGATTCTTATAAGAGCTTTCCTATTAAAGATGAAGACGGGGCATGGAATCCTAATTTTCTACCTGAAGGAGATACTGTATTCTTTTTGTCAAAAGATTTATTATCTGGATGGATAGCGGATTTTAATAATAGTTCTATTATTTTAGTTGGGGAAAAATTTATTGAAACGATTAAGGATTTAGACTTTAAGTTCCTTAGTTTTGACAGATAGCTATACCTCTTATAACTATAAATTGGGCTAAAGAAATATTTTAATTGGGATGTTTCGGGATATTTGGAATAATAGAGGAAAGAAAGTCGAAAAAAGGCTGGTTGGGTTACCGCAGTTGAGAAAGCTAGATAGAAAAGAAAGGAAAAATAATTTTGAAATTAACTATTGAGATTAAAAGTGTACTCATGCGATATGAAACCTATTATCGAATTTTTATTAATGGAGAGTTAATGGATACATCTAATACCAAAAAAGCACTAGAAGAAGCAGGTACTTCATATTTGCGTAGAAAATGTGTATTACCTCTTAAATTTATTGAAGACGATGAATTTTTTTTCCAATTTGAAGATGCAGCGGAAGTTGAAGATCAAGATGACTTTGATATTATGTCGGAGCCTTTCTATTCTTTAAAAAAAGATGTGCTTATCAGAGCGATCAATAAAGGGCAGATCAAAATATTGGAATTAGACGATTCGAAAGATATTGTATAACCATCGACCTAGAATGATTTTAGTTGTAAAGAATATTAAATAAAAGAGTTGCTTAGCAACTCTTTTATTTAAAGATAGTAGATAAGGCGTTACTTGGTGATACATTAGTATAACTTAACTTGGTTTCGAACATGAAGCTATCGCCGTATAAGTCAATTCTCAATAAAACGAATTTAAGTTTTATTTATGAATTGTACAATCTTTCTTTTGGTGTTGTGTATTTACATTGGAATATTTGTCATTTCAGCTTTTTACTAAGTCAACGTAAACTTGTTGTCATTTAAACTTAAAGTAAGTCTAGAAATAGTAAGTAGCTGTTTATATTCAGAGTTATGGAGGAGTCTTTTATAAATCAAGTTTTGTAAACGAATTACTAGTAAATATATTATTCTGAATGAAACAAGTAAAAGATGTTAGCGAGGAATAAAAATGAGTAAGAAGCTTGATTCTAAATTGAGTATTTCTTTAATATGTATAACCATCCTCTTGATAATTATTGTGCATTTGATTTTAAAAACTACAATGACAACCATTTTTTTATCAATTGTATTAGGGCTGCAAACTTTATTCATCATTGCTCAATGTGAAAGTCTATTGGAACAGAGTGGACAAAAAAAGACTAGAGTAGGTAAAGTTTTACAGTATGTACTGATCTTTTTATTTATTTGTACATTATTAGCTTCATATTTATTGTATTGAGAAAGAGGTGTTTAATATATTATTAGTTGTTTCCGTTACAATTAATTTGCTCATAATTATCTGTTTAAGAGAAATAAAAAAAAGGAAAATCACTGGCTTTTTATTGATGGTAGGTCTTTTATTGTGTGGTATATCATTTCTAATGTATATTTTTATTGCAATTTATCTAGGGCTTTTAGGTTTAGGAAACAACTAAGTGATAAATATAAATTTCGAGAAATAGTGTATAAAAAAGTAATCGTGTTTAAATCCTACTATAAGAAAAATAATGAGAGCATTTCGAAATGGTTTTCTTATAAGTAAAAAATCCAACGGCTGAATATAGGAGGACTAGAAATAAAAAATATAAAACTAAGTTCAGACTAAGGAGATGGTAATGAATGTCTTGGAAACATGAAGAAAAAATATTTGATATGGATAAGAACTTCTCCAATTTAATCTTGTTTACTAGTAATGTATTTGTGGATAAATGCCAAGATAGTGAGCAGTTAGCTACTTTATATCTAGGCGATGGTTTCGATAATCATGATTGAATTTGGTGTGGACTTATTAATCAATTTTATTACTTTTGGAGTTTGTTTTTTGCCACTATATTTTGCAGAGAAGAGTCGTCCTCTTTTTGAAAATATTGCCGTTACTATGGCTTTTATAGGATTGTTGGGAGTTGGAACAGGCATTTTTATTAGTTCAAGCGAGGAAATAAGCACATATGCTTATATAATTTTAATTGTCCAGATTTGCGCTTTGAGTATTGATGGGATATTAATTTTATGGAAAAAGAGATTTGGGAATAACACATCTTTATTCATAGTATCTATCTTGATATCTATAATTTCGATGATTTTATATATTTATTATATTGTAGCTGGTTTTATTTATTAATGAAAATAAAGCTGTAAGCATATGGTTTACAAGCAATAAATAAGAATACCTAATTCTGAACTTGTAATATAATCCTTTATAGAGAGAATATTGGAGGAAAGAGAATGATAAAGGAGATTACACCGAATGATTTAAAAACGATTTATTTGAATATAGATTCTGTCTTTTTATCTGAAAGAAGAATGCCAAAGCAAGTTTTCAAAGATGTATTGTTCACATTAGTATTTGATTTGGAAGACTTTATGAAATATGGTCTAGAAGACATCATAGGCTTGTCTAAACTTGACCAGGCAAAAAAGCTCATACGGCTACCTTGTATTGGAGTTCCAGCAAATATACAAATGATGGAACTAAATCTAAATGAAAAAGTAACAGATTTCAGTAGAAATTTAAAAGAATTATGGGAAGATGGTACTTTATTTCTTTTACTTGATTACGGATGCTTGTTCAATGACCAAAAAAAGTGGATCATTCATTTTTCTATTGAATTGGAGATCGTTGTTCTAGGAGTTTTTGAAGAAAATAAAAATGTGAATTCTATAATTAAGGCTACACCTTATACAAAAGAAACATTCCTAAAAGAATATGAGAATTTTCCGGAAGAATATTTAAATTTATCTCATAAAGCGGCGGAAAAAGAAGCTCGGATAATGAACGAAGCTGTTGTTTATCCAATGATTAAAAACTATTTTGATTAGTTTAGTGCGGAAGGCTTGCTTGTTGGAAATGAATCTTAGATGAGTGTTAATACAAAAACTTGACTCTAGGGATAGATACACTAGAGTCAAGTTCTTCTAAAGATTCAGAAAGTAGGAAGCAGTATGAAATTGAAAAAAGAAATCAATTTGATAAACGACAAAAAATTTATTAAAAAACTAAATTGGATGGCTTTGGGGATTACGATCGCCTTTATTATGATATTTCAGTTTCTTTCAATGATAGTTTCTCCAAATTTATCACGATTTTGGGATTTTCACTTTAGTGTTATTTTTTTGATCACTGTGCTCTTCTTATTTTTATCGCTACTCATTCATGAAGGGATACATGGTTTGTTTTGCAAGTTGTTTAGTGAAACAGGCAGCAAGGTGATATTCGGATATAAAAATGGATTGCTTTATGCTAGCAGCCCAAATTCTTTTTATTCAAGAAATCAATTTATCTGGATTTCTATCGCACCATTTTTCTTTATTACAAGTATTCTAACTATACTGTTCTTTTTAGGTTGGTTTCCTCAAGAAGTTTACGTTATTTTGGCCACCGTTCACGGAAGCGGCTGCGTGGGTGACTTTTATTGGTGCTATTTGTTAGTAAAAGAACCAAAAACAGTTAAGGTGGAAGACACCGAAGCGAGTTTTCGAATATATGAAAGCTAACTAGCCATTTTTCTGTGAGCTTGAAATATACGAAATAGCAACTAAATATCTATAGAAAAAATAATAATTATGAAAAGGGGAATAAAATTGAGTACAAAATTTATTTGCAAAGCTTTAATGGAATGTCAAAACGAAAAACACTTAACAGCTCTATATTTAGGAGATGATTTTGAAAGTTATAATGCCGGCTATATTGAAGCAGTAACGGAAAATGATGTTCTTTTCCGTGAGCGACGGCAAAATGGGATTTTAGAAGGATGGATTGCTGTCCCAATTGAAGCGATTAATAAAATTGAAATGGGTACGAGTGATTTAAAGGCAGTTGAAGTTTATAGTCAGTCGTTGAATGAGATTTATGAGGAAACTTTTTTTAAGGGCGATACGCCGAAACGCAAACATTCGATTATGGAGATTGTTTCTGATTATTTGCTTCATTCTGGAGAAGTCACTACGATTGAGTTGCTTTGCGGGGAAGAATACTTAAATGGAATCGTTGTGGAAGATGATCTTTTTGGACTTAAATTAGAAGTTTATACGGATGAAGGTTCGCCTGATGGCGTAGCATGGATTAAAAAAGAGGATATCACAGGAATTCGCTTTGGTGGGAAATCTGAAAAGATCATTAAAAACTTCATGACTTCGGAAGGAAAATAATAAATGTTTTATTTAAATCGTGTGAATAAGGAAAACCGTTTTGTTGGATCATAGAAATGACTTTTAAGGTAATGACGCAACAAGTCGCTTTTGAATTGCTTGAAAAATATTGGTACAACTGGGAGAAAAAGGAGAATAAAATTGAGCTTTTTTAAGAAAAAAATAGCAACTAACGTCTTGGTTAATAAAAAAAATTTGAATACCCAGAATTTCCATTGTATTCGCTGAGGCATGATGTTTGGAACGGTGAAATTGAAATTATTTTTGCTGAGGAAGAAAACCCTCAAAATAAACTCCAATTACGATTTGAAAAAGTTTCTGCATGTTATTTTCAAAATGGCTATGGTTCTGATCGATTTATGTTTGATAAACAAGATCATAGTTTTCAAATGATGGAATTAGATGTCATGGATTCACCGCAAAAAATGGGGGCAGGCGGAGATTTTTCTTCAAAAGCAAATATTTCAATCGAATTAGGTGATTTATCATTAAGTATCGAGTGCCAAACAATTGTGATAGATGGGGAAGTTTTTGAATTATTGGAGTGAATAAGAACTCATAGGAGGAAAGAAAGATAGAACGCACAGATTCTGTGCGTTCTATCAGAATAGCATACCTCTAAAACTAATGCCCTCATCTTCTTTAAATACAAGTAGTTTTGAACCATTCAGAATAACATACCTCTAAAACTTTATGGATTACTTTTGGAAAAAGAACATCGTTTTGGAACCATTCAGAATAACATACCTCTAAAACCTCGGAAGTTTTCCAACGTTTCGTAATCGTAGTACTCGTACCTAGCAGAACTTCTATTCTGATGGTTCTTTTTCATCTTTTTTTGTCAAGGATTGTTTCATTAAAATATGTAAATAAAGTTATGATTCTAAAGGCTATATTTCTCTTCTATTATACCAAATTCTCATTGCTAAAAATAAATTTTTCTAAAATAGTACAAAGCTTTGAAAAATTAAATGGAAAGGAAATATCTAGGCGGAGCTTGCTATGAAAGATAAGCTTGCCATAGTTTTCCGTAAGTTTGGGCATGAAAAAAGCGCCGAGAGCAGCGCTACTTTAAAAGTTGGTTACGGACAAAGCCTTATTTTAACTTGCTATGTTATTCTGAATAATTCCAACAACCTCATTTTAACAAATTTAATTTTTTTTGGCAATAGAAATGTTGAACAAATATCTAGATAGTATATAATTAAATCAGAATTGATGAACAACTTTTGGTGAATAGGAGGCGTAGCTAGCTACGTGGTTGCGCGCTGCCGAAACAGAAATTTATTTTAAAAGAAAAGAGGCATCGAGATGAAAGACTATTCAATTAGTATGGATATTGGGACAAACAGTGTTGGCTGGGCGGTTTTAACGGAAGACTACAACCTTATAAGACGTAGAATGAAAGTTTCTGGTATGGCAAGTAAAGCGAGTGTGAAGAAAAATTTTTGGGGTGTTCGTTTGTTTGACGCTGGGCAAGTAGCGATGGATACGCGGCTAAAACGAACAACTCGTCGTAGATTGCGTCGTCGAAAGAATCGTTTGAATTATTTGCAAGAAATTTTTGGTCCAGAAATGAACAAAGTAGATGAAAACTTTTTCGTACGACTTGATGAGAGTTATTTAGTTGTGGATGATAAAAAGAATGAAAGACACCCCATTTTTGGGACAATTGAAGAAGAATTGAGTTACCACCATGATTTTCCGACGATTTATCATCTTCGAAGGTCACTTGCTGATTCGGTAGATAAAGCAGATTTACGGTTGATTTATTTGGCTCTGGCGCACATTGTCAAATTTCGAGGGCATTTTTTGATTGAAGGGGATTTGAATTTGGAAAATACGTCAATCAAAAAAGCGTTTCATGATTTTATGAAATGTTATTATGATGATTTATCTGATTCTAGTGATGAAATGTCTGATGATGCCCAAGTAGAAGCTATTTTGAAGGATAAATTATCAAGATCGCGAAAAGCCGACGAATTGCTGAAACTATTTCCTGGTGAAAAATCAAATGGGCTATTGAATCAGTTTTTTAAATTGATGGTTGGCAATCAAGGGAATTTCAAATCGATTTTTAAATTAGATGAAGATGCTAAAATTCAATTTTCAAAGGAAACCTATGATGAAGACTTGGAAGAGTTGCTTGGACGTATTGGGGATGACTATGTCGAACTTTTTGCTGCGGCTAAGAATGTTTATGATGCGATGGAACTCGCGAACATTTTGACGGTCAATGACCGTGCAACAAGAGCTAAGTTGTCAAGTGCGATGGTGAAACGCTTTGATGAGCACAAAGCAGATTTAGCGACATTGAAAAAGTTTGTAAAAACGCATTTGCCTGATGAATATGAAACATTTTTTGTAGATGCAAAACAAGATGGTTATGCAGGATACATTGATGGCGGGACGACTCAGGCGGAATTTTACACCTTTTTAAAGAAAAAACTAAGTGGACTTGCGGGAGCTCAGTTGTTTCTTGAAAAGATCGAACAAGAAGATTTTTTGAGGAAACAGCGGACATTCGATAATGGGGTCATTCCACACCAGATTCACTTGAAAGAGTTGCAGGCGATTATCAAGCAACAAGCGGCTTATTATCCTTTCTTGGCGGAGAATCAGGAGAAAATTGAATCACTTGTTACGTTTAGGATTCCTTATTATGTCGGTCCTTTGGCGAAAGATAACAGTCGATTCGCTTGGTTAGAGCGTACGACAGATGCGGCAATTCGTCCGTGGAATTTACAAGAAAACATTGATGTGACGAATTCGGCAGTGAAATTCATCGAAAAAATGACGAATTTTGATACATATTTGCCGGAAGAAAAGGTACTGCCAAAACATAGCATGATCTATGAAAAATATATGGTTTATAATGAATTAACGAAGGTTTCCTATACGGATGATCGAGGGATTGCACAAAATTTTAATGGACAAGAAAAGCTGGCTATTTTTAATCGATTGTTTAAGGTTGAGCGTAAGGTAACTCGGAAAATGCTAGAAAATTATTTGAGCAATGTCTTTGGCTTAGAGAGCCCTGAAGTGAACGGGATTGAAAACTCCTTCAATGCTTCGCTCAAGTCCTATCATGATTTTATCAAATTGGGGATTTCTGAAGAGCTTTTAAATGATCCGAAAAATGAAGAAATGTTCGAAGAGATTGTTAAAATTTTGACTGTTTTCGAAGATCGCAAGATGATTCAAGCGCAATTAAGTAAGTATTCGGATCTTCTTTCAAAAGAAATTCTGAAAAAATTGGAGCGACGTCATTATACGGGATGGGGACGCTTTTCTAAAAAACTACTGGTCGGCATTCGCGATAAACAGTCGCAAAAAACGATTTTGGATTTTTTGATGAGTGATGATGGAGTTAAGAAAAATAGAAATCGAAACTTGATGCAACTCATTTCGGATAAGGATTTAAGCTTTAAGGAAATCATTGAAAAAGCAAGCGTTGACATATCTGCGGGGATTGATGAAATTGTTCAAGGATTACCAGGGAGTCCTGCTATTAAAAAAGGAATCTTGCAAAGCTTGAAAATCGTGCAAGAGTTAGTAGGGATTATGGGGTACGCGCCAAAAAATATTGTGATCGAAATGGCCCGCGAAACTCAAACGACAACACGAGGAAGGAATAGTTCCAAACCTCGGTTGAAAAAATTAGAAGAAGCGATTCGCGAACTTAAAAGTGATATTTTAAAAGAAGATCCGGTGACAAATGCAGATTTGCAAGATGATCGTTTGTATTTGTACTACTTACAAAACGGAAGAGATATGTATACAGGTAAACCACTAGATATACATAAGCTCTCACAATACGACATCGATCATATTGTTCCACAGAGCTTTATAACAGATAATTCGCTTGATAATCGAGTGCTAGTAACTTCTGCTGGAAACCGCGGGAAATCAGATGATGTTCCTAGTATAGATGTAGTTAGGAATAGAAAGATTTTCTGGAGCTCACTTCATCGTGCGAAATTAATTAGTGATAAAAAATTAAATAATTTAACCAAAGCAGAACATGGGGGATTGACAGAACGTGATAAGCTGGGCTTCATCAAACGTCAGCTTGTTGAAACGAGACAAATTACTAAAAATGTTGCGGGTATTCTTCATCAACAGTTTAATGCAGAAAAAGATTCAGAGGGGAAGACCATTTTTAAAACTCAAATTATCACGTTGAAATCAGCATTAACTAGTCGTTTTCGACAAATGACTAAGCTATATAAGGTCAGAGAAATCAATGATTATCATCACGCACATGATGCTTATCTAAACGGTGTTGTAGCAAATGCTTTATTAAAGGTCTATCCAAAGCTTGCCCCAGAGTTTGTTTATGGAGATTACCATAAATTTGACCTTTTCAAAGATAATAAAGCAACAGAGAAAACTCAATTTTACTCGAATATTATGCGCTTTTTTGATACAGATAGAAGAGCCGATGAAAATGGTGAAATTGTTTGGCATAAAGAACGAGATATCAAGACGATCAAAAAAGTTTTAGGCTACCACCAAATGAATATTGTCAAAAAAGTTGAAGTGCAAACGGGTGGTTTTTCTAAAGAATCGATTTTGCCAAAAGGACCTTCAAAAAAACTAATTCCGCGTAAAAATGGATGGGATACAACGAAATATGGTGGTTTTGACAGTCCGATTGTGGCTTATTCGATCTTGCTTTCTCATGAAAAAGGAAAAAGCCGAAAAGTTACGCAAGAAATTTTAGGAATTACGATTATGGAACGAACAGCATTTGAAAAAGACGCCGTGCAGTTTTTGGAAAGTAAAGGATACGTTAGTCCAACTGTGCAACTGAAATTGCCTAAATATGCGCTTTATGAATTTGAAGATGGTCGGCGTCGTTTACTGGCTAGTGCCGGAGAGGCACAAAAAGGAAATCAAATGATTCTGCCTAATCATTTAGTTGAATTGTTATATCACGCGAAAATTAGTACGGGCAATTCGACTGAAAAAGATAACAGTTTAAAATATGTGGAAGAGCATAAAGGGAGCTTTTCTGAGGTTTTGATAGCAGTCAGTGAATTTGCCAAGAAATACACATTAGCTCATAAGCGATTAGAGCAGGTTGAAGAGTTGTACGAAAAAAATAAAGATGCTTCCACCCAAGAAATAGCGGCTTCATTTGTTAACTTGATGCAACTCAATAAAATGGGTGCTCCAGCCAGTTTTGAGTTTTTTGGTAAAAAAATTGATCGTCACCGTTACACAAGCACAGCTGAGTTACTAAAAGCAACAATTGTTTATCAGTCGATAACAGGATTGTATGAAACAAGAAAGCGAGTGGATGAATAAATGGGTTGGCGCACGATCACTATGAATCAGCATTCGAAATCAGCCTATAAAATAACCATTTTCGAATTATTTAAGTCACTTGGAATCAAGATTGAAACACAAATTAAGCACTGAGGATTTAGTCAAGTGAATAGACAACTTGAATAGCAGTCGATGTTTCTAAGAAGTCAAGAAAGAGTATGTTCTTTGAAAGCGGAAATATGAAAAAGGAACCATTAGAATTGAAGTCCTTGCTAGGGACGAGTAGCGCGATTACGAAATATCGGAAAAAAACTTTCCGAGGTTTTAGAGCTGTGTTATTCTGAATGGTTCCAAAACAAACGGTATACTATTCATTTTTGCGTAGCTGTTTTAGAGCTGTGTTATTCCAAACAAATTCAAGCCGCTTGCTGCATTTGCCTATTTGCACCTGAAGCAAGCGGTTTTCCAATAAAATAAGAATTTTGTTCCGCAAATGTGTCGTTTTTTTAAACAAAGAGTCAGAAAAAATATTTTTTGTATGCGCTTACTTCGTTGGTGTTGCTTTCGTATAGGAGTCGTGGTAAGATGATTACTGTAGCGCAGAGATACTGTTTTTTTAGTTGTGCTTTCCTTCAAAATATTCTATGATAGAAAGTGAATAGAGTATGAAGGGAGCAACTGATGTGATTGATTTTTACTGGTATCCAAAATGTTCAACTTGCCGGAAAGCGAAAGCTTGGCTTGATGAAAATCAAGTGAAGTATAATCAAATTGATTTGGTTGAAACGCCGCCAACTGCGGAAAAACTAAAAGCACTTTGGCAAAAAAGTGGTTTGCCACTGCGTCGTTTCTTTAACACAAGCGGAATTAAATATCGCGAGCTCGGTCTTAAAGACAAACTTGAGGATATGCCGGAGGATGAAGCGTTCAAGCTGCTTGCTTCTGATGGGAAACTCATTAAGCGCCCGCTTACAACGGACGGAACTAAGGTAACACTCGGCTTTAAAGAACAAGAATTTGAAGCTGATTGGAAATAATTTAGCGTATCAGGAAAGAGAGAAAAAGGAGGAATTTTTAAAATGGCTGTGAATATACCAGAAACTTTAAAGTACTCAAGTGACGATGAATGGGTGAAAAAAGACGGCGATACATATCTGATCGGAATCACGGATTTTGCGCAAGATCAGTTAGGGGACATTGTATTCGTTGAGCTTCCTGAAGTTGGCGATGAATTTGACAAAGATGGTGGATACGGAAGTGTTGAATCGGTTAAAACGGTTTCTGATCTTCTTGCACCAATCGCTTGTAAAGTCGTTGAAGTGAATCCGGCTCTTGAAGATGCACCGGAAACACTAAATAGCGATCCATACGGCGAAGGCTGGATTTTGAAAGTAGAAGCAACAAATGAAGCAGATTTAGATGAACTACTTTCAAGTGGAGATTACCAAAAACGCGTTGATGAAGCGTAAGTAATAGACAGCAAAAACCGGTTCCTTTCGTGGAGCCGGTTTTTCTTAAGTGGAAAGGGGAACGAAAATGCTTGCTTTTGGAAAACAGGAACTTGAAGCCGTCCTTGAAGAAAAACGGGATCAGCTTCTCTTTTTTTATACACCGATGTGCGGCGGGTGTCAGGTTGCTCGTGAAATGATTGAACTCGTGTTAAAAGGGGAGGCGGGGCTTCAAATCGCCGAAATGGACCTTAACTATATCCCAGATTATGCGAGTCAATTTGAAATTGAATCGGTTCCTGCGCTTGTCGCGATTCGAAATGGCGAGCTTATCGCTAAGCGCTATGAAATCAATAATGTGATGGATGTCTTTGAATTCACTTCCAAATTTGCCTAAAGGAAAAACTTTTTCCTTCTCGATATAGAGCTGAACACTACTAAAAAGATTGCTGTAGACCCAAAGCGGCAGGCTGTGATAAGATAACTACGGCAAAAAGTTCTGGGGGTTTGAAATGGAAGCAAGTCATGTAGAAAAACATAAAAATTTAACGATTCTTTCGGTGATAAGTAACTTTGTGATTGTTGTTTTGAAATTGATTATTGGTTTCTTGACGGGATCAGTCGCTGTTATTTCAGAGGGGATCCATTCATCAATGGATTTATTTGCCTCCATCATCACTTTTTTTTCGCTCCGGATTTCTGGGCGCCCGGCCGATGAGGATCATCCTTACGGGCATGGTAAAGCGGAAAATATCGCGGGAACGATTGAAACGTTGCTGATTTTTGTAGCGGGGATTTGGATCATCACAGAGTCCATCGACAAGTTTTTTAATCCGCATGAAATTAGACTGCCGATGCTTGGAATCGGGGTTATGGTGCTTGGCGCACTCATCAATTTTGTCGTTTCTCGCATCATTAAACGGGCTGCAGATAAGGCGAACTCGGTTGCGATGAAATCGAATGCGCTTCATTTATATACGGATGTGTTCACTTCGCTTGGGATTGCGTTCAGTTTGCTCTTAGTTCATTTGACGGGTTGGCTATTTCTGGATCCGATTATTGCCATTTTAACGGCGATCTATATTATGTATGAAGCCTTTAAATTGCTGAAGGAGTCTTTCCCGCCGCTTATGGATCAAAGGTTATCACGCAAAGAAGAAGCGGAAATCAAACGGATTATTTTAGCGCATCAAGATGAGTTTATTGAATTTCACGATTTTCGCTCGCGGCGTGCTGGGGCAGAAGAATATATTGATTTTCATCTGGTCGTGCCATCTGAGATGACGATCGAGACGGCGCATACGCTTTGCAATGAAATTGAAAAAGAAATTTATGACTTTTACTCAAAAGCACAGGTTTTGATTCATCTTGAGCCGGAGGAAGAGCGCATTTATAGTTAAAGGAAAAGTTTAATTTTTACTAAAGAAATCTGATTCGGATTTCTTTTTTTCTTGGAGTGGTGATACAATGAGACTAACAAATTAGAGGAGCGATCTTAATATGACAGCCATCTTAATTGCGGATGATGATAAAGAAATTGTAGATTTGGTGCAACTCTATCTTCAAAATGAAGGCTATGAGATTTATCAGGCTTATGACGGGGAAAGAGTTTTAGAACTTGTGAATGAGCGGGAATTCTCGCTTGTGATTTTAGATATTATGATGCCGAAACTAGACGGGCTTGAGGTTTGTCGTAGAATGAGAAGCGATGGGATTTTAACGCCGATTTTGATGCTGAGCGCGAAAGCAGAGGATAATGACAAGATCATGGGCTTACTTACAGGAGCGGATGATTACATGATAAAACCTTTTAATCCGCTAGAACTTTCGGTGCGGGTGAAGGCGATTTTGCGACGCATTAAGCAAATGCAACAAGGCGCCAAGCCGGAAAGTCAGCATCTCGTGATTGGCCCGATTGAAATTAACCGCGATCAACATATTGTGACGGTTTCTGGAAATGAACTGCATTTAACGACTTCAGAGTTTGATATTCTCTACTTGCTTGCAAGTGAACCTGGGCGGGTCTTTAGCTCGGAATATATTTTCGAAAAGATTTGGCAGGAGCAAGCTTTTGGAGCAAGCAAGACGGTCATGGTTCACATTAGTAACTTGCGTGATAAGATGCGGGTTGCGATGGGTGGCGAGAATGTCATCAAAACGATTTGGGGAGTAGGATATAAAATTGAAATTTAAACGTTGGTTGAAACATGTGATGCACGTGATGCGACCGTGGCAAATTATTTTATTTGCGATTTTATCTTGGTTTATTGCTTCATTTGCCCTTCAAACCATTTATTTATGGTTGCTTTCGATTCGTGATGATTCGGTGGTTTTGCGTGGCTTAAATGATTCGTTCATTGACTTGTTTGGGCGCGGAAAATATAACAATATTGTAGAATCTCCCGCTTTGATTCTTGTGAAATATGTGTTGCTAATTTTTATGGCGTGGTTTGTTTTTTATCTTTTCTACCGTTTTATGCGCGGGCGGGCGCTGAAAAATCAGCTTCGGACGATTAATTTTGCGCTTGGTACTGACAGGGCGGTGGATACGTCGAGCCTTGTTCCAGAAATCCGTGAACTGGAGACGAATATCGAGAAGATGCGTGCTCGGCAGAAAAATTTGATGGAGCAGGAGCAGGAAGCGCAACAAGCGAAAAATGATTTGATTACGAATGTCTCACATGATTTGCGCACGCCGCTTACGTCGATTCTTGGCTATTTGAGTTATATTCACGATGATCGTTACCGCGATGAAGTGGAGCTCAAATATTATACGGACCTAGTCTACGATAAGGCGCGCCATTTGCATAAGTTGATTGATGACTTATTTTCGTATACGCGACTTGAAAGCCCGGATTATTTGCTTGCGAAAGACCGGCTTGATATGGTTGAACTTTTGCGGCAGCTCGTTTTGGAGTTTGACGGATTGGCGCGGGAAAAAGGAACGGAAATTGTAGAGCTTTATCAGGCGGAAAATTTGCTTGTAAATGGGGATGGCAATCAAATTATGCGGCTGTTTGAAAACTTGTTTTCAAACGCGCTTCGCTATGGCAGTGATAGCGGGAAAATTGAAGTTGCGGCTCGCGAGGAAGGGGACTGGGCGGTGATTGATGTGACAAATTTCGGGGAAGAAATTCCGGCGCTTGATTTGCCTCATTTGTTTGAGCGGTTTTACAAAGTGGATAAAAATCGGACGACAACGGGGACGGGGCTTGGGCTTGCGATTTCGAAGTCGATTGTGGAACGTCACGGCGGTCTTGTGACAGCGACAAGCAAAAACCGGAAGACGACTTTTACGGTAAAATTACCGCTACTCAATCTTTAAACTTTCTTATCTTTTTCTTTCTTTGCGATTTAGTTTGGAAAGGTAAACTAGAATGCATGAGGGGGAGAAAGTGATGACCAAGAAAAACCTGACGATTCTTGCGGTTGCGATTTTAACGGTCTTGGCAGTTTTTTATTTTGTAAGTCAAACGGTTGTTCAGCATATGTACGGTGAAATGGCTGAACAAACGCTATCCGCCGAAAGCTTTGACGGAGGAAGCGATGCGATAAACGTTACAAATTTTACTTTCGTAGATAAAAACGTGTAATTTACTGTTGACAAACGGTTCTTCAAAATGTAAGATAAAAAAATAGAGGATAACTACAATCCAAACAAAATAGTTCCAAATTCTTATCCAGAGTGGTGGAGGGAAATGCCCTGTGAAACCCAGCAACCTAAGTGTTTTTTTACTTAAGGTGCTAATTCATGCAGAACGAATGGTTCTGAAAGATGAGAAGAAAGCGAAGTTGAATTTATTCATGCCTTTCTGCTCATGCAGGAAGGCATTTTTAGTTTATGAGGGAAAAGGTGAGGCAAAATGATAACGCTCCAGAACGTAGTAAAAGATTATCTAGCACGTAAAAATCGCGTGCGTGCAGTTGATGATGTGAGCCTTGAAATTGCTGATGGCGAAATTTTCGGCGTCGTGGGCTATTCCGGGGCAGGAAAAAGTAGTTTGATCCGAATGTTTAACGGACTCGAACTACCAACTGCAGGCGATGTAATAGTGGACAACAAAAAAATCAGTCAAATTAGAGGGCGAGAACTTAGAAAAGCACGGCAAAAAATCGGGATGATTTTCCAGCACTTCAACTTGCTCTGGTCGCGAACAGTATTTGAAAACATTGCTTTTCCGCTTGAAATTGCCGGAGTGAAACGAGCAGAACGAAAAGAACGTGTGCAAGAATTGATTCAACTTGTAGGGCTTTCTGGGAAAGAAAATGCTTATCCATCCGAATTAAGTGGCGGTCAAAAGCAACGTGTCGGGATTGCACGGGCGCTTGCCAATGATCCAGATGTGCTACTTTGTGACGAAGCAACGAGTGCGCTTGATCCACAAACGACAGATGAAGTTTTGGATCTCTTGCTTGATATTAACAAGCGCCTTAATTTAACCATTATCGTGATTACGCATGAAATGCATGTTATTCGTAAAATCTGTAATCGAGTTGCGGTTATGGAAGCGGGGAAAGTGGTGGAGCTTGGGGATGTGCTAGAGGTCTTTAAACATCCTAAACAAAATGTTACGAAGCGTTTTATCGAACAAGTGACAGAGTCGGATGAAACAGAAGAACTCATCCACCTTTTGCTAACTAATTATTCAGAAGGTCGACTTGTGAAGTTGCTCTTTATGAGCGAGAATGCAACCCAGCCGGTTATCTCACAAGTAGCTCAAGCACATGATGTGGCTTTAAATGTCTTGCATGGAAGCTTAACGCAAACACAAAACGGTGCTTACGGAACGCTTTATGTGCAGATTCAAGGCGCAGACGAAGAAATTGAAAAGACGATTGAGTCGCTACGTGCGGCGAAAGTAGAAACGGAAGTGATTGAAGGATGAACGCATTTTTTAGCGATATTGACTGGACAGCCATGTGGGGTTACACGAAAGACACCTTGTACATGACGATTATTTCGCTGATTGCCGTTTTTGTCCTCGGCATTTTGCTTGGTCTCTTGCTGTTTTTAACGAACCGCAAACAAAATATTTTTGCAAGAATGTTATATTGGGTGACGGCGGTCCTTGTGAATGTATTCCGCTCAATTCCCTTTATCATTTTAATCGTCTTACTTCTTCCGGTTACAAGCACCGTGATTGGGACGATCATTGGCCCGAAAGCCGCATTGCCAGCTTTGATTATTTCAGCAGCTCCCTTCTATGCGCGTATGGTTGAAATTGCTTTCCGTGAAGTGGATAAAGGCGTGCTCGAAGCGGCAAAGGCTATGGGTGGCGGCTTATCGACCACTATTTTCAAGGTGCTTATCCCAGAAGCCTTACCAGCACTCATTTCTGGTATTACCGTTACGGCGATTTCACTTGTTGGTTTTACTGCGATGGCGGGGATCATTGGTGCCGGCGGATTAGGAAATGCCGCTTATCTGGAAGGCTTTCAACGGAACCAGCCAGAAATTACGATTGTAGCAACGATCATCATTTTAATTATTGTTTTCATTTTTCAATTCATCGGCGATTTACTTACGAAAATCGTGGATAAACGATAAAAAAGGAGCGTGTCAAAATGAAAAAAGTTTTAAGTGCATTATTTGTTTTTAGTTTAGTTTTAGTCCTTGCAGCTTGTGGCGGGAACGCCGACAAGAAAGGTTCGGGAGATAGTAAGGAATTAGTTGTTGGAGCTTCGAACACTCCGCATGCGGAAATTTTAGAGCAAGCCAAACCGATTTTGAAAAAAGAAGGGATCAACCTTAAAATTGTAACGTATCAAGATTATGTACTTCCAAACAAAGCTTTAGAAGAAGGCGAAATTGATGCAAACTATTTCCAACATAAACCGTACTTAGAATTAGAAGAAAAAGAAAAAGGCTATAAATTTGCGGATGTAGGCGCGATTCATATTGAACCAATGGGGATTTATTCGAAGAAAGTGAAAAGCTTGAAGGATTTAAAAGATGGCGCACAAATCTTGCTATCGAATAGTAAATCTGACTGGCCTCGTGTGATTGGCATTTTCGTTGATGAAGGGCTATTAACACTAAAAGATGGTGTGAAACCTGAGGATGCAACGTTTGACGATATCAAAGACAATCCGAAGCATTTGAAATTTAAATATGATTTAGATCCAGCTTACTTGATGACGGCATACAATCATGAAGAAGGCGATGCTGTAGCAATCAACTCAAACTTTGTTGTGGATCAAAACTTGAACCCAACGAAGGATTCGATTGCGATTGAAAGTAAAGATTCACCATATGCGAACATTGTGGTAACGAAAGAATCGAATAAAAACAATAAAAACATCAAGAAACTTGTAGAAGTCCTTCATTCGAAAGAAATTCAAAACTGGATCACAGATAAATGGAAAGGCGCAGTAGTTCCAGTTGATAAATAAACGAAAATAAAAAGCGAAAAGCAGAGGAAATCCATTTTCAAATGGGGCCTTTGCTTTTCGCTTTTTTAGGTCGATGCTAGTCTTTAAATCGAAGCAAAAACCGCCTTTTTAGGCGGTTTAGTAAAGTTGAGTCCTAGCGGGTTGCTTCTAAATACTTTTTCAATCCATCAGAGATAGCTTTATCCAGTTCTTTTTTGTTTACGATTTTATTTTCCTCAGGCATCTTCTGTACTACTTCAAAAGGAAGTGCTTCAATGTCAGTTGAAAAGTCGAACAGCGTTTTATTTCCAGCAGATGTACGCAAGGTTCGGATTTTTAAATCCTTGAATTTGCTATCTGCGTCCTGCATCAATGTTAATTGTACGGATAAGTCTTCATCTTTTGCTGCCACCAGTTTTTTCATTTCAGCTTTGCTCGTTTCCTTTAAGTCACTCCAAATGCGTTTGGCTTCGGTTTTAGAAATTTCTTTTCCTGTAGATAGCAGTCGAACGGCAGCGTCATCTTTATCCCATACTTGCATCACTTCGCTCGCAAGTTCGCTCAAGTCCTGCTTGTCTAATTGAAGCGATATTTTGCGTCCTTTTTCTTGCTTAAAGTTGCTTTCATCCATCTGATTGAGGAAATCATATAAGACTTGTAGCGTTTCTTTTTCGAGTCGACGGATTTCGTTTGCTTGTTTTTCAGCGGCTACTTGGTTGATTGTGAATCCAAGTAAATTTTGCGCTGTTTCATAGAAATCAAGATATTTAGCTTTGAGTGCGGTGTTATGCGCTAAAACAAAATCGAGAATTTTTTGTCCGTCTTTACCAAAAACTGGTTTGCTATCTTCATTTAGTTTATAAAGTGTATTAACCGGTATATAGACACGACCTGTTTTATTGTTTTGCAAGGCTTCAAAATGGAATGGAACCCTGCTTTTATAGACATTCACATCGGCAAAGGTTGTTTTTTGTTTTTCATCAATTGAAACTTTAGCAGATAGCGAATCGCCTTTTTCTAGGTTTTTAAAAAGAGCACTTTGCTCGTGATTAACAAATTCATTCATTGTAGTTTGAACATTTAAGGTATATTGTTCGTTTAAACTAAATTGTCGTAATGTGGATGTAAAGTTCGATTTAGGGGAACTGCATCCAGATAACGTTGTGAAAAGCAATAACAGAGCAAGCCCCAGACTTATTGCTTTCTTCATATAAATCTCCTCCAAAGCGGATTTGTTTCGTAATTTGTTCGATTGTTACAATACAATTAGATTGTTTCAATTGTGTTACGCCACAATAAACAATAGCATAGCAAGCAAGAGATTACAATGCTTTTTGCAAAAAAGGTTCATTTAAGGGCAGGAAATGAACCTTTTGAAAAAACTGATATAAAAAACAGCCCGTTGCAGGGCTGCTTTTTAGAAAGAAGCAATTTCGCGGGCACGCTTTCGATACGCGTTTAGAAGTTCGGCTGGCATTTTTCGGATAGTTAATTCCTCCCCAAGAAAAAATAGCCAATGAACAAGTTCGCGAAGCTCTGCCTCATCATGCGTATCAATTTCTGTTTTTAAAACAGCACTCGTTTGATAAGGATCCATATAGGAAAGAGAAAATTTAAGTGGATGATATTTTTTGAATTGACTGATAGCCTTAGCGCCGAGTTCAAGATGCAAGTTTTCTTGTCGTGCTTTTTTTGCTAGTTGGGCAAGTATTTTCTTTTTTGAAGGCCATTTTTTATTCTTATAACTTTGAACGGGATTGACGGATTCAATTTCATCAACGCTTTGCATTTTTTTAGTTTCATGATGGAAATCATAATATTCTAACCACCAAACGGATTTTTCGTTGTAGAGCCGCAATGGACAAATAAGATGATTTACTCCATTTAACCAGATTTCTAAATGTTCTTCGTAGAGCGAGAGTTGGATCAACTCTTCAAGTATTGGCTGAGGCAAGTCACTTAGATCTAGCAAATCCGGATTATTAGGGTTTGTGCCCTCAAAAAATAACAATTGATTTAAGACGACGAGATCATCTTGCTGATTTTTAGAAATCAAACCCAGGAGTTTCTCGGCTAAAGATTGACGACTTCGCAAAAATGGTAGTTGCTGGTTTCGCGTCGCCATGAAAGCAACGACTAAAGCTTTAATTTCATTATCCGTAAAGCGAATGGGCGGGAGAATCGAATTGTTCATTACTGAATAACCGCCACTTCTCCCGACTTCAGCTACAAGTGGTAAGCCGATTTGCTCAATTTCTCGTAGATCACGGATCGCAGTGGAGCGAGAAATTTGAAATTCTTCCATGATTTCAGCGATAGTAAAATGGGCGCGATTGTTGATATAACGCATGATGGTATTGATTCGTTCAACTTTTTGCATCAGAACCTCCTAAACAGTGTCATCTTTTGAAACCTTTTATTTGTATTATAAGACTATCAAATAGAAAAGCCAACTGTTTGATGAATAGATGAGAAGGAAGGGATAAAGGATGGCAGATTACAAGCTAGAAACAAAAGATGAATTTATAGTGTTAGGGATTGGCACGGAGTTGGTTAGTGATTACCGTGATTTTGAAGGGATTAATCGTGAGAAACAAGCATTTTGGGCGAGTATCAAACAAGATGGGCGGCTTGAGAAACTAAAACAAGTGGCATCAAATGCATACTTATTTGCTGTAAATGAAGCGGTTAACAATAAAATGATGTATTATGCGGGAGTTTTAACAGAAGAAAATTTACCAGATGCTACTCGAATGATTCAGTTTCCAAAAGGGGAATATGTTGTTGTAAGTGGGGAAGCAGCTACAACTGAAGAACTGAGTAACACGCTTGCTGGAATCGCTTTTGGGCAAGTCTTACCAGAAGTAGAAGGTGTTGCTTATGTAGGCGGGCCAAATGCAGTCGTTGAGATGGGCGAACGAGACGGGCGTGTTTATGGAGAAATCTGGATTCCTGTTGTGCAAAAATAACGACAAAGCATGTGGTTAATTTTTAATTCATAAAAAGAAGTCGCTTCAGCACTATTTGGTCTGAAGCGACTTCTTTTTTATTAGTGTTTGTTTTTGTGATACTGGTAGATAAATCGAACGGTTTGTTCTTTTTTAGTGAAGCTTCCTTTGACGTTCTTTGGATAACTTACTAATTTATAGCCTTTAATGCTTTTGGCTTTTGCGTGGTAACGCTCACCCACTTTACCTGTCAAAATTTTGGATGGAGCGAGTGTTTTGCCATTCTTATCTTGATAAGTGACTGTGACGTTTCCAGCACGTTCTGGTTTTTTCTCGTAAACATAAGTGATTGTTTGCGAGTGCTGTTTAAATTTACCAGAAGCTTGTCCGATGACCTTTTTAAAGCTATAGCCATCAATTTTTTTTCGCTCTGTTTGATAGCGGTCCCCAATGTTTCCTTTTAACTGGACATCATCAAGAAGTTTGTTGCCCCGTTTATCTTGGTAACGAACCGTTACAGTGGCTTGCTTCTGACCTGAATCTTTACCTAAATTTTCAAATAGACGGATAGCAGTGAAAATCTTGTCATTATTGGCTGCTCGGTTCTGCTCGATTTTTGCTAAATATGCTTTTAGTCCAGCTCTTGCTTTTGTTGTCCCTTGTTGCGGGTTACTATTTAGCGCTTCATTGATCGTGTTTTTAATGAAACGAACATCGTCATTTGTGTATTCAATACTTGCTGCATCTTGGTTTGCAAACGAAGTGATGACTCTTTCAAGTTCACCGAAAGATGGTTTATTACGTGTGTCGCGCCATTCTGTTGATCCCCACATGGAATTTGCAAACAAGTTGATTCTTGGATAGAGTGTTTTCGTCAAAATATATTCTGGTGCAAATCCGTTTGCATCGTCCCAAATCGGGAAGAATTGTCCTTTGCTTTGTAGTAGTTCTTGGTCAGTTAAGTTTTCAGCAGGATTAAATCCGCGAGAATAGGTGCTTGAGAACCACTCATTATAAAGCTTTTCAGGTAGCGGGCGATCGAGTTTGTCATTTTCTGGCCATAAATCGTGATACAAGTCAGAGGCTGAACCAACCACTTTATACCCTTGGCTAATTTTTTCTTTGGCAGTAGTTGAGCCGTAAATAGTTCCAGCCCAAACGTCAACTGTGATGCGTTTATCAAGTGGAATAACTGCGTTACTATCACCAATTAAATTGTCATTCCAAACGAAGACCGTTTTGCCTTCATCTAGAAACGGTTTCGCCATTTCATTTAGGAAGAGCCTTAAAGCATCGTACTGGTCTGCATTTTGATTGCCTGATTCTTCTTGTGCCCATTTTGCAAGCTTTCCTTCAGGGTCTTCAAAATTTTTCGTTTGGAAGTATTCGTCTCCACCGATGTGAACGATATTTGAATCGAATAAATCGAATGCTTCCTTATAGAGACTAGCCATGTATTCTCTTACTTCAGGATTTGAAAAGTCAAGAGCACGTGAATCTTCACCTGGATTGAGTAGCCAATCGGCGTCAAAGTAGATCCCATCTTGTTCAGAGTGCCCAGGAAGGTCAACTTCTGGAATAACTTCGATGTTACGAGCACGTGCATAGCGAACGAGGTCTTGGATTTCTGCTTTCGTCCAGTATCCGCCGTAAGTATCTACAAATTGGGGAGCCACTTTCGACTCGTAGCGGATTCCTTCATTATCTTTTAAACGAAGCTGCAGTTTGTTCATTTTGAGTTCCGCCATTTGATCGACCGTCTTTTTAAGCCAATCCATCGAATAATAGCGCCGTCCAGAATCGACTTGTAAGCCACGAATTTCTTGGTCGGTGTAATCTTCAACAGTTCCCGCAGGAAGCCAGTCCCGTTGCCGTAAAGCTTGAAGGAGGGTCATCGTACCATTTTGTACGCCCGTTAAGTTACTCGAATGAAGTTCTACTTTTTCCTTTGAGATATTGATTTCGTAAGCTTCTTTTCTAGAAACGGGGGTGCTTGTTTTGAGAGCATAACTAATAGGCGCTTCAGTTATGTAAATACCCGAACGCTTTTTGTGTTTGCTATTAGTAATCTTAACCGAGTAAGATTTAATTATTCCCTCTTGTTTTAACTTCTGCGCGAGTGTTTTCGCTTTGATGAAAGTATTTTTAGATGCATAGAAGTCCGTATGTTTTTTGTTCAGTTGAAAGGCTGGATCATCATTTTTCGTAAAGTTTTTAATAAGTGGCATCGTTATAGGAAATTCATTAGCTGTAGCTGGTTTATAGTCGATTGTTTGAGTGACAGTGGAAGGCCCTTTAGCAACTTCTTCAACTGAAAAATCGTCCACGTAAAAGACACTCGCAAAATTAAAGTCTGGACTCCAGTTTGTTAGGGCAAAAAGATAAAGTTCCGTCGTGCGTGGTCCTGTTGTAATCGTGAAAGTATCTTGTTCCCATGCGTTCGATTTCGTTTTGTAATTGTGATATACGGAATTCAGTTGACCGCTTTTCCAGTTCTTACTTCCTTCTGTATCAAGCACGCCAAGTCGTATATCCGCACCGCTCTCATTGAAATAATACATCGAAATTTTATACTGCGTATTTGGTTTCACGTTTTTTACGACTTGGTTAACAGACCCTTTGCTACCATTAAATTGCCATAGCGGATATTTTGGATCTGCTTTGTCAGGTGCTTCATTCCCGATTTTTAAAGCGAAATTGCCTGAATGTACTTTCCCATTTAATGAAGTAACTCGTTCAGCTTTATACGTTTGAGTTGCATTTTTTTCAAGCGGTCTTTCGAATCCACCGTTGCTGATAGCTGCTTTTTCTTCTGCATGCGCGTGATTAGCTCCTAAAAATAAACAAGCGGCAAATAGTGTGACAATCAAAGTTCTCTTTTTCATGTTCTCCCTTTCCCTCCTCTTATTTAAAATCCGTTTGCTAATTTCTTCGTTGTCAGTAAAACGCTTACATAAAAAATATAGCAAAAGTTTAACTTTTATGCAATAAGTTTATACTTTTTATTTTTATTTGAGAAAAAGTTCACAGTGGTTTTAAAAATATGAGTTGAAAGATTCTCAAATGCAGTTTAGCGATGATAATCATTTATAAGCTAGCAATTTCGACTTTTTAATAGTAAAATGAAGGAGGTAAAACGTGCAGCGCATTTTTATTGGTTGCGATTAGATTAGAATTATACTAAACTGAGATTATGCGAAAAAGCATGAACAAACGATAGGGAGGGTATTTTTTAATGTCGACACTAAAGATCCAAGATTTACATGTTGAAATAGAAGGAAAAGAAATCTTGAAAGGTGTGAACCTTGAAATTTCCACAGGAGAAATCCATGCGATCATGGGGCCGAACGGGACAGGGAAATCCACGTTGTCTGCGGCGATCATGGGGCATCCGAAATATGAAGTTACTCAAGGAACGATTACACTGGACGGCGAAGATGTACTGGAAATGGAAGTAGATGAACGCGCTCGTGCAGGGCTTTTCCTTGCAATGCAATACCCAAGTGAAATCAGCGGTGTAACAAATGCTGAGTTTATTCGTGCTGCTATTAATAGCCGTCGTGAAGAAGGAAAAGAAATTCCGCTTATGCAATTTATCCGCAAGCTTGATGACAAGATGGAATTGCTTGATATGGATGAAGAAATGGCTGAGCGCTATTTAAATGAAGGCTTTTCTGGTGGGGAGAAAAAACGTAACGAAATTTTGCAACTTCTCATGATTGAACCAGAAATTGCTATTCTTGATGAAATTGATTCAGGGCTTGATATTGATGCGCTTAAAGTGGTATCAAAAGGTGTGAATGCGATGCGCGGTGAAGGCTTTGGCTGCTTGATTATCACGCACTATCAACGTCTTTTAAATTATATTGAACCTGATTTTGTACATGTAATGATGCAAGGGAAAGTCGTGAAAGAAGGCGGCCCAGAACTTGCGAAACGCCTAGAAGCAGAAGGTTACGATTGGATCAAGCAAGAGCTTGGTATTGAGTTTGAAGAGGAAGAAGAAACACTCGAACAAAACTAAGGAAAGTGAGGCTAAAATCATGACGGAAAATACAGTTTTAAAGGATGATTTTATCCGCACTTTTTCTGAAGGCGCTGGCGAACCAAAAGCTTTTACAGATCTTCGCATAGCGAACTGGAAATCGGCAGGGGAGCTTAGCTTACCTTTTGTGGATAAAACAAAAATTGATCGCTGGAATTTTACGAAGTTTGACACCTACCAAGCCTTTGAAAATGGCATAACGGATGAAGGGCTTGCGGATAAAGTAGCGAGTCTTGTGGATCTAGATAATAAAGAGGCTAATTTTTATGTACAAGTGGATACGCATCCGGCGAAACTTCAGCTGAGTGCTGAATTAAAAGCGCAAGGTGTGATTTTTTCAGACATTTTTACTGCCCTAAAAGAACATGAAGAGCTTGTCATGAAGTATTTCATGACGCAAGCCGTTCAAAGTGATGAACACAAACTCACAGCTTTCCACGCGGCATTAGTCAATGGCGGAGCATTTCTTTATGTGCCGAAAAATGTGGAGATTAAAGAGCCGATTCAAGCGGTATTCGTACAAAAAGATGCTTCCCTTCCGCTTGTAAACCATGTGTTGCTCATTGCAGACGATAACAGTTCTGTCACTTACGTGGAAAACTATGTGACACTCGATGAAGATTCAAAGGGTGTTGTGAATGTGATTGAAGAAGTAATCGCAAATCGCGGTGCAAAAATCACTTTCGGTGCTGTTGATAATTTGTCGAGCCACGTGACGACTTATATGAATCGTCGTGGTCATATTGGTGCAGATAGTCGGATTGAGTGGGCACTTGGCTTAATGAATGACGGCGATACGATTAATGAAAATGTAACGAACTTAATGGGAGACGGTTCTTCGGGCGATGTGAAGACGGTAACGGTTGGACGCGGGAAGCAAACGCAAAATGTGACAACGCGTGTGACGCATTACGGAGAAGCTTCAACGGGAACGATTCTCTCTCATGGGGTTATGAAAGATAAAGCGACAACGATCTTTAATGGGATTGGACACATCAAACACGGGGCGTCGAAATCGGATGCGCAACAAGAATCTCGTGTGTTAATGCTCAGTCCGTCAGCTCGTGGCGATGCGAATCCAATTCTTTTGATTGATGAAAATGATGTTGTAGCAGGACATGCGGCTTCTGTTGGACGTGTAGATCCGGTTCAATTATTTTACTTGATGAGTCGCGGGATTTCACGCAGTGAAGCAGAACGCCTTGTGATTCACGGATTCCTTGATCCGGTTGTGAAACAATTGCCGATTGAAGGCGTGAAAGTGATGCTTAAAGAGGTTATCGAAGGGAAAGTGCGCTAAGATGAAAAATTTCGCTCAAATTCGTTCGGATTTTACAATTTTAAATCAAGAAGTGAATGAAAAGCCACTTGTTTATTTGGATAATGCGGCGACTTCACAAAAGCCTAAACAGGTGATTGATGCGCTTAGTCGTTACTACACGGAAGATAATGCTAATGTTCACCGCGGCGTTCATACGCTTGCTGGGCGGGCAACGGATGCTTTTGAAGCGGCTCGTGCGAAAGTAGCGAAATTCATTTCTGCTAAAAGTAGTTCAGAAATTATTTTTACACGTGGAACGACTACGGCACTGAATCTGGTTGCGGATAGTTACGGGGAAGCAAATGTCGGACAAGGTGATGAAATTGTGATTTCTTATCTAGAACATCATTCAAATTTGATTCCTTGGCAACAGCTCGCTAAACGTAAAGGGGCGACGCTTCGCTATGTGGAACTTGAAGCAGATGGCTCGATTACTCTTGAAGCGGTGCGAAGCGTTCTTTCTGAGAAAACGAAGATTGTCGCTTTGGCACATGTTTCGAATGTGATGGGAGTGATTGCGCCGCTTAAGGAAATTGCGGAGCTTGTGCACGAATTTGGCGCGGTGCTTGTTGCGGATGGTGCTCAGGCGGTACCACATATGCCGGTTAGTGTGACAGATTTGGATGTTGATTTTTATGCGTTTTCAGGTCATAAAATGCTTGCGCCAACGGGGACTGGTATTTTATATGGTAAACGTGAACTGCTAGAGCGAATGGAACCGACGGAATTTGGCGGCGAAATGATCGACTTTGTGGAACTTTTTGATTCGACTTGGAAAGAAACACCGTGGAAGTTTGAGGCAGGAACACCGACAATTGGCGGTGAAATTGCCCTTGGTGCGGCGATTGATTATTTGTCGGAAATCGGGATGGAAAACATTCATACGTATGAAGAAGAGCTTACGGCTTATGCGCTTTCTGAGATGCAGAAAATAGAGGGACTAACGATTTACGGACCTCTTGATGCAAGAAAACGTTGTGGTCTCGTTACTTTTAATTTGGATGGCATTCACCCGCATGATGTGGCGACGGTGCTTGATGAAGAAGGAGTGGCTGTTCGGGCCGGGCATCACTGCGCGCAACCGCTCATGAAGTGGCTTGGCGTTCAGTCGACAGCGCGGGCAAGCTTTTATCTGTATAATACGAAGGAAGAAATTGATGTGTTCATCCGCGGACTTCAACTGACAAAGGAGTATTTTGGCTTATGAGTTCAAGAAAATTAGATCAGTTATATAGACAAGTCATTATGGATCATTATAAGAATCCGAGAAATAAAGGCGAACTTCCGGATTCGAATGTGACGATTGATATGAATAATCCAACTTGCGGGGATGAAATTCATCTGCATCTCAAAATTGAAGGAGACAAAATTGTCGAAGCAAAATTTACCGGAAGCGGTTGTTCGATTTCGATGGCCAGTGCTTCGATGATGACTGAAAGTGTGGTTGGTTATACGGAAAAGGAAGCACTTTTGATGTCGAAACGCTTTTCTGAGATGGTGCAAGGACACGAACACGAACCTGTGGATGAAAACGGGGATGTTGAGGCGCTTTCTGGAGTTGCAAAATTCCCAGCACGGATTAAATGCGCAACGCTTTCTTGGAAGGCGATGGAAAAAGCGATTTACGAAAAAGAAAGTCGTTAAAGGAGGAAAAGGCATGACTGAAATTCCAGAAATTGGCGAATACCAATATGGTTTCCATGATAAAGATACTTCGGTTTTCCGTACGGAACGCGGGCTAACGGAGAAAGTAGTAAGAGAAATTTCGAGTATTAAAGAAGAGCCGGAATGGATGCTTAATTTTCGTTTGAAGTCGCTTGAGCAATTTTATAAGATGCCAATGCCGACTTGGGGCGGAGATTTATCTGAACTTGAGTTTGATGACATTACCTATTACGTCAAACCGTCTGAACAGACAGTTCGCTCTTGGGATGAAGTTCCAGAAGAGATTAAGCGTACTTTTGATAAACTTGGAATCCCAGAAGCCGAACAGAAGTATCTTGCAGGAGCATCAGCTCAATATGAATCCGAAGTGGTTTATCACAACATGAAGCAAGATCTTGAAGATTTAGGTATTGTGTTTAAAGACACGGATACGGCGCTCAAGGAAAATGAAGACATCTTTAAGGAACACTTCTCGAAAGTAATCCCGCCGTCTGACAACAAATTTGCAGCACTAAACTCGGCGGTTTGGTCGGGTGGCTCGTTCATTTATGTACCAAAAGGGGTTAAAGTAGATACGCCACTTCAAGCTTATTTCCGAATTAACTCAGAAAACATGGGACAATTTGAGCGGACGCTGATTATTGTCGATGAAGACGCCAGTGTCAACTATGTGGAAGGTTGTACGGCGCCGGTTTATACGACGAACTCGCTTCACTCGGCGGTTGTTGAAATTGTCGTGAAACCCAATGCATATTGCCGTTATACGACGATTCAAAACTGGGCAAATAACGTGTATAATCTTGTTACGAAACGTACTTTTGTCGAAGAAAACGGAACAATGGAATGGATTGATGGCAACATCGGTTCAAAACTGACGATGAAATATCCGTCTTGTTACCTTCGCGGTGAAGGAGCTCGCGGGACGACACTTTCGATTGCGATTGCTGGGAAAGGCCAACGTCAAGATGCTGGTGCGAAAATGATGCACATGGCGCCGAACACGTCGAGCACCATTGTTTCGAAATCGATTTCGAAACAAGGCGGAAATGTAACATATCGTGGGATTGTTCATTTTGGACGGAATGCAGACGGGGCGCGCTCGAATATTGAGTGTGACACGCTGATTATGGACCAATCTTCAACATCAGATACGATTCCATACAACGAAATCTTAAACAACAATATTTCACTGGAACACGAAGCGAAAGTTTCGAAGGTTTCAGAAGAACAGCTTTTCTATTTGATGAGCCGTGGTGTGACGGAAGAAGAAGCAACGGAAATGATCGTTATGGGCTTTATCGAGCCGTTTACAAAGGAACTACCAATGGAATATGCAGTAGAAATGAACCGATTGATCAAGTTCGAAATGGAAGGCTCGATTGGTTGATTGGAAGCTTGAAGGACATCTCACTTAGTGAGTTGTCCTTTTTAGGTTGTAGATATAATGGAGGGAGCAAAGAGATATAAACAACAGAAAAGTTCATAAAATAGACACATGAATTTACTGAAAAATATGCTAAAATTTTAGAGAAATAAAAAAGAAGGGTTGGATGATCATGAAAATAGGGATAAAAAGGGATACAGGGGCTGTTGGAAGGGTGGCAAAAATTTCTGTAAAAATAGATCAGGAAAAAGTAGCTAGTCTGAAAAATAATGAAGAAAGAGAATTTGAAGTAAGTGGACCAACACAAATAAGCGTCAATCAATGGTATATGGGATCAAAAGCAGTGGAGGCAAAACCGGTGATAAACTGGAAATCAAAATAAATCCATTAATGATTCCCTGTTTGATTTTGTTTGTTCTCTTTCTCATTTCGTTTTCACTTCGAATCGGAATAGTAACGATTATTGCTTTTCTCGGAATTCTAGCTATCTTTGTATTTTGCATCAAAAACTATCTTATTGTAAAAAATATATCAACTAAGGAATAGAAAGAAAAATCTACATATTTTAAAAATGAGGGATACACTTATTCGGAGGCCTCTCTCATTTTTAGGAAAATCAAATTCGTAAAAAATTTAAAATATGAAAAAGAGATTTACTGAAAAAAATCAGTAAATCTCTTTTTTCAACTTAAGAATTCTGCTTAGTCAAAAGTTCGGCTAGTTTTTGCAAATATTCTGGTGAATCCATTTTCGTAAGCACAACTTCTATCCAGTACAACCGGTCTGGGTCTAAACGAGCTTCTTTCATAGCCACAACAAGTTCCTTTTCAGTTTGGACTTTGTAGGCTTTAAACACATCCGAGTCCCCGCCAAAAGCATTAGGCAGCTGTTCGTAGCGCCACATCGGAATATCATTATAAGCTTGCTCCTCACCGTGAATTTGGCGTTCAACTGTATAGCCATCATTATTTAGTACAAAAATAATAGGTTTTAGTTTTTGTCGTAGTGCGACTCCTAGTTCTTGAATCGTTAGTTGCAAAGAACCGTCACCAATAGCTAAGATATGCCGACTATCTGGATTGGCAATTTGACTGCCGAGTGTAGCTGGAAAAGTGAAGCCAATCGATCCCCACAAAGGTTGCCCAATAAAGGAAGTATTTGTTTTAAGGAATAGTGGGGCGATTCCAAAGAAAGAAGTTCCTTGTTCTGCAATAATCATATCGCCTGGTTCAAAGAAAGCATCCATCGCTTGCCAGTATCTCTTTTGCGTCAAGGGAGCAGCTGACGGAATGAATGAAGCTAAATCATCGTTTTTTGCCGGATAATCGCCACTATATGGAGCGAATTCTAGAGTCTCAAGCGACTTGATCAGCGGTTCAAAATGATGATTTTGACTTATTTTCCCGTAAAGACTGACTTCATCCACATTGACTGCAATCACGTTTTCTTCACTAAAGCCTTGGCTGAATGTTCCAGTTGCAGAATCGGATAATTTAACGCCTAAAAGCAGTAGAAAATCAGCTTGGTCTACAAAAGTTTGAACGCTCGGTTCTGAAAGCGCTCCGCTATATGTTCCGATAAAAGACTCCGTTGTTTCATCTATCACGCCTTTACCAAGACTAAGTGTTGTAACAGGAAGCTTTGTCTTTTCAATAAACCTCTGCATAGATTTTTCAAGTCCAAAACTTGCAAGTTCATGTCCTGTCATTACGACAGGGTGTTTTGCTTTCGAAAATGCACTTTCAATTTCTTGAAGCAAATTTTGATCTTCGCTCGTTAATTCCGTCGAACCAGATAATTTTCCGCTTGGTTTTGAGGTGGGGCTTTCCGCAACATCAATTGGCAAGTTAAGGTAAACCGGCTTTCTCGTTTCTAGCAATGCGTTTAGTACGCGATCAATCTCTGCGGGCGCGTTTTCTTTGGTTAAGTGAGCCATCGCCGCGGTCAAAGATTGATGCATTTTTTCAAAGTGCGAGAATTCTCCGTCACCTAAAGTATGATGAACGAGTTTTCGCGCGTCTTGAACGGATGATTGCGGAGAACCCACAATTTCAACAACGGGAACATTTTCTGCAAAACTTCCAGCAATACCATTCATAGCACTCAGTTCTCCAACACCAAACGTTGTCACAAGAGCCGCAGCTTTTCGTGTGCGCGCATAACCATCTGCCATATAGGCGGCATTTAATTCATTCGCATTACCAACCCAGTTTAAGTTTTTATTTGCCATAATTTTATCAAGGAATTGTAAATTATAATCACCTGGGACCCCGAAAATCTCCGTGATTCCTATCTCACTCAGTCTATCAAGTAAATAGTCTCCAATTGTATACATATTTATTCCTCCTTATTTGAAAAATTACAAGATGTGTGCGATTTTACTTACTGTGGTTCCCAAACATTCAGTGTAACACTTTGAATATTAACGTCAAAGATTTCCTTTTACGAGGAAATAGAAAAAGAAGCAAAAACAAAGGAGCATTCTCTTTTTAAAAAGAGTTCATTCCCTGTTATTGCTTCTTTACCCCTATTAGGATTCAAAAAAACGAATTGCATAGGCATCAAGCACGATTCGCGCCATGACTTGGATAGGTAGTCTTGAACGTACTTCGTAATCTGGAAAGTATGATACCGCCGATTTATGACAAACGAAATCAATTTCTGTGAGGCGAGCAAGTGAACTTGAACGACTCGCGGTAAAACTGATCATGCCTACATTTTTGTCGCGACAAACTCGGGCAGCATCTACAAGTTCTGCCGTTTCTCCGCTTAGCGAAATGAAAATGACAACGTCTTTTGAGGTATAGCGCTTGCTGATAGTTGGAATAATATTCGGGTCGTTGTGCATTTCAGCATATTTACCAAGAAGTTGAAGTTTGACCATCATTTCTTGGGCGATCAGTTCCGAGAAGCCACGTGCGAAAATGACGATTCGTCTGGCAAAATGAATTTTTTGAATGGCATCTTCGATCGTACCGCTATCAAGTTGATGAATGGTATTCGTTACTTCTTGCTCGTTTTTTAAGATCGCTTTTTTGATTTCGTTATCCACTTTTTCAATGACATCGAAATCCGGATCGGAGATTTCATCTTTTATGTGAATCTTAAACGCAGTAAATCCTGTATAGCCAATTTTTTGCATCGTACGCGTGATCGTTGCCGTAGATACACTCGCTTCTTCACTTAAAGCGACAATTGATTTTTCAGGGATTTCACTTAGATGACGTTCGAGATAATCAATGAGAAAACGTTCGGCTTCACTTAGCTGATGGTAATGCTGCTTTTTCCGCATAAAAAAAGAACTTTCCAAGCTTTTCACATCCATTCGTAAATTTTTACAAGCCGTTTGACGCTTTCTGAAAACATTTACAAAGAAAAATGCGTCATACTTATCATATAGCAAAAACATAAGTTAAGGAAGAGATGAAAACATGATTTACACCTGCACGATGAATCCGGCAATTGATTTATTCACCGAGTTTAAAAATTTTGAACCATTCATTGTTAATCGAAGTATTTTTGAAGATTACCAGGCGAATGGAAAAGCCATTAATATTTCTTTTATTTTAAAGCAAATGGGAATTGATTCTGTAGCACTTGGCTTTTTGGCAGGCTTTACCGGGGACTTTATCGAACAAGAACTGACGAAAAAAGGAATTCAAACAGATTTTGTTCATGTACCAGGGATTACGCGAATTAATACTTTTATCCGTGCGGGGAAGCTCGAATATAAAGCCGTGAATCAAGGTCCTGAAATTGCTAAAAAATACCAAACTGAACTACTCAAACAAATGGATCAATTGAAAAAAGACGATATTTTATTCGTATCCGGCAGTTTACCACAAGGTATGGATGACCAGATTTTCGTAGAAATTTCAAAGCGGGCAAAGAAAAACGAATTCCGTGTGATTTTTGACATTAGTTCTGAGGTTCTTGTCGAATGTTTATCCGATAAACCTTATTTAATTAAGCCAAATGAAGAGGAACTTGCAGCGTTTGTCGGTGTAGAAAAACTTATGGAAATAAGCGAAATTGAAACGGCTGCCAAAACGCTCTTGAAAAAAGGAGCTGAAGGTGTGCTCGTCTCAATCGGGGCACAGGGCGCACTTTTCTTAAATGAACACGAAAGTTATTTTGCTAATGCACCAAAAGGAAAAGTCGTCAACACAGCTTGCGCAGGCGATACGTTACTTGCAGCGTTTGTCGGGAAAAGACTACAACAAGCCTCTTTACAAGAAGCACTGAAATATGCCGTAGCAGCTGGATCAGCGACGGCTTTCACAGCGGGACTTGGCGATCTCACAGACCTTGACGCACTACTTGACCAAATTGAAGTTATTTCGTTAAGAAGGGAGTATTAAAAATGAAAACCTATCAAATTATTGCAGCGACTGGTTGTCCAACAGGTATTGCTCATACTTTCATGGCACAAGAAGCCCTTGAAAAAGCTGCAGCAGATCGGGGCGTTACCATCAAAGTAGAGACACACGGCCAAGAAGGTATCCAAAATGAATTAACACAAGCTGAGATTGATGCCGCTGATGTCGTGATTATCGCAGCGGATAAAGATGTTCGTAAAGAACGCTTTTCCGGCAAGAAAGTAATTGATGTTTCCGTTGGACGCGGCATCAAAGAAGCCCCTGAACTCATCCAAAAAGCACTATCCGATACAATTCCTGTTTATCATGCAACGGGCGGAGCCTCTATAAGCTCAGCGAACCAGTCGGCCGAAGAAAAACCCTCTTTCTGGCATCAAATTTATGTTTACTTAATGAATGGGGTTTCCCATATGCTACCCGTTGTTGTTGCAGGTGGTGTCATGGTAGCCATCAGTTTCATGTTTGGTATCAATTCTGCCGATCCAAAAAGCGCCGAATATAACGAATTTGCATTCTATCTAAAATCCATTGGTGGCATTGCAATGAACTTAATGGTTCCCATTCTATCAGCTTATATCGCAGAAGCCATCGCCAAACGACCAGGACTCATTATTGGATTTATTACCGGGATGATTGCTTTCACAAATGGAACCGGTTTCTTGGGAGGTATCGTCGGCGGTTTCCTAGCAGGTTACGTCATGCTTGGACTTTCCCATCTCTTAAAAGGATTGCCTAAGCAACTTGATGGTCTTAAATCTATTTTCCTTTTCCCAGTTCTTGGGATTTTCATCGCAGGTCTTTCAATGTGGCTACTTTCAACACCGATGGAAACCATTAACAAAGGGATGATGGACTTTCTGGCTGGCTTCCAAGATTCCAATCCAATTTTACTGGGACTCATTGTTGGTGCCATGTGTGCATTCGATATGGGTGGCCCTGTTAATAAAGCGGCTTACGTTACTGGGACAGCCCTTCTTGCCCAAGGAAACTACTTTTTCATGGCAGGAGTATCCGCAGCATGTATCGCGCCTCCACTCGCGACAGGATTTGCCGTGTTGTTTGCAAGAAAAGCCTACTCAGCAGATGAGAGAAGTGCTGGCTATGTAAACTTCTTGCTTGGCTCGACGCATATTACAGAAGGTGCGATTCCATTTGCAGCGAAAAAGCCGCTTGTTGTTATCCCGTTCTTGATGATTGGATCAGCTATTGCTGCGATTTTAACGTATTTATTCCAAGTTCAAGTACCAGCACCGCATGGAGGTTTTATCGTACTGCCGATTGTGACTCATTCACTTCTTTGGGTATTTGCCATTTTACTAGGTTCTATTGTTGCTGGGGCACTGATGGCTTGGAATCAGAATCGTAGTGCCCAAAAACAAGAACGAAAAAAACAAGTCAGCCCACAAACGGTTGTCACTGAAAAAGCGGAACCTGTTTCACTTTCAGATGTGATTCGAAACGATCTTATTTTCACAGATGTACAAGTGAGCTCGCAAGAGGAGTGCTTTGAACAGTTAGCAGATATTGCTGTTCGTAGTGGACTTGCAACGAATAAAAAAGCAGTCGTCTCCGGCTTTGAAGCACGCGAAAAAGAAAGCACGACGGGGATGGAACATGGGATAGCCATTCCACATACGGAACTTGCAGAAATTGCTAAACCGGCACTTATTATCATGAAACTAGCAGATGGTGTGGAATGGAATTCACTTGATGATTCTGAAACAAGGCTTGTGTTAGCCATGCTTATTCCAAAAGGTGGAGCTCATGGACATCTAGCTATCCTTTCTGAGATTTCCAAACTGCTCGTTCATGAGTCATTTATTAACGAATTAATGCAAGCAAAAACAAAAAATGAAATCGAACAATTATTTAAAGAAAAGGTGGAAAATCATGACTAAACAAGAAGCAATGACGAAATTAGCCAATAAAAACCATATTATTAGTGCACTTGCGATTGATCAGCGTGGAGCGCTTAAAAGAATGATGGGGGAAAAAGGGACGGATGAAAATATCCGCCAATTTAAACAGCTTGTCTCGGAAGAATTAACCCCTTACGCCTCTTCCATTTTGCTTGACCCAGAATATGGGCTTCCGGCAGCAGAAAAGCGTGCGGATTCAGCTGGGCTTTTAATTGCTTATGAAAAGACAGGATATGACGCAAGCGTGCCAGGGCGGCTTCCTGATTTATTGCCAAACTGGTCTGCCAAACGAATTAAAGAACTGGGCGCCGACGCTGTGAAATTTCTTCTTTATTATGATGTAGACGAAGCAGAAGATATTAACGAACAAAAACATGCTTTTGTCGAACGCATCGGTTCCGAATGTGAGGCAGAAGAAATTCCTTTCTATTTAGAACTGTTATCTTATGACGCAAAAGTAAGTGATGAAAAGGAATTCGCCAAATTAAAACCACGAAAGGTAATTGAAATGATGCGTGAGTTCTCCAAACCACGTTACGGGGCAGATGTATTAAAAGTAGAAGTGCCTGTTAATATGAAATATGTGGAAGGATTCGGTTCAGAAGCAGTTTATACAAAAGAAGAAGCGGCTCATTATTTTAAACTTCAAAGTGAAATTTCTACACATCCATTTATCTTTTTAAGTGCTGGAGTTAGTGCAGAACTATTTCAAGAAACACTTCGATTTGCTAAACAAGCTGGGTCCCATTTTAATGGTGTTCTTTGTGGGCGGGCAACATGGAAAGATGCAGTTGCTATTTTCATTCAAGATGGGGAAGCTAAAACGCGCGAATGGCTACAAACAATAGGAAGAGAAAACATTGAAACATTAAGTCAGGTTCTATCCGAAACAGCTTCAGGGTACAGGGAATAGGGTCTATATGATTAAAAGAACATTCTCGAAACGAGGATGTTCTTTTTTTGTCAAGAACTATTTCTGTGAACTTTTTGACATAATTTAGTCCGGTTTTTTGGGTAAAGTGTATTCGCCACTTCTATTTTAGTGAAACTTCATGTGATAAATTATAGAAGCTTACTTATTAATAAGAATGATTTTCTGCAATCAACATCAATTTGTAAGCATGATTCCACAGTGAAGCGAGGTGAGATTTTGGGAAAAAGGAAAGGATATCGCTATTTTGTAATTGGATGTTTAATCTTGATTTTTGGTCTGGCACTTCCAATTGGAATTAGTGGCTTACTGAATCAAGTAAATGCTTCGAAGCAATTTACTTTGACTACTTCTAAAGCGTATAGTTATTCGAATAAAGCCTTTTCGGTTACGGCAAGTAGCGATTTTTTGAAGGATTCAGATTTAGCTGTTATTGATGTGCCAAAGGGGCTACAATTTTTGCTGAAGGAAACACAAAAGGAAAATGAAAGTTCAGCTGTCGAATTTGATGAAAAGAAAAATCAAGTGGTTCTTCCTGCTAAGGCTTTTAATTCTCAAAGAGTAAAGCTCTTGTTTCTAGCAGAAAAATCAGGGGACTACTCGCTGACAGCTAAAAAATATTCAGATGAAAAAACGGAATATTCTAACACGTTGAAAGTTGCTGTTGTGGACAGAAAAAAAACAATCGAAAAAGTAGATTCTGGAGATGTTAATGTACCTATAAAGGCACAAGAAGTTCCACAAGTAAAAGGAAAAATGGCTCGGGCTGGTATTACTGCTTATGTTACGAATGCGACTGAAATGGATGCAGCAATGGCTAATGCTAGTATAAGTGAAATCATTGTGATGAATGATTTTGCATTTACACAATACTCAGCTACAGGAGCAGGCGAAGCAAACACTACTGTACCCGCACGTAATTTGGTTGTGCATGGTGCACGTCCAGGAATTAAAGTGGATTTTCGACGACGTAGTTATTGGTTGAATTTCAACACAACAAAGATTGATGTTAACGTATATGATCTAGATATGTATGGACAAGACTTTTGGGGACCATTTCGTCTTCAAGGGAATACCTCTGCAGCGTCATCTTACTCGATTCAAGATGTAAACTACACAGGAGCACAGTTCACAGCATCTTATCAAGCCGATTTTTCGGTTGCTGGAAATGTTGTCAATAAATCTGTTAATTCCTATGTAAGTCCGTTTGATGGTATTCGCTATAGCGCACAAACGAATCAAACGAACCTTGAGGTAACCAATATTACATTTAAGGAGAATTCACATTATATAGGAACAACGGAGAACGCAACGGTGTTGATGCTTGGAACAGGAGGAACAGTTGGTACAGCTTCAATTGAAAAAGGTGCCATATTGGACTTAACTGGTGGCGGCGATGGTTTTTCGGGTGAAGGTTCGTGGACAACGATCCAATTAAACGGTAATATCCATATCGCAAATGATGCCAAAGTTAATATCAAAACGCCAATAGGATCAAGTCGTGGTGGTATTTTGCTTGGAAATGGATCTGAAGTTCTTGTAAGTGATGGGGCTACACTCAATATGGAAATGAATGGACCATTTACAGATGCATATAACAAAAATCCAATTAACATAGGTGGCGGAGCGAAATTTGATGTCGAAAGTGGCGCACATCTTGCGATTACAGCAAATAATCAAGGTACTGGAAAAGCGAGTCTTGTAAAGACGGGAAGCAATAGTACTTTTAAGATTGGAAAAAAGGAACGTTCAAAGTTTCTTCAGATGGAACTGCGGCAAAAGATCTGATTTCAATTGGTGGAGCTTCAACATTTAGTTTCATGGATGCTGGTGGCGTAGATCTTGATGCAAGGCGAAATACGAATGCTGGTACAAGATTAATCTCAATGGCGAGTGGAACATTCAACGCATCAATTCAACGAGTTAAAGCTTGGAGTTTTGCAGATGCAGCTAAAACAAGCCCTACTTATGATTGGTATCCAATGTACGGAATGGCGGTTTCCTACAGCGGGAGCAACGTTACATCAGCCTCTGGTAAAAGTATTTCTAGCCCAATCGCTGCGAGCTTTGTTCAAAACTACCGGACACAAAACTTTAAACGAGTTCTCTTTGAGTATATTCCAGATGTAAAGGTGATGATTGATTCACTTTCGGATAATCATGATGCTTTAAATAGTCATGTGATTCACGGTGTTTCAAATCCAGGCGCTTGGATCACATTTACTGGAGACAGTGCTATTCCACCAGGCACCATTAAAGGTCAAGCAGAAGGGGATACGAAAAAATATCATATCCGCGCAGATGAAAAAACGGGCGAATTTACTTTTGTTCTTCCAGAAGGAAATTATCTAACTGCTGGCAATAAAATTTGGATTTATGCCTTTTTGAATGGAAAAGAAACGCTCACAAGTACCATTGTTGAGGATAAAACACCTCCAGATAAACCTATTTTAAATGCGATTACGGATAAAGATGCAAGTTTCGTTGGATCAGCTGAGGCAAATAGTTCAGTCACGATTTACCGGGTTTCTGACCATTCCGTTTTAGGCACAACAAAAGCGGATGCAAAGGGCAACTTTACACTTGTGCTTGCTGCGAGTCAAAAACCTCTTGTACCTTATTTAGAGTATGTTGCGGTTGCGAAAGATATGGCAGGAAATGAAAGCGTTCAGTCAGATGCTAAAACAGTTCAAGATACAACACCACCAAGTGCAGATGCTATTACTCAATTTATACAAGTAGGATCAAGTTTTGATCTTAAGGCAAAGATGCTTGTCACAAATGTGCGAGATAACGCAGGGAATGACGATGATAATTTGAGTTATACATTACTGAAAAAGCCTGATATAGAGGTTGTAGGGAAATCAGAAGCTGTTGTTGAGATTGCGGATAAAGCAGGGAACAAAGTTTCTGTTTCAGTTCCGGTTTTTGTAAAGGATCAGAATAGCTCCGTTTCAAAGGAAGCGATGCTCCAGGCAGAAGATTTTATGGTAAAAGCGAGAGAGTTACCAAAAGATGAAACTGAATGGGATGCGTTTATCTTGAAGCAAGCTAAAGCTAGAGCGTGGGGAGTCCCAGCAGGAAATGATATCTCAGATAACATTATTGTTACAAATCGAGGAGTATTTTCGGAGAAAGCAGGAACCTATACGATAACTTTACGTGTCAAAGATGTTGAAAAAACTATTCAAGCAGTTGTTATACCTGGAACGTTGAGTATAAAAAAAATTCCATCAGATATTCAATTTGGCATGCAGAAAATACGATCTTTTGAACAACGTATTAAGCCACAAGAAGAAACGAAAGTGACAGTTGAGGATGGCCGGTCTGAAAAAACTAGATGGCAATTAACGGCTATGCTTGAAGCACCATTTAAAATAAATGAAGAAGAAAAGCTTCCTGATAGTTTGGTCCTTGCATCTAAAAATATGGACGGAAACATCCGTTATACGCCGATAAATACTCAAGGGACAACCCCAGTTTTTCAAAAAGAAACAGCCAGTGAGGGCTTAACCGAAATTGATTTGAATCCAGCTGGTAACACTGGTCTAATGCTTGATCTCATGCCAGGAAACATACGAAGCGGAAAAGTATACCAAACAAAAATTGTTTGGACACTTGAAAATACACCATAAAGAGGAGTTTGACGATGAAAAAAGTTTGGTTGTGTCTACTCTTGGGATTTACAGTTTCCTTGCTTATTCCGTCACATCTCGTTTCAGCAACTGGGTATGAGTCAACGGTCGGCCTTACGCTAACAGGAGAACAACCTAAAGAAACTCCAAAGGGCAAACCAAGTATTCCAGAAGAGAAAGCGAAGCCAGAAAATCAGCAAAAAAAGCCTTTTGCTAACAACAAACAACAACGCGAAACAGGTAAAGGTGGGAAGCCGGGTTATAAAGCTGGATCTGGCACGGAGAAACTCCCCCTTTCTCAATTACCACATACTGGTGATACGCAGGACTGGCAGATTATATGGGCAGGCTTGCTACTTATCGTAGGCATTTTTTTCCTGTTAAGAAAGAAAAACAGGAAGTTTGGAAAGGTCACGCTTATTTTACTAGGAAGTGGATTTTTACTATTCCCTATCTTCAATCAAGTTTCTGCTAGCGGAATAGATTCTATCTCTAGCTCACGAGCAGATGCTTATTATAAGCCTAATTATGATCATACAAAGCCTTTAAATCCAGTGCAACCGAATGAAAAGATACAGCCAAAAAGTGCGAATCCAGGGACACCTGGTCCACTCAGTATTGACTTTGCTTCAAACATTCAGTTTGGGTCTCACGAAATCACTGGTCAGACGGAAACTTATTTTGCTGCGCTTACACCGGTGACAGTTATTTCAACTGGTCAATCTGAGGAGGTTCCGAATTACGTTCAGGTGACAGATAATCGAGGAACGCTTGGTGGCTATCGTTTGACGGTAAAGCAAAATGGGCAATTGAAGAGCGGAAAAGCGGTATTACAAGGTGCTGAAATCATCTTTTTAAACAGTACACTTAGGAGTATGACAAATAAGAAAACACCACGAAATTTCCAAAAAATTGTGCTGGATGCAACAGGTGAAAGTGCAAGCGACGTGATTGTCGCAAAAGCTGGAACTGGTGCAGGCACATGGCTTAATATTTTTGGAGGAAGCAGAGAACAAGCAAGGAAAAGTATACAAGTAGTTCTACCCAAGGAAACGAGAAAACAAGCAGGTCATTACCGAACGACGTTAACTTGGGAAATGATAGATTCACCCTATTAAACCAAAAAAAGGAGAA